>CAWGPA010000011.1:0-220069 GCA_963824325.1 uncultured Acidobacteriaceae bacterium | reverse complement strand
CGACCAACTGGTGATCCGCATCTGGGGACAGGTCAATTTCAACGCGCAACTCACCGTGGATCGTGCCGGGCTTCTTAAAAATACACCTTCCGCAGGTAGGCGAGATCCACGTTGCCGGCTTGCCCTTTGCAGAAGTCAGGCAGCATATCCATGATGCTCTCTCCCGCGTTTATAGGAACTTGGATCCCGATGTTCAAATGGGCCAGCTGCGGTCGATTCAGGTGTTTGTTGTAGGCGAGTCACGCCGTCCCGGCACCTACACCCTGGGTTCGCTCAGCACCCTGGTCACCGCGTTGTTTGCCACCGGTGGCCCCTCCGTGCAGGGCTCTCTTCGCGACATTCAGCTCCGGCGCAATGGGCAAACCGTCAGCCACTTCGATCTATACGATCTCCTGATACTTGGCGACATGTCCAAGGACGCGCCGCTCCTTCCCGGAGACGTAAATAATTCCTCCCGTCGGAGCGCAAGTGGCCATTGCCGGCGACGTCCACAACGCTGCCATCTACGAGCTCAAAGGAGACACCACCCTAGACAGGCACTTCGTTTCGCCGGAGGGCTCTTTTCCACCGCCTCGGTCTGCGGGCATCGCTGGACGCCTGGACGAACACCACACCCGCACCGTCGTGGATATTTCACTCGAGGGTGCGGGTTTGGCGACCCCATTGAGTAAGCCGATCTTCTGCGCGTGCTCCCCATCTCTCCGCAGTTCCAGAAGACCGTCACTTTGCGCGGCAATGTTGCCGAAACCGGGACATTTTCTGGCGCCCGGGCATGGTTGAGCGACATTATTCCCGACAGTAAATCGCTGATAACCAGGGACTACTGGGAACGCAGGAACCAGCTCGGCGTTCCGGGACCAGAATTCAAGCCGGAATATGCCAGTAACCCCGACTACTTCCCCCCGAGACCTCAATGGCTATCAGACCGGCTCAGCGCAATACGATAGCAACGGGGTTCCAATTTATAACGGACAGCGCTCAGGAAATGGCGCCCAAAACCAACAATCCAATGGTTCACAGGGGTCCAGTTCCGCACAGAACAGCTACCTGAACCAAAATCCAGCTTCTGTACCAAACAACAACCCGGACTGCGACCCAAACGGCAATGCCTCGCAACCGAGTCCGGGTGGTCAAGGCATCGGATCCGCTGGCAACTCGAATAACTCGCAGAACGGCCAACCCTGCAACAGCCCGGGCAGCAGATCGCTGGCCGATGAGACGCAGACCTCGGCGGGAAACCTGCCGCGGCCGGCGCTTGGGGTCGCGCTTCCGGTGCCTGAGATCGATTGGTCCTATGCCGTGATTGAGCGGATGAACCCGCTAACGCTCACCACTTCGCTGGTGCCGTTCAATCCGGGCCAGCTTGTCCTGGACCACGACGCTTCGCAAAATCTGGCGCTCGAGCCAGGCGATGTGGTCACCATCTTCTCCCAGGCAGACATCAAGGTTCCCCAAGCCCAGCGCACCAAGTTTGTCCGTCTGGAAGGCGAGTTCAAGCAGGCGGGCATATACACCGTGCTTCCCGATGAGACGCTTCCCCAATTGGTGGCCCGCGCCGGTGGTCTCACTCCGGATGCCTACCTGTTCGGATCGAACTTTACCCGTGAGTCGACACGCATCCTGCAGCAATTGCGGTTAAACGACTACCTGCAGAACCTGGAGCTGGAGATCGACCGGTCCACGATCGCTGCCTCCGCCAGCGTGGGTAGCGTGGACCCGGCTGCGACCGCCGCCTCTAGAAGTTTGGTGGCAAGGTTCCGCACCATACGCGCCACCGGTCGCGTGGTATTGGATATTCCACAAAACGCAACCGGAATTGCCAGCCTGCCCAACATACAACTGGAAGACGGCGATCGCTTTGTGGTTCCATCCAAGCCCAGTACGGTCAACGTGGTAGGCGCTGTGTACGACCAGAACTCTTTCCTGTTCCGGAACACGCAGCAGGTGGGCAGTTACCTGCGGTTGGCCGGGGGACCGACCAAGAGCGCCGATGGCAAAGATTCGTTCATCATCCGCGCTGACGGCTCGGTAATTAGCCGGAATTCTCGCAATAGTGTTTTTGGAAATACCTTCGCATCCATGCGACTGAACGCAGGAGATACGGTAGTGGTTCCAGAAAAAGTCCCCCGGCCTTCGGGTCTGAGGAACTTTATCAATTACACGCAGATTTTCTCCCAACTTGCCCTGGGGGCGGCAGCGATCGCTGTCCTGCAGTAACATTGAGGGATTGACATGGGAAGCAGTGATAACTCGAGTCAGGAGCCTCTGCCGGGAACCTCAGCCCTGCAACGGCTGATTGGCACGCCGGGCTTGATTGTGCGGGGTAGCTTATGGCCATAATGCCGCCCACCCGAGAATACAGGTCGCCCGCGGAGTCCTCTGGGATCGAGTTTGACCTGCTGGATCTGTTGCTGGTCATCATCGAGCGCAAGTACACCATCATCCTGGCCACGTTCATTGGCATGCTTGTGACTACGGCGCTGGTGTTTTTGATCCACCCTGTCTTTACCGCAAAAGCAGTGATCATGCCACCCCAACAGGGCCAGTCAAGCGCCGCCCTGGTTAGCCAGCTTGGCAGTCTGGCATCCCTGACGGGATTAAGCAGCGGTGGCGGATTGAAGGATCCTAACGATCTATACCTTGCCATTCTCCAGAGCAATACGATTGCCGATGCGCTGATCAAGCGCCTCAACTTGAAAGACGTTTATCACACTGGCAAGCTGAGCCAGGCGCGGATGAAGCTTGCTGGTAATTCCAAGTTCTTGAGTGACAAGGGTGGCATGATCGCCATTGAGGTCAAGGACGAAGATCCGCATCGCGCCGCCCTGATCGCCAATACATATGTTGATGAGCTGCACTCCATCAACAGCCGTTTGATCATCGGCGAAGCTTCCGTGAGAAGGCTCTTCTTTTCACAGCAATTGGCGCTCGAGAAGGACCGCTTGACCGACGCCGAAATCGCGCTCAAGCAGACCGAGGAGCAAACCGGTGCGGTGAACCCTTCCGGCCAAACTGGTGTGGTCATTGGCCAAGTGGCTCAGCTGCAGTCACAGATCATCTCTCGTGAAGTGCAGCTTGACGCCATGCGTACCTCGTCGACAGATCAAAACCCCGACGTGATCCGTTTGAACACCGAACTGGAAAGCCTGCGGCAGCAGCTGCGTGGGATAGAGAGCCTTCACAAAGACCGTAAACCCGGCGACATCTCACTTAACAGCCGGGTGCTCGCCGAGGATCAGCTGGCTTTCCTTCGCAAGCAAAGAGACGTGCAGTACCATACGCTTATTTTCGATCTCATCGCGCGCCAGTTTGAAGCGGCCAGATTGGATGAGGCGAAAGCCGCTCCTGTGATCCAGATGCTGGATCCGGCCGAGCCCCCGGACAGGAAGTCGGGGCCGTTCCGAGCTCTTTGGACGTTGGTCGGCGGTGTTCTCGGGTTCCTTTATGGATGTGGGCGGGTAATCGGGTCGTATGTCTACGGTCGCGTTGCAGCCGACGAGATGTACGCCCAAAAGCTGGGCCAATTTCGACGCGCGCTTCGGGTTCGCCCCAGTTAACGGCAACCTGTCACGGGTCAGACCGCTTGCCCCGCGTCTCCTTCCTCTCGCCATGACCAGGAATCAACGCTCTCTCGTCCCGTCACCCGTTTCATCGAAGAATTTCTGATGCAGATCCTCGTTGTCGTCGTGCTTTACAAACAGCTGCCGGAACAGTCCGAGACGATCCAGAGTTTGATCCGGGTATTCGAGAACGACCCCGGTCTCAAATCCCCTCTTCGCTTTCTTCTATGGGACAACAGCCCGGTTCCGGCTACCGATGTCTCTCTCCCTTTTCCCGTCGATCTGCGTCATGCCGGCGGAAACGTAGGCACTTCAGGCGCCTATAACGAAGCCATGAAGTTTGCCGAGTCAATCGGATGCCCGTGGCTGTTTCTTCTCGACCAGGACACCACGGTCTCCGATGAGTTACTGCGCGGAATGATCGCTTACAGCGAAAAACTCAAGGACGCGCAGGAAATCGCGGCGGTTGTGCCCTTTGTCTCTTCGCACGGCACGCTGGTTTCTCCGCGGCGGCTACTTAGCTTCAATCGAGTGCAACAGATTCCGCTGACCTTCAGCGGTATATGCAAAGACAAAGCCTATGCCGTCAATAGCGCAACGCTCATGCGCGTGGCCGCTCTGCGCGAGGTGGGCGGATACAGCGATGAATTCTGGCTCGACCTCTCCGATGTCTACGTCTTCCAACGATTTCATGCACAAGGCAAGTACATGTATATTGCCGGCGACCTACTGGTGGAGCACTCCATCGCGAGCATGAATTACGACAAGGAAATGAGCCCGCAGCGCTACAAGAATTTCATGGCAGCGGAAAGTGCTTATGTCGATCTGTTCCTGCCTCCGCTGGAGCGCCCGTCCCAGCTTCTGCGGCTCTCTGTTCGCACGGTGAGGCAATACCGCCGCTACGAGAACAAAATCTTCTCCAGAATCTCGTGGGAGTATCTCTTGCAAAGACTGTTCCTCACCAGGGCACGCCGGCTGGAACGTTGGAGGAAACAACTCAGAGAACGGGACATCCCAGCCGTTGTGGACGGTCAGATGATCGGTTAGCCAATTTCCTATTGGCGCAAACTGCCTTAGGCCATCGCCTCAACCGGCGCACCTATCGGGACCCGATCCTCCACGTCTTCTTTTCTGGCCAACTCCACACAGAGCAGGATGTAGACGAAATAGTTATAACGAGGCTGAACAAACGGGGTTACCGCGGTGACCATCATGTAGATGATGACGAGCAGACCAATCGGGCGCCGGGGATGCAGCAATCCTCTGCGATAAGCCATAAACAGCAGCGATGCGAATGCAATCGAAAAAAGCGGAATGATGACGATGGAGTGGATGTCGGCCAGGCCAAGCAGGGAATACTCCCCCACAAAGGTCAGCGGCCGCAGTAACTCGCCGAAAACATCCATGATGGTTTTGGGTACGACCACCAGCGGAAAGCCGAAATTCGTTTGAATCTTATTGAGCTTGGCAATCGTATTCGCACCCCGCGCATATTGTGTAAAGGCTCCGATGCCAGAGCCGGGTAGCCTCGCGATCAGCGGGTAAATAACGCTAAGGATGAGAAGCACAGCGACCACAGCAAGCCAGGGTTTGCGCGTGAAAACGGAACCCCTTCTGCGCAGGAAAAGAAACAGCAGAACAATTGCGATTTGCTCCCAACGGGCAAAGACCGAGATGGCAAAAAACACTGCGAGGAGAACAATGGAAGGTCGTTTCGAGTAAATGTATTTGGCCAGCAGCAATGCGGACAACAGCACCATGATCTCCTTGTTCAAGGTGACCAAAGCAGGTGCAGTCTCCGCACAGATAGCTAGAAAAAAGAGAAGGCGGTATCTGTCCACCCCAGGAATCGTGCAGGCAACCTCGACTGCGATAAAGAAGAGCAAAACATCAAAACACGCAACCGCAAATCCAGTCCGCAGCAACATCCCCAGCATGACTGGTCCCAACAGGTTTCCCGTGAAAGAGATGAGTCCCTTTCCTGTTTGCACGTGTTGGCTTCGGTACTCCACGGCGTCCCAGTAGGTGGGAGAATCCGCCCCAAACCTTATGAAGTTATCGTGGTTAATCCGCGGCTGCTCGAAGACAAAAAAGCAACCAAAGCAGAAGGCCAAATAAAGACAGAACCCCCAGATAAAAAGCCACTTATTCAGCCCGCGGGGCTCCAGCAGAAGGGAAAGAAAGGGAATCCGAACCGTCGGGACTTCGCGGGATATCGAAAACGAGGGCGGTTGCGGAAGATGTACAGACGGAATGGAGAGAGTTGCCTTCACCGGGAAAGACCATTATATGTTGGCGCCTATCGATCGACGCTCGAGAGGAGCAGTTTCCAACCGACGTAGCCGTCAGGGAACTGTCGCGGCCTGAGTCAGATGGCCGCCCGTGTCTCGTTGAGAAGAATCTGGAACAACTCAGTCCAATCCGCGGCGAAGGGCGCTGGGATGGATGGAGCGGAGGTCTCGCTAACTGCGAGACGTCCCTGGATGAAGCTTTCCATCGCATCCGCCAGCATTTGAGGATTGTCTGGCGGGAAAAAACTAACAGCGTGGTATTTGCCGACAGTCTCGTGCGCGTAGGGAAGGTCGATGACCAGCATGGGCTTGCCTGTTTGCTGGAATTCTGAAATCGGCATGCCCCAGGTCTCCAGCTTGGAAGGAAATAAGAGGCAGTCGGCTTGCGCATAAAGCTGAAGGATGCGATCGCGAGGCATGATGCCGCGCCAGGACACCGAGCGCAGGTTTCCATACTCCGAGCGGAGTTTCGCCGCATACCGGTTTTCGCTGCCATCGATTGTCAGCCAGACAGTAAAGCCCTCCATCCCACCCTGCTCGAGGATACGAGCGGCTTGCAGTAAAAGCTCGACGTTCTTGAAGGAGCGCGGGTACGTGGGATAGACGAAGCGCACGGCCTGTCCTTGAGTCTGCTGCTCCTCTCGCCCTGCGGGGATCACCAGACTTGGAATGCGGGGGTGCGCCACTACGATGTTCGGTACGTGATATCTGCGGCGGAACTCGCCCCGAAGCCATTCCTGCTGCACGATAACGAAGTCATTCCGGCGCAGATTAATGGCATAGAGATAGCGATAGAAAAAGGTGAAGAGAGAAAACTTCCAATCCGTGAGCGCCTCTCTCGCGCTCAGCCTGTAGAAGGGGGACGGATTGTGGCAATAGACAGCACGCACCTCCGCAGTCACATTCGGAGTCATATCGTGCATGGAAAGCCAAAGATGTGGGCCAAGCCGTCGACTGAGCGCGCGCAAACTCCAGTACTCAAAGTGAAGGCGTCTAAGCCACGATGACTTGACGTGCGGGAATTCCATGTAAGTGACGCCATCGATGTCGAACAGATTTTGCCGATGGACCAGGGCCACAATCTCATAGCGGCTGGCGTAATGATCGGCCAGTTCCTGAAGAGCGTCCCTAAAAACGGAGAGTGGGCCACCCTCAACGAAGTTCACGCCCGACAGGACAATCCGGGGTTTCACACGCGCTCCCACGACCATGTGTAGGCATGATAGCGTCTACCCGGGTACAGGCGTTGCCGGTCAACCTGGCGTGCTGGACAACTCCCAATCATTCTAGAAACCAATGGCACCCGTTTAACCACCCTTACTCCAGCAACATTGATACCAAACAGGTTAAGATCATAAGATGGGCGAGCGAGTCCTAATCACCGGAGGGCTCGGCTTCATTGGGCTGGCGCTTGCCCGGAAGCTGGTCCGGCGCGGCATGACCGTGCGTCTGTTGGACAATCTGAGCCCGCAGATCCACGGCGCGGTCCCCCAGCCTGAGTTGGGAACCCTGCTCGAGGAGCACCAGGTAGAGGTGATACGGGGCGACGTCTGCCAGCGTCAGGATTGGGTTTTGGCCCTGAGCGAAGTCACCTCCGTCGTTCATCTGGCCGCGGAGACGGGGACAGGCCAATCGATGTACCGGATTGGCGACTACACCAGCACCAACGTCCTGGGCACTGCCTTGCTGCTCGACGTCCTGGCCAACGACTACCACCGGGTCACCAAGCTGGTGCTGGCCTCGTCCCGCTCCGTCTATGGGGAAGGCGCCTATCAATGTCCTCGCTGTGGCCTGGTGTATCCGCCTGCCCGCAGTCTCGAAAGCCTGCAGGCGGGCCAGTGGGAGCCGCCCTGCCCCTGCTGTTGCGGTCCCGTTCTCCCAGTAGCTACGCCCGAGGCTGCACGGACCAGTCCCGCATCGGTTTACGCCGCCACCAAGCTGGCCCAGGAAGATCTGCTTCGGATCGCAGCTGGCGCGCTCGGCATTCCTTTCCTGATCTTCCGCCTGCAGAATGTTTATGGAGAAGGTCAGTCGCTCAATAACCCGTACACCGGCATTTTGTCCATCTTCTCCAATCGGATTCGGCAGGGTAGAGTCATCGCCTTGTTCGAGGATGGTTACGAAAGCCGTGACTTTGTCCATGTTTCAGACGTCGCCGAGGCGATGGCGCTCGGACTCGAGTCGGACGGCGGCGATGGAATGACCATGAACGTCGGATCGGGAGAGCAGGTCAGCGTCAATACGATCGCTCGAAGCCTGCAACGCCAATTCTCGGAATCCAGCCCGCTGGTCGTGTCAGGGCAGTATCGCCTGGGTGATATTCGCCACAATTTTGCCGATATTTCAGCTATCGGGCAGGCTCTGGGTTTTTCACCCAGGGTGTCGCTTGAGGAAGGCATCGCGCGTTTCGTGCGCTGGGTGAAGATGCAACCCGTCGCTGACGACGGCCCGGAAGACGGATTGGATCGCGCCAATCGGGAGCTGATCGAACGCGGCCTGATGAAGTCCTGATCAGATGCTGAAGGCGTTGCTCTACGCAGATCTCGAACGCCAGTTGCAGTTGGGTGGCCAAACGGGCGCCCAGGCTTCCCTGCTCCGTTTACTGTGCAAATTGCCGCACCCCAGATTTCTGCCTATCGTCCTATGTCGTTGCAGCCGTTCGGCAATGCTTAACGGTCTGCCGGCTCTAGGACATCTATTGTCTTATTTGAATCAAATCATTTTCGGGATTGAGATCTCGCCCAAATGCATGATCGGTCCCGGTATATTCTTTCCCCATACCTCGGGAACGGTTATTGGTGCATCAAAAATTGGCAGAGGTGTAACAATCTTCCAGGGCGTAACCCTGGGCGCCAAGCAGATTGATATGAAGTATGACTTGGCTCTCAGGCCCGAACTGGGTGATTTTGTGGTGGTGGGAGCTGGCGCTAAGGTTCTCGGCGGAATAACTTTAGGCGATAATGTCAGGGTAGGTGCGAATTCTGTCTTGCTGCAGTCTGTGCCTGCCAATGCAACCGTCGCCGGCGTTCCAGCGCGCGAAGTCCACTCATCCGAATAGAAGTGCCTGAGGTTTTGAAAGATTGATGAATCTCTTGCTCGACCTAACCATCATCATACCCAACTACAACACTAAGGCATTGCTGCAGCAGTGCTTAGCGTCGATTTACCACTACACGCGGGGTATCCGGTTCGAGGTAATCTGCATCGACGACGGCTCCTCCGATGGCAGTCCGGAGATGGTCGAGTCGGCCTTTCCAGAAGTCATTCTCGTCCGCAATCAGACGGCGCTGCTTTACTCCAAAAACAATAATTTGGGCATGAAGATGTCCCGCGCCCGCTACGCCTGCCTGTTGAATAGCGACACCAAGTTGCTGGGCAACGTCTTCAAGACGCTCGTAGACTTTATGGATGTCCATCCAGAGGCTGCGGCGTGCGGTCCGCGATTGCTCAACCCCGATGGCACCACGCAATCGTGCGTTCGTAGTTTTGCCGGCCTCGGAACCATGATTCTCCAGGGCCTCAATTGGCATAAGTTCTTCCCCCACGGGCAGGTCTCGAGGGAATACTATGCCTGCTCCTTCGATTATTCGCGGCAGCAGCAGGTAGAAAGTCTGGGAACCACGGCCTACGTGCTGCGCCGGGAGACCTGGGAAACTTACGGCATGCTCGACGAGCGTCTGCCCCATTTCCAGGTCGATTTGGCCTACAACCTGATGCTCAAGCGTAACGGTTGCAAGATCTTCTACACGCCCGCTGCCGAGGTCATTCACTACGGGAGCCAAAGTATCAACCAGATGCCCAGAAAAAAGATCATAGAGCAGCATCGCGCGATGGTTGATTTCAATGAGCATTACGACTATTTTGGAAAGAGCCGGCTCCTCAAACTGATGGTTCGTGGGGCGGTCGCGGCCCGTTGCCTACTCAAAATCGCGGAATTTCATTTGAGCAGGGATAAGCGCGTAATTAAGGGACCGGGGGCGCCCCGGCTGAATGCGATCGACAGAACAGTCATGCAACGGGAGGACTTGCGGACCGGTGCCGATTAGCAGGGTCGACTCTGGCAATCTTCGCTGCATCGCCGTACAACTTTCCCTTCTCAACGTCATCAAAGGCGGCTCCCCCGGCCGGTAAACCTTTGAATAAAATGGACGTCGGTTCGGGTTAGGAATCTTGACTGTTATCAGCAGTGGGATACCCTAAGGATGGAAATACTGTTATTTTGGTTAAAAGGTTGAATCGGGAAAAGTTCTGCCCCGGAGCAACATCCTTTTTGGTCACGGGTTCATCCGTGTACATAGCGGGAATCGAGACCTTCGGCTCCAGCCACGACGATTGCTCTCGTGGGTGTGACATAAACGCAGTGGTTCGGTAGTAGGCTAAGGTAACTGTCACCTCGGCCGATCAAGCGAGTGTCTAGCAAAAAACAAGAATTTGCATCAGGACCGTCGACTTAGCAAAGAACTTGATTGACAAGACCCTGAACGAGAATTCAGCAAGCGCTCCAAAATTTTAGAACAGGTCTTTAAAAACGCATGGACACAAGCTTTGCTCCTCCGCAGCCCAGTGCGGCCCTGCTTTGGAATGATGTCGTCTCTGAGGTCAATAATCATTCGACGACGACTTTGTTTCCACCGTTTTGCGCCATACCGCAAGACCCCGCTGCCTATTACGCCGAGCCCAGCACTTGGAGTGTGTCGGTCATCAAGCGCTCCCTGGACTTCGTCTTTGCCGCGGTCGCCCTTCTCCTTTTCTGGCCCTTGCTGCTGCTCGCTGCTGTTTTAGTCCGCTACAAGTCCCCAGGTCCGGTGATCTTCCGCCAGAAGCGCGTGGGCCGGAATGGCGTCCTCTTCACCGTTTTCAAGTTCAGGACCATGGCGATCGACGCTCAGGCGGACGGCCCCTCTCTGACCAAACGCGGTGACCCACGGGTGACCAGGTTCGGCGGCTTCCTGCGCAAGTACAAACTGGATGAGCTACCTCAACTGCTCAACGTGCTGCGCGGCGACATGAGCCTGGTTGGGCCGCGGCCCAAGCTGCCTCATCTGGAAGTGATGCACATGCCATTTCGGCCCGGCTTGACAGGCGCGGCAACACTCGCCTTCCGCTGCGAAGAAGAGATGCTGCAGGATATTCCGGATGAAGAGCTTGAGGCGTACTACTGCCGCATGATCAAGCCACTGAAGGCAAAAATCGATTGGGACTACATGCGTGAGGCCACCCTGGCGAGCGATTTCTCCCTGCTCTATGAGACGGTCTTCTGCTGTTTCTCCAGTCGCGCCAACTCCTGGGCCGTCGACTTTTCCAAGTCCGCCTGAAGCAATGAACCGCGCCTAATGGGCTCCGGAAAAAACTTTCGTTTTTTGGACTACGGACTTTGCAGGCTGCAGAAGAACCCATGCTTTGTGTCAGGGCACGACTTTAGTCGGGCCGATACGATTGATCCAATGGCGGGCTTTAGCCCCTGAACTTTTGCTTTCCTCCGCGGTACGAACTTTTTTCCCGCACCCTCTTCCACTTTCCGGAGCCACCAAGAGCTATGGCCGTTTCTGAACAGGATGTGCAGCGTGTCGCGGAACTTGCGAACCTCGAGTTAACGAGTAGCGAGAAGTCGGGAATGCTCCGTGATCTGAATTCCGTTCTCGATTACTTTGCACAACTCAATGAGCTGGACACCACCGCGGTACCCCCCATGACCCAGGTTGCCGATCTCTTAACCGAAGGCGGAGAGCTGAAAACATCGGCTCAGCATCTGCGCTCAGACGAAGTTGCTCCATCGTTGAACCGCGAGCGGGTTCTCGCCTGTGCGCCGGATACGGATGGGACCTTCTTTAGGGTGCCCAAGGTGATTGAGCGTTAGAGCACGTCAAGAAACCCTTTCCTTCACCTTCAAAGACTCTTCTTTATCAGCTCCATGTGCCATCCGTCCGGCGCGATGGGCATCACTACGCGATCTCCTGGTTTCGCCGCCTGCATGCGCTGCAGGGAGTTGGAGAAGTGTTCATCCGGAAATGCATCGTATCGCCAGTTATCCACAATGCCGATCAACATCAGCAGAAGGACGCAGGTCCCGGCTATCTTGAAGGCACGATTGCGGGCATAGGCTGCACACCACGTGGCGGCCCAAACGAAAGCTAGCATCGGGAAAAACCAGTACCGCGCGGAAGCATCATTCACCAGGAGTTCCCACGCAGGTTTGGTTTCTCCCGTTAGAGGGCTAAGCAGGGAAGCAGCATATACTGCCCCGCAAAAAAGCAGGAAAAGCCTCCACTCCGGATTCATCCTCCACAAAGAGTAGAAATAGATACCCAGGCCGCCGCAGGCCGCTGCCGCATTGAACAGCAGGGGTGCCTTGACGGCGAAGGAGTGACTGCCAAACATGGCACAGGCCACGACGTTACCGCCCAGCATCCGCAGGAATAGCTCAGGACTCGCGCCCAACGTGCCCTGGACGCGGTGGGTATGCAAAAGCAAAACAATCTGAGTCAGCGCGGAGAGGCCTGTCACCGCCAGAACCGCAAGCGTCCAGGTTTGGCGGCGCACCCACCAGAAACCCAGCACCAGCGGCGCAAGAACGATAGCGTACGGTCCGGTGAGGGATGCCATCAGCAGCAGAACGATATCAAAGAGTCGCCCGCGCCAGGTCCGTGGGCTGCTGGCAAAAGCCACCAGTGCTGCTGCCAGAGCCAGGTGCCACTGCGCATTGGTGAGCACCACATGAATTTCGCTGGAACTGGGAAGGGCAACATAAAGAAGTGCCAAAAGGATCCGGGTGGGCAACGAGGCCCAGTTGCGGCATCGACTCGACAGCAGGATCGGAACCGGCAACACCTGAATGAGCATCCCCAGGATGTTCATGACCAGGGGCGCCCACCGGAGGGGGACCAGCAGAGCCAAACCAGAGCCGAGACGGGGGACGATCGTAAGGTAGCCGACCTGAGGCAAGAAGAGGGTCCGCAGCCAGCCAAGGTTATAGGCTTCCGCGAACCAAATCATTCCATCTTCGGCATAGAACTGCGCCTGCGTCAGAAGACTGGGGCGCCTGCTAAACAGCGCGACGAGAACAGCGCCGAAGGCCACAATCTGCCAGCCGGCACTTAAGCCATCGTAGCTGGCCAGCGCAGCTACCCTGGAGTTCAGGTACGAGTGAGCGGCGCGGAGCCAGCTCGGCACCTGGATAGACCAGCCGCTAACCTTCGGTTGTTCCAAGCCGCATAGCCTCTGGTTCGTTCGATTGTCCGCACCGAACTGCTCTGCATGATAATGGAAACATGAATTGGAAGCAGACCTGTATTTCCGAGGTTCAAACCGCGGTGGGCCGCGCAAAGCCAAGCGCGACGGAGTTGGCAAAACTTTGTTTGCAGGAGATTGAAGCGCAAAATCCGGCCATCAATGCTTATCTGGCGGTAAGCCCAGAGCGTGCGCTGCGCGCAGCTGCAGCCGTCGATCAACTGGCGGCACAGGGCAGCCCCTTGCCTCCGCTGGCTGGTGTGCCCATCGGAGTCAAGGATGTGCTGGTCATGAAGGGTTCCCCGGCAACGGCCGGCTCGCGGATCCTCGAAGGGTACATGCCGCCCTATGACGCCACCGTGGTCAAGCGTCTTGAGGCTGCGGGTGCAGTGCTCGTGGGAAAGCTGAACTGCGATGAGTTCGCTATGGGGTCATCCACGGAGAATTCCGGTTACGGTCCGGTGCGCAACCCAGTGGCGTTGGATCGGGTTCCTGGTGGCTCCAGCGGTGGGTCGGCTGCGGCTGTGGCCGCAGGCATGGCGGTCGCCACTCTCGGCACCGACACCGGTGGATCGATTCGCCAGCCGGCTTCTTTTTGCGGCGTGGTTGGACTGCTGCCGACCTACGGACGCGTGTCGCGTTACGGTCTAATCGCCTTCGCCTCATCCCTCGATCGCGTGGGACCAGTCACACGCACAGTCCGGGACGCAGCTGTGCTGCTGGGGGTGATCGCAGGACACGATCCGCTGGATGCTACCTCCGCCACTTTGCCCGTGCCGGACTACGTTCAGGCGCTCGAGCGGCCGGTGAACGGCATGCGTGTGGGGGTTCCCGCGGAATACTTTGGTGACGGCCTCGAGGCCGAGGTGCGCACCGCGGTGGAGTCCACGATCGAAGTCCTGCGCGAGGCAGGATGCACGATCCACCCCGTGTCGCTGCCGCACACCAGGTACGCGATCCCCACCTACTACCTCCTGGCGACCGCCGAGGCCAGTGCAAACCTGGCCAGGTTCGATGGAGTGCGCTACGGCTTTCGCGCCAAAAATGTAAATACCCTGGGCGCGATGTATCGCGAGTCGCGGGATATCGGCTTTGGCGCTGAAGTAAAGCGGCGCATCCTGCTGGGCACCTATGCGCTCAGTGCCGGCTATTATGACGCCTACTACAAGAAGGCGCAGCAGGTGCGCACGCTGCTCACGCGCGATTTCCTTACTGCCTTTGAGCAGGTCGATGTGTTGGTGACACCGACTGCGCCCACCCCGGCGTTCAAGCTGGGCGAGAAGACTGACGATCCTCTGTCTATGTACCTCGCAGATATTTACACCGTGACGGCTAGCCTTGCCGGAATATGCGGCATATCCGTGCCCTGCGGGAAATCGTCACAGGGACTGCCCATCGGGGCGCAGATTCTGGGAAAGCATTTCGATGAGTCGTCGGTCCTGCGCGCCGCCCAAGCGGTCGAAAGTGCGGCCAATCGGGCCTAGAGTGTCTGCGTGAGAACCGGTCTTACAAAAGCCAGACTTGTCCAAATTAGCTTTTTTACTCTGTCCATCCACCACCACTCATGCCAAGGTTGGCCACCGCCCTCAAGTTTGTCATCCCGACCGGAGAGACCCGGATTTCCTGGACAGGGAAATCCGGGGTAGCGTAGGATGAGGGACCTGCAGTTTCACTGGACCGCACGCGAATGCCGTCGGCGATGGTCGAATGCCCGAATCTCGAGTTTTTCGGGTTGAGACTCACGATCGCTCCTGAGTACAATTTCAGTCGGATTCCCCGCACGACTTTTCGCCTCTCGATTCACTTGCTAGATTGTGGACAGCTCTGACTCTCAGCCGTCCCATACGGGACTGAATTTGGAGAAGGGTAGTTCTCACGCAGACACTCAGAGCCCCTTTAAAAGTGAAAAGGGGTCTAGCGCGGCTCGGCCTCCAGCGGCTGGTAGTACCGCTCCTCCGGCGCCGCACAGGCGAGGCAGAGCGTATGCCCGTCGCGCACCAGGAACCGGTCGTAGTTGATTCCTTCTCCGCATTGGTGGCAGGCGACGCGTTCTCCCTTGTAACCGGGAAATTCCTTGGCATCAAGGGTCACTTGCACCCACTGCTCATCGAAAAGGTCCTCATCGCTCATCTCGCGATAGGCGGCCATTTGCTGCAGGTTCTTATTTTCTATCTCCGGGTGCAACTGGCGGGCCAGGTCCTTGGATGATTCCCGGGCGGCGATGCGGATCGCGCGACGCGTTTCCAGGTCAACAAAGGTGGCTGCCATCTTGCCCCAATCGCGGAATTTAAGCGCGCGCTTGCCCAGCCGGCAACCGGTGACAACGCCGATGGCATCCGTCGCGCAACGGTCGATTTCGACAAAGGTGACCAGGCGTTTCCGATCCTTGCCGCGCGGTTGCTCGATGCCCAGGCGGGTGCATCCGAGCATTGCCAAACGGACACCCAGCACCTGCCCTGCGCAGAGATGTCCGTGGGCAATCCTGGCTTCCTCGAGAAGATCATCGAGCGTAGGTAGCGTTTCCGTCATATCTCGATGCTAGACCATGCTGACTGTAGCTCTACTCTTTAAGCCCGATGATCGGGTCTTGAAAGCCGCCGTATCCACCCTTACGACCGCACCATAGGCCGTACAGCTGTTGCTCTATCTGCACCGGTCCCGCCTCGTAGAGGCTCCGGATCTCGGCTTCTTCAAAGGCCAGCGCGGCCTCCGGATTATCGGGATAGGCGGTCCAGCAGCCCTTCAATTTATGCACAAAATTGAGCTTGCTTTTGCCCTCTTTGATAAGCGCAATCGATTCTGGATTAAGCAGCAGGTATGTAATGTAACTCCGCCCTCCCGGGCGGAGAACGCGACCGATCTCGGAGAAGTAATTTCTCAGCGCATCCGGAAAGAGGTGTGTAAAAACAGAGGTCAGGAATATGAAGTCGAAGGAATTGTCTTCGTAAGGAAAGCGATAATTCTCGGCCTGGTATTTGCCAAGCGGATTGTAAAACTCGTTGTGCAGGTCAGCCACTGCAAAGTGGAAATTCGGAAACCGGCTGGAGATATGCTCGGTACACCAATTTACCCCCGCGGCGGTGGGGTCGAAGCCGTAGTACGCCCCTTGCGCGGATAAGTATCGGGTGAGCGGTAGCGCCATTCTTCCGATACCGGACCCCACATCGAGCACCTTATGGTCTGGACGCAACTTTCCATACTCGACGAAATAGCGAAGATGTTCTTCCCCGATAGCGGTAAAATCTCCGTCGCCCACAAAGCCCCGCAGTCGGTGCGGAGGAAGATCGAGACCGCGCGCTGCATCGACGAGGTCGAGAATAGCTCCTTGGGAGCTTCTTAGTGCCCTACGGACCGGAGGTGGTACCAGACGTTTCAGCGTTGTTCGCATCGAGGCATTATATCGTTCGGCCTTCAGGCGATGCGTGTTACGGAGTTCTCAGAACCTGCGCGGGGTAGGAGCCAGATTCCCAACAGAACCCAATAGGAACTGGACGGGTCATTTTCTTAGTGGGTTCTGTGAACGCAAACCTAGTTGCTCGGTGCAGCAGCCTCTTCATTGCCATCGCCATCCTCAACCAGCACAGCGGAGAGCCCGACCAGGTCGTAACTGACTGCTGTTGCGCCGGACGGTTGGAAGGTCACGCGTAGCGGTTCTCTCTGCCACTGCGCGGCCGCGCACGCGGGCGATTGGTTTTCACCCGGAGACCATGGCGATAATTTTTTAGCCAGCACTGGCTTGCGAGCGGCGATCTGGGCGACCACAGCATACAACTGCTTTCCGCTCGCAGTGAGGCCACAGTAGGCTGCGTAGTCACGGAACCAGGTCACATTCGAAACAGCGGGATCGTAATCCGGCAGATGCAAGGCTGTGATGCTGCCTTTTACTCGATCGACCATCAGCCAGGGTCCACGTTGCCAAATCCAATGCTCGGTCTTGTCACCGGGAAGCGAATCATTGAGACGAAGAACCCGGCGGACAACAAAGCTGCGGTCTGTGATGGCGTGGGTTTCTCCGCTGGTCCATTCCTTAACTTTGTCGTCGACAAGAAGAGGCCGAACACGCAACTGCTTTTCGCCGGGCAGAGCGCCGGCCGGATCACCGATCGCGGAGTAAGGAACATTTTTCCCCGCGCCCACGAAGACCGTATGCACCTTGGTGGCGGCAAATGCATGCGACGCCGCAACCTGCCAAAACAACAGCGCCAGATAGACCAGACCTGATAGACGCAGTCTGTCTTGTCCGCTTAAGAGAAAGCATGGTCTAATCCTGACGCTCATGGGGCACAAGATTAGGAGCGATGAGTGGAAAATACAAGTTAACTAAAACTTATATTTGCTCTTCTCCTTGCCCGGTTACCGCGGGGTCAGCGGAGACCTGGAAGCCGGCGACTTGGGTACTCGGAACAGCAAAGCTTGCAGCGCAGTCTCTCGCCAAATTCGAGGATCCTTGCACGCCTGTCGAACATTCCTGCTGTGCCGCAACAGATAGATGCGGTAGAGGAGCCGGTCGAAAAAGTTTCCGCTCCGTTTGACATAAAGCGTCTGTGCCATCAGCACATTATGCATACGCCATACCGTCATGCTGCCGATGTCAGCATAGGACGACTGGTGCGTCAGTGTTGCCAGCATCACGTAAACGCGATAACCCCGTTTAAAGAGCGCGTCGAAGATAGCGTGGTCCAGAAAGTCCAGCCAAAACTCCGCCGGAAAACCGCCAACCGATCGCAGCGCAGAGACCCGCAGAGTAGTGCCAGAGTTATAGGAGCACATACGTTGTTGCAAAACGCCGACGACCTCTCGATCGATGGGTTTTTTGGAAGGCAGGAACTGGCGCCGCATTTGATCAATGAACGGTATGGCTGGAGAGTGTACGATGCCGTTCACCACCAATTTGGGAACGATGGCTGCTACGTCCGGCTGGGCGTGCAAGCTGGCGGCAGCCTCCAGCAACTCGGAGATAAATGCGCGCGTCGGAGAAGTGTCCTGGTCCAGAAGGAGCAGCCATTCGCACTGCTCCGACTCCGCGCGCGCCAGGGCAAAGTTGTAAGCAGTGGCCAGCCCTCCATTGGAAGGATCGTGGACATAATGAACGGGGAAGTCCGCGGGCATTGCGTGGCTCTGCGGTTGCGGCGAATTGTCATAGAGAACAATCGAAAAGTGCTTTCCCAACTCAGCGTTCTCGTTGAGTATCTGGAAAAGCGAGGAAACCGATTGACTTTGGGAAAGCTCGCAGTTGTAGAGAACGACGACCGCTAGTATCGACTTGGGCGAATGGGAAGCTTGAGGCATTTCAACGCGGGACGGCAGAGGAACGGAGTGGACTAGCTTCGCCTCACCGGTAAGTATAACAGCCGGACCCACAATCTCCTGGGTTCAGCGCTGCTCTTCGGCGGTCAAGGCCCGCGCCCCCACCCGGTCGGTGTAGCGAGAATCATGTTGGGTTTTATCAGGACGGGGCTGAAGAAAACCCTGCATGAAATGTCTCAAGTTGTCCAGAGCAGGCAAGGTTGACTAGAGACGAATGGCGTCTTTTAGCGCTCAAAGAATGAATCTCTTTCCGCTATACTGGGGGTCCCTCAAGTGTCGCCGGGCCCGTTTCTTACAACCTATCTCGGAGTCCTTAATGAAGCGCTTGCTTTGGGTTACCGCCCTGTTCGCTATTGGAATTGCCTCGTTGGCCGCACCTCAAGCCGTCGCCCTCACCGCTACCACCACAACCGTGACCGCTGCGCCGAATCCAGTCGTGATCGGCGGCGTAGTCACTTACACAGTCAAAGTTGTGGGCAGCGGGGCGGCGCTGACCGGCGAGGCGAAGATCACCGTGAACGGTGTGCAAATAGCCGGCTTAGCGCTCACGAATGGTGTAAGCACGTTTGCCAGAACAGTGCGCGGTACACCTCGGACGGACCAGGTCGTTGCTTCTTACGAAGGGGATGCGAATAATGCGGCCTCGAGCTCAGCGACGCTCTCTGTGCCTATCGTTGCCGCCCCGGGCCTGGCCACCACAACAACAACCGTTACTTTCGCCAATCCGGTGGATACGGGTCAGTTCGTTACCTACACGGCGACCGTAACCGGCCACGGATCGACAAAGCCAACCGGCACCGTCAGGTTCTTCTTCGGCGCCAATACGATTCCGTCGTCGCCGGTTCCCCTGAATACCACTACGGGGATAGCTTCGACCGGCAACGCCTTTCCGACGGCCGGAACCTACGCCATCACCGCTGCCTATTCGGGCGATGCCAACAACCAGGGCTCCGCCTCGGTACCAGTCGGCCAGCTGGTGAACAACGTTGCACCGCAGCCTTCCTTGGGTTTTGTGCCGGTAACACCGTGCCGGATAGCAGACACCCGGAACTCAAGTGGACCCTTCGGTGGCCCCGCCATCGCGGGCGGAAAGACGCGCAACTTTGCCATACCACAAAGCGCGTGCGGTATTCCTGCAACAGCGGCTGCGTATTCGCTCAACGTGACGGTAGTGCCGAACGGGCAACTCGACTATCTGACAGTTTGGCCCACCGGACAGCCGATTCCCACCGTGTCGCTACTGAACTCCCTCGATGGGCGAACGAAAGCGAACGCTGCCATTGTGCCGGCGGGAACCTCGGGATCGATCAGCGTTTTCGCCAAAACCTTAACTACGGCCAACGTCATTCTCGACATCAACGGATACTTCGTATCGTCCTCGCAAAGTGCATCAGCCCTGGCGTTCTACCCGCTCACGCCCTGCCGCGTTGTAGATACTCGAAAGGCTGCAGGTCCTTTGGCCGGCCCCTACCTTGCCGCCGGGCAGTCCCGCGCGTTTCCCATCCAGTCCGGCACGTGCAACATTCCCTCCACGGCACAAGCCTATTCTTTGAATGTCACCGCGATACCGCCAACCGCTAGTGGGCAACCTCAGCCCCTGGGCAGTCTGACCATGTGGCCTACTGGACAGGCACAGCCTTTGGTCTCTACCTTGAATGCGCCGACGGGAACGACCACAGCAAACGCGGCCATCCTTCCCGCCGGAACGGGCGGAAGCGTCTCAGTGTTTGTCACCAACGATAGCGATTTGCTGCTGCAGGTGAACGGATATTTTGCCCCGAAGGGTAGCACGGGTAATACCTTCCTCTACACGGTTACGCCGTGCCGGGCTCTCGATACCCGTACCTATGGCTCTACACCCTTCCCGGGAACATATACCGTACCTATCGAGGGAGGCGGCCCGCAAAACACATGCACGCTTTCCAGTGCCGCGTCGGCCTTCGTTCTGAATGCGACGGTCATCCCCTCCGTACCGCTTCGCTTCCTGAAGCTTTGGCCTGCTACAGCCGGAGTAACCGAACCGACAGTCTCTACACTCAATGCTATTGACGGGGCCATTACCTCAAACATGGCAATCGTTCCCACCAGCACTGGCTCTATTAATGCCACTGCTACCGATGAAACCCAATTGCTCATTGACGTCTTCGGATACTTCGCTCCCTGAGGCGAAGTACCGATGCAGCGGAGCAGGTTGCCTGTCTAGCTCAGAAGGTCGGGTCGTGGGCCATCAAAGGGGAGGATGCAGCACGAGTCAATGGCCGGCTACGTCCGCGGCGTGCGCCAATAGGCCAGCCGGAGCAGGCCAGCCCTGAGTTCTCCCCGGTCCTCTGCCGTCAACGCAACCCACCATGCGATGGCCGCGGTCGCCGCGATCCAAATCGCGAGCGCTGCTGGCGGCGCTGGCAGCATATTGAGCTTTCTCCAGAAGGGATAGAGAAAAAGCGAAGGCATGATGATCAAGAGCGGGCGCGCCACTCCTTGCAGTAGAAAACGCGTTCGTGGCATAAGGATGGTTGGTTGGGTGTAACGCATGCTGACAAAAAGATGCATGCCGAAACTGACGAAAGCGCCAACCAGGGTGCCGACGGCGACCCCAACCGCTCCGATCCTCTGCACCAGCCAGATGCTCAAGGCAATATTGACCACCGCTTCCGCGACCCCGGCGATCGTGGCCAGATGCTGTTTTCCAGTGGCCACAACAACCAGTATGTAGGGCAAAACAAGCTGGCGAACCACATTGCCCAGAACCAGCACCTGGAGATAAAGAGCGCCTTGTGCGGCATACTGCTTACCCACCCATAAGCTGAGCAAAGGATAGCTGCCAACGATCAGCGGCAACCCGAGCAGCAATAGAAGCGACCCACAATACCTGGTCATCCTGATGCAGATATCTCCGATTCGGCTTGGCGTTGTGCCCGCTTGCATGGAGGATACGGCAGGAACCAGGGGGCCGAATACGCCGGACATCAGCGCCAGCATGAAGTTGGCCGCGGCGCTGGCGACGGCATAGAAGCCAGTATCTTTGTACTGGTAATGGCCGACGATGACGGTATCCAGCCCGCTGACAAAGAACATGGCCAGGATCCATACGGACATGACGCTCGCGTACTTTGCCAGTTGGATCGCGGAACTACGGTGGAATACAAAGAATGAAAAATCGACGCGCGCCTTCACCAACCTTTGCCAGCCAAAGAACTGCATTGCCGCCGTTACCAGATTGAATCCCCCAAACACCAGAGCCAATGGCACCAGGCCGGCATGCATGAGGAGAAGAACAATGAGCGTAGCAGCCGATCCTACTCGGTTGACGGTGGCGAGGATTGTGGGAAAGACATATTGCTGCAGACCGGTGAACGTAGAAAGAAAAACGCCGAAGGGCAGCATAACCGCAGTGGACAAGCCAACCGCGAGGAGCGCGATACGCACTTGCGGCACCAGCGTCGCCGGCATCTGGTGAAAAAGCTGAGGCACGCTCCAGACCATTACGCCGATGGCCACGGAAGCGATGGCTGCGGCGACCGCGAGAATCGTAAACGCCGTGCTTATGAGATCATGGCTCGACTTGCGGTCACCTTTTGCATCGTACTCGGCCACAAATTTGCCAATCGCTGTTTGCAACCCTAAGTCCAACATATAGACGTAGCCGCTCAGTTGCAGGATCAAGACCCATGCACTGTATTCAGCCGGCGCCATGCGATGCACAAGGAAGGGTGGCAGTACCAACGAGACCAGCATGGAGAGCAGCATCCGCACCAGGTTGGAAGCAGAGCCTCGGAGTACTTTCCGCTTATTCGACATTAGTCACTTTCGACAGGCGAGATCCCACCCTTACCTTAGAAGTTCCGCCTTGGCTCTGGGACGAGATTACTGTCGCAGTACGACGACGAACTCGGTTTCCTCAACCAGTTTGAAGCCGAGATCCGCGAGTTTGGTCATCATGAGGCCGGACTTGTCGGCCCCGATGAACCTGTCGTGTGTCTCCATGATGATCGTGTCAGCGCTTTTCAGCGCCTCTGTTTCCTGGCAAACCAGGTCGTACTCCACGCCTTCAATATCGCATATGAGCGTGAACCGGTTGAATCCACGATCACGCGCCAGGTCGCCTAACCGAGTCGTCTGAACAGTGACAGGTGACAGTTCCCCGTCCACGGTAATCGAGTTTCCGCACATGCTGGAGTTGGGCCGGAAAGTAACAGAGTCGACCCCATAGGCAATCGCCCGATTGACTATTTCAAACTGGCAGTGATTCAACTTCCTGTTGCCCTCCAGGTGTGGAATGGCAAGAGGGTTCGCCTCAACGACCACGTGGGCGGTTGGATTCTGCAGGAGTTTGTTGGTTACGCACGAGACCACTCCCATAGAACCGCCCAATTCGATCACCGGCAGATGCCGTCGTGCGTAACGGGCGACGGCACGGCGCTCCGGCGCTTCATAGTTATGAGTAATCAGTTCAATTCTCGTGGAACCGTCCGTGATTCCTTCTAAGCTGAACGTGCATCGGTCGAGACGTACGTCCTTCTTATCTCCGTGGGCCAACATTTGCAGCCTGATCCGGGAATAGTCGTAGACCTTCTTGACGCCTCCATCGCGGAAGAGACCATAAGCAGTGGCAACTTTCTTGCTTAGCACGGTGAACCATCGACCGGCGAAAAGTGGATGGGTGGCGCTTGCGATAGCGAGGGCTGCTGGAGCGGAGTATGCATCACTTGTTACCAGTATAAGGGCTGGTAGTTGTGCAACTAGCGAGCCGATAACCCCCTGCCGGCGAGCATGTCCCGAAGGGAGGGACGCACTAAGGCCCAAGGTCAAGTTGGGTTTAGGATTGTGAAAGGCAACAACCGATTGCACTGCCCGCCGTCATGAACAAATCCCAGCACAAGATATCGGTGGCGCTATGCACGTACAACGGTGAGCCATTTCTCCGCCAACAGCTGGAAAGTATGCAGCAGCAGACGAGGTTGCCGGATGAGGTTGTGGTGTGTGACGACCGGTCGACGGATCAAACCGTTGCCATCGTTCGCGAATTCGCAGCCAAAGTTTCCTTCCCGGTCGTCATCGTCCAGAACCCTCAGACCCTGGGCTCCGCAAGGAATTTTGAGCAGGCCATTCGGCTCTGTACCGGGGACCTGATCGCGCTCAGCGACCAGGACGACATCTGGTATCCCAATCGTCTTCAACGCTCCGAAGAAGAGTTCGTGGCTCATCCGCGAGCGGGTCTGGTCTTCTCTGATGCGGATATCATCGACGACCAAAACCAACTGCAAGGCACGACGCTATGGCAGCGTCTGGGCTTTGCGGGAAAGCGCAAGCAAGACCTGCTAGCTGGCCAATTCGTCCTTCTGGCCAAGCACAGGTTTGTGACTGGAGCCACGGTGATGTTCCGGGCGGACCTGCGCGACCGCTGCCTGCCTGTAAGCTCGGGATGGATTCACGATGAGTGGATCACCCTGGTCATCGCCGCTCTCTCTGAGCTGAGGCCCATCGACCAGCCACTGATTCGTTATCGCCTCCATGGCGCGCAGCAGGTCGGATTTCAAAACAAGCTGGAGCAACGCGCTCAGGGAAATACGCGAGCGGAGAAGCATTGGGGGCGCGTAGCCGAGTCGGTCAAAGACCTTCAGCAAATGGTTGACTTTTTGTCGGCGACGCCGTCGGACCAAGGCCGGGCAGTCCGGCTGGCTTACCAGCAACACCTGCAATTTCTTTCCTTCCGGTCTGGCCTTCCCGCCAGCCGGCTGATGCGGCTGGTCCCGATTCTGACGAGTTATTCGCAGTATGAGCTGCATGCATCTGGTTTGCCCAGCATGCTAAAGGACCTGGCGCTGAAGCGGTCGCGATAGCGCGATCCGAGGCGCTCCTACCCGATCAAGGCAATCCTGGCCTGCTTGCCGACGCGTATAGGGATACGCGCAGGCCGCCTTGCGAGATGGATCAGCTTGTCCGAGCTTGTCACACCGTCGATATTGACTCCAGCGGTTACCTGCCTATCCGCTTCCGTACGCGAATTCTTCAGGCCCAGGGCCACCAGTAACTTGGCTACATGAATGTCGATAGGGTGATTTGGGTCGTTTAATGCAAGCTCCAGCGAGGCGGCAACCGCCACCTGCCGCAGGTCCACAGCGATCTCTTCGGCAACGCCTTCGACGTTTCGCTGCTGGAACTGCATGGCCCAATCCTCATCCGCTTTGCGCGCAGCCGCCTCTGAGTGAAAGCCGGCGACAATGGTGCGCGCCAGCCGCTTCTTGGCCTCCATGGGGTGCAGGGCTCCGCTGGCGACATCGCTTTGCATGCGTTCCACTTCGCTCTGCCGCAGATCGGTCAGGAAGATCCAATACTTCCACATGAGTTCGTCGGAGATCGACATCAGCTTGCCGTACATTTCTTGTGCCGGCTCATGAATGCCGATCGCGTTGCCCAGCGACTTCGACATCTTCTGCACTCCATCCAGACCTTCAATGATTGGCGTCATCAGGACGATCTGGGATGGTTGGTCGTAGTGCCGTTGCAATTCCCGCCCTATTAGCAGGTTGAATCTCTGGTCCGTGCCACCCAGTTCCACATCCGCGCGCAAAGCGACGGAGTCGTAGCCTTGCGCCAGCGGATAGAGCATCTCGTGCAACGAGATGGGCTGTTCGTTGTTGAACCGGCGGTGGAACTCCTCGCGCTCCAACATCTGGGAGACGGTGAATCGTGAAGCCAGGCGAATGATGCCTTCAAATCCCAGGGTCGACAACCACTCCGAGTTGAAGCGGACCTCGGTTTTATCCCGGTCAAGTATTTTGAAAACCTGCTCGGTGTAGGTTTTCGCATTCTGCGTGATCTCTTCGCTGGTGAGCGGCTTGCGGGTGACCGAGCGTCCCGTGGGGTCACCAATCAGGGAGGTGAAATCCCCGATCATAAAGATGACCTGGTGCCCGAGATCCTGAAAGTGCTTGAGCTTGCGCATGAGCACGGTGTGGCCCAGATGCAAATCGGGTGCGGTGGGATCAAAACCTGCTTTCACCCGAAGAGGTTGGCCGGTTTTCCGGGAAGCCTCCAGGCGCTCACGCAGGTCTGAGAGCCGGATGATTTCAGCTGCTCCCTTCTGCAGGTAATCAAGCTGTTCATCAACTGGCGGGAACGGGTTAGCCATCTCTTCAGCAGTATAAGGTTTCAGGCAAAATAGGGAGGTGCCAGGCGAAATCGAGGGAGACATGCCGGACATAGCACGGCTAAGAGCGGAGACTGCAGGCTGCGAGCAGACGACTTTCTTCAACAATGCCGGCGCAAGCTTGCAGCCGCGAGTCGTGGTCGCGCGCGTGATTGACCACCTTCGGCTGGAGGAGCGGGTGGGCGGCTATGAGGCGGCAGACTCGGTCGCCCCGGAACTCGATGCGTTGTACAGCAGCGTGGCGCGCCTATTGCATTGTGCTCCGGAGGAGATTGCGTTGCAGGAGAACGCAACCCGGGCCTGGGAAATGGCCTTTTACTCGCTGCGTTTCTCCCCTGGCGATCGCATTTTGACCGCCGCCAACGAATACGCAAGCAACTACATCGCATTTCTCCAGGTCGCCCGGCGTACTGGGGCTGAGATCTGCGTAGTGGAAAGCGACTCGGCCGGAGAGATCGATCTAAATGCTCTGGAAAGGCTATTGGACAATCGGGTCAAGTTGATCGCGCTTACCCACGTGCCCACCAATGGCGGCCTCGTGCAGCCGGCAGCCCAGGTGGGCGCGCTCGCCCGCAGAGCCGGCATTCCCTTTCTCCTCGATGCCTGTCAGTCGACGGGGCAGATGCATCTGGATGTGAATGCTCTGGGGTGCGATATGCTGTGCGCGACCGGGCGCAAATACCTCAGGGGACCGCGGGGCACGGGGTTTTTGTATGTGCGGAGGGCATTGCTGCAGCAGATGGAACCGCCCCTGCTCGACCTGCGGGCAGCGACCTGGGTCTCCGCCGGTAAGTTTGAGGTGCGCGACGACGCGAAGAAATTCGAAACCTGGGAAGCGGCGGCTGCCCCACGGCTGGGATTAGGGGTGGCCGTCGAATACGCGCTGGCTTTAGGGCTGGACTGGATCGAGCACCGGGTTCAAGGTCTGGCCGCCCGGCTGCGGGAGCGGCTGGCGGATGTGAAAGGCGTGAAGGTGCAGGACCTGGGCCGTCTTCGCTGTGGCATCGTGACCTTCACCCATGAGGCTCATCCGGCGGGAGAAGTGATGCGACGGATGAAGGCCAACGGTATTGCAGTACGAACCATTGAACGTTCGTCGACTCGCCTCGATATGGAGCGGCGAGGGCTCGATGAGTTGGTGAGGGCGTCCGTGCATTACTACAACACTGAGGCGGAGCTGGAACGCCTCTGCGACGTGCTTCGCGCTATGAATGATTGAGAGGCTCAGCCATGGATGCGGAACGCGCACGGGAATATCTTCTGCGATTGCCCCACGTGGTGGAGACCATGCAGTGGGGCGCTAATTTGGTCTTTTGGGTGGGGGACAAGGCAATTGGCGGCAAGATGTTTGCCGTGCTCAACCTCGATGAAGACCAAAGGGCGGTGGCCTCTTTTGCCGCCGGGCCGGAGCGATACGCCGAGCTGCTGGAAACCGAAGGTGTTTTTCCCGCACCGTACCTGGCCCGCGCGCACTGGGTGGCCATCCGGCATTGGGGCGTTCTGCGCAGCAGTGAGCTGGAAGAGCAGTTCAAGCTTGCCAATAGCCTGATCTATGACAAATTGCCCAGAAAGACCAGGGATGTGCTGGCCATGCCGGCTGCGGCGCAGCGCAAGCTCTTGAAGGATCGAAAGAAGCTGCTGGCAACGCGGGCAGCGGCCCGCTAGCCCCGTCTAAGAGATGCGCGACGTTTCCGTCGCGCGGCTGCAGGTTTGTACAATTGGGCAGCAGGAGGATCGAGCTGGATGGGGTTAGGGCTTGGCAGAAATGCCTATCGAACACTTGCCTGCGTGTTGGTTATCACAGCACTGTTGCACCCGCTCCGGGCGCAGGACCCGGAAGCGGTCGCCAACCAAAAAAAGGCACGGGCTACGCTGGATGCCATGGTAGCCGCCCTGGGGGGCCAGAGGTGGCTCGCGCTCACCAGCACCATGCAGCAGGGCCGCACGTCTGGCTTCTACCTCGGCAAGCCCACAGGCATGACCTCTGAATTCTATGAAATCCAAAAATTTCCCGATCAGATCCGCATCGAGCTGGGCAAAAAACGGGATGTGTTCGAGATTATTTCGGGAGATCAGGCATGGGAGATTACTTATAAGGGCAAACGGGAGCTGCCCAAGGAGCAGGTCCAGGACCTCATCCGGCGTCGCCAGCATTCCATCCAGACCGCCATGCGCGTCTGGCTGAACGATCCCCGCACCGTCCTCATTTATGGCGGGCAAACCCTGGTGGAACGCCATCTGGCCGATCAAACGACCCTCATCAACGCAGAGAACGACAGCATCACCATCCTTACCGATGCCGAAACGCACTTGCCTTTGCGCCGGACCTGGCAGTGGCGCGATCCCCTCTACAAGGACAAGAATACCGACGCGGAAGAATATGACGACTACCACATCATCGAGGGCTTTCCCACCGCCTACACGATTACCCGCTACCACAACGACGACATGAGCAATCAGCGCTTCCTCTCCCACGCCGCCTACAATGTCCCCCTGAGCCCGGACATGTTTAATCCCGACCAGACTGCGGCCAAAATCAAAAAATGATGATGTGAGCAGTATCAGAGTGGTTGTCGGCGGCAAATTCGCTCTTGACGCAGGCGTTCCGTCAAAGAACCCGGGGTCCCCGGCACGCCGTTGTTGCGTGTTGGGGTGGAAAGAACGGCTGCACATAACGAATATCGCCGCAACAGCGTAACTCTGAGGATGCTCTAAATGCTCTATAATCTGCGCTGCGACTATGGAAGACGAGAACCCCAGGCAGGATGCGGCGAGCGGGCTGGACATCCGCCAGATCATGGCGATTCTGCCCCACCGCTATCCCTTTCTCCTGATTGACCGCGTACTCGAAAGCAGCTCCAAGAAACGCATCGTGGCAATCAAGAACGTGACCATTAATGAGCCGTTTTTTCAGGGCCATTTCCCTGACTACGCCATCATGCCGGGAGTGCTGATGGTGGAAGCAATCGCCCAGGCAGGCGGAGTGCTGCTGCTGCCTGAGGTTCCGGATCATGAAAACAAGCTATTGGTCTTCTCCGGTATCAACGATGCTCGCTTTCGCAGACCGGTGACACCCGGCGATCAGCTGCGCATCGAAGTGGATGTCTTGAACTGGAGGCCCCTGGCAGCGCGGCTTAAAGGCAAGGTCCTCGTAGAAGGCAAGCTGGCGTGTGAAGCCACCATCATGTGTGCGGTGGTGCCCCGGCCGTCTCGCATCGGCACTGACACACCGGAAGGTTCGGTTGCTCCGCCTGCGGAGGCTCCGGCTTTGGAGACGGTGAATCACGAGTGAGCATTCACCCCACAGCCATCGTGGCTGCTACGGCTGTTGTCCCTGAATCCTGTAACGTTGGTCCCTATTGCACCATTGGTCCTGATGTCGCCCTGGGCGACGCTTGTGAACTGGTTTCGCATGTCGTGCTCGACGGGAAGACACGCCTGGGCGCCCGAAACCGCGTTTACTCCTTTGCTTGCCTTGGCGTCGCGCCCCAGGATCTGAAGTACAGGGGCGAAGCCACCGGACTTGAAATCGGCGATGACAATATCATTCGTGAGTACGTGACGATCTCGCGGGGGACGAAGGGCGGTGGCGGCACCACGCGGTTAGGCAGCCACTGCCTGATCATGGCCTATACCCATATCGGTCACGACAGCACCATTGGGAGCCATTGCATTCTCGCCAACGGCGCCACCCTGGCCGGTCACGTCACCGTGGAAGACCATGCCAGTGTGGGTGCGCTTTGCCCGGTCCACCAGTACTGCTGTATCGGAAAGCATGCCTACGTCGGCGGGGGCACCACCATTACCCAGGATGTTCTGCCCTACTCCCTGACCTCAGCCAAGCGTGAGACTCATGCCTACAGCCTGAACCGCGTCGGCCTCGAGCGCTCTGGCTTCAGCAAGGAGCAGTTGCGCGCGCTGCAGCACGCCTATCGGGTCTTGCTGGCAGCCAGGCTCAATACCTCCCAGGCCCTGGAACGCTTGCGTAGCGAAGGTCAGCCGGAAGACTGCGTGGCTTACCTGATCGACTTTATCGAGCGTTCTCAGCGGGGCGTGATTAAGTAGGAGCAGCCCAGTGAATCCGGAGCTGATCACCAGGCTGGGTCTGATTGCCGGCAATGGACGTTTTCCGTTTCTGCTGCTCGATGCCGCGCGCGCGCATGGGGCCCAGGTGGTGGTCGCCGCCATCAAGGAAGAAACCGACCCGGAGATGGATGCACGGGCCGCTGCCGACCCAGGCATACGGGTGCATTGGCTCTCCCTGGGGGAGTTGTCGCGACTAATCGAAACCTTTCGCCAGGAAGGCATATCCCAGGCCGTGATGGCCGGACAGGTCAAGCACAAGCAAATCTTCTCCAGCATTCGACCGGATTGGCGGCTAGCCAAGCTCCTGTTGAATCTCCGCACCCGCAACACGGATATGCTGCTGGGCGCGGTGGCCAAGGTTCTGAGCGATGAGGGGATCGAGTTGATCTCGTCCACTGCCTACCTGGAGCCGTTGCTGGCGCGGCCGGGAGTGCTGACCGAGCGCACGCCGACTGCGGAAGAGCAGCAGGATCTGGCCTATGGGCGCCAGGTGGCTCTCGCCCTCGCCGGCTATGACATTGGCCAGACCGTGGTCGTGGCGGGGCAGGCCTGTGTAGCGGTCGAAGCCATGGAAGGCACGGATGCCACCATCGAACGCGCCGGCGCCATCCTGCGTACTCTGGACGCCGAGGATGAGGCATCCTCGGCGGCACCTACTCTCGCCCGGCGCCTGACCGTAGTGAAAGTGGCCAAGCCGGCGCAGGACATGCGCTTTGATGTGCCGGTGATTGGTCCCAAGACCATCGCGGTGATGCGCGCGGCGGGCGCCACTTGTCTGGCAATTGAAGCCGGCCGCACCCTCATCTTCGATCGCGATACGATTCAGGAGCAGGCCGCTGCCGCCGGCATCGCGATCATCGCCGTTTAACAGCTTAGGTAAGGACTCTGCTGAACAAAGGCACGGGCTTCACAGGCTGAAGAAATCCCCGCGGCTAAAGCCGGAGGAGACTAAATTCCTACTCGAGCCGCTCGGCTTTAAAGCCGAGCTCCCCCGCATGAATGCGGGGGCTTCCACCATTGTGCTTTTCCCAACTACGGTTCCAAGCGAGCTGCGAAGTTTCCCGCTGCCCGCGAAAATAAATCCAGTCAAAGGTCTGAATAGTCCGCCGTTCAGCCGATCGTTCTCCCGTGGAAGCCGGTGGGAGCCCCCTGCTTTAGCAGGGGGAGCGACGCTTCAGCGTCGCGGAAAGAGTCCCCGATCGTTCTCCCGTGGAAGCCGGTGGGAGCCCCCTGCTTTAGCGGGGAAGCGACGCTTCAGCGTCGCGGAAAGAGTCGCACTCGATCAATTGGGCTTTAGCCCTGGCGTTTACCGCGGCCTGTTCAGCCGTGCTGTAAATGGCATATGCGAGACGCGGCTTTAGCCGCGCTGGTCCCTTTCGAATGCTTCATCCGCAGGAACGCGGGTGGACAGCGGGAGACGAAAAGCGGTCTAATCGGGTGGGCTCACCTTCGCAACAATCTGGAGATTCCAGTGAAAACGAATCGAGTAGCAGTCGTCGCAATCCTGGTGGTTCTGCTTGCTGGCGCCGCCTTGACCATCCGCGGAAGAGCCGATGATACCGCGATGCCGCAAGCGGGCCAGAGCGCCCCCAACTTTACCCTGCCCTCGCAGGATGGCACCCCAACCAGTCTCGACAGTTTTCGCGGCAAGTGGGTGGTGCTCTATTTCTATCCCAAGGATATGACCACCGGCTGCACCATTGAAGCCCACAACTTCCAGCAGGACATCTCCAAGTATCAAAAACTGGATGCGGTGGTCGTCGGGGTAAGCGTCGACTCGACGGACAGCCACAAGGAGTTTTGTGCCAAGGAAGGGCTGAGCTTCAAACTTCTAAGCGATCAGGAAAAGAAAGTAGTGGTGCAGTATGGTTCCTTGGGCGATCACATGGGCGTAAAGATCGCCAATCGCAACACGTTTTTGATTGATCCCCAGGGCAAGATCGTCCAGGTGTGGACTGGCGTAAAACCTTCAGAGCACAGCCAGCAAGTTCTCGCCGCGCTGGAAGGCTTTGAGAAAAAATAACCGCCCTCAGACGCTGTTACCGGCCACAGATCGACGGGTGCCCCATATCTGAGCGCGCACTTTGCGCCAGATGTGGGATACTGCGAACCTCGACCTCACATCTCCACGGGACCGAACAATTTCCCCGACAGACCTGTAGCATCTTTGCTAATGGTGTAGACCGGGAAACTGAACTCAACGCGGCCATTCCGCCAAAGAATGGCCGCACATAACGTGTCCGGCCGGACCGCAGTATTAGCAAAAATGCGTTAGCATTTTCCCCAAAAACCTCCAGACGCAAAAACGCCCGGCTGCTAGCCGGGCTCTTTTGCTTGCCTGTTTGTTAATGAAGAACTACTTCTTCTTTGTTGTCTTCTTCGCAGCCTTCTTTGCTGACTTCTTGGCTGGCGACTTCTTGGCTGCCTTCTTTGCCGGAGCCTTCTTCGCCGCCGACTTCTTGGTTGCTGCTTTCTTCACTGCCAAAGGAATACCTCGTTTGATGGTAGATTTTTTGCTACTGGCGCTCTTCTTGTTGCCGACCGCTTTCGCGGCCTTTCTGCCGCTTTTCGCGCCTTTACTGCTCTTCTTCGCGGCAGATTTCGTGGCGGCCTTTTTGGCCGGAGCTTTTGCAGGAGCCTTTTTCGCCGGGGCTTTCTTCACTGCGGTTTTGGTTGCCGGAGGCTTGGCAACAGTCTTCTTGGCGGCAGCCTTTTTGGCCGGCGCTTTCACCGGCGGTGGTGGCGGGGCACTTACGGGTGGCGTAAGCAACTCGGTACCTGCAGAGGTGGTTGCGACGATGACGCTTACTTCTTCTTCCTCTTCATCATCGTCATCGAAGCCGTCTTCCAACTCATCGGGGTACTCGTCCGCCTCGGCTTCAAACTCGTTGTCTGCGTGTGCGTACAGCTTGTGATCGTCCTGCATTCTTTTGCCTCCAAGGCTTCGGTTGCTACGGATTCGGATCGCAGAGAACCGCTTTCCATCATACTTGCCTGCGGCGCGGATTATAGCAACAGCATGCAACGGGATGCCAATGAACGCAAGTGCGAATTACGTTTCTTTTTGAGCAAAGGTCTCCGGCACAGCTGCTGCAATTGTTTTTCTGTCCTCTTTCACGGCTTAGAGAGATGGTGGACTGTTCTTCGCGGTCGTATGCGCGCCAGTCACAGAATGCGCCGGAGGCTTATGCGAAGACGCGGAGTGAGCCGCTCCCTGTTTCGCGCCGGCGGTGGATTTCGTCGATGCGCTTGCCCGGTGCCTGGAGCTGGTGAGAAGCGCAGGTTCGGCCACGTAAAGACGGCGTCCTGGTTCCAATCGGGCCGAGCCCAGATGGTTCCAGCGCCGAAGTTGCTGCACCGTCACATTGAAGCGATCAGCCACGGTCACCAGCGTGTCGCCGTGTTGCACCTTGTACAGTGTGAGGCGCGATCTGCTGGAGGGAGCAGGTGGTACCGGAATAATGAGCGAGTCGGTCGAGGAGAGATCGTCACCGGCTTCCAACTGGTTCACAAAGACAATCTCCGCGGGGGTTACGTGGTAATCGCGAGCCACGGTCTGCAACGATTCTCCGGCAACCACCTTGTGGAACCGCCATTGATTTCGCTTGTCCGCGGGGATCTCCGAAATGCGCTTCTGATAGAGGTCTTTGCTGCCGGCCGGCAGGTGCAACTCGAACGGACCGTCGCTGGGTGTGCTCATCCGCAACAGGCTGGGATTGAGGTCCGTGATCTCCTGAACCGGCGCTTCGACCAGGTCGGAGACCAGGCGCAGGTCGACGCTATAGTCCGTGGTCACGGTATCGGTCAGCAGCGGGGGGTCAGGCGTGAGCGACTGCAGTCCGTACTGCTGAGGATTCTTCGCCATGATCGCTGCAGCGATGATGATGGGTACGTAGTTCTTCGTTTCCTGCGGCAAAGCATTGCGGTGGTATAGTTCCCAAAAATCAGCGTAGCCGGTGCGCTGCACGGCCTTCTGCACGTTGCCGGGACCCCAGTCATACGCTGCCATCGCAAGATACCAATCGCCCAGTTGGGCGTATAGCACCTTCATGTAGCGCGCATAGGCGTGGGTTGATTTCTGCGGATCGAAGCGCTCATCGTACCAGCCGGTGCGAGCCAGACCATAGGGCCCCGAGGGCATAAACTGCCACATGCCGCCTGCCCCCGAGCGGCCGTTCACCGCCTGCGGCTGAAAGCCGGATTCGGCCACCGCCTGATAAATCAGATCCTGGGGAACTTGCTCCTCGGCGAGCACTGCCGAGATCATGGCGTGATAGCGGCCGGCCCGCTCTAGCGACCGCGTGAGCGTTCCCTTGCCCTTCGAAGAGAAATAGCTGATGTAGCCGGCGACGGGATCGTTGATAACCAGCGGCAAATCGGAAACCGTAGTCTTCAGTTCTGCGATCGCCTGCGCTTTGACTGTGGGATCTACCGGGAAAGTGACGTCGTTGGCAATATCGACTGGAGCGGGTTCGATCTTGGGTGCGAATCCATTTCCCTGCTTCAGCGCCTCAGTCTCCAGAGTATTGACAGCATCGAGGATGCGGTCGAACTCGTCGCGCAACTGGGGTTCGGTCCGCAAATCGAAATTGCTGGTCAGCATCAGGTCGACGGCGCGATCGAAGTCTGCCTTGGCTGTCTGCAGCTTGCCCGCGTGGTAGTCGGTTACGCCGCTCTGGTACGCCGCCTCGACGGAGTCGATCAGAGCTTGTACCTGCGGGCGGGCGGCTGACGCTGGAGGCGGGCTAGCGGACGCCGTGGATGGCGTGGCGGGCTTGAGCGCGGGAGCCGTAGCCTGCGGAGACTTCGCTGGCCCCGGGGTCACTGGGTTTTCCGGCACACACCCGGTAAGCAGCAGCGGGGCCGCGCCGAACACCAGCATGACCACGCTGGGAGCGATATTTAACCGTCTGAATAAGCCCATGCAAAAATGCCTTGGCACCCTCCGCCTTGGCTGCACAACGAAAAACCGGGTTCTGCCCGGCTTCCTGGCAACATCGTTCAGCTTGATTGTATTGCCCGGGACCCTCCGATGTGAATGATAAGATCGGGTGAGAGACTCCTCTCGCCATCAACTGATTTGCCACCCGCCGATTCGGCCCCCCTTCATGGATAGCAAGCACATCCGCAATTTCGCCATCATCGCCCACATCGACCACGGCAAATCCACGCTGTCGGACCGATTGCTGGAGCTGACCGGCTCCTTGACGGCCCGTGAGATGCAGGCCCAGGTGCTGGACGCGATGGACCTGGAACGCGAGCGCGGCATCACCATCAAGGCTCACGCCGTGCGCATGAATTACCTCGCCCGGGATGGCGAGATGTACCAGCTAAACCTGTTGGATACACCTGGGCATGTTGACTTCTCGTACGAGGTCTCCCGTTCCCTGGCCTGCTGCGAGGGTGCGCTGCTGGTGGTGGACGCCTCCCAGGGCGTCGAGGCACAAACCCTGGCCAATGCCTACCTGGCCATTAATAACGGCCTGGACATGATTCCCGTGATCAACAAGATCGACCTGCCCAGCGCCGACATCTTGCGCACCCAGGAAATGATCGAGTCCACGGTAGGCGTAGACGCTACCGATGCGCTCCCTGTGAGTGCCAAAACAGGCCTTGGCGTTCCCGAGGTGCTGGAAGCCATCGTGCAGCGTCTTCCGCCGCCCACAGGAGACGCCGAAGCGCCTCTGCAAGCCCTCATCTTCGATTGCTGGTTCGATCCCTACCGTGGCGTCATCGTGTTGGCCCGCGTGATCAATGGCATCCTGCGCAAGGGGGCGAGGATCCGGCTCATGTCCAATGGGCGCGTATTCGATGTGGAGTCCGTCGGTGTACTGACGCCCAAGCCGCTCGAGATTGGGCAGTTGTCGGCGGGTGAGGTCGGCTTTTTTTCGGCGACCATCAAAAATGTGGCCGACACCAAGATCGGCGACACCGTCACCGAGGATACGCGTCCGGCCGCGGAGGCGCTTCCCGGCTTTAAAGACATTCAATCGATGGTATTTGCCGGGCTCTATACCGTGGATTCGCATGAGCACACACTCCTGCGGGATGCGCTCGAGAAGCTGCGCCTGAACGATTCGTCCTTCTTCTTTGAACCCGAAAGCTCGGTCGCGTTGGGATTCGGTTTTCGCTGCGGGTTTCTCGGCCTCCTGCACATGGAGATCATTCAGGAACGCCTGGAACGCGAGTTCAACCTGGATCTCATCACCACCGCTCCCGGAGTGCGCTACAAAATAACCCTCACCGATGGCTCCGTCGTCGAGGTGGAGAATCCCTCCCGTTGGCCCGATCCCACTGATATCGAGAAGATCGAAGAGCCCGTGATCATCGCCACCATTCTGACCAGCGAAGAGTACGTGGGTGGCATTCTCAAACTGGTAGAGGAGAAACGCGGTCGCCAGAAAAACTTCGAATACGTAACTCCAACGCGCGTCATGCTGACCTATGAGTTACCGCTCAACGAAATCGTGTTGGATTTTTACGACCGTCTGAAATCGGTCTCGCGCGGATATGCGTCCCTCGATTACCAGCTGGCCGGCATGTGGGAATCGCCCATGGTCAAGTTGGACATCCTGATCTCGGGCGAACCCGTCGATGCGCTCTCCATCATCGTGCATAAAGACTTTGCCTACGAACGGGGACGAGCGCTGGTCTCCAAAATGCGCGAGCTCATTCCTCGCCAGATGTTTGAGGTTGCGATCCAGGCGGCCATCGGCGCTAAAATCGTCTCTCGGGAAACCGTCGCCGCATTGCGCAAGAATGTTCTAGCCAAGTGTTATGGCGGAGACATCAGCCGCAAACGCAAACTCCTGGAGAAGCAAAAAGAAGGCAAGAAGCGCATGAAGCGCGTGGGCAAAGTGGACATTCCTCAAGAGGCATTTTTGGCAGTTCTCAAGGTTGGCGAGGATTCCAGCAAATAGTCGCAAATGGGGGTTACCTTGGTCATGCCAAGTTTGCGTTTTGTGGAAACCCCAAAAATGCTGTCACCGTAGGAAACGGTGGCGCCAGCTCCTCAGCCGGCCTCTACCATAAGAGATAAACGATTGACAAGAAAAAGGTTAAGGGGCAGACGAAAGTGCCTCGCCGCGCCTGGACGGCAGGAGGATTTGGCGCGCAAAAAGAGCAGTGCGCGGCTTTCCACATTTTTTTCCACAGACACGCCGGGAACCGCGCACTAGGTATTTTTTAGCTGGTTTTGGTGATTATTTCCCTCCCGGCAAGTGAATCTTGCCGGGAGGGGCGCGTTGTTGGGTACTCTGTTGCGGCTACTGCGACGGCGGCTTGGTGGTACTGGGGTGCGGGGTTGTTGCAGGCCGGCTGGGGCTGGTGGTGCTAGGGCGCGGAGCGCCTGCCCCGGCTGCTGCTGGCTGCGGAGGAACACCGGACTTGACGTTGTAGGCTTCGACAATCTGCTTGGTGATGTCACTGGACCCGTTGGCCCACAACACAGGCGTTTGCTGGGCGCTGGTGTCGAGCACCAGCGTGAACTTGTTCTGGTTGGAATAGGCATCCAGCACCGCATAGACCTTTTGTGCCAGTGCCTGGTACATATCGTTCATCGCACCGCTGGCCTCGTTTTGAGCATCTTCCGCGGACCGCTGCAGCGATTTGGTCTTTTCGTCGATTACTCTGAGACGGCTGTCGCGCTCCGGTTCACTCAGCGTGGCGCCGGCGTCCTGCAACTGCTTCTTGAGCGAATCGATCTCGTCGCTTGAGGCCTTCAGTTGAGCCTGCTTGGGTTCAAATTTCACCCGCAGCTGCGCAAAATTACGTTGACCTTCGTTGGTTGCTGCGACCGCCTGTTGGAAGTTGATGATCGCAATCTTGGGGCTGGTAGGGACTGCCGCAGCGGCAAGACCGGCGGTGGACTGGGCGGGGGTTGGTGCGGCGGGAGCCTGAGCTAACGCGCTGCTGGGCGAGGCAATCATGCCCACGCCGGTGGCGGACGCAAGCAGGCAAACAAGGGTAAACGTACGCTTCATCGGAATACAGAACTCCTTTTGATCTTTGAATCCAGATCGCCCGCGTCTTTCAGCGGAAAGCGGGCCTTCGCTTGCGGGTCTCCCCCATGCGCATTTGCGTTGCAGTCACCTGGCCAGCGCATCTGGCAGCAAATGCGAAGAAGAGACACGGACCGAGACAATCACAGGGCCAGCAGTGATTATAGGTGTGGGCCGAGGGAGCGTCAACGCAGGGTGCATGCTCCCTCCTCATGCAGGGATCAAAACTCGCCTCTTCTAGAAAGTGGTGCTCACGCTCAAGCGGAAGGTCTTCCTCGGTTCACGGAAATGTAACAAGGAGTCGTATGCCGAGATGGCTTCGGCATAGGTGAAGTCACCCGCTCCGCCGGCGGGGAACATGCTGCGCGTGATCAGGCTCTCTCCCTGAACATTCTCGTAGAGGCGAAGGACGTTGTACGCGTAGTAGAGGCGGAAGGGAGCGTTCACGATTGGAAGCATCGCCGAAATCTCTCCGCCGATGGACATGCGTGGTACCAGGTTGGTGCCCTGGATCGGCCTGATCTCGTTGATGAACTTGATCGACTGGCCACCCTGGCAAGCGCCATTGAAGTAGGCGGTGCAACCGTAAAGCGGAGAATTGAGCTGGTCGGCGCCCTCCACGCTTTGCCGCAATTGCGATTGGCGAATCACAGACGTGATGTCGAAGTCGTCGAACAAGGCGAACTGAACAGGGCCAGCAATAGGAATCCGATACTCGAAGGTGGAAGTCCCCTTGATATCGCCACCCACCGAAACGGGGCGGTAAATCGGGATCGGAATCGTGATATTGCCCAAAGTGTAGTTGCTCGGATCGATGGGAACGGGCGTCCCATCGGGGTTGGTGAGCGTGATGTTCTGTCGTACGGGAATGAAACCATAGGGCGTCGCTGCGCGCACGTCGAAGCCGCGCAGTTCGTTGTCGCCGCCGGAATAGAAACGGGCGAAGGGAGGAGCCACATCTCCGCTGAAACCCTGGATGTAAGAAAGCTGGATGCGATAGCCAAGGACATTACGCCCTTCCGTGTTGGGTCGCAGACCTTTCATCGCGATGAAGTGCTTGTACTGCACCACCGGGGTGAAATATCGAACATTGCCCCACAGGCCCGCGATCACCAGGGCAGCGGAAATATCCGTTCCGAAGCGCGGCCTGAAGACAGATGGGCCGACCTTGTTGTACGTATAGCTCAACGAAACCGAACTGGTGTAAATGCCTTCCAGGGCATTGGCGCCCTGGATCTGGCCGCTGCGGAAGGCGAGCGTTTGGAAGAGGTTAGCGGAAGCCTGGCTGAACGTCGTGATGGTCGACTTATCCCAGCTATAGGTCAAGCCAACGCGTTTGAAAGAGCGGCGCAACGGGTAGCTGACCGAGAAGGTCGTCCCCGTTGAGGACTGATTGTAGTTCTGCGTCAGCGATTGCTGAGCAGCCGTCAGGTTCTCCGATTGCCCGGTAACAGTGGCGTAGTTGCGCGCTGAGTTGTAGTCCGACTTCCGGGAGAAGACCTGGAAGCCTACACTGGTCGGCTTGTTGCGCAGGTAGGGCTCATTGAAGGCAAAAACCACGCTGCGTGCCAGGTTGCCGATATTGCCCTGAAGGCTCAACGTCTCACCCAGACCGAGAAAGTTATTGGTCGAGTAGTTGAGGCCGAGGAAGGTACCGGAAAGACCACTGACGCCGCCGTTCAAGCCGATCGAGTTCTTGCCCTTCTCGTGCACTTTGAGCAGCAGCGACACCGTTCCAGTCTCGTTGTCCGGGTGTATCTCGGTGTCTTGATCCACCTTGAGCGGGTCGAAGTAGTCCAACTGATTCAGACGCAGCAGGCTCGATTCCCACGAATTGCTGTTATAGGGCTGGCCTTCTTCAATCAGCAACTCCCGTCGAATAACCCGATCGCGGGTGATGGTGTTGCCCTGAAACTCGATGCGCGACACAGTAAAAGCCTTGCCCTCGTCGATGTCGATGTCCAGGTAGACCAGGTGTTTGGCGTCATCGATACGCGGCGTCGGCACGGCGGTGAAGTTGATGTAGCCCAGCGAACCATATGCCTTGCGTAGGTTGTCCAGTCCTTTGCCGATGGCGGTTGCGTTGAACAGTTCACCGTCTTTGGTAGGGAACTGAGCGCGCAGAGCCTTGACGTTCTGCACATGCGCGTTGCCGGTGAAGGTCACGCCGCCAAGCCGGTAGCGCGCGCCCTCCTCGACCGGGATGCGGATGTCGATGCGCTTACCCTGGCGAGGGCGAAAAGTGAAGAACGAGAGGCCGCCTTCATTCCGGATATGAGTCACGGGAGTTTCGACTTCCGCCCGGAAGTAGCCCCGGTCCTGAAGTGCACGGCGTACCCGTTCCGTATCCTCCTCGAGCTTGCTGGCATCGTAGGTACGGGCGAAGAGGTTCTCCAGGAAAATCGAGTGCGGAACCCCCACCGGCCGCAGGTTCCTCATCGACGCGCGTAGCTCGCGCGAACTCACTGCCTTGTTGCCGGTGAAGGAGATATTCCCCACTTTCACCGTGGGGCCTTCTTTGATGATGAAGTTGACCGAAACCGAGGAGGGCGGAATGGTTTTGATTTCCGGCTTTACTGTCGCGAACTGGTGCCCGTGTTCGGCCAGCAGCTCGCGGATCACATCGATAGCCCGCGCCAGCCGGGTGGGATCGTACGGGCTCTCTACCGAGAAGCCAGTGACATGCTCCTTCTTGAAGCGGTCCAGAACATCCGACGTCGAGACCGAGTTCAGACCCTTGTAGTTGATCTCGCGGATGGTCGGCTTTTCTTTAACGATGATGTCGAGAACGATGCCCTTGGGGGTATCCTCGCGCGCAATCTGCAGATTCTCAAAGTATCCGGTGTTCCAGAGCGAGTTGAAATCCCGCTCGATGGTCGCCGGGTCGTACGTGTCTCCCGGGTGGGTAAACAGCCGCGCCAGCACCGTCTCCCTGGGAATGCGCCGATTGCCGATTACCCGGATTTGGGTCACGACACCCGGCTGGGGGGCGACGTCCTGCTGAGCCCAGGCAATCAGACTGGAACCGCAAAATAGAAGCAAGCCCACGATCCTGCACATCCGAAAAAAAAACGGCAGCACAGGTTGGTTGTTTTGAAACCGGGAGCGAAGGCTCCCTGACACGACGCGAAGAATAGGCACACCCTCACTGCTGAAAATCGGATCCTGCTGGAGGAAAAGGCGATTATATGTGACGGAAGGGGTACTCCCCAACTCCGAGGACTCGTTTCTCACGCCGCCTACCATCCAGGAGGCCCAGTCAGGACAGACACTAGAACTCCCTCAACTCTCCAGCTCACTGCTGGCGAAGTACTCCCCCAGTGAGGAATCCCACGCCACGGAGAGAAGGTTTGGCTTGCAGCAGACCTGGCAGTCTTCCACATACTGCTGCCGCCCGCCTGCTGACTCGTCCACCACGATCTCATTCCACTCTCCACAGCCCGCGCACTGGAAACCCGCTGGATACGGCATCGTCGTTCTCACGCTTGAGCAGGTATTCCTAGTCTATCGGAGGGAAGAGGTTTTTGGTTGGGGGCAGCTTTCGAACTTCCACCAGGGTTGAATAGAACGTGGCCCCCCGGCCCAGGTCGGTGAGACGCTCAGAGGTAAGCGCGTTTACATTGTTTTCCCCTTCAGACAGCTTGTTCCAGTTGAGGCTGGCCGCGACCACGCCGGCCGGCACGCTGCCATCGATTCGCGCGCGCAATTGCACTTTGCCGCGCGCATTGTAGATCTCCACCAATTCTGCCTCGCCGATGTGCCGCGCGGCGGCGTCGCTCGCGTGCATAAATAGCAGTCCGGGTGATTCCATCTTCTGGTGTCCCGGAAGGTTGGCGAAGGTTGAGTTCATATAGTGGTCGGCCTTGCGGGGCAAAAACTCGAGCGGGAAGGTATGTGAATCGGCCCCCCGGCGCGATTCGTCCGGCGGGCGGAACGTTGGCAATGGCTCGAATCCCTCCGCAGCCAGCGCGCTCGAATAAAACTCAACCTTGCCGCTGGGTGTGGCAAGGTTGCCACTGGCGAATGGCGCCGCGCCAGCACGCTGTGCGGTGGACTGCAGGCGTATGCTCTTTTTCGCCTCCAGTTCCTGCCGGGTAATGCCTTGCGTCGCCGGCGCATTGAGCGCCTGCTCGATCAGGTCGTCCACGGTGTCGCGGAAGCAGGGCTCAGAGAACCCCATGCGCTGTCCCAATTGGCTAAAGAGCCAGACGTTCGGCCTGGCCTCCCCCAGCGGCGCGATGGCTTGCTCTGAGAGCTGCAGAAAGTAGTGACCGTATGCTCCCTGAAAGTCTTTGTGCTCCAGGAAGGTGGTCGCCGGCAGCACGATATCGGCGTAGTCGGTGGTGTCGGTAAGAAACTGCTCGTGTACTACAGTAAAAAGGTCGCTGCGCATCAGTCCGCGCAACACGGCGTTCTGGTTGGGAGCAATGGCCGCGGGGTTAGAGTTGTAGACGAAAAGCGCCTTCACGGGAGGTGCGTCGAGCTCGGTGAGTGCGTGGCCCAGGCGCGACATGTTGACCACGCGTGCTGGGCGCTGAAGTGAGCTCGCCAGCATAAGATCTGGTCTTTCCAGCTCCGCCGTGTTGAACGTGAAGGCTCCGCTGGTTGAGAGCTGCAATCCCCCGCCGAGCTGCTTCCAGGCGCCGATCAGCGCCGGTAGCATGCAAACCGCGCGCACCGCTGCCCCGCCGTTTTGCGAACGCTGTACTCCATAGTTCAGGCGGATCACCGCCGGCGCGCTGGTCGCATATTCGCGTGCCAGGCGCGTGATGTCTGCCGCGGGGATGCCCGTTAAACAGGAAACATGCTCCGGGTTGTAGGGCCCAACGTGCTCGCGTAGAGCCTCAAATCCGTGGGTATGTTGGGCAACATAATCCCGGTCATAGAGCCCTTCGGCGATGATCACGTTCATCAGTCCGAGCGCCAAGGCCGCGTCGGTGCCGGGCTGGATGGGGATGTGCCAGTCGGCCACGCGCGCTGTACGGGTAAGGAATGGGTCGATAACCACGAGCCGGGCGCCCTGGTGCCGTGCCTCTTCGACGAAGGGCCACAGGTGAATGTTATTGCCGTGGATATTCGCGCCCCACGCGATGATGTACCGGGCATGGCGAAAGTGTTCCGGATCAGTGCCCAGCTTTGTCCCATAGACCGATAGGAAGGCATCGCCGCCTGTCGTCGCGCAGATGGTGCGATCGAGTTGCGAGGCGCCCAGCCGGTGAAAGAAGCGGCGATCCATGGAGCCATAGCCGAGCACCCCCATGGTCCCCGCGTAGGAATAGGGCAAGATCGACTCCGGGCCGTGCTCCCGGGCAATGACTTCCAGCCGCCCGGTGATTATGTCCAGGGCCTCGTCCCAGCTAATGCGTTCGAAGGCGTCAGCATCACGGCCCGAGGGCGTTCTCCCTTTGGGTGCTCCTGCTCGGCGGCGCATGGGATAGAGCAGCCGCGAGGGAGAATAGACACGGTCCAGGTACTTCGCGACCTTGCCGCACAGAAACCCGCGGGTCACCGAATGATCCGGATCACCCTGCACCCGTGTGGCCACTCCCGATTCATCAATCGTCACCAGAATGGCGCACGAATCCGGACAGTCGTGCGAACACACGGCGTGAGCGGTTCTCGATCCAGGCATAAGTCATTGTAGTAGGAACATCCGGAACAGGAAGGCCGGGTAGATCTAGCTCGTTTTTCGCGAGATGTGGGGGGTACCGGGAACCTCGACTCGATGTTTTGGAGGGATCGGCCGAAATAGATGAACCGCGCCCGATAAGCACGAGCTTCATTGGCCGACAGTGAAAATCCGAGAAGACGCTGGTTTTTAGCATCTCCAACTCGCCGCAAAAATCGTCATCTGAGAGCCTGTGACTTTATCGATCTTTCGTGTGAAACTCTCGATCTCAAACAAAATCGTCATCCTGAGAGCCTGTGACTTTATATAGATCTTTTGTGTGAAACCCTCGACCTCAAACAAAATCGTCATCTGAGAGCCTGTGACTTTATCGATCTTTCGTGTGAAACCGTCGATCTCAAACAAAATCGTCATCCTGAGCGAAGCGCCTCATAGGTCTATAGCGTGACCCGGCGCCGGTAGCGCGGAGTCGAAGGACCCCGGCGGTGCCCATTTTACCCACTGCCGCTTGGAGCTTTTCAACCACTGAAGCCCGCACCGGCGCACGCGCTGCGGCCTAGTCTAGAAACATGATTACAGCGCACGAAACGATTTACCCGTGACCATAAAGTGCGTACTGCAGGAGATTCTGTTCTCGGGCACGGTGGTCAAAAAGCTCCGAGCGGCATGGGCAGGATAAGCATCCTCGGGGTCCTTCGACTCCGCGCCACCAAGCTCTCTGCCAGGCGATAACTCTGTGAGGCGCTGCGCTCAGCGACGATTTTGTGGGAGTTTGGTGAAAAACATACTAAACAAGTTACCGCTTATGGACGTAGCCCTACCAAAGCTTTTTAGCAAATCACCAAGCGACGCTTGCTTTATCTTCGATCCATGAGAAAAGGCAGTGTCCACCTACTTCTGGTTCTCGCCCTAACGCTCGCGGCATCCTCACCAGCACAAACCGCACCCGAGGCCGCCATTCGACACCTGCTCGATCAACAGACAGCAGACTGGAACCGCGGCGATGTCGAAGCCTTCATGAAGAGCTACGAAGACTCTCCCGCCACCACCTTCGTTGGTCAAACCGTGCAATACGGGTACGCAACGATTCTCGAACGCTACCGGAAGCTCTACGCGACGCCCGAGGCGATGGGCAAACTAACGTTTACCCACTTGGCAGTCCGTATCCTGGATGACAACTACGCAGTAGCTACGGGGAATTTTCATCTGCAACGCACCACGGCGGGCGGAGGCAATGCCGACGGCATCTTCTCCCTGCTCTTCAAACGGGATTCTTCGGGCTGGAAAATCATTCTGGACCACACCAGCCGGATAGGCTGATGCTCAGATCTGCAGCACATCTCTTTCTTTATTGCGGCACATCTCTTCCATGCGCCGGATCTCATCGTCGGTGAGCTTCTGAATTTCTTCGAGCGAGCGCTTCTCCTCGTCCTCGGAGATCTTCTTATCCTTGGCTGACTTCTTGATGAGGTCGTTTCCATCGCGGCGAATATTTCGCACTGCAGTGCGATGGTCTTCGAGCGTCTTGTTGAGGTGCTTCACTACTTCACGCCTGCGCTCCTCCGTCATCGGAGGGATGGGAATACGCACAATCTTGCCGTCGTTCTGCGGATTGAACCCCAGGTCTGACGTGCGCAACGCCTTCTCGATATCCGCCAGGATGCTGGGATCCCAAGGCTGGACCAGGATCAGGTTGGCCTCGGGAGCAGTTACCTGGGCCACCTGGTTCAAGGGCGTATCGGTCCCGTAGTACGACACCTTGACTTGGTCGAGCATGTGTACAGAGGCCCGCCCGGTGCGTGTGGATGCCAGGTTGGCGCGGAAATCATCCACCGCTTTTTCCATCCGTGTTTTGAGCTGCTGCTGAATATCTTTCAAGGCCGGAATACTACCCATTACTGAGACTGCCATCGTCTTCTTCCTCGATCTTTCAAAAGAGATTATGTAAGCAGAGTCACGCCAGTAGACTGCGCCTGCTCGCGTGCATGGTAGGACGACCGCACCAGCGGTCCCGACTCTACGTGGCGGAAACCCATCCGAAGAGCCTCTTCGCGCATATACACGAACTCCTCCGGGGTGTAGTAGCGGGCCATCGGCAGGTGGTCTTTGGATGGACGTAAATACTGCCCAATGGTCAACACGTCCGTGCCCACCGCGGCCAGGTCGCGATAAACCTGCAACAGCTCATGCATCTCTTCGCCCAGGCCGACCATCACGCCGGACTTGGTGGTCATGCGCGGGTCAACGATTTTTGCGTACTCCAGCAGCCGAAGCGTTCGCTGGTAGCGCGCCCCCGATCGCACCACGCGATAGAGCCGCGGCACCGATTCGGTGTTGTGGTTCAGCATCTCGGGCTGGGCCTCGACCACGATGCGGATGGCCTCCTCCTGCCCCTGGAAATCGGGGATAAGGACTTCCACCTGGCAGCCAGGCGCCTGCCGCCGGATCTCCTCGATGACCATGGCAAACGCGCGGGCCCCTCCCAGAACATCGTCATCGCGGTTCACGCTGGTGATCACAGCATGCTTTAGGTCGAGAATCGCGACTGCTTCGGCGACCCGGCGGGGTTCGTCGAAGTCGATGGGCTCGGGCCGGCCCTTGGGCACGGCGCAAAAGCCGCAGCGGCGGGTGCAGGTGTTGCCCAGCATCATGAAGGTCGCGGTGCGTTGGTTCCAGCACTCGCCAATATTGGGGCAGTGGGCCGACTCGCACACCGTATGCAGGTTGAGTGACCGCGCCAGGCTTTTCAACTCGTGGTAGTTTTCACCCACCGGCGCGCGAGCCTTGAGCCAGGCAGGCTTGGGGGCGGGACGGCGTGGGCTTGGGTCGATCTGGACGAGGTCAATCACGCTTATCAATTGTATCGGGTCACGGACCCTGCAGTTTCGCAATTGGTGTAGACCAATGCGATAGACCTTTTCGTGGTTTTCTCCCAAAGAAAACCACACCTCGCGATCTTTACCAGGCCATCGGAATTGTGAAACTGCTTTAGCGAAGCCGCCCGGTGACCTCGGGACGCACCAGGTAAAGAAAGAAGACGAGATTGATCACCGCCCAGACGGCCCCTTGTGGCTGATGAAAGCGGAAAAGGCTATAGCTCCAATAACAAACGGAGCAGAAGACTGCGCCTAGGGTCAGTGCCCATCCCCACCGGCGCATGCGAATGAGCCCCAGGCCAGCGATGGCGAAGACGCTGCACAAGATCAGGATGCCAATCCGAGCCGCTCCCCTCGGATAGTGGCCTGTCAGCACCCCGACCACTCCCACCAGAGAGAGTGCCAGCATATATAGGGAGATGGCCGCCATTCCCGGCAGCGGAAGGTTGTTCATAACGTGTGCAGGTAGGCCATTAGCTCTTCGAACTCCTGATTCGACATTGTATTGCCCATGGGCGGCATCATGGCCCAGCCACGCAGGATCACCGAGCGCACCCGAGTGTCAGTCGCCGTCATCCCACTCGTCAAATAAGGCTTGCGAAACAGGCCCTCAAGGCCGGGGCCATACAAGCCTTTGTCCGAATCAGCGTAGTGGCAGCTGGAGCATTGGTTCACGAACACCTGCTTCCCGGCGGCCTCCTGCGGAGTGAGAGCACGCACCGGCTTGGAGGGTGCGTGTTTGCAACCACACGCGGCCTGCAGCCCGATAGCAAGAATCAAGAGCAAGTTCGTCCGAGAGAACATCTTCAATTGGCCTCCGCGATCGCGGCGACGATCTTGTCCATCGCCGTGCGGTCCGCGGGCAGGGATGGAGAGTGATCGGTGCACATAATAGAGAAGGCGACCGTTTGGCCGCTGGCAGCAACCAGGTAGCCGCTCAAAGCACGCGCTTCTCCTAGCGTGCCGGTCTTGGCGAAGACTTTGCCATCGAGCAATGGCTGCTTGAAGCGGGCGGCGAGGGAGCCATCCACTCCTCCCACGGGTAGAGAAGTGCGGAATGCTTCGCCCCAGCTCTGCCGGGCTGCGTAAGCGAGCAAAGTCGTAAAGGACCGCGGGGTGACCAGATCCTGGGGGGATAGCCCACAGCCGTCATAAAGCACAAAGTCGCCTGGGGCGATGCCGGCCGAAATCAGAAACTGGCGCACCACGCGCGTGCCTTCCAGCAGCGATCCATCCGAGCTTTCGAGCTTGCCTAGAGTTCTGAGAGTGATCTCGGCATGCAGGTTCTGGCTGACTTTATTGGTCACCACCAGATCGTCGCCCAGCGGCGGCGAAACATGGGAGGCGAGCGGAAACGCTCCCACGTTTGCGGCCTGCACGTTCTGAATCGAAATGGGATGAAACACAACCGGCTGTTGCTGTTGGGAGAGGAAGTCGCCGGTCTCGTTGGACATTCGGTGTTGCGCCCGCGCCGTCCCGCCGACTTGGACCCCCCGCGCCAGGAGCAAAGCCCGCAAAGCTCTTGCCGCATAATCGGCGGGATCTTCGATGGCCAAAGCAGAATGCAGGCCTTGTTGGCCCAGGGGAGTTCGGCCAAAAAGCCGCACTGTCATCCCGCCCGGAGAGCGCTCGATGCCCGGCTTGCCTGGGTCACCGGGTGGTGCGGTGATGAGCGAATTGTCCAGCGTGTAGTAAGCCGTCGCCGGCAGCCACGAAGTCACAGCGGGTTGCCCCACCTGCGCCGCCGGCATGGCGTTGAGATAAACCTCATTATCGTTTACGGTGAGGGCCGAAGCAGGGGCTCCGTAGCCCCACTGCAGGTCATCCCAGCTCCAGCCGGCACCGTAGCGTTCGAAAACAAACCAGGTATCGTCACCCACGATATCCCCGCTAATGGAATGAACGCCGTGGCGAACAATCTGATCGGCCATATCCTCCAGCGCCGCCAGCGGCGAGCCGGTGCGTTCGGTCTTTACCCCAAAGGGCATGGAGCGGGCAGACATGTTGGGGTCGCCCACCCCAAAGATCGTGACATCACCGCGAACCTCTCCCGTCTGGCTGACCGGAGCACTGCTTGAGACCAGCGTGGTGAAGGTGAGCCCGCTCGGTAACAGGGAATAAGCCGCCGCCGTGGTAAACAGCTTGGCGTTGGATGCCGGATTAAAGTACTGGCCATCGTTAAGCGCGTAGAGCGAGGTCCCGTTAAGCGCGACTACAGAGATTCCCCAGTGCGCCTGGTTGACTCCCGGATCGGCAAGAATACGGGCGACAGCCTTAGGGAGGGGCAGCTTGCGTGCGACCGCATGTTTGGCCGGCGCTGCCGCGATCGATCCGCCGGAGAGCAGGGCCAGCAACAGGATGAGAAGGGGGGAGCGCGTTCGCATGTCTCTGCGCGGAGTGTACCTCACGCTGTTTAGTCATCCTAGAATGGACCAAGATGCCTTTTGCCAAGCGGTCCTGCTACGACTGGAAGCTGCGCACTCAGTCCCTGCCTCTGGGCAAGCGGACCCTGGTGATGGGGGTACTAAACACTACCCCAGACTCATTTTCCGATGGCGGCGCCTTTGCCACGCCTGCGCAGGCGATCGAGCATGCCCTGGCGATGTTCGAGGACGGGGCTGACATGGTCGATATCGGCGGCGAATCTACCCGGCCTGGAAGGCGGCATCCACTCGGCATCCAGGAGGAGATTGACCGGGTCATCCCTATGCTGGAGGGCATACGATGCCATCGGCCGGCGTCCATTCTGTCGATTGATACCTATAAATCCGCGACCGCTGCCGCGGCCCTCCGCGCCGGAGCCGAAATCGTCAACGATATCAGCGGACTTTCCTGGGATGGGGAAATGGTCCAGGTCTGCGCCGCGGCCGCGTGTGGCGTCGTGTTGATGCACCTGCAAGGCCAGCCCGGTCAATGGCAGGAATTGCCTGCAATGGACGGCAAGGAAATGGTAGGCGTGGTTAAGCGGGAGTTGCGGCAACGGTTGGAGCAGGCACAACAAGCGGGAATCCAGCGGGAGAGGATTGTGCTTGATCCGGGTTTTGGCTTTGGCAAAGCCTACGACCGGAATTACTACCTACTTGTGGGTCTTGAAGAGCTCAGCTGCCTGGGACATCCGCTGCTCGCGGGTGTGTCGCGCAAGTCATTTCTGGGCAACACCTTGTCCGCCCTCTATCAGCGAGGCGAGGTGCCGGTGGGGAGCCGGGGAAATGCGTCGATTGCTGCCATAACCGCCACCATCCTGGCCGGTGCTCATCTGGTGAGGGTCCACGACGTACGTCCGGCCCGGGAAGCGGCAGCCATAGCCGACGCGATCTTAGCGGCAGCTGCGGAATCTGGCTCGTAGCAGAACCCAATCGGAAATAGACGGGTGTCCCACCATACTTTTGCGAAATCGACCAGCAGATTCAGTCTGGCCGTACCCAACGCCACTGATGAGGGCTTTAGAGGCTGCGTGCGAACTGCACCGACAAAACTCAGTCCCGAAGGGACGGCTGAAAGTAGCCCAGGACGCAGTCCAGGACGCAGTCCTGGGTGCACATTCCCACCGGCACCAGTCCCGTAGGGACGGCTGAGAATATCCCAGGACGGAGTCCTGGGCTTCCGTTCCACGGAGGCCCAAAGTGCTTCCGTCGGCTAAGCAGGCTAGTCCTGGGTTTTCCCCGGACTCTGGTGAATTGTTAAGGGCACCCAGGATTTCATCCTGGGGCATTCTCAGCCGTCCCTTCGGGACTGGTCCTTTGCACTCATCTGAACCCAGGACTACCCCGGATTTCCTGTACGCTGCCCTAGAAAGGTCTGCGTATGCGGCTTTCTTTACGGAAAGCCGCATGAGGCTCATTGACTCCACTAAGCCCAACAGGAAATCCGGGTCCGTCCTGGGCTACTTTTAGCCGTCCCTTCGGGACTGAATTTGGAGAGTAGTTCTCACGCAGACTATTTAGCCCCTGGGCTTTTTTTGTCCCTAGTGCTGGTCGTCCGAATCATGATTGCGGGAGATGCGGCTGGCTTCGAAACTAACGATTCTCCACTGGCCCAACCGGTTGCTATACACCCGGGTATAACGGAACCGTCCACTAATATCGCGGTCGCCATTTTTCCCCACTACGTCGGCCTTCGACGTAACCACCGCAGTGTCCCCATAGATCCGTACTTTGATGTCGCTTAGATCGAGCTGCGTGATGTGCAGCGTTCCGCTGCGACGCCGGGTGAGTTCATCTGCCTTGGTTTCCAGGGTGCCATTGGCGCTAATGCCCAAATAGTCATCGGCCAGCAGGCGATCGACCTCAGAGATGTTGTTTGAAAGCTGAGCCTGCCGCCAATCCAGCTCCAGACCTTCAACCTCTTTGTGAGCATTGTCGTGATGAGGAAAAAGGGCATGCGCCTGGGTTGCACACGCGGAGAGCAGTATAAGGACGAAGAACAGTCTGCCGACCGTGGGGAACAGCCAACGATGCTCGGAATGAGCGCGCATAACCGTACCGGATGTTAGTCCGCGTCCGAATAATGAGTCAAAATTGAAACTCCAGAGTGACAGTTTTCGCGGTTGAACGCAATGCCCAGGGGCTTGGACTGCAAGCCCAAGGAGCGCCGGCAGAGACGAAAACGCTTCCTTGAACTACATGGGATGCCGAATCAGACTGCCAGGTTCGCACCCATCGCAAGTGTGCGCCTCCGCAGGTAAGAGGACTCAAACAACCGCGGTGAGGTTCTCAACCTCTCGCTCGCGCATAAGCTGAAAAAGGCCGCCCACGGCAAATTTCTTAAAGTGGGGGGTGGTGCGGTGAAACTCACTTGCCGCCCGGTCAAGGTACTGCTCGTAGATCACGACCACGGCTGGGTCGTCCTCCACGGTGTGCGGGACATAGCTCACACAGCCCGGCTCCTGGCGCGAAGCGAGAGCCAACTGGCGCAGAATATCGCTAACGTTTTCACGGTCTTCAGCGGCGAATCGCATACGTACGATAAAGCTGACCATTGTCCCTCTAATCTATCCAGAAATGTCTCTAAAACAAATGGTTTGCCACCAAGGTCATTCGGGGGAGTGCATCCAGTCCAGCGCTTCGGAGAAACCGGGAAGAATCATGGTCTGCTCCCGATCCGGCCCGGTGGAGACCATGCCGATACGAGCGCCGGACTCTTTTTCAAGAAAACGAAGATATGTTTGCGCCGCTTTGGGCAGCCGCTCAAAATCGGTTATGCCTTCGGTGGAAGTCTGCCACCCTTCCAGTTTGGTGTATACCGGCTCAATCCCGTCAAACCCGCTGACATCAGCCGGGATGGTGTCAGCGAGCTTGCCGCCTATCCGATAGCCGGTACAAATCGGGATCTCCGCCAGGCTATCCAGAACATCCAGCTTGGTGACCACCAGCCATTCCGTGCCGTTGATTTCGCTGGAATAGCGTAGCAAGGGCAGATCGAGCCAGCCGCAACGGCGAGGCCGTCCGGTCACCGCTCCGTACTCCTGCCCGCGGGCACGCAGCAGGTCGCTGGTCTCGCCCCAAATCTCAGTCGGGAACGGACCCTCGCCTACGCGCGTCACATAGGCCTTGGTGACCCCGATCACCGTGCCGATTGCCGTGGGACCCACACCGGTGCCGATTACGGCCCCCCCGGCGGTGGCGGAAGAGGAGGTCACGAAGGGATAGGTACCATGATCGATATCGAGCATGGTGCCCTGGGCGCCTTCAAACATCACGCTTTGGCCTTTGCGAATCGCTTGGTTCAGCAGGGCGGCGGTATCGGTGACGAAGGGCCGCACGCGCTCTGCCGCCTCGGCATACTCGTCGTACATCTTGATGGGGTCGAGCGGGTCGGTCCCGAAAAGCGCGTGGGCGACCGCGTTCTTTTCGTTGCACGCATTTTCAATATGCGTCTTGAGCAAACTCCGATTGAGCAGGTCAATCACCCGCAGGCCGCTGCGATGCATCTTGTCTTCGTACGCGGGACCGATGCCCCGGCTGGTGGTGCCGATCTTCTGCCGTCCAGGAGCATTCTCCGACGCCAGCTCGATCATTCGATGGTAGGGGAGAATGACCTGCGCACGGTTGGAGACGAAGAGCTGCTCATCAACGTTGACCCCCAGGTCGCGCAGTTTGCCGATCTCCTTAAGGAAGGCCAACGGGTCGAGCACCACGCCGTTCCCGATGACCGCCCTGCAGTCCGGACGCAGAACCCCGCAGGGCACCAGTTGCAGGATGAACTTTTGTCCCCGGATGATGACGGTATGCCCCGCGTTGTGGCCGCCGGCATAACGCGCCACCACGGCAAACCGATCGGAAAGAACGTCGACGATCTTTCCTTTCCCCTCGTCGCCCCATTGGGCACCCAGTACTACCGCAGTCTTAGCTCGCATGAACTCCCATCAATTTCGTGTGACGCACTCTTCCCCCGCCGGCTCGGCCTTTTGATCAAACCTCGTTGAACCTGCTGCAAGGGGGTGAGTGGAAATATTGCTGATCAGTCTGGCGCGACGCCCCGAGTTGCTGTGGAGCTTGGTCGGAATCAATAAGCCTCATGCGGCTTTCCGTGAAGAAAGCCGTATACGCGGACTTGTCTAGAACCGCATACAGTAAATCCGGGCGGCGCAGCCTGTTCCGACTTTTGATGATATAACGCCTCAGGGTAGCGGCCAAGCACCTGCGACAATGACAGAAGATCAGCCATGCCGGAACTGCCTGAGGTAGAAACCATCGCGCGCGGAGTCGATGAACGTCTCCGCGGGGACCGCATTGAGACCGTTTGGTTCAGCGAAAAGCCGGAGCCCTTCAGTTCTCCTCCCCAGCTCATGGCGAAGGAGTTGCACGGCCGGCGCATCGACCGCGTCCACCGGGTTGGCAAACACATCGTCTTCGACCTGGCGGATCGCCCAGCGTCCTCACAGGGCCTGCAATGGATCGTGCACCTGGGCATGACCGGCCGCCTGCTGGTCGCCGATCCTGCTACCCCGATTCCCTCGCATACACATGCCGTTCTGCATCTGAAGTCTGGCAGAGAGCTCCGCTTTGTGGACCCCCGGCGCTTCGGCCGCTTGGCGCTGCACGGCGTTTCTCCCAAAAAGACGAAATCCAAGCGCTTCCAGGGAACCGGTCAGGAGCCTCTCAGTATTTCTCCCGACGAGTTCGCCGCCCTTTTCCGGCCCCGCCGCACTTCTATCAAGGCTGCCTTGTTGAATCAAAAGCTCTTACATGGCGTGGGAAATATTTATGCCGACGAGAGCCTCTTCCGCGCCGGTATCCGGCCCCGCAGGATGGCTCGCCACCTCAAACGGGCGGAACTCGACCGCCTGCATGCCAGCCTGCAGAGCGTCCTCAAGGAAGCCATCTCGCTCGGTGGCTCCTCCGTATCCGATTATGTGGACGCCGCCGGCGTGGCAGGCTTCTTCCAACTCGAGCATCGGGTCTATCTCCGCACCGGGCAACCATGCCTGGTGTGTGAAACACCGATTCAACGCATGGTCTTGGCCGGCCGTGGCACCCACTATTGCTCCCACTGCCAGCGGTAGGTTTTGCCCTGGGCCTCCAGGCTATTTCTATGGATTCCAGAATGATTCTCTGCATGCAGCTTCCATAATTCGGAATCTGCGCCCCGGGAGCTGGAGCTAACTAACTGATAATAGGTAACATGGCAAACGGCACGCCAACTGCTAATAGGTATGGTAGCCAGCGACGCACGTGACTCGCAAAATGCGAGTCCGGCGATTCAGATCCGGCGAGCAGAGCTAGGTTCCACTGGGACCAGCCGCAACCGGAGCTTTACAACCCGCAGACGTGCGCTGCCGGGGAACCCTTGGGAGGCCAGTGACTGGCCATCACTATAGAAAAGCCACTCAGCTGTGGCTTTTCTCTTTCTAGCTGCATTTTCTGCCTTGTTTCTTCTCTTATGACCCGACAGTAACCCCCCCACTCTCACTTCCGGCACGCAGCTTTCGAATAGCACTTGCTCTCGGGCACTGTATCTGTGTATTATCGGTTTTGCCTATCGAGCGGCTGAAGCCAGATCTCATAAGTGAGTCAGGCTCGCCGCAATTCTCGAGAGTCAATAGGGTTTTTCTGCCGCGTCGCACCTGCTGGCCCAAGTAGCGCTGTTCGTCGCCGGGTCAATCAATAGCGGTACAGACTAATACCAGTACTTTGTTTGAGAGATCAAACCATAGGTTCCACCCCAAACCGTATCTTTTGGATAAGTTCCTTTTGAGTGCGTGGACGTGGCCGCTGGCCATCAACCAAGTGGAAACATGAGTTGCAGCCTATCTCTGCCTTCCCCGGTCCGGGGTGGGTTGCAACTGAGCAGGCTATAGGAATTGCCAACGCACCGGGATGTGCATGCATGACAACAGAGCAAAATCAACCCCAGGCTCAGCCGTCGAATCAGGCTCAACCTGCGGGTCAAAGTGAAGGGCAAGGGCATCGTCGCCGGCGCCGCAGACGTAAGGGATACGCGAACAACCAGGCTAAGGGCCATGCCAATGGCGAACCTGGGGCAGGCTCAGGCCAGGCCCACCCGCCCAAGAAGGCCAAGCCCAAGTCTCCTGGCCAAAATCGCTTTATTGCCAAGAACGGCAATGGTGGCAATGGCAGTGCCCACGCAGCGATAAACAACGGCGGCGGTGGTGGCCGTCGTAAAGGCAAGCAGCGCCGGCCGCAGACATTCGTCGGCCCCATGGATCACAGCTATCGCGTGGTCAACGGCAACACCGCGGATGCCCCTCATTCTGCCGCGGAGTTTCGCGGCAACGGACACAACGGGCACTACGTGGATACCTTGCCCAAGGATCCCGTCGTCGTCGCCGTACGAGAAGATGCTCCCATTCGCATTTATTGCTTCATCGAAGACCTGTTCTTCCTGGCCAAGATTCAGGAAGCGGCACGCAAAGTAGGCGTGAAAGTCGCTTTCGTTAAGGCGGATAAGGATATTGTGTCGCGACTGGCAGATGTGCCCGAGGGAAGCCGGCCATCGCTGATCGTCTTCGACTTGAACAATGTCAGCGCCAAGCCCCTCACCCTGATTCCGCGGCTCAAGAGCAAGCTGAAGCGCGGCACCTCAGTAATCGGGTTTCTCTCTCATTTGCAGGGCGACCTGAAGGCGAAAGCGGTGGAAGCAGGCTGTGACATGGTGATGCCACGCTCCGCCTTTTCCCAGAACCTGCCCAACCTCTTGCGCCGTCACGGACTCGACGCCGAGCTCGAAGCAGCCGAGGCCTAGAGAATCCGCAGATCGGCCTTGCTCACCGTAAGGCTTCGTGTCTGCGCGAGAAGTTGATTCACTAACTCAGTCCCGTAGGGACGGCTGAGAGTAGCCCAGGACGTTAGTCCTGGGTGTACATTCCCACTGGGACCAGTCCCGTAGGGACGGCTGAAAATACCCAGGATGTAATCCTGGGGACCCTCGTTTTTGCCACCAATGTATCGGCGACTCACCGTGCCGCCGACTGGAGCAGAGAACTAAGGATCTGTCGGCAAACGCGATGGAGACCTCAAACCGCGGTCAATCCCCCATCACACGTATAAAGCCCCCCGGTGCAATACGAGGAATCCTCAGAAGCCAGAAAAACCGCAATGCCTTCGATATCGCAGGGCCTTCCCAACCGCCCCATCGGTACCGCTTCCCTGTATTGCTCGCGGGTACCTTCATCGTTCAGAAGGGGAGCATTCATCGGTGTATCCATCGTTCCCGGTATCAAAATATTTACCCGAATTCCATCTCGGGCGTAAGCGGCTGCCATCGCCCTGGTCAGTCCATAGATCCCGGCTTTACTGGTACTGTAGGCGGTTAGATTTGGTGCGCAGCCAGTCATTCCCGTGGGTGAGCCGAGGTTAATGATCGATCCGCCGCCCTGTTTGAGCATGAACGGAATCACGTGTTTTGAGCACAGGAAGGTGCCCCGCAGATTCACCCGCATCACCTGCTCCCAGAGCTCCAGGCTCAGTTCATGGGCCCGTGCATCGCCGTCATGGAAGAGCACCGCCGCATTGTTGTAGAGCACATCGATTCGTCCAAATTGAGCCCATGCGGATTGCAGGAGGGTCGTCACGTCGCGCTCTTCGCCCACATCGGTACGGACGAAAACCGCACGTCCTCCGTCCTTGCTAATTTGTTCGGCCACAGCGGCGCCGTCGGAAGCGTTGGTGTCCGCTACCACCACCGCCGCGCCTTCACGCGCGTAGCGATTGGCGACGGCACGCCCTAACCCCACGGCAGATCCGGTCACGACTGCCACTTTTCCTGAAAGTCTCATGAGTCCTATTGGTCAACCGGCGCGGGCGTGGCCAAGAACGCGCTGCCGCTTCCCCAAAGCAGAGTATTCGAGATCTATTCTTCGAGTCTCTGATATTCAAGCAAACTTTTTGTTGCAGCAGCATGATCGCCTGACCTCTGGGTACGACCGGGGTTTTTCAAGATTCATTCATAGCTTTCTTATAGCCAGCCCGCTAACTTCATAGGACTATGAATGCACTCAGAGTCGGCCCAATGGGAGCCTGCTTGGCAGGCCGAAGGGTTTCCTACGAAACTTAAGGATCGAGTAGCGCTGGTGACGGGTGCCGCGTCGGGCATTGCGCGGGCTACTGCGCAACGATTCGCTCGCGAAGGCGCGAAGGTGGTTGTAGCCGATGGCAGTCTTCCCGGTGGTCTCGAGACCGTGAAGCTAATCCAGGCCGAGGGCGGGTCGGCGAGCTTTACGCAGATAGACGTTTCCCAGGCAGAGCAAGTGAACCGGCTGGTCGAGGCCGTCCTCAACCAGCACGGCCAAATCGATGTGCTCTTCAATGGAGCCGCCATCCTTTTCTACGGCACAGTGCTGGAAACGGCCGAGGAAGCGTGGAACCGCATGCTTTCGATTAACCTGACGGGAACCTTTCTCTGTTGCCAGGCAGTACTTCCGGGCATGATTCAACGGGGCCGTGGATCGATCATCAATATCGCCTCCACCACCGGCGCTCACGATGCCTGTGCTCGGGCGGTGGCTTACGTAACCTCCAAGGGAGGCGTGAACATGCTGAGCCGTGCCATGGCGATCGATCACGCCAAGCAAGGCATTCGCGTGAATGTAATTTGCCCCGGTCCCACCGACACGCCTATGTTGCGCAATGCCATGACCCCTGAACAGCTGGAGGCCTTCGCCAAGACATTTCCCATGGGCCGCCTCGGGTTGCCCGAGGAAATTGCCGCCGCCGCCTTGTTTCTGGCTTCCGACGACGCATCATTTGTAACCGGATCAGTGTTGTATGTCGACGGTGGGCAAACAGCAGAGGTTTAGTTTTTTGGAGGAATTCTATGATCTTCGCCGGTGATCTCGGTGCTCCGGAGGGGCCGGTTGCTTTGCCCGATGGCGCCTGGCTGATCGTAGAAGCGGCCGCGGAGCGTGGCTGCGTGAGCTGGTTAAGCGCAGATGGCCGAAGCAAATCAGTGATCAAGCAAACCGGCCGGCCGAATGGCCTGGCGGTGGATGCTGCGGGCGTCATCTGGGTGGCCGAATCCAAGATTCCCTCTTTGCTGCGACTGACTATGGACGGTAAATGCGAAGTGGTGGCCGATGGATGCGACGGAGAGCCCTTCCTGTTTCCCAACGACCTTTGCTTTGGTCCGGATGGCGCCCTCTATATGACAGATTCCGGGGTGGAGATCGGGAGTTTCGCTCCCAACAATCAAATTCGTGCGGATTACAAGGACCTGCATTACGACGGCCGGCTATACCGAGTCGATCCAGGGACTGGAGCGGTCACTAAGGTGGATGACGGAATTCTGTTCACCAACGGGATCGCCTTTGGCCCGGACGACCTGCTCTATTTGGACGAGTCGGTTACCGGCAATGTATTCCGCTATGGATGGCAGGACGGTGAGTTGCGTGCTCCGCGCACGCTCTTTGGGAATGTGATCCCTGCCGATGCCCCGCCGGGGTGGAAGGGACCCGATGGCATGGCCTTCGATGAGAATGGCTTGCTATACGTCGCCGTTTTCGGCCAGGGGGATGTCACCGTCCTGGGGGCCAAGGGTGAAGTCGTTGACCGTATTTCTACTCGAGGGCAGCTCCCGACCAATGTCGCCTTCGCTTTACCGGGGCAGCACCGGCTTCACCTGACTGAATTTCAATATGGGCAAATGGAAGTCTTTCCCATGAGCTGTGACGGTTTTCCCTTGTGGGACGGCGTAAAACGAAAGAGGCTGTCCCAGTGACCGTGCCTACAGCAAATCCCACTACCGGCGCAGAAGTCCCCCGCTTGCGCCGGGTCTTGACGCTTTGGGATCTGATCTTCTATGGAATCGTAGCCGTTACTCCGAGTGCCCCGGCGACCGTCTATGGGCTGGCAGAGGTGAAGTCCGGCGGATACGTGGTAGTTACTATTCTCGCCGCCATGGTAGCCATGGTGCTAACAGCCATCAGCTATGGCCGGATGGCAGCCCTTTATCCCTCGGCCGGCTCGGCCTACGCCTATGTGAGTCGCGGGATAAATCCCTATCTTGGGTTTGTGGCCGGATGGGCCATGCTCCTCGACTACATGCTGATCCCTCTCTTCTGTACTCTCTACGGCACGCTTTCCCTGCAAAGGGCACTGCCGATGTTACCTTTCCCCATTGGCGCGCTTTTCTTTGCCGGCGGCATCACGCTATTAAACCTCCGCGGGATTCGCTCAACGGCGCTCGCCAATCAAGCGCTGCTGGTTTTTATGGGCATCGTTCTGCTGAGTTTCATCGTTCTCGCAATTCGCTATATCGCGATTCGCCAGGGCTTCCAGGGATTGTTTTCTACCCAGCCGTTCTATCGTCCCGGGACCTTTCATGTGCGCGCCATCGCCTCGGCCACATCGTTCGCGGCCTTGACTTATCTCGGCTTCGACGCGGTCACCACCATGGCCGAAGATGTGAAGAATCCACGCAAGAACGTCATGCTGGCGGCGGTCTCTGTTTGTCTGTTCACTGGCTTCTTCGGGGGATTCCTGGTGTATCTCGGCCATTTAGTCTGGCCCAACTACACCACCTTCACCAACATTGACACAGCCTTCATCGACGTTACCGGCCGTGTCGGCGGGGTTGCACTGTTGAAGGCGACGGCCCTCCTACTGGTGGTCGCCAATGTAGGCGCGGGGCTTACTTCCCAGGTAGGGGCAGCCAGATTGCTCTTTGGCATGGGCCGGGAGAATGTGATTCCGTCGCGCTATTTTGCCCGGCTCCATCCCGTTCGCAATACCCCCCATATCAACATCATTCTGCTTGGCATCGTTGGTTTTGTCGGTGCCCAGGTCATCAGTTATGAGTTGGCCGCGGAGCTTTTGAACTTTGGTGCGTTCCTGGGCTTCATGGGGGTCAACCTCGCCGTCATTTGGAAATTCTGGGTGCACAAGGCGGACGAGAGAGGCAGAAACTTCTTGCTGGATGTCGTTCTGCCGGCCCTCGGTTTTTTGTTCTGCACCGTCATCTGGGTCGGGCTGGGCAACTTGGCCAAAATTGCCGGCTGCATCTGGCTGGTGATTGGCTTCATTGTGTTGGCCAGGCAAACAGGATGGTTCCAGCGTCCGGTCGTGATGTCGGATCCCTCTTCTTATGAATAGCGAAAAGGTCACTTGCATGCGCATGAAAAAATTCATCAACGATCCGAAAAACCTGGTCGCCGAACTACTGGAGGGGATGGTCCTCGCCTTCCCCGATAAGGTTCAACTGACCAGTCGCAACATCCTGGCGCGCGCCGTGCCAAAAGAAAAAGGCAAAGTGCGCCTACTGACGCTGGGTGGAAGCGGACATGAACCTGGCCTAAGTGGATTTGTCGGCAAAGGCCTGCTCGATGCGAGCGTTGCTGGTGACATCTTCGCGGCCCCGGGCGCGCCCCGCTGCCTGGAGGCAATCCGCAGCGCCTGTGCCGGAGGCGAGAGTGCGTTGTTGGTGGTCTTGAACCATGCTGGGGATGTGCTGTCTGGGAACCTCGCCATGGAGATGGCTCTGCGCGAGGGCCACAAAATCGAGATGATGCTCACTCACGAGGATCTGGCCGGCGGCTCAAACCCTGAGGATCGCCGGGGGCTCGTCGGCTTCCTGCCCGTGTACAAGGTTGCCGGGGCGGCCGCCGAACAGGGCGCTTCGCTCGCCGCATGCCTCGAGATTGCGCTGCGCATGGAACGAAATATGCGTTCCCTGGCGGTTGCCGTTAACACCGCCACCCATCCTTCCACCGGTCAGCCTATCTTCGAGTTGGGCGATGACGAGATGGAGATCGGCATGGGCCAGCATGGCGAGGCAGGCACTGGCCGGATGCAGTTGGAGACCGCTGACGCGACCGCCGAGATCATGCTCGATATGCTGCTGCAAGATCTGAACATCCAGAGCGGCGAAGAAGTTCTGGTGCTCATCAATGGCGCCGGCGCGACCACCCTGATGGAGATGCTGATTGTCTTCCGCCGCGTGGCGCAACTGTTGACGGCCAAAAACATCAAGCTGGCGCGCAGCGCCGTAGGAGAGTTCATCACCACCCAGGAACAGGCCGGTTTTCAAATGCTGATTGCGCGCATGGATCCGGAATTGATCAAGCTGTGGGATGCGCCGGCAGACGCTCCCTTCTTTGTGAAGCAATGATTGAGATTCCAATTTCGATGACTGGCACGATCGGGAAGACACAGTTCGCGAATATGTTTGCCCAGGCCGCGGCCTGCATTCGCAGTGAGCATCAGCGATTGACGGAATTGGATTCCATTGGCGGCGATGGAGATCACGGGACCACCATGCTTCGCGCAGCAGAGCAAATGGAAGATTGGACGGATACATCGAACACGCAGAGCCTCGCGGATTCTCTCACGGCCGCCGGCTGGCGAGTGCTCGGCGTCGATGGAGGAGCCTCCAGCAGTCTGCTCGGAACATTCTTCGCCGGGATGGGTGATGTCGTGCTCGCGGAGGATGCAATGAACTGCAACGACCTTGCGCAATCATTTCAGGCGGGTCTGCGCGCTGTGTCTCGGCAAACCAAGGCTCGCCCCGGCGACAAGACGATGATGGATGCCTTGATTCCAGCCGTCGACGCGGTGAGTGCAGCGGCCACAGCCGGTAAGAGCATCCCGGAAGCGCTGGATGATGCCGCGTTGGCTGCAAGACAGGGCGCAGACTCGACCCGGGACTTGGTTGCCCGCTATGGACGAGCCAGGTCTCTGGGCGAGAGAACGCGCGGTCATCAAGATGCGGGAGCGACTACGATCGCTCTCATCTTCACAGGGTTCAGGGAAGGATTAAAAGGGAGCATTAGCAATGGCTGATCTTGATAACTTGCAGGACGGAAAAAACTATTATCTCGATGTACCTCCACAGAGCACCACGGGCGGGCTCAAGGGGAGCCATTCGCTTGATTGGGGAATGAAGAACCGGCTGGCCCGAATCTTTGATCCGCACGATGGGCGCACCGTGATGCTGGCCGTCGATCACGGTTACTTTCAGGGCCCGACCACAGGTCTGGAGCGCATGGACGTCACCATCGTGCCCTTGATCGGCTATGCCGACGCGCTCATGGTGACGCGGGGCGGCCTGCGCAGCACCATTCCAGCGGAGATCGCGAGGCCGGTCGTGTTGCGCTCGAGCGGCGGTCAAAGCATCCTCAAGGAGCTATCGAACGAGCTGGTCGCTGTCGACATCGATGATGCCATTCGTCTGAATGCCTCCGCGTTAGCGGTTCAGGTCTACATTGGCGGCGTCCACGAACATGAGTCCATTGGCAACCTGGTCAAGGTTGTCGACTCCGGCAATCGTTATGGCGTGCCCACGATGGCCGTCACCGGCGTAGGCAAAGACCTGGTGCGCGATGCCAAGTACCTTGGCCTTGCTACCCGCATATGTGCCGAAATGGGAGCGCACTTTGTGAAGACCTACTTTTGTGAGAAAGGCTTTTCCCGGGTCGCTGCCGGCTGTCCGGTTCCGCTGGTGATCGCGGGAGGAAAGAAGCTGCCAGAACTCGAAGCGTTGCAAATGGCCTGGCAAGCGGTGAACGAAGGAGCCGCGGGCGTCGACATGGGCCGTAACATCTTCCAGTGCGACGCTCCGCAGGCCATGATTCAGGCCGTGCGCGCAGTCGTCCATGGCGATGAAACGCCCGAGAAAGCCTTCGACCTCTATCTCAGTCTTAAATCGGTACCAGCAAACAGGTGAGCTATGACTAAGAAAAATACAGTTCAGGTAGTCTGTGTCGCGGAGTTTTACGCCTTGGAAGGCAAAACAGACGAACTCGTCGCGTCGCTCCACTCGTTGATCAAAGCAACCACTGCGGAACCGGGTTGCATCCGCTACGAGCTGAATCAGCGCGTGGATGATCCTCGTTGGGTTAGCTTTGTGGAGAAATGGAAAGACCAGAAGGCCTTCGACGATCACTGCCAGATGTCTTACATCACGCATTATTTCAATGATGTCCGTCCCCAGCTGGTAGAGAAGTTCGAAGTCAAGCTGTACCAGGAGATCCTGCCCTAGGCAGTTATCCGCAGCTACTGCAGTCCGGCCAATCCCGGTCGATTATTTCTGTGGTTAGGGAGAAACGTATGGTATATCAGGTGTAAAGCCGCGATTAACAAAGGTACTCAAGTAGGTCAGAAGACCGAACCATGGGTTAGTTAGGGTGACGCAACCATGAACTTACATACTTTCTTACCGGGAGTACGCCATGGCGAAGTCGAAAAGATCTTCCGCATCAAAAACTCATATTGAAAAGTACGATGCTGCGGGGCAACGTCCGCGAGCGCATCTGAGGACTGGTCACGTGCATGTTCCCAGGAAATCCTGCAAAGATCACTTCAGCGTCATCGAGCCGCAAATCAATGCTGAAGGTGTTCACGTCTGGCCGTTCGATGTGTCCTGTCCCGTAGACGTCTTATTCCTGACCGAAGATGGCCAGCACAGTGTCAGAATGAATCGACACGGTTACTTCGAGATTCTGTATCTATGCTCGGGCTCAGCCAACTGTCATATTCAGGACCGGCTTCTTCCCTTCAACGAAGGAGATCTGGCGATCGTCGGCAGCACGCTTTACCACCGTGTGGAGTGCCAATCTTCGACCCCCTTGACACTTGCCGCGTTGTTCTTCGAGCCGGACCTCATTCGCTGTGAGGGAGGCAGCGACAGTGCTGAATATCTCACGCCCTTTCTCCTGCAAGACTCCGAATTTCCCCATATCGTGCCCGCTGAAACTGGAATTCCCAACCAGGTTCTGGAACTGATGCTGCGTATCCGTTCTGAGCTTCCGCCTTTGTCTCCGCGGGGCAGGCTCGCCGTCAAGACTTATTTGAAAATGATTCTGATGCTGCTGGTAAACCGCTATGCCTCTTACGCGGGCACAGTAGAAACCTTCCAGCGCCAACAAAGGGACCTCGACCGGCTTCTGCCCCTTTTCCGATTTTTGGGTGAAAACTGCGGTTGTGCGATTCAGGTAAGAGAGGCGTCTCGGATCTGCGGCATGAGCGAGTCGCATTTCATGAGCTTTTTCAAGCGCGTCACAGGGCTCTCTTTTATGAAGTATCTCAATCACTACCGGGTCGAGCGTTCTCAAGTACTGTTGGTGAACACGGACGAGTCCATGGCGAGCATCAGCCAGGAAATGGGTTTTTGCGATCAGAGCTATTTCGGGACGGTCTTTCGCCGGCTGGTTGGAATGACGCCCGCTGCCTATCGCAGGCGCTTTCGTACCAAAAACGGTTCGGGCCGTGCACCCATTAGTCCCGCCCCTCCCATCTGGCCCGCGAAGGCTTCCTTGGCAGGCGCGCCGCGACCCAGCACGACAGATATCAACCGGCAACTCGCTGCCCTTCACGACAAGCCGGTCATCAGCCAGACCTACTTCTACTAAAGTTGGTCCACCCAAGATGATGAAAATCGCGGGATCGTCGAATGCGCGCAGTAGGCGCGAGCTGCGAACCCTTCAGCCACTAGTCAACCTCCCGATGGAAGCGCCGCCCCACCCTTTGTCATCCCGAGCGGAGTCGAGGGACCTGCTGTGCGCCTTTCCTGAACGCAACTGCCTAATGAGCCCGTCTTGCTGCCGCGGGCTAGATAACTTGAAAGCGCCCGGCTACTGAACCACGACCATCATCTGTAGTCCCGACTCAAGCTGCAGATTCTTCTTTGCCGAGACGAACGTAGACACGGCCGCTGGCCCGTCCTCAATCTGAAGCGTAACTCCAGGCAATCCAATCACTGACCCTGTGTGGGCCGCGGTAGCTTTCCCCTGCGAACTCCCAGCGGCTCCGGATAAAGCCGATTGGGTTCCGACCGGATTATTCACCAGTTTCGGAGAGTCTTGTACGACGTTGTACGCCTGGCCGTTGAGCGGGTGGTCATACGGCAAAGGGCCTGCGGAAGGAGACACCATCTTGTTGTTACCGGCTGCTCCAGTCGGAGCGGAAGCCATAGCCGAGACAACCGAGAGGTTGAGCGGAATCTTCACTTTCTTCTTCAACTCCACGGCGTCGAAGGTGATCGCGATCGAGGAGATGTGCTGGTCGGTAGAATCCGCATCCACCTTCACCACGTGACCCAGCAGGGTCGAACCAGCAGGAACGACTGTTCCATCTTTAAGCGTAAGCGGCGTCACGGTCTGTGCGGTAATCGGGTCATTGGTCTTTGCCTTGTTGGCCTTTAAGGTCGTTTGCAACCCGGCCTGCACCCTTAACAAATTCCCCCCAGGAGCAGGGGAAGGGGCTGGCGCGGTCTGAGCCCAAATAGCCGACAGGGCTAAGCTGCCCAGCAGGGCGGCGATTGCGATGAATGATTTGTACATATTCGACTCCAAAGGTTGAAGAAATCAGCGGGACGCCACCAGCCGAGCTTTTTGATTGGATCAAGATAAGCTATCCAAGACCGTCGGGGAACTTAGAAGGGCCGCCGCCTGGGGACAGGTTAAAAATGCGTCAAAGTCCCTGCCACCGCAATCATTTCCCCCTTCGAAACACCTTGACTCTTCCGCTAACAATCGAGCTGTTCCAAAAAAAACCTTCTAGGTTCCCGTAGGTTTTTTCCAATAAAGAATCATGGGAATTCACTATACCGACTTCTAACACCGGCTCAACATTAACAACAACTCAGGTGTGTGGCCCGAGCACGAGGACTGTCGAGTTCCGCACTACCTCTATGCTCCATCACCATCTTGCTATGTTCTTCGCTGCTGCCAGACTTGCCCGCAGCGCTTATTTGGACCGCCGGGCCAAATTCAGGAGGCGTAACACCGTGACTCAGAAATCAGCCGTTTCCAGCATGCGTTTTCCAGCATCGTTCACGACCGTATTCCTACCCTTCCTGATGGTTTGCTTTACTGTGCTCTTCGCCAGTGCTCGACTGCATGCTCAAGCGGTGAACGGCATCAACGGCACGGTCACCGATCCGAGCGGAGCGATCATTGTTGGGGCGAATATCACCGTTACAAACGATGCCACTGGTGTAACTGCCAAGGCGGTGAGCTCTTCAGCCGGCACCTTCACGCTGATAGGCCTGAGTCCGGGCAGCTACTCCGTGGTGGTGGATGCAACCGGCTTCAAGACCGTCAAGACCAGCCTCACTGTCGAAGTTGCCAAGATGTCGAGCACCAGCTTTCTCATGTCGCCTGGAGCCACAACTGAGACGGTGCAGGTAAAAGAGGCGGACGTGTTGCTAAACACCACATCGCCTACGATCGGTACGACCCTGGAGCCGGAGCTGATCAAGAATGCTCCGATCGAGATCAATGGCCTGGCTCGGCAGATCGACTCGTTTATGTATCTTGCTCCCGGTGTGCAAGGGAGCGCGAGCTCACACAATATCAATGGCGGCGTCACCTTTGAAAATGAGGTCCAATTCAACGGCGTGCCGGTGGCATTTGTCGACTACTCAGGAAACCAGACGTATATTAATCCGCCCTATGAGGCGATCAGTGAGTTTCGCGTCAATAGCTCGACCTTCGATGCCCGTTACGGGCTGGGGCAAGGCGCCGTTACCTATAACATGGCATCCGGAACCAACGACCTGCATGGCGATGCATTCGAAATTCTGCGCAACCAGTTGTTCGACTCCGCCGGATTTTTCCCTACCCATTTCGGCCCGAAAGGTGATCCGGCTCCCCCCATCGATCAGCAAAACAACTATGGGTTCACGGTCGGCGGCCCAATAATCATCCCCAAAGTCTATAACGGCAGGAATCGCACCTTCGCTCATTACAGTGCGGACTGGTTCAAGCAGAATCAGGCGCAGAATGCAATTGGTACCGTACCTACACAGGCCATGAAGAATGGCGACTTTAGCGGATTTGTCGATTCCACCGGCACGCAGATCCCCATCTACGACCCCCAAACCGGTCAGCCATTTCCCGGCAATGTCATCCCTCAATCCCGCTTCAGTGCGCTGGCCACCTCGCTTCTGCCGAGCATTCCGAATCCGGACCGTACCGGCATAAATTCCGGCTTGCAAAGTAATAAGTCGCCGGCCATTTCTTCAGTGGCGATTGATCAATTCATCTGGGCCTACACCATCGATCACAATTTGAACGACCGCCAGAACATCCACTTTAGTCAATGGCGTGACCGGGTGGGCGAGCCTAGCTTCACTGGCGCCCCCATCGTGCCGTTCAACAACCAATTGCAGAATGGGGTCAGTAACACCCAACTGGGCAGCGGATTTCTGCTCAACTATGTGCAAACCCTCAACCAGAATCTGGTGGTAACCGCGGGCGCGGACTGGATTGGCTACATCACCGACCAGGACAATGCCAACCAAAATGTCAGCTTTAGCGGTGTGGCTGGCGGGAACACTCTCCCACTCATCAATTTCGATGGCCAAAATGTCCCAACCTCGTGGGGTGTGAACGGGGGTTCTTATCTCGAATGTTGCGCGGGCGGACTTACCGTAGCGAAAAACCGCAGATTGGGGCTGGTCTTCGTCAACAACTGGCTGTGGACTAAGGGACGCCAGACCTTCAACATCGGGGGTCAGTTTCGCCGCACCTACCAGGACATTGTTAACTGCGACTTTTGCTCCGGCACCTTCAATTTTAGTCAACGAACAACATCCACGCCGGATTCCACTGATCCAAATTTCGGAACCTACGGCAGCTCCTTCGCCAGTTTCCTTCTGGGCCAGGCGGATGCGAGTATACGGGTTCTCTCTAATGAGCTGTACATGCGTAACAAAGCGTTTGCCTTCTATTTTCAGGACGACATCAAGTACAACAATCGCCTGACCTTCAATGTTGGCCTCCGCTACGACATTCTGGTTCCGTTCACGGAAAACAATAACAACATCGTCTTTGTGAATACTTCAACGCCCAATCCCGGGGCTGGGAATCTGCCCGGCGCGGCTACCAAATTCGGCAACTGTACCGGATGCGCGGGGGTCAATCGCGCTTCCATCAGCTGGAAGAATTGGCAGCCCCGGGTCGGCCTCGCCTACCAACTGAACTCAAAGACCGTGCTCCGGTCCGGCTTCTACTACACCACTCTCGATGGCGGCGCCTACGAATATGGCACGTCCCAGAGCGCCTCGTTCATGGGGAGCTTGCTGGCTGGCCAATATCTGCGTGCCGCGACCGGTAGCAGCGTTCCCGGCTACGGAAGCTGGGATACCCAAACGTTGCCCTTGCCGCCAGCGACTCCATTTAGCCCTACCATCGGGAATGGAGCCGTCATCTTCAATTTCCCGTACAAGGATCGCCAGCGGCCACCGCTTCTACCCAATACGGTCAAGGTCGGCGTGGCCCCATCGGATGTTGCCTGGAGCTTCGGGGTTCAGCGAGAGCTGCCATGGAACATGTTCATGACAGCATCCTATGTCGGCAACCGCGCCGTTCACCTTCCGGCTACTTTGGAACTTTCCAACCAGCCCAACCCGTCGGTGCTCCAATATGGAGCTCTCCTGGGAGAGAACATTCTTTCTCCTGATGTTGTCGCTGCCGGTTTCACTGAACCCTATCCGGGGTTTGCGCAGCAGTATGGCGGGTCGGCGATTCTGGAACAGGCGCTGACTCCTTTCCCCCAGTTCGGCGGTTATTTTCCCGTCTATGAGAGTGACGGCACTTCCTTTTACAATGCAGCTCAGATCCAGGCAGAGAAGCGCTTTTCCAATGGCTTGAGTTACCTGGTCAGCGTCACCCTGGGCGCAAATATCGCTAACACTGCCATCGGATCCGCACCCTATTCTCCAAACGGATTGAATGCATATAACCCTAAGCCGGAATTCGTACGCTCCTACATCGACCAGGCGTATGCCACCAGCTGGGTCGCGACCTATCAGTTGCCGGTCGGTCCCGGACAAAAATATTTCAACAACAAAGGCATCACTGGCCAGCTGATAGGTGGTTGGCAGATCAGCGGAATCCTCACCTATTCCGGTGGCAGCCCGATGGGCGCATCCAACAGCTACAATCCCCTGCTCGTGAATAGCTTCGATCGGCCCGACATCGATCCGAGTGTCAAGTTGAAAACCTATAGCTATAGCAGGTCGAAGGCCTACTTCACCGGTAAATCGTCGACACCGCCGGTTCAATATCCCACCAACGCCTTTGTAAATACCGGGCCATGGGCCGTGGGAAACTCGGTGCGTGCCTATCCTGCGTTGCGCAGCCCGCCGTTGCGAATTGAAAACTTCGATGCCATCAAGACCTTCCATATCACAGAGGGTATTGTGGCAAGCCTGCGTGTCGATTATTTCAACGCCTTCAATCGAACCCGCTTCCAGCAGCCCGATAACAATTCGCTCGATTCCACATTTGGTCAGATTACAAATCTGAGCTCACAGATCAGTAACCGGCAAGGACAGGCAACCTTCCGAGTCGATTTCTAAAATCTGCCGCACAGAATGAAGTTGCTGACATTGCACCCGCGAGACCCCGAACGACGGGGAATCGCGGGATGTAATGCTGCGAAGGGTTAATGTAGCCAAAGCACAATGAAAACCAATCTTCCCTATAAACCGATCTTCGGCGCCGTGCTTATGGCGCTTCCCTTGCTCACCTCTTGCCAACAACAGAAGACCGCGGTACCCGACGCAACGCCGGAATCACCCAAGACCTCCAGCGCAAGCGCGCCCGTCTTTCCAGTCAAAGTCAGCGCCAACCACCGCTACCTGGTCGACCAGAACAACAATCCGTTCCTGATCGTCGGTGATACGCCGCAAGGTTTGATATCCAGGCTGAACGAAAAGGAAATCGATGCCTTTTGGGCCGATCGTCAGGCCCACGGGTTCAACACGATGGGGTGGGTCGATGTACTCTGTGGCGGCAGGGACTTCATCACCAACACCTACGCTACGACCCCAGACGGTATTCGTCCCTTCACCGGGTTCCTTCACGGCAAGGAAGATCACACCGAGTATGACCTCTCTAAGCCCAACGAGCCCTATTTCGTTCGCCTGGACCATATCGTCGAGCTCGCGGCGAAGCACAACATACTGATCTTCATCGATCCCATCGAGACGGCGGGCTGGCTGCAGACGCTTCGTAACAACGGCCTCAAGGCCGCGACAGCCTATGGCGAATACCTCGGCAACCGCTACAAGAAGTATCCCAACGTCGCCTGGCTGAACGGCAACGATTTTCACGGTTGGCAGAAAGAGAGCGATGACGCGCTGGTCAGAGCAGTAGCCAAGGGCATCAAATCTGTCGATCCCGACCACATCCAGACGGTAGAGTTTGACCCGCCCTTTGGTTCCTCTCTGGAAGATCCGTCCTGGTCAGCGATCATTGCCATCAACGGCGCTTACGTATACGGACCGACGTATCTCCAGGTGCTGCATAACTACAATCAGACTCCGGTCATGCCCGTCTTCCTGATGGAAGCGCACTATGAACTTGAGGATGTCGGCCACACGCCGGATTTCGGGACGCCGCTCGTGCTTCGCCGTGAAGAATATTGGGCCATGCTTTCAGGCGGCAAAGGACAGTTCTACGGCAACAAATACACCTGGTCCTTCAAGGACGGATGGCAAAACAATATCGACACCCCCGGGGCGACGCAAGTCACCATCTGGAAGGACTTCTTTTCGTCTTTGCCGTGGCAGGATCTTGTCCCCGACCAGGACCATTCGGTAGTGACTGCGGGGTTTGGAACCCTCGGCGACATGGAAACCCGGGTCAGCAAGAGCGATTACGCTACCACCTCCAAGACGCCGGATGGCGGGTACGTGGTCGCGTATATGCCGAGCTCACGGACAATTACCGTCAACATGGCAACTCTCAAGTCAAACGCCAGTGGCAAGTGGTTCGATCCCTCCAATGGCGCCTACACTTCGATCACGGCATCGCCGTTTGCCAACAAAGGAACTCAGCAATTCACTCCGCCGGGAAACAATCACGCTGGTGACAGCGATTGGGTTCTGGTTTTGGACGCTTCGAAATAAGGGATTCATGAAAACGGCTGCCCTCCTCCTGATCCTGCTGGCGGTGCGCGCTCATGCGCAAACCGTCAGCATCGATCCCGCGAATCCCCACTACTATTTCTTCCAGGGAAAGCCAACCGTATTGGTGACCTCGGCCGAGCACTACGGCGCCGTCGTCAACTTGGAATTCGATTACGTCAAGTATCTGGACGCGCTCCAGGCTTACGGGCTCAACTACACGCGGATCTACCCTGGGTACCTCTTCGAACCCATGGGTAAATTCATGACCGGCAACACCCTGGGCGTGAAGCCGGCAAAGCTCATCCTCCCCTGGGCGCGCAGCAATCAACCGGGCTACCTGCTCTCCGGTAACAAGTTCGACCTCGACCAATGGAATCCTGCGTACTTTGACCGCCTCAAGGACTTCATTGCTCAGGCCGCCAAGCGCGGCATTGTGATCGAGATTTGTTTTTTTAACGGGCAGTACGACGACACCTGGCCGCTGAGCCCCCTCTATCATGAAAACAATATTCAGGGTGTCGGCCGCGACAATTACAGGGATGCTCAAACACTGAAGGAACCCGAGCTGGTCGAAAGAGAAGCTGCGTACGTACGCAAGATCGTGCAGGAGGTCAATGGCTTCGATAACGTGATTCTCGAAGTCTGCGACGAGCCGTCGCTCTTCACGCCCATCGAGGAAGCAGGACCCTGGGTGGGTCACATGCTCGAAGTCACGCATGATGCGGAGGCAAATCTTCCCAAGAAGCACCTGATAGGCCAGGAAGTGCAGGGGCCGGTCGATGGCCCTATAGATTTTTCCGGTAACAAATTTAACTCCATCGTAGTTACACAATACCTGTGGCACACCGGCGATTGGGAAATGGGCGGGCTGCAAGGCCTCGATCGCGAATACCGCCACAACAAGCCGATTGAGCAAAACGAGACGAATTATTATCCCCTGTACAAGGGGGACAAGATCGGTGCTTCCAGAGTAGAAGCCTGGGAGTTCATGGTCGGCGGAGGTGCCGGCTTCAATCAGCTGAACGGTCTTTTCACCCCCGGCGATCCCGCTGGAAACACTCCTGAGAACGCGAAACTACTGGGCGCGCTGCATAGCCTCAAGACCTTCCTTGAGAGCTTCACCTTCGACAGCATGGTGCCCGACCGGGGTTTTGTCGTGAGCGGGTTCGACCGCGAGACTCACTATCGTGGGCTTAGCCAATACGGCAAGCAATACGCCCTCTACATCCATCACAGCGAAGGCGGAGGCGGTGCAGCCTATACCGTAACGCCTGGGCAATACCGCGAAAACCTGGTCCTGAATCTACCCCCTGGAAACTACAAAGCGGAATGGATCGACCCAGCTTCGTATTCCACCCTCGCCACGGAGGAGTTCAAGCAGACCGGAGCTCTTCACGTGATAGACACACCCACCTACTCCATCGATATTGCTCTCCGCATCAAGCGACAGTAATATGCCGCATGACCGACCTGCAACTCTTTCCGCCATTGGCTATTTCTCACCTGGAAGCGCTACCCCACCCTTTGTCATCCCGCGTGCCCCGGCCGGCCGTGGGGAGCGAAGCCGAGGGACCTGCGGTGCGCCTTTCCTGAACGCAACTGTCCAATGAGCCGCCGCTATCGCCTTCGCTTGCCTGGCTTCAGGTCGTCTCCTCCCGGTTGGGATAGCTTGAGTAGTCCGAACATGAGACGGTCATGAGAAAAAGGATTTTAAGCCGCATCCGGTTGGCACTAGCCCCCAAGGCGCCGATCCCCATGAGTTCGCTGCTAGAATTTGCGGAATGTCCACTTATGTTCTGGTTCACGGATCATGGCACGGAAGCTGGTGCTGGAAACGAATCCGTCGCGCGCTTTCCGCCGCGGGTCACGACGTCTTTACGCCTACGCTTACCGGAGTGGGCGATCGCAGCCACCTCGCCTCAGCGGCGATCAATCTCTCCACCCATATCGCGGATGTAGTCAACCTCATCCGTTGGGAAGAACTGACCGAAGTGATTCTCTGCGGCCATTCTTATGCTGGTTGGGTCATCAGCGGCGTCGCCGACCAAATCCCTGAGCGCATCCGGGCGTTGATCTACCTGGATGCTTATGTCGTGGAAGATGGCGAATGCTTCTTCGATCTTATCCGGCCGGAGGAGGCGGAACGCCGCCGGCAACAAGCCCGCACGACGGGCCAGGGCTGGAAAGTCGATCCACTGCCAGCCGAGGTCTTCCACGTGAACGAGCGCGACCGCGCTTGGGTGGAGGCGCAATGCACGGTTCAGCCTGTTGGCACCTTCGAAGAGCGCCTCCATCTTCATGGCAACATCCAGAAGATTTCGGACATCACCCACATCCTGTGTACGGGATGGGAAAAGACTCCCTTCCCCGCGTCCCACGAGCGGGCAAAGCGCAGGGGCTGGAAGACTCGCACCATGACCTGCGGCCACGAAGCGATGTTGGATTCCCCCGATGAGCTTGTAGCGCTGCTGACCGAGATCGGCGCAAACAAGCAAAAACCAACGTAGGCCGATGTATCCCGCGAACCGCCTCTCCCGACGCGCGCGCGGCTACGCTTCGCGCTCCATGCAAAGGGTCAGATACGCTGGAATAGGTTCGAACCCATGACACGATACGCGAGAGCAAATTTACGGCGCGCCCTGTTGGCACTCGCCATCGTAGGTTTTCTGGCGTCGGCCACCGCCGTGCCGGGGCAGCAAAAGCCGGAGACTGTGCAACTCGCGGGCCTGAAGCAGCCGGTAGACATCCTGGTAGATCACTGGGGAGTTCCGCACATCTACGCAAAGAATGAGGCGGACCTGTTTTTCGCCCAGGGGTTCAATGTCGCCCGCGATCGCTTATTCCAGATAGATCTTTGGAGAAGGCGCGGCCTGGGGCAGCTGGCCGAAGTCTTCGGGCCGGAATTCGTCGAGCAGGACAAGGCCGCTCGGCTCTTCCTCTATCGCGGTGACATGAAGAAGGAATGGGCGGCCTACAGCCCGGACGCGGAGGCCATTGCCGCGCAATTTGCCGCCGGGATCAACGCCTACATCCGCTGGCTTGCGGCACATCCGCAGCAGATGCCATACGAATTCAAACTAATGAAATACCAACCAGCTCTATGGTCCCCAGAAGACGTGGTGCGCATCCGCATTCACGGGCTGGGCGGAAACCTTCTTAAGGAAGCGGAACGCGCCGGGGTGGTATGCGTCGCCGGTTGGAAGGCAGAGGAGATTCGTCAGCGCCTGGAACCGCCCTGGCAAACGACCGTGCCTGAAGGTCTGGACCCCTGTTTGCCGAAAAATGTATTGAAGGCTTTCTCTCTGGCGACGTCCGTCGTAAGGATCGCGAGAGGCGCAACGGATGGCAGCTACACCTTGGCGGCGGTCGAAGCAGACCCCCCGAACGCGCCCTCTTACGGGAGCAACAACTGGGTCATCAGCCCGCAAAAATCCGCAACCGGACGAGCCATTCTGGCCAGCGATCCCCATCGTGATTACGTGCAGCCCAGCGTCCGCTATCTGCAGGACCTCAACGCGCCCACACTGCACATCGAAGGCATGGGAGAACCCTTCGCTCCCGCAGTCTCCTTCGCCCACAACGACTGGATAGCCTACGCCGGAACCGTCTTCTGGATCGATCAGGAAGATCTATACGTGTACCAGCTAAACCCGGCCAACCCGGAGGAATACAAGTACCAGGGAAAATGGGAAGCCTTCCGCACCGTGCATGAAGAGGTCAAGGTCAAAGGCCAGTCCACAGTCGCGGCAGAATCAAAATTCACCCGCCATGGGCCGGTCATCTACATCGACAAAGAAAAGAACAGAGCCTTCGCCATAAGGACGGCCTGGACGGAACCAGGAACATCGCCGTACTTCGTCTCGGTAGCCGTGATGCGCGCCCGCACCTTTGCCGAGTACGAGAAGGCCGTGGACCATTGGGGTAAACCAGCTCTGAACCTGGTCTACGCCGACGTAAAGGGAAATATCGCCTGGACACCGCGAGGCTATGCGCCCATCCGGCCCAACTGGGATGGCTTGCTGCCCGTGCCTGGAGATGGGAAATACGAATGGTCGGGAACCTGGAGCGGAGCGCAGTTACCGCTAAGCCACAATCCGTCCAGCGGCTATCTCACCACCTCGAATGAGATGAACCTGCCCGCCGACTATCCCTACAAACTCAGGAAGCTGGGCTTCGAGTGGTCAGATCCTTCCCGGCATCAGCGCATTGACGAGGTCCTCTCTCAACTTCCCAAGGTCTCGCTGGAAGATTCAATGCGCCTGCAAAACGATGAGCTCTCCATCCCCGCGCGAAGGCTCTTGGCATTGCTGCGCCCGTTGAGCAGTAACGACCCGGAGACGCAAGCGGCACTGCAACTGTTGCAGGAGTGGAACGCGCGTCTTGACTCGAGCTCAGCAGCAGCCGCATTGGAAGAAGTGTGGTTCACGCGTCATCTGCAACTAGCCTTCAAAACAGCAGTGTTGGGCAGCCAGGCGGCCGGGCTATTCGATGCCCCCAATACCCAGGTGCTGCTGGAGTGGTTCGAACGTGCCCCCGCGCAGCAGCGGGACAAGCTGTTGCTCACAACTCTCGCGGCAGCCTACGCAGAGATGAAAACGCTGCAAGGTCCGGACCCCGCCCAGTGGACCTGGGGAAAACTGCACCACAACTTCAGTGAACATCCTTTCTCCCGTGTGGTCGACGAAGCAACACAAAAGCAATTGGATGTCGGACCGCTCGAAACCGGCGGCAGCGCATTTACGGTGAATGCATCGTCTTACCGCGCGCGCGATTTTCTGCAGTCGGGCGGGCCTTCCGTGCGCATGGTGCTGGACGTGGGAAATTGGGACAACTCGCGCGCAGTGAACTATCCCGGAGAATCGGGCGATCAAAACAGTCCGCACTACCGCGATCTGGCGCCTATGTGGACGTCCGGCAAATATTTCCCTTTGTTGTATTCCAGGCAGGCGGTAGAGAGGGCAACGGAAAAGCGAATCCATCTCGTGCCCACCGCAGATGTGCGCTGACGAACATGCACGTCCGAAAGCGGACACCCCTACCACCGAAGAGAACCTCCAAGCATCGCCAGGGCAACAGCTTAGAAGCCCGCTCACACGGCCACTCAATTGCACACATAATTGGGGCACGGAGGATCTGCGTAATGACCACAGGCTTTCTTAACCAGGACGCCGCGTATGCTGTGCGGCAGTTGCGTAAGACCCCCGGCTTCACCTTCTCTACTGTGCTTACGCTGGCTCTGGGCATCGGCGCCAACCTCACGGTTTTTCTCCTCCTCTACGGAGTCCTGCTCCGTCCCTTGCCGTTTCCGCATCCCGAACAACTGGTCCGGATTGAGCGTTCCTATCCCAGCGGTGCGGTCGTGCCGACTTATTCCGCCACCATAGCGCTCTTCATGCGCCGCACCAGCCAAAGCTTCGATTCCGCGACTGCCTACGACTACCTTCCCAGCAATGTAAATCTTGCCCAGGATGGCGAAGCGATTCCTCTAAAAGCTCTGCGTGCCACCTCCGATTTCTTCCGCGTCTTTGCTATGGAGCCCGCAATCGGGCGCGGCTTTAATGCCCAGGACATGATCCTGAACGCACCGGGAGTTGCGGTGATCAGCGACGCACTCTGGCGTCAACGCTTCGCTTCCGATCCCAACATCCTCGGTAGGGCCATCATTCTGGGCAACAAACCCTTCTCCGTCATCGGAGTGGCGCGCCCTGAGTTTCGTCTCGACGCGAAAGCGGACGTATGGATACCGCTTCAGATAGTCGAGGCCCCCAGGGAGCGCGGCAACAATTACAACTTTGTCGCCCGCCTGCGCCCCGGCGTCACCCGTCCCCAAGCGGAAGCCAATCTCAAGAACGTGCTTTTGCAGCTCAAAAGCACCTACCCCGAACTTTGGGACCAGTTTGAATCAGTCCGCGTACTCGATCTGCATGACTCCATGGTCGGCGATATTCGTCCTGCGCTCGAAATCCTCATGGGCGCCGTCGCGCTGGTTCTGGTAATCGTCTCCGCCAACATTCTTAGCCTGTTGCTCACTCGCTCCATCGCGCGCCGCCGCGAAATGAGCCTGCGCGCCGCCCTCGGCGCATCAGGCTGGCGCATCCTGCGCCAGTTGCTGGCTGAGAATGCCATCCTGTGCCTCGTCGGCGGCATTGCCGGAGTCGCGCTAGCGCAGTTGGCCGCTCCTGTCCTCATGCACTTGAGCCCATTGGAACTCCCGGACTTCAGCTCCATGGAGGTTGGTGCACCGGCCCGGGCATTTGCTGCCGCACTTACCCTGGCCTGCGCGCTGCTCTTCAGCCTCGTACCCGCCTATGAAAGCCGCAGGACCCAGCTGACTGAGTCGCTGCGGGTCAACACGAACCAGATCACCTCCGGCAAGCACCTGGCGCAAAAAGCCCTGGTCGTCAGCGAAGTCGCAGTTTCCCTGGTGCTGATGGTCGCCGCTGCCCTTTTGCTTACCAGCTTTTGGAAGTTAGTTCACACCTCGCCCGGCTTCGATACCCGTAATGTCGTCACATTCAAAAACGCCTTCACCGATGAGCAGGCCCATGGCAGCGCACTGCTCGGCCAGCGTCTGGACGATCTAACGGGCCGGCTCGAGGCCATCCCCGGCGTGGCTTCTGCGGCTGCAGTTACCAATCTTCCCACCCAGCTGGTTCCCGATCTGCCTTTCGACATTGTTGGCCGCAACAAAGATCGCAAGGACGCTGCTGGCGAGGAGAAATACGTCGCCATTACTGCGCACTATTTCGACGCCTTGCGGACCCCCATCGTCTCTGGCAGGTCGTTCACCCAATCTGACAGCCACACCTCCACGCCCGTCCTGATTGTTAACCAGCAGCTTGCCCGCACGTATTTCAAGAATGAGAACCCGATCGGCCAGCACATCCAAATCGGCGCCATAATGGGTCCCGGCTTTGAAGATCCCGTTCGTGAAATCGTTGGCGTCGTAGGCGATATCAAGCAAACCGGGCTCGACCAAACCACACCGGGGATTATGTATCTGCCATCAGGGCAAATTCCTGATCGTATGACCCAGATGGATAACGGTCTACTGGGAACGAGCTGGCTCGTGCGAACCAAGTCCGCTCAGGTGGATGTTGCCACCGCCGCCCGGCGCATCTTCATGGACAACGCGCATACTCCATTGCTGAGCGTCGAACCGCTCAACGTGGTGGTCAGCGCATCGGTGGCCCAACAGCGCTTCAGCATGATCTTGCTCTCCGCCTTTGGCCTTATTTCCCTGGTGCTTGGAGCCGCCGGCCTCTACGGAGTCCTGTCCTTCGCCGTGGCGCGTCAGACAAAGGAAATCGGGGTACGCATGGCCGTGGGCGCGCAACGGGGAGACATCATCCGCATGGTGCTGCGCGATGCGGGAAAGCTGATTCTCCTCGGACTGGTGGTTGGCGTGATCGGTGCACTCTCTGGAGCGCATCTGCTGCAAAGCCTGGTCTTTGGCATTGCCCCGCGAGACCCGCTCACCCTGGCGTGCATGTGCGCAGTGCTGTTCCTTACGGGACTGTTCGCAGCCTGGTGGCCGGCAAGGCGCGCTGCGGCAACGGAACCGATGCAGGCCCTACGGGCTGAATAACCTCTAACCGGGAGGCCAACTCATCGCCCGTCCGCCAAGCAGGTGGACATGCAGGTGATCGACCGTCTGCCCGCCATCGGACCCTGTGTTAATGACCGTCCGGTAGCCTTTCGAGAGTCCTTCGCTCTTGGCAAGTCTGCTGGCAACTAGATGGAGATATCCGATCAAATCCCGGTCTGCGGCCTCTAACTCAGCCAGGGATGCGATGTGTTTGCGCGGAACGATCAATATATGCGTTGGCGCCTGGGGATTGATGTCTCTGAACGCGTAGGTCAGCTCGTCTTCAAAAACCTTCTTGGAAGGAATCTCGCCGGCGACGATTTTGCAGAATAAACAGGGCATGTCGTAATCATCCTACTTGCTGAAGTATCGTGGCTGCCCGCCTGGCTTCCACGGATCGTAATTTACAGAGAATGCCTCCCGCTCGGCGATCGGAGGATGAGTGTAGGTCCAGAAGACAACCAGCGGCGACGGGTAAGGATACTCAAGCGACTGCTCCCCCAGCCGCTGATATGACTCCGCATCCACCTTCTGCGGGTCGGCAACGATGCCATGGACCACCTCGAGTCCGAAGACATCCGCCTGGTGCTCCTGAGCCCGGCTGATGGTGTTGCCGATGGGTTCGGCAGCAAACGAAAGGATGGACAGCACCAGCAGAAGCACTCCGGTTGCCGCCCAATCTTCCAGCGAAACGATATGCCAGCGCGGCCCGTAGCGTCCGATCAGCCAGTTCGCAAATCCGGCGCCGATCCATAAGAAGAACAGAGACAGCACCGCTCCCATGGCGAGCCCGCGCTCGATGTGGTGCAACACGTAATGGCCTAGCTCGTGGCCAAAGACCAGCAAGATCTCATCCGGAGGGGAACTTTTGATGGTGGTGTCCCAAACTACAACGCGCTGTGAGGAGCCGAAACCCGTCACGTAGGCATTCGAGCTGGTGTACTTTTCGCTGGCCTTCATCAGGAACATGCGGGCGGGAGGAATGGAAACTCCGGTCTTCGAGACCACTCGTTCCAATTGCTGCACCAGCTCGGGATGTGTCTGCGCCAGTGGTTCAAAGTGATTGAACATCGGGTCGATGACCAGTGGCAGCACGAAGACCACCAGCAACTGCATGGGCAGCGATACTACCCATAACCAGAGCCACCACCGGCGAGACCTCCTGATCAGGACGAAGACCACCGTGAGCACAAACGTCCCTGTGACCAGATCAAGCAGCAGTGCCTTCCCCCAGTCCGCCAACCAACTGCCCCAACCCTGGATCGACTGACCGTAGCTGAGCGAGATGTGATGTCCAAGGATGGCGAGTGGCAAGTGCGCCAGCGAGAGAAGTAGCAGGAGCAGTGGCACAAAGCAAAACCCCTGCAGCCACGGTTTGCGCGTAATCGACGCTGCCCAGGCGCCCAAGCCCGACGCCCAGCGGAAATTGAGCACCGCAAGCAGAACGACGATGCTCCAAACGGTCGAACCGAGGTCAAGACCGGTGCGCCAATAGTAGAGCGACCGCGCCTTTTCCAACACCCCAGGAGGAAGTGTGTACACCAGCTGAGGAACCGCCATCATAAGCACAAGAAACTCCAGCCTCGAACTATGTCCCAGCCACAAATCGACCCGGGCTGCGGTTAAGGACTTGCATCCTCAATCAAGCCGAACCAGGTACGCTTCGCCCTCACTGGGCTGCAGTTCGCGGGCAATCTCGACCGCGCGCCCCTTATCGTCCGCCGCCGGACGGATGCGCACCCAATGACCGGTAGGCCCGGTGAACTCGATCACATTCGCCGTACGGTACTTTCGTGTGAGCTGATCGCGCAGCTGAAACGCCCCCTTCTCATTCTTGAAAGCGCCAATCTGCACGCACCAGCGTCCACCGTGATCCAGCGGCGAAGGAGCGGCAAACACCTCCACCCGCACCCGTGCCAAACCGGGCCTCCAGACTCCGATCGCTTTAGCCGATGCCAGAGAAAGATCGAGCATTCGATCGGGAACGAACGGCCCCCGGTCGGTCACCCGCAGGATGGCCGATTGTCCCGTCGACAGGTTCGTTACCTTAATCAGCGAATTCATGGGTAGCGTTCGATGAGCCGCGGTCAGCGCATCCTTGTCAAAGATCTCCCCGTTGGCGCCCCGCCGCTTGTCGTACGGCGGTCCGTACCAGCTGGCGATTCCCTCTTCGCTATAAATCACCGGATGGGAGCTGACGAAATCCGCATCCGCCGTGCTGTCGGCCACGCTAGCGGGCACACCGGCTGGGCCTGAAGGGGGCACAGAAGACGCAGCAGGACCGGCTGGGGCAGGTGGCGCTCCCAAGGCAGGGGGTGGGGCAACGGCAACGGCCGGAGACTTGTGGTGGCATCCGGTGATGAGCGCCGCGGCAGTGAGCAAAATCGTCGTCGGCAGCGCCCGTAGCACCCGGCCAGGCCCCCCGGTTACCCGTGTCACCTAGTGCGCTCCGCTGCCAGGTCCGTCGTCAAGTTGTTGAGCCAATTTGCGTAACCGGTCGGCGGCCGAGTGCAGCGCCTGCGCGGAGTCCTGCCGCAGTTGGGGTACCACCTGGTCATTGAGATAGGCGATCACTTTTTTCAGCTCTTCCTCAACCCGCGGCATTGCCTGGTTGAGGCGTTCGTCCACCTTTTTCCCGAAATCTTCAAAGCGTCCGCTGCCTTTGTCATTGAACGGCTGTTGAGCCATGAGCCCTCACTTCTGCATCCCAACTCTACTGGCCAGAAATTGCCCGGCAGCGCGAAATGATGCTGCTGACGGGCATCTTGCCGATGAACGTTAAGGGTAGAGTAACGCACTGGACTACGTAAAGAACCATGCCTTTGTGTCCTTGTCCCCTGCCTCACAAAGACTGGAAGGGCCAATGAACCTGGGAGCCGGAAGGGGTATCTTGAACAATCCTTTGCTGTTGTTCCGTCGCGTGGCGGTTCTCTTCTTAGCCATAGCTTGCGGCGGAGTGGGCCGGGGGCAAGTGGTTTTGGGCATTCCCGGGACAACGCAGGCAACTCTCTTGCCTGATGCTCCGCAGCCATCAGCGCAGTCGCCGGCCCGGAACTTCGCGTCAAGCGCCCGGCAAACGGCGTTTTCTCCGCTCCCACCCGCGCGAAGGTTCGCACCGGTGATCGAGCCCGGACAGACGGAGTACCAGTTCACCGCCGCGGACAAACTGGTGTTTTCTTTCACCGAGGTTGCCCGCCCCATCACGCTGATTCCCGGCCTGTACTCTGCCGGTTACGAACAACTCTTCAATACCGACCCCAAGTACGGCCACGATTCAGGCGCTTTCGGAGAAAAGTTGGGTGCAGCCATGCTGCACTCTGCCAGCGTGCGGGTCTTTTCCGATGGGATCTTTGCCGGGGCCTTTCACCAGGATCCGCGGTACTACCGGATCGCCAACGGCAGTTTCATCCGTCGCACCCTACTTTCCGCCCGCCAGGCGGTGGTTCGCCGGGGCGATGATGGCGTTGATCAATTCAATTACTCCGGAATTGCAGGCCGCGCAGTCGCTGCAGCGCTGGTTACGACCTACTATCCCGAACCCAGCGTTACCGCCAGGGTTGTGAGCCTTACTTTCCTATCGTCGATCGCCACCGACGCTGGGGGAAACCTGGTCTTGGAGTTCTTTCCCAACGTGGCGCGCAAGTTTCCCATCCTCGACAAACTCCGCGGCTTGGAGTAACCGAATTCATGCCCGATGTGGCGCGGCACGTGAATATCCAGGTGGTTATCGTCCAGAGAGTGATTAACCGGGTAGCCATCGCCGAGGGAGGAACCTCCCCGGAATAACCTGAATGTGGCCGGAACCTCGAACGTTACCCTCGTGATTGCACCCATTGCCGTTCAAATCAATACTTTGCCATCCGGCTCGCTATTCTCGCAGTTCAGCGGGAGTCGTTTCGGTCTGTCGCGCGAAGCTCGTAATCTATAACTGGATTGGACCAGCGCCACCAGGTCCAACTATCAGATTCTTCAGTGCCTCCGGCCCCAGCTTTTCAGCGTCAATTAGATCAGGAGACTTCATGTCCAAAGCCGTCAAATATTCGGAGAGAGCGGTAACGATTCTTGCCAATGGCGCATGGTCGGTTTTTGAACGAGTAAACCGTATCAGCCCCAATGCCTCTTTCACGCCCAAGTGGTCGGATAAGCCGCTGCTGAAGTCCTACCAGAAGGAAAAGCCGCCCCTTGGCTGGCCGCGCACTACCGATTCGCTTTGTCCCAAGTGCGTACCCGAGATTCGCCAGCAGATCCTCGATGGCAAGCTGCCCCACGAAGTGCTGCTCAATGAGAAAGTGGGCGAGATCAAGGCCCAGATCATCGAGCGCGACGGCAAGATCCTGATGGTCAAGGACTGCCCCACGCATGGCCATTTTGAAGATGTGATGTCCATCGACCCGGCTTTCTTCAAGCACCTCGAGGAAGTCTTCCCCGGCCGCGACATCCAGGCTCACAACGACGAGAAGCTGCACAACCATGGCACCTCGACCGTGACCCACGGGCGCGGCTCGGTGTTGACCATCGATTTGACCAACCGCTGCAACATGATGTGCGATCCCTGCTTCATGGATGCCAACCAGGTTGGCTTTGTTCACGAACTCACCTGGGACGAGATCAAGACCATGCTCGACAACGCGGTCAGCATCAAGCCGCGCCGCCAGATGTCGGTTCAGTTCTCCGGTGGTGAGCCGACGCTCTCACCCTATTTCCTCGATGCCATCGCCTACTCGCGCAAGGTCGGTTACGAGTCGGTGCAGGCGGCAACTAACGGAATTGAATTTGCCAAGAGCAAGGAGCTTTGCCGCGCCGCTGCCGAGGCGGGCCTGCGCTATGCCTACCTGCAGTTCGATGGCATCGGCAACGCAGCCAACTCGCACCGCAAGGTCGGCAACCTGTTCGACGTGAAACTGCAGGCGATTCACAACCTGCATGAAGCCGGTGTCGACATTGTCCCGGTCACGACGATCATCAACGGCATCAACAACGAGCAAGTCGGCCACATTATCCAGTTCGCGCTGGATAACCCGAAGAAGATCAACTTCCTCAGCTTCCAACCGGTCTCCTTCACCGGCCGCGACGAGGCCGTAAGCGATGAGCGGCGTCAGGCGCAGCGCTACACCCTCAGCCACATGGCCCACGATGTCAAGAACCAGACCGGCATCGGCGAGCCCACGCGTGACTGGTTCCCCATCAGCTTCATGAGCACCTTCTCCGATTTCGCTGACCTGGTCCATGGACCGGATCGCGAATGGGGTCAGATCTCCTGCGGATGCCACCCCAACTGCGGCATCGGCATGGCCATCATGATCGACAAGGAAACCAAGGAAGCTGTTCCGGTCACCGCGTTCCTGAATGCTGATCGTTTGGCGAAGGATATCGCCAAGCTGAATGACGCGGCGCGGGGCAAGACCCTCTCGCTCTTCGGTATCACCTTGGCTCTGTTGCGCAACTACAATCCGCTCAAGGCACCGACGCACATGCGCATCACGGACCTGTTGAAGAAGTTCGACAAGTTCTCCGGCTCCACCAAGCGCAACTACGGTTCGGTGAAGGCAGACAGAACGATGGCCGATATCGAAATGCGTCGCGCCGATCGCTGGAACTTCCTCTTCATCGCCGGCATGTGGTTCCAGGATCTCTTCAACTACGACTTCCGGCGAACCGAGCAGTGCATCATCCCGTACGCCACGCAGGAAGGCGAAATCTCCTTCTGCGCTTACAACACCGGCGTGGGCTGGCGCAATATCATCGAGAAGATGCATATGACCTCCACCCTCACCAAGTGGTACGAGGAGCACGGCAGGCACGAGATCTTTGCCGGTGGAAAGAAGGTCGGCATGGGCGACGCGCAGCACACGCTCTTGCTTAACCAGGAGCATGTGATGGCCTCGGCCAACGACACGCTCGACAAGCTGGGCATTGCCAAGAATTCGCGTCAGGAAAAACTGATGGCACGTGACGCGAAAATCAAGGCGGACGCGGAAAACGCCAAGATGGCGCGCCTCTATCGCGAGCATGTCCTGGGGGAGAAGCCGAAAGAGGGTTTCATTCCGCTCGACACGCTGATTGCCCCGGCGCCCAAGCCAACTCCGGCGGCTGACAAAGAACCGGTCATGGGTGACTAATCGGTCCTCAGCAATAACAGTACGGAAAGGCTGCCAGCAATGGCAGCCTTTTTTGTGCTCCAATGAGAGCGATGCGCAAGATCTGGATTGCAAGTCTACTTGCTGCCACCCTGGCAACCGTTGGCCTGAGCGGCTGCACCATTTACGGAGAGAAGAAACCCACTCTTCAGAACACGACCAGCGCGGAGCAGTTTGAACGCCTCTTCTGGTCCGCGGTGAAGGCCAAGAATTGGCAGCAGCTGCCAGGGATGCTCGCCGCCAATGTCGCGTATCAAGTCGGTGGCAGGATTCTCAGCAAAGACCAGCTCGTTCCATATTTACAGGGTCTAAACCTCACCGATTTCAACATCACCAACATGGTGGTCAAGCCCAACGGTGTGGATATGACGGTCACCTACACCCTGCAGCTTTCCTCAGCGAGTGGGCCTCTGCAGACCTTAACCGCCGTCAGCGTCTGGCAACAGGTGGCCAAGGGCTCGATCCTCATCGTGCACACTCAACAGCCCGAATCGCCTAGCAATTAGGGCAACGCCCCTTCCAAGTCTAAACAGCAGGTCCCTCCACTACGCTTCGCTTCGGTCGGGATGACAATTCTGTTGCAGGGTCAAGGATTTCGCTGAAGCTCTTACGGTCACAACAGAATTGTCATCCCGACCGAAGCGAAGCGTAGTGGAGGGACCTGCAGTGCGCCTCTCCCAGCAACCGAAGCCAGAACTCCCCATCCGAATAACCACCGCCAAGGTTCGAAACCGCCCTAAACTTTGTCATCCCATCAAGCGAAGCCGAGGGACCTGCAGTGCGCCTCTCCCAGCAACCGAAGCCAGAACTCCCCATCCGAATAACCACCGCCAAGGTCCGACATCTTAATCCAGTTCATCCCCGGGGTGCCACGGGAGCAAAACCGAGGGAGGTGGGCTCTGCAGTCTCCCCCTCTGATACATTCGACCCATGGTGGGTCCTCGTCCGGCAGCGATCCGGAAGTTTCAGCGAGAGCTATTAGCCTGGTTCGATTCCCACGCGCGAGACCTCCCTTGGCGGCGCACCGCTGACCCCTACCAAATCTGGGTTTCCGAGATCATGTTGCAGCAGACCAGGGTGACTGCTGTCATTGACTACTACGCACGTTTTTTGGCCTTGTTTCCGACCGTAACTGCTCTAGCGCATGCCAAGGAACCCGCTGTCTTGGCAGCGTGGAGCGGGCTGGGCTACTACCGTCGTGCCAAAATGATGCACAAGGCCTCGCAGGTCGTCGTCGACGACCACCGCGGTGCTTTGCCCACCACCGCCGCAGAGCTGCGGAAGCTGCCCGGGATAGGAGAGTACACCTCCTCGGCCATCGCCAGCATTGCCTTTGGCGAGCGCGTTGCGGTGGTCGACGGCAATGTCGAGCGCGTGCTGTTACGCGTCTTTCCCGAGGCCGAAAAGACGCCCGCTGCCCAAGCCAAATGGCTTCGCGATCGTGCTGCCAGCCTGGTCGATCCCGAGCGTCCCGGAGACTTCAACCAATCAATGATGGAGCTGGGAGCAACCGTCTGCCTGCCCCAACGTCCATTGTGCCTGCAATGCCCCGTGCAGCCATTCTGCGCTACCCGCGGTGAGCACCAGGCGCCACCGCCAAAAAAGATGCGCAGCCAGCAGATTGCCTACGCCCTGCTGCGCCGCGACCATGCTGATAGCACGCAGGTGTTGCTCCAGAGGCGTCCCCTGTCAGCCTCGCTCATGCCGGGCATGTGGGAGCTTCCGGAAGTGGCGATGCAGCCAGACGATCACGAGCGGGTAGAGATCGCGCTGCGCCATGCCATCACCGTGACCAACTACCATGTTCGAGTGCTGCGTTTCTCTGAGCGCGAGGCCAGGAATCGCTGGCCGTCCCAGCGACAGCCTCGCCAATGGGCAAAGAGTTCGGAACTGGGCAGCTTGCCGCTGACCGGGCTGGCGCGCAAGATCCTCCAGCGGCTGCAGATCATGCCCCAAAGCTCGTGATTCGTGAGGTGAGATGAGGAGATTCCTTTACCCCGTTCTATCGCTAACCGCTCTGCTCGGATTGACTTTGCGAGCTCAAGAGCCGGCTATGCCCGATGTGCCCGCCATCGCCGGGATTCCAACGGCTGCGCGTCAGGCTGCCGCTAGCATCGATCCGGAAAAGATCCGTGCCCACGTCCGCTTTCTGGCCAATGATCTGCTGGAGGGTCGCGGCCCGGGTACACGCGGAGGCCAACTGGCCGCAGAGTACATCGCCACCCAATTTGCTCTTGCCGGGGCCCGTCCCGCGGGTGAGAATGGCACCTATTTCCAGAAGGTTCCGCTCATGGCCGTGCACACACAGGTGGATAAGACCAACTTCACCCTGGTTCCGGCCACCGGTGCGCCCATCCACTTGAAGTACGGCGACGATTACTTGACCAAGGATCAGACCGGCGCGCCGACCGCTGATATCGACGCTCCCATCGTCTTCGTTGGCTACGGCATCGACGCGCCGGAGTATCACTGGAATGATTACTCAGGCGTCGACGTCAAAGGCAAAATCCTGCTCGTTATCGTCAACCAACCGCCATCGAATGACGGTCATTTCTTCAACGGTAAAGCTCTCACCTACTACGGTCGATGGACCTACAAGTACGAAGAAGCAGCGCGCAGGGGAGCCTTGGGTGTCCTCATCATTCACCGCACTGACCTCGCGAGCTACGGCTGGGAGGTATTGCTCAACTCCGAATCAACTGAGGTGTCTTACCTCCGAGGTGATCCGCTTTCCAACCTTCGCGCCGCGAGCTGGATACAAATCGACGTTGCCCGAAAGCTTTTCGCGGCCGCCGGCATGAACGTGGATCAAATGATCGAGGCGGCGGGCAAGCGCGGATTCAAGGCAGTCGAGCTGCCCCTCCGTCTGCAGGCGCACATCACCAGCCGGGTGAGGAAGTACGAATCCGACAATGTGATCGCCATGGTGCCGGGAGCTGACGCGAAGCCAGGCGGCAATGTCCTTTACACGGCTCATTACGATCACCTCGGCATAGACCCCGCAGCCGTCGGCGACAAGATTTTCCACGGAGCGGTGGACAATGGCACCGGCTGCGCCATCCTTCTGGAGATGGCGCGCGCTTATGCTTCAGCGAAATCCGCTCCTCCCCGCAACGTTTATTTTGCTTCGGTTACCGCAGAAGAACAGAACCTCCTGGGATCTAAATACCTGGGCATGCATCCTCCGGAGCCTATTCACGACTTCACGCTTGACCTCAACTTCGACGAGTTGCTGCCCATCGGCGTGCCCACTTCGGTGGTGGCCAATGGTTCGGAGCGTACCAGCTTCTACCCTGTGCTGGAGAGGACAGCGGCCGCCCTTGGTCTTCAGATCCAGCCAGACAACGCCCCCATGGCGGGAATCTACTATCGCTCCGATCACTTCAGCTTTGCTCGCTTCGGCGTACCAGCGTTCTCGATCGATGAAGGTACTCTCTTCGCCGGCCATACGGCGGATTGGGGAAAACAACAGAAGAAAGACTACGACGACCAGCGGTACCACCGTCCTACTGACAAATATTCGGCCAATATGGACTTTCGCGCCGATGCCAGATTGGCTCAGTTCGGGTTCCTATTAGGGTGGCAGGCTTTATCTTCGTCGCCCGTGACCTGGAAGCCGGGTGACGAGTTTGAGGCTGCCCGGAAGCAGAGCATGAGCGGGCAATCGGCCCAATAGAGGGAATCGTGCAATCTTTGCGTTGGCATCTGCGTCCAGTCCATGTGGCCGGGCTCGGTTTTGTGCTGCTCGCGCTAGCACCGCTGTGGGCGCAGAACAAGACGCAGGATCCCGTGCTGCATCGGCGCGCCTACCAGGTGGACGATGACCTCGACATGAGCACCAGGTCGACTGGTCGGACCATACTCCCTTTGGAGGCCTCAGGAGCATACTCATTGGGTGCGGGGGGCTCAATTGATGTGGAATTGCAGCCTGACCGGCTTAGCGGCTTCATCACCAGGATGGGTGATCGCGAGAGTGACGAGGGCACGCCCCTTACCTTCTTTTTTGCCACCAGCCGGCTGGCGGGGCAGCGATTGGCATTCACCACCCGTCAGGTCCACGGCGTTTGGTTCTCCTTTGAGGGAACGATCGTGCGCGGGGCCGCCCGCAGCCGCGACCAGCAGGGATACTACCTGCTCGAAGGCCGGCTGGTGATGCACGACGCGGCTAGCCAGACCGAGCAGGCGCGCATGGTGTCGTTGCCGCTAGGTCGGCAGGGCCCCAACGGATAGCAACCCGGCGTGGCGTCCGATTTTATTCTCAAGAATTCCGCGACCCGGCTCCCTGGAAGACGCCGCGGACATCAATACAATGAGACGGGGCATTCGGAGGCTCGCTGGAGTTTCCCTACGTCCCAATTCGCCTCAAGAGGAGTTTCATATGGAGCGCACAGCAAGCGCAGTGTGGCACGGCGGCCTGAAAGATGGCAAAGGCACGATCTCGACCCAGAGCGGGGTATTGAAAGACAGCCAATATTCGTTTGGCACTCGATTTGAGAATGGAATCGGCACCAACCCGGAAGAACTGATTGCGGCGGCCCACGCGGGCTGCTTCACCATGGCGCTGAGTGCTCAACTCACCACCGCCAATCTGCCGCCAGAATCGCTCGAGACCAAGGCGACGGTAACCTTTGACAAGACGGACGCCGGACCGACCATCACCAAGATCCTGTTGACGACCACAGCCAAGGTGCCAGGTGCGGACAAGGCGGCATTCGACAAAGCGGCACAGGATGCCAAGAACGGCTGCCCCATCTCCCGGCTCTTCAAAAACAATACTGAGATAACACTGGACGCCAAGCTCGTCTAGAGTATTTCCCTCACATAAAGAAACAGCGCGCTCCGGCCGAGATGACAATCTTTTGCACAACTAGATTTGTCATCTCGGACCTCAGCTGTTCGCGACGATATATTCGCGCAGACTGCGGTTGATGCCGGCAGCTTGCACCACCCCGTTATCGAGGAGTTGGATCCACTGTTTGGCGGATTCGTCATGCGACATGGCGCCGAGCAGATAATTCGCCTGCACGATGATTTCCAGTGCATTGCTTAAATCGTGAGACAGACGGCGGATCTCTTTGGCATGTTCTACAGGGATGGCGGGCGGATTGGGCGTCATTCGGACCTCAGCCGGGAGCAAATCACTCTCGGGTTGATGCGGGTGTTTGCGTTGGTGGTTTCCCGGGCTTGTTGGTTGCACCAGAATGCGTCACTTTGATGACAGCTCTTTGGTAACCTCACCTCGGAAAGTTGAGCGGAGGAGCCCGGTAACGTTATTGTAATGGGATGAATCCTTATGCACGACAGCTAGGCACCCGCGATCCCCTCAAAGTGGTGGCCACTACCGCTAGGCATCTTGAACAGCTTTCCGTAGCGCTCGGTCCGGCGCGCATCGAAGAATCGCCCGCTCCGGGAAAGTGGAGCCCGCTTGAAATCTTGTGCCATCTGGCGGATTGCGAAATAGTCTTCAGCTACCGGCTACGCCAGGCTCTGGCAGAGAATCATCATGTCATCCAGCCCTTCGACCAGGAGCTATGGGCGCGGAACTACACCGGCTACGATGCACAGGCTGCGATGATGACTTTCTCCTGCGTGCGCCAGTGGAACCTGATGCTGCTGCGCTCGGTGCCTGCGGAGGCGATGTCCAAGCGGCTGCTGCATCCGGAGCGTGGGGAGATGACGTTCCGCGAACTCATCGAAACCATCGCCGGCCACGATCTGAATCACCTGATGCAATTGGAAGCGATTGCCGTTCAGGTGCCCGTAAGCCGCTAGCTCGCTACGTGATTCTCTCCTGAAGATCAGGCTGCGGGGAACTCTATCAACGAAGGGTGCGGGCTACCTCGCCGCAGCGAGCATTACCTCGCCGCAGCGAGCATTAGCCCAACCCTCTCTAGCTGAGGCGTCGCCTTCCTGCCCCGTGCAGAGTTTTCCCCCGGCTTAGCCGGGCCGCAATGAGCCACTGCTCTGAGGCTTTGTATCAGGGCACGACTTTAGTCGGGCCATAAAGGGCCAAAAAAGAATGGGCTTTAGCCCCTGCCGACGGCGCATCCCGCACGAAATGCTTGTCCGCGATAATTTCAGCCAGGCCGCAGAAAGCCCAGGGGCTTAAAGCCCTCATCGCTAAGGTCCGGTACGGCCCGACTAAACAGCTTGCGGAAAAACTCATTTTTCTGAAGGGTACGGCCTTCAGGCCGTACGTAAGTGATTAAAAGCAGGAACGGCTTTAGCGGCTGAGGGGACGATCCTTGCCCTCAAACCGACTTTTTCCGCAAGCTGTAAAGTCGTGCCCTGATACAAAGCATGAGTTCTGACGAGACTCTAGAGCCCAGATATTGTGGCCGTACAACGCTACGCCGATGAGGCTTTGGCCCCTGGGTCTTTTTCTTTGCCTGCTGGCGAAAAAGCTCCGTGTGCCGAGAGTTATTGCGGACAAGCATTTCGTGCGCTATCCAGGGGCTTTCGCATACATGCGTTTGACATCAGGGCTGGCTTTTGTACACTAGGGGTTGCTGCCTATCCAGCCGATCGCGCTGGATTGTATCGTGCCGGAGTGGCGGAATTGGCAGACGCGCATGGTTCAGGTCCATGTACTCGCAAGGGTGTGGGGGTTCGAGTCCCTTCTTCGGCACCAAGCCATAATCTATAAACATTGATTCCCGAGGGTTAAGCCTGTAATCCCTCGAAAATCAGCACCTTAGCAAGTAACCTTTGTTGGGCTCCCCCTACCCACCCCGTTTCAGCCAAAAATAGCATCGCTAATATGACCTCAGTCGAGCGCTTTTGGTGCTCATCCAGTCCAGAAGTTACCCGTCTTTTTGTCGGATCCATCACTAAGCCGGCAGGTCGCCTTCTCTGGCGATTTGCTATCATGATAGCGTTGGGTGCAGGTATGCCGCAGCTTCTAGTACGTAACCTGGAGAGCCAGCTTAAGAGCCGTTTGCAACGTCGCGCCAAGCGACACGGACGAAGCATGGAAGAGGAAGTGAGAGATATTCTCAGGAACGCCCTTCGGGACGAGGATAAGCCGGCTACCGGATTAGGAACAGAGATCGCTGCACTATTTCGAGATGCTGGACTTCAGGAAGAGATTGCCGAACTTCGCGGCCACGCCGTCACTCCGGCGAAATTCGAACCATGATCCTTCTCGACACCAATGTCCTTTCTGCGCTGATGCGTCAGAAGCCGGATGTTGAGGTAGTTCACTGGCTGGACCGCCAACCACGCACCTCCGTTTGGACTACTGCGATTACTGTTTTTGAGGTTCGCTTCGGACTCCAGGTGATGGCGACCGGGAAGCGTCGGTCTTTGCTTTTGGCAGCCTTTGATAGGCTTCTGATCGAGACGATCGAGCAGCGCATTGCTCATTTTGATAGTGCCGCCGCACAGCACGCGGCTGACCTTATGGCCGCGCGCCAGAAGAAGGGTCACTCCGGAGATCTGAGAGATACGATGATTGCCGGAATTACGCTCGCTTCTCATGCGACTCTTGCAACGCGGAACGTAAGGCACTTCGACGATATCTCGTCCGCTGTCGTTAACCCATGGAATCCATAGTGCGGTGTTGGCGCCAGAAAAAAGGTCATCGCATGGAAGTATCTGTGTAGGGTGAGCTTCGAGCCCCTCTTCGACACCAATTTAATTTCTCTCCAGTTAGTTCGCCTTTTCCGCCGCGGCATGTGTTTTTTCCAGAGCATGGAAAAAACGATCGCGCCAGGTAAGTATGTCGGCTTGGCGAATCTGTTCACGCAGGCGAAGCATGCGCCGCCGTCGCTCCGTCGGCTTCATTTCCAAAGCCTGCTTTAACGCGACGGCGACTCCCACTTCATCATTCGGGTTGACCAGGATCGCGCCAATGCGAAGCTCAGGAGCGGCGCCCGCAAATTCGCTCAAGACCAGCACGCCGTTCACTTCCGTCTTGGCCGCGCAGTATTCTTTCGCCACCAGGTTCATGCCGTCTTTCAGTGAAGTGATAAGAGCGACATCGGCCGCCCGATAGACCGCGATTAGCTCATCTCGCGGCACCGACCGGTAAATGAAATTGATGGGCACCCACCCCGGCTCGCTGAATTCGCCATTCACGTGGGTCACCAGGCGTTCCACCTCGCGCTTGAGCTGATCGTAACGAGGTATGCCTTCCCGGCTCGGAACAACAATCTGAATCAGCTCAACCTTACGGTGGAACTCCGGGTACTGGCGTAGAAAGTAGCCATAAGCCTTGAGGCGCTCTGGAATGCCCTTGGTGTAGTCGAGGCGGTCGACGCCGACCGCGATCTGAATGCCATGCGTCTTGGCTTTGATCTGCTTCACGCGTTCCAGCACCGGTTCGGACGCGGATTGCTCGGCAAAGCCACGGTAGTCGATGCTGATCGGGAAAGCCTCGACGTGCGTGTGCCCGTGCTCGCTGACCACCAGGCGGCTCTCCCCCTTCCCCGAGATCTTGACGGAAGGAACGAAGCAGCGCAGGCAGGCGATCAGGTTTCGCTGGTCGCGCCCGGTCTGCAGGCCGAGCAAGTCGTGCGCCAGCAGGTCTTCGAGAATCTGCTTCCGCCAGGGCAGCTTGGCAAAAATGTCGGGCGAGGGAAACGGGATGTGAAGAAAGAACGCGAGCCGCGCGCCCGGGCGCGATCTGCGCAGCGTCTTACCCACCTGCATGAGCTGGTAGTCGTGAATCCAGATCAAGTCGTCGGGCTGCGATGCCTTCTCCACGGCAAGGGCGAACTTCTGATTGACGCGTTCGTAGAAATCCCAATAACGGGGATCAAAGTTGCAGCGCGATTGCAAGTCATGGAAAAGCGGCCAAACAATTTCGTTGGAAAAGCCCTCGTAGAAGTTGCTCTGCTCCTCTTCGGTCAGGAACAGCGGAGCGTACTTGAACGGATTCTTCCCGCTCGCCTGATCGAGAATCTTGCGGATGCGTGGGGAGTCTTCTGTGCCGCCCGAACCTACCCAGATGCCGCCATGATCTTTAAGCAGCGGCTCCAGCGCGCTCACTAATCCGCCGCTGCTGGGCTGTCCCTTGAGCTTTCCATCCTCAGTGATAAACGTGATCGGGATGCGATTGGAAACCAGAACCAATTTCGCGGGGCTCATAGGCAAGTCTCTGTAGAGGTCGTCGTCGGGTACTGGCTTCGCAGGGCTGCGATCCAGGTGTCCAGGAACTCCAGCAGCTCTTCCGGCGGCCTTAGCCAAAACCGGGCATACGACTTCCGAACCTCGCTGCGCACCAGGATGGGTAAACCCCGTTTCCCGATGGCGGCAAAGGCGTCTTCATCGGTAAGATCGTCCCCCAGGTAGGCCGCCGGGATGGCCGCCGGCTCCTCCGCAAGAATATGCCCCACTGCAGTCCCTTTGGTGATATCGGTCGAACGTAACTCCAGGCCGCCATCAAATGGAAGCAGGTGCAGCCTGCCCGGTTCGGCAAGCTGGTCGAAGGTGGATTGAATCGAGGAACGAATCTGTTCTTGCGTGGCGGGATCGAAGCTGCGCCAATGGACGGCGAGGGAGGAGGGCTTAACCTCCAGTGTCTCTGAAAAACCCAGGGCCGCCATCTCGCGTGCCACGCGTTGTAGCGTGGCCTGCTGCGTGGAATCAAGCGCGAACAATTTATAAGAGCCATTGCACTTCAGCTGCTCCCGGCCGTGGCTACCCCAGATTTCGGCTTTAGTGCTGGGAGGCAATAGGCGGCGAAGTTCGCGGGCGGAGCGGCCAGTGATCAGAATCAGGCGAACCCTGGCCAGCTCCGATAAAGTCGCCAGCCGTTCATCCACGCCCGGGTATGCGACGGCCGCAAAGCGATCCACATGGAAGGGGGCGAGGGTGCCGTCATAGTCCAGCATCAGCACGGAGTGGGGCGCAGCTCTCAGTCGCTGCCCCAGGGCCGCCGCTTCTGCCGAATTCACCCAGGGTGAAGGGAAATGACTCATATACCGATGGTTGGATGCCGGTGGCGGAAGAGTTGGTGTAAGCCGTACGCACAGTCAGGTCCGCCCAGCAGCATATACTGACACTAGCCCATGGATAGCCAACTTACAAAGATCCTGGCCAGCACGCGGCGCGAAATTGAGGAGCGGAAGGCCACAACGCCGACCCGCTTTCTGGAGCAGGCGGCCTCCGCCCACCAGCCGCGAGGCTTTGCCCGTGCGCTCCGGCAGAAGGCCGCAAGCGGTCCGGCGGTGATCGCGGAGCTCAAGAAAGCATCGCCTTCGCGGGGATTGATTCGTCCCGACTTCGATGTCGCTTCCTTGGCCGCGGGGTTCGCCGGGGGAGGGGCTGCTGCCCTCTCCGTGCTCACTGAAGTGCACTTTTTCCAGGGCAGTTTGCGCAATCTGGAGGTAGCTTCCCAGTCTTGTAGTCTGCCCTGCCTGCGCAAAGATTTCATGCTCGATGAATTCCAGCTTTTGGAGGCGCGCGCTCATCGGGCCGATGCCATTCTGTTGATTGCCGCCGCCCTGAGCGACGTGGAGCTCCGCGCACTGACAGCGCACGCACACGCCCTGGAGCTGGATGTGCTCTGCGAAGTGCATACGGGGGCAGAGCTGGACCGGGTTCTGGATCTGGGCTGCGATGCCGTCGGGGTAAATAACCGCGATCTCAGCACTTTTTCCGTACGCCTCCAGGTTTCGCTCGATTTGGCCTCCCGCCTGCCCTCTGGTGCCGTTCACGTGAGCGAAAGCGGGATCGAGACTGCCGAGGATTTGAACCAGTTGCGGGCGGCCGGGTTCCACGCCTTCCTCATCGGTGAGTCGTTGATGCGCCGGCCTGATCCTGGTGCGGCGCTCGAAACCCTGCTTACGGCCGCGGCGTACCAGTCGCCAGTGAGCAAGTGAGAGACTGTCATGTGGATCAAGATTTGCGGCAACACCAGTCTTGAAGATGCTCGCTTCGCTGCGGAGTGTGGCGCGGATGCGGTGGGATTCGTTTTTGCTCCAAGTCCAAGGCAGGTCGAGGCTAAACTGGTTCGCCAGATCACGGAAAAACTGCCCCCCGAGGTGCAGAAGTATGGCGTCTTCGTGGGCGCGGGATTCGAAGAGATTATGTCTACTGTAGCTGCCGCGGGTTTGACCGGCGTGCAGCTCCATCGCTCCTCAGACGCCTTGCTGCCCTTCCGTCTGCGCGAACATTTTCCAGCCCGATTGGGCATCTTGCGGGTCCTGCACTATAAGGATCGGGAGTTTGAGCAGCAATTGACCGAGTTGAGCGGGGACGAATCTCTTGACGGAGTTCTGGTGGACTCATCGAGCCAGAGAGCGGTGGGAGGCACCGGCACCACCTTCAACTGGTTGGGGGCACGAAACAGCTTCCTCCAGGCGGCGCCGCGTCTACGCTTGATTGCGGCCGGTGGCCTGGCCCCGGAAAATGTAAAGCAGGCGATCGAGGTCTTGCGGCCCTGGGGTGTAGATGTGGTGACCGGTGTCGAGAGCGCGCCGGGCAAAAAAGATCCTGCGCGGGTGCTGGCCTTCATCCAGTCAGCCCGGCAGGCGGCAGCGGAACTTGTTGAGGCGCCGCTTCCGATCCTATGAAAGCAATGATCTTCGCGCGAGAGAAGAGGAATATTGTGAGCACAGCAACCCACACCGTTCCCGGTCGTTTTGGCGCCTACGGGGGCCGCTACGTTCCGGAGACTCTTATGGCCGCGTTGGAAGAGCTGGAGCACGCCTATGCCGAAGCGCAGGCTGATCCTGTCTTTCACGCCGAGCTCAATCTGCTGCTCGGAGACTATGCCGGCCGTCCCACCCCGTTGTACCTGGCATCGCGTCTGACCGGGCAGTTAGGTGGAGCAAAAATCTACCTCAAACGTGAGGACCTGCTGCACACCGGCGCCCACAAGATCAACAACTGTCTTGGCCAGGGCCTGTTGGCGCGCCGCATGGGCAAGCACCGCGTCATCGCCGAAACCGGCGCCGGCCAGCATGGCGTAGCCACCGCGACCGTCTGCGCCCTGTTCGGAATGGAATGCATCGTGTACATGGGCGAGGAGGATATGCGCCGCCAGGAGCTCAATGTATACCGCATGCGCCTGCTCGGAGCGGAGGTCCGCGGGGTCAGTTCCGGCTCTCGCACTTTGAAAGACGCCATCAACGAAGCCATGAGGGACTGGGTCACCAACGTGCGCACCACGCATTATTTGCTGGGCAGCGTCCTGGGCGCGCACCCATATCCAACCATGGTGCGCGATTTCCATCGCGTGATCGGGCAGGAGATCAAGCAGCAGATTCTGGAGAAGGAATCCAGGCTGCCGACCGCTGTGCTCGCCTGTGTGGGTGGCGGTTCTAATGCCATCGGCGCGTTTTATGACTTCATTGAAGAGCCGCGTGTGCGGCTGATCGGAGTTGAGGCGGGTGGCCGCGGGCAGGCGCTCGGTAGCCACGCTGCACGCTTTAGCGGCGGAAGCCCCGGGGTTCTGCAGGGCACGTATTCCTACGTATTGCAGGATGATGCCGGCCAGGTCTCGTTAACCCACTCCGTCTCCGCCGGGCTGGACTACGCTTCCGTCGGGCCGGAGCACGCCGCGCTGCATGATTCGGGCCGCGCTGAGTATGTCTTCGCTTCCGACGAAGAAGCCCTGCAGGCAGCCCAGCGATTAGCCAAGACGGAAGGCATCGTGCCTGCCCTCGAGAGCGCGCATGCCGTCGCCGAGTGTATCCGCCTGGCGCCCAAGCTGGCGAAGAATGACATATTGGTAGTGAATCTATCCGGCCGCGGCGACAAGGATATGGGCATCATGGCGCGCGAGTTGCAATTGGCGGGTGCGACGCATGCCGATTGAATTCAACAGGAAGCCGGGGTTAAAGCCCGGCCTGGTTATTTACCTTACCGCTGGTGATCCAGATCTGGCGACTACGCGCAACGTTGCCCTGGCGGCTATCGACGCGGGCGCGGACGTGCTTGAGTTGGGCGTGCCGTTCAGCGATCCGATCGCCGATGGTCCGGTGATCCAGCGGGCCAGCGAGCGCGCTCTTGCTCACGGTACGAGTTTGCATGATGTGCTCACCCTGGCTGCGGAATTGCGCATCCTGAGACCCTCCGTCGGCCTGGTGATCTTCTCCTACTTCAATCCCATCCTGCGTTTTGGGCTGGGGCGGTTTTGCGCCCATGCTGCCCGTTGCGGTGTGGATGGCGTGTTGGTCACCGACGTGATCGTGGAAGAGGCTGAAGAATATCTAACGGAAATGCACCACAACGGGCTGATGCCGATCTTTCTGGCTGCACCCACCAGCAGCGACCACCGGCTGAAGATGATCGCGGGTGTCTCAGAGGGATTCGTCTATGCCATCTCCCGTGTCGGGATTACTGGCGCGCAGCAAAATCTGGCCGCGGATGCGAGCCGCCTGGTCGAGCGCTTGCGCCACTTCACCCAGTTGCCGATTGCCGTCGGTTTCGGCATCTCGACCGCGGAACACGTAGCCGCCGTGGGCGAGTTCGCCGACGCAGCAGTGATTGGCACTGCCATCGTTGCCCTGATAGAGAAATCCGACCCGGGAACGGCGCCGGCCCGAGTTGCAGCTTTTCTTCAGGGATTGAGGCAAGGGCAGCAGACCGCTGCTAGCTTGGCGTGAACTTCTGCCGGCTGACCCCGGCTTAGGGTCAGGGCACCGTATCATGTGGATGACGACGGACAGGGCAAGGGAAGTGCATGGATATTGACGGCTGGCGAAAGAAAATTGATGAATTGGATCTTCAAATCGTGAAGCTGATCAGCGCACGGGCGCAAGCCGCGCAGGAGATCGGCAAATTGAAGCGTTCCACCTCGCTGCCGGTGTATGAGCCGAACCGTGAGCGGGTGATCTTCGATAATGTTCGCGCCGCCAACCCCGGGCCGCTCCCGGATATCGAGCTGACCCATATATACGAACGCATTATTGATGTGATGCGCTCATTACAAAAGGACGAGCTGGCATCGCAACGCAAGAACGGGCCAGGTACGACGGAAGAGACAGGAAAGCAACCATGATTGTAGCTATGCAGGAGACAGCAACCGAGGAAGACATCCAGGAGGTGATCGAACGTCTCGTTCGGGTGGGCTTCAATGTTCACCGCACCACAGGAGCTATCCAGACCGTGTTGGCGGGCGTGGGAACGCCCTCGCATTTCGACCACAACGACTTCAAATTGCTGGCCGGCGTTGCGGATGTAGTCCGCATCTCATCGCCCTATAAGCTGGCTGGCCGTGGTTTCAGGCCGGAAGGAACCATCGTTCGTTTTCCCAACGGAGTCGCGGTGGGTGGGGATGAAGTCGTGGTCATGGCCGGCCCCTGCTCGGTCGAATCGCGCGAGCAAATCTTTACCGTGGCCGAGCAGGTGAAATCCGCAGGTGCCTCGTTTCTGCGCGGAGGGGCGTTCAAACCGAGAAGCTCCCCGTACTCTTTCCAGGGAATGGGCCTTGAAGGGCTCAAGCTGCTGAAGGAAGTACGCGACCGGACAGGCCTGCTGATTATCAGCGAGGTCATGGAGATCTCCCAGATCGACCTGATGCTCCCCTACGTGGATGTCTTTCAGGTGGGCGCGCGCAACATGCAGAACTTCAATTTGCTGCGCGAGCTTGGGCTGGTACGTAAGCCGGTCCTGCTGAAGCGCGGCATTGCGGCCACCATCGAAGAGCTGCTGCTCTCGGCGGAGTACATACTCTCCGGTGGCAATTACGACGTGATGCTCTGCGAGCGGGGCATTCGCACCTTCGAAACGTACACGCGCAACACCATGGACATCTCCGCCATACCGGTGATCAAGAAGCTCTCCCACCTGCCGATATTGGCCGATCCTTCGCATGGCACCGGTTTGCGGGACAAGGTTCCGCCAATGGCCCTGGCCTCGGTCGCTGCCGGCTGCGACGGTTTGCTGATGGAAGTGCATCCCAATCCGGACAAGGCTTACTCCGATGGAGCGCAGTCATTGTTTCCTGAACAGTTTGAGAAGCTGATGGACCGGCTGCGTCTTATTGCTCCAGTCGTGGGCCGGAGCGTGAGAGCCGAAGTCCCTGTGGTTGGCTGAGAGGCTTGCATCTCAGAAGCTGCGAAGAAACGCTGTCTTGTCCCATTTGCGAAGCAAGAGATCATTGAAGTCCCGTAGGGACGGCTGAGAATAGCCCAGCACGTTAGTGCTGGGTTTGGTTGAGAGAAGCGACAAGTCCCGTAAGGGACGACTGAGAATGTCCCAGGACGTGAGTCCTGGGTGGCCTCGACGCGCTCTACCAAGGCGTCGTCTCAGAGGGTTGGTCGCGGAGGGATTTTCCCTCCGCACCTTTCAGTCGTCCCTGCGGGACTAAAACGATCTTTGGAATGCTCCCCATGACGATCCAGCGCATCACGATTGTGGGCACGGGCCTCATCGGTGCTTCCACCGGGCTGGCTCTGCGCGCCGCCCAGTTCCCGGGCGAGATCATCGGCTGGGACCGCAGCCCATCCCATCTGCAGATTGCTCTGGATCGCGGAGCCATCGATGTAGCCGCTCCCGATCCAATCAGCTGCGGCGGTCTCGAGCGACCTGGTGTTGCTGAGCGGTCCGGTCTTCACCATTCTCGACTGGATCGAAAGGCTTGCACCGCTGCTTCAACCGCATCAACTGGTCACCGATGTGGGCAGCGTCAAAGTGGCCATTGCCGAACGCGCGCAACCACTCTTCGGCGCCCAGGGCCAGGCCGGATTTCTCCCTGGGCACCCTATGGCCGGCAAAGAAGTGAGCGGCGCCGCCCATGCGGACGCAGAGCTTTTCTCCCGAGCCGTCTGGCTCTTTACCGAATTTGCCAGCCATCCCTTGGCCGCGGAGTGGCGCAGCTGGGTGGAGCGCTTCGGCTGCCGCACCATGGACATCCAGGCCCGGCGGCATGATGAGATCTGCGCCTGGGTTAGCCATCTGCCCCAGTATCTATCCACTGCCCTCAGCGCCATGCTGGAGGACCGCTTCGGTGACGCCCCGGATCTGCGCGCCATCGGTGGGCGCGCGTTGCGCGAGATGACCCGCCTGGGAGCGAGCCCTTATTCCATGTGGCGGGACGTTGCCCACACCAACACAGAAGCGGTCGCTGAGGCACTGTTGGCCTTGGAGCAGCGGCTTGCGCACCTGCGCGAAAACCTCAAAACTCCGGAACTGCGCGACGAGTTCGAAATGGCCAATCGATTCCGAACCAACCCTCCCGTGAAAACTTAAGCCCGCCGTTTACAGTTCTGTCGCCTTGCCGGGAGCACAATAGACCCATGCCGATTCTCGAACCGAGTTGGTAGTGAGGCACTGGTGGGAAATCCTGCTGCACAACCAGCGGGCTCAATTGCTGAAGCTGCTGCTGCTGGTCAAGGGCAACCAGGGAATCGTGGTGCTGAATATCCCCTGGTATTTTGCAGAAGTAACCAAATGGCTTCTATCGCATCAAACGAGAGAATTAGCTTTTGAACAGGTCCCGGAGCAGGCTCGGGGTATCATTCGAAGCAGGTATAGGGAAACCGGACTCACGATGGGAATTGAGAACGCGGGAGCCAACTTTACTGGCCCGAAATATCCAAGCCCACTCCGGGGAGACCCGGAAAGCCTGTTCGAACGATGTTCATGGTTCTACGCATTTTGTCGTGAGCATCTGTTTCGTGATCACACTGCAGCAATCTCCCACGCACTTTGGCCCGGCGCCCGGCCCGGCCCCGAAACCCACCTTCTGGAAATAGCCTGCGGTCCCGGCTTCTACGCTTGCAGTCTCGCGCAACGCTACCCTGACATTCAAATTACGGGTGTAGACCTCTCCGAGCGTTTGCTCTCTCGCGCTAAAGACCGGGCTGACATTCGCCGCCTCAAGAACTGTCATTTCGTCAAAGCGAACGTTCTTGCCCTCTCCGAATCGCTGGCGCCGGTGGATGCGATCATCGCCTCCCGGCTCTTGATGGTGGTAGGGGATCGCCCACAAGCTCTGCGTGAGATTTTTTCGGCACTGCGGCCGGGGGGCCGTTGCTTTATCGCCGAGCCTACATCGGCCTTGCGCGCCATGCTCCCGCTCTCCTGCATGTGGTTGTTTGCGCGCTTAATGGGAGACTGGAGCACCCGATTCCACGAACCCTGGCGGGCAGCGGTACTGAACCAGGAAGAATTTCATTCCCTGATCGCCTCACAACCCTGGGGCACGGTCAGCTTGTGGCAGGACAACTGGTATCAGTACGCGGTCTGCGACCGGAGTTGCTGAGACGGACCCGGATTTCCTACATCGCGGTACCGCCCAATGCGACGTATGTGGCTTTCCGCAAAGAAAGCCGCATGATTTTAAGAACGCCACCTAGGTCGACAGGAAATCCGGGGGGAGAATTGTTGCCGTACAAGACACTTAAACCATTGCAACCAGGAGAATCGGCTGCTGTTGGTGAGGGCTGTTGCGCCTTAGCCGTGATGGCCAAGGCCCCGCGCCCAGGCAAGGTAAAGACGCGATTATCTCCTCCGTTGACCCCCGAACAAGCCTCGGCGCTCAACATCTGTTTCATCCGCGACACTACGGAAAACATTCAGCAGGTAACAGAAGCCGGCAACAGCGCAGGCATCGTGGTCTACACTCCGGTGGGCGACGAGGCAGCCTTCGATGGCATCCTGCCCGCTGGCTTTCAGCTTCTGGGGCAAAGAGGCGATGGCTTCGGAGAGCGCCTTCTCCACGCCTGTGAAGATTTATTTGCCTGTGGATTCAGCGCGGTGTGCCTGATCGATTCCGACAGCCCCACCATGCCACAGGATGCGCTGTTGCAGGCGGTCACGCGACTATCGCTCCCGGAAGATCGATTGATGCTGGGCGGCTCCGACGACGGTGGCTACTACCTGATCGGCATCAAGCACGCGCACCAACGGCTCTTCGAGCAGATCGACTGGAGCACGGAACGGGTTCTCCAGCAGACGCTGGAGCGGGCCAGAGAAATCGGCCTCCAAACCGAACTCCTGCCCACCTGGTACGACGTGGATGATGGGGCCACACTCGAACGCCTACGCCGCGAACTTCTGCACGCCCCTGGCGAGAGCATTGCAGGCTACGATGCCAGGCACACCAGGAAATACCTCGAGAGCCTGCAGGCCCCGCAAGGAATGGCCTGCGCAGAAAGCAGCGCGTGGTAGGGCAGTTTCGCAATTGGTGTAGACCGGGGCGACAGGCCTCTTCGTGGTTTTCTTCCAAGGAAAACCACACCTCGCGGTCTTTATCAAGCCACAGTAATTGCGAAACTCCCTTGAGGGGGCGTTATCCAGTTGGCGGAGCATGGCTCACTAACAGCGCGCTGGCTCTGCTGGGACTTTTGCTGGTGGGGCTTTGCCGCCAGGGAGTCAACGAGATTCATCATTTCGTGATCGGCTTTGGCCTGGTCGCGATGTACCAGGCGCTGATTTACCTGGTAGCCGTCTGGGTCGTGCTCAACCGGCCCGTGGACCGATGGACATTTGCCATCATCCTGGCCTGTGCCGTGGGCTGCCGGCTGGTCTGTATTTTTTCTCCGCCCTTTCTCTCCACCGATGTCTTCCGCTACGTATGGGATGGGCGCGTGCAGGCTGCCGGCATCAATCCATACCGCTACGTTCCCGCCGATCCTCATCTGGCGTTCCTTCGTGACCTCGACATCTACCCCCACATCAACCGGAAAAGCTACGCCCGTACTATTTATCCGCCGTTAGCACAGATGTTCTTCCTGCTGATCACCCGAATCGGCGCATCGGTGCTCTGGATGAAAGCAGGTATGGTGGCGCTTGAGGCGCTCACCATCTGGGTCCTGGTGAAATTGCTCACGGGTGTCGGCTTATGCCGTGAACAGGTGTTGATCTATGCCTGGCACCCGTTGCTTCTCTGGGAGGTAGCCAGCAGCGGTCACGTGGATGGCGCAGCCTTACCCTTCATCGCTCTCGCACTGCTCTTCTACGTCCGTAAAAGGCCCACGGCCACCGGGATCGCATTGGCCGCAGCGACCTTGGTCAAGCTCTACCCCATTGCCTTATTCCCCGCTCTCTACCGCCGCAGTGCCTGGCGCGATTGGAGGATGCCGGTCGCTCTGGTCGGGGTTGTTGCAGCAGGGTACGCCTGCTACCTGAGCGTAGGCCGCCTGGTGCTTGGGTTTTTGCCCGATTATGCGAAAGAGGAGGGACTGGAATCCGGCACCCGCTACTTTCTGCTCACGCTAGCCCGCCACGGCTTGCGTTGGGAGGGGCTCCCGACCGCGGCCTTCTATGGTTTCGCTGGGTTGTTGCTGTTCGGGTTAGCGGTGTGGGCGTGGCTTAAGAGTGAAGCCGGTCCACTGGCTGCGATCCGCTTTTGCTTCGCCATCGTGGCTGTCTTCATGTTGCTATTCTCCTCACACTACCCGTGGTACTACCTGTGGCTGCTCCCTTTTCTCAGCCTGATCCCTTACGTGCCCATGCTTTATTTCTCCACTGCCTGTTTTTACCTCTACACCACGTCGCTTGCTAATCCAGGCCCAGCCATGTACTACATGTTTGAATGGCTTTATGCCACCACGGCCCTGCTAACGCTGTGGTGCATGGGCGCCCGTCGGATTGAAGCCCAAGACGAAGCATTTGCAATGTATCCCACCACTGCGAGGAACTCATGAGCGAAAGTCTTTCTGTACTACCGCAACTGGCGGAAGACCAGCAGAAGATGCGGCGCTACTTTGAGAAGCCGGAAGACCAGCTCTCTGTAATCATGGAAGCGGATCCGGTCTGCCTCTACCTGGAAACCACCAATCGCTGCAACCTGTTGTGTACCACCTGCCCGCGCACCTTTGAAGAGCTGGAACCCGAAGCGGACATGTCGTGGGAGTTGTTCACCAGCATCATCGATCAGTACCCCAAGATCGCCCGCGTCGTGCTGCATGGAGTGGGTGAGCCGATGTTGGTCAAGGGGTTGCCGCGCATGATCCGCTATTTGAAAGACCGCGGCGTGTATGTGCTCTTCAACACCAATGGCACGTTGTTGACGACCGCCAATGGGCAGGCGCTGATCGACGCCGGGCTGGACGAATTGCGCGTTTCGCTGGATGCGGCAGAATCGTCTGTTTTCCAGATGGTGCGCGGTAAAGACATGTTCGACCGCATCGTGACCAACGTGGGCAACTTCGTCGCCATGCAGCGCGCCAGCCAGACCAAACTACCGCGGGTCTCCCTCTGGCTTACCGGCTTGCGCGAGACGTTGGCGCAACTGGAGGCCTTCATCCGTCTGGCCCATCGTCTCGGTGTGATGGAGGTCTATCTGCAGAGGATGGTGTATCTGCCCGAAGGACAGGGGCTGGCGCGGCCCGAACAGGCATTGTTCGAGCACACCACCCAGCAGGAGGAAGAGGTTCTGCAACGAGCCGAAGCCGTCGCCCGCGAGCTGGGCGTACTCTTCAGCGCGTCGGGCGCCACTGAGCCCCAGGTCAGCATCAAGAAACAGAAGGACGACAGCCCATGGTCGCTCTGCCGCCGTCCCTGGAGTCTGATGTACATCACGGCCAACGGACAGGCGCTTCCCTGTTGCATCGCACCCTTCTCCATGCGCGGCTACGACAGCTTCACCCTGGGCAACGCCACCCAGCAGACCATGCGTGAGATTTGGAATGGCGAAAAGTACCAGGAATTCCGGCGAGCACTGCTGAGCCCGCAACCGCCCCCAGCCTGCTCCAATTGTGGGCTGCGCTGGAGCCTCTGATTTGGGCTTGCAAGGAGTTTCCGTAGTGATTCCGGCACTGAACGAGGCGGAAAACATAGCCGCCGTCGTTCGGGAACTGCCTTGGGATCTGATCCGCGAATGCATTGTGGTAGACAACGGCAGCACGGACGCGACTGCCGCCGAAGCGGCATCGGCCGGAGCCAGGGTAGTGCATCAGCCGCAACCTGGATACGGACGTGCGTGCGCCGCCGGCGCGGCAGCAGCCGATGTTGGGTCCGCCGTTCTAGTCTTCATGGACGGAGACGGCAGCGATGTGCCGGCCGAGATGGGGCAATTGCTGGAGCCGATCCTCGCGGGAGAATGTGACTTTGTAATCGGTTCCCGCATGCGCGGCAAGCGCGAGCCAGGCAGCATGCTGATCTCACAGATCTTTGCCGGATGGCTCGCGGGACTTCTTCTGCGCTTGCTCTACCGGGTGAAGTACACGGATATGGGGCCCTTTCGCGCCATATCCCGCGAAGCTCTCGCCCTGTTACATATGCGGGAAGAAACCTACGGTTGGAACCTGGAAATGCAGATGCGCTCCGCGCAATGCGGCCTGCGCATCCGCGAAATTCCCGTGAGCTATCGCAATCGAGCCGGTGGTGTAAGCAAAGTTGCCGGCTCGTTAAGCGGCTCAATAAAAGCCGCGGTCCGAATCACCCAAACACTACTGCGCGTGGCCTCAAACCCCAAGCCTTAATCTCGATTTGCTCCGCAGATAAAACAAATCGAGAACACGCTGTTTTTTAGTATTTCCAACTCGCCGCAAAATATCATCCTGAGAGCCTGTGACCTATAACCCTCGACCTCAAACAAAATCGTCATCCTTAGCGCAGCGCCTCACAGATTTATCGCGTGACCCGGCGCCGGTAGCGCGGAGTCGAAGGACCTCGGCGGCCCTTATCTTACCCACTGCTGCTCGGGGCTTTCAACTACGGAACCTCGAGAGCCGGATCGACCGCGAAACGCGCTTGATGGTCACGTCCATCTCTTCATGCACGGTAATCATCCCCACCATCGCTTTTTCCAACTGTCTAATTCACCCCTTGGCCTTCTCAGCCGCGCTCTCAATCGCCTTCCACTCTTCGGGCGAAAGGTGCAACTTCGCTGAAGCCATATTCTCTTCAAGGTGTTTCACGGAAGATGTGCCCGGGATGGGAAGCATCACAGGTGAGTGATGTAAGAGCCATGCCAGCGAAAGCTGTGCAACCGTAGCCTGATGCTGCTTGGCTGCCTTGTCGAGCGGGCCACCAGCCTTAGCTAGCTTTCCCGCGGCAACAGGAAACCATGGAATGAAGGCCAATTTGTGCTGCTCGCAGTACTTGAGTGCCTTCTCATGCTGGCGATCACTCAGGTTGTACTGGTTCTGCACGCTGACGATCTTGACTGTCTTGTTGGCTCGCTCGATCTCCGCAGGAGAAACCTCTGACAACCCGATATGCCGAATCTTACCCGCGTCCTGGAACTCCTTCAGTGCGCCGAGGCTCTCTTCCACCGGCACCTTAGGGTCGATTCGATGCAGCTGGTAGAGATCAATCCGCTCCAACTTCAGGCGACGCAGACTCATTTCAACGCACTGCCTCAGGTATTCCGGCCGTCCATCCTCCGCCCACTTGTTAGGACCGGACCGTGTGAAACCGCCCTTGGTCGCAATCACCAGGTCCTTCTTGTACGGATACAGAGCTTCCGCGATGATGTTCTCGCTCACTTCGGGACCATAGGCATCCGCGGTGTCGATAAAGTTCACACCCAGTTCCAGCGCGCGCTGCAATACTTTGCGCGCCTCGTTGCGATCCTTGGGTTCGCCCCAAATGCCGGGGCCGGTAATGCGCATGGCGCCATATCCAAGCCGGTTGACCGTGAGGTCTCCACCCAGCGCGAACGTTGTGATAGCTTCCGTCTGCAAAGATTCCATACCCGTGAGATTCGCCGCCCTGGCAATTGGTTTCTCATTCTGTGTGCTATCACTGGTGTGATCCGATGCCTCCTATCGCCAAAATCGTCGGAGCAGGCCCCAATGGCTTGGCCGCCGCCATCGTTCTGGCCAAGGCCGGCTTCGCCGTGGAGGTGCGAGAGGCGGCTTCCGTTGCCGGTGGGGCCGCGCGGTCAGCCGAGCTCACCTTGCCCGGATTTGTGCATGATCTGGGATCCGCGGTACAGCCTCTTGCCGTGACGTCGCCGTTCTTCTCCACCTTGCCGCTAGCCGAATCCGGATTGCACTGGATTTCGCCTCCCGCACCGCTGGCCCATCCGCTGGACGATGGAACGGCCGTAATGCTGGAACGGGATCTCACCGACACCGCCGGCCAGTTGGGCGAGGACGCAGCCGCCTACCGCCGTCTCTACAGCCCCCTGGTCGCCGGTTGGGATAGCCTGCGCCACGATCTGCTCAAGCCCATCGGCTGGCCTGGACATCCGATCGCCATGGCCCGCTTCGGCCTGCTGGGGCTGCGCTCGGCGCGTGCGATCGCTGAGGGCTATTTCAAGGGGGCCCGGGCCCGCGCTCTTTTTGCAGGCTTGGGCGCGCATTCATTTCTGCCCCTGGAGTCGCCACTCTCCGCTTCCTTTGGGCTGGTGCTAGGAGTTACCGCACACGCCGTCGGTTGGCCGATCCCGCGAGGCGGGGCGCAGTCCATTGCGGATGCGCTCGTCACCTGCCTGAAGAACGCTGGAGGCACGGTTACCACTAACGCGCGTGTGCTGTCGCTGCGGGAACTGGGCCACGCGGATCTAACACTCCTGGATGTGACTCCTAGACAGCTCCTGAGCATTGGCGCTGAAGAGATTCCGCCAACCTACCGGCGGCAACTGGAGCGCTACCGCTACGGCCCGGGCGTCTTCAAAGTGGATTGGGCACTGAGCCAGCCAATTCCGTGGCGTGCCAGGGAGTGCCTGCGCGCCGGCACCGTTCATCTGGGCGGTACCTTCGAGGAGATTGCCACTTCCGAGCGTGCGCCGGAGCGAGGAGCCATGAGCGATCGCCCCTTTGTCCTGCTCTCCCAGCCCACTCTCTTTGACCCCAGCCGGGCGCCCGCCGGAAAGCACGTGGCGTGGGCCTATTGCCATGTGCCTAATGGCTGGTCCGGGTCCGCGTTGGAGACAATCGAAGCCCAGGTGGAACGCTTTGCACCCGGTTTTCGCGAGTGCATCCTTGGCCGGGCGGTGTTTAGCCCCGCCGCGATGAGCCGGTGGAATGAAAACCTGGTGGGAGGCGACATCAACGGCGGCTCTGTTTCGGGCTTGCAATTCTTTCTGCGCCCGACCTGGCGGCAATATGCCACTCCGATGAAAGGGGTTTACCTCTGCTCGTCGTCCACACCCCCGGGCGGCGCGGTGCACGGCATGTGTGGCTATTGGGCAGCCCAACGCGCGCTCAAAGGATTTTTTGCTGATGGTGTAGACCGGGAAACCGAACTCGACGCGGCCATTCTGCTAAAGAAAGGCCGCGCATAACTGATCCCGCCGGACCGGAGTATTAGCAAAACTGCGTCAGGCGCTGTAGAGGACTTCGAGCATGGTGAAGTCATCGTTGGGTGGAGTGCCGGCCATGAAGGTCTCAACTTTGCTCAGCACGCCCTCGATGTTGGCGCCGTTGACAGCAATTTCTAGCCGCTCTTCTCCGAAAAACTCACCGTCCCGGCCTTCCGCCTCGGTAACGCCATCGGTGGCCAGCACAATGCGATCGCCGGCCTTCAGCTGCAAGCGATCGGATTCGTAGGTAGCCTCTTCAATCAAGCCCACTACCATGTTGGCATTTTCCAGGCGTTTGACGCCCTCGCTGTTGGCCAGGAGAGGCTGTACATGCCCGCAGTTGACGTATTCGAAAGTCCCGTCCCGGTCCAGCTTGACCAGGATCATGGTGGCGTACTTCTGAACATTCTTCTCGCAGATATAGCGATTGGCCACATCCGCGATCTCGGCCAGCGGCTGACCGGCTAGCAGCAAACCGTAAAGCAAGCCCTGCAGCGTGGAGGCAAGGATGGCGGCCGATACCCCCTTACCCGAGATATCGGCAATCACAATATAGAGGCCGTCCGCGGTGGCAATCACGTCATAAAAGTCCCCTCCGACGTCCTTGCAGGCAACGCTGCGAGCATGCACCTTGGCATACGGCAGATTTGGAATGGCAAACTCCATCAGCCCCTGCTGGATGGCGGCAGCGATGTTCAGTTCTTCGCGATAGCGGCGTGATGCTTCTTCGGACTGCGCGAGAAAGGCGTTTTCCACCAGCGCTGCGGCTTCCGTCGCGATCGTATCCAGAAGATCGTTGTCCACCTGGCTCAGCTTCCCGGGTTGCAGCCGGCTGTCCAGGTAGAGAACGCCGAGGATATCCTTCTCATGGATATCGGCGCCCGCCGCGCGCTTCCGCAGGGGAATGCAGTACACCATGCGAATACTCTGCTGCACCATGCTTTCGGTGCGCGAATTGGCTTCGGCCGACAAGGTATCGGTGACGATGAACTTTGAGGCTTTGCAAGCTTGGGCGATAGCGCTGTGGGAAATGGTGGAATCGTCTTCCAGGCGATCGCCCTTGAGGCTGCGTCCCGCGGCGAGGGTAAGCTTACCCGTCTCACCTCGCAGGAAGACGTAGCCTCGCTCCACCTGGGTCAGTTCCAGGGTCGCTTCCACCAGTGTGGCCAGGATCTCGTTGACCGCCCCCAGCGTATTCAAGCGTTGCGCCGCAGCCAGGAACCAGCTCAGCTTCTCCAGATCCGAGGTGGGTGCCGAAATCGCATGCAGCTCGTCCAAAAGTTTATGAATGGTCGAGGTGCTTTCTCTGGCCGGGCCAAAGCGCAGCGACGGGCCGTTCAGCGAACCCAGGCGAATCTCATCCCCGGGCTTCAGCGTCTGGCGGTCGACCAGGGGCTGTGCATTGAGAAAGGTACCGTGGCGGCTGCCTTTATCCACCACGTGGAACTGGCCCTTCTCATAGAGAATGGCAGCATGGTCGCGGGAGATGAAAGCGTGTGCCAGTACCAGGTCGCGGTCCTGCAGCCGCCCGATGGTGAATGGCGAATGCGTAACGTTGATCTCTTCCTGCCGGGTATCGTCGATCAGCAGCAAAGCAGTGGCTGGAATTGTTTCGGCCATGGGGTGCCTTTCGAAATAGCTTCCGGAGGTTGGTTGCGCACTAGCCAAATACACCGGACTGATGTTAAGAAAACTACCACATGCCCAAGCTCGAAGGAGGCGTCTCCGAACCCAGGAAATTCTTGTCGCCCTTACAGCCCCGCCAGTCTTTCGGCGGCATCCAAGCGTCCATAAACTCGGCGCAGGCTTGCGCCATGTACATTCGAAGGCATAGGAGAAGAGAAATCGTGCGAATGCCCCTAATACCGCCCCCCCACGTAGAAGGCTATGCCAGCTACCTCGCAGCCATGCAGATGCTGGACGGACCAGAGACATTCACCGCGGCTCTAGGGGACGAACCGGTCCAGCTTCCGCCACTTCAGTTCCTCAAATCCCTCGACGATCTGGATGAGGAAGCAGATGAAGACGACGACGATGTTGAGGATCTGGAAGATGAGGATGATGAAGAAGATGAGGACGATTTAGACGAAGACTACGATGACGACGAAGACGACGATGAAGATGAGGACGAGGAGGACGAAGATGAGGAGGACGAAGATGAGGATGGAGGCGTTAAGCCACTGAAGATGGCTTCGTCGGCGTCCGGCTTATCCCATGCCCACAAGTAGCACGCGAAAGAAAGTGACCCGGTACGCCTGTGCTGGGTCACTCTTCCGCCCCGCAGTTGATCCCGGCCCCGGTAGTAATTGCCTGAAAGTGGAAGCTCTAATTGTGGACAATTGGGTTACCTTGTGACAGGCCCCACGTACCCGGAGAGTGACTGTGAAACGGCGCATTCTGGTTGTGGATGACGATGACGAAGCACGCCACGCCGCAGCCTGCAGCCTGCGGACGATGACTGGGTGGGATGTGGTCGAGGCATACTGCGGAGCCCAGGCCATTGAAAGCGCTACGCAGCATCAACCGGATGCCATCCTGCTCGACGTGATGATGCCGGCAATGGATGGCCCCGCCATGCTGGCCAAACTTCGGACGGCACGCGCCACCAGTCACATCCCCATTGTTCTTCTGACCGCCAAGGTCCAAGCCGTGCAAAACGGCTCCCTGGCCCACCTTCCCGTAGCCGGCATTCTGCTGAAGCCTTTTGATCCATTGCGTCTTGCCAGCCAGGTCGCGGACGCGCTGGGATGGGAAAGCGGAAAACCTCAGCCGTGAGTTGACAAGAGCGGCCGTCCGGCACGGAAAGACTGCAGGATTCGACCATCTGGCGACAGAGCCACGAGATTCGCCTCCCGGCCTTCGTCAAGCAAACCCCAATGCCGGTCGAGACCCATGAGCGTAGCGGGATTGCTCCCAGCCATTTGCGCGCTGACCGCGAGGCTGGCGCCGGTAAACACAGAGAAGTTGCGCACTGCCTTATCCATGGTCAGGACGCTACCTGCCAGGACGCCGGGGGATCCCGCCGAAGTGCATCGTCCATGGGACACGTCCACATCCAGGTCGCCTAGTTTGTATCTTCCGTCAGGCATGCCCGTAGCGCTCATGCCATCCGTGATCAGGACTGCGGTTTCAGCCCCCTTGGCCTTGTAAAACAAGCGGACCATAGCTGGGTCAACGTGAATGCCATCGCAAATGAGCTCCGCAAAAAGTGCATCGTTGTCGAGCACATACGCCGCAATACCGGGATCGCGATGGTCCAGGCTGCGCATGGCATTGAAGGTGTGGGTGGCGCTGCGCGCCCCGGCCAGGAAGCCGGCCTCGGCCTCGCCCAGGCTACCGTTGCTGTGGCCCAGGCTGCACACCACGCCCAAAGCACTGGCGTGCTGGATCAACTCGAGAGCGGTGGGCAGTTCGGGAGCGATGGTCATGATGCGAATATGCCCGCGAGACGCTTGCCAGAAGCGATCGAAGAGCGCGATCGACGGCTGCACCAGTAAGGCAGCAGTATGGACGCCCCGCTTGGCGACGGAAAGAAACGGCCCTTCGAGATGGATGCCCAGCGGTACTGCGCTCTCCGCGGACGGGCCTCGCTCGATCACGCCGGCGATCATCTCCAGGGCGCGCAAGGTTTCCTCGATGGATGAGGTGACGGTTGTCGGGTAATATCCGCCCACTCCATGGCTGGCCAGAGACGCCCCGACCGCGTGCAGGGCCTCCACCGTGCCTTCCATCACGTCGTGGCCGACCGCGCCGTGTACATGAATATTGAGATAAGCCGGGACCAGCATGGCTTCGGGAAACCCATAGACCGAATCATCCAATGCGCCGCTCTTGCGGCTCTCAATGGAAGTGATGTGCCCGTCGTCTACGGTGATCAGCGGGTGCTCTACGATCTCGCTGCCCCGCAAGAGCCGCCGTGCTGTGATTGTGCTGGTCATCTCCGTGCTACCCCTGAGGAAGGATATAGCAACCGGAGACTGCCATTGAGCAGTTCGCAGTAGGAGTAGAGCGAAGGGAAAGAGGCTCCCGCGGTATTCCGCCAAAGAAAACCACTCCCCGCAATCCTGGTCACGCACGGCAACAGCGAAACTGCTGTTAAACGACTCTCGCCGCCAAGGTCTGACCTTGGCGGCGAGAAGGATGGAGAACCCTGGCAACTAAAGCAAGCCCACAATTAGAGCAACTTCACTCAGTTGACCCTGATCTCTTAAACGAAAAAGCCGATCTGCTCCAGAACCTCTTCGCTCATCTCGATGTCGCTCAGCTTGGCGGCATGGGTGAACTTCAGCTCTTCCCGGAACCGGTCCAGGACGGCGGCATTGAGGTCGGTCCGCTTGTCCAGAAGGTGGAGCAGTTCCGCGGCGGTGGTCGCGTGCTGATAGTTGGCTTTGATGCCACGCGAATTTTCGATGGTCACGGCCACGGGGAGCGTGCGGAAATCGCTGGCTTGCTGGTGGGGCAGACGGGCTCGAATGTTGACTCGCATATTGGTGACGATATTGTCACGCGGTGACGCCGTAGAAAATACGACCTTAAGGGCTAACGCGTACCTGGATGGGTTATCAGGCTGGGCGGTCGGGGGACTACCTGGATGCGTCGGCCACGCCAAATGGCCAATACCGTTGCCGGCGGGCCAGAATCAGGAAGAGGCCTACCCCGCTGACGATGACCGCCAGCACGTAAAGCATGTACTTCCAGCCCTGGGGCTCAAACGCCTGCACCAGGAAGATATAGAGCCAGCAGGCCATGGCGAACAATGCCGGCAACGGATATAGCCACATCCGGAAGGGACGCGGCGTCTCCGGGTGGCGCTTTCTCAGCAGCAGCAAGCCGATGATCTGGCCCACGAACATGATCAAAATCCGGGCCAGGATCAGTGCGGTGATGATCTGCACCAGGTCAAACAAGCTGGCGATGGCCGACAGGATGCCGACCAGCAGCAAAGAACGGTGAGGAAAGTCTTTGCGCGGGTGGGTTTTCGCGAAGAAGCGGAAGAATGTGCCGTCCAGCGCCGCCGCGAAGGGAATGCGCGAATAGCCCAGCATCAGTGAGTACACCGACGCAAAGGCCGTAACCAAAACCATGATCGTCAACCACTGCCCAGCCCAAAACCCGGCTACCCGTTCCATGAAGACCGAGCCCACCGCGTCATAGATCACGGTGCCGGGCTGGATCATCTCCCGCCACGGCAAAACCCCCGTGAAGGCAACGGAAATTGCCAGATCCAGAAACAGGACGAGAACAATCGATCCGATGATGGCTCGGGGAATCACCCGCTCCGGCTCGCGAACTTCATCACCCAGGTGGCAAATGTTGTAGTAGCCGAGGAAGTTGAACATGACCAGCATGGTGCCATTGCCCAGGCCCAGCAGGAACGCGATATTCAGGTGAAAGGCGCTCGGCGGGAAGTCAAAAAGTAGCCGGGTGTTCAGATGAATCATGCCTTCCACGGCGACCCAGATGCTGGTCAACAGGAGGCCGCTCCAAAGCACCAGCATGATGCGGGCAATGTCACGAATCTTGCGATAGAGCAGGATCATGGCCACCAGGGCAAAGCCTGCGGCGAGGAATCGCAGAGCCCACGGCCGGCCGACCAGTCCTTTGAACACATAACCCGTGTACAGCGCCATACCCACCGTGCCGGAGGCGATCTCCAGGGTACCGCTGAAGAGGAACTGCCAGACGAACAACCAGGCCATCAGCCGGCCCAGGCCCTCCCGCCCGAAGCACTCGCGCAGGTAGTTATACGAGCCTCCGGAGCTGGGAAATGTGGTGCCCAACTCGGCAAACACCAGGCCATCCGCAATGGCGATGACCGCCCCCACAAACCAGCAAATCAGGGCTTGCGGTCCCCCCATGGTGGCCAGAATCGCCGGAACCGTAATAAATGGTCCCGTACCCACCATGTTGGACATGTTGATGGAGATGGCATTGAGCAGTCCGAACTTCTTGGGCAGGTGGACAGTGGACATGAAGTGGGGTCGCGAATTTAATCTAAACCATTGCGCAAGGCCCCGCCCCAATTACTAAGCCCTTATGACGATTATCCAGGGGCACAAGACACCTGTAGGCATGCCACGGCGAAGGTGAAAGAAAGTTAGCCGGGCCGTAGCGCGAAGATCCCAGCGCTTATATTATTTCCTAAGCGGTTAGGGCGAAGCAGGAGCACCAAAATGCAACAGGATAGCGTGGTACGCGCGCGCAATCTGCCGGCGGATCAGGCGGGAGAAATGGTCGGTTTCACCCGCGAGGAAGCGGCATGGGAGTGGATGAGTTTTGTGGTCACTCGCTTGCTGCCGGGCCAATCGCTGGATCTGCGCACCGGGGATGAGGAGATGGTCCTGGTCTGGTTAGGCGGACGCTCGGTCGCGGACTGGGGAGCGGGTGCACAATCCGTCGGCGCCAGAGCGAATGTATTCGATGGTCTTCCCTATTCGCTCTACCTGCCAAGTGAAAGCCGCGTCACGGTGAAGGCGGAAACCGTATGCGAAATCGCGCAGTGCCGCGTGCCATCCAAAGCCAAGCTCGAGCCCCGGCTGGTGACGCCGAAAGACGTGATGACCGGCTTGCGCGGAGGTGAGAACTCCTCTCGGCAGATCGTCGAAGTCATACCGTCCGACTTTGCGGCCGACAAGCTAGTGGTCTTTGAGGTTTACACCCCCGGTGGCAACTGGTCGAGCTATCCACCCCACAAGCACGACGTGGATCAACCGCCCGTGGAAGTGGATCTGGACGAGATCTACTACTACCGGATGAGGGATGGGCGGGGGTTTGCCGTACAGAACCTCTATCGTTCCGGATCACGGGAGTCGCTGGTAAAAGTACACGACGGCGACGTCGTTCTGGTCAGGGATGGCTACCACCCGGTGGTTGCCGGACCCGGCTACGATATCTACTACCTCAACTTTTTGGCCGGCACATCACGTTCCATGACGGTGACAGAAGACCCCGAGCATGTCTGGCTCCGCTCCACCTGGAAGCAGCCCGATCCACGCCTACCCCTGGTACACGGCTGACGAAACCTGTGGTGCGCCCCACCCGTCATTTGCGAGGGAACGAGAGGGTAGAAGCGGCGGGAGTGAGTTGGTTCTTAATGTGATCTGCGGGTCTTCCGGTTCACCAGCGCCGGAAGACCCGGCGCAGCATTCACACTGGACGAACCGTTCCGCAATCCAAACCCGCATGACTCGCGCACACAGAGATGCGGAGCAATCCGGTGAATCACGGCCGGAGTGTTCTTGCCTTCGATGCGGTCGAGAAGCAGTTCGGTCGCGAGGCAGCCAACTTCATACTTAGGCAGTTCCATCGCCGTAAGAGGCGGATCGAATAAGCGCAGCCAGGGATAATCATCCAAGGTGACCAGGCCGAAATCCTCTGGGCACCGCATGCCCATCTCCTGCGCCGCTTGTAGAAACCCAACCGTCATCAGAAAATTCGCCACAAAAACAGCGTCAGGACGATGGGGTAACAAGGACAGACCGGCCCGGTGGCCGGAATCGATACGGTAGTCGCCCTCGTACACCAACTTTGGGTTGAAGCGCAGCCCGCTGGCCTTGAGCGCCTTCTTGAACCCTTGAAGCCGGGCTCTTCCGTTGCTTACGCTGAGCGGACCGCCCACCATGGCGATGGTTTGATGTCCTATCCTGGCCAGGTGCGATACCGCTTCAAAGCTGCCCTGAAGATCGTCGGTAATCACCGCGTCGCCTGTCAGTCCGGGGTAGGTACGCATCATCAGCACGGTGGGGACATTCATGCTGGAAAGCAGACTGGTGGTTTGCGGACTCAGGTCGCCCGGCGATTTGGTAAGCAGAATGCCGTCCACTCGCTTGGCCACCAGCAGGTCCAGATAAAGCTCTTCTTTCTCCAGAAGCCCGTCGCTATTACAAAGCAAAATGCTGTAGCCGCGCTTCTGCGCCGTATCCTCAGCCCCGCGAACCAGCATAGGGAAAAAAGGGTTTGAGATATCCGGAACGATCACACCGAGCGTACGTGTACGTTCGTTGGCCAGGCTTTGGGCCAGCGAATTAGGCCGGTAATTAAGCTTGACGATGGCTGCATCCACGCGCTTTTTTAGCGGGGCGCCGACATGACTCTTATTGTTGATGACCGCGGACACCGTGAACACGGAAACCCGAGCTTCGCGGGCCACATCGTAAATGGTTGGCGTCTTGCGCCTGGAAGCCCGTGAACCGCGTGGTGAATCGACCATGCCTCTATTTCCCCGATCCAGCCAGCAGAAGGATCAAAGAATTCTAGCACCGAACCCATGGTTACTCGGTTCGGCGCGCTTGCAGGATAGGGGTCAGCAGATCCGGTTTTCCTGCAATGCGGGCCAGATGGGGCGAGCGCAGACCCTGGTGGTAATCCACGGAGTACTCGGCGTAGTAACCACCCGTCAGAGTAAGAAGATTGAGGGGTTGCTGGCTCGTTTCCGCATTCACAATCGCCTGCCGGAGTAAGTCAACTGAGTAGACGCGATGGTTTACCCCCATCAATTTAGTTCCTGGAGCCAGCCCGGCGTGGCCCGCGGCCGAGTCGGGAACGATATCGATGATGGTGCCATCCTGATCGAGGATCAGACCGATCGAGGTCGATAAGTCAGCCTGCAGCGACACGGTTTCCGTATCGACGGAGGAACCGTTGGGCTCGTCGTTATAGACCACGGTCCATCCTGCAGCCTCCAGGCCGGGTGAAACTGGAGTCGGCCGCGTGGCCAGCAGATCGCCCTGCAGTAGGCCGTTCCAATCAAAGGCAACCACGTGATTCAACGCCGCCACCAGGTCCTCGTAGGTGTACGGCTTAACTGCCACCACCCCATCGGGTGGTCCAAAGAATTCGGCGGCAAAGGTATCCAGGCTGCGCGCTCCGTGGCTTTTTTCCCTAAGCAGGCTATCCACTTGCAGCCACAGCAGGGGTCCCTCACGGTAGTAATCCGTGGAACGGCGAAGGTTAGTCCATTGCTGCCCCGAGGTGTAGAGCAACTGTGCCGATCTCGAGACCTCTTGCAGATTTCGCCAGCCGCGCCCGCTGCGCGCGTCCATCTCTGCCTGGTAAACTGCCATCCGGTCTTTCATCTGAGCACTCGTTTCCAGGCCGGCACGCGTGGCCAGAATCTCCGCCCAGTAGCTCGTAAGGCCCTCGTAGACCCACAGCAGGTCGCCAACCATCGGTTGTTGGTAATCAGTCGTCGCCAGGCCGGCAGGGCGCCTGAATTTCCCATTCCAGGAGTGGATCATCTCGTGGGCCAACAGATTACCCTGCTTCCGCGGAGAAGGACGGGCTCACCATGCCGAGTTCCGGCATCTGGTCATCGCTGGACTGATGATGCTCCAATCCGTCGCTGCTGTCCGTCTGCGCCTCCACCAGAAAGTGATAGCTCGCATAGTGGTGGGAGTGGAACATGGCTCGGGCTTCGGATACGAAGTTGCGGTAAGCGGCAATCCGCTCTGGCGGCACGTTGAGTCCCTCAGGCGACTTCTCAAAGAGATCCAGCAGATGGCGCTGGGAAACTCCCTTCGGCGTGATGTCAAACTCGCGCATGATCGATCCGCACATCAGCGGAGAATCGATCAGCGTAGTGAGCGACACAGGATCGAAGTGAATCGCTGAGCCTTGCAGCGAGGGATTCGGCAACGCGGTCGCGTATGACCATCGTTCAGGAAGCTTGACCGAGGCCGCAATCGTGACCTGGTCGGCTGCGGTGTCCGCGGGATATAGGACCACCTGGTCCCAGTTCACGTCACCTTGCACCGGAGTCGACGTGTTACCCGGGGCAAAATCGTTTCCCGCCACATACTCCCCCACCAGGCTGAAGTCAGCGATCAGGAGATTGGTTCCCGCAGGCACCGGAATATGAAAGCGATACATGTCCACCGGGTCGCGAACCCAGGGTAATGTCTTGCCATCCACACTAAAACGCAGGTTCACCAGGTCGGCGATGGGTCCGGTGGGCGCATGGGCCCCAGGAATCCATTTGGGGTACACGAGATCGATGGTGTGCGCTGACGGCGAAGCTACGGGAAACGATTCATGCGCGGAAAGGATCTTTCTGGAAATGGTGGTCGCGTCTACGTCCAGAACGATGGTGGATGTTGTTACCTGCGGGAGGGCAGCGGTCGCCGAAAAAACAAGTGAAAGCCACAACAGGCCTGTGCGCTTCCGATAACAGCGGAAGCTGTTCGATAAAAGAGAGGGCAATTCGCTTTCACTCCTTTGCCAGCCGTACATTCGCTAAGCTAGACGGCGCGATCTCGATTGGCCGAGAGGGGGCCTGCCTTGAGTTGGAAGCGGACGCCCTCGCGCTGCTGGAGAAAGCTGACAACATCAAACAGATTATCTGCGCGCGGGTTGCCCGCGGGCCCCAGCATTCGCATGAGGCTCTTCGAAGGGATGTGGGTCGCTTCGGCAAGCTCGGTAAAACCCATGGTCGCATTAATATAGTCACGAAGAATGGTCTTCGCCGTGGCGATATCCCCTGCAAGCATAGCTTCGATCCCTTCGCGCAGAAGCTCTTTGCGAAACTTGGGATCTCTCGCCACGCGCGCACGAATCGTCTCTTTGAAATCGCGAGTCAGCGCCATAGCTAATTTCCCTACTTTCTCCGTTTGTAGTCCTGCCAGTGGACAAGGGCGGCGCGATTCCCGTACATCAATCATTTATTATGGTAACACATACGTTACCATTCGCAAAGAGCTTAGACTTCTACATACCAATATCGATCTACCCGGAACCAGGTCAATGCGGTGAAACATAGTCTCTTTGAACTATTCAAGATCGGCATAGGGCCGTCAAGCTCCCACACCATGGGACCGATGCGGGCAGCGCTTCGTTTCGCCAGGGAATTGCAGTCGAACGGGCTGACTTTTCGAACCGCGTCCATCCGCGTCGATCTTTATGGCTCACTGGCGCTCACCGGGCACGGCCATGGCACTGACCGCGCCATCCTGCTTGGGCTCTCCGGGGAGACACCTGAAGGAATCGATCCGGCTGAGATTGATACGAAACTGTCCGCGATTCGGACTGCGGGAACGCTGGAGTTGCCGGGTCACTGTACCATTCCCTTCGAAGAAGCGAAGCATCTCCTCTTTCATCGCGATCAAATGTATCCCGTTGCCGGTGTTGCTTCGCACCCCAACGGCATGCGTTTCTCCGCATTCGACAGCGACGCAGCTTTGCTGTTGGAGCGGATCTTCTTTTCCATCGGCGGTGGCTTCATTGTCTCTGCCGCCGAATTTGCTGCCGCGCAGGCTAGTCAGACTGCAGTGAATGACCAGGCGAAAAGCGTTCCCTACCCTTTTCACAGTGCGCAAGAACTTCTGGAGAGAGCGGCGGCCGCCAACATAACCATTGCGCAGCTCATGATGGCCAACGAGTGTGCGCTGTCAGGGCAAGCTGCCACGGCGGAGCAAGAAGTGCGCCGTGGCATTCTGCACATCTGGCAGGTGATGAGAGAGTGCACCCAGCACGGCATCGAATCCGAGGGCATTCTTCCTGGTGGTCTCAAAGTCCGTCGGCGCGCTGCCAAGCTTGCGGCCCGGTTGCGTGCGGGGGTGAAGGATCCTCTCTCACAGCTGGATTGGATTACGGTGTATGCCATGGCCGTCAATGAAGAGAACGCAGCAGGCGGGCGCGTGGTCACTGCTCCCACCAATGGAGCCGCCGGAGTGGTGCCTGCGGTCGCCCATTACTACCTGGAGTTTGTCGACGGAGCGAACGAAGAAGGAATTCTTCGCTATTTCCTCACCGCGGCGGCGATTGGCATCCTCTACAAGGAAAATGCCTCCATCTCCGGAGCCGAGGTTGGCTGCCAGGGTGAAGTGGGTGTCGCGTGTTCCATGGCGGCAGGGGCCCTGGTTGCAGCCATCAACGCACCGGGACAAACATCGCTCACCGCTATAGAGATCAATGATCGTATCGAACACGCCGCGGAGATAGGCATGGAACATCATCTTGGCATGACTTGTGATCCGATTGGTGGCCTGGTGCAGGTTCCATGCATTGAGCGCAACGCAGTCGGAGCCATCAAGGCGGTCAACGCCAGCCGCATGGCCATGAATGAGTCAGAAGGCCATAAGGTCTCTCTCGATCAGGTCATCAAGACGATGTACGAGACAGGTCTGGACATGCAGGCACGCTACAAAGAGACGTCGCTCGCCGGGCTGGCGTTGAACGTGATCGAGTGTTGAGCTCCTACGTACCACTGCTTCAGCTTTGCCCTTCTCGAACGGAAGCTTCTTTGCATTCCAGCAGTAGCGCATTCAGGTCGGCCTTGGTGCGCATAATGGAGCACTCATTCCCTTGAAGCTGCCGCTGAGTACACACCGTCACTCCGCCCTTAGGGCACATCTTGAGGCAAGACACATCCACTACGTGCAATCGCGGGCCATCCTCATCCTGCCGAGCACGCTTCTTCAACGCCTTATTCAGTTTCGCCAGCCCATTCTTCTTGCTTCCATGCTTCAGCTTGCTTTGGCATTTACGGCAAACCAGGATGAGTTGCCCCTTCCATGGCGCGGGATAGGTCCGGACGAGAGCTTGGCTCTGAGCTTCGGTAACGATGGAAAGACGGGCAGCTTCCTTGGGCATGCACTGTTGGATGCGCAGTCCGCATACCAAGGCAATCCTCCTCGTCCGAGTGAACTAAGGACCCTCTGTGAACCAATACAATTGCTTTACTTTGGAGCCCTTCTTCATCGGTGGTGGGGTCACTTTTCCCCATGAGGCGTGATTCCAGGTGACCGCTTGCAATCCATCGTGGGCGGGTTGGAAAACCATGGGCGGTTCAACCGGCCCCCCACTCGAGGCATCAAACGTGACTGCCACCTGGCCGCCTTTATCTACCCAGTGGCCGAACAAGGTGGTTGCGCCGGTGCCGGAATCTTCTGTAACCGTGGCGCTACCATCCGCACCCAGGCTTAGGTTCATGGATGGACCTGCCTCGTGCGACAGGTAGACGCCAGTAAATTTTGAATGCGCAGCCGAGTTGTCTGCCAACGCAGGATGGGGTAGCGCCAATAGGAGTGAGCAGGCCAACGTAAGGTGCAGTAGGAAAATGTCGCGGTGTCTCATGTACTGCAGTTTAAGTCTGACATCTTAACTTTACAGTTGCCCGCATGGGGCAAGCTCCCCAACCCAGGCGTTATAGCTACGCCCCAACCGGTTTACTCCGGGGTAATACCAAAACACAGCCGGACATGTTCTACCACCACCGGCACCCCCTTGGTGTTACCGAGGTTTAATAAAGCAGCATTAGTAGAAAACCGGTGTCGTGGCTTTCACAGTACTCCATACGCAAACTGTTTTCCTGGAGCGCCTTGTGCCTTGTACAGAAATTAAAGAACTTGAATTCACTTCCTGCCGGTACAACGAACGCCGGCACATGACAGTCACCCCGAAACGTGAGAGACGCAGCGCGCATTCCGGCGGGCAGTTGCGAGCGGGTCAAGCCCGCTCCGCTTACCTCATGCAGGCCCATCGGCAAAACTGTTTGGTGTGCCAACGTGACAACTAGTTGTTGCGGTCACAGAAAGAGGCGTCCACGTCCTCATGCTCGCGTAATGGTGATCCCGAGCTTCTCGTAAGGCCGCGTGAGAGCGTCATCTGCTGATCGTTCCGTAATAATGCCGCTGATTTCTGCCAGGGGCACAACAGCGTAAGGAGAGGCAGCATTGAGCTTTTCAGAAGACGCAAGAACAATTGTCTCTGCAGCCGCATGGCTTAAGGCGCGCTTCACGGCGGCTTCCTCATAATTGCCTGTCGTCAATCCTGTCTTCGGGTGGACACCGGTCACTCCCATGAAGTATGTATCCGCGTGAACCTGAGCGATGGCCTCGATCGCTGCCGCTCCTACGGCAACGACAGAGTGCATGAACATGCGGCCTCCAATCAGGATTACCTCGATATTCGAGTGATTCACCAGTTCCAGAGCAATCGTCGGGCTGTGGGTAATGATGGTCGCCCCCAGACTTAGAGGCAGGTGTCGAGCTACCTGTCTCGCAGTGGTACCGCCATCCAGGATCACGACCTGTCCGGGTTGAATCATCTTTGCTGCCTGCACGGCCAATCGCCACTTTACCGTCGGGAGTAAGAAGTTCACGTCCGGCAAAATCTGCGACCGCAGGGGACGCCGGCAGAGCTCCGCCATGAACACGCTGAAGAAGCCCCTTCTGGGCCATCTCTCGCAAGTCGCGCCGTATCGTGTCTTCTGAAACGCCCATGGCCTGGCTTACATCCTTGGCAACGACTTGGCCGTGCCGCTTGAGAATCGAAAGAATCTTCTGTTTCCGGTGAGTCGTTAACATATTCGCTATGCACGATAATACTTGACACTGCACGAAACTGCACGATACTGTTGCCCCTATGGCTGGTTCCCCGCAGGATAAGTCGATGGAAGACCGCGTGCGCGTCAAGAAGGTTGAGACACTTTCTGACGATTGGTACGTGCTGAAGAAGACCACCTTTGATTTCCTAAGAAGCGATGGAACCTGGCAGCAGCAAACCAGGGAAACATACGATCGGGGCAACGGCGCCACGATCCTGCTCTATAACCTTGCGCAACGCACGGTAGTGCTCACCCGGCAATTCCGCTTTCCGGCGTTTGTGAATGGCCACCCCGACCCGCTGATTGAGACAGCAGGAGGGCTCCTCGACGAAGCGAGTCCGGAAGACCGAATCAAAGCCGAAGCGGAAGAGGAGACTGGCTACCGTGTGGATCGGGTGCGGAAGATCTTCGAAGCCTTCATGAGTCCTGGCTCTGTCACGGAAAAACTTCATTTTTTTCTAGCCGAATACGACAGCAGCAACAAGGTCACGCTCGGTGGGGGCGTTCACCATGAGGGCGAAGATATCGAAGTTTTGGAGCTTTCGATCGAAGACGCAATGAAAGGAATTGAGAGCGGCGACATTGCGGACGGCAAAACAATCATGTTGCTCCAACACGCCTACATCCACGTGTTTAATCAAAAAGGAAAGGTCACTTAGCGTGTCTACTCGTTCACTCATGATCCTGATAGCAGGCCCGTATCGGTCTGGCACCGGCGACGACCCGGAATTGATGGCAAAAAACCTGCGCACCCTTGAGTCTGTCGCACTTCCGCTCTACCGCGCTGGACATGTTCCGCTTATAGGGGAGTGGCTTGCCCTACCCTTGCTCCGCGAAGCAGGATCAAAGCGCCCGGGCGATGCTATCTATGATGAGATTCTCTACCCCATCGCAAACCGCCTGCTGAGCCGGTGCGACGCCGTACTGAGGCTTCCAGGCGCTTCCAAGGGAGCAGATGAGGACGTTCGTCTCGCGAAGGAGCGGGGCCTCATGGTGTTTGAGCGCCTGATCGAAGTGCCAGGATGCGAGAAGGCTCTACCCAGTTAAGACTATCCCCAATGCAAATGCCTCTTATTCATGACGAACCCACGCCGAGCTTCTGGCGCAGGACTTAGAATAAGGAGATGGGCAAGCGGCCAGCATCTTCCGGGAGCGAGGACTATCCTGCCCTATCCGAACGTTAAGCGAGAATCCACTACGAGTGTTTCGGTTGCGCGTTTCTAAAACGGCGATGATTGGTCTTTGGTTCCTTCTCGCTGCTGTTGTTGGCCAGCGATCTACGGCGTTGAATCCTCAGCATCCCGCAGTCGAGGCCAAGCCAAATATCATTCTGATCTCGGTCGACACCCTACGATCCGATCGACTCAGTTGTAATGTCGCCACCGCGCCACCCACTCCTAATATCGATAAACTCTGCAGCGGAGGCACATTGTTCTCGCAGGCCAGTTCCATGGTCCCGCTGACTCTGCCTTCCCACGTTTCGATGTTGACTTCAACGTACCCGTTCGTGAGTGGTGTGGAAGACAATGGCGACCGCCTCGCGCCGGGGGCCGTTACGCTGGCGGCGACGCTTCGATCCCGTGGCTATCGGACCGCCGCATTCCTTGGCGGTTTCGTGCTCGACAAGCGCTTTGGACTGGACCAGGGATTCGATACGTATGACAGCCCTTCGGCATCGTTGAGCAGCGGCAGCACTGATCCAGGAGATATCAAGCGCAAGGGACAAGTAGTCGCCGAGGCCGGAGAGCAGTGGCTGAATGCGCATGCGGACCGGCCTTTTTTTCTCTTCCTTCACATCTACGATCTGCACACGCCGTACAACCTTTCCGCAGCGGAAAAAGCAAAGTACGGTGAAGGCTATAACGGGGAATTGGGTTATATCGACCACGTTATCGGCGATTTCTGGAACTACCTCGTCTCTCATGACCTGGTGAATAAATCGCTCATTGTCTTTACCTCCGATCACGGAGAGGGACTCGGAGACCACGGCGAGAGCACGCACGGCTACTTCATCTATCAAAGTACTCTGCATGTCCCACTCATCATCCACTGGCCTGCGGGCCGAGCCCCGATGCCGGCGCGAGTCGACGCACCGGCCAGCCTGCTGGATGTCTCGCCCACGATTCTGGATGCGGTGCGGCTTCCCCTGCCGCAGGCAATGGAAGGCAAGAGCCTGCTCACTGCCGCAGCCTCTCCGCGGGATATATTCAGCGAGAGTATTTACCCGCAGAAGCACTTCGGGACCGCCGCTCTTGCTAGCTTGCGGAGCGGGCACTACAAGTACATTGAAGCGCCCAGGCCGGAGTTCTACGATCTGGCTCAGGATCCCGGGGAGTTGACGAACCTTTATGCCAGCAAAGCCTCCGTCGCCTCGGCTTATCGCGAGCGGCTGAATCAACTACGGCTGCTTTATAAACCGCGCACTCAGGCGACGCAGAACGCGCTGAGTCCTGAAGCGGTCGAGCGTCTTCACGCACTTGGATACCTTACCGGGAGGAATTCTGCACCGACCCCCGCATCCAGCGCAGTGGATCCGAAAGACAGAATCGTCGATTACGAAAAGTACGGAGAGGCCATCTATCTTGCTTCGCTGGGGCATCTGGATGAATCCAACGCGGCCTTGAAGGCGATTCTGGCGCGAGATCCGGACCTATCGGATGTTCGCCTGACCCTGGGTCTGAACGAGCAACGCATGGGCCAAGACGCGGAGGCTGTGGAGCAATTTCGCGCTGTGCTCGCGGCCGATCCAACCAGTGCCATTGCTCATCTCGACGCTGGTATTAGCGATTACAACCTTCACCAATTCGACGCCGCGGGCAAAGAGTTCAACGCTGCATTGGCAATCTCCCCCGGGTATGCCAAAGCCGAGATATTCCTCGCCAGGACGCTCGCCCAGAAGGGCGAGTTAGATCAGGCGGCCGCGGAGTTCCAGCAGGTTTTGCAGCAAACACCCGGTAGTTACGAAGCCTACGATGGTCTCGGCACCTTGGCGGCGATGCGAGGCAACTGGGACGAAAGCGAAAGGCAACTGCAGGCCGCTCTCTCCATCGAGCCTGCTGCGGCGGAGACTCACAATACTCTGGGTGGCGTCTATTTGCGTAAAGGCCAGATAGACTCGGCGCGCAGTCAGTTTGAGGAGGCGCTCCGTCTCAAGCCGGATTATGCTTCGGCCCACTACAATTTAGGTGTGGTCTTTGTGGCGCTTAAGCAACTCGATCCGGCGCGAAGCGAGTTTCAAAAGGCATTGAGCGCTGATCCGAACTATCGTCCAGCTCGCGAAGCATTGGCGCGATTGAATCAGTCACCATAGGTGGCTGCGTACGTTAGACCAGGCAGACCAGGTTCAGAATTGCGCCCTGATGGGCGTACCGGATGCGCAGGACTACGTCCTGGGCTACTCTCAGCCAGTCTTGTCCAAATTAGCTTTTTCGACTCTGTCCATCCACCTCCACCCATGCCGAGGTGAGCCGCCGCCCTCAAATTTGTCATCCCGACCGGAGCGGATCTGGATTTCCTGGATAGGAAATCCAGGGTAGCGCAAGGGAGGGACCCGTTCGACTTCGCTCAGGGCAGGCTCTGCAGTTTGCGTTGATGAACAAGCGGAACCCGGAGGCGATTCGCCCATGCACATTGGCTCGTGCCGAAAGTAAAACTGCAGGTCCCTCCCCTGCGCTAACGCTCCGGTCGGGATGACAAATTTGAGGGCGGCGGCTCACCTCGGCATGGGTGGAGGTGGATGGACAGAGTTGCCACTGCAGCAACCAACTCGATCTCGGTTGCCCACGGTCGCTTCAACCTATTCAGCAAAATACGAGGTCTAGAAGGCCGTTGCTCCGAGCGCCCTCTGGTTAGTGTCTCACGCACTACCCGGCGGGTTCTCAATCGTTGGTCACAGCTTGCGATCTGACTCTCAGCCGTCCCGCGCTTCGGCCTTTGTATGGCACGGCTAAACCCGTGCCCTTCGTTCAGCGTGTTTTCCCGCCGCCTGTCCAGCTATTTTTAAAATTTAATATTTTTGGGTGTTTTTAAGGATTAGAGCTCAGCGGGGGCGGCGGGCAAAGGGGTTCTTTCTTATTGAGAAACCCACTCTTGTGCCTGGAACAGGGGGAAACAGTGGGACATGAGGTTCGGGGGCTTCCGAGGGGATAAAGCGGTTGGCAAGGGTGGACTGGTTGGGGGCAGGAGAAACAGCAGGTCCCTCCACTTCGCTTCGCTCCGGTCGGGATGACAAATCTATTGGGGGGGCAGGGTTTGGCTGGGGGGCGATGGTTGTCTCCTTCTGTTTGCGAAGCCACTCAGATTGATAGATTTGCGCCTTGACGGGCGCTGAGGCGGATTTCTTCTCCGCGGCGATGGCGCGACGGTCGGGGATGAGGTTTTGCATGGCGACGATGATGGTGAGGGCCTTGACCTGTCCAGTAACGCTGTTTCGGGTCATCTCGGGACTGAGGTCGGCGATTTCCCAGAGGCGGGCCAGTACTCGTTCGCGGTCCAGGCTCAGGCGGCGTAGTCCCTCGGCCTCTTGCTGGACGAGCTGTTGCTCGACGGCGGCACGGTGCTGGAGCATGTAGTCGCGGACATGGGGTTTGGCTTTGGTGTAGGCGGCGGAGTCGGGGTTGAGGCCGGCTGCTTCGGCGGCCTGACGGTCGGTCATGGCGCCAGAGAGGACCAGGAGGGCAAAGGCCATTTCCTGATCGGTGATGGGGTCGCTTACTTTATTTTTTGGCATAGTGGCTCCTGAAAGTTGAGAGGATTGGACAGAGGCTTGTCTAGTGCTCGGGGAAGCAGGGTTGGGCGCATAAAAAATCCCGCCGGAGCGGGATGCTTGGATTGCGTTATTTTGTGACAGGGATCGAGTGTGCCACCGGACAGCGGCGAAACTGTCCTTCGCTCGCGCTTAGGCCTAAATTACCGGCAACTGCCGACCAGCGAGAGGTACGCGAGAGCCGCCCGCTGTGCCGAAATCGTCTGTTCATAGGATACAGCGCCGCGGAAGCGGATTTGGCCACCGAGACTGTTTTCTGGTTATCGTTTCGAGGTTACTTTAGATTGCTTGGAGACCACGCACTACACTAGGAAATCATGTTGAGAAGCAGATATCTTCCTGGTGCGCTGGTGCTTGCCGCGTCGCTATGCGGTCACCCATTGCGCGCCCAGGATTCGATTCAGGCCATTGGCGCCCAGGGCGAGCAACTGGAGCGCGAGGGCCGGACGGCTGAAGCCGCCGAAGCCTACCAGCGCATTCTGGCGCAGGATCCCCGGTCGATCGCTGCTCTGAACCACCTCGGCGCACTCTATGTTCGCCAGGGCCGAATGGCCGAAGGGGTTCAGTTCTATCAACGGGCGCTGCGAATCAGTCCCCAGGATTTCGGCACCAACCTCAACCTCGGCATCGCCTATCTCAGGGCGCAGGATTACAAACGGGCAGCTGCGCCGTTGCAGAAAGCTGTGCAGGCAAATCCGACCAGCGTGCAAGCCTGCCAACTGCTGGCGCTCTCCTTTGTTGGGCAAGAAGACTATGAGCGCGCAATCCCGGTGTTGGAGCGGGTCGACAAGCTAAGTCCCCGAGATGCGGGAAATCTGTATCTGTTAAGCCGCGCCTACCTCCAGACGAAGCGCCTTAACAAGGCGCTCCTGGCTTTTGACCAACTCGAAGCCGCCGATCCGAACTCGCCCTGGGTCCACGTCCTAAGGGGACAGGCTTACGATGGTCTGGCGGAGTATTCCAGGTCGATCGATGAGTTTGAGGCCGCACGGCAACAGCAGCCCAGTGATCCCACCGTCCGTTTCTCACTCGGGTTTATGTATTGGAAGGTGGGGCGCCTTGCCGACGCCGAGGCGGAGCTGACAAAGGCCCTTGAGCTCGATCCCAATTTCCCCGAAGCCAAGTTCTATCTCGCTCATACGTATCTCTCTGATCAGAAGCCTCAGCTATCGGTTCCGCTCCTGCAATCCGTGGTTGCGCAGGATCCAGGAAATGCTCGCGCCATGCGAGACCTGGGCAAGGCTCTTACGCAGACCGGTCGCCCGCAGGAGGCGGAGCGCGTACTGGAGGAGTCGCTCCGGTTGGATCCAAGTAGTACGGAGGCGCACTATCAACTGGCTCAGATCTACCGGCAACTCAACCAACCGGCCAAGGCTGAGCAGGAACTGGAAAGCACGAAGAATCTGCTGGCGGAAAAACGGAGCAAGGAAGAAAGCGTTCTGGCAGCCGCGGGGACCAGGGGCGATGCAACCCAGCAACTGGGTCTCTCCCCCAAGAAAGACACTCCTGCCTCGCCGGATGGAACGCATTAGCGATGGCACCCACGCAGATGGAAGCGGCGCCATGTTGCGCATGAGGACTTTCCGATGGTGGATAGGAAGCTTCGCGGTTGCAGCGACCTTCTCTTCGGCCCAAACGGTTTCTGCCTCTTTGCCCCTACCAGATGTTTATCTGGTGACGATTGATACGCTTCGCGCCGACCATGTTCACTGTTACGGTGACGATCGAATCCAAACCCCCGCGTTGGATTCTCTAGCCCGCGATGGCTTTCGCTTTGCTCAGGCTTTCACGCCCAGCCCCATCACCAATACTTCGCACACCAGCATCCTGACTGGCTTGCTGCCGAGCGTACACGGCGTCACCGACTTCGCCGTCCCACTGGCCAAGACTTACCCGACCTGGGCCGAGTTGCTGAAGCAAAGCGGATACCAAACGGCTGCCTTTATTGGTGCCGTAGTGCTCGACTCACGGACGCTTGCTCCAGGGCTCGACAGAGGCTTCGATTATTACGACAACTTTCCGTCAGACTCGGCGAAAGGAAAGCATTGGGGAGAGGTGGAGCGCCGCGGCGACGATGTGGTGCATCGTGCCGAAGCGTGGATGGGAGCTCATCCCCAGAAGCCGCGCTTTGTCTGGGTCCACCTCTACGACCCTCATGACCCCTACGAACCGCCTCCACCTTACTCGCAGATCTATAAAGACCGTTTGTACGACGGCGAGATCGCTTACGCGGATTCCGCGCTGGGAAAGCTGCTGAGCTATCTAAAGCGCGAACAAAGGTACCGCAACGCGTTGATCATCGTGGTGGGTGATCATGGCGAAGGACTCGGGGAACACGGCGAGCAAACTCACGGTATCTTCCTCTACGATTCGACGACGCATGTGCCCCTGCTGATCAAGTTGCCCATAAGCGGGGAACCCAAAGAGCCAGCCACGGCGCAGGGAGGGAAGGTGGTGGAGGCGCAAGTGGAAACAACCGACATCCTCCCTACCGTCCTTGATCTCCTTAGCATTTCCCTTCCGCACATTGAACGGACGCTCGCTTAGTGGATACTTCAAAGAGTCAAAAGAAAACGGCAACGTGGTTTTTGCTGAGACGGATTATCCACTGAGCTTTGGATGGGCGCCGCTGCGCGCGGTCCGCGAAGGCGGCTTCAAGTTCATCGAGGCGCCGCGGCCGGAGCTTTACGACCTGGTCAAAGACCCTGCCGAGCTCACGAATGAATATGAGCCCTGGAACGAAACCGTGAAGCACCTCCGCACGGAATTGGCCACGTCTCCGATGCGGCCTCCACATCTCACGCCATCCACGGGTACTGCGAGCAGCGCCACGCTTAGCGAACTACGCGCTCTGGGCTATCTCGGACCAGGCGATAAGCGAACCTCGACCAACGTTCCCGAATTTTCGTCGCTACCGGATCCCAAAGACAAAATCGAGGAGCAGAACCTGCTCCATTCCGCGATGATGTTGGTCGACCAGGGCCGTTCGTCGGATGCCCGTTTGGCGCTGCAGAAAGTCCTGCAGCTAAATCCGGATTCTCCCGCCGCTTTGCGCCAGCTGGGAGAGTTGGAATTCAATTCCGGGGACTATCGAAAAGCCGCCGACCATCTAGAACACGCCCGAAAGGCGCATCCCGACGATGCATTGGCCTCCCTCTACGAAGGCCAGGCACTCGAGAAGCTGGGCGACCTGCAAGGCGCGCGAAAAGCGCTCGAAGCCGCAGTTACGCAATCGCCGGAAAAACTCGACGCTCGTCTTCTGCTCGCCCACATCGACTTGAAATCCGGAGATCGGGCGGCCGCGCAAGATCAGTTCGAAGCGGTTCTTCTTCTGAACCCCGCCGACCCGGACGCATTGGGATCGCTTGCCGAAGAGCACCTCGAGGACAAGCAATTCGCCGATGTCGTCGAGCTACTGGAACCGCACGCTAAGGATGCATCGGTAACCGTGGATGAACTTCAGTTGCTTGTCCAGGCTTATTTAGGCTTGGGCCGCACTGCCGACGCAGAAAAATTGCGTGCCCAGGTGAGAACCTTGCAACATCGCCGCTAACGCATCTGCGATGCACCGGCCTATCTGACAAACTTAGTCCCGCAGAGCCTGCCCTGAGCCCGTCGAAGGCGACGGCTGAGAATCAGTCTTGTCCAAATGAGCTCTTTTTGATCGGCCGATTTGTTTTGCACTCGCTGAAAACGAAATCGACTGTAGCGGTTATGGGAACCAGTCCCGAAGGGACGGCTGAGAGTAGCCCAGGACGTTAGTCCAGATCTGGGCTTCCGTTCCGCGGAAGCCCAAACTGCTTCAGTCAGCCAAGCAGGCTGGTCCTGGGTTTTCCCCGGACTCTGGTGAATTGTTAAGAGCACCCAGGATTTCATCCTGGGTCATTTTCAGCCGTCCCTGGCGGGACTATTCCCGCCTCTCATTTTGACCCAGGACTGACGTCCTGGGCTACTCTCAGCCGTCCCTTCGGGACTGATCGCGATTTATCAGACAGCTGATTTGTTTTCAGCGAGTGCTGTCCGAATCGGCCGATGGAAAAGAGACGCTATTTCTGCGCCACGACGTCTTTGGACCCCACGAAGATTTGAGTCAGCACATGCCCATGCATTTGTTTCGGCTGTTCAATGCCATACAAGGAGAGGATGGTAGGCGTTATGTCGTAGACGCTCGCTTCCAGCCCCATCAGCCGCAGATCGTGCTTGATATTCGGCCCCATGGCGAAGAACGTTCCTGGAACCTCATCTCCATCCGCAAAATCGTGCTTGGCGATCACCGGCGTAGTCTTTTCGTGGTCCATGTGCATGTGGGGGTCGGTTTGTTCGAACTCACGCAATGGCTTGATGCCATGGTCCGACACGATGAAGAGATAGGTGTTCTCGTCGATATGTTTCAGGACGCTTCCCAGCACTTTATCGAAGGCAACGTACTGGTCAGGAAAGGCATTTTCCCGAACTGCGTTGATCTTCGGGTTATACCCCGCGTTGTAAGGCGCAATGGGATAGAGCCAGTGGCCCGTGCGGTCTTCGCAGGACTGACCCAGCCAGGTGAACTGCGTGGGATGGTTCTGCAAAAGATAGCCGAACAGTCTCGTCTGCTGTTCGCGAATCAAGTCCACTTTCTTCAGCCATGCGTCGATGACTTCCGATTCATGCCCCTGCAACTCCTCGGCCGAGGGCATCCGCTCGCAATCGACGTAGTAGTCACCCACGTTCTTGATCAACTCAGGCTTGAGCGACGCTGGATAGACAGCGTTCCCGCCTTCCACTTCGGATAGCTTCGGAGCACACAGCACGCCGTCCTCGCAGTTCTTTCCGCGGGTGAGCATACCGCTGACCATATATCCATTCACCGGCATCACCGGAAAAGTCGCCGGTACATTCGCCATGCCAACGGTAATGTGATTTTTAGAAAGAATCGACCAGATAGGCTCCTCTTTCAGCATGTTCGTGTTAGCCGTCACTCCGCCGACAATAAAACCGGTGACGCCATGCTCTTCCGGAGAGGTGCTGGTGAAAAGAGTGCTGTAAACCCGTGGGCAGTTGGGGGCAGAAACAGTGCGCAGCTTGCCGTATGCGCCGCGCTTGATCACGCTGGCAAGGTTCGGCATCTTGCCCTGGAGAAGCAGAGGGCGAAGGACATCCATCTCCATGCCGTTCACGCCAATGACCACGACTCGTGGCTTCGGCTTCGTGCCGCTGGGAGCTTGAGCAAACAAAAAAGAGGTGGTGAGGAGCAACGATACAGCGAGTGTCCTCGAGGCTTTGATCATCATGAAAAGAACTCCGAAATGCGGTCGTACCTGAGAGCCTGCTGCTGGTTTCTAACTTCCATTTTGTCTACAGATAGCGAAGCGCCCGATTTACCGGGCGCTTCGCCGTCCATGTTTGCTCCGACGATTAGAAAACGATCTTCAGTGCGACCTGGATATTGCGTCCATCGTTTGCGCTTGTAATCTTTCCTACAAGCGTCGGCGAGGAGATGTTATTTTGCGGAGGCGCGAAGTAGGGGGTATTCCAGGTATCGAAGAATTCGCCCCGGAACTCCATATCGGCCTTATCAAACAAGTTGAAATGACGCAGTACAGCAATATCTGTATTGGAATAACCAGGTGCATCCAGGATGTTGCGCCGTGAATTGCCGAAGGTCGGATCGGCGGCCGATCCGGCAACGGAGAAGCAGCTTTGATTGAACCAGTTAGTGACGCTCTTCTGGCCGACGCCGCTGCAACTGCGGTTGGGGCGAGGAGAGCTGGAGCCGGTGTTCGAGAAATCCGGACCAAGCACAACGAAGGGGTAGCCAGTCTGATAGGAGGTGATATCGGATACTTCCCATCCACCCACAATTGCGTTCAGGACGCTCTTGTCGTTGAGATATGCCCTCCCCTTGCCAAAGGGCAGATCGTAGATGGCGTTGACCACGATCCTGTGGCGCGCGTCGGTATAAGACCGCGACCACTCGAACGCCAGGTTGTTGTCGTCCTGCGGAAGGTTACTACCGTTGGCGCCCGCGCCAAAGCCTTCGTCACCCTCTGAGTTGTCGAGGGATTTGGCATAGGTATAGGCGGTGAGCACACTGAGCCCATGGCTCAGGCGCTTGGTTAGCTTGAACTGAAATGCGTTATAGCTCGAGCTCCCGTCCGAGGTCGTGTAGAGCGAGGTCCCCAGGTCGACATACGGACGGCGCGACTGCAGAGGGGTGGTGCCCGGCTCGGCCTGGTTGCCGGAGAGGTGCAGGTTGCCGATCTTAGTCCCCTTGGTTCCGATATAGGCAACGTCCATTGCCCAGTCGTTGGAAAGTTGGCTCTGAATGCCGAAGCTCCATTGTTGGAAATATGGCGCCAGGTAGTGGGGCTCGACATACAGAGAGATGAACTGGTTAGTCAGCTTGGGAATGCCCGCTCCACCAAATACGGTCTCGCTGGTTGCTATCGGCGTCTGTCCCTTGGTGGTAATAAAGGTCTGCGACGGAGAAAATACCGGGTTGTTATCGACGAAGTGCTGATTGTTGAAGTTCGGCAAGTCGTAGAAGATACCGTAGCCGCTGCGCACTACAAGTTTGTCCGATGCCGTAGGACGCCAGACTACACCCAGGCGTGGGGCGAAATCGTGATGCACGGGAAAGATCAGTGATTGCTGGGTGCGGCCGGTAAATCCTAATTGCGCCCGTTGGTCCGAGGAAGCAATCAAACAGCGCCCATCGGTAGTGGTTAGATACGAGTACGCTGGATCGGTGCAGAACGAGTCGTTCTGCGAGTTGGGCGCCGCCGTCACCAGAGTGGCGTTGCCCGGCCCGCTGAACTTGGGTCCGGTAGGCACAAGGGTCACGAAATTGTCGTGCTTGTCGACCGACGGACGCCGGTACTCCCAACGCATGCCGGCGTTTACCGAGACGTTGGGTGTGAACTTGATATTGTCTTGAGCGAACAAGCTGATGAAGTCGCCGCCCACCTGGTTGGTATTCGCAAAGTGCAGACTGCGGTTCGCATTGTAGGGATAGCCGAGCAGGAAGTCAGCGAAGTCAGAGCCGCTGGAGACGCCACCATTCAGCTCGCCGGCCAGAGCGGAGTATTGTCCGTTGAAGTCTACCTCGCCGTGTGGGGAGAACGCCGCCTCCTCACCAAGCACTTGCCAGGGTTGAATATCCGCCCCTGCAATGATCGTCTGTCTGCCCTTGCTGATGGTGACAACGTCCTGATATTTCTCCACCATATCCGGGCTGATGACCGGCCGGTAGTTGGAGTCACCGATGTAACCGAAATTGCTGAAATCCATCGGCGGGAAGCCCTCGAGCGATGGCGACAGGGCGGTCAAACCCTGAATACCAAAGGCTTCCATGAAGCCGGAGGGCCGGGGACAAGATGCGCAATTGTTGATATCCGTATCGCGCTGGAAGCCGAACAGTGCCTCGTTGAGAAGACGCGGGCCGAAGGTGTGGGTCCAGCCAATCGCCACATTCTGCCCCCGGAAATAGAGCTTGTCACCAAAGCCTGGCAGTGTGCTGTAGCCAGTGGTTGGGTTCACGATATTAGCTTGGCCAAGGATGTACCGGCCCCACACCTGGTCTTTCTCGCTGATGTCGTAGTCAACACGCCCGTCGTACTGGTCATCGTTGCGGGTCTGTGACTGAGAGTTGACGTAGTTAACGCCGGCATTCCCCGTCAGGTTGGGCGTTGGCCAGGGATTCAGCGAAAACACATGGGCGGCGACGCCGTCGACAGTCGTGATCTGGTTGCCCGGGATCGGTGTACCGACCAGTACGTTCTGGCCCGCGTTGGCGCCAGTTGGGCAGGTGATCAGCGTCTCAGTCGCGGGGTTGAAGAGCTGACCCTGATCGTAGGTGTACTGCGGGGGGCCGCCCACACCGCACACGTTCGCGGTGGTCCCCGTCAGCAGGCCGCTGAGGTCTCCGGCCCGTTGAGCTAGAGTCGGCACCAGGGAGGTTGCGGATGACCCTTGCACCAGGCGCAGGCCCTCATAGTTGAAAAAGAAGAAGAGATGTTTCGATCTCCAGATCGGGCCGCCAATTGCAGCGCCGTACTGGTTGCGGCGAAGCTCTGGCTTAGTCGGGTTGAAGTAGTTGGAGGCGTCCAACACGTCGTTACGGAGAAACTCGTAGATCGATCCGTGGAACGAATTGGTACCGGACTTGGTGATCAGATTGATGGTTGAGCCGGCCGTTTTGCCGAAAGCCGCGTCGTAAATATTGGTCTGGATCTTGAATTCCTGCACAGCGTCGGGCGACGGCTGAACGGCGAATCCGCCAAAGGTCAGATTCCGTGAGTCGACCCCGTCGATCAGGGTGTTGTTGCTCGACGAGCGAGCGCCGTTGGCGGCATAGGTGGATTCACTAAAGGGTGATCCGAAGCTGGAATTTGCGAAGCCGCCGCTTACCCCACCCGCGCCGGCGTCGGGCACGGTTCCTGGAACAAGGATGGCAAGCGCGCCGAAGCGGCGCACATTCAGCGGAAGGTCAACCACCTCGCGCTGGTCGATCACTGTGCCCACGCTGGCGCTGGCCGTGTCGACCAGCGGCGCTTCCCCTGTTACTTCCACCTTGGTGTCGACAGAGCCGACCTGCAGCTTGACGTCTTCGCGAGCGTTCTGGTTCACCTGCAAGACGATACCCTTGATGTCCTCTGTCTTAAAGCCCGGCGCTTCCACGGTGATGGAATATCCGGCGGCGGACAAGCTGGGGAAGCTGTAGTTCCCCGAAGCATCCGTCGTGGTTTTCGTAACCACGGCCGTGCCAACGTCGGTCACCGAGACGCTGGCGCCAGGAATGGCTGCTCCGCCCGCGTCGGTCACCGCGCCATGGAGATTTGCGGTGCTTTGCGCGTTACAGGGAAGCACTGCCAGGCAGCCCATCAGCAGGACCAGCACGACGGACGAAAGACGGGGATAACAGAGTATTTGCGCCTTGAGTTTATTCACCGCCAACTCCTCTTATGTATTGATTCAGGTGTAACGAACGGCCGACCGTAGCGCGAAGTTCTGCTCACACACGCAACGCTGCGATCAAGGTCTTAGAAAAGAGATTTAGAGATGGCCGGTTACTTCGAAAAACTTCTTACCAGGACTGGCTGAAGTACCCTAATTTGCTGAAGTACCCTAATCTTAGTGAGTGGTTAAATGCCAGTCAATTACAAAAGAAGAATGGGTGTCGCTCTATTCAGCACTGCTCCCGCCGCATCTTTAACCGCGCCGAAATCGCCGCGGTGATCTCTTGACCCCACGCGGATTGGCTAACGCAAAGGGGGGCCCAGAACCATTACGAGGGCTACGCCCCATAAGGTGATTCGTCTCATACTCGCCTCCGAAAAACTAAACAGTGTGTGTACTGGAGCCGGCTTGCAGGCAACTTTGGCTGCTCTTCAGCGGACCGGCTGATTTACTTTAGTGACCGTACTATATGCACGCACCGACCCCAATTGCAAGCAGAATTGTCAAAGGAGTACTTGTTTTTTCAAAAAACATCCCCGTTTGAACTTTTGGGCTGGTCGCGCCGGCGTTACGGCCCATTCCACCGGGCGGGCACTGGCCTCTGCGCGTGCGCGGGAGGTCGTCCCCAAGGTCAGGGTTTGAGCGTATTCAGATAGGCGAGGCTTTGCGCAAAACTATCGAGAATAGGACCGGCCGACTTGTCATAGTCGAGAAAGGCGTAACGGATACCCTGCTGCTGTGCCTGCTTCAACAATGCCGGCCAGGGAATCGTTCCTTTGCCCAATTCAGTCGAATGATCGGACCCGGCATCCGTCGTGTAGGTAGTGGGGAAACCTGCAAGACGGTCCTTGAGGTGAAGAAGCTTTACCCGCTCTTTGTATTTTTCGAGGAAAGACGCGGGGTCCAACCCTGCCTGAGCGATCCAATAGACATCCACCTCGAGATACACCAGCGCCGGGTCGGTGTGCTTCATCAGCTCGGCGAAGCCGGAGCTTCCCTCCTGCGGCATCAACTCATGGTTGTGGAAGAGCAAAGCAAACTCCATACCGCCGCTCCGGACGTTGGCGCCAGCCTCGTTTAAGCGGGCTGCGATAGCGCGGTACTGCGGGAGGCTTTCAGGCCTGGGCCGTGGCAGCATGGCGACCATGTAACCAAGGCCCAGCTCCCGCGCGAAGTCGATATTTTCTTCTATGCCGTCTAAGGAAAAGTGCCCGGCAGGGGCGCGGAGGCCGGCATCCTCGATCATCCGCCGGAGCGTTCGCCGCCGGGTGATCGTAGACCATCGAATGTAGCTCCACCTGGGTGAAGCCTAAGTGGTGCAACGCGCCCAGAAGCCGGGGAAGATCCCGCACAGCTTCCTGGCCGGCACCCGCAATCTGAACGCCATAGAGCAACTTCGGATCCTTCGTGGCAGGCATCACTGAGCTGGCGCCCTCGCCGAGGTAATTGCCTGTGGAGTGAACGTTAGATCATCGACAAAGGGATAAGACGGTTTGCGGAATTTGTTCTGCGGTAGATGGATGATGTCCTGATCGACCGCTCCTTGAGAAAGAGCCATGAGGCTGGGATTGGCCAGTGGCGACAGTTCAGGAGAGAGATAACCCGATTTCACCACGATGATTTTGTACGAGGTTGGGTGCAGGCCCAGCCGCGTGAAGTCGACAATATCGTGGTACGGTCTCCGCTGCGCGGAGAGAACAAGCGTGATCCCTTCTATCTGCACGACTGCCTCGCGCAAGCGAGGCGTTTCCGCCGGCAGTAGAAAAATTACTTTCGCGGTTGCTTTGACCGGCTTACTGCCCAGCGGATCGAGTGTTGCGCCGATGGAGAGTGGGATCGTGGCCCCTACGCCGGCCTTGTAGCACGCATCCGTTGCCGGTCTATCGGTGATTCCGGCGAAGACAACATTTTGTGCCTTGTAATAGAGCAGCCGTTCCAGAACTTCAGCGCGATCGCCGGCGCCGCCCGCAGTAGGGTTGTCTCCTGAATCAGCCAGAATCGCAGGATGGGTGGTCGCCTTCATCGCGCGTTGAATGCACTCGTCAATGGTTCCGGTCTCGGTGCCGAACTGAAACTCCTTGCGCGCGTCCCAGTACTGTTGTGCGAGATCGGTAGCGATCTTCTTTTCTGTGGCTGGAGTAGTGCCCGTAACCACCGCGGCCGCACTCGAGCGCGGTTCATCGGCCCACACATAGCCGACAAGCAAGGAGACGTCCAGAATGCCCGGCTCCTCGTTCAACGTTGGCAATTGCGCCCAAAGCCGCTTCCCGGGTTGCCACAGCGTGCTGCTGCGCTCACCCGGCATCAGCACGGGTATGGGAGCCCACACCAGGGTAGGGCGAATCTTCTGATCCAGACAGTGCAGAAGCATGTTGCAGGCACGCTGCATGGTTTGTTCGTAATCGATATGCGGTGCGGTGCGAAAGGCGGAGAACGCGTCGATGTTGTCGATCACCCGCTGGCTCACATTGCCGTGAAGATCATAGGACGCGGACATGAGACAGTTGGTGCCAACCACCTTGCGCGCCGACTCCATCCAGTCGCCCTCCGCGTCCTGCATGCCGTCCACAAACATCGCGCCATGCATGGGAAGAAATAGACCGTCCAGAGGAAGCAGCAACTGGAGCCGATGCAAAAAGTCTGCCTTGATTGCGTCGTAGGTAGCCTTTTCGACGGGGCCCCCAGGCACAGCTGATGCTACTACGGTTGGCAGGAAGGGCACGGGATATTGCTTCAGGAATGCGAAGCGCTTGGAATCCGTGAGCTCCTTGTCTCGGAGAATGGTGAAGTCTTCCATGCGGGCACGGATGCGTCCATAGGTACTGCATTCGATGCCGATACCGCCGTAGGCTATGCGTGGTTGTTGGGTGTCTGCAAAAGCGCCGGCGAGGCTGGATCGAGAGAGTGAAGCGCCGACGGTGGCAGCGGATGCGCTCCTAAGAAAGGTTCTTCTTTGCACGAAATGAAACTCCAGTCGAAAACTTTATAGCCAACGGAAAATCTCTTAGAACTCAGGCCGCCACGTGCCTCTGGGGACGAGGACGTCAAAGACCAAGGTCAGCCTTCCACTTTTTCAAGCGAGAGATCCCGGTTTTGATATCCGCAAGCCTCTTCACTTCGTCTGGCTCTTCACGTTCAATGCTAAGCGCACCCTTATAGCCGAGACCTTTTAGTTCTTTCAGAAAAGCGGGTATATTGACCTCCCCATCGCCAAGCACACATTCAGAGCCGAGAAGACCGGAGCCCTTCGCGGGGGAATGCGCGTCCTTGCAGTGAACCGAGATCACATGAGGGCTCAGAACATTGAGCGCATGCAGCGGATCGCCCGACCCATACATGATCATGTTCGCCGGATCGAAGTTAACCTTAAGATTCTTTCGGTCTACGTCGCCGATGAACGAGAGCAAGACCGCTGCAGATTCCTGGCCTGTCTCGAGCACGAAGTTCTGATCATTTTTCCCGCAGTGGTCACAGAGCAACCTGGTCAGGTCGCGGAGATCTTTGTAAAGTATGGCGCCCGGATCACTGGGAATAAAGCCTATGTGGCAAGACACGCCTGGAATACCCAGATCATGAGCGAAGTCGGACACGCGTTTCGTTCTCGCAATCCGTTCGGCCCTCAATCCTTCCGTCGTGAAGCCGACAGTCCTATGAACCGTTTCGAAGTCTGTATATTCTTCGCCCAGGTAGGAGCAGACAGCACTGGAGATAACGACCTGAAATTCCTGCAGGCCACTCTTCCACCCGTTGAGGGCGCGGTCGCAATCGAGTTCCGGAGGCACGCCAACTTGTCCGGCATGAAGACCAAGTTCGTGGACGGTTCGAAGCGCCGTTTGGGCGTCCTGGGTTGCCCAGAACATCAGGCCGATTTCCATCGGTTCTCTCTCTCTCACCATCATTTCCTTCCGTTCTGGTCTCTCGACGTTGTACGGTTGATCCAGTGCGTCCCGAATAACGATCGGGAATGGAGTCATATTAGTGTAAGCGTTGTGGACAAGGGAGAGAGATGCGCGTTACGTATCGTTTGTTCGCTGCAACATTCCTGGCGGCGATGATGTGCTCTGTGTATTGGGGCTCGGCTCAAACGCCGGCTGCGGGAGAGGCTCCGCAAGAGCCTGTCGGGGGATTCGTTCCCGGACAGAAGCGGCCGCCCATCGATCCGGCGGTCATAGCCCACGGAAAAGCACTGTATGCCGTTAGCTGCCAGGGTTGTCACGGACCCGATCTGCGGGGCGGCGATATGGGCGGCCCAAATTTGTTGCGCTCCCAGGTTGCATTGACCGACGTCGATGGCGAACAGATCGTTCCGATTATTCAAGGCGCACGCCAATCCATGGGGATGCCTAAGATTCCACTGAGTACCGAGGATGCAAAGACTGTGGCCGCTTATGTGCGCAGTGTAGTGGCAACGATAGGGCGAGCCGGAGTTCCTCCGAGTGAGCAACAACCTGTCAATATCGTTGTCGGCAATGCAAGTGATGGCGCCGCATATTTTGCCAAAACCTGTGCAACCTGCCACTCCCCGGAAGGTGATCTACGCGGGATCGCGACCAGGGTCACCAGCCCGAAAGCGCTGCAAAACCTGTGGGTGATGGGCGGAGCAAAAGGCCAGAAGAACGACAAGACGGCTGCCACGGCTACGGTGACTCTACCTTCCGGGGAAAGCCTGCAAGGGCAACTGGTGCGCATCGACGATTTCGTTGTCACCTTGAAATTGAGCGACGGCGCTTTCCGCACGTTCACGCGCAGGGGCGACTCGCCTAAGGTCGTGATCGTGGACCCGCTGAAGGCTCATAAGGACCTGCTTCCGCAATATACGGATAAAGACATCCACGATGTGACTGCCTACCTGGTGACCTTGAAATGATCCTGCTAAAAATCCTACTTCCCGCCTCGCTTCTGCTGGCCTCCATGCCTTCCATGGGACAGGCCAGCGGGGTCACGCCTGAGGATCTGCTCAAGCCACTGAAAGACTCCTGGCCGACCTACAACGGCGACTACACCGGAAGGCGTTTCAGCGCGCTCACCCAGGTGGACCGTGCGAACGTGAAGCAATTGACCCTCGCGTGGACCTCGCAAGTGACTGCCGGTTCTGATAATCCAGAGTCCGCCGGTGAAGAACGAAGGGGCCCCAGCCTTGAGACTCCGGCGCTGATCGTCGGCGGCGAAGGTCCGGGGAATATCTCCATCGAGGGGGGCACTATCAAGTGTTCGATGCTGGAGGTGGATGGCACACTCTATCTCACCATGCCGGACAATGCCTGGGCAGTAGACGCTCGCGATGGGCACGTACGGTGGCACTACTTCTGGAAGACGAAAGGCGGAACGCACATCGGGAATCGTGGTGTCGGCATGTGGAACAACTATCTCTACATGGAGACACCGGACGATTACCTGGTTTCGCTGGATGCCCGGACCGGCAAGGAGCGCTGGCACAAGCTCATCGCGCTGGTGGATGAGGGCTATTTCTCAACCCCGGCTCCGACCGTGATCGGGAATCATGTCCTGGTGGGTGTGGGCAACGACATCGATTCGCCCGGCTTCTTGCAATCATTCGATCCTGAGACCGGCGAACTGCAGTGGAAGCACTATACGGTTCCGATGCAGAAGGGTGACCTTGGCGAGGACACATGGGCCAGTCTGGACGCTGCCCGGCATGGCGGTGCGCAACCGTGGATCACGGGAGCTTACGATCCAGAGACCAAACTCTATATTTTCGGTACGGGGAACCCAACGCCCGCTTTTACCACCGGTACCCGGGGTGACAAAGACAACCTCTTCACCTGCTCGCTGGTCGCTGTAAACGTCGACACCGGCAAGATGGCTTGGTATTTCCAGACCTCGCCCCACGACATGCATGATTACGATTCGGCACAAACTCCGGTTCTGGTAGATGGGGACTTTAACGGCAAGAAACGGAAGATGGTCGTGACCGCGGCGCGCAACGGCTACTTCTTCGTTTTGGATCGAGTGACCGGAGAGCATCTGCTCACCAGCAAATACGGCCTGACGACGAATTGGGCCAATGGTTCGAATCCTGCCGGCGGTCCGAAACGGGATCCATCGAAAGATGCTTCGATCGCCGGTTCTCTCGTGTCGCCGAATTCCTCTGGAACCGTGAACTGGGAACCCCCGGCGTTTTCTCCGCAAACCGAACTCCTATATGTACCCGAGAATGATACGTATGCGATCTACTACCTGACAGAAACGGACCCCCGCGGCTCAATGGGCCTGGGCGGCAGGGAAGAAACACAAGTTGGCTCCGCAGGGAGCTACCTGACGGCGATCAGCTATAAGACCGGCAAGGCCGTTTGGAGGCATCACTACTACAACGGTGGTGGTGGCGGTGGCGGCGTGCTTGCGACCGCCGGCGGCTTGGTTTTTGCAGGGGATGGCGCCGAGAGTTTGGTTGCGCACGACGCAACCAGCGGTGCCATCCTGTGGAACACGCGCATCGGGTTCGTTTCGAATCCGCCGCAGACTTACATGCTGGATGGGCATCAGTATGTTATCTGTGCGACTGGCGACAGGATCTGGTCCTTCATGCTGTACTAACCTGATTCTGCTGCAACGGATCCCGAAGATCCATGATCATCTACACGGTGCAGAATCAGCGGTCGAGGTCTGCGGAATCCCACATCTGCCAAAACCGGGCAGATATGGGGCACCCGTCATTTGTTACTGGGAGAGAGAGGCAGCTCTGCGCCTTCCTTGTCGGAGAAGGTGAAGAGAAAGCCCAACAGCACGGCTGCGGACAGAGCGCCGGCCCATATCCAGATTGGGCGCCAATCGTAAAGCAGGGCGCCATCCTTCGCTACCTGGCCGTAATGCCCGACCACCGCGCCCGAAACCCATGAGCCGACGAACATACCCAGGCCGTACGTGATGAGGGACATTAAACCCTGGGCGGCCGCACGCAGGGCAGGCGATGCCTTGCGGTCGATATAGATCTGCCCGGTGACGAAGAAAAAGTCAAAGCAGACCCCATGCACCAGTATGCCGAGCCATAGCATCCAGACCCTGGGGCCAGCGTTTCCGTAGGCGAACAACGCGTATCGCGCGGCCCAGGCAAACATGCCCGCAACCAGCATGTATTTGGTGCCCAGGCGACGAAAGAACCAGGGGATTAGCAGCATACAAAAAAGTTCGGAAATCTGGCCGCCGGTCATCTTGCCGGCTGCGTCATGCACTCCGCTCTGGTTGAGATAGAGGTTGGTAAAGGCATAGTAGAACTGCAGCGGAATGCATATGAGGAGCGATGCGATGGCAAAGACGGCCATCGAACGCTCCTTCAGCAGTGTCAGCGCTTCCCTAGGGAAGAGCCTGCCGATCGAAAGCTTCTCGCCCCGGGCCAGCGGCGGAGTGTGGGGGAGCGTAAAACAATAAAGACCCATCAGGACCGAACAGGCGGCCGCTATTTCGACTGGGTGATGCGTTGCTTCCAGGCCGAGCGAGCCAATAAAGAGCCCGGCAACGATCCAGCCAGCCGTACCTAACACGCGGATCGGTCCAAACTCCTGCTTCGGATCCTGCATCTGGCGAAAGGAAAGCGAGTTGGTCAGCGCTATCGTCGGCATGAAGCAGAGACAATACAAAAGCATGATGGTGTACAGCGCGGGAAAACCGGTCTGGCGCGAGGCGGCTAACAGCAACACCGCACCGGCCAGGTGTAAGCAGCCGAGGATCCTCTCAGTCGCTGCATATCTATCGGCGACGAGGCCGACAAAGAAGGGCGCCACAATCGCGCCTACGCCCGTCGCGCCGCCGACGATTCCCACCTGCTCTCCGGTGAAGTGCAGTGAGGAGGAGAGCCAGGTGCTGATCGTGACATACCAGGAGCCCCAAACGAAGTACTCCAGAAACATCATCAGGCCGAGGCGCGATTTCATTTGCAGCTTCAAAATGCCTCCAAATTACTTGCTTAAGTACTGCGGCGAGACGCATCTGGCGCAGCGCATAGGAAAGGTCACTTATCGTGGAAGAGACCATTCAGCTCTTCTCCAGAATCGCTTGATCACACATTCAATAGCGCCGGTGATTGGGGAGCCCTGGGTGCCGCTCGCTCGATCAGAAACTGATGTGCGGCGATGCTGGCCGCGCCGCGCACCATAAAGTCTTTTTCCACCGACTGGAATTCGAGACGCGTGGTCGCCCGCAGGTGCGGCATGATGTTGTGCTCAATTGCCTCTCGGGCACTGTTCATAAAAACCCCGTTGCCGAAACCCGCGAGATCCGCAAATAAAACCAGCTCAGGGTTGTTCAGCTGGATGGAGTTTGCTACCGCGATCCCGACAGCGAATCCGGCGTCGTGAAGCAGTTCCCTGGCCTTCACCACGCCCTTGGCGGCAAGTGCCTCGAGCTCGCCGATTTGGCTCACTTGCAGTCCGAGTTCCGCGGCTCTTCTTAGCAGGGCTAAGCTGGAGGCAAACGCGTCCAGGCAGCCTTCTTTCCCGCATTCGCAGCGCGGTCCGCCGGGACCCATGGTGTAATGGCCAATCTCACCCGCGGCTCCGGTGTGCCCACGATACAGGCGCCCTTGCATGTGGCTGCCTCCGCCGATGCTCTTGCCCAACATGATGACAGTGAAGCTTTTGAGTTCCCGGGCAACGCCGAAGAGTTTTTCTCCTAACGTCACGGCATGGGCATCGTTATCGATGTAGGTGGGTATTTCTGTCGCTCGCTCGACAATTCTAGCGACCGGCACATCATGCCAACCGAGCAGGTTCGAATGCACACAAATCCCCTGCGCGTGGTTGACAAGTCCGGAGAGCGCGATCCCGATGCCCAATACCTGGTCGCGCGAGATGTTGGATGCGCGCGTGAGATGGGAAATGCCCCGGTTGATTGTTGCGGCCACCTCTTCCGGCGCCATCACCATGCTGATCTGGTGTTCTGCCAGCACGTTTCCATGGCAATCGGTCAGGGCCATCAGGGGAGGATCTTCGGTGAGGCCGACGCCCACGAAGTATCCGTATTTTGCATTCAAGGAAAGCATGATGGAAGGCCGGCCCTTGCGCTGCTTTTCACTCACGGTTGGCGATTCCAGGATGAATCGATCTTGAATCAGACCCCGGCTGATCTCCGTCAAAGCCGAGCGGCTTAGCCCAACGGAATCCGCCAGCTCGGAACGAGACATGGAGCCGTTTTCGAGCAGCGCCTCGATAATCCTTACGTACGATGAGCTTGCCGCGGCAGACGGGCCTCGCACATTCCCTTCCGCTGTTCGGGAGGTCCCCTTTGTCGCTCCCTCGCGCTTTCCATTTTGCCTTGGCATGAAACTAAAAACTAACATGGCGGGCCGGTTCGCCTCGTGGACCTCCGTAAGCTGAACACTCCTTTGGGGGTCTGTGCTCCTATAAGAGCTGACTTTAGGATGCTTTTTCCTCGACACTCCCGCAAAATCGTCATCCTAAGAGCCTGTGACTTTATAGATCTTTTGAGTGAAACCCTGGACCTCAAACAAAAACGTCATCCTGAGAGCAGCGCCGCGCAAATTTATTACGTGATAGAGCGCCGGTAGCGCGGAGTCGAAGGACCCCGGCGGTGCTTATCTAACCGATGCTGCTCGGAGTTTTTCAACCACTGAAGCCCGCACCGGGCGCACGCTCTGCGGCCTAGTCTAGAAGATGATTACGGTGCATGAAGAGATGGACGTGACCATCAAGCGCGTACCGCAGTCGATCCGGCTCTCGAGGTTCCGTGGTTGAAAGCCCCGAGCAGCAGTGGGTAAGATAAGCGCCGCCGGGGTCCTTCGACTCCGCGCCATCAAACGCTGTGTCACGCGATAGCTGTTTGGCGCGGCGCTCAGGATGACGATTTTGTTTGAGGTCGAGGGTTTCACACGAAAGATCTATAAAGTCACGGGCTCTCAGGATGACGATTTTGTTTGAGGTCGAGGGTTTCACAGGAAAGATCTATAAAGTCACAGGCTCTCAGGATGACGATTTTGTTTGAGGTCGAGGGTTTCACAGGAAAGATCTATAAAGTCACAGGCTCTCAGGATGACGATTTTGTTTGAGGTCGAGGGTTTCACACGAAAGATCTATAAAGTCACAAGCTCTCAGGATGACGATTTTGTTTGAGGTCGAGGGTTTCACACGAAAGATCTATAAAGTCACAGGCTCTCAGGATGACGATTTTGTTTGAGGTCGAGGGTTTCACACGAAAGATCTATAAAGTCACAGGCTCTCAGGATGACGATTTTGTTTGAGGTCGAGGGTTTCACAGGAAAGATCTATAAAGTCACAGGCTCTCAGGATGACGATTTTGTTTGAGGTCCAGGGTTTCACGCGAAAGATCTATAAAGTCACAGGCTCTCAGGATGACGATTTTGTTTGAGGTCGAGGGTTTCACAGGAAAGATCTATAAAGTCACAGGCTCTCAGGATGACGATTTTGTTTGAGGTCCAGGGTTTCACACGAAAGATCTATAAAGTCACGGGCTCTCAGGATGACGATTTTGTTTGAGGTCCAGGGTTTCACTCAAAAAATCTATAAAGTCACAGGCTCTCAGGATGACGATTTTGTGGGAGTGTCGAGGAAAAACCACGGCCTTCTCTATTGCAAATCGTCTGCCAAACAAGTTAGCGCTTATGGTCACGACTCCCAACTTGCAACAGATCAAACCCTCAGACGGGAAAGAGGGGATTAGGATCGTTGCGGAGGATTGAGATGTTGCGCAGGGGAATCAGGAGCAGACGAGAGTTTCTTGTTGGAGCCGGCGTTGTTGTAGCCGAGGTAGCCGCAACACCACTCGCACTGGCAACGAAGTCCAAAATCGATCCGGCTTTTATGGCGCCCTTGGGTGAATCAAGGGCGAGCATATCTCTGGCGGGTACAGCGCAATCAAGCTCGCGAAAAAATGCAATGTGCGGTCTCATGGTGGACGCGGCGCGCGCGCCCGAAACCATGGCCTACTACAAGCGGGTGATCGAGTTCTGCTCGGATTGGGAACTCAACACACTCCAGTTTCGATTGACGGATGACCAGGGGAGCGCGATGCGTTTCACTTCCGTTCCGGATCTTGTGACCCACGGAAATGCATTTACCCCCGAAGAACTAAAGAGCCTGGTGGAATATGGCCAAAGCCACGGTGTCGAATTAATCCCCGAGGTGGAGTCATTCGGACACACCGGGTACATCACGCATTCCCCCGCGTATGCGCATCTATCGGACCGTGATGCGAGCGGCGATTCTGAATTCAACGGGATCATTCCGGCGAATCCGGAAACGCTAGCTTTATTCGGCAAGCTATATCGTGAAGTCGCCGCGGTCTTTCCTTCAAGCTACCTTCACGGTGGCTGCGACGAAGTGAACTGGGGAGGCTCATCGCTCTCCCGCAAAGCGCTAGAGGCGAAGGGGCGCGCCCGAGTGTGGGCAGAGTACCTTAATGCACTCAACGAAATCTCTGTGGGGTTGGGTAAACAGCTGATCGTTTGGGGTGACTTCGTTGTCCACAAGGAGCCGGAGATTCTCGGTCAGCTGAACAAGAAGATCATCATCATGGACTGGAACTACTCCGACAACAGTTCAGCTAAATTTCTTGAGGCCTTCCAGAAAGTCAGTGCCAATGGTTCTCGCGGAATCGGAGCGCCCGCCTTGACATGCTACAAGTGGGGCCCGCGGGTTGGCACCGAACAGTTGCGAAACGTCGATGCCTGCGTCGATGCCTATTCCGGCACGAACGACCCCAACTGCCTGGGCGTTATCGTCACCAATTGGGTGCCAAGCCGTTACATTCAGGCTTCGATCTGGGATGGATTCGCTTACGCCGCCGTCGCCCTCAAGAAAGGGACGGCCATAGCGCAAACCTCGGGCTTCCGTCGTTTTGTCGAAAAACATTATCAAGCGACTTGGAACGTTATCTGGGACGAAGTGTTCCAAACGATCTATGACCAGGCGCCGTATAGGAAAGATCAAGAAACGTCGTCCTGGATGGGTCTCCTCTTGCCAGTTCCCTGGAGTAATGATGAACAGCTGGCTGCTTTGCTGAAGGAGGGGTCGCCGCAACCAAATCCCTTCACGCGCATCCGTAGCCTGCTCGTTCAGGTGGAACCGCTGGTAGCAAGGAATTTTTCAGATTTTCAAGCCTTTGAGCTGTGCGTGGAATATCTGGAGAAGATGTTCTGGCGTGAGACGGTTGTCATTGAGCAAGCTCAAAAGAAACCGTTGCAACGGGAAGCCACGGACTTGCTCATCCAGAGCATCGCTGAGCGAGATCGAGATATTGCCGAGGCCTTGACCCGGGATTGGGATAGAGGCCGTTTCCCGGATGCGGCAGCGATGCGGGAACCTGTAACTGACCTGGAGCCGCAAGATCAGTTGCTCTACGGGTGGGGGCGAGCGACGGCTTATTCCGCTTCTCTAGCTAGCCATCCGAATCGCTTCTATCAACTTATGCAAGGCGCAAAACCTCAATAGAAAGCCGCCGGTAATCGGCACCACCACGCCACACAGGGCGAGTGCGCGGGGTTGAAGTCGCATCGCTATCTCCTTTAACATGAATAGTTTGGGCGGTGTGTCCGATGGCTGGCTGTCTAACTGTGTCTTCTGCGCAGATTGCGAGCTGCGCACAAATGGATGGGTCGTATGTCGATCATCCTTTACACTGGATAGATAGCCGTGGCACAGCCGCCTGCTTTTCGCAATTCCAGACTGAAAATCGCTGCCCTCGGTATTCTCGCGGTAGCTGCACTCTCAGTTTGGCCATTCGCAGGTTCGCTCTTCCATCGGACCCCGCAGGATCATGTGGAGTTCAGCCGGGACATCCGGCCCATACTGAATCAAAATTGCGTTGCCTGCCACGGTGGGGTGCGACAGAAGAACGGTGTTTCGTTCATCTTCCGTGAAGAGGCATTGGGAACGGGCAAGTCGGGACGGCCCACCATTGTGCCCGGCGATCCCGATCACTCTGAGTTCATGGCACGCCTGACGTCTACAGACCCCGAGGCGCGCATGCCTTATCACGGACCGCCGCTGCCGGCCCAGCAAATCGCCTTGCTCCGTCGCTGGATCAAGGAGGGTGCGAAGTGGGAGGATTATTGGGCGTTTGTACCGCCGGCCCCGCGGCCTTTGCCTCAGGTGAAACAAGCAGCATGGGTACGCCAACCCATGGATCAGTTCATTCTCGCGCGGCTGGAGAAGGAAGGGCTCGAACCCTCTCCCGAAGCCGATAAGGCAGCCCTGTTGCGGCGTGTGTCATTGGATCTTACCGGTCTGCCGCCCACCCCCGAGGAAGAAGCGGCCTTCTTGGCGGATTCATCGTCCGGCGCCTACGAAAAACAGGTGGATCGCCTGCTGGCCTCGCCGCGCTACGGCGAACGCTGGGCTTCTATGTGGCTCGACCTGGCGCGCTATGCGGATACCAAGGGCTACGAAGCCGACTATGATCGCCCGGGCGTCTGGCCTTACCGTGACTGGGTGATTGACGCTTTCAATCGCAACTTACCCTACGACCAGTTCGTGATCAAACAGCTGGCGGGCGATCTACTTCCCAATCCCACCTTTGAAGACAAGATTGCCACTTCCTTCCACCGGCAGACTCCCAACAACGACGAAGGGGGCACCGACGATGAGGAATTTCGCATGATCGCGGTGATGGACCGTGTGGCCACAACGTGGTCTGTGCTGAACGGCCTCACCATGAACTGCGTGCAATGTCACTCGCATCCGTATGACCCTATTCGCCACACCGATTATTACAAGTCGATGGCCTTCTTCAATACGCAGGGCGATGCGGATCTCATGGACGATTCACCAGTGCTCAGAGTTCCAAAAGACAAAGCCAGCTATGCTGAAGCGTCGCAGTTACAGCAACAAATGGCCGGCCTGGTGCACTCGATGGAAGCCTCAGACCGACAGCTGGAAGATAGGGCGCAATGGAAGCCATTGCCACTCGAGAGCGCCGCGGCCAACGAGGTGTTGGCCTTGGAACCGATGCTTCCGGAACTGCAGAGCCAACTGGCTGAACTCGAAAAAAATCAGAAGCTCGCGTCGGAGAAAAAAGAAGAGGAGCTGAAAGCGCTACGCAAGACAATCAGTGACACCAGGGCAAGATTGGCTCATGCCAAAGCTGTGGGCGGACCCGCCAAGACGTTTACCATCCACGATGGAGAGGCGCTGGCGAACGCGGATACACCGCCACAATCTTTTTATGAGCTGACAGCGAACGCCGGTCTACCTGTGCTGACGTGCGATCCGCGTGGAGGTGCCGCCGCTCAACGCGGAGATAGCCCGCCACACACCGGAGAACGGCTTTATCGTCGACAAAGTGCAGGGTTGGGTGATCGCGCCGGGCGGCCAAAAGAGCAAAATTGATTTCCGCTATTTTGTCCAGGATTCGGAGAGGAATCTGCGAGACGCATTAATCTCCGCTGGCGACGCGAAGGAAAAATCTAAGAACACGGGACCGGACCCCAGCGCATTCGCGGCTCTTCCCAAGCTTTTCCGGACACGATGGATCGTGGGCGTTCCCTCCGAGCCGCTGCAGTTGGCTAGTGGGAGCCGCATCCAGATTGATTTGAAGCAGGTAAAGGGCATTGACTCTAAACCCGCTCTCATTCAGCGCATACGGCTTGCCGCGAGTGGTGATCCAGGCTGGACGTCTCTGAGCCACGATCCTATCCGAGCGCAAAATATTGCGCGTCTCCAGGAACTCAATCGGCAGCTGGACAAGATTCCCACGGTTCCGCTTCCAGTGATGGCGGAACAGCAACCCTATGAGCGAAGGGCTACTCTCGAATTCGAGCGCGGTAATTTCCTGACCAAGATAGGTCCGGACCTTCCGCCCGATGTGCCCGGGATTTTCCCCAAACTTCCTGCCGGCGCGCCACGCAACCGGCTCACCCTGGCGAAGTGGTTCTTTCAGCCTGGCCAGCCTCTCACTGCGCGGGTTGCGGTCAACCGTTATTGGGAAGAGCTCTTTGGGACAGGGATTGTCGAAACCCTGGAAAACTTCGGCAGCGTAGGCGAGGAGCCGAGCCACCTTGAGCTGCTGGATTGGCTGGCACTCCATTATCAAAACGACCTTCACTGGGACACGAAGGCACTGCTGCGCGAACTGGTAACCAGTGCGACTTACCGCCAGAGCGCGGCCACAACGCCTGGGCTTCTGGCGAAAGATCCTCGTAATCGCTTGCTCGCTCACGGTCCGCAGCAACGGCTCACGGCAGAGATGGTGCGCGATCAAGCCCTGTTGGCCAGCGGCCTGTTGAGCACCACCATGGGAGGGCCACCGGTGATGCCTCCCCAACCCGCCGGGATTTGGAATTCGGTTTACAACGATTCGAAGTGGACGGACGCGACCGGTCCCAACCGCTATCGCCGGGCCATCTATACCTTCATTAAGCGCACTTCCGGCTATCCCAGCTCACTCGTGTTCGACGCTTCCGATCGCGATACGAGCCTTCCCCGGCGCATAGCGACAAATACTCCGCTGCAGGCGTTGGTGACTCTGAACGATCCGGTGTATGCGGAAGCCGCCCACGCCTTGGCGCGGCGGGTGATCAAAGACACCGCTGGAAAGACATCGGGTGCTTCCAGTGCAGACTCTGTTCTGGACACCCAGCTTACTTACGAAACGCGCCTGGTCTTGTCTCGCGATCCTACCGCTCGGGAGTTGGCTGTGCTGCGTAAGTTCTATAAGGAGGCTCTCGCCATGGGCGCGCGGCCGTCCGTTGTGAAAGCGAACCTGAATCTATCGGAAACATCGTTGGGCAAGCGAGTTCCCCCAGGGCAACTCGAGGCGCTAACGGCTGTCGGCAGTGTCCTCTTTAATCTGGATGCCGCGCTAGTGAGGTGATGGTTATGTCAGATCCCGAAACCGATGCAAAGAACGATTCGCCTGAGCGCAGGGGAGCAGTGCATGCCGAGGAGCGCTTCGCATTATTGCAAGCGCAAACCCGCCGTCACTTTCTACGCAGTTTTACCGCCGGTGTGGGCTCGATGTTTCTGGGCTCGTTGGCGACGCAATTTGCGTCTCCAGTCAAAGCCGCGGAACGCAATGTTGATGGAAGCCTCCGCCTCGATTTCAAGCGTGATCCTACGCGGCCGCTATCGGTTCTGCCTCCCGAGTTTGCCCCCCGCGCCAAGCGGATCATTTATTTGCATATGGCGGGGGCGCCCAGCCAACTGGAGCTTTTTGATTACAAACCTGACTTGAACAAGCTCAATGGCCAGGAATGTCCTGCGTCGTTTTTGGTAGGCAAGCGGTTTGCCTTCATCAGCGGTGTGCCCAAGCTGTTGGGCGCACAATATCCCTTCCACCAGGCGGGAAACAGCGGCCAATGGATGTCGGACCGCCTGCCGCATTTGGAAAAGCACGTCGACGACCTTTGCATAATCAAGTCGATGCGCACCGATCAATTCAACCATGCTCCGGCACAGTTACTGGTACAAACTGGCAATGCTCGCCTCGGCTATCCGTCGATGGGTTCCTGGGTGATCTATGGGCTGGGTACGGAGAACCAGAATCTTCCAGGTTTCATCGTGCTGGTATCAGGCGGCAACCAGCCGGACGGCGGCAAGCAATTGTGGGGATCTGGATTTCTGCCCAGTGTTTATCAGGGCGTGCAATGCCGTTCCCACGGTGAGCCGGTGCTCTACCTGGAAAATCCTCCGGACGTGAGCCGGCCTTTGCGCCGCCGCATGCTGGATGCCGTAGACGAAATCAACCAGCAAACCTATGCCGAGTTCGGCAATCCCGAAACCGTTACGCGCATTGCGCAATACGAGATGGCGTTCCGCATGCAAATGGACGCCACCGACGCTATGGATATTCACAAGGAGTCCGCGGCGGTGCTTGCAGCCTATGGCGCGAATCCTGCTGATTCCAGTTTTGCCAACAATTGCCTGGTGGCGCGCCGCCTGGCGGAGCGCGGTGTGCGCTTTATTCAGCTTTACCATTGGGGCTGGGACGATCATGGCACTTCAGCCAAAGATTCCCTGAATATCGGCTTTGCCGACCGCTGCCGCGAAACCGATCAACCCATTGGGGCGCTGCTCACCGACCTCAAGCAACGCGGGATGCTGGAGGACACGCTGGTAGTCTGGGGCGGCGAATTCGGACGCACCTCCATGCGCGAAAATCGTAACGGTCAGGTGATGCAATTTATCGGCAGGGACCACAACCCGGGCGCGTTCACCATTTGGATGGCGGGAGGCGGAATCAAGCCAGGGATGAGCTACGGCGAGACCGACGCGATGGGCTACGAGATCGTGAAGGATCCGGTAGAGATTCGCGATCTTCACGCGACCATGCTCTACGCCATGGGCTTTGATCATCGCAAGCTTAACTATTCCTTCCAGGGGCTGGAGCAAAAACTCACCAGTGTGAAGCCGGCGCGCGTAGTCGGAGAGGTTTTGGCGTGATTCAGCCTGCCTGTTTTCTCCATCGTCGAGGCCACATGGCCGCATGACATTTTCGGTTCGCCGGGCGCCGTTGCGGCTGCGCCTTGGTCTTCTGGCGCTTGCGTCGATTTTGCTGCTCGCTGTTTTGTTCGCCCTTCTTCCTCCGGATGGGCTCGAGCGCGCCACGTGGGCACAATTCATCGGGCGCTTTCATCTGTTGACCGTGCACTTCCCGATTGCGCTCATCCTCGTCGTGCCACTTTTGGAATGGGCCGGAAGAAAGCCCCGCTTCTCCTATCTGCTCTCCTCCGTCGATTTCCTATTGGCCCTGGCCATGCTGAGCAGCCTGGTGGCGGCAACCCTGGGATGGTGCCTGGCGCGGAGTGGCGGGTACTCGGGGCGGCTGGTCACGCAGCACATGTGGGGTGGACTATCCGTTGCGGCCGTCTGCTGGCTTTGCTGGATGCTGCGCGGATACTTTCGTGGTCCGCGCTTCGATTTGATCTACAGTTTGGTGTTGCTGGCGGTAGTCGGGATTGTGTCCTGGACGGGATATCGCGGCGGTCAACTATCTCAGGGAGAGAATCACCTCACCGAGCACATGCCGGGAGTGCTGAGAAGGTTGATTGGACTTTCGCCCGCAGTCCTACCCCGATCGAATCCGGCTTTCTTTTACGGCGCCCACGTGGAACCCATCTTCGTGGGGCACTGCTACTCGTGCCATGGTCCGGATAAGCAAAAGGGACGCCTGCGGCTGGATAGTTATGACTTCTTGATGCGCGGAGGCAAAGACGGCGTCGTGGTGAAAGCTGGAAACGTCAAAGGCAGTGAGCTTTTCCATCGCGTCACGCTCTCGCCTTCTGACGATGACGCCATGCCTCCGCAGGGGAAGCGCCCATTGGCTCCGAATGAGATCAAGCTGTTGGAGCTATGGATCGCCGCCGGAGCTTCCTCTACGCTGCCTGCCAACGCGATCAAGGACGCGCCCACGAACGACGTGCCCGTCGTTGCCGAAGTAACGTTCCCGGAGGTCGATCCTGCCGCGGTCGTCCAGTTGCGCGCTCCTCTCGCTGCACAGGTTGCGCAACTGAGACAGCGCTTCCCCGACCTTGTGGATTACGAATCCCGCGGCTCCGCCAACCTCGTGATCGACGCGTCCGCTTTGGGCGCCAAGTTTGGGGACGATGATTTAGCTGCACTGAAACCCTTAAATGAGCAAATCGTAACCGCCGACTTTTCCGGCACGGCAATTACTGACCGCTCGGCCCCGTTGTTGGCGGCCATGAAACATGCGCGCGTCTTGCGCCTTACCAATACCAAAATCACAGATGCTACCGTGTCGGCGCTGGGCGGTCTGGATCGATTGGAGTCCCTGGATCTTTATGGCACCGAGGTGACACCTGCGTGCCTGAAGGTTGTGGAGAGCCTGCCGAAGTTGAGACATCTATACGCCGGGGCAACCAAGATTCCGGCTGACGTTCCCGTGCCCGATGCAATGAAAAACAAACTGGTGTTCTAGGAGGCGCCGGAAAAACTCTGCACCGGGCAAGAAAGCAACACCTCAAGGGCTCCTGCGTGAGAACCCGTATTACCCGCTCAGCATGCGCGTGCGGTTGAGTTTACCCAGGACTGACGTCCTGGGGCATTCTCAGCCGTCCCTGCGGGACTGGCCTCAGTGGGAAACTATTCCCAGGACTGACGTCCTGGGCTACTCTCAGCCGTCCCTACGGGACTGGACGTTGTGAATTAAGTGGTGTTCTCACGCAGACTCTAAAGCCCTCATCAGGTGCGTTGGGTACGGCCCGACTAAAAGTCGTGCCCTGATACAAAACATGAGTTCCTCCGCAGCAGCCTTTAAAGTCGCGTCTTGATACAAAGCCAGAGCCTCTCGTAGAGATCGACTATCGTTGCTGCGTATTGCGTTAGTTCATGACGAACACAAACAACTTGTCGCCCGCGCCCACTACTAAATACTGGTGCCCGTCCAATTCGTAAGTGATCGCGCCGTTCGATACAGGAGTGCCAAGGTTGGCATGCCACAGCGGCTCACCGGTGGTGGCATTCAGCGCCACCAGATTGTTTGCGGGATCGCCCGCAAACACCAGGTTACCGGCGGTGCTCAGCAACCCGCTCTCAATTCCCGGCGTCTCCCACTTGTGGCTCCACTTGACCTTGCCGGTGCGGTAGTCCAGCGCCTGCAACATCGATTCGTCCCAGGTGCCGAGATCATGGCCACCCCAACCCTCAGGCTTATCGCTATCGTCAAAAATGTAGTAGATGGCATACGAGCGAGTCGCGTTGACATAAAACAACCCGGTGGCTGGGCTGTACGTCGGCGGAGGCCAATTCACCCCACCTTCCGCGTTCGGCGCAACCAGCGTGCCGGCAATCTGTGGCTCCTTGGCAGGATCGGGAATCGGTTGCCCCTTCGCATCCAGACCTTTGGTCCAATTCGTTTTCACAAAGGGGGCGCTGACGTAATTTTTTCCGGTTTCGCGGTCTAGTACAAAAAACCAGCCATTGCGGCTCGCCTGCGCCAACAACTTTCGTGGCTTGCCATCCATTTCGCCGTCGAACAAAACCGGCGTTTCCACCGCGTCCCAGTCGTGCGTGTCGTGTGGTGAAGGCTGAAAATACCACACCAGTTTGCCGGTATCCGCATTCAACGCCACAATCGATGTCGTGAACAGGTTTGCGCCCTCTCGCTTCTTGGCTGCCATGACTGGCTGAGGGTTTCCAGTGCCCACATACAGCAAATTCAAATCCGGATCATAGGTGGGCGATATCCACGTCATGCCCCCTCCATGGGCCATGGCGTCAGCATTCGGCCACGTCTCCGAGCCCGGTTCGCCCGGCTTCGGCACCACCGACCACCGCCACTGCAGTGCCCCGGTCTCCGGATCGTGCGCCTCGAGAAAACCGGGCCGATCGAGATCGTCCCCGCTGACCCCGGTGATGATGTGATTCTTGACTACCAGGGGCGCGACTGAGGCGTAATACATCTGATCCAGATCGCAAATGGGCTGACTCCAGCGCTTCTTGCCATCGGCCAGATTCAGCGAAACCAGGTTGCAGTCTGGTGTCTCGAAATACAGCGCGTTCCCGGAAATTCCAACCCCCCGGTTTCCCAGGTGAATGCCACCTTTAGATGTCCAGGTGTAAGCCCACAGCTCGCGGCCTGTGCGTGCGTCAAGTGCCCACACCTTATCCGGGGACGTGATGTACATCACCCCGTTCAGCATAATCGGAGTGCCTGCAAGACGTCCGCCCGGAGCGGGGCCGTTTCGGGGAAACTGATACATCCACGCCAGGCTCAGCGCCTTCACGTTCTGATCGTTAATCTTGGTCAGCGTGCTGAAACGCCTGCCGGAGTAATCGCCGTTATAGGTCGGCCATGAATCCACTGGCGGACGCGACAACACGGAAGGGTCCAGGCCGCCATCCGAAGCCCCATCACGACCCAGGCTCCAGGCAGGCACGGGAGCCAGTGCAAACAGAGCCAAAAGAATCGTCAAAAGGAACTTCATTTTAAGGTCTCCAGGTAGGCCACTACATCGTGTATCTGCTTGTCGGTGTACTCGTCGAGTAGCGCCACGTGCGCGGCATAAGGATCATGCTTTTCCACTTTGACCCCGGGTCCGCGTGTGAAGCTGTGATATTGGCCGGAAGCGTCGCGCAGCGAGACGTTGAAATCGTCAAGCTCCGTTGGCACCCCGGTCACGCTTTCGCCGGACGCCGTGGTCACCGTAACCGTCAGTGGTTTGCGCGCTCCCTCACTTCCCTCGCGGGCGACGGCACGGTTCTGCGGAAACACCACCTTCAGCTGCAAACTGGGCGGATCGTATTTGCTGGCAATGTGCGCCAGGTCACCTGTCGTTGAGTGGCAATGACTGCACCCTCCAGCCCCGTCGAAGTAGGCCTTGCCCTCCTTGGGATCGCCCACCAGGATGTTCAGCACGTTGTTATAGGGTCCGGTTCGCAAAGTGTCGCCCACCTGCTGGTGCAGGAAATGAGACAGATCCACAATCTGAGCCTGGGTCAACGTGACCGGTTTTCCCGCCGGGTGCCCCTGCGCAAGATAAGGCCCGAGGGTGCTTCCGTAGCGGTCATGAAGAACCACTAACGATCGCACCAGGTCGGCGCCGCGATCCCCTCCGCGCGCCCGTGTTCCATGGCAGGTAATGCATTGGGCGATATACACGGTCTTACCCCGTGCCGCAGCATCTTCGTCGACGATCTGCTTGTCATCTGCGCCTACCTGGTCAATCAGGCTTTTCTTATGCACTGGGGCCGCCTTTGCAGTCGCGGCGCCCCCGCTTGCTTGTTTGGCAGGCGGAAAAGCAGTGCCAAGATAGCTGACGATCTGGTCGAACTCCTCGTCCGAGATCTTCGCTCCCCGGCCGATCATGTTCGAGACAACGCCGCCCCATTGTTCCCGCGTCATCCCCCGTCCCGTAAACATCTGGACCGAATGACACCCTGAACAGACGCGTTGCACGGTTTCGCGGTTCGGCCCATCGGGTAGCTGCGAAACCGGCTCTTGCCCGAAGCCCGACAAGGGTGCGACGCCGGCCAGCAGCAGGACACAGATACGTGTGAATCGCATGAAGAGACTATAGTTCATCGGCGCCGGGTTCGGCTTCCGTACGCCGAAGCCGGGGAACACGCGGTCGATCAAGGCGCGAGGATGACTTGTCTGTTCCGGCGGCCGAAACACTGCTCAAGGGCGGGCCATGATGGAGAAATCGGCCGGGCGCCGGCTTCAAGGGCGCGGAAACCAGCTACCTCGGCGCTCAAGCCTTCTTAGACATCTCCCCCGAGATTATCAGGCCAAATCGCCGGCGCATCTCTTTCAGATAGGCTGCATCTCCCGGATCCAGCTCCAGGGTCGCCGTACCTTGATAGCCAATGTCGCGAAGCGCATCGTAGACGGCGATCCAATCGATGTCGCCCTCGCCCAAGGGCACCCAGGCAGCCACTGATTTGTCGGTGCCCGCATCGTGCCTGAAGTAAAAGTCCTTTATATGTACCTTGGCGATCCGCTTGCCTAAGGTCCGAATCCAATCCTGCGGGTAGCCGTACAGCACTACATTCCCCACATCAAAGTAAGCGCGCACGTGCGGTGAATTGTACTCGTCGATATAACGAGCAAACTCCAGCGGGCTGAGCAGAAATTTATTCCACACTTCCTCCAGACACAGCGTTACATTCATCTCCTCCGCCAGAGGAATCAGCTTGCGGATGACCGGTTGAGACCGCTCATAGGCTTCTTTGTAAGTCGTCTTGGCATTCACCACGGCAGGCACCAGAAGCACCGTAGTAGCACCCCACAAATGCGCGTTTCGAATGGAGACGCGCGCACCGTCCAGGCTGTGTTCCACCACTGCCGGGTCAGCCGAGGAAAACGGATACTCCCAGTGGTCCATATTCATGACGGAATGGATCGGCAGACTGGTTTTCTCGGACGCAGCCTTGATTTTCTCCGCATCCCCCTGATCGCGAGTGGTGGGGCACTCTATCCGTTCGAACCCGCAATCCTTGGCCAGCTGAAACCGCTCCAGGATCGACATCTTCTCGGGTAGCATGTTGTACTCAACCGCCATCGCGATTGGTAAACGAGTGTTAGCGCGGGCACGCATCGTTGACATAACAGTCACAGCAGCAGCGGTCTGTAAAAATCTTCGGCGAAGCATAATGTGTCCCTCAAATATACCCACCTTACCAACTGTGCAAGCAAATACTTTGTGCCTCGGTCGAAAAGCTTGCAGCTCACCCAACCGTACCTCCTTCCGCCCGTTGGCCACAGATCTTCATCCATCCGTTCCATGTTCGTGTTGTGTAGCCGGCCAAGCCGGATTTCGACAACGTTGTCATTTGGCGTCTTACACGTTCCCCCTATAAGAGGCAAATCGACCATCCATTGCTCTAGTCTCCGTCGATTGTCCGCGTCTTTGTGGTTCCCAGCTAGAATGGCCGGGGAGCGATCGCTGGCTTTGTTCGATGTTGTGACGAGCCGGGATTGATATATATCAGTTGAACAAGCGCCTGGTGACGGCCGCATTGGTTGGTTCGTTCGGGGGATTCGTTTTCGGGTACGACCTTGGAGCACTTTCTGCTTCAACCCAAAGCCTCAGAGGGCAATTGCACCTTTCCCCGCTCCTCTTCGGTTTGACCATCTCTTCTTCTTTATGGGGAACAGTCTGCGGGTCTCTTCTCTCGGGCCGGATGGCAGACCGCGTTGGCCGACGGGATTTGATAGCGAGTTGTTCGATACTGTATGCGCTTGCGGCTATCGGGATCGCTCTGCCAATTTCATCTGCGTCGATTCTAGTTCCCGGAATGAGATTTCTGTCCGGAATGTCTATTGGTGGCTTTACCGTCGCCTGTCCGCTTTATCTTTCTGAAATATCACCAGTCGCTCTTCGCGGTCGACTGGTGAGCCTATTCCAGGTTCAGGTTGGCGCAGGTGTGCTGGTTGCGTTTTCGTTCGGACTCGTCGTTGCACAGTTGGCCGCAGCCGGGGCCCAATGGAAATGGTGCCTGGGTTTAGGCGCGGTCCCCGCAATCATTTTACTTTTCTTGCTGCAGTTTATTGCGACGGTGGATTCCAGGCTCAACCCTGGCGAAAGCCCGGAGACGCCCCCCGTGACCACGACCTCGTCCGTCCCCGACAGAGCTCTCGCCAATGAAAAACTATTTTGCCGCAAGAATACACGTCCCATTCTGCTTGCGACGAGCATCGCAATTTTCAATCAACTCTCTGGTGTGAATATCTTGTTGTTGTACCTGTTGGATATCCTGTCCAGTGCTGGTCTTGGCGTCTTCTTAGGGCACACTTACACAGTTCTGATTTCTTTTATCAGCCTGGGTACGACCGTGCTCGGAATGGCGTTTGTAGATAAGTTGGGACGAAAGCCGCTTCTGCTTTGGGGTTCTGCGGGAATGGCTGCCTGCCTGCTTTGCCTGGGTCTCGCTATCCCACATCACCTCGGGCCGCTATTCTATTTTTCAATTCTCGTTGCTTACAATGTGTTCTTCGCGTTTTCACAGGGCACCGTTGTTTGGGTTTATTTGAGCGAGCTGTTCTCGCCGGGAACACGTGGCGCCGGGCAGGGATATGGTTCGTCGGTGAATTGGATTACGAATGCTATTCTGGTTTCGATCTTCCCGATCATGCAACATGCTTCACCTGTTCGCGCCTTTTTCTTTTTCTCCTTGGCCATGGTCCTGCAGATTGGCGTTGTGTTGCTTTGGTATCCGGAAACTCGGGGAACAGCCCTTGGTTCTCTAGCCACACCAGAAAGAGCAGGTGGGAATTGGCTCTACTAAGTTTATGGACAGGATCGGCTGAGAAATGGCTGTAAAGAGAACGCAAGTCCCCACATTGGTGGACGTCGCTCGCGAAGCCGGCGTATCGCTCAAGACTGCATCCCGGGTTCTCAATCGATCTAAGAACGTCAGCCAGGAAAAGGCCGCAAAAATCAGGACAGTCATGGAACGGCTCGGATATCGGCCGAACGAGCTGGCGCGAGGACTCAAGGCAAAAAGATCCGCAGCTATCGGAATGATTGTGCCAAATCTTTCTGACCCATTCTTCGCCAATGCGGTGCACGCTGTTCAGGAAGTTGCAAGGACAAATGGTTACGTAGTGATTCTTGCCAGTTCAGGCGGGGAGGTTGGCCTGGAACGATCTGAAATCGAGGGCTTAGTCGGCCGGCAAATCGATGGCTTGCTTGTCGCTCCCATTGATAGTCGAACAGATTCTTTCAGCGATATCATCCCCGCGGGCGTTCATGCCGTGACCTTCGACCAGTTGCTGCGAAATGCCGATCTTGATTCCGTGACTGTGACCAACCGTAAGAGCGCACGAGAGGCGACTGAGCACATGGTCGCTCATGGTCTGCGTAGGATTGTAGCCATTGGCGCGCGTCCGTACCTCTACACCTGCAGAGAACGGGTAGCCGGCTACCGCGCTGGGATGAAAGGGGCTTCTCTTGAGCCAAGAGTATGTGTCGTGGAGCACGAGAGCTCGTTAGTTGCCGAATGGCTTCAAAAGGAAGTCTTTGGCGTGCAAAAAGCCGACTCCATCTTTAGCTTGAATTGGGTTTGTACCATGCTCATTTTGCGCGGTTTGCGGCAACTTGGAAAGAAGGCCGGCCGCGATATTCCCATGTTCTCCTTTGACGATTTTGAACTCGCGGACATGCTAACACCCGGTCTATCGGTTGTTCGACAGCCTGCCGAAATGCTTGGACGTGAAGCTGCGAATTTATTGTTCGAGCGACTGCGAGGCCATGCAGGGCACTGCCGCTCTGTTGTTCTGCCCACCAGCTTGATCGTTCGACAATCTTGCGGGTGTGAAGCCCAAGGCTGACGACCCACTGGCCAGCTCGTGTTGACCGGCACCCAGCGGACGTAAATCGCCACCATCATCGAGCTGAATTCCCTCAGGCGCCGACACAGATCGCACGTGTGCAGTACGGCTGTACCCCTTGGCTGGCGCGTGGTTCCCGTCCTACCCCTCAGCGAGCTGAATTCATTCTGTCCATTCCTGGACAGGGTTGGCGGCAGTTCATTACGGAACTACGCTCTTGAAATAATCGAATTGACAACGATGTCATTTGGAGCATATTGTGCTCTCCGGTATAGATCTGTGGCAAACGCGTCAGCCCAAATTGCCCGGCCTCATTTGCTCCGCATTTGGCAAGTTCATGCTGTGACGCGTGTTCCACATCGTTCGTGAATGATAGAAGCCGACCGAAGCCGGATCGGCTGCGAAATAGAAAAACTCTGCAGCTTTCGGAGATCGATGTGACACCGTATGTGCGGATGTTGAGCGCCGCTGTTTCCAGCGCCGGCCGTTCGATGTTCATCTTAGGCACGCTCGTTTGTACCGTGCACGCCTGCGACGGCCTGGCGTCATACACGCTCACGCCCACTACCGAGGGAATGCAGCTTAAAACCCCGCAGGGGAAAATTGTTTTTGAATACAAGACAAAGATTCCAGCCAATCTTCAGTCCCCCAGCGCCGCATACTTCGACCCGGTGAATACTCCCTCGGGAGAGAGAGTTTCAAATGCTGCACCTGATGATCATCCGTGGCATCGCGGTATTTTCCTCGGCATTTTAAATTCGGAATTCCGTACGCCGGTCGATACTTCGAAACTTCCTCCGAATCACCTCGAGGGCGCCTTCAGCGTAAAACGGGCTGATTTTTGGGCGTGGGGACTCTATGCCCCACGCGATAACCGCATCATCAAAAACCGCGACATTCGGCTCGTCGACGCCGACGAGAAGCACGCAGAAGTCGAGATTCGCAACGATTGGCTGGTCGATGACCAGAAGATGGTCGAGGAGACCGACAATGTCGCCGTTGCTGAACGCGATGACGTATACGTCATCGACATCACCTACCGCATCGCGCCAGTGGTCGACTTCGTGCTAAGCCAGACTGCGTTTGGCGGCTTCGCTTTCCAGGCGCAGAAGTACGGGGATTCCTACTACTCCAATGCCTCCGGCAAGGTTGACCTTCCCGGCCCCCATTACTCGTTGCCGAATTCGGATTGGCCCTCTGAGCCCTGGTATGACTACTGCATCAAGCTGAAGAGCGACGGAAAACTGGTGGGGGTGGCCGTTCTGGACCACCCTATGAATCCACCCACTCGCTGGCACAACGTGCTCTGGATGGTGAATCCCTGTATCACCTCGTTCGGCCAACTGACCATCCATCCGAGTGAGCCTCTGATCCTTCGTTACCGCGTTGTGGTTCACGATGGAGCCACGCCCACCGACCTGCTGCAAAGGCTTTCTGTCGAATGGCGGCGAATGAAAACGGATCCCTTTATCGACCAGCAGGGAAAGGGTGAGTAGATCTGATGAGACCCCGAGCCTGTTTGAACTGGAAGCGTGCGAAAAAATCAACCGGAGCGATCTGGCTGGCGGCCCTTTTGAGCTCGCTGTTTCTGGCGCAGTTTCAGATGACGGCTCAGAACCAAAATGGCCGCAAAGGAACCATTGCGATCCAAGGCCAGACGCTGGATTTTCCGGACCGTCCGAAATATCCCCAGGAAGTAATCGATCGGGGTAAGACGACCTACGGTGTGAGTTGTTCTTTCTGCCATGGCTCTGATGCCAGAGGCGGCGAGGTGGGACCGAATTTGTTGCGGTCAGCGGTGGTTCTTCAGGATCAAAACGGTGAACTGATCGCGCCGATTGTTCATGGTGGGCGAGCGCAGCAAGGCATGCCTCGCGTTGACATCAGCGACGAGCAAGTTAAAGAGGTAGCAGCATGGCTACACCACTTTAATGCGACGGGCAAGACGGTTATGTACAACTCGGCTGAGATCAACATTCTGACCGGGAACGCCGAGGCCGGCGCGGGCTATTTTCAAAAGACCTGTGGCTCCTGCCATTCGGTCACGGGAGACCTGGCGGGGATAGGCTCGCGCATTACAGAGCCCAAAACCCTGCAACAGACCTGGTTGCTACCCGGGGGTGAAGGGGGCGGCTCAGGCAGATACTCCGCCAAGGCTCTTGGGCTGCATCTTCCTCCGATCACTGTCACTGTGACCCTACCCAACGGCAAGAAGGTCGAAGGAAATCTGGTTAGCATCAGCGACTTTTATGTGGGTCTTTCGAATGAAACGGACGGGCCGCAAGGATTCCGTCGTGACGGCGATATACCCAAAGTTGAAATTCATGACCCGCTCGCGCCCCATCGAGAGCTTCTGCAGAAGATCGCCGACAAAGACGTCCATAACGTTACGGCATACCTGGTGACCTTGAAATGACCACGGCATTCAGGAATTTATTTTTTATTCTTGCCGTGCTGGTAGCGCCGGGCGCCGCGATGGCCCAGTGGTTCGACCCTGCCAAGGGTCTTGATCCACAGCAGATCTTCAATCCTCCTCAGGATGCGTGGCTGACGTATTCCGGTGATTATTCCGGCCGCCGCTACAGTTCCCTCACGCAGCTGAACCAAAGCAACGTAAAGAATCTTTCGCTCGCCTGGGCGACCCACGTGGTGGTCGGACCGGAAGGCCCGGTTGGCACTCCTCCGGTGATTGTTGGCGGAACCGAGCAGGGTGTGGATGCACGCTACCCGGTCACCGTGAAGGGCTCCATCCTGCAGGTAGGGGGCATCCTCTATGTGGCCTCACCCGACAATGCGTGGGCCCTGGATGCGCGGGACGGCCATGAAATCTGGCACTACTACTGGAAAACCAAGGGCGGTACGCACACGGGCAACCGCGGTGTGGGCATGTGGCATAACTGGGTCTATCTTGAAACCCCCGACAACTACCTTCTCTGTCTCGATGCCAAAACGGGCAAGGAGCGGTGGCGCAAAGAGATCGCCAGCTTTGACCTGCAGTACTTCTCGTCGATGTCGCCCATTGTGATCGGCAATCATCTTCTGGTCGGCACCGGGGACGACATGGACGAGCCCGGCATGCTGGAGTCCTACGATCCTGACACCGGTGATCTGCAGTGGCGGTTCTACACCGTTCCCATGAAAAAGGGCGACCCCGGCGCAGAAACCTGGGCCAACATCGATGCCGCGGCTCACGGCGGCGGCAATGTCTGGGCTCCGGGTTCCTATGATCCAGAGACTCACCTCTATATCTTCGGAACCGGCAACCCCTCGCCCGCTTACACATCGCAAACCCGGGGACCCGGTGACAATCTCTACACTTGTTCTCTGCTCGCAGTGAATGTGGACACCGGAAAGCTGGGGTGGTGGTTCCAGACCTCTCCGCACGACACCCATGACTACGATTCGGCGCAGACTCCTGTTCTGTTCGACGGAGAGTTCAACGGCAAGCCACGCAAGTTGGTAGGCACGCTTGCTCGCAATGGCTTTTTCTTTACCCTGGACCGCGTCACCGGCGAGCACCTCGTCACCAGCAAGATCACCGACACGGTGAACTGGGACATGGGCATCGACAAGCGTGGCGAGCCTATTCGCAATCCGGCGAAAGACTACGACATTGGTGGAGCAATTGTTTCTCCCAATGGTCTTGGGGTCACTAACTGGACCCCGCAAAGCTATGACCCGGTGACCAGGCTTTTCTACGCTCATGTCGCTGAGACCTACAGCATGCGCTACCTCGGCACGCTCGATCCAAAGGGCGCCATGGGTCTTACCGGCGTTCCCGGCGCCGACATGGGGTCACGTGGCAACCGGTTGGTTGCTGTCGACTATAAGACGGGCAAGATCGTCTGGAGTCACCGCTATGCGGGCGTTGGCGGTATTGATGTTCGAGGCGACTTTCCTGGTCTGCTGACGACCGCGGGCAAGTTGCTCTTCGCCACGGATCCCAATGGAGACCTGGTCGCGCGTGACCCCCTGAATGGCAAACCCCTGTGGTACACGAAAATCCATCCCACGAGCGCAGCAGAGACCTACATGCTCGACGGGCACCAGTACATCCTCGTGGGCGCGGGTGACATGGTGTATGCGTTTGTTCTGAATTAAGACTCGACGTTTAAAGGTGACGACCTGTGATAGTTAGTAACAAGCGAGCATCACCAAGCCGAGGAACAGGGCGAGTTAGCGCAACCGTTTGGATGGCGACGATTCTCATCGCCTGCGCGGTCGTTGCGCTTGCTTCCGGCCATGCGCAGCACACCAAGCGGACGACGCGCGTCGCAATCGTCACCGGTGAAGATACTCATCCCGGTCATCATTGGAAAGAAACCTCCGCGGAACTAAAAACTATCCTGGAGGCCGGTAAACCAGACTTTAATTTCGAGGTCACGATCGAAGCCGATCCTAATTTCCTCGCGACCCCTGAGATTTTCAAATACGATGTGCTAATTTTCGATTTCAGGAACGCCGAACCGCTGGCACAGGATGAAAAAGACAAAGCGAATCTTCTAAAGTTCCTGGGCAAGGGCAAGGGTTTAGTCACGACTCATTGGGCTAACGACGCCTTTCCGTATTGGCCGGAATACAACAACATCGTGGGCCGTTCGCAGCAGCTCCACCACGACAAGCGTGGGCCCTTCACGGTCAAAATCGTCGACCACGACAGCCCCATCACCAAGGGAATGGCCGACTTTCAGACCGACGATGAGCTGTACTACGACAACAAAGACGGCTCCATCCCAGTCCAAATCCTCGCCATTGCCCACTCGAACGTAAAAGATGCTGACTTCCCGATGGCTTTGACGGTTCACTACAAGAAAGGCCGGGTTTTCAACACTCCTTTGGGACACGATGTGCAAGCTCTGCAGGTGCCACAGGTGGGGGAATTGATTCGCAGGGGTACGGCGTGGGCTGCGGGAACCTTAATGTAACCGACATCGTATTGTGATTTGGGACATGATTCCGGGCGGTTGAAACGACTAAGAACGGGAATGGTGAAGAGGATCTTACTTTGAGCAGAAGGAGCGTTTGAACCATGGACCGGCGTGAACTTCTGAAAGGCCTTGCCGTCACGTCCTTCGGTCCACGGACCGCGGGCGCCTTGGCCGGCGCGCAGGCTACCAACGCGACCACTCCGCCTCCACCAGAACGTACGCACCCGCCTACACCCGACCCTGCGCGCCCAAGATTTGTCGAAGATACGTGGCCGGGGAAGAAGAAGCTGCTTGCTATTGCTGACGCCGACGTGTGGTACAACCGCCAGCGTCAGTCCTATCATCACGATGCGAGTTCCCACACCCTGGCTACGATCGAACGGCTTGGCCGTGAGTCCGGCGACTGGATCACCGTAATCCGAACCGACTTCAAGCTGCTCACCAAAGATATCAATTACGGTCGCAACGCCCGGACGCTTGATGACTTTGACGCAGTCTTCTTTATGGGCGGCGGCTCCTGGGAAATCACCGACGAGCAAAAGGACGATCTGCTCTCGTTTGTGCACGACGACGGCAAGGGTTTTATCGGCGGTCACGCGTCGAACGGCGGGGGCTGCATCGTGTGGCGGGAGTATGCGGAAATGGTCGGCGGCGATCTGGTTGCGGAGTTCCCATCCATTACGCTGCCTATCGTGGTCGAGGATCCGGCCTTTCCCGGGCTGAAGAATGTTCCTCGCGAATTCTCTTTTCGCGATCAATACACCATCCTGGGGCCGAACTTTTCGCGGGATATCGATCGCGTGATCCTGCGCCTGGATTCAAGCAGGTTCGCGGAGAAGCTTGCTTCGTTGAATGCGGAAAAAGAGGGAAGCAAGATGTCCGACGAGGCATACCGCGCCCGGATCGCCAAGCTTATCGGAGTTCGTACCGATGGCGATTACCCGATCGTCTGGGCAAAAAAGTACGGCAAGGGCCGCGTATGGTATTCGACCTTCGGGCATATCGACACCAGTCTTGACGATCCCCACCTACAGGAGATTTACACCGGCGGCATTCGTTGGGCTTTGGGTTTAGTGGATGCGGACATCACTCCACGTCCATACCCGGGAAAGGCTTATCCGTAAGTAAGCGCTCATGCACAAGTTTAAGAACGACGAAAAACTACAGGGAACGTTACAGACCTACGGAGTTGCTGGGCCAGATTCGAAATAAGGTCACGGCACGTTGCGTTAAGAGGAATGTCACTTTTGGAGAGGTGGTATATGGAACGTTGCGCGCAGAGTTTCGTGAAACAAAGCAGTAGGTTGCTCCCCGATGTTCAAATCGTGGGCATCCTCAGTTTTCTACTTCTGCTTCTTGTGGGTTCCGCGGTTGCTCAAGTATCAACAGCGTCGATCAACGGTGTGATCCGAGACCCCGCGGGGGCCGTAATTCCCGGTGCCACCATCGTGCTAAGGAATGTCGATACCTCGGTTGAGCGTACATCGACCACCAACGAAGCGGGTGCGTACGGCTTTGTCAGCATCCCGCCTGGGAACTATACCATCGAGTCCACCGCTAAGGGATTCAGCTCGCAAAAGTTAGGGCCGTTCGTGCTGGCCGTGGGCCAGGCCGCCACATTCGACTTTGCTCTCACCGTGGGAACGGAAACACAGGTGGTTAACGTTCAGGCGTCCGCCGCCCAGCTGGACGTGACGAACGCCAACCTAGGCACCGTGATCGCGACCAAGCAGGTCAACGACCTCCCGCTGAACGGTCGAAATTTCACCGCCCTGCTCGCGCTCACTCCGGGCGTCGTTGCTATATCGACCGCCCAAAATGGCACCAATATCGCCGGTGGGGGCTTCGGCTCCGCCATTGCGATCGGTTCGGACTATACCTTTCCTGCCATCAACGGGCAGAGCAACCGCAGCGATTACTTTCTCACGGATGGCCTCCCCAACTATGCTGCCATCAACAGCACCTATGCGGTCGCGCCGATCATTGATGCCATTCAGGAATTCAAGGTGGTTTCGCACACCGACGACGCCGAATTTGGCTCCGTGCTGGGCGGCGTCGTGAACGTGGTCACCAAGAGCGGCACCAACGAGTTGCATGGCGCGGCGTGGGATTACCTGCGCAATACGGCCTTCGATGCCCGCAACTATTTTCTTCCGACAAGCCAATCCAAGCCCTTCTTCCATCAGAACCAATTCGGTGGCGCGATCGGCGGTCCGGTCGTAATCCCCAAGCTCTACAACGGCAGAAACAAAACCTTTTTCTATGGGGCCTATCAAGGGTGGCGCTATTCCCGGGCGTCGGATAACGATATCCTGGTGCCCACCGCGGCGGAACTGGCCGGCGACGAGGCCGACAACGGGCAAAACCCGATTTACGATCCTTTCAGTACCGTCGTGACCCCCACGGGCTACAGCCGTACTGCGTTTCCAAATAATCAGATTCCCGCGGATCGTATCGATCAAGGCATGGTCACCTGGGCAAAATTCATTTACCCCACGGCGGGTCCCTTCTTCAATCCTACGGGCAACGGCTCGTTCTCAGCGAACGCGGTCGACACCACTCCCCAGGTGCAAAAGTTCAACGAATTCAGCGTCCGTGCAGACCAGACCTTCGGGTCAAAAGATTCTGCATGGTTCCGCTATAGCTTCATCGACTCGACGCTCACGCAGTCCGGCGGACTTCCGTCGTTACCTACCAGCCTGATCATCAATTCGCGCAATTTTGGTGGCAGCTATGTGCATGTCTTCGGCCCCACGCGCATCGCGCAATTCCAATACTCGCACTCCATTGTGGCCGACAACGGCGTCAACGAATTCAAGGCTCCCACGGCCGATCTGATCAGTGCCGTTGGTTGGTCCCAGTCTTTCGTCGGCGATTTCTCGTCGGGGCGCGACTTCGTTCCACAGTTGAGCATTCAGGGACTGGCTGGAACCGGCGAAGAAATCAACCTCACACCCAAGGCTACGGACAACAACGGATTCCAAGGCAGCATTACGCAAATTATCAGCAACCACACTGTGAAGTTCGGGCTGGGGTGGGTCACGACCGGTTTCGAAAGTACGATCAACTACACCCAACTCGGCTTTAACAATCCGCAAACGTCTGCGCCCCAATTTCCCAGCCAGGCGACAGGCAACGGCTTCTCATCCTTCCTGCTGAACGTTCCCCAGTCCGCAGCTCGCCGCAACGTCGACGAAATAGAAAGGCCTGGCGGTGTCTTAAGCGCGTACCTGCAGGATTCCTGGAAGGCAACCCCCAGACTGACCTTGAATTATGGTTTGCGCTACGACTACACGTTCATGCCGGCGTACGGGACCAATGCGACCATCGGCAAGAATGGCGGGATTGAAACCGGCGATATGGATTGGGACAACGGCATCTACATCGTGCAGAAGGTGCCGCCTCCGTGCTCGGCCACCGTCTTCGCTCCCTGCATTCCGGGAGGAGTTTTGCCCGACCATGTCTGGGCGAGCCCCAACGACAAGATAAGCCACAACGTGCATACCAACTTCGGGCCGCGTGTCGGCTTTGCTTACAAGCTTGACGACAAAACAGCGGTTCACGGCGCCTTCGGCATCGTTTACGATAACTGGGCGGCGGTTACCCAGTTGGTGCAGAACGCCGAGGGTTCGTGGCCTGATATCGGGCAGCTGTCTCTCCCGCAAACGAACGTACCTTCCAGCGCTTCGCCGACGCCGACCGTAGCCTCCCAGAACCCCTTTGGCACCGCCGGCCTGTACCCGGCTCCCACTCCATTTAATGACAACGATTGGTTCTTCGACCCCAATTACAAGAATGCCTATTCTGAGCAGTGGAACTTCGGCGTGCAGCGGCAGCTCAGCAATTCGTTGTCGTTGAAAGTGGACTATGTCGGCTCTGGCTCGCACCGCACCAATATCGGCGGCTATTACAACACCGCTCTCACACCCGGTCCTGGAGACCCGCAGACCAGGGCGCCCTATCCTTATGGCATTGCCACGCTTTACGACCACGGTGTTGGAAGTTCCACCTACAACGCCCTGCAGGTGTCACTGGATAAGCGCTATACCAGTGGCTTGTCGTTCCAGGTGGCCTACACCTGGTCGGAAAGCTACACGGCAGACGACGGTTGGTTCAACTCGGAAGGTCTGACTGTGCAGAATGCGTACGATCCGGGAGCGTCCAGAGGCTACGCTGGAACGAACGTGCCTCAGGCGCTCGCTATCAACACGATTTACGATATCCCGGTCGGACGGGGCAGGAGATTTTCCACCGGCAACAAAATCGGCGACTACATCCTGGGCAACTGGCAGATCAACAATATCTTTGTTGCCCGCAGCGGGCAGAATCAGACCGTGGTCGACAGCGCGGACATTGCCAATATAGGTAATCCCAACGTCTACGAACGCGCCAATATGGTAGGTAACCCCTTTTCCGGGTTTAAGAGGTCACCCTCGGAGTGGTTCAATACCGCGGCATTCGCCATTCCTGCCCAGTACACATTCGGGAACTCGTACCGTGGTCTCATCGAAGGCCAGCGATTGATCAATTTCGACACATCGGTGATTCGATCGTTCCCACTCTGGCGCGAGACTGAGTTCCAATTTCGCGCTGAAGCTTTCAATCTGTTCAACCATCCAGTCTTCGGCTTAAGTGAGTACAACAGCACCGATCTCAACAGTCCGAGCACCTTCGGATCGGTCGACGGCGCCCAGGCAAACACCAATCGAGAACTGCAATTTAGCGGCAAGATTGTCTTCTAAGAAAAACATCAGCGGGACCGCGCGGCCGAAGCCTTTAGGGGTCGGCCGCGTATTCTCGTAAGGAGGATCAGACGAACTGGGAACGAGGTCTCTCTTGGGAAAGAACAGCCGCTGGTTGAGCGTCCATTGGGCGATCGAAAAACGTCTGTACACCGCAGTTGGTGTGGTGACTCTTTTCTTATCTGTTGGTGCCGTGGCGGGAACAAGCTCTTCCCCATCTGGCTGCATCGCGCCGGCGCGGGTTGTTCCGGGTAAGTTCGTCGACATCAGCGAGAAGGCCGGCGTTCACTTCCTGCACAACGCGAATCACACGGCGACCAAATATCAAATTGAGACCATGGGCTCTGGTGTAGGCCTCTTCGACTGCGACAATGATGGACGGCTCGACCTTTACCTTGTGAATGGCGCTTCCTATCGAGACCCCGAACCCCGAGGTTCGATCCCACAGAAAAGCGGTCCCGGCGACTGGAACCGGATGTTTCACCAGAAACCCGATGGCACCTTCGAAGACGTCACGGAGAAATCCGGGCTGAAGGGGGTGGGGCTGGGGATGGGCGTGGCCATCGCGGACTACGACAACGACGGCTTTGAGGATGTATTCGTAACCGCGTATGGCGGCAATCGGCTTTACCGCGGAACCGGCAACTGTACTTTTCGCGACGTGACCGAGGAGGCGGGGTTGGCGCAGCCGCAGGCTGCCGGCAACACCTGGTACACCTCCGCGGCCTGGGTAGACCTGGACAATGACGGACTGCTCGATCTTGTGGTGGAGCGCTATATCCAGTGGGACTGGGAAGACATATGGTGCGGCGAGCATCGTGAGGGGTATCGAGGCTACTGCCACCCGGATCATTTTCCACCTATACCCATGCTGGTTTACCACAATGATGGCAAAGGGCATTTCACCGAGGTCTCGCACAAGCTGGGCCTCGACAAGCCTGCGAAAGCGTTGGGTATTGCCATCGCTGATTACGATCACGATGGACGCATCGATCTCTTTATCGCCAATGACAGTTCCCCGGAATTTCTGTTCCACCAGAAACCGGATGGAACGTTTGAGGAAGTAGGCATTGAATCCGCGGCGGCTGTCGACTCCGGGGGCGATCCCTTCGCCGGCATGGGCGTCGACTTCGCCGACTACGACAACGATGGATGGCCCGATCTCGGCGTGACTGACTTGTCGGGTCAGAGATACGCAATCTATCGCAACCGGCACGATGGAACTTTTGACTATGTGAGCGATTTGACCGGCATCGGCGCCATGACCCAGCCTTACTCGGGTTGGGGAATGCGATTCCTTGATTATGACAACGACGGATGGAAGGATCTTCTTATCGCGCAGGGTCATGACACGGACAACATCGACAAAATTCGCAGCAACATCCATTACCGCCAGCCCATGCTCCTGGCGCGGAATACGGGCAAAGGTTTCGTCGACGTTTCCTCGATCTCTGGAGAACTATTCAAGGAAGGTTGGGTGGGGCGTGGCATGGCCACTGGAGATCTGGACAACGACGGCCGCGTGGATGCAGTCGTGAGCACCAACGGCGGCCTCGCTCATATCCTTCACAACGAGACAGCTACCGGCAATCACTGGCTGTCGCTTCGGCTTACGGGCCACAAGAGCAATCGAGACGGGATTGGAGCCGTCGTAAAATTGACCACTGCGTGTGGTCCGCAATGGGCAACGGTCACGACCTCGAGCTCATATCTGTCGGCCAGCGATCCACGCGTGCACTTTGGCCTGGGGAAAGTTGATGCGGATGCGGTGATTGAAATCCGCTGGCCGAGTGGGATTGTGCAGACCTTGACACACGTACGAGTCGACCAGGAAGTGCAAGTGGAGGAGCCGAGCTCCTAAGGCCTCTAGATCCCGTAGCGAATCTTCAGATAAGCTGCCAGTTGGTTCTGGGGTAATACACACGGGTCGCAGGTAGATTTGGAGCGACGTACCCTGGGACTGAAGAGTCTATGTGAGAACCGCGGAAGAATGGCGGCAAGAGCGCCGGTGCCCGCTTTGCTGAATCTTGCAGAATTGGTGTGATGCCCAGGATTCCATCCTGGGATATTCTCAGCCGTCCCTGCGGGACTTATTCGTGCTGTCAAATTCTACCCAGGACTGCGTCCTGGGCTACTCTCAGCCGTCCCTGCGGGACTAACTCCAAAAAATCGTCACTGCTTCTGAGCAGCAACGTTGAGAGCCTTCACGACGTCGGCATCATTCGGGTTAAGCTTGAGCGCTTCCTGCAGCTCTTGTTTGCACTCGTCGAGATTTCCGTTGTTGCACAAGGCCAAGCCGAGGTTTTTATGCAAAGCCGCGGCCAACGCGCAGTCTTGACAAGACTCAAGGGCTTTTCTCAGTGTTCTGATCGCCTCCGGCCAATCCTGCTTATTGGCAGCCAAATACGCTTCTTGCCCTAGCGCTTTCACTTGAGCTAAATCTGCGTCCTTGTGCTTCTCAGCTTCATACTGCTGCTGCAGCTTCTTCGACTCTTCCGGGTTGGTTCGTCGAAGTTCCATGGACAGCATATAGAGCGCATTCTCTGAGTCTGGCTTCAGTTGTAATATGTGGCGAAGAACCGAAATCGCCTCAGCACCTTTCTCCTCGTGATGCAGACTTTGGGCCAGCAAAAGCAGCGCGTTCAGGTTATCCGGTTGCAAGCGCACAAGCTGTTGAAACAACGCGGTCTCTTTGGCTGAATTGCCGCGATCTTTTTCCAGCAGACCCCAGTAATAGAGACACTCGGCATTGTTCGGGGCCAGCTGGTTGGCGATGGAAAACTCCTTTTCTGCTTCTTCTGGACGGTGAAGATCCGCAAGTAGTCGCGCCCGGTTCACATGCGCGGAAGCCAGCTTTGGAGAGAGGGATATCGCAGTCGTTGTTTCGTTCAGCGCTTCTTCCAGTTGACCGGCGTCGGCAAGCGCAATAGCCAGATTTATATGCGCATCCGCCGATTTCGGCTGGCCACTGACAACGCGCCGAAACAAGGCGATGGCATCGGCATGTTTGCCGACCCGACCCTCAATTTTGCCAAGCAACGTCAGCAGAGCATAGTTCTCGGGGGCGAGTTCCGCGGCTTGCTTCAGCGGGATTTCCGCCTCTGCAAATCTGCCTTGTGCCGCGAGATCCTCTCCCTCTTTCATTAGTTGGTCTACTGGCGAGCCGGCGGATGGGCGGTTAGTTGATCTTGATTGACCAGCAGCCGCAGGCATAAGGCAGGTGCCGACCCATAGCGACAATAACACCAGCGAGACAGTGGACAGACTGAAACCTCTGGAAGGATTGTCCCGTAATACCATAAGACGAGTTTAGATAGTATTGGTATCGTGTGCTACTCCCTTCGCGGCTCGGTCCCTTCGGAAAAGAGGATGATGAGAATCCGCAAATGTGCGCCGTGCCTTTCGTTCATCAGCGTTTTGCTCTTTATTTGTCATCCTGCCTGGTCACAAAGTGCTTCGTCGCAAACGCCGCAAGATCGCCTTATCTTTCAAACCGGACATGCCTGGTCACCCCGCACCAACATCAATGCCGGCACCGTCATGGTGTATGGCATCGACGAGACCACCGCTGAGCGCATTCGCTCCTGGCGTGATCACGGGTACCGGGTCGCCGTCATGACAGGGGTGGCGTGGGGACGGTATGCTCCTTACCTGCGCGGAGACTTTGACGGTAAGGAACATTGGAACGAGACACAACAGGAAAAGAGCGGCAAACTGATCCTCCACAGCGGCCGCGAGGTCCCCTATATTGCTCCCAGCCTTTCTTATGGCCGCTATCTGGCGAAGGGAGTAGAAGCGGCGATCGATGCGGGGGCTGAGGCGATCTACCTGGAAGAGCCGGAGTTTTGGGCTCGCGCGGGCTGGAGCGACAGCTTCAAACATGAGTGGCAGGAGTACTACCATGAGCCCTGGCAGGAACCGGACAGCTCCCCCGATGCACAATATCGCGCTTCGAAGCTTAAGTACTTCCTCTATCGCCGCGCCCTGGCGCAGGTCTTCGATGCGGTGAGAACTTACGCCGCAAGCAAGCGCCTCAATGTCCCCTGTTACGTAGCAACGCACTCCCTCATCAATTACGCGCAATGGAAGATCGTGAGCCCAGAATCGTCTCTGCTCGATGTCGGTGCCGACGGCTACATCGCCCAGGTTTGGACGGGAACTTCGCGCACCCCAAATGTCTACAACGGAGTCACCAAACAACGTACCTTCGAAACTGCGTTCCTCGAGTATGGCGCTCTGCAGAATATCGCCCGCTCTTCCGGCAAACGCATCTGGTATCTCAACGATCCCATTGAAGACAATCCCAACCACTCGTGGGTCGACTACCGCACCAACTGGGAAAGTACGCTCACCGCCTCTTTGCTTCAGCCCGGTGTAGCTCGCTACGAAGTACTACCTTGGCCCGAACGTATCTTCGGGCCCAAATCGATGCACCCGGTGAGCGAGCAGACTGAAGCTGACCCCAATCCGGAAAAAAGCCTTATCCCCAAACAGTACGAGACGGAGCTGCAAACTGTTTTCCATGCCCTGAATGACATGGAGCAGCCCGCGTCGGCTATCCGATGGGAGTCCGCTGGGACACAAGGGATAGGCGTTTTGGTTTCTGACACGCTCATGTTTCAGCGTGTCGCGCCGCAACCGTCTGACGAAAACCTCGGGCAATTCTACGGCCTTGCGCTGCCACTGCTGATGCGCGGCATGCCGGTGGAGCCGGTACAGATCGAAAGCGCCTACTCCAAATCCGCCGCTGGATTTCTCAATCCTTATAAGCTCCTTCTCCTCACCTACGACGGCCAAAAGCCTCCCTCGCCGAAGTTCCATAGCGCGCTCGCCGCCTGGGTACGCTCCGGCGGAGCCCTCATCGTCCTCGACGATGACCAGGACCCCTACAACCAAGCCACAGATTGGTGGAACTCTAACGGAAATCACTTTGCCACACCACGCGACCATCTTTTTCAAGTGCTCGGACTACCGCCCGCCGCAACCGGCCTTCACGCCGTCGGCAAGGGATACGTCCTCTATGAATCGCAAAGTCCTGCAGCTTTGACTTACTTGCCCAATGGCGGAAACGTGGTCTACGGCTGGGTTCAAAAGGCTGCCAAGTCGGTCCACTTACCGCTGAAAGAGACCAACGCGCTGATCTTGCGTCGCGGCCCTTATGTGATTGCGGCAGGAGTGGACGAGGAGGCAGGCGTGGCTCGGCAGCCATCAGCGCATCCGTTATCTGTGACCGGCGACCTGATCAACCTCTTTGACGCTGACCTCGCGGAGACCCACGAACTCGTGGTCGAACCAGGCACCCGAGCGCTCCTGCTCGACGTGAATTATTTCAAATCCTCTACGCCGCGCGTCCTGGCCGCCTCCGCTAAGATCGCTGGAGAGCACGCCTCTGCCCGCAGCCTCACCTTCCAGGCTGAAGGGATCGATCAAACTAACGCGGCCATTCGCATCCTGTCAACCAAGCCTCCCCGGGAGGTGACCGTAAACGGCAAGCCGCTCGATAACGGCCAGTATCGACAAAGCGGACGAACACTCCTTTTGCATTTTGTAAACACGGCTGAACCGCAAGAGGTGGAAGTACTTTTTTAGCAAGGCTGCCTTTAGTCCGCAGCCATTGAATCCAAAGAAGAAACGCTCGGCGTCAGGGCTCGGCCCCCTTGACCAATCCAAGTCGTCGTCCAACTCTTTGAAACAGCACGGAGCATGATGAGAACGGCGGTGGCCAGCACCGCGTAGAGAACGAAACCAACTCGATACGAGCTGGTGTATTGCTTGGAGAGGCCAAGCAGGTTAGGCAGGATCGATCCACCGAGCGCGCCGATCTCCCCGATCATGCCGCCCGCAACCGCGGTTGTCAGCGGCCATCGTATGGGTACCAGCTGGAAGGTGGCGCCGTTGCCTGCGCCCAACGCGGCGAAGCAAAGCATGAAGAGCAGTGTGGTCGCGAACAGCGGCGGTGCAGTCATCAAGCCAAAGAGCCCGGCGATGGTAATGAGAAATACAACTGAAAGTGTAGTGATGCCTCCGACGCGATCGCTAAACCAACCGCCCAGCACGCGCGTCGCGGATCCGGTCAACGTGGCCAGCACCGTGAGTTCGCCGGCCACGATCTTGCTTACGTGGAATTGTGCGTAGTAGAACGATGGCAGGAAAGTGGCGAGGCCGATGAAGCCGCCAAACGTGATGATGTAGATCAAGTTGAAGTACCAGCCATCCTTTTCAAAAAGACAACTGAGATGTTGCCTCAAAGACTGGTGCTCGATGTCGGGCGGTTCCTTGGCGAAAAATATCATGACGCATAGCGGCAACAACATCATGGCCGCCGCGAAGCCATACACATGCTGCCAGCCATAGTGCGTCGCCAGCCGCGGCGCAAAGAGCGCTGCCACGGCCGTGCCGCTGTTGCCCGCGCCGGCAATGCCCATGGCCAGACCTTTGTATTGCCTGGGAAACCATCCGGAACCAAGCGAGAGTGCCACGCCAAAGCTGGCTCCCGCAATGCCCAGAAGGACGCCCATGGCCAGCACGTTGTTGAAAGTGTGGACGAAGAAAAATCCGTACAGCAGAGCGATCACGATGGCCGACATCTCGAGGATTGCGGCATTCTTTCTGCCGATGTACTGCGAGAGCACGCCCAGCGGGAAGCGCATGAATGCGCCGGCCATAGTGGGCACCGAGACCATCAGGCCGATCTGCGCCGGGCTTAGATGAAACGCATCGGAAATGAAAGGGCCCATGGCGCCGTTCAGCACCCAGACCGCGAAGCTGAAGTCAAAGTAGAGAAATGCTGCCAGCAGCGTGGGTACATGCCCTGACCGCATGAATGCCCTGAGATTCGCCATAAATATCGCTCCAGGTTAGATTTGGCTTGTGTTCTAAGTGGTGGCCATGCGTGTGGGTGTATTCACAACCTGACTGGCGAGCGGCGTGATAGCCATAGCGACCTCTCCGATGAGGTCCTTGGGAACACCGAGTTCGCGGAGTGTTTCCACCAGGTGTGCGGCAACCGAATCGAAGTGATGCTGCTCGATAGCAAGTCTTGCATGCGCTTCGCTCATGGATGTCCCGGAGTATTGCTTTGGACCACCAAGTGCCTGGGACAGAAAAGCAAACTGATGTGCTTTCAGCCGGGGCATGCTTACGCCGTTGAAAAAATGGCTGAGCGAAGGATCAGCGAGAACATGCTCATAAAAGCGGTCCACCGCCGCACGCACAGCTGCTTCACCGCCGATCCGTTTGTACAGCGTAGTTTCGATAGTTGATTCGCCCATAGTGTTCTCCCTTCGGTATGGCAATTTGCAACCGCATTGGACCTTGGCTTGTGGAGTTCTACACAGGTACGGCCGATGACTTTTCTACCCGAACCGCACACTGCTTGAAGTTGGGCTCGCGCGATATGGGATCGAATGCGCCCAAGGTGACGAGGTTCGAGTTTGTCTCAACAAAATGGAATGGCATGAAAACCTGGCCTGGCGCGACGATTCCGGTGATGCGTAACTCCAGGTTGCGCACGCTGTTGCGGCGCGAAGTGACGGTGACCTTATCGTGTGGATTCAGTTGAAGGCGCTCAGCATCTGCGGGATTCATTTCCAACCATGCATTCGGCACCATGGCATGCAGCATCGCCACCTGCGCGGTCTTGGTGCGAGTGTGCCAATGTTCCACGGTGCGGCCAGTGTTGAGGATGAGGTCGTAGTCTTTATCTGGCTGTTCAATGAACGGCAGACAGGGCACAGAGTGAAGGATGGCTTTGCCAGTTGCCGTAGGAAAGACAGGATTGGTGTAAAGACGCTCGCCACCCCATTGCATTCCACCGTTGTCTTCAATCTGCTGCCAGGTAAATGAACTGTAGTCACACATGCGACCGGCGGAGATATGCTGCCACTCCAGGAAGGCGTCATGAGTCGATACCCAACCCGGATAGAGCTCATTCTTAACACCGAGCTTTTCGGCGAGAGCGAGAAAGATGTCGAAGTCCGTGCGCGCCTCACCGGGCGGCGCAACGAGCACGTTCGCCTTGCTGATGCGGCGCTCGGAGTTGGTGTAGGTGCCTTCCTTCTCTCCCCAGATGGCGGCGGGCAGAACCAGGTGCGCGAAATCGCTGGTGGGCGTGGGGTGGAAACCATCCTGCACCACCATAAAGTCCACGCTGCGTAGCGCCTGCTCCAGCAACCCGTAGTTGGGGAAGGAGACCGCCGGATTGGTGGCGATGAACCAGAGGGCTTTGATCTTTCCCGAGACCGCGCCTTCGATAATGTCTGGGTACGCCAGCCCGCGCGCGGTAGGAATGCGATCGACGGCGATATTCCATAGAGCTGCCAGATCGGCTCGATCGGTCGCCGATTCAAATTTGCGATAGCCCGGCAGGCTGGAAGTAAAGCCGGCCTCGCGCGTTCCCATCGCGTTGCACTGGCCGGTAATCGAAAACGGCGAACCGCCGGGGCGCCCAAGATTACCGGTAATTAGCGCCAGGTTGTTGATGGCAGCCACGGTGACTGCGCCCTGCGTAGAGTGGTTAACGCCCATGGTCCAACCGATAAAGGCGGCCTTCGCATTGCCATATAGGCGCGCGGTGTGGACGATGTCGGATGGTGAAAGTCCGGTAGTTTCTGCGACGCGCTCAGGAGTAAAGTCAGCGACGAAGGCGGCAAACTCCTCAAAGCCGGTGGTGTGGGCTTCAATATAGGCGCGATCGATCAGCCCCTCGCGAATCAGCACATGGGCGATGCCATTGAGTAAGGCAATATCGCTCCGCGGTTTAACCGGCAGATGCACATCGGCCATCATGGCGGTCTTGGTTACACGCGGATCTACCACGATTACCGTTGTCGCCGGCTGGGCCGGAGTACCGCGCATGCGATTGCGCTCCAGCCGCTGGCACAGGATGGGATGGTTGTCCGCAATATTGGCGCCGACCAGCAGAATGACATCGGCGGTCTCCATATCGGTGTAGGAACCCGGCGGTCCGTCGGAGCCAAAGGAGAGCTTGTAACCCGAAACCGCGGACGCCATGCACAGCGTGGTATTGCCATCGAAGTTGCGGCTTCGAAAGCCTAACTGCACCAGCTTGCCCAAGGTATAGAACTCTTCCGTCACCAGCTGGCCGGTGCCGATGACGCCCAGCGCATCTTGACCATAGCGGGATTGCACCTGGGTGAACTTTTCGATCATGATGTCAAGCGCCTCGTCCCATGAAACGGGCTCGAGTACGCCATGTTTACGTAACAGCGGCTGTGTTGCACGGCCTGGCGCATCGAGAGTGTGGTGTTCGCTGAGCCCCTTGGGGCATAGTTTGCCCCGGTTTACCGGGTGGGCGGGGTTGCCGCGAACGGCGACTGCCTTGCCCTCCTTGATGCCGACCAACATGCCACAGCCGACCGAGCAGTAACCACAGGTGGTCTTCACCCATCGCTCGGCAATACGCGCGCTGGCGATGTGGCCGGCTACCGGGTCGTGCTGGAACGTGTACTTCGCCTGCTGGGTGTCGATGCCCAGCGCGCGTCGCAGACGGGTCCACATCAGTAGGTTCCCCCGCGGGTGAAGGTGAGTGCCATGTTCAGAGGAACGACTGAGACAAAAAAGAGATACCGCGCCAGCAGCACAGCGGCCAGCGCCGCAGCACAGGCGAGGGCAGAGTTCGACGTTAGCCGAGCCAGGGGGACCGCTGCTGCGCATGCGAAGCTGCCTATGAGCGCGGCTCTATGACTCGGCAGATTGAGCAAGGCGGCCGCTGCCCGATGTTCAAAGATGCTTGATCGAGGAAGCCGGATAAGGCGTACCGCGTGATTCGCGATCCACAGTAAAGAGGACAAGGCGACTGGCCAGAACGGAAAAACTGCGGGCTGCGATAGGGCGGGAAGAATGGACGCCAGGATTGTGCTCAGCACCGCAGGCAAAGTAGTGCCGATGAGCGCCGCGCTTAGCAGGAAGTCGATGGGCGTGTGCACCATGTTCCAGGACGGTCTCGCCGGGACCAGGTAGATAAAGGAGCTGGCGATGGTGCCGGCTATCCCCAAAGCAGTGGCAATGATCCCCAGGGTAAGAAGAGCCAGAGTTGTGGCGGGCAAGTGTTGCAGCCAGCCAATGCGGATGAGGTGCAGATGGTTCAGCCAGATCGCGGGTAGTGCGTTGAGGCAGCTGGCAACGGCGAAGCTGGCAAGTGCCCCGAAGAATAAGCCAAAGAGCAACACCTCGCGGCTGAGCCAGGAACGCCGCCACATCTTGAGCGCACGCCACGCATAAGCTGGACGGCCTAGATGAAATACAGAGATGTTCAGGGCCACAGCGGTAATGCCAAGCAATGCAACCAACAGAAGAGGTTGGGTGGCATGAAAGAGCAGTGCGAAGAGGAGCGAGCCGGTAACGGCCTGCATCAATGTGGTCATGAATACGAGAGATAGGTGCGCATGTTCCGGAGCAATGCGTCCGGTGTCGACGCGCTCCAGCTTAGTGACCGTATCGGGTGGCAGTGTGATGCGGGTAGTCGAAATGGTCTGCCCAGCGGCGGGCATCCCAGGCGACTCGGCCAGCGCGTAGTCTGAACGCCAGGCCAGCATGTCAACAATCTCGATCTCGATAGCCCCTTCCGGGCAGGCATTGACGCATGCTGGTTCGAGGCCATCGGTAAGGCGGCCGTGACACATATCGCATTTCCCCACGACCCCACGTTCTTCATTGAATTGAGGGACGGAGTAGGGGCAATTCCACACGCAGTACTGACAGCCGATGCAGGCATCGGCGGAATGCAGCACGATACCAGTTACGGGATCCTTGGTGTAGGCATCGACTGGGCACCCCTTGAGGCAGTCGGCATCGAGGCAATGGTTGCAGCCCATGGAAAGATAGTGGCGGCTGGTATTGGGATAGACGCCGCCCTCGATCTCGCCAATGCGGCGCCAGCGAATCTCTGTAGGATTTCCGTTCTGCTCGTTGCAGGCAATCTCGCAGGAGCGGCAGCCGATGCACTTGGTCATGTTGAAGTGGAAGCGGTATTGCTCTCCTGGCTCGAGTGGCCTGTCGGGAATGAGCATCGGGGCGAGTGGAGGCAGGGCGGCCGGCGCAGATGCGAGCGGCTTGAGGAAGTCGTCAAGCGTAAGGCGAACGAGCGTATCGCTGCTTCCGTCTTGTGCGCGTTCGTGCAGTGGCAATGCCATGTGCGGACCTTCCTTCACAGCACGGGCCCAGTGAATCAATAAACGTCGCGATGGTAGCGGTGCTGGTCTTTCAGGTTCTGGACGTAATCGACGGCCGCTTCCTTGTTCAAACTGCCCTGCTGCTCCACAATGGTGTGCAGCATCCCATCCACATCCTTGGCCATGCGGGTGGCGTCACCGCAGACATAGACGCAGGCCCCATCCTGTAGCCATGACCAGAACAGCGGCGCCCGCTCCAACATTTTGTCCTGCACGTAGATCTTGTGGTCCTGATCGCGGGAGAAGGCCAGATCCAGTCGCGTGAGGAAATTGTCTTTTTGCATCGACTCCAGCTCCTCGCGATACAGAAAGTCTGTGGCAGCGGAGCGTTCGCCGAAGAAGAGCCAGTTTTTGCCACACGCACCGAGTGTCCGCCGCTCATGCAAGAAGCCGCGGAAAGGTGCGATACCAGTTCCGGGACCAATCATGATGATGGGGCGATCAGAATCTTTGGGAAGCCGGAACTTGTTGTTCGGCTGGATATAAATGGGTAAGCGGCATTCGGGTTGCGAGCGGTCGGCAAACATGGTGGAGCACACGCCGCCACGTTCGCGATTATGGGAGCGATAGCGGACCACGGCCACCGTGGTATGAATTTCCCCCGCATGTGCCGCTGGGCTGGATGAGATGGAGTAGAGACGGGGCGATAGCTTGGGCAACATGGCTACCAGGTCCGCCGGGTCGCGTAACACATCAGGGAATTCATAGAGCAGGTCGATCAGTCCGCGGTCCCAGGTGTAGGCGTCGAGATGAGACTGCTGTTCCGGCTTGAGCAGGTCCAGCAGCGGAAGGCACTGCCCAATGGTCGCGTAGGCCTGCACCATCTTGCGCGTGAGCCGGGTGATCTGCAGATGGTCGAGCAAAGCCTTTTGCAGTGGTACCGTCCCTGCTTTGGGTAGTTGCACTAACACGTCCCCACTGAACTTGAGCTTGTGCAAAATCTCTTGCACCAGGCTGGGCTCGTTTTGTGGGATGACCGCACAGGCGTCGCCTGCCTCATAGGTGACAGCCGACCCCTCGACAGAAAAGGCCATATGCAGCGTGAGCTTGCTCGATACCTGATGCGTGAGGGGCCGTTTGTCGACGATTGGGGCGAGGAAAGGGTTGTCGCGCGTATGCGCCGCCGTCTTCTTTTTCGGCTGCTCTGGTTCGTTGGCGGAGCGTTCCGCGACGAGGCCCGCATCGTTCGCGGCAGCACGCTTCGCCGGACGGGTGGCGACTATCTCCTCAATGCTCTTGAAGAGCAAGCTCTTCCATCGGGCGAACGGCTCATCGGGATCGACATCGCAGTCGACTCGCTCACACATGCGGAAAGCGCCCAGCGCCGCGAGCTTTTCGTCGAGGTCACGGCCGAATTTGCAGAAGTGCTCGTAGTTGGAGTCGCCCAACGCCAGCACGGAAAACGAGAGATTTTCGAACCGGGGAAAATGCTCCATGCATAGCTGGTTATAGAAGGGCTGCACGGCATCGGGCGGATCGCCTTCGCCATAGGTGCTGGCGATCAGCAGCGCATATCGCTCCGCGGCCAGGGATGCGGGCGTATACCCTTCCAACGGCAGAAAAGTGGCTACGTGGCCCTTGGAGGTGAGTTCCTTGGTGAGCTTGCGTGCCAGCCCTTCCGCGGTGCCGGACTGGGAAGCATACAGTACAGCAATTTTGAGGGCCGGCGGCTGCTCTGCGGCCGTAGTTGCTTCCGTATGTGAGTAGATACCGGCGAGAAATCCGTTGAGCCACGCCCGCTGTTCCGCAGTAAACGGCGCATTGTCCGGAATAAATGGAACGTGAGAGACCGGGCCGGGCATATTAGCTACGCTCCTCTGGCTGACAGAATGCTTTGAGCTCGTCGATTGCGTGGCGGCGGGTGAATGCAAGAAAGGATTCTCCGGCCATCGCGCGCTGGGTGTAGGTGCTGAACAGGTTGTGGAGGCGCGGAGGCAAGTCGCTGAATCTCACTGCAGGAAAGAGTTCGCGCGCCAGCCCCTGGTCCTGATCCGAGCCGCCACCCAGCATCACCTGGTACCCCTCTTCACCACCCACCTTGACCCCCATCAAGCCAATGTCTCCAACGTAGTGCTGGGCGCAGGAATGGGCGCAGCCGGTTACGTGCAGATTCACCGGCTCAAGAATCTTGAATGCACTGTCCAGCATGTTGGCCAGCGTTACTGCATGCGTCTTGGTGTCGCTGGCGGCAAAGCGGCAGCCCTGGTTCCCTGTGCAAGCAACCGTTCCGCTCAGCACCGTGCCGGCATCGAAGCTCAAGCCGGCGGCGAGAATATCTGCCTTGGCTGCTTCAAGATGTTCGCCGGCTATATGGGGAATCACCAGGTTTTGCCATACGGTAAGGCGTATTTCGCCGTTGCCGTATCGGTCCGCCACGTCAGCGAGCGCCAGCATCTGCTCTACCGGCAAGCGGCCAACCGGTACTGAAACGCCGATGTAGTACCGGCCAGGCTGGGTTTGCGCGTGGACGCCGATGTGGGCGGCACGGTCGATTCTGTTACGCGACTCGCAGTCCGAAGCCAGGAAACGAATGAGCGGAAAGGCCAACCGCTTTTCCGTTTCGGAGAGAAACTTGTCCATGCCCCAACGGTCGACCAGGTATTTGAGCCGAGCCTTCTTCCGATCCGTGCGATCCCCGTGGTCGCTAAAGACGCGCACCATGGCAGCGGCAACGGCCACTGTCTGGTCCGGCCTGAGGAGCAGGCCACAATCGGTAGCGAACTGCTTATGGCCCGTGATACCGCAGAGCAGAACGCGAAAGTAGATGCCCGGCGGTACGCTTTTGCCGTCTGTAACGCGCACCGCGACGAAACCAATATCGTTGGTATCCGCCAGTACGCTGATGGCTCCGCCGTTGTCGAAGGCGATATTGAATTTGCGCGGCAGACCATACAGGTCGCGTGAGTTGAAGATGTAATGACCCAGGCCCGCGGCCAGCGGCGCTACGTCATAGAGTTCCGCGGGGTCGATGCCGGTGATGGGCGAAGCCGTGATATTGCGGATGTTGTCGGCGCCAGAGCCACGCGAAGACATGCCGAGAGCCTGGATTGCATTCAGGACACAGACAATGTCTTTGGGCTGCAGGGAGCGGATCTGCACATTGCTTCGAGTGGTGAGGTCGGCTCGGCCGGGGCCGTACTCAGCTGCTAGTTTGGCCAGCCCACGCATCTGGTGCGAAGAGAGCATCGCTCCGGGGATACGCAGGCGCACCATGAACGAATCCTGCGCGGGGGCGACATAGAACAGGCCGTGAAATTTAAAGCGGAAGAGATCGTCTTGCGCCGGCGCCTTGTTTTCATTGGCATGAGCAAGCAGCTTGTCCCAGATGTCGAGCGGGTTCTCTTCGAATTTCCATCGCTCTTCGCGACACAGGTCAGAGACCGGAGTGTTGAAGTACAACTCCTCCGCTGCCATGTTCGGGCTTCCGGACGCGGGATCGTTGGTGATTTGGCCGGACGTAGTGTGCCCGGCAAATGGAACCAGGCCGCGCTGGGCAAGGCCGTCGAAGAAACCCTTAAGGTATTCCTTCTGTTCCGCGGTAAAAGAGGCCGCCGGCGCCGGATTGGAAGCCAGTTGAGATTCCATGTTGCACACCCTAAAGAACGCTTGGGCACGGAAGCCTGGCGGACCCGCAGGACGATGCAGGCGGCGCAGACAGCCGGGCCGAATCAGACATCGCTTGCACGCGATGCATTCAAGGCTCTTCGTGGAGCGTGGAACTATGGAATCGTTTGGTAAGCGTCCACAGCGGGGTGAACACTTTTGCGAGACGCCCTACAGCACGGTAGGGGCACGCAATATTCCGATAGTAACGGCAAGACTGTATGGCTGCAACAAGATTCTGAATTGATAAAATGCGCCGTTTTGCGGGGTCTTTTGCAGTTCATGCGCAAAAGCCGCTAGACTCGTAGAGATCGGCCAATCCTAATGCGATAGGAATAGAGCGTTGTACACCGGCCACGGTGGCACCCGAAGTGTCTCTCCTGGCCGGTGCCTGGAGGAGGTGCATGGCGCACGCGAGCTTCGACGGATTGCGAGTGTTGTCGCTTGAATCCCGTCGTGCAGTCGAGGTGGCAAAACTGATCCGCACTTACGGCGGAGAGCCCTTTGTCGTGCCCGCCATGCGTGAAGTTCCACTGCACTCCAACCGCCAGGCTCTGGCTTTCGCCGACGACCTCTTAGCCGGGAAAGTCGACCTGGTTATCTTCCTCACCGGTGTCGGTGTGCGTGCTTTGCTTGACATCGTGCAGACCAAACACGATCGCGAGCAATTTCTTTCCGCCTTGCGGTCGGTGAAAGTCGTCGCCCGCGGCCCCAAGCCGGTGGCCGCCCTGCGTGATCTTCGGGTGCCTGTCGTAGCCACCGCGGCCGAGCCTTCCACCTGGCGCGAAATGATGACCGCGCTCAACTCGGAGTTCGGCGACTCTCTTCAAAGTATGAGAGTAGCGGTCCAGGAGTATGGCGCGTCCAACCCCGAATTGCTGGCGGAGCTGACTGAGCGCTGCGCTGAAGTCACCAAGGTTCCTGTGTATCAATGGGCGCTTCCGGAAGATCTGCGTCCCCTGCGAGAGGCTGTGCACAGCGTCGCTAACGGTAGCGTAGATGTAGTGCTCTTGATGACCGCGGTACAGGTGATTCACCTCTTTCAAGTGGCCGAAGAGATGGGTCTCCGCGATGAGCTGAACGCTGGGTTGCGTTCCCTGGTCGTCGTTTCCATCGGTCCGACCACCTCTGAGGAACTCGCACATTACGGAATAACACCGGATTTTGAGCCCTCCCGGCCAAAGATGGGTTTTATCGTCAATGAGGCTGCCCAGTACGCAGGCAAGATCCTGGAGCAGAAGAAGATCGGGCTTGCCTCCCTCACTGTAGCGACTGATCCAGACACGACCAGTCCCGTTGAGAAAAAAGAAAGCAAGCAGGCTGCGCGCGTACATCGGGTGGCGCCATCCACCCCAACCATGGCAGGTTTTCGCGACGGCCTCACGTCTATTGATTTTCTGCACCAGGTCAGCAGCCGAATCGCTGCCGCCGACCCGCTTCACGTGGTGCTGGGCAGCATCGTGGAGTTTGTAACCACCGTCATTCCCTGCGATTCGTGCTTCATTTATGTTCTCGAGCAGGGGAAGCTGGTGCTGCGCGCTTCGAAGAACCCCCATGCTGATCTGGTTGATCGCCTTGGGGTTCAACTTGGACAGGGAATTACCGGATGGGTTGCGGAAAACCGGGAGCCGGTTGCCATTGCGTCGAACGCATCGAACGACCCTCGGTTCATGATCTTCCGCAGCCTTCCGGAAGACCACTTCGAAGCCATTCTGTGCACGCCGATCCTGTGCGCAACTAAGGTCGTTGGCGTGATTAACCTGCAGCATCGGCTCACCTATCAACATACCGAGAATGAAGTGCGGTTGCTTTCTACGCTCGGCTTTCTGGTCGGCGCGGAGATCGAGCGAGCACGGTTGGAGACAGAAAACGTGCAGTTGGCCAACCGCCTTGAATCACGCAAGGCAGTCGAACGAGCCAAGGGAGTACTGCAACGTGACCTGGGTATGAGTGAGGATGAAGCCTACCGCACGATGCAGAAGGAGAGCCGTCAGCGAAGAATATCCATGCAAGACATCGCGGAGGCAATTCTCTTAGGCGATGATTTGAAGAAGGGACGAGACGCCGTCAAGTAAAGCAGTTTTACCAGAGATGGGGTTACGGGTATCAGGCAGCCTTCACGGTTAAGTTGATGTGTTCCGCAATGCTGCAAAGAACATCATCCGCATGCCGTTCTTCGGCCAGCGTCGCCTCTAACAACGAAGCTTGGTACGTGTAACCCGAGACCAGAGCCCACTGCAAGGCAGCCTGATAGGAGGCGATCTCGAATTCCTCTATCCTGTGCGCGCTCGCAGCCAGCCACGCATCACGAACCAAACCTCGGTCCGTTTCTCTAACGATCTTCTCGACGCTTGCAATCAGAGCTGCCGTGACGGCACATTTTTTACCGACTACTTTGCTGGTCAGCTCGAGCAAAATCTGATCGATACGCTCACGCTGAAGTCCGGCCTCCATCAGGTGCGACCGAAACGCTTCCTTCAAGTGCTGATCTGACGCGGCGTCCGTCAGCCCTTCGAGGCACTTGGGAATCTGATTCAGTGTTGAGAGTAAATACTGTATTTGAAGGGTATACAGGGACGTGATGGAGTGAATGTTGTGAGTGTTGATCAGATACATATTTTCACCGAGTGGAATTCCGCCTAAGCTTCTTGGCTCATAAATAGGGCGGCCTGCTTCATCGAAGAACCGGCTCCTGCGCACCCTGGACCCGATCACAAAGTACGCTCTCCGGACGTCATGTCAGTTCTGCGCAGTTCTGAATGGGCGCCGACGTTTGGCGATGTAAAGGCGGTGATCGTTCCGGGAAAGTCATAGCGTGCACCAGGTGCAACAATGGGCTCAACTTGGGTCCTTTTTCGTAGAAAGCGTCGGCGGCTATCCCGGGCGGTATATCGTCGCCGAAAAATTCAGCGCTCATGGCAATCACCCGGATCGCGGGAAACCGGCGACGGACTATCGATAGGAATTCGAAGCCGGACATACGCGGCATGTTCAGGTCGGAGAGAATGATGTCTGGGACTTCCTGTCGAATTTCCATCAAAGCGGAAGAGCCGTCCTCAGCCGAGCGCACGCTAAGTCCAAACTCCGTAAAAAGCTGCGACAGCGACTCGCGAAGCGACTCATTATCGTCCACGATAAGGAGCTTCACGTTAGCGTTCAACATGCGAAATCCTTTGGGCAAGGCATCTTTCCTCTCGGCCCCCTTACAAGCAAATTTTTACGCTGAGAATCAGCCGCACGCTATGACTTAGGTCACAGTTGGGACAGCATCTTTCTGGAACGCGATCAAGCGCGGCGGAATCAAGGCCCTCGAGCGGAGGATGTGTCCGGGTGTCTGGCTGCTGTGAAGCCCGTAACGTGGGTCGAGCAAGACGGCCACATTACGACAGAAGCCGCGAGGCATCTTCCCACAACTGTTGAGCAAGGGTGCCAGCCGGCTCAGCCCGTGCTAATCTGGCGGCCTGGCCGGCCCACAGTTGCATCCGGTCGGCGTCTCCCGCCTTTCGCGCATCTTCACGCATCAGGCGCGTAAATCCACGCTGGACAGGATATGGAGCTGGTGGAGGCACACCCCGCGCTGCTGATGCGCGAACGTATGCTGTTGCTACGCTGCGTCCAGGGCGGCCGGTAAACGCTCTTGTCACTGTGGTGTCGTGTGCGTCGGTCTGAGCCAGTCTGTCCGCATAGGCAGGATGGATCATCGCCTCCGGAGATCGTAGGAACCCGGTTCCTATCTGTACTGCGCTGGCGCCCAGGATCAGTGCTGCAGCTACTCCGCGGGCGTCGGCGATTCCACCGGTAGCAATGACTGGCACGCCAACTGAGTCAACCACCTGCGGTAAGAGCGCGATCAGGCCCACCATCTGACGTTCCCCCTGATCAGCTTGAAAGGCTCCGCGATGACCACCGGCCTCCATCCCCTGGGCAATGACGGCGTCGGCGCCGGCTGCTTCAGCCGCCCTGGCTTCAGCAACCGTCGTGGCCGTGGCAAACCATAGGATTCCGCGCGCTTTCAGCTCCGCGATAAAGTCAGCTCCATAAAGCCCCATAATCGAAGAGATCGCCTTCGGCCCTACGGCGATCATGGCTTGGCATTGTGCCTTAAAGTCCGGTAGTGCGGCATCGCCCGCTTCCATTGGAACGGGAGGTCCCCACGCTGACAGATGCTCTCGCTGCTGTCTCTCCATTTCAAGATCACGCACCGGCACGGGCTCAGGAATCCATAGATTGAGTTGAAATTCTCCTTTACTCTTTTGACGAAATTCGGCGGCCCAGGATTTTATCGCTTCCGGCTCCATCAACAACGCTCCACATGCCCCCAAGCCTCCTGCATTAGCAACGGCAATCGACAGCGAGGCAGGGCACGCTCCAGCCATGGGGGCAAGCAGGATCGGAAGGCGGATGCCCAGAGTTCCCGTGAACGCTTCTGCGCGCTCCCGAGGAGATGAGTATTTCTTGTATCTCATACGTGAAACCTCCGAAAAGAGGCAGGAGAAGAATTGGACTCAGTTCATGATGGCGGTCCACAAACTCCCGCGTCGGCGTATAGTTTGAGAGCCCGTACGTTGGGGATTGTCACTTCGTGGCCTTGTGCAGTTATCAATCCATCGTGCTTCAGCCGGGCAAAAGCACGCGCGACTACATCTCTTACCGAACCGATTTGAATAGCAATTTCGTGGTGGGACAATGGCAGGTGAAATACAACCGGGTCCCGCATAGGGGGGCCAGTGTATTGCGCTCTGGTTAACAGAAAAAACGCGAGTCTTTGTCCGACTTCATGGAAGCACAAGCTTTCCACCAGTTGGGCTTGCTTCCTCACCCGCTGCGCCATCAACTTCAGGGCCTGTAGCGCTAACGTCGGGTACTTCCTACAGAGATCGTGCACATCACGCTTATCGATAAAGAGGACGTCCACATCGACTTCCGATATTGCGGACGCAGGGTAGGGGCCGTCATCGAAGACAGCAACCTCAGCAACTACAGAACCCGCAGTATCTATATGCATCACTTGTTCTCTACCATCTGTATTCTGCTGGAAGACTCGTATCTGGCCCTTCACAACCACAAAGAGCCCTTTCGCCTGCTCGCCAGAGAGAAATAGCATCTCCCCCTTCTTGAAGTGAAGCTCGGTAGCTCGCCGTGCGATGTCCGCAAGTTCCTCGGCAGTCAGGCACCCGAACAGTCCTGTATGTTGGAGGGCCGTGATTGTGCTCGTCTTCATCGCGTTCTCCACAGCGGTTGGCCTGACTATGACCCAGGTCATAGCATACCGCTGATCCATCGGCCAGAATTAAAGTCGTCAGGAACCATGAGGTCTTGGCTGGCCAAGGTCGTCCAACTTATCCTGGCGCGCAACACTTTGCGATCGTGGTAGTTGGGTGGTCAAAAAGATTCCTGAGATGGAGCCACCGGGTCCAGGAGCACGACCCTCGACCGATCTTGAGAGGACAATGTGATGGGGACCGCAAGGGTCGGGACGCCGCCTGAACCCCTCCTGCTGCCGGAGGAAAATTATCTGAATAGCGGATACGGCCTTAAATCCTGGCTGCTGACGCAGGATCACAAGCGCATCGCCGTTCTTTATATCTTCACGACCAGCTTTTTCTTCGTCATCGGTGGTACGGCCGCCTCATTCATTCGATTGGAACTCCTTACGCCCGCCGGCGATCTTGTGACCTCGGATACCTACAACAAACTGTTCTCCATACATGGCATCATCATGGTGTTTTTCTTTTTGGTGCCGGTAGCGCCAGCCGTCCTGGGTAACTTTCTTATACCTCTCATGATTGGCGCGAAGGACGTGGCCTTTCCAAAAATCAACCTCATAAGCTGGTACCTGTTCGCCGTGGGCGGCTGCGTTGAACTGTATATGATGCTCTCCGGCGGGGTGGATACGGGATGGACTTTCACCACGCCGCTCAGTACACACTTCCTCAACAGCAATGTAATCGCCGCAGCCATGGGAATTTTCATTGCCGGCTTCTCGTCTATATTGACGGGGCTCAACTTCATCGTCACCATTCATCGGTTGCGCGCTCCGGGCATGACATGGTTTCGCCTGCCGTTGTTCATCTGGTCTTACTATGCGACCTCGATCATCTTTGTTCTCGCCACCCCAGTGATCGCCATATCCATGGTGCTCCTTGTACTCGAGCGTGTCTTTGGTATAGGTGTCTTTGATCCTAGACTTGGCGGCGACCCACTTCTCTTCCAACATCTGTTCTGGTTCTACTCCCATCCGGCCGTTTATGTCATGATTCTTCCCGGCATGGGGGTCATCTCAGAAGTGATTGCATGCTTCTGTCGAAAACGAGTCTTCGGATATACCGCCGTTGCGTTTTCATCTGTCGCTATTGGGGTGTTCAGCTTCTTCGTCTGGGCGCACCACATGTTCATTATGGGAATCTCCAACTATTCCGCGCTCATTTTCTCCATCATGACCATGTTCGTCGCAGTGCCTTCTGCGATCAAAGTGTTCAACTGGGCAGCGACCATGTACAAGGGATCGATCACGTTCGATACGCCCATGCTCTATGCGCTGGGCTTTCTCGGCCTCTTCACCATCGGTGGTCTGACTGGAATCTTCCTGGCTTCGCTCGGCATGGACATTCACTTAACCGAAACGTACTTTATTGTGGCCCACTTCCATTACGTTATGGTCGGCGGCATGGTAAGCGCCTATATGGCAGGTTTGCACTTTTGGTGGCCGAAAATTACCGGAAGAATGTACCCGGAATCTTTGGGTAGATTGGCCGCCGTGATCCTCTTTATCGGCTTCAATCTCACATTCTTTCCCCAGTTTATTCTTGGCTACCTTGGGATGCCTCGACGCTATCATGCGTATCCCCCGGAGTTCCAAGTGTTAAATGTTCTCTCGACTGCCGGCGCCTCAATTCTTGCTATCGGCTATTTGCTGCCGGCAGCTTATTTCCTCTGGTCGTTGAAGTACGGGAAGATCGCCGGAGCGAATCCGTGGCGGGCCACCGGATTGGAGTGGAAGGTCCAATCGCCTCCCCTTACCGACAACTTTCTCGAAGTCCCAGTGGTCACGCAAGAAGCCTACGACTATGACAAGATCGGCGATCGCGTTGAAGTCATGGGTTGACTCCGTCGCCACCGGAACTTGGGGTCACCAGTCCTGAAGTCCGTCGTTCTTAGCCGAGAGAGCCCCTTTCCCCAGTTTTCTCCCTGTCCACAAAGCTAGCCAGGTGCCATCGCGAGCAGTCTTTTAGGCACGAGTGCCCTACGGTGAGTGGGCCGGACGCCGGCAGACTCGGAATCCCGGTTGTGCCGCCGGATCGATGCAGCATAGGCCTCCCAGCATTGGCCGTAACAAGCCCTCCTGTCGCAACCCTCTGTAAGTGCAGCAAGAAGAAGTGATCTAATATTTTATATCGTTATGCGATATACTTGAGGCATGTCGAAAAATCTGCAGCTTGAAGATCGGGTAAGACAGCGGAACCTGGCGGAGTTCCGCTATGAGCTACGACGGTTCCTCCAATTTAGCGAAGGCTGCGCCGCGGAGGCGGGCCTACACCCACAGCAGCACCAATTGATGTTGCAGCTCGCAGGAGCTCCGGATGACGTGGAGACGACGGTTTCCTATGCCGCGGAGCGGCTAGGGCTGAGGCACCACACCGTTGTCGAGCTCAGCAAGCGCTGCGAGGAAGCGGGATTGATCCATCGCGATCAGGATACGCATGATCGCCGGCGCATCCAGCTGGGCGTTACAGCGAAGGGGCATCGGCTGCTGCGCGTTCTCTCGGATAACCATGCGCGGGAGCTCTATGAGCTGGCCCCCAGGCTGATTGGGGCTTTGTCGATGATCTGCGGCCCTAACGAGCAAGCGACAAGCGATCGCAGGGCCACGGTTCCAGCTCGAGGAGACTACAAATGAAGTCGGAACCATCTGCCTTACGCGATTTCACGGTCGATCGCAGGGTCTGGCTCCTTTCAGGCGTCTCGATCGGCATTGGGGCCTGTGCAACTGCGCTGGCAGTCCTGCTGTTACGGTGTATCGCACTTTCAACCAACTTGTTCTACTACCATCGCTTCAGTATTGCGACCGTTTCTCCAGCGGGCAGCTCGCTGGGTTATTGGATGGTGATAGTGCCAGTAATCGGTGGCCTTCTCGTAGGGTTGATGGCCCGGTTCGGTTCAGACAAAATTCGTGGGCATGGGATCCCCGAGGCTATCGAGGCAATTCTGCTTCATCGTGCCAAGGTAGATCCCAAAGTCGCAGTGTTGAAACCTATATCAGCCGCGATTGCCATCGGATCGGGTGGCCCCTTTGGTGCGGAAGGCCCAATCATCATGTCGGGCGGCGCCGTCGGTTCCCTCATCGCGCAATGGATGCATGTCACCGATGCTGAGAGAACAACGCTGCTGGTAGCTGGTGCGGCTGCGGGTATGTCCGCCACCTTCGCAACGCCGGTTGCCGCGATTCTCCTCGCCGTCGAGCTACTGCTCTTCGAATGGAGACCGAGGAGCCTGGTGCCAGTGGCGATCGCCAGCACGACGGCAGGCCTCCTCCGAGTCTACTGGCTCGGTGCCGGACCATTGTTCAAAATGCCAACGATCGCTGGGCTTCCTCGCATTTCCCTTGCGATCGGTTCACTCTTTCTAGGCGCGTTTGTGGGTCTGGTATCTGCTGGGATGAGCCGCATGATGTACGCCTTTGAGGATCTTTTCGAACACCTGCACATTCACTGGATGTGGTGGCCGGCTCTCGGAGGTATCGGAGTAGGAATTGGAGGCCTCTTCTTCCCGCGTGGACTTGGTGTCGGCTATGACAACATCGCAGAACTGTTGCGCGGCAATGCCACGGTAGCTTTGATTGTCGGCATCATTGTTGCCAAGTCCCTTATGTGGGCCTCGTCGCTGGGGTCGGGAACTTCGGGTGGCGTGCTGGCGCCGTTGCTGATGATCGGGGGCGCCGTTGGTGCAACCGTAGGACACATTTTGCATGCGCCAGCAGAGGGCCAGGCGTTCTGGGCGCTTATCGGCATGGGATCCATGCTCGCAGGTTCCCTTGGTGTTCCATTGACCGCGATCCTCTTCAGCCTGGAAGTAACACATTGCTTACCCGCTCTATTGCCGCTCACCATAGCGTGCATCTCGTCTTATCTGATCACGTCTCTGTTGATGCCGCGGTCCATCCTGACTGAAAAACTAAGCCGTCGAGGGTACCATCTCAGCCGGGAATATGGAGTCGATCCGCTGGAATTGGTCATCGTGCGAGAACTCATGTCGGCCGTGGGAGCTCCTGGGCCAAAGCAGGCGCTGCCGGCGCACTACGTGTATTCGGATGGCACGGCGCGTGGAGCCGCGGAGATCATGGCGACAGAAGGTCTGGGCACATTGCCCGTAGTCGACCGCGCCAGCCAGCAAGTCTGCGGGACAATTTCGTTGAATGAGCTCCTACGTGGCCGAACCCGATCGGTGGAACGCGAGAGCGAACGTTTGAGACTTTTCGACTACGTACCGCCCGAAAACGGAGACCACAACTGATCGCTCAGATCGGGTCCCAAGACAACGACACAGCGTCTTGGAGTCCTGAGAACCCAGCCAATCGATTTTGAGAGTGCGGGTGGTTTTCATGTACATACTGCTTCAGCGGTACGAGTAGAACTTGTTTTTAGCAGTCCATCGTATTACGATATAAATGATGCTTGATGAGACTGCCGTTTCGCCATAGGCAGCGAGAATCGGATCCTCGAACGGAGGAGACATGTTTACCAGCCTCACGACATTGATGAAGATCCCATTAGTCACAACTGATGGGGAAGAACACCAAGTCTGTAGCCTTTTATTTGACGATCGATCCTGGACCATTTGCTTTCTAGTAGCCAACGCAGGAACCTGGTTCTCCAGGCGGCAGGTAGTGATTCGCACCTCTGCCACTGACCGACCCGATTGGACAAAAAAGATCATCGCCGCCAACCTTACGCATCAGGAATTGGCCACATGCGCAGATGTCAGTTCCGTCAAGCCGGTTTCCCAGCAACAGCAGCTTGCGTTGAAGAAGCATTTCGGATGGCCCGATTTCGAACCGAGATGGTATGTGCCTGCTGCGCTGGTCCCAGCTCAGAGGGAATTTCCGGTCCTGGCAAATGACGATCCGCACCTCCGTAACACAATAGATCTTCTTGGCTATGAGGTCTGGTCCACGGACCGGCGTGTCGGTATCCTCTCGGATTTCATAATGGAGCCAAGCTCCTGGCACATCAAATATCTGTCGGTGAAATTCGGAGACTGGGTATATCACGAGGAGAGATTTGTCCCTACGCTCGCCGTTCAAAGCATTTCCTGGGGGACACATCGGGTGACTCTCGACGGCCGCAGTTTTATCAGCAGTCAGGCTTTCCCCTTTAGCCAGGATTCCTTCGCGGAAGCAAGTGGAGGATGCAGTATTCAAAGTGACGGCATGCCGGCAAAGTAGGCACAAGGACGTTTCCTCAAAAGCGGCTAGGCAACGGACCCTTGGAATAACATCTTTGGTCAACTTGCCCTCAAGTACCTGCGTATTTCGCTCACCTGTTGACGGCGTGAGACGAGGGACCTAACGCAAAAGGTCGATGTCCGGCTTTGGCGACGCACGAGCGTATTCGCGTGCCGCGTCGATCTTCAAATCATCAGCTAAGACCGAGACCAGTTACCTGTCATCACAAGGGGTCGCCTCCGCACATTTCTTTACTGAAAACGGGCAGATATTAAAGAACGAAAGCCTTGCGATCAGAGGCGGAACGCATCGAGGTCAGGATGAGGTCCTAAACGAGAGTCGATATGATCACGGCGTGCTCCAACCCGGACTGTCATAGGGAACTGCATTACCTTCGTGGGGGGCGAGTGGTGAGAGTCATCCGGCAGGCTGGAGGTGCACCGAAGATTGAGCATTTCTGGCTTTGCGAAACTTGTTGTAAATCATACGATTTCTGCTTTCTTCCCGGCGGAGATGTCCTTTGCAGAAGCAAGCGGCAACGTGCAATCGGCGGCGCAGAAGTGCATCATGCCGGTGGTTCTCCAGCCGAACTTTCGGAAGCGTCCGCGCACTGATGGAACGCAGGAGCCGGGCGAACAGGGGAATGATGTGTTCTTCAACTCAGGTCTTACGCTCTTGAAGGATAGATCGCATTACGATACAATGAAGGCGTAGCGGTTAGCGGCCGCAGTGTGAGCCGGAGATGCTCATCTGTAGCCTACGGAGGTGATTTGTGTTGCCTCTTGCCTGGTTCTACATATTCCTTGTGGTGTTTTTGTATGCACTGCTCTTCTTTTTGGAAATGAGAGCTCGCGCAAAGCGACATGTGAAGGGCTGCCGTTCGCTTCCTTATATTTCTTCGGCGCGTCTGGATTCGCTGATTGCGATTGAACCAGATTTGTTCATCATTGAGTTGAGTTCTCGCTCTGGTTCGGACGAGAAACCGCAAATTCTCGACGCCCTCAGAATGCCAGTCTCTCAACTTGAGAGATTTCTACAGAAGGCCTCTCGTCGCTCGGTTTTCGTTTTCTACGATTCTGCCACAGAGCCAGTGACGTGGTCTCGCGTTGAGTGTATGGTCAACGACCATGCGCTGCGTAACGTCTTCGTACTCAAAGGGGGCCTTGAATTGTGGTTGAGCAAACATCAGGCTGATGGAGCGGCGGTTGCCACCTAGATCGTCGGACCCAAAGCCATTGAGTGCTGGCAAGCGGCACATCTTGCAATCATCGAAATCGCGATCATGCTGCCAGCGGCAGAAGGGATGGCCAGATATCCAATCTGGCACTGTGAAACACTGCATACCAGGAGCCCCAAATGGACACCGAACGACCAATCACTGAAGCGGAAATCGCGAGTATCGTCGAGCGGTTCTATGCAAAGGTCCGCGTGGACCCGGAAATCGGTCCTGTCTTCAACGATGCAGTGCGCAATTGGGACGCCCATTTGGCTCTCCTGAAAGACTTCTGGTCTACGGTATTGCTGACAACGGGACGATATAAAGGCAATCCACTTCTTGCACATTTCCCTTTGCCCATCGAGGAGAGGTATTTCGCTCGTTGGCTGAAGCTGTTCTCAGAGACAGCCAACGAGGTCATGACACCCTCGCAAGCGGCGATCATTACGCGCAAGGCGGACCTCATCGCGATGAACATGAAGCGAGTTCTCGCATCGCGGAGTTGACTGGCCTCCACCACACAACCGCCTATGATGTATGTTGCCACTGATTTCGGCGTGGGGCATCGAACGTTACATAGAGAAAGAGGCCAGATATATGGCGACCGAAGGCTTTGCCGATGACGGCATGACGCAGAAAAACTCGGTGAAGTTCGACCTTGCGAAGGAGATGATGCAATCCGAGCAGGAGAGGCCATGGCCAATGGGCCACTTCGCCAGGACTCTGTTCAAGGGGCCGGACTTCAGGATGGTACTCATCTCCATGGACAAAGGTTCCATCCTGAAAGAGCATCACGCAGATGGCACTATTTCTGTCCAGGTCTTGAAGGGCTCAATACGTTTTACTGCTCAAGGAGATGAATACGGTCTCAGGGTAAACGGCGTCTTGACGCTGGGTCCTTCGATCAAACACAAGGTCGAAGCGCTTGAGGAGTCGGCCTTTCTGCTAACGATCGCTTGGCCGAGCGATGAAAAGCTCAAGGCCATGAAGCATCGGGGATACGGAACCTAAACCATCGGAGTTCCTTTTGTAGTCGACCGAAGCCTTTATTTGCTTGTCACTGCTTCCAGCGGCTTCTTCCAGTCACGGCGTGCGTATCCCAGGCTGGCGGTCTGCTTTCCAATTTCGAGATAAATATCTGGATCCCGCGGTTGCCACGTACCCAGGCCGTCGACGTAGCGATTGAACATGCAGAACGCGGCCGCGATGAGAACCGTGTCGTGGATCTCCTTATCGGTCGCCCCTAGCTGGCGGGCTCGCTCAACATCCTCCGTGGTCACATACTTGCCGCCCTTCTGTACCTTGCCGGCGATGGCCAGAAGGGCCTTCATCTTGTCTGAGACTGGAGCCACTTCGTAATTTTGTTTCACCTGGTCGATCAGTTCGTAGTCAGCGGGGCTGCCGCCGAGGTGCTGCGCGGCCGTGGAGCCATGGCAACTTTGGCAGTAGTAGCAATCGTTCTGCGAAGAAACGAAAGTTGCAATCATTTCGCGCTCGGCTGCAGTCAAGGTGTGCGGGCCAGACAGCAGGACCTCCACCAGATCGCCCAATGGCTTGGTTGTGGCTGGACTAAACGCCAGCGGGCCGCGAATGCCCGGCAGCCCTTCTGCTAACTCAATATGTGCCATTTCATTCTCTCCGGGTTCAGTTTGCCCAACTCAGAATCTCTAACAGCTCGAAGATCGCGCGGCCATTTTTCAGATGGGGATTAGCCAACGCGCTAGGTCAGGGTTGCGAGCAACTTTGGGCGCACTGTAGGCCTAATCCAAGGACGCTCTGCGATACAGATTACACATCCTAGCTGTCGCGCTCCTCCACCTTTGTGATGAGAGAGAACTCATCCCTGTGGGCGTTGCGCCGCAGTTGGCCGTCCCCAATAATTCGCTCTGAGAATACAATCCCTTTTTCCGTTTCCCGGCCGGAACACCGACATCTGCCGGCGCTGCAAGGCAGAGTAAGCTTTTAGCGATGGTTAAGTGCTAGATACTGTTTGGAGAAAGAAACAATGTCAACCGTCTAAAACGGTCGAGCGACCCGCGCAGGATCAGGTTAATCCGCGACGCCCGAAACGAGGCAGAACAACCAAGGAGAATCCAATGCCCCACATCACGCTTCCAGACGGTCTTCCAGGAATTACCGGACCATTTGCCTTCCGTCCGGAAACAGCCAAGCCCATGCGCACGCTGGCTGAATTCCTTCTCCGCGGACCCAACACGCTCTCCAGTGCGGACCGCGAAATCATCGCCACCTACACCTCCAGCCAGAACGATTGTCATTTCTGCCAGACAAGTCATGGCGCCGCCGCTGCCCACCACTTGGGCGGCCCGTCGGAACTCGCGAGTAATTTCGCGCTGATCTCAGATATTAAACGGGACTTCGAGTCCGCTCCTATTTCGGCCAAGCTCAAAGCGCTCCTGAACATCGCGGGACATGTCCAACAAGGCGGCAAGCGTGTTACCACCGACGACATCGCGCGCGCTCGCAAGGAAGGCGCAACGGACACCGAGATTCACGACACAGTCCTGATCGCAGCGGCCTTCTGCATGTACAACCGCTACGTGGACGGTCTTGCCACCTGGGCTCCACAAGAGCAGGAAGCTTATATTCCCATGGGAGCGCACATGGCTCATGAAGGCTATGTCAGCGCTTCAGCGCAGAAGCCGGAAACGGTCACTGCCTAACGCAGTTTTGCTAATACTGTGGTCTGGCGGGATCCGCCATTTCGAAAAGACCACTTATGCCCACCAAACCGGGATAGTCAGAGGGCCATATCCTTCCCGCTCGTTCAGTGAGAGGTTTCTGCCGCCACATGTTTGGCGAAGATCGGCACGCACGCCAGAAGGGCTGCCAGCAACCAGAATGCGTTGTGCAAGCCGATACCCTTGGACAAGAAGCCAATGACGGCTGGTCCCGTCAGAAGGCCCGCGTAACCCGCCGTAGTGAGAGCGGCAACGGCCAATCCCTTTGGCATTGTGTGTTGCGTACCCGCGAGTCTGAACAAGATAGGCACGATGTTTGCGGCTCCAAGGCCTACAAAGACAAAACTGACAAGCGCGATCCATGCGACCGGTGCGAGGATGAGGCCGCACAACCCTAGAAGGGCTATCACCCCACCGAATGTCAGCACAATGTGGTTCCCGAATCGCGCTACGATGCCATCGCCGACGAAACGGCTGAACGTCATCGCGATGGAGAAGAGCATGTATCCCAGCCCTCCGTGCGCAACAGAGACGAGGTGTTCGCCGATAAGCAAAAGCGCACTCCAGTCGAGCAGAGCCCCCTCAACCAGGAATGAGATTGCCGCGAAGATAGCGATGACGAGCACGACACCTCTGGGGATGGCAAAGAGAGGCTGCTTGGTTCTCTCTCGATTCGAGAGCATGCGCGGAAGAGCCACAACGATCAGTGAAGCAAGAATCATGGAGCAGAGCATTGTGCTTGCACTGAGCGCGATGCCTCGAGAGAGAAGAGCTGTCACGATTCCCGAGCCCAGAAATCCACCAACACTGAAGAGTGCGTGAAATCCAGACATCAACGGCTTCTCAGAAAGACGCTCAACATCGACAGCATGCAGGTTCATGGCAACATCGATCGATCCCAGAGAAGCCCCGAAGGCGAACAGCGCGGCTCCAAGGGCGATGGGCGACGATGCGATGCTCAAGAGCGGCAATATGAGTGCCAGTCCCAAGCCACCTGAGAGTACGACCGGCTTACTACTGAAGCGCGCACTTAGGTTCGCAGCAAGCGGCATGGCAACGATGGAACCGGCGCCCAAGAGCAGAAGAAGCAATCCCATGGTGTCGTCGCCGAGATGGCAGCGAGTCTTGGCGAAAGGCACTAAGGGAGCCCAGCAAGCTACGCCGAAACCTGCGGCAACGAACGCCAGCCTGGTCGACAGCTTCGCGCGCGATAGATACGAACCCTCTGTCATGAAAATCCCCACTCCCGGTTCTGTGGAACGAGACGCAGCCTACGGCTGCCCAAGGACGACTTTGGGGCCGGCATGGGAAAAGGTCGAGACAATCTCCTCCGATGTACCGGACTCAAGAACGACATGGTCAAGGACTGCCAGTGCGGCCACCTGAAACGGCGCCCGAGTCTCCACTTTGTCCATAGTGACAAGCGCTGCGATGCGATCACTTCTCGCAATGAGCGTACGTTTGAATTCGGCATCTGCCATGTGGAACGCGCCAATGCCAAGCGATACGGAAACGGCGCAAGCTCCGAGGAAACACAGATCAAAGCTCAAGCGTTCTGCTTCGCGGATCGCAGACAGGCCGATGGCCGCGCCGGTTTCACGATCGATCTCTCCACCCAGAACAATGACTTTGCAATTCTTTCGCTCGAGGAGGGCGCCGGCGATTGAGATCGAATTTGTGGCGATGGTAAGAGAGCGATCGGGCGGCATCTCTCTGGCCAAGGCCAAGTTGGTACTGCCGCTGTCGAGGAACACCGTCGAAGCTTCAGAGACTAAGGTCAGGGCGGCCAAGGCCAAAGCGCGCTTTTCTTTCGAGTCGTTCAAGAGTCTGTGTTCAAACGGGACTCCATCCGGCGATATCGGGAGCCCGCCACCGTAAACCCGTTTGCACTTGCCCTCGGCGGCTAACGCCCGCAGATCTCGACGGATGGCGTCTTCGGACACCAGGAACTCCTTCGCGAGGGCAGTGGCATTGACGGGAAGGCCGCGCAGCAGTCGACTTTCGATCTCGTTTTTTCTTATTGCCCCTGATGAACCATGCATAAACAAGAATTATCATGCACGATCAAGAACCACAACCGGCGATCTGGGCTAGTCCGTCAAACCACGAATATTCTGCAAGGCTCATGCGATTTCGTTCATGCGGGCGGGGCGCGATCATCGACTGGTGCGAATGCCGAAGGCCAGAATCTGATCGCCCAAATGGTCCAATAGGTCTGGATGAATTACCTGCATGATGTTTCTTGGCCTCAGGCGGTTCTGGTTTAAATAAATTGCATGCAATCTGATCGATTAATTGCGCAGTATGATGTTAACTCGTTGACAAATAATTAGACGCGCCATCAAAATGTATGCAAAGATGACACTTCGTCCCAGTTCGGACTCTCAAACTGAACGTCTGGTCTTGGCGCTGCGAGAGCGAATACTAAACGGTGAATTCGCTCCCGGCGAGCGCCTTACTGAATTGGGGCTGGTCTCGCTTCTGCAGGCTTCGCGAACCCCGATTCGCCTTGCCCTTGAACGGCTGGCTCATGAGGGCCTGTTGGATGTGGTTCCGTCAGGGGGGTTCCGTCTGCGTGCGTTCAGCCTGGCGGATATTAGGGATGCAATTGAGATTCGCGGAGTTCTTGAGGGAACCGCCGTGCGATTTGCGGCGGAGAGGCTGGAGTCGCCGGAGAATCTGGGGCGCGCGAAAGAATTGATTCAAGAGACGAGTCTGCAGGCTCCGATCACGCTGGCCGGATTTGCCGATTACCTGGAGATGAACCGCGCCTTTCATCGCGAGTTGTGGAGGCTGGCCAGGAGTCCGTTGCTCTACCGGGAGCTCGAACGTGCGTGCAAGATTCCGTTTGCCGCGCCGGAGGCGCTGGTCTTCAGCCTGGCGGACCGCGAACAGAGTACAGCCCTCGTCGCGATGGAACACCACCGCGCGATCGTCGAGGCGATTGAGAATCGCGAGGGCGCGAGGGCGGAGGCGCTGGCGCGAGAGCACTCGAGGATTTCGAGGCGGAATCTGGAATGCGCGTTTGAGAGCGCGGAAATCAGCGGGCGCCTGCCTGGAGCGGCGCTGATCGTCAATTTCTGAGCGGCGCTGAAACGGTGGGCGACCGGAAGGGGAGACCATGATTTCACGGTTTGATTTTGCCGAGACAAGGCTGACCCGGCGTCGATTCTTAGCGCAGAGCTCGATGGCGATGGTTGCCGCCGCGCTTCCGTACGGACGCGCCTTTGCGGATACGGACAAGCAGGAGTTTGTTGAGGCCAACACGGCCTACGGGCGGGTCCGAGGAGTGAAGACCGGGGACCTCACGACCTTCAAAGGCATCCCCTACGCCGGCTCAGTTTCGGGAGCTAACCGCTTCAAGGCCGCGCCTCGGCTTGCGCCCTGGACAGGGGTCCGCGACGCCCTTAAATTGGGCGCACCTTCCTTGCAGCCCGGCGGACAGCGCCACAACGAGCCGCCCTCGGATGAGAACTGCCTGTTCCTGAATGTTTGGACTCCAGCGGCAGACGGGCGCAAACGGCCGGTGATGTTCTACAGCCACGGCGGCGGCTTTGTGATGGGATCGGGGGGCGCCGCCTATCAGGATGGTGGTAACCTGGCGCGCACCTGGGATGTGGTGGTGGTGGCTACGAATCATCGCCTCGGGTTGATGGGCTACCTCTATCTGGGCGAACTGGGCGGCGAAGAGTACGCGTCGTCGGGCAATCAGGGGCTAGAGGATATTCGCGATGGGCTGAGGTGGGTGCATGAGAATATCGAGGCCTTCGGCGGCAATCCGAACAATGTGATGATCTTCGGCGAGAGCGGAGGAGGGGCCAAGACCTCCTGCCTGTATGCCATGCCATCGGCCGGGCCATTCTTCAACAAGGCTTCGATCGAAAGCGGGCCGGGGATCCGCATGATGCAGCGGGAGGCAGCAGCCGAGACTACCATCATGACGCTGAAGCAGCTAGGCCTGGAGAAAAGCGATTGGCGGAAACTGCTTGACGTATCCGCAGACAAGCTGGTGGATGCGCAAGTGGAACTTGGCAAGCAGCCCGGAGGCCCGCTGACTATGAGTGGCGGGCGCAAGGGAATCGGCGGAGGTGGAAAGCCGGGGGGCTTTGGACCAGTCGTTGACGGCGTCATTCTGCCGCACCATCCCTTCGATCCGGAAGCCCCCGCGATCTCAAAGGACAAGCCGCTCATTGTCGGCTCAAACCGCGATGAGACGAACTTCTTCTTCATGCAGAACCACAGCACGGACGTCTACGAGCTAACCAATGAGACGCTGAAGACGCGGCTGGACAAGGAACTGGGCCCAGACGCGGAAGTGGTGCTCGATGCTTATCGCAAGAGCCGGCCCGACGCAACGGCGCCGGATCTCTACGTCGCCATCACGACCGCCCGAATGATCGGTCTCGGCGCCATCACCATTGCTGAACGCAAGTACGCCCAGCAGGGCGCTCCAGTCTACATGTATATCTTTACGCACGAGTCCGACATGCTCATCCCCGGAACGCAGCACAAGATGGGGGCCGCCCACGCTCTCGAGATTCCCTACAAATTCAATATCGTGCAGCCGGCGAGCCAGAGCCAGCATGCGGACGCGAAGGGGCACGGGCCGGACATGATGGCAATTTCCGATCCGGACAGTATCAAGGCCGCGCACAACATGAGCGAGATGTGGAGCACCTTCGCGAGAACCGGGCGCCCGGGGGCGCAGGGGCAACCGGTATGGCCCGCTTACACCACAGAAAAGCGCGCGACGATGGAGATCAATGCGCAATGCAAGGTTGTCGACGATCCTTACAATTTGGAGAGAGCCGTTTGGGAGAAGTTGGAACCGTAAGGGAGCGGAGTTAAAGGGCTGTCGCTGGTTCGAATTGTGGTGATAGTTGGACAAATCCGGTAGATCTTTATGGAGGAACTCTGACCAAAGGTCACCGCGGGCAGGCGGTCCGGATCTGTCCACGAGGCGGCCTTCCCACCACTGCCGCAACTCTGGGAGGAAGAGGCTCAATCAAGTGTCGTCGCGTTTCTTCCCGTGCGAATACCACCGCTCCTAGTCTGGCAAAAACTGGGTTTCCCCCGGTGTGGTCAGGATGGTAATGCGTATCGACCAAAAATCGAATTGGACCGGGATTAACCTTCTTGATGGCCTCCAAAACCTTGCCGGATAGCGGCGCATAGGTTCCATCAACCAATGAGTATGCCGACTCTTCCGCCTGCTGCCTCAGGGTGGCCGGGATCAAGATCAGGTGAATCCGTTAGCGCATAGAAGTTTGGTGCGAGTTTCTGCGTGATGATTTCAATCTTGTCATAGTCGATGTTCGCCCCTTGAGCGAGAGCCGAGAGAGTAGCCCAAACCGTTGCGGATAAGACAGCCGCTGTCTTATGAATCATTCTCATAGCGATCCTCCTGGCGTTAGTTTTTTGTAATGGCTAGCCCGCTGACCAAGACATCCGCATTGTGGGCGAATCGAATCCCGTAATAGCCGATGGACAACAGTTATTTTGGGCCGGACAGCGCTTCCCCTCGCCGCTGGTAAAGTTGCCAACCGAGAAGAGGCAAACTGACGAGGACGAGCGGAGCGAAGAAAACAAAGACCAGCCACCACACGCCGGTCGCCTCGGGGTCCTGTCCATGATGACTTCTGACGTATGTGCCAACGGCAAAATCGGTTATCGACGCAATGAGGACCAGCGCGGCAAAGATTGGACCCAGACGCGAACGCATCCGCAAGAATATGATGCCGGCCAGGGCGAGCACGGCTCCCGTGAGGTCGCCGACCACGACCACATTCAACACTTGGTCAGAGATCGCATACCCGTCTCGCCGAGCAACTAAGAGATAGAGCGCAAGATAGCGGAAAACGTGAACCCACAAAAGAGCGGTTAGCGCCTGGCGCTTGTCCAGCTTCTTGAGCCAAGGAGCTACGTACCAAATTGCGATTAAGCTGTAGACTACAAGGCTGATGGATAGACCCTTTACCATTTTGTTGACCTCCATTGATGGTCAGAAATTCGGCGCGAGCTTCTGTGCAATGATTTGGATCTTGTCATAGTCGATGTTCGCCCCTGTGCCGCAGCCGAGAGTGTGGCTGTCGCCGCAGCACAGCAGAGCACGAATATGTTGAAAGCTATCTTCATCGCGATCCCGTTAACTTAATTCTTTGACATGGCCAGACCACTGACAAGGACATCCGTGTTGTGTGCAAAACGGAGACCGTAGTAGCCATCTGTTGATTTCAGCTTGCCGTCACCTGTGAGGACGGCCTTGTCGTAACTCGCGACCACCGATCCGTTGATCGAGCAGGTCACCGTATTCGCTCTGACGGAGAGCGCGATGTCTTGGGTCACCGGCTGGCCTTTCCCGGGTGCTTTGTGGACAGCATCATTGTGGTCACCCAGTAGTCCGTTCATCCTGAACGGCGCTGGCCCAAAACCGCGCACGATAAACTTTCCGTTCCCAAAGGCAGCACAGTACAACTCACTTTGGTCTGGTGTCCCCATATCGTTCCCTCCGATGAAGACTCCGTAGGGATGAGCATGCGAGTTGAGATTCATGTATTTCGGCTCGTTGAAAGTTGCCTTGACGGTGAAATCTCCGGAAACCTTCGCATTGGACATCCAGTAAGTGGTGGCGGGTCCGGTCGTGATATGAAGGGTATCGCCGTCTTGAGCCAGCCTTGCATCGTCGATGGTCATGCCGGCCTTTTCCTCGGCGGCATCAACCTTTCCTTCCCATCCAGGAACCTTGACGCCGCCGTCTGTAACGGCGCGAGAACCTTCGACCGTGGGGCTACCCGCGCCGCCGACAAACTGTTTCCTTGCAAAGAATAGTGCAATGAGCAGACAGGCAAAGACGACCGAACAGCCGATGAGAATTTTGGACTTTCTCTTCATGGTGTGACCTCGAATTGGGATAGTGTTCTTGCGGAAGATCCAGGGCGGACGTCATCAGCCGGCATCACGGAAGCTGGTGTCGGAATCCTCGCGGAGAGCGCATTGCAGCCGCTCATGAGACCTACGATGATTGGGGCTTTGTCTGACATAAACATGCCTACTATCGGAATCATCCGCTCAAGAGTTGCAGTCAACAGTGCGAGGCCCAAATGAAGATAGGTGGTGTCAAAAGCCTTATTCAAGAAGCCAGTCAACAAAGATCGTTGATGTATGTTCTGCGGGGCTTCTGGCTGGGTACATACGGCGGAGATGGATGGGTATAGCGGAAGTTGCATGATGACTCCTGTCCATTGAGACGCACCCGCACAATCGAAGATGCGGCGCTTGACACTTCTAGACCAAACCCAGTTGCCCTCTGAAAATGACCTACTTTCCTTCACAACATGTTCCGAAGGGGAATGCAAAGATGAATGGCTTCGCTTTGCAGAAGACTCCACTCATCCTTAGAGGAGTCGACCAATGCGTTGCAACGCTGGCAAATCGAATCGACCCCGCCGGTGGGATTAATCTCGTGCCTGAAGGGGCGATCGCCTGCTTGGGAGAATTCTTGTAGCCTCCCGGCTCTCGAGTGCTGACGATGCATCTATATGTCTCCCAGTGTCTCGTTCTCTATCCGTGAAGATGGTCCATTGCTCCCGACTCGTATCCGACCAGGCCTTTCGCGGGCGCGTCATGAAGCCTGTGATACGTCACGTAGGAGACAACCATGACGGAGATTGGTATGAGCAGTCGAATCCCTTGACCGAAGCCCTGCACAGCCAGATGCGACCACATAGCACCAATGAGGTCGAACGCGAAGCCCGCGTATGCCCACTCTTTGAGCCGTGGGTACTTCGGCACAAGCAGCGCGATCACGCCAAGCACTTTTGCAATACCCAAGAGACTGATCACGTAAAGCGGGAAGCCCAACTCTTGAAACTTTGTGACTATGGTCGGGTGGTGGATGAGGTACATAGTGCCGGTGGTCGCGAAGACCATAGCGAACACAACGGTGCTGATCCAGTAACTGATGTTCAAAGGTTTCATTGCTTCTCTCCGATTTGGTTGGCCTAAGTTCCATGGGCGATCATCTCGTCCTGCTTCCAGAATCATCCCGCTGATGCCGAAGCTCTGCTGTCTAGAATTGTCAAATCGAGAGCCGTTCGATCTACCCGCGTCGAGGGGAGACAACGGTCGCTGGCAGTTCAACTATTCGAGCGTGGGCGGAGATCTTGCATCGGGTGCGCTCTCGAACCTTTACTATCCGCATTCCAATCGTGGTGCGGGACTTGCCTTCGATAATGCACTCATCACTACGGGTGGTCGCATTGCCAACGCTCTGGCGCAGGAATTCATCCTTCGCAGGTTCACGACGAAGGCAAAGAGTCCGAACTAACCGTGGTCACGCGATTAGCGGAAGTTTTAATTCGACCATGAGCCCGCCGCCGGCGGCATTCACAGCTCGCACCGTCCCGCCATACATCAGCACGATGCGTTCCGTAATCGCGAGGCCAAGCCCCGCGCCACCCGAAGATTCGCCCTGGGCGGTTGGAACGCGATGAAATGGCAGGAAGATCCGTTCAAGATGATCTTCGGGAACTCCGGGCCCATGATCCCGGACCTGAATCAAGGCTGTGGGGCTATTAGCGCTCTCCCTGCGTATGGTGATCCCGACAGCAGTGCCGGAAGGACTATACCGGATCGCGTTTCTCACGACGTTCTCAACAGCTCGCCGAAGCTGCTCCCTCGCGCCGCCCGTTGTTAGTGTGCCCGGACACTCGACCGTAACGGCGCACCCTTTGGCCTGCGCTTCAAAGTTTCCGTCCACGGCTACTTCTTGAACCAAGCTGCTGAGTTCAACCGGTTCTTTGCGGCTTAGGTCCGCGCGGCTGTCTATGCGAGCGAAGGTCAGGAGTTGTCCGATGAGTTGGTCAAGATTTTCTACCTCGGTGGCAATCCGATCGAGGTATTCCGGCTGCTCTTCGGACGGACATTGCCGCAGCAGCCCTTCGGCGACACTCAATCGTGCCAAAGGGGAACGAAGTTCATGCGAGACATCTCCAAAGAGGCGCTGTTGGCCGTGGACAAGCGATTCAATTCTCTCCGCCATGCGATCGAAGTTATCGGCCAGACGTCCAATTTCATCGCGTCTGTGGCGAATGCCCGGCTCACTTCGGGTATCAAGCCATCCGTCCGCAATACGGCCTGCAGCCGCGCTGACCTGGACAACGGGATTTGCGATATGACGGGCTAGGAAGAAGCAGAACGCGACCCCGACCACCATGATGCCGAGCAATCCGAAGAGCGTCTGATAGCCGAGCTCTTTCATGATCATTCCGATGGATGGGCTGGGGAGCACGATCACCATTGTGTAGATTCGTCCGCTTGCGCCTCTCGTCTTAAACGACGCTACATTCTGAAACCCACGCTTGCTGAAGACCGGGGATGCTTGGCTCGCACTTTGAGCGAGCGAAGCGACTTGCGCAGGAAGGGGCCGACCGAGCGCGTCTTTCCCGTCTGGCGTAAGGAAGTACGGCTCCAATTCCGCGACCACTCTCAGATGAGCCAAATGCTCTTGTAGCCCGGTTGTTCCATCTTTCTCAAAAATATCGGCGGTCTGTTTTGCTTCAAGTGGAAGATAGAGCGACATTCTGGTGAGGGTCTGCCGCCGCATGTTCTGATTTGCATGATTCATCACGAGGCCGGCGATCAGCGTTACCCCGATAATCAAGAGCGTCATCCAGAACCAAAGGAAGATCTTTAGGAACAGGTTTCTCATGGCTGAGAGTTGCTCCCCGGATCAGCAAGTGCGTACTGATACCCAACGCCCCGAATACCCTTGATCCTCTCGGTTCCGTCGTCAGAATTCCCGACTTTCTTGCGCAAGCTCCAGACGTGGGTGTCGATACTCCTGTCGTAGGGCGAAAAATCTCGTCCTAGTACGTCTTTCGTCAACTCCTCGCGACCGACAACCGCACCCGCGGAACGTAGGAGCCGTTGAAGTAGATCGAACTCCACGGTGGTGAGATTGAGGACTTCGCCCTTGCACCGAACGGTCCTAGAGCCCGCGTTGAGTTCCAGGTCTCCGATACGGATCGAAGCTACGTCCGCAGCGGCTCCACTGCCTTGCGTGCGGCTGACCCTGCGCAAGATGGCACGGACCCGCGCGGACAGCTCGCGAGTATTGAATGGTTTCGACAGATAGTCATCGGCACCGATTTCCAAACCGAGAATTCGATCAAGGTCATCCCCGCGAGCCGTAAGCATCAACACGGGCGTGCTCAGTGTGGCACGAATACGTCGCAAGACTTCGAAACCGTCGATGTCCGGCAGCATGACATCGAGAACGACAAGATCGTATCCCCCGGCCAGGGTGCGCTCGATACCGAGCGTGCTCGTCTGTACCGTGTCAACCGAATACCCCTCGGCCCCTAAGTATCGGGACACCAGCTTACAGAGCTCTGCGTCATCATCGACGACCAATATCTGTCCGGCAACCCGTTCCGACTTATGATCTATCCCCAAGATTCAAGCCACCGTGTGGGCGCAATTCGTACGGAACCCGCTCTCCATTTTAGGCTCCAGACGGCAGAAGACACCGTCAAGAAATGTCAATCGGCCACCTCTCTACCTTGACAATCCTCGACGCTCTCTTGACTCAACTTGACACAAATCCCTGCACACTTCTAGTCCAATCGACAGTAGCAAACACATCTTGAAGCAGTATGAAGGCAGGAACGATTGTCACTCTTTAGACGCAACGAACGAAGAATGATTTGGCTTCCTGCGATTCACAGAATGACGTGCGGCCTCATGCTCACAGTCTCGCTTGGATACCCAATGATGCGAGCGCAGGGCCAGAAAATCTCCGCGTTAGCGCCGTCATCCAGTTCAGAGTCCGCGTTGCCCGATGCACCCTCAGCCATGATGGCCGAGACACCACAAGATGCTCCACCGAATGAAGCTCCTCAGTCGAAGCGGTTTGGGCCTCCGATCGGTCCGACTGGCGTAGACGGAAAGTTCAAGCTGCTGGTGGAACCGCAGTTTGGCCCTCGTGCGTTGTTTACGACGGCGTTTCGCACAGGCATCCGCATGGCAAGAGCACCCAACGGGCTGCCGCACGATTGGCACGACGGCGCGGAGGGGTATGGGCACCTCTATGGAGATAGCTTCGCCCGCAATGGCGCCGAAGGCATCGCACGATTTACAACTGCAGTCGTGTTGCACGAGGACCCGCGATATAGGCGCTCGGAGAGCACCTTCGTGCCTGCGCGTTTTTCTCACGCTTTGATGTTTACCTTCGTGGATAAGACCGATGGTGGTCACACCACACTTGCCGTCTCCAGCTTTGCCGGAGCCGCTGCAAACGGCTTTCTCGGAAATGCCTATCTACCTCCGGGTTTCAATGATGTTACCCATGCGGGACAGCGAGGGACATACGCTCTAGCTGGCTTGGCCGGGCAGAATGTCCTCATTGAATTTGCGCCCGAGCTTGGACGCGCGCTCAAGAAACTTCACATTCCACATATACCTTTGCCACCAGTTTGGTGGACTCCAAATCAATAGACGCCGCAGTGTGACGCCACCGTCAGAGTCGTCCGACCCGGGAAGCGCTATTGCGCCTTGTCTTCGTCGGGTTTGTGGGGAATGAACTTCGGATAGGTCTCACGCAGATACTTCCTGCCCGAGCTTTGGCTGGCGTTGTAATTGAGGCGGTCCTGAAAGAACTTCAGCCGCCCCGTGCATTCCTCGATGATCTCGGACCACGACTTCGCCCAGATCGTCATGTTGTAATTGCACCGCGCGTCCGCCTTGCTCTGGTAGACGCCGATGACCTCGATGCTGCCGAGTCCGTTGCGGTTTAGCGCACATCCACGGTGGTAGCGTCTGCCTCGACACTGTTCCAGATCAGCTCCGCATGCCCAGCACCGGCTTCTTCGCCTTGGAGAGGCGGTCGACATGTTCCTGGGTGAACACTGCTCGATAGAGAGCCGAAGCCAAGCAAAGGAATCAGGCATATCGGAAAACAACCTTGCCGAATCTGTCTTTCGAATTATAAGTTCTGTCAAGAAATTCTGAGATCTGAGATCCGGAGAAGACTGAATCGACGATCACGTCGAGCGCGCCTGCATCAAAGTCCCCAATCGCTTTTTGCAAGTCACTCGTTAGGCCAATACAATTTCCCATAATCTGTAGATTCTTGAGCATCGCTGTAAACAGTTCCCGCCCTGTCCCATACTTGGTTAGCGCTGGTTGTTGGATTAGCATCAGATACTGATCATATAACCCGCAGGTGATGTACTTCGCTCCGATCGCCATTGCGTCGAGCACGCGGGAAAGGTGAAGATCGAAATATGGGTCGATGACAAAGTCGAACCCACCCGAATGCATTACCTTTTCCGCAATCTCGGAATGCTCCACGAAGTTACGGCACTCGGGAGGAACCACAAAAATCTGCTTGACTCCTCTTTGCTCCAACTCGCATGCGAAGCGGCGAGAGCTGCTGGTTACGTAAACATTCACATTATGATTTTTTAGCGCATTGATGGCAAATAAAGAGGTGTTCGACTTACCGGAAGTCACCAGTACGTTCGCTCCGTCGAACATCTCCAGCCGCCGAATCATGCTGTAAGTAGTTTGAGCGCCGATGCTGAACGATGCAGCAACTTCGTCTGGCATGGACGTTGGTATCTTGATGAGTTTGCCCTGATGGAAGAGCTGAACTTCTTTTGAAGCATGATTGGTGGGAACGCCAGGCGCTAGTCCTTCCCATCCTGAGGAAGGGTAGCTGTTATTCCCGATCACCCGATCTCCGGGCACCAACCCAGTCACCCCGGGACCCACGTCAAGGACTTCGGCAACGAATTCTGAGCCTACTACGTAGAATGCGTTCTCCGAGCCTTTGATGGCCATCGTAAAGATTCTGTTCTTATCGCGATAATTGAGCGAGAACGCTCTGATTCGTACGAGAACGAAGAATTCGTTTTTGGGGTCGTCTTTGCGGAACTCCGGGTCAGGAGTCTCGATGATACCGCAGGTGACGGGAACTTGATCCAGCATCACCGTCCCAGTAACGGTGTCTACCGAGAGAATTGTTTTCGTCGCCAGGATGGCAAAGTTTCTCATGAAGTCTCCACAAATCTTTGAGATTGGTCCAGCATCTGTTGGAAAATCTGGGCTAACGTTTCTTGCGACTCAAGGTCTGCTAATTCTTCGAGTGTCTGCGTGCTCAGCATAGTCATCGCCAGCGGCCGGAAGGCCGGCCCGCTCAACAGGCCGGCATGCCGCTTAGAGAACACTTCAAGCGATTCTGCTGCAGACTTGACGATCGCTTGTAGAATCCGGAAGGCCGTGTCGGAAAGCGGCGGCTCACCACGGTAATTCTCGAATCTGCCGCTACGCCGATAGCTGGGAAAATCTTCAAGACCCATAAAATGCAGGAACCAGTCAAGACGGAAGGACCCAGTGGCAGCGACGATGCCGCTGTAATCTGCGATTAGTTCATCCAGAAGATGATTGCGCATCGACGAAAACACTCGCCGCGTAAGGTAATGAGCGCATTCGTGCTCACATCGGATAGTCAGTGATTTCTCGCGCCACTCCGAATCGGAAAGGCCCAAAGCGGCTGGAGCAACGCCACTGTAGTAGCCGCCGCTCAGCAGAAGAAAGCGATCCTGATAAAGCTCCTTAAGCGGAATAAGGCGAGAGAATTCAATGTTCCATTCAGAATCTGTCTTGCACGTAGCTTGGTATGGCCGAATTCGATCCCAATTGTTATAGCCGGAAACAATGCAGGCGCCCATCGACTCAGGCACTGAAAGCGGCTCATTCCGCATAGTTAAAGCTCGAACCAAAGAGGCAAAGTCGGGGCGATGGTTCGTGTAAATGACGGGAATCTTGCCGGCGGCGGTCTGGTGGATCGACAGCCTCAATTGTGCCGGTTGCTGCAGGACGAGACCGGTTGCAGCCTGCATTTTCTCGACACACTGACCTCTTTTGGTCGCTGCCTTGTAGTCCTCACAGCGGCTGATTCCTTCGCGTATCGGAAAATTAAGTTGCACGAGGCGGGTCTTCAGGAAGTCGAATACCTTCCCGGACCCGGCATTTTTCACATAGTCGGTCCAAGTCGAAACAAATTCTTCATCGGCAAGTGGATAGCTGCGAGGCGCCAGGACCAACCTCTGATCGAAGTGATTCGTGTTATATCGCAACAATTCATCGATGGTGTCGCCCTCTGCCCCGAAAGCTCGTAAAACTTGAATGCGCCGCTCGAGAGTGCTCATGCCAATTGCCGTTTCGCGAGTTCAGCGAACAATCCTTCCTGTTCAATCAAGTCGGCGTAGGCTCCGCTCTGCACCACCTTGCCCTGGTCGAGGACGATGATTTTGTCGGCGTGCATGACTGTGCTTAACCTGTGGGCGATAACGACTCTAGTCGCTTTGAGGCTATCCACGCTTCTCGTGACGATGGCCTGGGTTTGGTTGTCCAGGGCGCTCGTGGCCTCATCGAACAGCAGGATGCGAGGCTTGCTGACAATAGCGCGAGCGATCATCAGCCGTTGCCGCTGGCCACCGGAAATCCCGCCAGATTCCGTAATCACCGTGTGCATTCCCATCGGCATTTGCTTTATGTCCTGGTCCAGTCCTGAAAGACGAGCAGCTTCCCACGCATCGTCGATCGTCAATGGCTTGGATCCGATGATGTTGCTTAGGATGTCCCCGCGAAATGGGAAGCTGTTTTGCAGAACGACACCCATTTGCCGGCGAACTGAAGAAGCGTCGAGGCCTTCCAGGTCCATGCCGTCGTACTGGATGACGCCTGTCTCGAGGCCTTCGAAACCAAGGAGCAGACGAAGCAGCGTTGATTTTCCGCAGCCCGAAGGCCCAACGAGGGCAATCAGCAGCCCAGCTGGTATTCGAAAAGACACATCTTTCAATACCAGTGGCTTATCGGCCTCATATCGAAAACTCACATGGCTGACTTCGATCGCCCCACTTAACTCGCCGGGATCTATTTTGGCCTCCGTCACCTCCGGTGCGGTTTCGAGAATCGGCTTCGCCCGCTCGTAAAGTGGGACAAGACCCATGACCTGCAAAACCGCGCCCGCCATACTCATACTGGAAACAAACATTTGTGCGAAGCTGGCGTTGAAAGCCAGAAAATCACCTGCACGAAGGGGTGCCGCCCATTCCTTCACCGCGTAGAAGATCGCCATTGACCCGGCGACCATAAAGAAAGAATTGAAAACAGAGAAGCGGTTAGAGAGAATACGGCTGCTGGAGAGTAGTTTCTTTTGAGTCGAATAACGCCGGCTCCACATGCCGAAGGCTCTTAGCTCGGCACCCGATACGCGCAGCTTGGCAACCCCGCTTATGAGTTGGAGCACCTGGCCTGAAAGTTTTCCTGCGACCTGAGTCAAGCGTCTGGCTACATGCAATTGCCTGCGCCCTAGCAACATTGTTGCGGCCACGGCGATGCTTAACAAGCCAAGGGCGACCAAACTCAGCTTCCAACTGTAATAGAACATCAAGGCAAGGTTGAAGCAGGAAAAGACGCCGGAGATGATGGTGTTACTTACGGTGCCGGTTAGAAACGTGCGAATACCATCGATGCCGTTCGCGCGATCGGACAAATCGCCGGCGTTGAACTGGCGGAAGAATGAGACAGGTAGAGCCAGCAGCCGGTCCCATACCGCCGCCTGAAGCGCCGCGCCCATTCGTCCTTCCAGCCGGAGAAGTGCGAGGCTTCGCGTCATTTCAAACATGGCGGTCGCGAACGCAGCAACGAGAAGCAGAAGAGTAAGGTGAACAAGCGCCTTGCGATCTGCCCCGGGAATGACCGTATCGAAAAACATCCCCGTAACGATGGGAATAAGCAGTCCCAGTAGTCCGACGGCAACCCCCGTCAACACTACCGTGCTGACTTCCCGCTTCAGATGCTTAAGGCCAAAATCAATCAGATCGCGCGCCGTAAGCTTCCTGTCCGGAAAGGGCCGATAGACTGCGTACGCGAACGGATCGAGCAGCGACGAGTTTGCGAGATCTACACGCTGCGTGGTTCCGTCCGATGGGTCATGAATTTCATAGCCCTTCGAACCGGGCACCAGTGCGACCGGACGATTACCTTGTTGGAAATAGCCGAGCAAGGCCCCATGATCATCCTTCCACCAGAAATCCCTCAGAAGGACCCGCCGAATCCGGATCTTGGACGCCGTTGCAATCTGGCGCAGCGCATCCTGACTGGCCGCACCAGCGTTGCTGGAGGGTCCGCGGATTTCGATTCCTGCCGCCTCACCCGCAATCTGGCATGCTGCAAGCAATGAATTGGGCTCACTATATCCACGAACGAAGGATCGCGGCGGTTCGCCTGTGACCGGGGAAGCGAGCCAGGAGAGAGACATTTGGATCTGTTTTTGATCTGAGAGATGCTTAGCGTGAAGGCGCGCCGTCTGTTGCTCGTCTTCTTGAGCCAACCGCGAGTTGAGCGCCGAAAGAAAGATGAAATGGAAAAACGCGAGGCCCGTCCACGCGGGATCGAGAGCCTGGAAATCTAGCGTTTCAACACAGTCGAGAAGAGAGGGTCCAGTCGCCTCCAGCCACGTCAGTGGCGTCAGCGGGAAGTAGAACTCGCCTTCAACCAGCGGAATGGCTGGATTGCTCAGAAACCGGGAGGCGCCACTGGCGTGCTTAACCCAAACGAGATCGTGATTGCATAGGATATGGTTCCCCTGTTCGGCCCGAATCTGTTTGCCAGGTTCTGCCAAAATGTACGTCTTCGGTGGCACGTTCGATGCGGCTGCATGAGACAGGGCGCGAATCCAGTGTTCAAGTAAAACAGTTCCCGTGGCATTGGGACTGCCGTCCGCCTGTGGTTCCTGCAGGTATCTCACAGGCAGTTTGCGTACATGCACGTCAGGTGAACCGGTAGCAAGAAATGTGTCATTTGGCTGAGTCTCTCTGACATCGAGACCGAAAAGAGCTTGGCCGGCGCGGGCTCTCAGGACGTGCCGCCGCGGACCGGCACGGCCGTCGCTATCATGCGAAACAAGGAAGAGGTCGAGATTTCCCTTTTCGACGATCCACGCAAACTCTGGATCATCAATGACAAAATCCCGGGCGAAGTATGGTTCCTGCGCCGAATCCGGATGGGCATCCCTGTGAGCTTTAACTTCAATCAACATGTGTGCCCTCAGCTCGCCCGAATAAGGGCCGAATATGGTCCACCGGCATCAACCATTTCGTCGTGGGTACCGCGCTCAACAACTTTGCCCCGGTCGAGCACGATGATTTCATCGCAATCGCGAATCGCGCTGAGGCGGTGCGCCACAATCAACAGCGTGCAACCGCGGCGACGCACTGCATCGTCAACCAGCTGTTCTGTTTTGGCGTCGAGCGCGGCCGTCGCTTCGTCAAGGATAAGAATGCGTGGGTTGGCTGCGAGAGCGCGAGCGATCTCCATTCTCTGCCGCTGACCCCCGCTAAAGTTTCTACCCAACTCCTCGATCGTGGAGTCATACCCGCCGCCACGGCTCGCGAGGTCATCGTGTATTTGAGCGTCTCTTACTGCGCGCATCAGATCAGGCTCGCTGACGCTTGTATCCCAGAGGGTGAGGTTCTCTCGCACCGAGCCCTCGAACAGAAAAATATCCTGATCGACCATCGCGAGCGAATTATTGATTAATTCGCGAGGCAATTCATTCCGCGGCTGCCCATCGAAAAGAACCTCGCCTTCCCACGGTTGATATAGACCAGCAACGAGCTTCGCCACCGTCGACTTGCCGCTTCCACTGCTGCCGACAATGGCAATGCGGTCGCCAGGTGCTAACGCCAGGCTCACATTCTGAATGAGGGCCGGTTCCAGACGGCTATAGCCAAAGGTTATGTTTCGCAGTTCGACGTAGCCCGAAAGCCGCGCCGTAACCTCCTCTCCGTCGGCGATTTGGCCGACCGCGGAAACTCGAGCCTCGGACCGGTAACGCAACACATCGTCAAGCCGGTACATCTCGCCTTCGGTCTTTTGGAGCTTTCCGCCGAGATCCGTGAGCTTATTGACCGGGTCGATGAAACTACCCATCAGAGTCTGAAAAGCAACTAACATGCCCATCGTCAGGACGCCGTCCATGACACGGTATCCGCCTATCCCCAGCACAAGCGCCGCGTTGAGCCCGGATAACAGCGGAGGAAGAGTTGAGAGAAGCTGCGATGAGACCCCAAGTTGCTGTTGCATGTTCACAACTTTGGTGTGATTTCCAGACCAGCGCGCAAAGAAATCCGATTCCGACCCTGTAGACTTCAAAGTCTCGATCATCAATAGACCGCCCATCGTTACACCCCATAGTTTCCCCTGATCCTGGAGCAAGCGGCGGTTATCGTCTGTGCGCCTTCGCGATACGTATCGCAATGCAGTGAGGTTGAGAGCGGCCGTTACAATTCCGATCACCGTGAGGGCGACATCGTATTGAAACATGAGGAGGGCATAAAACCCGACCATCAGCAGGTTGACGGCGTTGGTTGCCAGCTCGCCGGAGAGAAAGGCCGCCACCTTGTCGTTAATCTCGATGCGGGCAACGAGTTCTCCTGGCGCGCGCTGGGAAAAGAATTCCATTGGGAGCCGGAGCGTGTGCCAGAAGAACTTCCCCGTGGTGCTGACCGCCAGCCGGTTTTCCAGGCGCAGAAGGGACGACAACTGGATATGCGTACAGGCTGCTCTTACGATAGCGGTTATCGCCATCGCCAGCAGGAGTGGTTTGAGCCAGTCGTCCATGTGACGGACGAGAAAATTGTCGACGAATACCTTGGTGAACGTAGGAATCACCAAACCCGGTATCACAAGAGCGAAGCTGGCCAACAGCACATAGCAAAGGGCGAGATGAAACCCTTTCAGACGGCTGGCGAGTGCCCGAACAAGCGAAGGATTGCTCCCGCCACGCCGGAACTCTGGAGAGCGCTCGAAGGTTAAAACCACACCGGTGAAAGCTTGATTGAATTCTTCCGGCCCGACGACTCGAGGACCGGTGGCAGGATCGCTCAGGTAATACTTGTTACGCTTGATTCCCTCGACGACGAGAAAGTGATTGAAGTTCCAGAAGACAATAAATGGGAATGCGACGTCGCGCAGTTTGTCCAGCTCGCATTTGAAACCCCTGCTGGTAAGCCCGTATTGACGCGCCGCCTTCAAAATATTACTGGCTTTCACCCCATCGCGGGACACACCACATGCGAGTCGAAGCTCTTCGAGGGGCACGATGCGTCCGAAGTACCCCATGATGATTTTCAGCGCAGCAGCACCGCATTCCACGGCTTCCATCTGGATCACCGTTG
>CAWGPA010000010.1:0-376559 GCA_963824325.1 uncultured Acidobacteriaceae bacterium | reverse complement strand
GCGGATGTCCGCGCCATGCAGCAGTTGCCCCTAGGCTGTACGCTTAGCTTCGATCCGGGATGGGAAGCCGGAACAAGCGGATTGGTAACCGGCTTGTGTCACCCCATGGAGTCTGATCTTTACGGTTGTTATGACAATTGCTCATGGCCTGCTCAGGTGCCTGACCAGATCACGAACTTCCTGGACTGGAATCAGAAAGACGGAGCGCCTGGCAGCGACTGGCGGAAATTGGATCTTATTTTCCCGGAAGATAAAGGCAAATAGGCCCGTAGGTGGACGGCGAGTCATGCCGTCCAGCCAAATTTTAGGAGAAGCGGTCGTCCTTATCTCGGACACCAGACTGCTGACGTTGTTTCACGAACAGTGAATGCCGAAGTCGGGAGCTATGACGATTCAATCGCTGATTTGTTTAATGACACGCTGTTGCCGCAAGGCGACCTACCTTTTTGCGTTCGCCGCTTTTTGCGTAGTCCCGTTCTGTATCCCAGATACTCTCTTTGCGGCCGAGCCGCTGCCGCAGGAAATGGTGGCGATCGGCACAATCGGCAGAAACATAGTTTTAGAGAGAACGGATACGGATGAGGTGTTTGCGCAAATCGCCACTCACGGTATTGCGCCCAGGGAAATCGTTTCTTCCGCTGATGGCAGGTTCTTGTTCGCCGTCACGGATGGGCGCAGCCTGATAGAAGTGATCGACGTAGCAGGCAAGAAGGTCATCGATACCATCAACTTGAGCCGCCCAGGCCAAAGCGTCAAGATCTTTGGGCTGGCGGTCAACCCGCAGGGTGATCAGTTTTTCGTCAATGTGATTTGCATCGATCGCGGCCGTGACTCCGTGCGCGCGGAAGAGCCGCAAATCTGGACCGTGGATAGGGCGTCTCATAAAGCCACAAAGCTATTGCAAAGCTTTCGGGGAGTGCATTTGCTGGTTTTTTCTCCCACCAACTCCCGGCTTCTTTACGCCTTCGGCGCCGACATCTACGCGATCGATCTGGATACGCGCCAGGTTGTGAAGACTATCCGCTTTCAAAGCAGCCAGGTTCCCGGGGTCGGCTCGATATCCATTTCGTGCTCCCCCTCGTTTGAGCAAACCAATGTTCTGAGTTGTCCGACCGAAAGAACCGATCCTATTACCCAAAGAGACTTCGGTGGGTTGCTCAACTTTGACCTGGCGACGGCTCAATGGGATCAGATGGACCTGGGACCTTTTGTGATGTGGGATTCGGCCGTGATCTCACCCGATCATACCCGTGCTTACGCGGTCTGGAACGAGCTCTATGTCGTCGACCTTACGCAAAGAAGGGTGATGACCGTGAAAGACCTTCCCATGACCGAAGGGTCGGTGACCACTTCACGCGACGGCAGCAAGCTGTATGTTTCAGACGGCAGCCCTTCCATCTTGATTTTCGACGCGACTACATTGACTGTGCTCAAAACCATTGCATTGCCTGAGACGACGGCCAACTGCGAGCTGCGCCTTATTCATCCTCGATAGATTGCTGAGCGGGCCTGGAGAAGGGCTTAAATGCGCACAAAAACGATGGTCAAAGAGGACAGCAGTGTGGCCTTAAAGTTGACGCGGCCGCGCATCCGCATCCTCCTCCGGTTCATCGCTCCCTACAAAGCCAAGCTTATTCTGACCTTCCTTCTGACCTTATTCTCAGCAGCGATTGGGCTCAGCTATCCTCTGCTGGCCAAGTTCCTGGTGGATGTGGTTTTAATGAGAAAGAGTTTTCACCTGCTCATTCTCTCCACCGTTGCCTTCGCCGTGATCCTGCTTCTCGGATTCGCATGCAGCACGTTGACACGCTATCTTTCGCTTTCCACTTCCGCCCAGATCCTGATGGATATGCGGCTCCATCTCTTTCGCCATGTGCAGACGCTTTCGTTCCAGTTCTACAAAAAGATGCGGATGGGCGATATCATGTCGCGGCTGAACAGCGACGTGGCAGAAATTCAAAAAGTAGCGACCGACTCGGCCCTCAGCCTGGCATTAAGCTCTCTCACGCTCGTCGGCACCGCAGTGCTGCTGGCGTGGCTCAATTGGCGGCTATTTCTTGTGTGCTCCTTCTTCATCCCGTTCAGCGTGGAGGGGCTACGGCGCTGCCGGCAGCCGATTACAGGGCAGGCAAAAGCGGTTCGGGAACGGAATGCAGATTTTGCCAGCGTTCTACTCGAATCGCTCGGCGGCATAAAGTTCATCAGGTCCGTGGGAACGGAAGAGACCGAAGCCGCCAAGTTAGCCCGATGCAATGAGCGCTATGTCGATTCCCTGCTGCGGTACCAGGTTCTTTCCAGCGCAGGCCAGGCAGTACCAGCATTCTTCCTATCCTTAAGCACGTTGATCGTGCTGCTCTACGGAGGATACCTGGTTATCAAGGGACATATGACGCTGGGCGGCCTGGTCGCCTTTTCCGCTTACCAGGGAAGACTTATCGGCCCTATCCATAATCTTATGGGACTGTATCTTGGGGTGCAGCGGGCGAAAGTTTCGCTCGAGAGGGTCTTTGAACTACTCGATGAGGAGCCGTGCGTCAAGCAAGCAGCGAATCCTGTTTCTTTACCCCAGGTTCGAGGCAAAGTTCAATTTTGTGGTGTTTCCTTCAGTTATGACCACGAACAACAGGTCTTGCGCGATATCGACCTTGTCGTGCCCGCTGGCAGCCGCCTGGGGATCATAGGCCCCACAGGTGCGGGGAAGACCACGCTGACAGAGCTATTGCTGCGGTTCTACGACCCGCAGCAGGGACAGATTCTGCTCGATGGCTGCGATTTGCGCAACCTTGAGTTGAAGACTCTGCGCGACAACATAGCTCTCGTCACCCATGAGCCCTGCCTTTTTCATGACATCCTTGAAGAGAATATCCGCTACGGAAACCGGCATGCGACCGCCCAGGACATTCGTGCGGCCGCCCGGGCCGCGGACATTCACGATTTCATTCTCTCTCTGCCCCAGGGCTATCAAACGGTCGTCGGAGAGAGAGGAATCGGGCTTTCGGCTGGACAGCGGCAGAGGATTGCTATCGCCCGGGCGATTTTGAGAGAAGCCAGGGTTTGGATTTTTGACGAAGCAACCGCGGCACTCGATGTGTTAACCGAGCTGCGCATCCAGCAAGCGATGGACAATTGGCTGGGCGAATACACCTCCATCGTCGTAACCCACAGGGTTTCTTCCGTTGTGCACATGGATCGAATTGCCGTAATGGAAGGCGGCCGCATCACGCAGATCGGCAATCACCACCAGCTGATGGGGATGCCAGGCTTCTACCGCGAGCTCCATCGAGAAAAACAGCCCGGCCGGGAGTTCTCAGCTCCTGTGGTGGGATAACTTATGTCTCCGGACGTGTGCTTCCATGACCCTGCCCTACAGCACTCGACGGGCCGCAAGGTCAAAGTCGCGGTCATCGATAGCGGAATCAATGCTCATCACTCGCACGTACAGCGAGTCTCGGGAGGGGTTGGTATAGCCTGCGACGCCACAGGCTCGATTGTGTTCAGCGATGACTACAGGGACTACGACGGACATGGCACAGCCGTCGCCGGCATCCTTCGAGCCAAAGCTCCCGATGTTGAGCTCTACAGTGTCAGGGTTTTGCAAGAGCGTTTGCGGACCGAGTCACGGGTGCTCGCTGCGGCCATTCGATCTTGTATTGCAAATGACATCCGCATCATCAACCTGAGTCTGGGAACGCATCAGATCTCTGAGATTGATCCATTGCGGCACGCTTGTGAAGTTGCCGCGGAACGAAAGATTATTCTTGTCGCTGCAGGGTCAGAGGATGAGTGCATCTTTCCTGCGAGTTTCGCATGCGTGATCAGCGTGAGCGCAGACGAATGCTGCGGCTGGAATGACTACGCATACTGCGAAAACAGCGAGGTTGAGTTCCGTGCTCACCCGTGGCCGCGGCCACTGCGCGGCACGGCGCAAACCGGCAACCTCCGGGGTCACAGCATGGCGACAGCGCATGTTTCCGCCCTGGTGGCAAGAATTGTGGAGGCTTATCCGGGGGCGGGCTTGAATGAGGTTCGGCGCTCCCTCATTCGGGAAGGTGCCCGCACGGTGAGCGGCGCCGGCGATGCTGCAGGGCCGGACTCCACAAGTTGCAGGATCAGCGATGAACCTTGATGTATTAGTTCTGGGTGCAGGTCCTGCCGGCTCGGTGCTGGCGCATCGTCTTGCCAGCAAAGGATTTCAGGTTGCGGTGGTTGAGAGCCAAACTTTTCCCCGCTATACGATCGGCGAGACGCTCACCCCTGGAGTTGAATCCCTGCTGAGGCAGGCTCAAATTCTGGATTCTTCAGTGTCGTTGGACTTCCCCCGTACTACCGGAAACCTTTCCGTCTGGGGATCGGATGACCTTCATTTCAGCGCGCACTCGCGGGAAGGCAAGGTTTATGGATTTCAGGTGAACCGCGCTGTATTTGACCGCATGCTCATGACGAGCGCACAACGCGCAGGTGCATCTTTCCTCCAGCCCGGCCGGCCCACTGAAATTCATGCGGAACCCGCTGGATGGAGAGTCAGGATCCGCTTGCAATCCGGATCCTCCTCGTGGATAAGGACGAGATTTCTTTGCGATGCTACCGGCCGCTCACAATTTCTCGCCCGCCGTCTTCGGCTTGGAGTTCGTAGCCACGGCAAGTTAGTGGGCCTTACTGCTTACTGGAAGCACGGTCCGGACGTAACTTCAGCGGACGGTTGCAATACGTTAGTGGAGTCAATTCCGGGAGGCTGGTTCTACACCGCCGGCCTGGGGGATAACAGACGAGTGACGGGATTGATGGCTGATCGCGATCTCTTGCCTGGACATCTGCATAACTGCGCCAGGCGAGTTTATTCCGACGCCCTGGCCTCGACACGATATAGCCGTGAGCTCCTGCAGAGGGCGGTCTGGGATGGCAAGGTGCGGATTTTCGCCGCCGGCCCAACGCTTGTGGAACGCGTTGCCAGTTCCAGTTGGCTGCTGGTTGGGGATGCGGCATCGACCGTGGACCCCATATCGTCGCAAGGGATACAAAAGGCGATAACTTCAGCGCTGGCCGCAAGCGTGGTCGTGCAGACTATCCTTACCCGGCCTGACCAGGCGGAAACGGCTATCGAGTTCTATCAGGATCGTGAAGAAACGACCTACCGTTTGCACATTGATTCCCTGGCCAGGTTATATAGCCGCGAAGGACGATGGAGCGATCAGCCTTTTTGGAAGCGACGGCTGAGCGCTGAGGGTTCCGTGCCCCGCGAAACCGCCATAAGCAATCAGACGCAAGCGACCCGCCCCAGCCTGAACGATGGCACGCGCTTCCGAGTAAGCCGCGATACGCGCCTGCTACTGCGCCCGGTATTGGAAGATGATCGCATCGAACTTCGGCAGGTAGCCGTGACCGCGCGCGAACCTCGTGGGATGCGATATTGCGGGCACGTGTGCGTTCCCACCTTGCTTTCATTGATGGAAGATGGACCCAATGTTCAGATCCTCCACGACCGCTATGAAAGGCAGGCGGGAACGATGGCGATAAGCAGGCTACGTGAGGTCGCCGCTCGCCTGGTGGATGTAGGAATTCTGAGTATCATTTGAAGGAGAGCGATCAACAGACAACAGAACTGGCCAGACCCGGACAAACGTTCAACGGCGGCCAAAAGGTGATCGCCGAAATCGAGCGCCTTACGCATGGTAACGGCGGGTTGCGATACGGACGCTCTGTCCATCAGCCTACGAGCACCGGCGGATGGTGATCGAGGATTGCCATATCACACAGCAACTACGGTTCGATCCTGTTGCGGCTTTTGAATACTCCCGCCCACTGTTTTAACGCGAGAGTCGTCCAGCGCGCGGCATGATTGTCTCTTGATGAATTCGGTCGGGATCGTCACCCACTGAGGATCCTGATGCGGTTTAGCAATTCGATTGAGAACCAATTCGACGAGTTGCTTGCCCAATTGCTCAGGGAATTCACGGGTCGTACTGAGAACTGGATAGAGCCACGTGCCGACGGTGTCATCGCAGCCGGCAACACTGATGTCGTCGGGGATTTTGAGGCCCCTGTCTCGCAAAGCCTTATAAACACCATGCGCGGTCGGGTCATTGCCGGCAAGAATGGCGGTGACGGAATCGTCTCGGGTCAACATAGACTTGGTGCCCAGATATCCGCTCTCCGTATCGTTTTCGGAGTCGATGCTGCTCTCGAGCGGCGCCAGACCCGCCTCCTCCATTGCGTGGCGATAGCCCTCGAAGCAGCGGGCAAACCATGGCAGGCGAGTGTTGCCCACAAAGCAAATGCGGCGGTGGCCCAACTCGATTAGGTATCGAGTCGCATCCTGGCCACCTTGAATATCATCGGCAAACACCACGTCGTTGTTCTTCAAATCCTGCTGCTCGCCGATCACGTTATTGCCGAGAACAGCAAAAGGGATGCCCTTTTCCCCTAACAGTTGGATCAGATTCATTGAGTTGGTGCCCGCCAGGATGACGGCTCGAATCACATCCTGACGCTGCACAACCTTGGGCAGGCGCAGATCTGTCCAGGGAACATGAGACGAATAGTTGTAGGAAACCAAGACCACATCCCAACCGTGGGCGGCGCAGTGCGCCTCTGCACCGCTGAGAATTCGTGAATGGAAGGCGTGCAACATGGATCGATTGCTTAGCACAAAGGCCAGGGTCCTGGTTTTGTTTCGCTGAGAGGGATCGACGCCCAGTTTCTTTGCCTGCTCCAGGACCGCCCTTTGAATCTCGGGAGCAACCCGTGCGTTTCCGCGCATAACCCGGGAGGCGGTTGCCACGCTTACGTTCGCTCCGGATGCGATTTCCCGAAGCCCTACCTTGACCTTTTTGGAGTGCTCTTTCTTCATATCAAACGAAACCTAAGCCACCAGCGTTGATCTGATCGCGTTCAGTCTTCAGATCCACCGAGATCATTGAGACGGGTGGGAGGGAACCGGGAGAGGCACGAACGGACACACAAGCACCAACAGTAAAGAAAATTATCCCGCCTTACAAGAAAAACTATGCCGGAGAGCCCGGCACTCGATAAGCTCTCGATACCCACACCCGAAACGCTGCTCCCTCAGAGCCAACTCAGCTGTGCAGGCACTGCCTATCGCGTCGACTAGCCCGGAGGTCGTTAGCCTTGACGCGGACGTCACTTAAACTGCGAATTCTTGAGTGCGTGCTCCATGAAGAGACTCGGAATCAGGTGATGCACGTTATCGTCGGTTAGAGCCACGACCAGGTACAAACTATCAGCTGCGGGTTTACCGTCCCCGCCTACCTCTGGGTTAAGCGCGGTCCAGAACGGCTTGAACGGCAGGAAGACGACGGAACTGTTGGGCCCCGCGCTCTCAATCGCTCCGGCCGGGCCAACGATGGTGGTTGCCGTTCGATCCAGGTGTGCATGCGCGCTGAACCAGGAGTCAAAGTGTGTATAGATACGGAATTTGCGGGGTTCCGCACCTTTTTTGGCGTTGCGACCTCTCCAGGCAGCTACCGAATCGGCGAATACGGTCGGTTTGATCTGGGCCAGGTCGAAGGCGTAGATTTCGTGCAATACGTGCTGGTCAAAGAATGCGTTCTGGAACTGCATCGCTTGATTCACGAGCGGGCCAGCCGCACTGAAGCCTGAAACGGCGCACTTACCCACCTTTTGAAGTGGGACCGGGATACCAGCCATGCGCTGGACGAAAAACGCCACCTCTTGCAGCAGCCGCAAAAGACTGTTCTGCCCCCCGACGTTACCGTTCCAGAGCTTTGTATGTCCGACTGGAAAGACAAAGATCGTATTGGCCCCGGCAGCGGCGTGTTGATTCACCATCGCTTTGTGGAAGACTTTGTAATAGAACAAGTATCGGCAGATGATGTCAACGAAGGCGTGTGAAAAAGGATAGGGGCCTATCAGCACGCGGGGATTGGGATGATAGAAGATGTGGAAATTAAGCGGTTTTGTAGCGGGGTCTACGTTATCATTGCGCTGCCTTGACACCAGAACGCCTTCCGGCACCCAAATACCGATCAGTTCTGGAATTTCGATTCGTCGCGCATAAAACATCTTTCCCTTAGGAGTAACCGCTGGGAGCATGGTATGTGATAGCAGCTCCCAGCCCGCGCTCGCGGCTTGATTCACAACTCTAAGGCCCTTGAAATCCATGACCGGCTGGGTTACCGGATCGAGAGTTTGGATAGGTCGCGGATTGTTCACCTCCGCATTTTGCACGAGTTGTACTTGGGATCGCGCGTCTGTTAGCTGCCCCAGGGCAAAGTAGATTTCGAGGTTGAAATCTCTCGCACCGCGCGAGTTTCCTCCCAGCTTGACGGTGTTCGATTCCTGCACCCCGTTGGGAGTAAAAATCAACGACGGATTTTGCGAACCGGTGGCACGAATAATCTTTACGTGTTGATTGGCAGCGAAGAGGTGGGGCGGCTTCTTCACGGTGACCAAGACGACATCGGCCTGGTTTGGAATCAGGACCTCAAAGGTCCCATCGGTGCCCGCCGGCGTTGCCGTCTGAAGGCCGCCGCCGCTACCGAAATCTACGTCGATCGTGCAGCCGTTTAACGGGTTGTAATTTACGTCGGTGACCTTAACGACCAGGAAGATATTCATACATTGATGTCCTGGATCGTGTCCTCGTCTGGTTCCGGCATGATGATGTCCGGGTCGTCCGGGGGATCACCGGCAAACTCATTAGGAGGATTCAGCGGGATCACATTGAGCGGATCCTCCGGATTCATGATGCGGAAAAGCTCGGTAGGCGGGAACAGCGGAAGCAGGATGTCGCCGTCGCGGATCTCGCCTTTGTAGAGCACGCCGGCACGGCAGTGGCGGAAGGTAAACACCAGTAAATCGTCGACCAGCTGTCCCTCGCCCATGGCAAAGATACGTTCCTGCGTTCCGTCTTCACTCACAATGCGAAGTTTTGCCTTGTCAGACCACGGCAGGTCTTCCCTTTTTTCCAGTGCGTAGCGGAAGTCGAGCCCCGAAACCTGTTCGCACGGGGAGGTGTCGGACATACGCTGATAAAAGCGGCAGGCGAATGTATCCCGGGTCTGGTCGAACGCGCGATCCTTATCGGGCAGACGGCTGTTGCGCCGGTCCTCGCCATTTGAAAAGAAGCGCTTCTTGCACCCATCCACTCCTTCGTCAAAGCGGGGACAGGGCCAGCGGGCAGGATCTACCTTGCTGCCCTTGCGATAAATCAGCACCATGACCCTGCGGTTCTTTGCGTTTTCCTTATCGCGCTCAGCGAGCGTAGCCGAATCCTTCTTCTGCGTCGCGTCCTCGAAGGTTCTCTGCTTGTCCTGGGAAAAGATCAGAAGCGGATTGAACTCGCTGCAACCCTGGAAGTCCGCCTTGCCGCGCTTGTCTGCTCCCTGGCCCAGAAAAGCCGATCGCTCTTGCTTGAAACCGCCGGAGACCTTGTCCATGTAAGCCAGAAACAGTTTCTGCCGCTTATTCGCATCACGGGACGCGCCGTCAACCGGGGCGGGCGACTGTGACTGTGACGAACTCGAGGCGGAGGAACTGCCGCTGCTCGAGCCATCGCTGTTGAGCTTACCGCTGCCAAACTTCAACCCCGAGGCCTTGGCGTCGTCATCTTCCGCCAGCCGGCTGTTCATGGTGGCAATTGCGTCGTCGCCCCAGATGTCATTGCCGAACTTATGGGAGTACAGGTTCTCCCACAATGCCGTGTCGCGCACCAGCAAACCGTAGATGGCCGCAGCACGCCGGCCGCTGAGCGTCTTGTTGTAGTTGTCGTTGCCCACCGGATCGGCGTGCCCGAAGATGGAGATGGGACAGTCTTTGAACTGATCCGAGGTCAGCATGTCCGAGAGGTGCTTGAGCTCCGCCTCGACACCCGGCAGCACGAAGGAAGAATCGAACTTGAAGCGCACGTCCTCCACTCGCCAACAGGCCAGCGGGAGCAACTTCAGCCGCGCCGTGTTGAATTCATTTTTGGTCGCCGGTCCGACACGCATGGCGAAGGGCTCAGGAGAACGATGAACACCGGCGGTACCAGCATCAAGGGATGAAAGCTTTTCACTCTTGCTCATGAATATTATCCCTGGCCGCAGTACGCGGGGCGCTTAGCAACCATGTACCTGCTTTAATTTGGCTTGTGTTTTCGGCCCGATCTTCCCGTCTACGGTCAGATCATGATCGCACTGGAATTCTTCCACGGCAGACAGGAACGCAGGATCGTCATCACGGTCAGATGATCCGGGAAAATAGCCGAGGTTGTCGAGCCGCGCCTGCTGGCCACTGAGCGTCTCAACCGGATCGAGTTCTCCGATGCGCAGACTGAAGAATTCACCGTCGTAGGGAGTTTCCTTGCTGTCAATCACCATAGCCCCGGTTTGCGTCTTGAGGGGAATACTTAGTTCAAACTTTCCCTTGCCGTCGGTCGTCAGGTCAGTATCTCCGTCATCGATAGTGATTTTGCACTTCGCACCGGCGACTGGTTTCTCGTACTGGTCTTCCAGCACCACCCGAAGTTTCAGCCGGTCGCGCCTGACGACGAAGGTATGGTTGTTGCCCGTGGGACGAGCGTAAGCCGTTTTCTCTTTGTCAGGGATGAAGACTTGGTCGCCGGGAAAGAGCACGCTGGGATTCTGACGCTTCTTCTTCAGTGCTGCATTCGAGGGATGGTTCCAGATGGTGGTGTGGTCAAAGAATCCATGTTCGGAGGCAATCTTCGAGAGATAGTCCCCCTGCTTGACGGTGTAGTTCTCTCCCACTGCGGTTCCCTCCCCAACAGCCAAACGATGCCACGAGTTCTCTCGATAACCTTAGCGGGTTTGGCGTACATCTCCCGGGAACAAGTCGTTGGCTGGACCGTAGATGCTCGACGCAAGCTGCTTTCCGGGGACGGCGGAGTATACCATCTCCCTGGTCGCTTCCATCTGAACAAGCGGCCCTCCAGAATGATCTCTACGCCACCAGCTTTAACCTCTCAACAGGCTGTGGCAAGCGGATGCGTCTAGTGGGTTTTGGGGGCAGAATCTACGGCAAACACTGGATTGACAAACATCGCAACGGGTGTGAACATCGCACGTTGCGTTGGCTCCAGCGCTCCCTTTTTCCGCGCCAGCGCAAAACGGCGTGCCTTGAGCCGGTCACACCGGGATGCTGCTTCCAGGCTCCATGCGGTCCCATCACATTCCTGGAGTGGCTTTGGATAAACCGGGTCAGCTCGCGAAACTGTGGTCTCGTCATCTGCCCCATCCGCGTTGTCCCGCGGCCAGGATGTTCGATTCATCCTCACTGAAGCTTGCTCATCCGGAGTCACCTGCGGCGCGGTATATCGAATGGGGTTCTGGCGTTTTGCCTCACCCAAACTCGCCGGCGGGGCGGGGTTATCTCTGGGCCACGAGCGGGAACGCAAACGATCATTCCACGGATTCGGAACTCGCGCTTAGCCGGCTGGCTATTGAAGCGAGTCTCGATAGGCATTCTGACAGCCTGCGAGAGATTCTGCCGGACACAGGGCTACGAGGCATCTATGACCGTCAAATGGGTCTTCTAAAGGAGACCTACGGTTTCATGAAGTCCTTTTCGATTATCGACCCGGCCCGGGTGCTTCATGAGGTTCAGCGCCAGATCGGTTGGGTTCACTGCCATTTGCAAGGTACCTTAACCGGGAGTTATTACACTGCTGTTGGCTCGATCCTCAACGAGCTTGATTTAGTGCAGGCGCAACACATTGACGGAGACAAAGGAAAGTTACTGAGTCACATTCAATTTCTCTCTGAACGCTACTACCAAGCGGCCATCGAGAGCATTCAGGAACACCTGGCAGAGGCGAACAAAGCCGGTAAACAGGAGGAACTGATTCAGCGATGGAGAGCGCGAATGCTTGCATGTGCTTCTGCAGGAGCTGGCGGCGCTCTTGAATCCCCGGTCGAGGCGCCGCCGGCGCCGCAAAGGAAACGACCGAAGGATTCTGATTCGAGCGGCACAAAAGTAAAAACCTGGATCGCTATTCGATTGGTCGACGAAGACGGTAATCCGGTGCCCGACGTTGCTTACAGCGTGACGTTGCCGGACGGATCGGTCATGACTGGCTCACTCGACGACCAAGGCCTGGCCCGCTTTGACGATATTGACCCGGGACAGTGCCAGGTTTCGTTTCCGGAGATTCATGCCAAGGAATGGAAGGGCCGCTGATTGGTACACTCGGCGGCGACACCCTCTGCCGACATTCCCAACCCAGAACTAACGTGAGGAGTACTTCTCCGCGTCTTGTGCCCTTCGCAACCCGTCCTGAGCCGAGCGGTTGCCCGGCTGGCATCCGAGAACCAGGTTGTATTCCGAAATTGCGCGTTCGTAGCGGCCTTGGCTGCTGTTGTTTTCTGCCAAGTTGAGATAACGAGGTATCTCGTCGGCCTCAAGGGTGCAATTGCGCGATCTTGCAGTGGTCTTCGAACCGAACTGTGGAGCTGAGGAAGTGCCGTCTGAGAGCGCCCCAGCTGGCTTTGGCGGCTTCACCACAGCTGACGGCGGGACGCTATGGGGCTGGACCGCTGGTGACCCGGCAGGTGGCACCGGTGTAGGTTCGGCCGGTGGAGGTGTTACCGGCGACTGCTGAACCGGGGTTGATTTTTCTGCCCGGGTAACCTGCCGTGCCAGCCTATTTTGGTTACCCAAAACGAATGACCTTACGAAGTAACCGACTGCGCACAAAAGTACGATCGCTATTCCTATGCCAAAAATTTTTGAGGTAGACGGCCGTTTGGCAGGTACCGGATCGTCAAAGACAGGCGTGGGCGCGGGAGGGTAGGTGGGATCCGGTGCTTTCCAGCGGGATACGGAGGCGGACTTAGCTACCGGCACGATGACAGTAGCCGCTGGATCTGTTACCGGCGAGGGTTGTATTAGGGTGGGCATGAACTGAGCTTCGGCCTGTAGCTCGTTCAGCCGTTGCTCGCTGGTCCATAGAAATTCATAAACCCCGGCGCGCAAAGTAGAGGAGCGCAAGGGGGGTTGATAGACGGCAATCCGGTCGTAGAAAGCCTGTGTAATCAGGACTTGAGACGGCTTTGCCAAGTCAAGCAAGTCCTTCTGTTCGACTGAGAGTCCGGCATTACTTGTGGTGGTCTCGTCCGGCGCAGACGAGTCAAGAACCACCGACACGTTCGCCCGTGCGGCCGGAACTGCCGTGCGGAAGCCTTCGAAGGCTAACTGCAGGGCACGGCTGGCGGCGAGAGCCCTTCCAAGATCCCCGAATCCCCGAGTATGTACAGATTCTTGTGCATTGATCTCGGCTTCTACCTCCAACCTGCTCATCAGGATGTCTTTGAGCAGTGCTTGCGCGCGCAAACGCTGCGTAGCGTCCGGCGGCTGGCCGTTGGCGGACTGCCGCAGACGCACGACGACTTCGAAATGGTCCTCGGCGGTTTTGCGCGGTGCGGTGGTGACAGTTTGCATAGGTATAAAGTTTGGGCCGCGAAACAAGGCACGGGGAGAGAGTGCGCGCCCAAGAAGTTTGGTTGCAAACGGAACCGGGGAAATGATAGCTTCTGAGTCGGTTCCCCCGGTAGCTACTCAGTAAATCCCCTGGTGGTCGCAGCCTCCTCATTGCGGTAAAGCAAATCTATGACGGGGAAGTATGGCGTCGTCAAGGTATTTCGTTTGCAGGGTATCATTTTGCCGCACCGCAGTTGCGGTTGTTCTCCTCGGTCTCTTGTCAGGGTCGGCTTGGGCAGCAAAAGCGCCGGAATTGTCAGCGATCGAGGTGTATCCGACCGGCGATTCGCGGGCGTATGTCCAGATTTCGGGTTTCACTCTGAACGCGAAAAACGAGGTGCATCTATGCACCGTTGGGCAGCCAATCAACAAGAATAGCTACGGAAAACTTTCCAAGCTCACCCTAACCGCCGGCTGGTCGCTGGAGCGGGCTAAAGATGGGGTACTTTTCCTGAATCGCGGGGGAGCACCCGAGTGCATCGTTCCGGCCAACTTGAAATTAGAGAAAGCCGAGGGGGTAACGCCCTCCGAATTGGCCGATAAGACTGAACTGCAGGGGCAGGTTGTCGGGAAATCGAACGGGTCGGCGGGCACGATTGCCCCTGTCACTGCGGGGGTGAAGATCGTACTGGTAAGTAACCTGGACACGGAGTTGGCCGAGTTCCTGCTCGCTCAGAGTCTTAACAGCGTTGCCGGCTGGAAATCGTACCTGGGTAAATATCCCGCCAACCAGCACACCGGCGAGGCGAAAGGTTCCCTGGCGCATCTTTACGTGCTGAGTGGGCAATCTGAGTTAGCCGCCTATGAGTCCTCACTAAAGTCGGGCCAGCCGAACTATGAGAAGCTGCAGGCGTCCAGGTATGCGCTGGATATGGCAAACGCCCTGGTGCCCAAAAGCCCTGAAATGGATGCGCTGGCCACAGGAATCAACGCGGAAACAAGCAATCTTAACGGTAAAGGCCAGAGCGAAGTAGCCCTGTACCAGGACGCACTGGTTAAACAGGTCCCTGGCTATTCCCACCTGGTGACGGCGGAGAAGATTTCTCAACTGACTTTGGGCCTGGATCCAAAATCGCCTGAGACCTCTTCTTTGAGCCAGGCCTGCATTCAGGAAAGGAAAAATCTCGATCACCGTCTGGTCGACTTTGACAACAACCTCTCCGTTAACCGGCCGGAGGAGGCTTATGAAGCCATCAAACCCCTTCGTCCTTTCGCCGGCGAATTTCCCAAAGTTCACGACCGGCTTCATGGCCTCTATACCTACTATGTCGACCTAGGGAAGAAATGCGCGGACAAAAGTGACCTGCAAGGACAGGTGACTGCGTATGAGAAAGCAGCCGCGTTGGAGTCAAACCCGGCCATTGGCGAAATGCTGCAGAACGCTCGGCAGCAACTGCAGGAAAGCACCGATAAAGCGGCGATCGCCTTCGCAACCACCAGCAGCACCTCGGCCGAAGAAGACAAGGATTATGTAAAGGCCTACGAGGTCCTGGCCGACCTGACACCCGCGCAGCAGAAAGCAGTTGCCGAGCGGATGGCTTCGCTGAAGGACCAGTATGTTAAGGCAGCCACTGACAGAGCCCGCGAATTGGACCGAATCAACAATCCCATCAAGGGAGTGGGAAATGAGCGAGGGGTTCAGCAAGCGTACGAACTTCTGAGCCGGTGCTATGCCTTGACCAACGATCCCAGCATAGAAGACAGAATGGAGGTACTCGGCGGACGCCTGGGCGACTACTATCTGCAGCGGGGGAAGTCGTATCTGGCACGCCCAGAGGGAACCGGCGCTAACGTGGGGTGGGCCTACCTGGACCAGGCGTTGGCTTACAACCGTACCGAAGCTGGAGCTGTGCGGGACGAGATGACTCTCGCCGGTCCTGTTCATCAGCTTCGCTCCAAGTTGTCGATCCGAGTCACCTTCCGTGACCGGACGTCCCGCCAGGACGCGGTTGATTTTGCCCGCCAACTCACTGATTCCTTGGCGGGAGGACTTGATTCCTTTGGTCCAAACATCAAAGTGGTACGTCCCAACGAGGACACCAAAGTACAGGCGAACTTTCTACTGGTTGGAGACGTGCTGCAGCGTGCGGTCGAAGACCCCGCTCAGCGCACCGCCAAGCCTTCGAAATACCGTTCGGGCGAACAAGACCAGGTAAACGACGAATGGGCGGCGGCCGATCGGGAATATCAGTCCGCCAACCTCACCCTCGAAACCGACCGTCGACTCCTCGAGGGGGCTGAGGCAGGAGGCAAGAAGAACAGAATCGCCGACGCTGAAAGGCAAACCACCGAAGCGCAGAAAAAAGTGATGGACGCTCTGGCCAAACGAGATGCCTTACCGCACTTCCGTCATGTTTCAACGGAGCAGTCGTACACCTACAACGAGGTGACTCATCCTCTGAAAGCTACCATCGAACTGGGATTTGTCATTGAGGACAACTCGGAGAGGATCATCGTTCCCACCGTCTCGATACCCGAAACGCAGCAGCAGACCTATGTCGTCCTGGAAAACGTCAGGCCGGACGACATGATGGGAGTACGTCACCAAGGGGAGGTTCCCACTTCAACCCAATTTCTCGAAAACGCGGGGAATGCGGCTCGCGATCTACTCCTCGCCCAAGCCAGGGAAAAGGTGATCAGCCTGCCTCCGCTGATCCTTCAGGCCGCGGACCGTAAAGTTGCGGAATCCGATAACGATGGCGCCGCGGAGTTATACATGCTTTACCTGAACTCGACCAGCCCCGCGCCCACGCCGGACAGAAAAAGAGCGCAGAAATTCCTTCTGGATACCTATAACTTCAAAGCCTACGGCGACCCCCCGAAATCGTGATGGGCAGGACAAACCCTTGAAGACGCAGAAACCGGAGAAGATCGGCAAATATGAGGTGCTGGATGTTCTCGGGCGCGGCGGGATGGGGGTTGTTTATCGTGCCCGCGATGCCCGGTTAGGGCGCGTCGTTGCCATCAAGATGTTGACCGAAGGCTTCAGCGGCAATGCCGACATGCTGCAGCGGTTTTACCGTGAGGCAGCCCAGACGGGAGCACTCCGCCACAACAACATCGTGGTCGTATACGACGCCGGCGATCAGGATGGCGAGCCTTACATTGTCATGGAGTATGTCGAGGGTGAACCGCTCGACGTAGCCATCAAGCGCGAGCGCATGCAGTTGGAGCATGCACTGACCATCGTGGAGCAACTTTGTCACGCGCTGGCTTATGCGCATCGCAATGGGGTCATCCATCGCGACATAAAGCCGGCGAATGTCATTTTGCGGGGAGATGGATCCATTAAGTTGCTCGACTTCGGCATCGCCCGCGATGGGACCCGCGTCGACACCGGCATCACCAGCACCGGCTCGCTGGTAGGCACTCCTCCCTACATGGCTCCCGAACGATTTGCCGGGTCGGCCATCGATGGCCGGTCCGACATTTTCTCCGCGGGCGTGCTTTTGTATTTATTACTCACCGGAAGACTACCGTTCGATCTCGAATATCCTCGCGTGATTGATCAGATCATGCGCTCTCATCCGCCGCCGCCCTCGGAACTGGTACCGGACTGCCCCGCCTCCCTGGACACGATCGTTGCGCGTGCATTGGCAAAGTCTCCGGTGGATCGGTACGCGAATGCGGACGACATGGCCATGGACTTGCACGAGGTGGCCGAAGGCATAACCCGCGCCCGTATCGCAGAAACCATGGCTCAGGCCGAACAATACTTCAACGAACGCGACTTTATGGCCGCTCAGGGCGCCCTCCGGCAGCTCTTGCGTCTGGACCCGCAGCACATGGCCGGCAAGCGCATGTTGTCAGTGGTTGATCAGCGATTAACGCAGCAGGAAAAGGAACGTAAGGCCCAGGAACTGGCGCGGCAGGCGCAACATGCAGTGGGTGAGCGGGAATGGGACCGCGCACTCGCGTTGTGTGACGAAGCGCTTGGCCTGAGTCCTGAAAATAACACCCTGGTCACACTGCGCAAGTCAATCGTTGAGGGCAAGCAGACGCAGGAGAAAGTTTCCCTGCTTTTGGCGGAGAGCGCCAACGCGAGAAAGGTAGGAGAACTTACTCGCGCCCAGGCGCGCGCGGCCACTGCGCAGCGGCTCGACCCCCACAACTCCCAGGTTCTGGCGCTGTGCAGACTGTTGGAACAGGAAATCGAGGAGAAACGGGTTAAAGAAGAGCTTCGGAAAGTGATGCTATCTGCCAGGGAACATCTGGCGGCAGGTGAGTACGAAGAAGCGTTTGTGTTGCTGGATAAGGCGGGGACCCTTGCCCCGGATAATTCGGAAGTGCTGCGCACCAAAGACGAACTTACCGCTGCGCTGACGGAATTGAAGCGGAAATCAGTTGTGCGCAGACTTGAAGAGAAGGCAGCCCTCAGCACAACCGTCGCCAAGCTGCGTTCAGTCACGGCCGAATTGGCGAACGCCCTCCAGGAATTTCCCAACGATCCTTCCCTGCTCCGGCTGAGACTCAATCTTGAACCCCGCGTCAAGCAACTTGAGGACGAACTGTTCGTTAAGGAAGTGTGTAAGGGTGCCGCTGAGCTGACACCGGAACAAGCTCTCGCGCGCGTTCGAAACGCGTTGACCCGGGTGCCTGGAAACGAGCAGTTGTTTGGGCTTGAGTCTGCACTTTCCGAGCGCGTGGCGCGGCAAACGCGTGAGCAGTTGCTGGTGCAACGGCTGGGCCAGGCTCGTCAAGCCATTGACGATCGTCTCTTTCTGGAAGCGGTAAAAATCCTGGAGCGCTGCAAGTCGGACGGTTTCTCCTCGTATGAGGTCGACGGACTGCTCGACCTGGCGAAAACAGCGGCCTCTCAACGTAGATCCCAGGAACTTCTCGAGCGTACCTATAGTCAAGCGAAACGATTGATCGATGAGGAAGACTTCGAAAGTGCTGTACAACTTCTCCAGCACGCTCTTCGCCAAGTAGATGAGCCGGTTCTGCACCGGCAATTGGACGATGCCACGCAGAAGCAGGGAGCCACCGAACAAAGAGCGAACGATGTCTTGGAACGGGCAGAGACTTTGACGCGCGTGGAGTTGTTTGGCGAAGCGGTGGTCCTGCTGGAAGAGCAAACACCCGGTGTAAAGAGGCTGCCGCGCATAGACCAGGCGTTGGCCCGTGCCAGGAAGCTACGAGAGGCGGAGGCGGACTTCGCCACATTAACCGGACGCTGTTATGCGCAGATGGGCACTGCTGAGGGCGTCACGGACCTGAAGCGGGCCCTCAACCTCCCGGCGACATCCGATGCTCCTCTCTCGCTGGAGGCTACGAAAAGGCAACTGCGGCGCCGGTGTGAACAGGTATATGGGGAAAAGGCCTCCTCTGCAATTGGGATCGCTCGGGAATTACTCACTCAGGACGACAGTGCGGGCGCCGAGTCAGTTCTAAAGGAGGCAAAGCCTTGGCTGGAACTCGCGCCTTCGCAAGCTCAAGAGGACCTGCGTGCTCTTGAAGCAGAAGCCGCCGCAGCCAAGAAGGTCATACGCTTCCGCAGAGGCTCCTGGCGGTAACCAGCCTCATTTCGCGCTTGCATCGAGGTTGGCCAAAGGATTGTCGAAATCGAAGCCAAAGAGGCGCGGGTTTTCCCCAATCACAGCGGCTGACGCAATGGAAAAAACATAGTCGTAGGTTTCCTGGGGAATCTTGTCGCGATACCTGGTGAGCAACTTCCAGAAATTGCGATCCCGGGGATTAGCCGGCAAGCTTCGGATCAATGGCAGTACCTGGTTCTCTCCCCAGTTGTAGCAGGCCATGACCAGGAATCCTGAAGCTTGCGCATCGGTGCTGTAAAGATCCTGGATATAGAGAGTGGCTGCCTTGGTCGCTTTCTTGTAGTCATGCCGGTCGTCGCCAGGATCCGGGCGCGGCTGGTCCACCAACGGTCCCAGGTGTAAGCCGTATTTCACGGCGGTCTCGGGAATAAACTGCCACATGCCCTTGGCGAATCCTTTTCGCGTCATGGGGCCAACGGCGTAGGGATTGAAGTTGCTTTCCTGCAGGGCCAGATAAAAGAACTGCGGAGGCAAGCCTTTGGCCAGCAGGTCGCGAGAGACGGTAGCGGTGTATCCGCTCTCCTGTGCTGTCTGAATCGCCTGTTTCAGCCGTCCAGACGTTCGCCACTTTTCGATATACCGGTTGACCTCTTTTTCGAAATCGGGGGGCATGTCAATCTCGCATTCGCCAAAGACACGGGCCACCCTCAACACCACACGCTGTTTCTCGGTCAGCTTCGGGCTATAAATCTGCAGAGTCGCGAGGTATTTGTCGTAGCTCTGTTCCATTTCCCTTCGCCGGTCACGAAATTTAGCAAGCTCTTCCGCTCCCGCCTGACTATTTGAACTGGCGAGCGCGCGATCAAGATTGGCAAGATCGATGTCCTGCGTCTTGATGGCATAGAAGAGATCTTCCGCGGTAGCTTTTTGCTGCTGCAACTGACGGTGCTCGAAATAGCCGAAGAGCCCAACCCCAAAAATAAGGGCAACCAGGACGGCAATGAGTGCACCATATTTCTTCTTACGCTTGGTTTCGACCTGCGCGAAGGCCTGGCGAATGAACATGGTGTGTTCGCCCACGGGCTCGTCCACGGCCGATTTGGAGAAATAGTGATCGATGTAGTGGGCAAGGGCTGGATCTTTGGTGGGTACTGCCTTCTGGGTGGGCCGGTCTGGTTGAGTCTTCTCCACACCAAACTTGAGTTCGGGGCCTTCGATGCCCAGTCTCACGACAGTCAGGTCAACAATGGGAACGGAAGGCACACGCGCGCCTGAAAGAAAGAGGCCATTGGCGCTGCCTAGATCGCGGATCCACCAGCTTCCATTCTCATAAACTACCTCCGCATGAACGCGGCTCACGAAGGAATTCTCTATGGCAATGCCGCACTCTTTGAGGCGCCCGATCTTGAAGGGTTGGCGGAATTGAAATTCACGCCATTCGCCGGGAGTTACTTCTGCGCGCACCTTCAACGGCGGTGCTGGGCCCTTTGCTTCACTGACCATGGTCATACCGAGAGTACTACGGCCAAGGCAGCAACAGCAGTAGCTACTTTACGTTGTCGAGTAGAACAATTAGGTTCATTTCGGGCGCGGGAATTTCTCCCGGGATATGAACGCCGGCCTGGCGAGTTTCGACGATGTTCTGCCAGCATGGCCCGCTGCGGTTGATCACAAAATACTGGCTCTCCACTTTGGCCGCGACCTCTGCCGGCGGAGCGAGCAGGTGGGTCAATCCCAGACCAGGCAATGCGCGCTTGACCAGTTCGACAACAAAGCGCGCGGAACAGACTTTGACCAGCAGCGGTACTCGTCTTATCAAATCCGCTTCGCCTATCGGCGAGCGGATTTCCAAAAGCCATCGTGAAGGCCCGATACAGCGCTCGTCTTTCACCTCGCCCGCATAGAGCGAGCTGTCAACTTTGCGCAGTGGGATAGTGATCGCCTTGGAAGGCATCACGATTTCCAGATGGCGCAAAATGTGGTTATCGAGCAACTCAAAACTTGGTCCGATATCGCGATGATTGTAGACCGGCAGCGATCGCGGATGGACCTCGAGGCCAAAAGTGCAAAGCGCGCCGGCCAGGCGGGACATCTCCCGAAACAGTTCCTGCGGGTGCACATGCCGGGACAGAAGAAAGTGGCGCAAGGTGGAGACACTGGAGTTCAAGGCGTGCAAAAACCAGTACTGCGCAACGTGCCGGGATGACATTCCTGCTTCGAATTGACCATTGCGCTGCTGCTGCTCACGGCTGAAAACGGCGCTTTTGTCATCCAGGATGTCGATCAAGCGGCGCAACATTTGGGTGAGATACCCACTCGCGCTGATAGAGAGGCAAGGCGGCACAAAAGACTGGTCCGCTTCAAACCGGCCCGACCCGTCGCGCACGATGCGGATGACGGGTAGGCTCACAAGTTGATCCGTAACTTCGCCCTCGCCAAGCAACTGCAGATTCTTGCGTCCGACCTTGATCGGTTTTTCGTCCCGGCCGGTATTTTCATCGGGCAGTATCTGCTCGGTGCTTTGATAGCGTGTGGGGGCCGCCGCCCCATTGTCCAGGCTGGTATTGCGCCCTTCGGTCAGATTTGCCGGAAGGGCAAGATGCATGGTGAGATGGTCGGCAACCGGCGAAAACAAACCACGGAATTCGCGCGGCGCTGGAGAAGCATCAGACCCCGGCAGATCAAAAGCTAATCCATCTTCAAAAAGCCCGTGGGCGTGGGTTAAGGTGAGTGTACCGTTGCGCAGCGCGTCGTGATCGATTTCGACACCAGCGAAGCCATACGCATCACGCCACAAATGGGCGGTGACGAAGTTGAGTGAATCTTCAAAGTAGCGGCTCTGCACTTGAAAGTGGTGCGGGCCGAGATACATGCCTTCCGCCCAGACCGGTTTGTTCAGCAGCTTCATGGTCTCAGCCCGCCTGCGGCAGCAGGATTAACAACTCCATCTGCGGATTGGGAAAATCTCCGGGAACATGGGCGGCAAAATTACGCGCACGGGTCACTGACTCCCAGGCAGCTCCGGACTGATTCAAACTGAAGTATTGGTACTTCATCTTAACCGCGATGGCGCTGGGGGGGTTAGGCAGATGAGTCAGCGTGACGCCCGGCAGTGCATTACTGATGAGCTGCTCGATGTGGGTGGCGGAACAGACTTTCACCATTTGCGGAACCTTGCGGATGATGGAATCTTCGGCTGTCTCGGCGGAAATGGCAAGGTACATGCGCGTATTGTTGAGGTACTTATCCTGCTCGATGGCGGTCGCGTAAATGGTGTTGTTTACGTGCTTGAGAGGCAGCGAGACAACATTCGTGGGCACCACGGTTTCCAGCAGCAAGCGCAGTTTCTCATCCAGATCGGTGAAGACCTTGCTGAGGTTGAGATGGTCGTACAAAGGCAAGTCGCGCGGACGGATGGTGGCGGAAAAGGTGGTGAGTGAAGCACCGAGAGCGGTAAGCGCGGAGAATAGCTCCTCGGGATGGCACCGCTGCCCCTGCAGCAGGTGGCTAAGCACGGGAATGTGCGAGTTGACCGTATAAAGCAACCAGAAGTTTGCGATATCCGAGGCAGAGAAGTCCGCCAGGCTCAGGTTCTTCTGCCGACGCCCGGCCGCGAGTTGGCTGCTTTTTGCGGAGAGAATTTCGAGCAGCCCATTGACGACGCCGAGCAGATAATCGCTGGCGCGCACTTCCAGCAGCGGAGGAACGAAGCGGGTGTTCAGGCGAAAGGCTCCGGCCTCCGTGCGCTGCACATTCGCGATACGGAGTCCGGAGTTGCCTTCGCGGGTTTCATTGGCTGCCAACAGCCGCAAATTCTTGCGCGCAATCTGAACCGGCTTCTCCCCGGTGCCCGTGTTCTCATCGCGGACGGTAGTGATCTCCGCCAGGTAACGCGAGCCACCGTTCTGGCCAACCGCGGAAACGTTCAAACCTTTTTCCCGGTAGTCGGGAACCGTCAGATAGATATCAAGGTCGCGTACGCCAGGATCGAAGAACTCCGCCAGTGCCTTGGACGGAGGCGGCTGGTCCGAGGTGGGAATCTCGAAGAGCAGTCCATCGGGAAAAATTCCCGAAGCGCGGGAGATGGCCAGTTGTCCGTCTGCCAGCAGTTCCTGGTCGAGCACAACCTCACTGAAACCCCACGCGCAGAACTTGAGAGCCTGCAGGCGAAAATTGAGGCTGTCTTCGAGGAAGCGGTCCTGAAGCTGCAGGTGCTGCGGCGTGAGAAAGGTGCCCTTTGTCCAAAGAACGGGTTGGAGTTGCTTCATGTGGACTGTTTACCAGGACTCCGACAAGAATAAGGGATTAAAATGCGATCGCAAACTTTTAAGCAGGATTTTGCCGAAAGAACCTAAAGTAATCTGGACGTTACTGGATCGTCTCTTCCTGATTGGAGGCGTGCAAGTGGGTACCGATCTGAACGAAAATCTCCGTTTTTCCGACCTGACCCAGGATGAGCAGGCGTCCTTTCGTCTCACGCCACCTCCCGTGCTTCATCGCTTTGAAAAGAACTCTTGCTTTTACAAGTGGACAGAATTCGGTCTCGTGAACCCCAAAAACCGGAAGATTACTCAATATTGGTTTCCCTGGACAAGCTTCAGATTGAATGCTCGCGAGATTCCCGGTTTCAAGGAGTTGAGATTGAGGTACCGCAACACCGGCGGCAGCGTTGGACGGCCACAGGAATTTGCACGCGCTCGAGGCGCAGTTACGGAGCAGTGGAACGCGATGAGTTCAATCCTGAAAGTGCAACTCCTGGAACCGGTGTGGGGCTTCGTAGGCTTGATCAATGCGCAGCGCGCCTACCAGAACCCTAACGACCCGTCGACCTTGGCGAACGTTCTGTTGATTGGGGGAGACTATCAACTCTGCGTACCTAACCTCACGCCTCAGCAAATTCGAAGGCTTTGATGTAGCAGTCCGTCGATGGCATTAATTCATTTTGCCGCCTTTGCTGCCATCGTCCGCTTCATCGGGCTTCTTGGGATCAGTTGGGCTGGATCCGCAGCCCGAACCGGCAGCGCCGCCGCTGTTAATCATCACCATGGTCCCGACGATGGAGATTCCAGACGGATTGATATCGATGAAGTTGCCGCCAACCTTCAGGGTCAACTCCGTACCCGCCTCCAGCACCACGGTCATACCGGCTTTCAAGTGAATGACCTGACCAGCCTCGTGGGCAAAATTGGTGCCTGACTTCTCGTACAGATTCTCCCCCACCTGAAGAGACAAGGTCTGCTCGACCTTTTGGTTGAAATTGCCCGTGACCTTGCTATGCAGGTCTCCACCCACTTGCTCCATCTGATCCTTAGTCACCATCAGGCTGCGGTTGTTATCCACATATTCGCGGCTATCGTTCTTTAACCGCGTATCAAGATCCTTCTCCCCGCGCAGGAAAATCTGCTCGCTCCCCTGCTTATCCTCAAAGCGCAACTCGTTGTAGTTGTCGGCGCCTCCGCCTTTGGAACTGCGGGTCTTGAAGGTACTCCGTGTCTGGTTGTCAGGCAGGGGATAGGGTACTGTCTCATTTGCGTTATAAACCCGGCCGGTGATGATCGGGCGGTCAGGGTCGCCTTCGAGGAAACTGACGATAACCTCCTGGCCAACGCGCGGGATGGTGATGGCGCCCCAGCCCTGCCCGGCCCATTCCTGCGAAACCCGGACGCGGCAGGAGCATTTGCCGGCGCGATCCCAGGGAAAACGGACGATGACCCGGCCATAAGAATCTACCCAAATCTCTTCGCCATCGCCGCTACCATCGTCGCCGCTGGTGTCTGAATACTGGGACTTGCCGATGACCACCGCTGTTTGCGGCCCTTGAATGAAGGGCTTTGGCGTGAGGCGTTGAGGGCGAAACGGAACAGACGCGGGCATACAGGTGAAGTGGTTGGAATAGGTGTCTCCACTCCCACCTGCCCTGCTGTAGCTGTCTCCGGTCGAAGCAATGTGCTGGATTTCTGTGAGCACATAGGAGGTGTTCATCGACTCCTGATGGTGGTCGGTGAGAGCGAATTTGTATCCAGTCGTGAAAGCACGGCAGACACTCGATCCGGTGGCAACCAGGTGTGACGCCTCCTCCTCCTGCATGCGAAGTTTGGCAAAGGATGTGCCGTCGGCTCGGGTCGGATACTCACCGGGATAATCGAAAATCTCGAAATTGGAGTTCCCTCCAACCGAGACAATGGTTGGCTCTGTGGCCAACAGACTGGTGGACGGGGTCTTGAAGTTGTAGTCGGTCAGCGTGTATTTTCCGCTCCGCAATTCCTGCTCGAGGCGCCAGGAAGTGATGACGTCGGCCTCGTCAAGACCACCGGTTACCAGGTTGTATCCAGCATTCTTCTGCCCTGGACATTCCTCGTGGGCGCTGGAAGAGTCAGCAATAACCATGGTGTGCTTCCCTTCTTCATGCTGGAAGAAGTAGAAGATACCGTTCTGTTCCATGAGGCGCGAGATGAAGTTGAAGTCTGTTTCTCTGTATTGGACACAGTACTCCATCGGCGAGTAGCTGCCGTTGAGCGTGAACTTGTAATCTTGAAAGCCTCGATCGCTGAAAACCTGCTTGATTATGTCGTCGACTTTCTTGTTATGGAAAATCTTGCAGTCGGCGTACCGCGTCAACATCCATACCCACGGAACTACTTCCATCTGGTAATGGGTGAAGCCGGCATCAGAGCCACTTTGGCCAAAGTGGCTGACCATGCCATTGAAGTAACGAGCCTTGTTGTTCGCCTGATTTACTGAAAGGGTAACGTTCTTGCCGATGATTTTAGTGAAATCGATTGGGTCATGCTCACAGAGCAGGTCCAGATGAAAGCTGAATAGGCGCGAAACGGCTTCATGGCCGCTGAAACCAGCCAATAGCAACACGTCCTTGCCTAGCGGAGTGGTGATGGAGACAAGACGGTTTTCTTGAGAATATGGCATGGTGTTTTAGACCAAAGCCTGCACTCGGGCCGTTTCTTCCGGCATTTGATATACAAAGTCCCCATCGTTTCCGATGCCGACATGAATGGCACTCATTTTCTCACCCTCGGCCATTCCTGCCAGGATTTGTCGCGAGATATCCGGCAGCAAAGAATTAGTGAGGATATTGTCCACGTTACGCGCGCCGCTCTCGACTTCAGTACAGCGGCTGGCCACTTCGTTGAGGAACGCGTCATCATAGGTCAGTTTGATCTTGTGATTCTCCAGAATGCGGCGCTGGATCTTGCCTAACTTCAAGCGAATAATTTGCTTCAGGGCTTCGTCGCGGACCGGGTAGTAAGGAATGAGAACCATGCGCCCCAGGAAGGCCGGCTTGAAGATCTTGTTGAGGTCCGGCTTGAGCGCTTCGACCAAAGCGCGCGGGCTGGGCGCGGTCTCCGGGTCAGCAACCAGCTTCATTAACTGATCGGTACAAGCGTTCGTGGTCAGGATGATGATGTTGTTCTTGAAATCGATCTGGCGTCCTTCGCCATCCTCCATGTTTCCTTTGTCGAAGACCTGGAAGAAGAGCTCCAGGACGTCCGGGTGAGCCTTTTCGACTTCATCGAGCAGCACCACGGAATAAGGCCTGCGGCGTACCGCCTCGGTCAATACCCCGCCCTCGCCGTAGCCGACATAGCCCGGAGGCGAGCCCTTCAAAGTGGAGACGGTATGGGGCTCCTGGAACTCGGACATATTAATCGTGATGAGATTGTGTTCGCCGCCGTAAAGGAGGTCAGATAGCGCCAGCGCCGTTTCCGTTTTGCCCACACCGCTGGGACCCACCAGCATGAAAACACCGACGGGTTTGTTAGGGTCGTCAAGCGAAGCGCGTGAGGTCTGCACGCGCTGGCTGATGATCTCCATGGCGTGCGGTTGGCCGATGACGCGCCGGCCGAGGTGGTCCTGGAGTGCGAGCACGGTGGTGATTTCATCCTTAAGCATTTTTCCGGCGGGAATGCCGGTCCAGGCGGAAAGCACTTCTCCCACGATTTGCGCGTCCACGCAGACACGGATCAAGCCAGCCTCACCTTGCAACGCAGTCAACTGGCCCTCCAGGGCCTGCAGCTCCGACTTCGTTGCAGCCGAGGTGGTTGCGGCAGCGTCCCCCGTCCCGTTGGCCGCTCCGTTCGCGGAATGCCCTGCTTCCAGCTTCTCGCGCAGTTCGCGAATCTTCACCACCAGCTCGCGCTCTTTGTCCCAGCGATCCTGTAACGCTTTCAGCCTAGCGGTGGCCGCTGTCTTTTGCTCCTCGATCTCGGCCAGCTTCTCCTGGTGGTCGGCGCCGACAACCGTCTCGCGGTCAAGGATCCGTTTCTGCACTTCGAGGGCGTCAATCTGGCGGGTGGTGTCTTCCAGAGCAGGCGGGGTTGCGTTCTGTCCCAGCGACAAACGAGCGCACGCAGTATCGAGGATGCTTACTGCCTTGTCCGGCAATTGCCTTCCGGCGAGAAACCGGTGCGAGAGACGGACGCTGGCATAAACCGCCTCATCGAGGATGCGGACATTGTGGTGCTTCTCGAGGGAAGCCACCAGCCCGCGCATCATGATGAGGCATTGGTGCTCGCTGGGCTCTTCCACTTTGACCACCTGGAAGCGCCGGGCGAGCGCGGCGTCTTTCTCAAAGTATTTCTTGTACTCGGACCATGTGGTGGCGGCGATGGTGCGTAGTTCGCCGCGCGCGAGCGCCGGCTTGAGCAGGTTGGCGGCGTCATTTTGCCCGGCCTGTCCACCAGCGCCGATCATGGTGTGAGCCTCGTCGATGAAGAGAATGATGGGCGTAGCCGAGGCTTTCACTTCTTCAATCAATCCTTTGAGCCGATTCTCAAACTCTCCCTTGACGCCGGCACCGGCCTGTAGCAACGCCAGGTCGAGTGTGCGCACATGCACATTCTTCAGCGGTGGAGGAACATCGCCCTGGGCTACCCGTAAGGCAAAACCTTCCACCACGGCGGTTTTGCCGACACCGGCCTCACCGGTCAGGATCGGGTTATTCTGCCGCCGCCGGGTAAGAATGTCGATGACCTGGCGAATCTCCGGATCACGGCCAAGTACCGGATCGATTTTTCCTTTTCGCGCGTTACCGGTAAGGTCCACGGTGTATTGGTCGAGGTTCGGCGTCTTGCCACCGGCAGGCTTTTGCGCGTCGCCTGTCGTCGCAGCCGCGGGGGCCGTGGTTGTTTCGTTGGAAAGCGCAACGATGCCCAGCAGATCTTTACGCAGCGCGTCGGCGTTGAGCTTTTGGAACTCCCGGCTGACGTCGTTGACCAGTCTGGCAAGTTCCTCGTCCGAAACCAGCGCAAGTATGGTGAATCCGGTGCGCACTTGGCCGGCGTTAAAATCGATCGAGCCGATGGTCCAGGCAGTGGTCAGCATCTTAAGCACGGATGGACTTATGGCCGGCGTGCGCGCATTACCAGACTTCAGCTTGTCCAGGCTACGGGCCAGATCCGCGGAAAGCCGGGACTTGTCCAACTCGAAATGCTTGATGATGGCGGCAAAGTCACCTGAAGTGGATTCGAGCAGCTTGGTGATGTAGTGTTCCACTTCGACGTCGTAATGGGTGCGTGAGAGGCAAAGGCCCGCCGCACCCTCGAGTGCTGATCGAGTAGGTTCATTCAATTTGCCGATGAGTGCCTTGAGATTCAGTCCCATGTCGTTCCTCTCACAAAATCAGAATTGTGTCGTCGGGATCTCTTCCCAGCGGCGTGTTCTTGACCCAGGAAATCCAACCGAGGCGAGCCGGATTGGCCGCATCGAAATCCAGTTCGGTGCCCGGCGCCTGCGCCCGATCGAGCACCAGTTGTACCTCGAACTCCATGCATTGATTGCTGTAAAAGCGGGTCAGGGCGCGCAATGCCGCGTAGGAGTTACCCTCGGGTAGAAAGTCGTCGTAGCGTTCCATGCTAAGCGGCCCGAGACGGATGCGCACGCGTGCCCCCCGGTCCCATACTTCGTCGCCCACCACAGCGCCGAGACCAATCTGGCACGACGCGCTCTCTTCATCGTTCATCTCGCACTGGGTCGGAGTGTCCAGGCGATACCAGCCTCCGGTGAATTGCTGGATCTCTACCGGCACCTCAAAGTAGTCCTGGATGATCTGCTCCAGCGCCACTGCCGAGCGCGCCTGCATCCCCAATAGCGCGGTGTAGTGCAGCAGGGCCTCATCTTCAATCTCCTGGCGGTCACGCAAACCGTCAGTGCCCAGGCCGACCAGGTCGAGAAGATAATGCGTGAAGTGATCGCGCGCTCCATTGGAATAGGTGACGGGAAAACGGGGCTTCTGCCAAGCCCGGTAAAACAGTGAAACTGCGCGATGGTTGAATATGTCCAGGAACTCCGCCAGCGTGTGGTCCTTGGCCCGGCTTCTCTCCAGAATCAGCTCGCTGTATGTGTAAGGGAGGACGCCGGAAGGGCCAGTGAGACCCATGAAGTTCACCGTCATCTCCGGTGGAGTATTCTCAGCAGGTTCCAGCTTCTGAATCTCGCTGGCTGGAAAGCCCAGCCGCGGGTTGACGCGAAAATGCACCGACTCCTCTTCGGGATTTGAAAAGCCTCCGACGGGACTCGCGGCGGCGCTAAGCCGTTGCAGGAGCGTCACTGCCTGGAAAAACCCGAACATGCAGGCTTCTTCGGTGAGCTTCTCTCCCAGCGGGGAATCCTTCAGACGAGCAGGTTTCGGCCCGATCGTGGTTGCCATTCGTGAAGCCCTCCTTTCCGCTGCGGAGTCGTGACGCTGAGCTGGGTGAAGCTATTGAGCGATGCACTGAGAGCAAAGAACTTCTCCAACACATTGGCGAATAGAAATGCGCCGCCGCCGGTGAACTGATCTTCGTCGATTTCCATGTCGATCCGTAGCCCACGGGCGAAGCTGACTCCCTGCTCGGAAATGAGCCGCGTGAAATGCGGCCGGCTGCGAATCTGCTGGATGCTTTGGATCACGTTCTGTGAATAGGCTGTGCGGCCCACGTCGTAGAGGGTGAGTATCTCCTGCAGTGCTTCCCTCCCCTGTTCCACCAACGAGAGGTAGTTGAGAGACAGATGTGAGACCAGGCGCCAGAGCGCACTCTTCCCTAAGGAAGGACGAACCGGCGGGGTGGGCTTGCGCAGGGCAACGATGCGTTTCATGGCCGCCGTGCCTTCCATGTCAAAGTCACTTTCCTGGTTACCAAAAGGAAGACGCGACGGCAGGTCGCGATTGGTGCACATGGTGCGGACGGAAAGCACCGTGGCGTCCGGATTGATTGCATTGGTGGAGAGATCGACCAGCGAAAGCGAGATCTCTGTGCCCTCATCATTGGGCCGGCTTGAGGCACGGCGGCGCGCCAGCCAGAAGCACGCGCGGTCCTCGCTTCGCGCGGCGTGGCGAAGGGAATAGAAGGGCTCAAAACGGGTAATCTGCTGGGTATTGGCATTGATGGCGCTCACTTCTTCGATGGAGAAGATTTCCATCGAGTAGGGTCGGCGCACATCCGGGGTGACAGGATATTCGTACTTGCGCAGGTTGAGCTGGATGGGCTCGGCAACTTGCGGAAAGAGGTTGACCACGGGAGAACATCCCAGGCGAAAGGTTTTCTTGGAGAGCTCCAGCTCGAGCCGCTGAACGCGTCCGTCCCCTTCGATATCCGAAAGCAGGAAAACAATTTCGATTGCATCCTTGAAGCCGGCCGCGCCTACGCTCTGCAAACCACAAAGGTCGATGAAGAAGAACTTTTCGGGAAATGCGAAGTATTCCATCAGCAAACGATGGCCGGCAAAGGTAGAGGGCGAATAGGGGAGCATCCCCTCATCCGCGCCGAACCCGACAGCGCGGAGGGCGGAGGCTGGAAGAATGACCGGGTTCGCTCGTGAGCCGGTCGAGAGATCGCGCACCACAATGCGGTTCAGGCGGCTGAAGAGCAACTCGTAAAGTATGTTGACCAGGCCGCTCTCGCCATCGAGGTAAAAGCGAACCTTATCCACTTTCAAGGCGGGAAAAGTAACATCGGCAGCGCAGCGAAGCTCCAGACGGATCGCCCACGCCGAATCGCTGGTCTTCAACGCCGGCTGCAGGCGGCTGGGCGAGCGCAACTCTGCGGCAGCAACCGTCAGCGGCCAAATCGTGGTGTCATAGCAGGTGCGGAAGGCGCAAGGTACGCCGGAAATGGGTTTGGAGAGGAGCTGCGAATGCCGCTCTATTTTCAATCCGCTGGTGAGCTTGCCCTTTTCCGGATCCAGTTGAAACTCGACCACCGACATGGAAGGAAGCGGACGCACCAACTGGGGGTAAACAACCGTCAGCAACCCCTCGGTGATTTCGGGAAACTCGTCGTCTATCTTGAGATGAACGCGAGCCGCCAGAAAGGCAAACGCCTCCAGCAACCGCTCCACGTGAGGGTCTTCACATTTCGTGGGCTCAAGCACCAGGCGCGAAGCGACCTTGGGATGCCTGGCACTAAACTGGGCAGCGGACTTGCGCAGGTAATCCAGCTCGCGCTCATAGTAAAGCAGCAGATCATCGCGCATCGCCGGCTCCGGAGATGCGGCAGTTGCCGCTCTTTACCTCAATCACAGTGTCGAAGGAAACAGGCTCCGGCACCGGGTCCATGCGCAGCAGGGCCTCAATGCGAAGGCGCACATCCTGTTTGGCAGCATCTTCGGTTTCGACGAATACCACCCGCACATTGGTCAGTCTTGGCTCGAAGAGATTGATGGCGGCGATCACCTGCCGTGTCAGCTTGCTGCGGTCCCCCGCCGTGGCCATCGTCAACATCGAAAGGTCAGGCAAACCGTAGACGTAGGCTGAGCGATTGACTTCCTTCAATTCGTCTTCGGGGAAATCAAAGATGCGGCGCGAGTTGAGCAGCCACTCCAGGTCGCGGCGCACGGCGCTTTTGAGCAGCCTCACAGATTGCGAACGGCTCAAGGGAGTCTCGGCGTTGTTCTGAGGCTCAAGATCGATCAGCCGGTCCAGAACGGAGATGGTGATGGTAGTTTCGCCGAGGTTTCGTGCCATCGCTTACTCCGCGCTCAACGCCCGGACAGGGTCCAGGCGGCAAATTCGTTCAAACATCGCCTGCTTGTCGTCGAAGTTATCCTGAATCTTCTTGCTGTTACGCATCAACTTCAGCAGGTCGCTAGCGACCTGTTCGGGATCTTCCCAGGAGTCGAGCTTATGGTTTTCGATCGTTGCCGTTACATCGTCGAGCAGCGGCTGAGCGATGGCATCTTTCCCCGCAGCGATGGCCAACTCAATCAGCTGCATGGTGCGGCGGAAGCGGCCCCGCCCGGAGCGCTGACGGGCAATCTCAGAACGCATCAAACCGAATGCCTTCTCCTCCTGTCCGGCAGTTAACGCTTGCTTCGCCAGCGCATAGGAGTCCGCCGCTTGCGTGAGCCACGTGGGTGTGCCATTGAGTTCAGCTATGGACGCGGTATTCGGCTCGTCGCCCGGCGCGGCACTGATCTGCACCGGGCTTTTCAAATGTTGCAGCCATGCTTTGGTCTCTGGATTCGCAGCCGGAGTATCGTCAAGCAACGTTGCATCCAGCAGTTCCGGGAGATCATTCAGCAGAGCCCGAAGTTCTGACTGGATGGCGGTGGCGATGGGTTGGTAATCGGCGCCCAGAGCCGAGCAGGCAGCGACGGAGAGACGCTGCAAGTCGAGCCATGCCCGGCTGCAGGGCAGAGCCATAGCCTCTTCGCAGGCGTCGAGCAACTCACTCCAATGCTTGCCCAGCGCCAACCGCTTGACCCTTTGGCGAAGCTCGGTAGGCGGCCCCTCAAGCAGGGTGCTATCGCCCAATCGCGAAGCTGTGCGCAACTCGCCCCAGCGCAGACCCCGCAGAACGAGATACGGCGCCGGGCTGAGCGGCTCTTGTTTGCGCAGAAAGGCTGCAGCAGCGGCAATGCTGCTAACCGCCTGGAGGCGATCCGCGGGCTCGGCTACAACCATGCCCACGGGCGCTCCCGTCCAGGCTGGTGAGACGTTGCCTCCGTCTCCGCCGGCCTTTGCTTCTGGAGCGGCGGCAACCGGAACCACTTCGACGGGATCGGGTTCCTTCTCCCGCTTTTTGTTGAGCAGCGTGTGCACCGTTTGCCGGACTTCGGTAAGTCCGTTCTTCAGTTTCGTGAAAGCGGGAGCGTCGTCCTCAAAACGTTCGTCGCAGAATTTCTCCAGGTTCGCGAGCGCCTCGAGGCACGCATCCAAGTCCTTCTCCGCAGCGAGATAGAAAGCCTTTGGCGTTTCGGCAAAGGCTTTATCAAAAGTTTCCGGGGGAAGCTTACCGGCTTCGATCAATTCGGATCGGGTCTGACGATCCTTGTCGCTCTTGATCTGGTCTTCATAGCCAACGACGCGAGAATCCTTATACACGAACCAGGAATATCCGACGTTGGCGAGAGGCGCCGAGCGCAAAGCAAAGTCGAGCGTAAGGCCGATCCAGGCAAGAGGCCTGGCCCGGAGCTCGCGGTCTCCGTCTTCAATGACCGGATAAACCGTATCCCAGTATTCCGTCAACAGACCGTGGCACAGCGTGAGACCCTGGTAGAGACCGCGGTAACGTTCCGTTACCAGCAGGGCTTCGGTGAGCCACGCCGCCAGTTGGAGATCTTTCGAGACAGTGGCCAGGGTGTCCTGGGCCAGCTTGATCACCAGCGGATAGTTCGCCGTCTTCCGCTCGGTTTGCCAATCACCTTGGGCCAGCTCATCGTCTTTGCGGCGAGCTTCTTTTATTTTGTCGTATACCAGCAGCTTGGTGTCGTAGTGAAGATCAATGCCACTGGGGTTCTCACCAGCAATCGGAGCGAGGATATCTTCGCGCAGCGGCATATGTTGAGCGACCTGAATAACATCTAGTTTTAGTGCTCAGTCGGCGCAAGCGCCGGTTGGGCGAACTCAATCGACCGTATTTCAAGGAATGGAACTTCCTCGCCATCGACCAGTAGAATCTTCTGACCCGATGGATATTCGCGGCCCTCATCGTCAGCCGCCCAATCCGTCATTCTTCCCAACCAGACTGCCTCGTCCGCACGCTTCCAGGAGAATGGGTAAATCGCCGGAATCAGCACTTCTCCGAGATCTTTGCCCTGGAACGACGGCGCGGTCTGCACCAGGGCCGGAGCCCAAAGTGTGTCGCGCAGCCGTTGCGGCGGGCGCATTTCAATCGAGGCCACATGCTCGAAAGGGATCCACAAATAGGCGCCTGCGGCGAAGACTTCGAGCCGCGCGCCTATATCCGGATCCGCGTCGAGCAATTCGGTGAAGGCTTTTCCATTCAGCTCGCCTCTGGGGGAGGTGGTCGGGTGGGCCGGAAAAGTCTGCTTTTCGAACGTTTCGTGCCGCGTCCTCTCCGCATGAAGAGCCGCGTAGTAAACGATCGCTCCGGTTTCAGCTTCGGCGTTCTTTCCCGCGAGAACGGCGAGCTGCTTTTCTGCGCGAGTATATTCCCCCGCGAAGCAAAGCAGCTCAAACAAAAAAACGCGTTGCGCCGTGTCGGCCGGGTGCTCACGCAGGTGCGCCGTGAGCCACTTCTCCGCCTCACGCACCTTGCCTGCCGCAAACAGCTCTTTGGCGGTTACCGGCACCGTTTCCCTGCTCGTCCGTGACTTACCACTGCTTGAGTTTGAGCACATCGAAGCCCTTGTCGACGAAGCCCTTGAGCTTGCCACCCTCTTCGGGGTTATAGCTCACCTTGACCTTTTCAAACGCGAAGCTTATCGATTCCGTCGGGTTCTCGGCTGAACCACTTGTTTGCCAGGAAGTGATCAGGGCCTTCTCCATGTGGATCTTGAAGTAGTCTTCCTGTCCTTTGCCCAAGGGCTTGTCGTAGATGATGTCGACCTCATCCAGGTAGGATCCGAGGACGCAATCTTCAAAGAGGGCGGGTGTCAGCTTGTCGGTCACTTTCATGATGCTGACGTTGGACACATCAGCCCGGCCGGCCCGCGCCTCACCTCCCGATGAAGCGGCCCCGATCACCGAGCTTTGAGTTGCGCCAAAGCTAAAAGAAAGGATGTCGATGGCATCTTTCTTCGTGGTGCTCGGTCCTGGACGGCCTTTGATAACGCAATACGCATTGACTGCCATTTTTCTTTCTCCTAAACAAGAATAACTTCAGGGACCCGGCATTAGGAACTTGAGCACATCAGGTTTTGTCCAGGTTGGGTTACTTCACCGAGGCGGGCAGTTCAGCCACCAGCCGCAGAGAAACGGTAAGTTCGTCAAGTTGGAAGTGCGGACGCAGGAAAGCCACCGCGCGATAGACGCCGGGCTTGCCCGGTACCTCCGCCACATCGATGCGGGCTTCACGGAGCGGACGCTGAGCTTTTGCCGCGGGAGAAGCGGAATCATCCGGAGTAACATAATTCGTAATCCAGCGATTGAGGAAGTTCTCCGCCTCTTCGCGAGACATGAAGCTGCCTATCTTGTCCCGCATCATGGCTTTAAGGTAGTGCGCAAAGCGCGAGACTGCCATGATGTAAGGCAGTTGTGTAGATAAACGAGCATTCGCGTTGGCCGAGTCAGTGTCATAGACCTTCGCTTTTTGGCAGGTTTGCACACTGAAGAAAGCCGCGTAGTCGGTGCCCTTGCAATGAACCAGAGGCACGAATCCAAGGTCGGCGAGCTCTTTCTCGCGACGGTCGGTAATCGGGACCTCGGTGGGGCATTTCAACGCGATATCACCCTCGTCGGTCGCGAAGTTATGTGTCGGCAGACCTTCCACCAGGCCGCCACCCTCGACACCCCTCATCGCCACACACATGCCGTACAGGGCGAAAGATTGGGTCATCTTTGTGCCCAGCGAATAGGCGGCGTTCATCCACAGATATTTCGAGTGATCGGTGCCGTCCACCTGCTCTTCGTAGCCAAACTCGTCGATTGGCCTGGTCTCCGCACCGTAGGGCAGACGTCCCAGTGTTCGTGGCAGTGTAAGCGCAACATAGCGGGAATCTTCGCTCTGGCGGAACGATTTCCATTTCGCGTACTCAGTGCTATCGAAGATTTTTGCCAGATCGCGCGGTTGATCGAGCTGGGTATAACTCTCCAAGTTCATCAGATCGGATGCGGCAGCGCTGATAAATGGAGCATGCGCCTGAGCCGCAATGTGAGAAACGCCTTCCAGTAGGGCCATGTCTTCGGGATGCTTGCCGAACTCGTAATCGCCAATCAGAGCGCCAAAGGGAGCGCCGCCGAACACACCGTACTCTTCTTCGTAGATTTTCTTAAACAGACCGCTCTGGTCGAATTCCGGAGCTTTCTCGATGTCGCGCAGCAATTCCTTCTTGGTGGCGTTGAGGACACGAATCTTCAATCCGACGCCGGTTTCGCTGTTGTCCATCATGTACTTCAACCCTCGCCATGAGCCTTCGAGCTTCTGGAACTGGGGATGGTGCATGATTTCATTCAACTGCAGCGAAAGCAGGTGATCGATTTGCGCGATGCGCGCATTGATCATCATCTCCGCGTCTTTCGCGACGGTCATCGAACCATCGAGCACCTGGGCTACAAATTCCTTTACCAGGTCCTTACCGCGTTCACGGGATGCGGTCTCTTTGCCAAATCGGCCTTGCTCTACGATCTGATCGAGCAGACTGGATTCCTCGGTCACAACCGCAGGCGTCGACTCCTTTTGGGCGGCCCTCGCGTCAGCCATTGGAGCCTCCGTCCTTCGCGCCAATTTCACCTTTCAACTTTTCCAGTTTCTCCGTATTTCCAACTGCTTCCAGGAGCAGTTCCTCCAGCTTGTCATTGCCCTGCAGCGAACTACGAAGGTTGGCTAATCTGCTGCGCAGATCGAGCATTTCTTTCAGCGGCTTAACCTGCTTGGCTACGTTGCCCGGCTCAAAGTCTTCGAATTTACGGAACTTCAGATCGACCTTCAATTGCGGAGCGTCGGGGTCATCGCTCAGCTTGTTTTCAACCGCGAAGGATAGGTGAGGTTTCATCCCCTCCAGGACGGAGTCGAAATTATCCGGATTTACCTCAACGAACTTGCGGTCCTTCAATTTGGGTAACGGCTGTTCCGGGTTGCCGGTGAAATCGCCAAGCACTCCAACCACAAAAGGCAGTTCCTTGAGTTCAATGGCGCCGCCCACTTCTACGTCATACGTGATCTGCACCCTGGGAGGACGCACTCGATCAAGCTTGTGCTGCGCACTTTGTCTGGCCATGTCGGCTCCTTACCGCGAATCGTGATGGAGAGCGGTTGAACATTACAAGATAACTTGGCTCGAGATCCATTCGCGGATTCAAGCAAGAGATTAGCGTTTAGAGAGGGGCCGATGAGATCTGCGCTACGTTGATAACATCTCGCTAGCCATGCGTCAAACAAAAAAGTTGCGCAAGACCGAGGTCACCCGAGGGTCTTGACCGGTCGCCGCGGGACTTTCTCATCCGCCCTGTGAAATGTTGATGTATGGTGTGTAGCGAATGCTAAAGCCATTATCCGTGGACGATTCCCTGCGGCTCCGCAGCAGTTTCGAGGATGCGGGTTACACCGAAGCAGACCTCAAAACGCATCTGGGTGCCGCGGAGTTACCTTCGTATCGTTTGCGTAACGAGCCCAGACTCCTGGATCGTACCCGCGAGGTAACCTTGCTCAACACACTGTTGCGCTGGTTTTGGCTGGGACGCAGTCAAAACGCGGACAGCCTCGCCCATGTACCGCAATCGCTGCTGCTTCTATTGCTCGAAGCAGGATTGTTGACCCGCCAGGGCGACCTGTTTGCTCCAACAACGATGCTGTTGTCAACGCAGCAATTTCTGGTTGCGTCCGACCACCCGTCGGCGATCGAACGGGGCGACTCGGAGATGGTTCTGTGGCCAAACCCAACCAGCAGATTTCTCTCTCGATTCACCATTCGCAGGCATTCGCGCGCCACTCTCGACCTCGGCACCGGGAGTGGGATTCTTAGTCTCGGCGCAGCAGCACACAGTGACTCAGTTGTGGCCACTGACCTAAATCCGAGGGTACCGTCCTTTGTAAATTTCAATGCACGCTTGAATGGAATCGAGAAGATTGAGATGCTGCTCGGCGATGCTTTTCAGCCTGTGGCCGGACGCACCTTCGACCTGATTCTCTCCAACCCGCCATTTTTCATTACCCCCAAAAATGACTTTACCTTTTGCGATAATCCGCTCGAGCTTGATCAGCTCTGTCGCCAACTGGTCCGCGATGCGCCCAACTACCTCAACGAAGACGGCTACATGCAAATGCTGTGTGAATGGGCGCAGGTAAGCGGACAACCCTGGGAAGAGCGCATCGAGGAATGGTTGGAAGGCTGCGGATGCGATGTATGGGTCATGAAGGGTTTAACCCAATACCCTGAGGAATATGCGCAGAATCGAATCAACGAAACTGCTCCGAACACGGGGCACGATCAGGAACTCTACGATGGATACATGTCCTATTACCGTCAGCACAAGGTGGAGGCGATTCATGACGGCATGATCGTGATGAGGCGGCGTAGCGGCAGTAACTGGGCACGCATCGAAGAAGTACCAAAGACGACGATAACGGGCGACCTTGGCGAAATGGTTTTAGCCACGTTTGCCGCTCACGATTTGTTGCTGAACGTGGAGAGCGACGAGCGACTACTTGCGGTTAGGATCAAGCTTTCGTCCCCCGTGCGACTGGATCAGATTTGTAGTCAGGCTGGTGACCGTTGGCACGCGGATTCTGTTACCTTGCGACTGGCCCGCGGCTTTCCGTTCACCATGAAAATCCAACCGCTGGTGGCAGAGTTCCTGGCGAGTTGCGACGGAACGCGCACCGCCGGGCAGGCGATTCAGGCTCTGGCGCAACGGGTGGATGCACCGATGGACACAGTGAAGCGTGAGTGCCTGGCGATTCTGCGCAAACTTATCGAGCGAGGATTTATTGAAGTAACTCCCCAGTAACGCGTTACCTTGTTCATGAAAGAATGATCCGTCCAGTGAGGAGCCCGGCTTATGCCGAAAGTAATGGGCACGATTCGGATTACTGCCAATCCCGCATCAGAGGTGACAGCAGGCCACTTCGAAGTGGTTTTTGTTCCCTACGCGGGAAGACTAAATACCAAACCGGTGAACGTGAAGAATCTCGACGATTTAAAAGCCCTGCTCATGGAATTAAAAATGGGCGAAGACGAGGCGAGCCGGTGGGTGGGTAAGGCGCGCGGTCAGGGCGTGGTGCTCATCGCCGGCGTTGAACAGACCGAGCTTCAGCTCAAGGAAAACGGTTTGCTGGCCTAGGCATTCTCTATCTCGATCTGAGCACGAACACCACCAGCACGATCAGCACAACCAGGAGAAATGCGTTCAATACCAGTAGCATGGGAAGTAACTGCTGGAGCTTGCTCTGTTGCGGAGGTGCGCTCGGGGCAACCTTGGGTGGCTGCGCCGGCGGAACCGCGAACGCAGGAACCTGTGGTGGAGCAAAGACTGGAACCGGCGCTGCCGGAACTTGAGGCGGGGCAAAGGCCGGAGCCGGCGCTGCTGGAAATACAAGTGTTGGGGGAACAGGCGCGGCGAAATTGCCCATTGCCACTCCCGGGGCCGCAACCCCCGGCGCTGCAGCGGACGCGGGATTTGCCATGCTACCCGCGAGGATGCGGGTAAACTCCCCCGGCTCCGACGAGCCCGCAGGCGCTGGCGACGCCGGCATTGGCGGCGGGTGAGCCACAGCCTGCTGCAGATCCTGGTTGAGTCTCTGGATCAGCATGGTTACGCTTTCCGGATGACTGATGGGAGACCGAACCTGGGCCGGCTCACCTATCCCGTTTGGCGGGGATGCGCTCTCCTCCGATAGCGAGCGAAACAAGTGGGTTAGCCCACCTGCCTCCATTCCATTTCCGATGGGAGCTGGGTCTGAATTCTGCAGCCATTGAGGTTCTGCCGCCTGAGGCGGCGTCATGGGTAAAGGCGTGAAGGGCTGAACCGAGGGCGACGCTGCGCTGGAAGCAGGCGAGGTAAATAGTTGAGTGAAACTCCCCTCCGGAGAAGCCGAGTCCGAAACCCCCGGCGTAGAAAAGCCCCTCAACTTTGGGGTTGGAGGCTGAGCGAACGGGGCCGGATCAGCTATGGCCGAGGGGGGCCGTAGGTCGTGAGCCGTTGCCGCAGCAACAAACATGCGGGTGAACTCCCCGGCATCCCGGTGTGGGGTATTCGCCGGTTTGGCAGGCGGCAGGTACGGGGACGGGGGAGGCTCCAGCTTTTGAAACATCTGTGTGAATTCGCCGGGTCCAGGCTTGGCTGGGCCCCAGGCCGGGCTTTCCTGCGGCTGTTCCGCAGGGGGTTCCGGCTGGGTTCGGAAGGCATTCACGAACATCCCGGTGGCAGACAGCGGATCGGCCTCTTCCCCTGGCTTCTTGCCCTTTTCTGTCATGTGCGCAGGTTACACTTCTGCGGCGGAAGCCGTAAAGGTTACAAAGGCAGCAAGCGCGCGGAGATTCGGGTTAGAACCGGGGGCTTGTTCGCGGGCTTGATGGCGGACTGGAACTATTCCCGGCTGGCTGCGCCGTGGCCGCCGCCCACGCTGAACGACCGGCCGGCATCGACTGCACGGTGTTTCGCCGAACCCCCATCGCAGTCAGCGCCGAGGCGAACACCGGCGTTTGCGTTTGGCCGCGATCCACCATAAACCGAATGCGGGCAGCCTTCTTATCCTGCAGGAATGAGCCGGTGCAGACGTCCGGCCGGCTGGCACTGGCCAAACCGTTGGCTTGGCTGATGTAAGTGTCCTTGATGTCCTTATCTCCCGCGCTGCTGACGAGAAGGATGGGCATGCCATCAATGGAACGGGACAAGAGCCAGAAATTTCCAGCGTCGTGCCCCCCCTTCAATCCTGAACCGTCGAGCTTCATCTTCTGGTGCTGGCGGATCGTTTTAAGCATCTTCACTGCCGTCTTATCCAGCCTGGCCTGGTCCTGTGCGGCCATTTGCTCCTCGTACTGCCTGGCCGCCTGCTGTGCGGCATATTGCCGGTACTGCGCGTAATAATCCTCCAACTCCCGGTCGTAGTTGTCCGCGACGGATCCCATCACCTGGAAAATAAGATCGATGCTGCGGTTCTGTGTAATGGGCCCTAGAGGCGCGATGCTCCTGTTCCTGGCGAGATGGGTCGCTGCGATTTCCTGATATCTGGGATCGCGTACGTCCGAGAACCCTCCCCCTTGATCGGTGGCCGCAACGGCAGGCTCAATGACAGTCGTAAGCCATCGTCCGAGAGCCTGCTGAATATCTTTGGAAAACTGGTCGAGTTCTACATCGTACGTTGTGCCGTCGGTGTTATGACCCTTCCTGGTGCGGCCATGCCCAAAACTGCACAGGATCTCCGCAATCCTTCCCTCGGGCGTCCTGGCCTGCCAGGTTCCCAGGATCTGATCGTTCTTGAGTTGCACCTGCCGGATTCGGAGTAACTGGGGCATGACCTTCTTCCAATCATGCCCGGCATTGTTGTTTAGATATTGGCTGAAAGAGGCGACTTCCTGGCGTTCACGGATATTGAGATACCAAGGCATGGAGCGGAATTTTAGCGGCATCCATAAACGGCGTCAATCACTTTGCGTGCATTTGGCTTTGCGAACTCCTGCACGGGCCCGGTGCCTTTTCTGTTGCACACGGATATACGGCAACACTCGCTTGAGGTATCCTCAGCGTGATTCAATCCATCACTCCGGAAAGCTCGCATGGCGGACCCATCACTGCGCACGTACAGCCTGGCCTCGTGCTACGAGAACTCCTTTACCACCATCCTGCGGTTGGGCTCGCGGCAGCAGGCGGTTCAGGAATCGCAGGTATTTCGTAATAACATCCGAGCCGCGTTGAAGGCCGCGATGGAACAAGCCAAGGGACTCGGATATAGCGGTGAGATGATTCAATTATCCGTCTTTGCCCTGGTGGCATTTCTCGATGAAAGCGTGCTCAAACTGCAAAGTCCAATCTTCGCGGATTGGTCGCAGCGTCCGTTGCAGGAAGAGCTCTTCGGTCATCATCGCGCAGGCGAAGTGTTTTTTGAAAACATGCGCTCTTTATTGGCAAGGCAGGATTCGCAGGAGGGCGCCGACTGTCTGGAGGTCTACTGCTTGTGCCTTCTGCTCGGCTACCGGGGCCAATATGCGCTGGGGAGGGGAGGAGAGGTCGAAACATTTGTTCGCCAGATTCGAGACAAGATCGCGCGCATCCGCGGCCAGGCCCTCCTTTTCCGTGCCACCGTTGCGCCACTGGAAGGGAAACGGAAAGTGGCCATCGATCGCTGGAGCCGGGGTCTGGGTATTGCTGCGGTATTTGCGTTCCTAGCGATGCTCGCCGCCTATGGCGCTTTCTGGTACGCGCTGAACATGGGGATTTCCCCAGTGGGTTAACGACCGCCGCCGGGAGGATTTTTGCTCGCTTATCTGCTCGCTCTCGTGGTCTTCCTGCTCTCTCTGCTGCTTGCCTACGCAGCGGCAATCTTTCTCCATTTACACGGCACATCGTTGATTGTGCTGGTATCGGTCATCGTACTGGCCGGACTTATCGCAGCCGTGGCGATCCTGGTGATTCACTTCCGATCCAAGAAGCGGCAGGCAGGAGAAGGAGAAGTCACCGAAAGCGACGGCAGCAGTGAAGTCGACATCTTGCTGAACGATGCGAATCGCAAACTGCGCCATTCGCAGTTGGGCGCCAAGTCGCTCTATGGTCTGCCGCTGCTTTACCTGCTTGGGGATGCGGGCGCAGCGAAGACAACCGTGGTGGTGCGCTCCGGCCTCGATCCGGAGTTGATCGCCGGCGCGGCGCCACGCGAAGGAAGTATCGCCCCCACTCCAGTCCTCAACCTGTGGTTTACCCGGCAGGCAGCCATCCTCGAGGCTGGAGAAGCGGTGCGTAAGAATGCCGGAGTTCTCCATAGACTGATAGCGCGCACCCGCCCCAAGGCCTACCGTTCCATTGCGCCGGCCCGTGCCGCCGTGGTCTGCGTGAGCATGGAGCAGTTTTTAGTTGCCGATGCTGCTACTTCTTCCTTGGCCTCAGCCCGTGCGATCGCCGGCCAACTGCGCGAGATAAGCCGCCTGCTGGGCACAGCCTTGCCTGTCTATGTCATCTTCACCAAATTGGACCGGGTTGGTTTTTTCGCTGAATACGTCCGCAACCTGTCCAGCGATGAAGTGGACCAGGTCCTCGGCAAGGCCCTGCCGGCGCGCGAAATATCCGCCGGCGTTTATACCGATACGATGTCTCGCGAGTTGGGCAGCGCACTCGATATGCTCACGTACTCTTTGGGCGAATTCCGTCTCGAAGCGCTAAACCGGGAAACTGAGCCAAGAAATGCGCCTGGAGTATATGAATTTCCCCGTGAGTTTGGGAAGCTGCGCAAGAACCTGAACCAGTACCTGGTAGAGCTTTCGAAGCCCAGCCAACTCAGCGCCAATCCTTACTTGAGAGGCTTTTTCTTTACCGGGCTGCGCGCCCAAATGCTGGAACAGAGGATGGCCGCACCTGCAGCGCCGATGGCAAGTGCCGCGACAGAGATAGGCGCCACGCGCATGTTCTCCATGCAGGATGTGCAGGGGGCAGGCCGTCCTCCGGCTCAGCAAATGGGAGTCACGCGTGCGCCGCAGTGGGCATTCCTTCCCCGGGTTTTTCCGGAAATGATTCTCAGCGACAAGAGCGCGCTCTCGGCAACGCAACAGACCGCACCCGCTCGAGTCTTCCGTAGATTTCTCTATGCCGCGCTGGCCTTTGTCTTCGCGGCTTACACACTCTGCCTGTTGCTGTCTTACCTGAACAACGCGGCTCTGGAACGCAACATTCAGAGTGCAGCTCAGGCATTACCGGCGGTCAACGCCCCCACCGGTGCCAGCCTGGGCGATTTGCAGGCGCTTGATCACCTGCGTCTGAGTCTCATCAGGCTGCAGGGCTACCAACAGAACGGACCACCGTGGACCTATCGCTTCGGGCTGTACCAGGGCGACAAGCTGATCGTGCCCACGCGGCAAATCTACTTTGATCATTTTCGCGTGCTGCTGCTGAATCCTACGCAAGCGAATTTAACAAGTTATCTGCGGAGTTTGCCGGCCTTGCCGGCGCCGGGAGCCGATTACACGGCTGCTTACAACCCCCTCAAGGCCTACCTCATTACCACCAGTAACCCGGAGAAAAGTCAGGCGCAATTTCTCACTCCGGTCTTCGTGCAGTATTGGATGGGTTCCACTGTCAGGGACCCGGCACAGCAACAGCTCGCCCGCCAGCAAATCGATTTCTATGCAGCAGAGTTACTCCGCCAGAATCCGTACTCAATCAGCCCGGATGCCGCGGCGGTGGGGAGGGCGCGCGGTTATTTAACCAACTTCGGAGCCGAGCCGCGTATTTACCAGGACATGCTTGCCGCCGCAGACAAGGCGAATCCAGCGGTCGATTTCAACCGTCTCTATCCAAACGCTGCCCCGTTTGTGTTCGAGCCGCATCTTATCCGGGGCGCATATACCAGGGCGGGCTTTGCGTTTATGCAAACCGCCATGCAACATCCGGAGCATTACTTCCGCGGAGAAACGTGGGTGCTCGGCGATCAAGCCGCTCCGTCGCTCGATACAGCCGGCGTCAGCAAACGCCTGGCGGCGAAGTACACCGCCGACTTTCTCAAAGAGTGGCACGCCTTCCTGATCGACGCGCGCTTTGCGGGTTGCGGACCTTTGCACGACCTGCCGGGCAAGCTGAGTGCGCTCGCCGGTCCCGATTCCCCGCTGCTCGAGTTCTTCAGCACGATTTCATACAACACAGCGGTGCCCGACCAGCAGATCAAGACTATCTTCCAGCCGACGCAGGCCCTGGTTGATCCCAATTCGACCACACGTGTGATCGGTCCGGGAAACACCGCGTATGTTAATGCACTGTTATCGCTCTCGGCTGCCGTGGGCCAGTTCAACCAGAACCCGCAGACCTCGGGAGACATGCTGAACTCGGCGGTTTCTACGGCCGACATCGCCGTACAGCAGACCGCACAGCCCTTCAACGTCGATCCCCAGATGCATACCGAGAAGACGGTTCTTGCTTTGTTGGACGAACCCATCAAATGCGCTGTTCCGCCGCCCCCTCCGCCGCCTCCCGGGGCGCCCGCAGCAATGTGCTCACTGTTGGGCAAGTTCCCCTTCCAACCCCTATCCAAGGCTCAAGTCAACAGAGATCTTGCTGCCCACGAGCAGGCCTTTGTCGCCGATGTGAATGCGGTCTTTGCTCCGGGCACGGGTAGCTTGTGGACCTATTACAACGCCAGCCTCAAACCATGGTTGATCCAGCAAGGGACGCAGTATGTGCTTGCTCCCAACGCGGCAGGACATGTAGGCCCTGTGTTTGCGCAATTTTTCAACCATGCGGCTGAAATTTCATCCGCCCTTTATTCTTCCGGGGGCAACATGCCGGCCTTTACTTTCACCCTTCGTTCCGTGCCCAGCAAGGGGGTCGATAACTCCACGCTGGTAGTCGACGGCCAGAGAATTGCTGCCGGCGCGACGACGCAGCAGTTTACCTGGAACGGGACCACCGCACACCAGGCCTCGCTCGCCTATAACTCAGCCGAAGCGCTGCAGTTCCAGGGTCCGTGGGCGCTCTTTCAGTTGGTGGCCGCGGGTCAGGCAACGCGGGCCGGAGCAGCTCTGCAGCTTGCATTTCCCCTCCAGGTCTCCGGCCGCCCGATTTTGCTGCCGGATGGTACCCCTGAGGTAGTCCGCTTCGAGATTACCGGTCCCGGCGCATCGGTGCTGGCGCCCCTGGGGCTATATGGAGGGAATTGCAATACGCCCGTTACGAAGTGAGCGGCAACGGATCAACCACCCCAGAGGTAGCGCGCAACACAATGCAGGTGATATTGTCTGCCCCGCCCCGCTGCTTGGCACATTCCACGAATTGCTTGCATATTACGGGCAGTTCAACGTCCCAAGATGCAATGGACGCTATTTCCTCAGGCTTCAGGTAGCGGGTTAGACCGTCCGAAGCCAGCAGCAACATATCTTCCGCCTGCAGGGTGGCGGCAAAAAGATCGGGCTCCACCGTCTCCGCCATTCCGATTGCCCGGGTGATGACCGACTGCAGGCTAGACTGCTCTGCCATCTCTTGCGTCAGCAATCCGTTTTGCAGCTGTTCCTCGATGAGTGAGTGGTCGTGGGTAATCTGAACGCAGACACGGTCTCGGATCAGATACGCCCGGCTGTCGCCGACGTTCCCGATGACAGCCCGGGTTCCGTCAAAGCAAGCGCACACCAGGGTTGTGCCCATATTGCTGAATCGCGGGTCGCTGGTGGAGATGTCGCGGACGGCGCGATTGGCCTGCGCGATGGAATGCAGTAATCTGCTCTCGATCGGCAGCTCCGCCTGCTGCATTGCCTCGGTTTGCGCGTCGAAAGATTCGATGAAATTGCGCACAGCCGTGTTGCTGGCCACTTCTCCGCCCAGGGCGCCGCCCACCCCATCGCAGACCACGTAGAGATGCGGATTGGTGTTGTAGCCAAAACTATCCTGGTTGTTTGACCGCTTGCAGCCGATGTCGGTTGCCGCCGCAAACGCCAGGGAGAGTGTAGCTGGTTGCATCATGAGAGTGAGATTGAGTGGCGCAGCAAAGTTAACAGGAAGCTATTCCTTTTGCATAGGAAATCGACCCGGACCCTGCAGTTCTACCTAGGGGATTACGACCGTCTCTTCCCCTGCATTGGTGAAGGTGATGACTCCGCCCCAGATACACATCAGCTGCGAGACGTTGTCGAGCGAGGGAAAGTTTCCCAGCAACACAGTCGGTGCACCTGTGATCCAGGGGGCCGGTGTCGCCGGGATGCATGGCATCGGAGTGAGCACGCCGAGGGCAGCCGCCGTGGCTGCGGCCACCACGGGGTTGGCGGGCGACGTACACATGCCAAAGGGCATGATATTGGTCATTGGGATATGGTCCATGATGTTGGCATCCGGGACCTGATTGGTCATCACCCTGTTGGTGGGAAGCACCACCAGCGAACTGGGGGCCAGCCCAAAGCTGCATTGCATCATCGCTCCCATACATACTTGCAGAGGCATGATCCGGCTCCTTGAGAGATGGCTTTGAGTTTACCCCGGAAGCTCAGTGGATAGGAGGCAAGTATCACCGGCGTCAGGAATAGCAGTGTGAATGGAACGGAAGAACAACGTCATTCCATTGTTTGCCGAAGACGGAAGACTTCCGTACGTCAATGCGTAGACAGGGTTAACACTACGAGCAGGATGCAGGTGCTTCGACCACCTCGCACGATGCGATTGTCGGCGCCACGCAGTTGCATAAGCAGGCAAGCTGAGCCCTGATGAGGCAATTGTGACCTCCGCAAGGAGGTGTCGGGCGCAGGGAGATGTGAACAAATCCCTGGCGAGTCATCCGAACTGCTTCTACGCCCTGATCTGAAGCTGCGTCAAGGGTGGGGCGTTGCGGCACTAACGATCTGGCCAAAGTTGGGATCTTCTTCCTGGCCGTCTACTGACGCAGGACCATAGAACTGCGCGTGGTTGAAAGCGTTGAACGCCTGCAGGCGGAATTCGAGGGATTTCCCCGCGGTTATCCGCAAGACTTTTTGTAGTGTCAGGTCGAAGTTATTGATTCCTGGGCCATAAAAGTTGCGGCGCTGATCCGAATTCACCCGGTACGCCGGACCCGTGAGCTCGCAGGAAACGGGTGCGAACCCCAACAGGCCTTAGCCCAGATGCCGACGGTCGCGCGCAGCGCGGCAGCCGCGCGACCCTGGTCGTACGCCGAGGCCAGCGCGCGACAAGCAGCATCCTTGGCCGCCAGGGGGGCGACGGCTGGCGTCCCCGCTGCGAATGGTGGATGTGGATCGTATTCGTTATAGAGCTGCAATACTTCCGCCGCCTGACGACCGCGAAGGCGCGACGCGATTACCAGCCCGAAATCAATTCCGGCGGTCACGCCACCGCCAGTTACGCGATTGCGATCGGTAACCACACGCTCCTCGACGGGCGTCGCACCGAACATGGGGAGAAGGTCGCGAAACCTCCAATGATGATGAACGGACGAATATCGGTTTGTGTCGCGTCATCGAGCGCAGCCATTGCATAGAGCGCATTCTGATTTTGATCCCAGGGCGTGTACTTGAGCGAGTCGGCATTGGGGTCACGCGCAAGGTAGTACTTGACGGTGGTGTCCTGGAACAGGTACTGGGCTGCGTTCCTGACATTGCCGCCTCCGGCAGCCCAAGGTCCGAAGTTTCCTGGATCATCTTCGTTGCCTGTCAGGTTGTATCCTTTATTGCGGTAGGTGCTGCTGCCCTTGTATACCGCGTCGGTCGTCCACGATTGGATGACTGCGAGTTGCGCATCGGAAAGGCAGGTGTCGCCGGTATCGGCGCCGCCGGCACAACGCAAAGCGTTTACGTTCGCGGCCTTTGCCGTGCACTCCGCGGGATTCGAGACCACGCCGTCGACAATACCATCGAGTCCATCGCAGGCGTCCCGCACGTGATTCGCCAGCAGCGCCGTTTTGGCAGGACTGAACGCGCCGCCGGGAGCAGCCAATGCCTGGGCAGTGCGGTTGGACGCCCCCACAAAGCCTACCCAGTTGTAAGCAGGTGCGCGAGCAATGACGGCATCAAAGAGGTTTGGATTTCGCTGCACGGCCATCAATGCCTCCCGTCCTCCGTTGGAACAGCCTTCGAAATAGGACTTGGCTGGCGGCACGCCGTATGCCGCGGTTACGGTTGTAGCTTTGGCGACGAGCTGCTTTCGCCAGTCTCAACGATCCATGCAGATATAGATCAAATTCTCTGCATCCGAGCGTTTGGGGTAAATGACGAAAGTAGGCTAATATCCGCCAAGGTGGCGGGCATGATTTTGCGAAGGTGGTTCCCCGGAGCGGGGTGCGCTGGGCGTGACAGTATTACGTTTTTTTCGCTCGCATGAGGATACTGTTCATTACCTTGTTCACAGATTCATCCAGTGACTCCAGGTCGGTTCGGCAATGCACTTCAGGTGCCAACGGCGCTTCATAAGGATCGTCGACACCTGTCAAATGAGCGATCTCTCCCTTGCGCGCTCTTCGATATAACCCCTTCGGATCTCGTTGTTCACATATCTTCAACGGAGCGTCGACATGCACTTCGACAAAGCTGCAACCCGCCGTTGACCTTACCAGGTCCCGCGCTGCGCGATAGGGCGAGATGGCGGCCACCAACACAGTGACGCCATGTGCACTGAGGAGAGCTGCGATAGAACCGATCCTGCGTACATTTTCATCACGATCCTTCTTGCTGAATCCAAGGTCGCGATTGATTTGTGCGCGGAGTTCATCGCCGTCGAGCACCTCGGCGTCGATTCCTTGCCGACGTAACTCCTGCCAAACCGAGTTGGCGATGCTGCTCTTTCCAGCGCCGCTCAGTCCTGTGAGCCAGACGATGGTACCGGACGATGCTTCCATAGAAGAGAATGCCTAGCGTACCACGCGGTGGGATGCTGTTTCCGATTGAGTGGTGCTTCACTGGCCACGCGCACCAGCCATGAGCTTTTTGATCGTAAGGCTGTCTGGCAATAAATGGCTGGCAATCTCCAGGTGCACTTCGGCAGTTTTGCGATCTCCGGTTTCGATGAGCGCATCGGCGATCTCTATGTGTGGCCATGCAATATCGGGCCGCAATTGAATGGCGGCGTGGAGATGCTCGATGGCAAGTGGGTATTGGTGATTTCGAGCAAAGCTGGTGCCCAGGGTCCACTGCGCAAGAAAGCCCTTTTGGTCTTCGGGAGGCAGCTTTTCCAGGGTGGCGCCGGCTGCAGTCCAGCCCGAGCCGGCCTCATGAACACGCCTCCATGCGGCCAATAGAACATTTGCAGTGTTGATCCTGGTCTTCGGATCGATGCCCGTTGGCGGCCCACTGGCAGGGACTGCCGGCCTCTGCAGCCCGACGTAGCCAAGAGACGCCAGCTTGTCCATATCACTGCGGCTGAGATTTGTCTGTGCGGGCTCTGACCCTGCGGTGCGGAGCCGCCGGTCAAACGCTTCCATCTGGGACGAAACTACCTGCAGGATGGCAGGTGAGGTGGTGGCCAGATTGTGGAGCGCCGCTGGATCGGCGCCAGAGTTATAGAGTTCCTGCTGGGGAGCGCGCACATAGAGGTATTTGTCCATGCGCAGCGACTCCAGTGGACTCCACCCGAACGCCTGCTGGGGCAGATCGCTGTGGGCATAAGCCGCTTGATCGATCCCCGGCGCAGTCTTTGCTGTACGCAACAACGACGCTCCCTGCATTTGTGGAGGGATAGCCAGATGGGCCGCTTCGAGGATGCTGGGAGCGATATCGATCAGCCGTACGCACGCGTTCACTCCTGTGCCCGCCAGCTCGCCCTGGGGCAGCTTCATCAAAAGCGGAACGTGAATCGTCTCGTCGTAAAGAAAGATTCCATGGCCGTTCTCTCCATGACCGCCGTCGCTCTGACCGTGGTCGGCGGTGACAACGATGAGCGGTTGGCCCTGTTCCGAAAGGCCGTGCAATGCCTTCAGCAAAAGCCCGAGAGCCTCGTCCTGTGCGGTTGTGCCTCGGCCGTGGTCCGAGAGGTCGGCCAGGCTGATCCAGGCAAAATAGGGTTCGGTTGTGCGGGTGAGCCAGCGAATTGCAGCGTTGGCAACTTCCGCAGGCGAACGCTCCCGCCACAGGAAGCCTCCTGCGGAAGCAGCAGCGCTGGGTGCATCGTACAAATCAAAGCCACTTGCGAAGCCAGGCGCGAAGCCATCACGAGCATCCAGAAGACTGCTTCCGATGAATGCGGCGGTATGGTATCCGTCTGCGTGCAGCAAGGCAGGAAGAAAAGTAGCCGAGGAGGGGAGGGCGCCACCCAACTCTGTCGCGTGGTTGGTTTGGGGATAGGTTCCAGTGAGCAGGCTGGCGAGGGAGACGATCGTGAGCGGGGCTTGCGCATATGCGCGCTTAAACACAATGCCCTGGGCTGCCAATGCGGCAAGATGCGGCGTCGCTGATTTCGCCTCCAGGGACACACGATTTGCACCGGCATTATCGAGCGTGATCAGAATGATGTTGGTGTGTTTTTCTGTTTGTGCAACCGCGGTGAAGAACGACAGGCCAACGATCAGCACGAGAAGTGAGTGACGCAGCATATGTTGAAGTGTAATGCCTCCGCGGAGCCGCTTCGGCACTCCTGCTCCGATCCTTGACATCGTCCGGTGGAGCAGAAAGAATCAAAGGCACAGTTGTGTTCCGTCCCTCAAGATAACAGCTGTCGCCTTTCGGCTCGGCGAGGTTCATGAAGGAAAAATCGCCCTTGAGGAAGATGGTTGGTGTCACGGCCGCCGTGGTTCTGGCTGTGATTGGCCTGACGGCCATCTCGCATTTTCTATCGCGACCGCGGTGGCATGGCCGCCACAAAGTAATCATCCTGGGCGTGGATGGCATGGACCCCATTCTGCTGCGGCGTTTTATGAGCCAGGGGCTGATGCCCAACTTCCAACGCCTGGCGACGACTGGTTCCTTTCGAGAGCTGGCAACGAGTACCCCGGCGCAAAGTCCTGTGGCCTGGTCCAACCTGATCACTGGCATGAATGCCGGCGGCCATGGGATCTTTGACTTCATTCACCGTGACCCGCAAACCATGGAGCTTTACTTCTCCACGTCCCGGGTGAGGCCGCCTCGGCACGTGTTGCACCTGGGCGCATGGAACCTGCCCCTTTCTGGCGGCGAGGTGGACCAGTTGCGGAAGGGCGATGCGTTCTGGCAGATTCTGGACCGCTACGGCGTACCGAATACGGTCATGCGCATCCCGGCAAATTTCCCTCCCGTACCGGGCAAAGGATTGGCTCTCTCCGGCATGGGCGTTCCCGATCTGCGCGGCACTTATGGAACGTTCACCTACTTTACCGATGACTCTTCTGTGATGGCGGGCGCGGTGGAGGGCGGAGAGATTGTCCCAGTGAGCGTGGACAACTCTATTGTTCATGCCACCCTCATCGGGCCTGATAATTCTTTCCGCAAGAACTCGCCCCCGGCGGTGCTTCCCTTCGAAGTAGCCATCGACCCCGTCGAGTCCTCGGCGCGCATCACCGTGGATGGAGAGCAATTGGTTCTCCGCGAAGGAGAGTGGAGCGGGTGGGTCCATGTTCGTTTCGAGATGGCGCCGTGGTTCGCCAGCGTGGAAGGCATTTGCCGCTTCTATGTCAAACAACTCCATCCCCGATTTCAACTCTACGTCTCGCCTATCAACATCGATCCTGCCTCGCCCGCGCTGCCGATTTCAAACCCTGCACACTTCTCCACCACGCTTGCGGAAGATGTCGGCGATTTTTATACCCAGGGCATTCCTGAAGACACGAAAGCCCTCTCGGCGGGTGTGTTGGATGACGACGAATTCCTCAATCAAGCACGCACAGTTCTCCGCGAACAACGGCAGATCTTCGACAGACAGCTTTCCAGTTTCCACCGCGGTCTTTTCTTCTATTATTTTTCCAGCCTCGATCTCAGCTCGCACATGTTCTGGCGGCTGATCGACGAGAAGCACCCTGCGTACAACCAGGCAATGGCGGAGCGGAACGGCCAGGCCATCGCGTGGTTTTACGGACAGATCGATCAGGTACTGGGAGAGATATGGCCGCATCTCGACTCCGACACCACACTCTTAGTGCTCTCCGATCATGGCTTCGCGCCCTTTGAACATTCCTTCAATCTGAACACCTGGCTGCAACAGAATGGTTATCTGGCAACTGTGGCGGGCAAAGGAACAGACGCGAATCTCGGCAATATCGATTGGAGCCACACCCGCGCTTACGGCCTGGGTCTCAACGGTGTCTATTTAAATCTGAAAGGGCGTGAGCGGAACGGATTAGTGACTCCCGGGAAAGAAGCGGATGCGCTGATCAGGGAGATTCGTTCGCGTCTTCTCGCTGTCAAAGATCCGGCTGCGGACTTATCCGTCATCACACGCGTCGACATCGCGAGCCAGGTCTATCAGGGACCCTATAGGAACGCCGGCCCCGATCTCCTGGTTGGTTATAATCGCGGCTACCGCGTCGGTTGGGAGTCGGTTCTGGGCGGCATTGCGCCCGCCGTCCTCACGGACAATACCAACGCGTGGAGCGGCGACCATTGCATTGACCCGACGCTGGTGCCGGGAGTGCTGCTGAGCAATCGCAAGATCGACGCGCCCGCCCCAGCTCTGACCGACGTCGCACCGACCATTCTGCAGGAGTTCGCGATCGCCAGGCAGAAGGGTATGATTGGATATTCCGTGTTCCATCTTGACCATGCCGCTGAGGGAAATGGGCTATGAACCTAGGAGGCAGGATTGCTCGGCTCGCATAAAGTGAAGCTGGAAGGAGAATTGCTCGATCAGGTGCGCACCTGCGTCAAAGCAGGTGGGTACGAATCGATCGACCAGTTTGTTATGCGGGTTCTGGAGAGAGAAATTCAGAAAGTCCTGCGCCCCGAGGGCGAAGAGCAGCAGTCGAGAGAGCTGATTCGCAAACGCCTTCGTGGCCTGGGATATCTCGAATAGCGGCGCTCAACCTATGCCGCTCCATCCGCTGCGCGCCAATACCGTTGCCCTACTCGCTGTCCTCGCGCTGTCGTTGGCTGTCGGGCTGTTGATGACGCTGCTCATCGCCCGCTATTCCGATCAAAAGGCCCTGCGCGTGCAGAAGGATCGTATTAAGGCCCATATGCTGGCTGTTCGACTGTATAGAGATCAACCTTCTGTCGTCTCCCGGGCCTATGGGCGGGTGCTGCTTCACACCGGCCACTACCTGCGGCTGCTGGGGAAGCCCTTGTTGCTGAGCCTTATCCCACTGCTGGTGGTTGTCGCGATCGCAGACCGCTACCTCGCTTATGCTGCAATTCTGCCCGGCGAAGAGTTTTTGCTGACCGCAGGGGTACGGTCCGCTGAGGTCCTGAAGCAAATGGATCTGCATGTACCGCCGGGTCTTCGCATCACAGCGCCTCCAGTCAGGGTTCCCGCGGAGCGGCAAATGATCTGGCGCATGCAAGCACAGCAGGCAGGTACCTTCCTTGTCCAGGTAGAGGAAGATGGCCGCGTGCTGGGGAAACGCATTTCCGTTTCCTCCGGCTTGGTGCCTCTTTCGCCCGTGAGGCTGCAGGACAATTTCTGGAAGCGGCTATGGGTGTCGAACGAGCCGGCGTTAGCAGGCACGAGCGGCGTGCAGTTCCTCCAGGTGTCGTACCCTTCCCGCTCGATTCGCTTCGCCGGTGTCGCCTGGGACTGGATCTGGTTGTTTGCTCTTTGGTCGACCATTGCCGGCTTCTTCTTCAAGACCATCCTGCGGGTTGAAATATGAGCAGAGCATACCTACCTCGACATAGCCGTTGGCCAGCCTGGTGCCTGGTATGTGCTGTCCTCTTCTTTTTGTGTCCCTTGCCCGCCAGAGCCTATGTGGGACCGGGCGCAGGCTTTGCCATCCTTTCCTCCTTTTGGGCAGTTCTGCTGGCATTTTTTTATTCCGTCTACTCCTTCTTGACGTGGCCCTTCCGGATGCTGTTCCGGCTCATCCGGAACCGTCACGCGTACGAGAAGGCGCAGGTTCGGCGGATGGTGGTGCTGGGCTTCGATGGCATGGATCCGGATCTTTCGCGGAGGTTTATTGCCGAGGGGCGCCTTCCCAACTTGAAGCGACTGAGCGAACAGGGGACATTTTCGCAATTACAAACAACCTTTCCCGCAATCTCTCCGGTGGCATGGTCGACCTTCATGACCGGGGTGAATCCAGGGAAACACAATATCTATGACTTTCTGGCGCGTGATCTGAACAGCTACCTGCCTTTTCTTTCCTCGGCGGAGATTCGCGGACCCAAGCGATCGGTCACGATCGGCAAGTACACCATCCCCATCGGCCGGCCACGCATCCGCGCGCTGCGCCGCGGCACGCCGTTCTGGCACTGGCTGGGCAAGGCGGGTATCTTCTGTTCCGTGCTTCGGGTCCCGGTCACCTTCCCTCCGGAGGAATTTCCCGGGGTTTTGCTTTCAGGGATGTGTGTGCCCGACCTGAAGGGAAGCCAGGGAACCTTCTGCCTCTGCAGCACCCGTCAGGGCGACCAGAAATTTCGCGAAGGGGGTGTTCTGGTGCCTATCGTGGAGGAGAAAGGAATCTATCACAGCTACGTTCCCGGCCCGGGCAATCCTCTCACCAAGGAACAACTCCCTGAATTGAAGGCCCATTTCACCGTGAGCAGAGAGGGAGAGGATTCGGTGCGCATCGAGGTGGAATCTGAGGCGTTTTCTCTTCGTGTCGGCGCGTATTCTGAGTGGATCGCGTTGAAGTTTGCCGCGGCACTTGGTTTCAGTGCCCGCGGCATCTGCCGCTTTTACCTCAAATCCATCTCACCCGATCTCGAGATATACGTCACACCGGTGAATATTGATCCGGCACATCCCCAACTGCCTCTGTCCCATCCCATCACATACTCGGTGTACCTCGCGCGGCTTCTGGGGCCGTTCGCGACCCTCGGGCTGGCGGAAGATACCTGGGCTCTCAATGAAGAGGTTCTTGACGATCAGGCGTTTCTCACCCAGTGCTATGCCAACCACGAGGATCGGGAGCGCATGTTCTTCGATGCTCTGGAAAAAACACAAAAGGGGCTGTGCGCCTGCGTGTTCGACACCACCGACCGGGTACAGCACATGTTCTGGCGGTATCTCGAAGAGGATCATCCGGCCGCGCGCAAAACACCACAGGAGGACCGGCCGCAAGTGATCCAGGAACTCTATGAACGGGTGGACGCCTTGATCGGTCGCGTGATGCAGCAGTTAGATGACGACTCTTTGCTGCTCGTGGTTTCGGACCACGGCTTCAAGTCGTTCCGCCGCTGTTTCAATCTGAACGCATGGCTGCACCAGAACGGATATCTTGCATTGCATGAGGGAAAGCTGGAGAGCGGCGACTGGTTTGAAGATGTGGACTGGTCGCGGACCCGCGCCTATACCATGGGGCTGAATGGACTGTTCCTCAATGTTCGCGGCCGTGAGCGTCTTGGTACGGTGGAGCCGGGCGAGGACGCTACGGTTTTAAAGCAGGAACTCGCAGACCGCCTGAACGGCCTCACCGATCCGCACACACAGCAGGTGGCCATTACCGGCGTATTTCCTGATGAATCTATCTTCGCCGGACCCTACGCTGACAATGCGCCCGATCTGATCGTTGGCTATGGCGAGGGTTATCGTGCCTCCTGGGACTCGGTCATGGGAAAGGTAACCGGGGCGGTCTTTGAAGACAATCTGAAGGCCTGGAGTGGCGACCACTGCGTCGATCCGCGGCTGGTTCCCGGCATTTTTGTTTCCAATCGCCGGTTCACGGCCGAGAACCCCGCGATTGTTGATCTGGCTCCTACGATCTTGAAGATCTTTGGCTTGCTGCCGCCGGAACATATGGACGGCAGGGCGTGGGCGATGCAAGCGGCTGAGCATCCCGATTCAACTTCGGCCAGAATGGCGCCCGTGCCGTGATCACAGTAGTGTCTGGCCTGCCCCGTTCCGGCACGTCCTTGATGATGCGCATGCTTGCCGCTGGAGGCGTCCCGATCCTCAGCGATGGCGAGCGCGTGGCGGACGAAGATAATCCGGGCGGCTATTTTGAGTGGGAACCGGTAAAGCAGCTGGCGGAGGATCCCCGCCGCATTGACCAGGCAGAAGGCCGCGCGGTCAAAGTCATATCCTATCTGCTGGCCACGTTGCCTCCGCACCGCAACTACAAAATCATCTTTATGGAACGCCCTCTGCCGGAGATACTCCGTTCGCAGGAGGTGATGTTACGAAGGCGCGACAACGGCGAGGCCGCGAACCCGTCAGAGATGAAGGCGGCTTTTGAGTCGCACCTTCTTCAGGTCGTAGACCTCCTCAGTGAACGCGACGACTTTTCGATCTGCCGCATCGGCTATCGACGACTCTTGGTGGATCCTCTCAGCCACGCGGAAACCATCGCCAGATTTCTTGACCTATCGCTGAATACTGCTGCAATGGCGGCTCAGGTGGAACTCTCGCTTTACCGCAACCGGAGCTGAGCGCACCATTTTGATCCCTCGACCTCACCCAGCTCCGGACTCTAAAATAACGCGTTCACGTCCGCTCGAATTCGCTGGCGAATTGCCGCAAATTGCGGGTTGATTAGCTGCGCTGATTCATGTCCACTTGCTCTGTTCGCAACATATTACGAAGGATTAAAACAACCGCACCCGTGGCAATCGCGAAGACCAATAAAGACACCAAAAATGCAAGTTGCCCCGTCATCCCGTCGGGCACAATCAAAACTTGCCCTCCATACAACGACTTATAGTGCGGAGTAGTAACTAGAGAGTTTCCGACAGATCGCTGGGTAGGCGCCAAGGCAGAGGCCTCGGCTGAACGTGCCCATAACATGGCGCACCAGATCAACAATCCTCTTCAGAGTCTGACGAACACCATGTTCCTCGCGAGCCAAGGTGGACCAGATACAGAGGCCTCTATGAAGACGGCCCTCACGGAACTCGCAGCGTTATCTGAACGGGTCAGAAGACTTCTGGCTCTCAAATATCCCGAAGAGTAATCGACTTCTTCGATGAGCCCCAACAAGCCGGCCAATGTTTACTGATCCGTTGGCGTCGAGAGCGAAGAGTGGGCTTGGGATATCAGTCGCCGCGCGCATAGCAACTGTCCCAAGCAACTGATACAAAGTGGGAAGAAAGCCAAAAGTAGCCGTCGTGAATTGCACGCCACGTGGATGGGACCAAGACTTAATATGGAAACGAAGGCAACTCCTTGGTTCCTGCTCACCTCTTATTACCGTCCGCAGGGGGAGAGATGAACATGAAAGGTTATTGGTTCCAATTCTTAGCAAGCGCCGCACTAACAGCATTATTGGCTGGTGGGGTAGTACAAGCGCAAGACACTACGTCGTCGGATAAAAGCTTTGTAAAAAATGCCATGGAGGGAAGCCTGGCGGAAGTGAACTATGCAAAGTTGGCTTTGCAAAAGAGCCATGACAAGAACGTTCGGGACTTTGCTACAAAAATGATCCACGATCACGAGATGTTGATCACGGAAATGAAGCCGCTCGCGAAAAAGATGGACGTGAAGGTGCCGAGCGGGCCTCCGTTGTCAGACCACGCGAAATATATGGAATTAAAGATGAAGTCCGGCACGGACTTTGATCGGGCTTATGTGGAAGCTATGGTCAAGGATCACCACGATGATCTGCGGGCGTTTCTCGATGAGGAGAGCAAGACGAGCAATCCAGATCTGAAAGCTGCTGTTCAGAAGGGCGAGTCAGTGATTCGGCAGCACACCGAGCTGATCGACAGCATCGCGCACATGGGTGGTATTCAAACTCCTCCCATGCCTGCTAACGCTTAAGAATTGCTGATAGGGGGCAGGCTGGTACCGGTTTCCATCCGCACCAGCCTAACCCGAAAGAAAACAGCCACTCGATCAGAGCTCGCAGCTCTCAATAAGCGCAGGCAGTACGGGTTTCCGCAGAACGCGCTTCGACCTTCGTAAGGGGAAATGCCTCTCCAGATACTCACCTTTATACTGATTACAAATGAAAAGAACTTACATAACGTGGCCAAGGCGCGTGGATGGTATGTCTTGGGTGTGGACTGCCGGAAGTCGAGTAGCTCTTCTTCTCACGGCGATGCTTGTATTGGTCATGCCCTGGACTGAGTACGCCTGGCATTTTGACAGGTTTTTGTTCGGTGGTCAGGACTTAGAGTTGGGTCTGCTCTCCATAGCGACCTTTATATGTCTGATTTTAGTAATGCTGCAGCATGGCAAACGTGAAGTCGCATTCATTCTGCGGGTTCGCACATGGATCTGCTTCGTTTCGCGACACGGCGATGAGCCGGTTCGAGGAATGCTTTGCCGGCTGGTGGCTGATTTGCACACAAGCGCGGCCGCCGGTCCCGCCCCGATCCAAGGGCTTGCCATTCGGGTATAGTCCGTTCTCCGACAGTTACAAGGATGGCTCAGCTGAGCCGACATGCGTTCCCTGCAACCAGCTGGCGGCGAAGTCGCCCGCTCGGAGAAGCAATGAAAAAATCTGAAGTGTTTCACGCCTGGGCCAGTATTCTTGCTGGCCGCGCTCCATCCCTCTCCATAGAAATCACGAAGGAATGCCCACTTCGCTGCCCCGGCTGCTATGCATTCGACGTAGCTCATCTTGGAGGCACGACTCAGTTACGCCAGCTCTCCGATTTCAAAGGAGACGAACTCGTGACTCGGATTCTCGTGCTCCTGGACGAACTCAAGCCGCTCCATGTCTCACTGGTTGGAGGCGATCCGCTCGTACGCTACCGCGAGTTGGAACAGTTGCTTCCGCAGATCGAGGCGCGCGATATCCATGCCCAGGTTGTCACCAGTGCTTTCCGGGTAATCCCTCGTAGCTGGAAGTCTTACAAAAAGCTCAACGTAGTTGTCTCGATCGACGGCCTTCAGCCGGAGCACGACGCGCGCAGAAAACCAGCCACCTACGATCGAATTCTGAAGAATATCGTCGACGCCGAAGTCACGATTCACTGCACGATCACCTCTCAGATCGCTTCCCGTTCGGGGTATCTTGAGGAGTTTCTTGCGTTCTGGAGCGAGAATCCCGCCATCAGGAAGATCTGGTTCAGTCTATTCACGCCGCAGCGCGGCGCGATCGATCCTGAAATACTTTCGCCAACTCAGCGCACAGCAGTCATGAACGAATTTCGGCTACTCCGTCCTCTTTATCCAAAGCTGGACATGCACGATATAGTCATCGACGAGATCGCCACGCCGCCCTCCAGTCCGGCGGAGTGCATCTTTGCCCGAACGACAGAAACGATCTCTGCGGATCTAACCACAAGGATCACACCCTGCCAGTTCGGAGGGGATCCGGATTGCTCCCAGTGTGGCTGCATCGCCTCGATGGGACTCGCGGCAGTAGGCCACCACAAAGTGATTGGGGGGCTCACCGCCGGTCACCTCTTTAGCGCGTCAGACAAGGTTGGCAAAGAATGGCGTAAGCTTCAAAAACTTCTTTCCCCTAAACCCATCCCGGAAGTACATTCCGCGCCATTCAAGATCCTTTCCCGTTGACGGTGAAGCGAATGAGAAATGGGAGCAAAGTCCCGGACAAACCGGTCGAAGATGTGCTCACTGTTGAGAGCCGGGATTCCGCAACCGCTTTCCGCACCGGGTTCCTGATGCGCAACGCGAAGTGGCATTCACAGGGACAGCTTCCATGGCGTTGAACAGCAGAGTTGAGAACACCTGGCGAATCTCGCCAGGATAGCTGTCAATGGCTGCTCCCGGCGGACCGATATTGCCTCCTGATCGTGATGTTTCTGGCCCTGATCCGTTTGGCATAGAGATTGAGGACGCTTTCGATCACAGGTGCGATACGCGACCGAGTTCATCGGCGGCCTTTGAAATCAGAATAACTTAGTGGAAGGCTGAGCCGAACGGAAGCTAAAAATGAAGAAGTGCGGCCAGCCTGCAAAGGCCGTTTGGCCGAAATAGACCAACCTTCGAGCCCACCCCCATACGGAACTAATGGGGCCTAACTGTACGATGGGATTACCTGATAATCTGCCTCAGCGGCCTACGGCACTGGCAATCGTGAAGCTCATGGTTGAGCTGGCAAGTACGCTCGGAAATCCCTCGTTCTTGGCGCGGCGTTCAAGCAAGGCGAGATCCTTGTCGACTAACGACGAGGTCTTCGAGATACCGTCCTGACCCATGCCCTTCGGCCCGATGTTGCGGTCGTCACCACGACAATATCTATAGAGAGCGAGCCGGCGGCCGGGTCAGGAGTGATGAATTCCACTGAATCGGCCAGGGTCATACCTGGGTCTATATCGCGTAGCGCTCGCAATTCAACCTGTAGCGCAGATATCACGGCCTCCTACTACTGCCGACGCACGGCTTCCTCCTCATCTTGTTTACGTTTGCGAACCAACACCCGCTCCCGCCCCTGCTGTCTACCGATTGCGGCCGCGAGAGCATTAGCGATTGCCGGATTCTCGGTACTCTGGACTGCGGTCCTGATGGCCGCCGACACCCGATCCAGGTGCCAGTCGTTCTGCATCGTAAAGTCATTCCATCGGGGTGACACCAAAGCCGGCCTGTCCCTCTGGCGACTGTGCGACGGCAAGTACCCGTTCTCGCCTATAAAGCCCCGAAAAGCCGGCTCGACGAATTTAAGAGCGCTTGGGATTACTGTGAAGATCTCTCAGAAACTACTGCGGCATGCCAACTCGCGGGTCACGTTGGACGCTTACACCTAAGCAGTATCCATCTAGAAAAAGAGAAGCGAGCGGAGAGTCTTCGACATGATGCTGATCCCAAAAACAAAAGGTGTTGAAGGTCAGCACCCTTCAGCACCATTGAATTCTCAACCTTTTCCTGCTGTCTCCATAAACCTATGATTCTGATCGGCTTATGGCGGGGACGACGGGGCTCGAACCCGCGACCTCTGCCGTGACAGGGCAGCGCTCTAACCAACTGAGCTACGTCCCCTTTTCGTTTCCTACGCAGAACATCTGTCCATGTCCTGTTCTTGAATTGTAGCAAATAGATCCGCGGTCCCTCGTCCAGCGCTCATTACTACCCAATGGCTCAATTACGGCCATTTCCCCCGCCCCCCGCCGACAGTATCCGTTCTCTCGCCCAAAGAGCGCGCAGTTTGACCGTGCACCGCCGACATCTAAGAATGACGAACGATGGATTCCTAGTGAATCTCGGCCATTTCATCGAAGGCTTTGCGCAGGCGTTCGATCGAGAAGCCAGGAGCCTGGCTGGCTTCGATTAGGACCTTCTCCTGGCGAGCGATGAGTGCAGCGGCTTGTGGGACCAGCTTGATTACCTCAGCTGGAATTACCACCGCACCATGCCGATCAGCGTGGATCACGTCATTCGGCGAAACGATCATCCCCGCTACACTGACGACCACTCCGACATCAACAACGTGAACATTTGCGTGTGATGGCATAATCGACCCCGCCAACACAAAGAAGTCCGTCGCCCACATGTCCAGGTCTCGAACTGAACCGTCTGTGATGACGCCGGCACAACCCAGCCCCTTGTGGATGTTGCTGTTGACTTCGCCCCAAAAGGCCCCCAAGCCGATGTCGGGGCCGTCCAAATCCTGAATGACTGCAATGGTGGGTTTGGGTTCTGCGGCGATATGTTCGTAATAGGCAAGGCGCCTCTGGCGTGCGTCCCGCTGGTCCCGGGGGTCTGGTTCGCGGGAGCGGATGGTCGCGGTACGCGCGAAAGCCACCACAGGCCGAGCAGCCGCAAACGGCGCGACCAGCGGTCGCCGATTAAAACCGAATGCGCGCCGAGCAGGAGCAACCACCTCCAGCGCGTTACAAATTGTCGGAGTGTCAAAGGCTGCGAGGGCTTCAAGGTCGGTGAGGTTGGGCAGTTCGGACATGTTGATCCTCCATCATTGAGAGTGCCTTTGAAGTTGCCGGCAAATGCTAACCCCTCCTTCACCGCTCGGCAGCGGCCTGTTATGAAAGCCAAGCGTCAAGCCTTCCCTGGCCGCAACCGGATTGGCTTCCATTCGCTTGAATAGAATCTTGTTCAAACTCGGCTTACGTTGGATGGGTATTAGCCATACCAATATACACATTGCACTTTCCGACTCGGGAATCCTGAGAACACGCCAGCTACGTGAAGTCCCACAGCACTGGATGCGAGGAAGAACCTGTGACAGTAAAATGGCTCTCACAGCGAGGTTTCCACACCTTGGCCTGAATTAGATTTTGCGTATGCGACCGCTCGAAGGAAGGTAGCAATATTGTACGGGGATCCAACTCTGCAACCTTCGGAGATCTTTTCTGCTCGCCGGCGTAACTCGCTTTCCGCAAACCACTGGTCCATCAAGACGGTCCGTTGCGGAATGGTTCTATTGGCCTGTTGCTGGACCATGGTCTGCTGGTCTCAGGAACCCTGCCCCGTAGCCCGCGGTAGCGACGCGACGGCTCATCAAACACAAGCCGAAGCGGCGGACGCCCAAGGCGTGTTGTTCCTACGGAGCAAAAACACTCGCTGTGCTCTGGCCAATTTTACGGAAGAGATTCGAACCAACCCTGAGGCGTGGCAGGGGCATTATCACGCAGGCTTGGCCTACCTGGATCTTTCGGATACACAGCATGCGGTCGCGGAACTTCAACTGGCCGCCGGCAAAGCGCCTACGCGTGCTGAGGTTCGACTTGCGCTGGGCATTGCCCAGGAAGCAGCCGGAGAGAACGGACCAGCAGAAATGTCTTACCGGGCTGCGTATGCGTTGGACCCTAAATCTCCTGAGATTGTTCGGCACCTGGCCGCCGTGCTGGGAAAGGAGAAGCAGAGCGCCGCGGCAATTACCTACTGGCGGGAGGCTGTCGCGCTTGCCCCTTACGATCCCGAGCTCAGTTTGTCACTGGCGACGGCTTTGATGGATGACGGGCAAAACGATGCCGCGGCCGCACTTCTGAAGCAGATGGTGCAGCAGAATCCGAAGTCCGGCTTAGCGCTTCTGAATCTGGGTGCTGTTCTTTACCGTGAGCAGAAGTATGCGGAGGCTGCCGACGCTTACCGCATGGCTTCGCAGGTGGACGCGGTAGCGGATGCGGCAAGACTTTCTCTTTCCAAAGTTCTCATTACGCTGGTGCGTTTTGATGAAGCGAAACCGCTCCTCGAAACGTACGTGCGGGAGCATCCAGCAAACATGGAGGGGCATTACCTGCTTGGCATTACCTACCAGGGACTGGGGACGCTGCCGCAAGCGACCTCGGAATTGGAACGGGCCGTTCAGTTGAACGAAGCCGATTTCGACAGCCAGTACAGGCTGGGTGCTGTGCTGCGGGAAGAAGGAAAGTACGAGGAAGCAATATCACACCTGAAGCGTGCGCTCACGCTGAAACCGGACTCGCAGGAGGCACACTTTCAACTGGACCGCGCCTATCACCAGACCAATCAAAAGGAATTAGCCGATCAGGAGAATCTGGCATTTCAGAGATTGCAGAAGACGGTCGTGGACCAGCGGCGGGCGACAACGCTCGAGAATGAGGGCGCACAGGCGGTCCAGGACGGCGACCTTCAGAAGGCAGTGTCCACTTATAAGGAGGCGCTTCAACTGGTTCCCCAGGACGCTAAAGTTCGCTACGACCTGGCCCTGGTATTTGAAAAATTGAAGGATCGTGATTCGGAACGCGCGCTGCTGCTTGAGGCGGTGGCCTTGAATCCCGCAATCGCCGATGTGCACAACCAGCTTGGGTTTTTGGACTTGGCCACTGGCGATGCGAAGGGGGCCGAGGAGCAGTTTCAAGCTGCGCTCCGAGCCAATCCGGGGATGACGGATGCGCTGGGGAATCTTGGCGTGTTGTACGGACAGCAAGGGAAGCTTGCCGCGGCGGAACATCTGTTGCGCCTGGCAGTGGAGAGCGATCCGGGCTATGAAAAGGGTTACATGAATCTGGGATTGATTCTTGCCGCCGAAGGCCATTTCGATGAAGCGCACACGCAGATGCAAAAGGCTTTGGCGCTTTCCGCAACCGATGCAGTTGCTTTGCATGCCATGAGGGCGATTGAGGCGCAGCTGGCAAATCCTACCAAGCCCTAGTGTGGTTCCGCGGTCGCGGAGAATACTCAGTTGAGCTTGCCCTGATGGGGAAGGACCACGGCCAATGCCTGCTGTATCTCTGGGTCCTCTGGATTTAAGGAGGCGGCGGCTTTCAGCTCCTGAGCTGCGGCGGCCAAGTCGCCAGACCGCGCCTCGATTAAGCCCAAATCCTTTTTGAGGGTCGCCTGGTCACGGCATTGGCCACAGATTTCAATCGCCTTTTGCAGCTCGGTGATGGCTTGCGCATAGTCGTGGTTATTGGCGGCGGCGAGTGCTAGATTTCCGGTGATATCGGCCTGGCTTGTCGCTTGTTGCTCCGCCAGCCGGGCCTTCAAGAGCGTGGAGTACTTGGCGGCCTCGGCCGGGTCGGTTCCATGAAGAGCCTGGGATAGCCGGTAGAGTACCTCAGTACTGTTAGGGTCGAGCTGAGCTGCGTGCTTCCAGGCAGCAATCGCCTCCTGCTCACGTTTTGCCGAGGACAGATTTTGTCCCAGCAAGTAGTAGGCTCGAGGATTGCCGGGAGCCAGCTGGACACTTTTCTCAGAAAGCTCCAGGGATTTGCCGTTTTCGCCCAGCTGACGCTCGGTCACTGCCAACAGATACACTGCGTCGCCAAAATGCTCATCGAGGCTCACCGCCTTCTCCAGTTCGGGTTTTGCATCCTCGAAATGTCTTTCATCGAGCAGCAGACGGCCCCTATTGTAATGAGCGACTGCCGACTCCGGGTTGAGCGCGACCGCTTTGGTAAATTCAGCCAGAGCCGCTTCTACTTCAAGGTGGTCAGCGAGCGCAATACCCAGGTTCAGATGATCTTGAAAACTGTCGGGCTTGGCTGCCGCCACCTTGCGGAGAATCTCAATGCTGCTTTCGCTTTTGCCCTCGCGGGCGCGAACCTCGGCCAAGGCCGTTTGCGCATTTAGATTGCTGCCATCGAGGGTTACGGCTGTCTGGAGTTCAGCCTCTGCCTCCGGGAAGCGTTCCTGTTGAGCCAACACCATGCCCAGATTGAAACGGGCCTGCGCGTATTTCGGATCCTCTTCGGTTGCCTGCCTTAGCAGGGCCTCCGCCTCTTTGACTTGGCCCCTTCCGTCGTAAATCGTCGCCAGGTTCAACTGGGCTTCGGTTAGCTGAGGGTCCAGTTCGATCGCCTTCTTGAAGTTCTGGATTGCCTGGTCCGGATGCCCTTGCGACATGTCCAGGACGCCCAACTTGCTGCGCGCCTGAGCGAGAGTCGGATCGAGCTTGATCGCTGTTTCGAGAGCTTGCCTCTCGGCGGGGAACTTGCCGTCCATATCCAGCGCCAGGGAAAGATTGTAATAAGTGTGCGCATCCTGCGGTTGTATCTGGAGCATTTGCCGGTACACTTCGGCGGCCTGGGCAGCCTGACCAGATGCCAAAAGTTGGTTCGCCTTAGCCCCTTCGGTGGTGAATTGGTTTTTAAGCAAGTTGGACTGTTCTGTTTGCCGGACGTCTTGATAGACCTTTGCCGATTGCTGGGTTTGGTTGAGACCTTTGAGGGCAATCGCCAGCTGTAAGCGCGGCCCTTCCGCAGCTGGATCGAGCTGGATCGCTTTTTGCAGATGCGGCACAGCCTCTTTGGCTCGCCCACTGCGAAGAATCACGAGCCCCAAATTGTATTGCAGGTCCGAGTGATCGGGCTCAATGGCCGCAGCGATACGAAGTTGCTCCTCCGCTTGAGGGTATTGCTCCAGGCCCCGGTAGGAAAGGCCCAAGAGATAGTGCGGTTCGAAGGCTTTGGGGTGATTGGCAATGTAAGCCTTCAGGATTGGTATAGCCTCTGCATAGTCGGCGAGAAAGACCTGGCACTTGGCCAACGCGAAGCGCGCCTCAGGATCGGCCGGGTTCAGGCGTGATGCGTCGCCATATTCATCTGCCGCCTGGCGAAACGATTTCTGGTTGGCATAGACCGTTCCCAGATTGAAATGCGCGACGGCCAGATCGGGATGCGATTTTACAACCTGTTGCAAGGAAGAAGTGGCCGCGTCCTGGTCGCCATTCTCACTGAGCGCGATGGCCCGGGCGATTGCTATGTCTACACTTTCCGGATTCAGGGCAAGAGCCTTATCCCAATAGCCGATGGCCGCGGAATAGAGCTTTTGCGCGGCAAGCACCTCTGCCAAACGGTTCAACGCCTCGACCGAGTTTGGGTCGGCCTTCAAGATCTCCCGAAATTGCTTTTCCGCCTCGGCGGGCTGCCCAGAGTCCTTCAAGGCCGTACCCAAGGCGTTGCGCGCATCCACCGAATCGGGTTTTAGATCAACTGCCCGGCGAAGATGAAGGATGGCGGACGCGGGCCTCTTCTGGGCGACTTCGACTACTCCGAGATCGTAAAGTGTCCTCCAGGATTGGGGCCGGAGTTGCAGCGCCTTGTTATAGGCGACGGATGCACAGCGCAGGTCTTTCCGCTGGGCATACCAGGTGCCTGCCGAGTCCCATGCAGTGAAGGGGTCGGCGCTCGCTCGAGATTGAAAACCTTGAGGAAGGGCGCAATCGGACGCCGCCTGGGCGTGGCAGGACAAAACCGCTGCCGCGAGCAGTAGAACGGAACCTAATCGAAGTTCGTTCGCTCGTCGCATGATCTTGGGTCCGTTGACCCGGCCGTTCAGTCCTGCCCAGCCGGTAAAGGTATGAAGTTCCCCCTGAAAATGACTGAGCCATAGTTTACCCCCAATCCCGCAAGTTGCTGACTGGAATTCCTGGTTCGTTCACGCGAATGGCTGAACGCAGGAGCTGAAATACCCCGCGCGGATACCACTGAACGCTCGTAAAGCGATATCGCGTAAAAAAAACTTATTGACAAACGTATTTTCGCGCCGCTATAAGGGCTGGGTCCATTGGATGAGCCAATGTTCATTCTTTTGGATGAGCGCGTGCCCGCTCAGTCTGCTGAAAGCGCTGTGAAGGGTATCCATACCAGAGTTGATCCGGGCGGTTAAGCGTTTCAGAAACTCAAAGCAATTGTGTTACTTGCAGGTCATTTGGAGGAGTCGGCAGTGGAGAAGAAACATTCAGCAAAGGCTTCAGCGTCGTGGATAGTGCTGTGCGCACTGTTCATCGCCATCATTCTGCAATTTTCTCCCACAAAGGCTCTCGGGCAAGGCGCAACTGGGGCTCTGAATGGCACGGTTGTCGATCCCAGTGGGGCAGTGATTCCTGGCGCGAAGGTGACGCTGAAGAACCTCGACACCCAGGTTGAGCAGGAAGCTACCACTAACAATGCCGGGCGCTACGTCTTTGTCGCCATACCACCGGCTCGATACACGATTGAAGTCACCAAGGAGGGGTTCAAGGTATCGGCAACCTCCGAGTTCACCCTGGCGGTGAATCAGACGCTGACGACCGATGTTCACCTCGAGGTAGGCACCGCCACGCAACAGGTTACGGTGCAAACGACTGAGGCCAACGTGGAGACGACGACCACGGAGCTGGGCACAGCCATTGAGCAGAACGAGGTCAACAGCCTGCCGCTCAACGGGCGCAACTTCACGCAGCTGCTGGCTTTGACGCCGGGTGTTTCGCCGATCAGCACCGGCCAGAATAGCGGCGGTGGCAATAGTTTCGCCGGCAGCGCGATTGGTGCATTCACCTTCCCATCTGTGAACGGGCAAGGAAATCGCAGCAATATGTTTCTGCTCGACGGCTTTACCGATTACGGGTTTATCGGGAACTATGCGATTGCGCCGATCATCGACGACATCCAGGAGTTCAAAGTTCAGTCGCACAATGACAGTTCCGCATTCGGCGGCTCACTGGGCGGCATTATCAATGTCGTAACCAAGGGAGGCACGCAGGAGTATCACGGGGATGTATGGGAATTCTTCCGCAACAGCGCCCTGGACGCCAGGAACTACTTCCAAACGGCTGTGACCCCCTACAAGCAAAACCAATTCGGCGGCGCCGCCGGCGGCCCCGTGCTTCCCGGCCGCTGGAGAAAAGCCAGTCCAATGCTAGACAAGCTCTACTTCTTCGCAGCCTATGAAGGCTTCCGATCGACAAGAGCTGCCAACACGCTGGACATCATTCCTACGCAAGCCCAGTTGGGGGGCGATTTCAGCGGCGGGAACCAGAATCCTATCTTCAACCCGTATACAACCCGGCAGGATCCGAACAACCCGGGCCAGTTGCTACGGGATCCTTTTCCAAACAACATTATTCCCGCGGCACTCGTGAACCAACCGCTGGAAGCTTATCGCAAGGCGATCTATCCCGTCGTGAATCAGCTTCCATCCAATGGATACAACTTCGTAGACCCAACTCCAAATACTCTGGATAGCGATACGGGCTCGATGAGGGTGGACGAGCAGTTCACCGATCAGATCACTTCGTATTTCCGTTTCTCCAAGTTTTATTCACCTTCGACGAGCGCTACCGGAATCCCCGGTATTCTCAGTGCTGCCAACACCAGCGGCTATAACTTCGGCGGATCGGGTACCTGGACATCGAAGTCCGGAACGAAAATTCTAACGGCGCGCTTTGGGAAGACAATCGCCTATTCCGTTACCGACACCCAGTTTCCGACCAGTCTGGCTAATGCCTACACCATAGGACAATTCAACCTGCAAACGGTGACTGGTTTTGTCGGTGGCCGGAACTTCAATATGGGCGAGGGATTCAGCGGCTATCAGAGTGTTCCAGGAGGGTCGTACCAGGGCAACCAGATTGCTGATATCTATGAGGGCGCGGCGGACTTCACCAGAGTTTCTGGAAGACATACGCTGCAAATGGGCCTGGACATCAATACGAACGATAACAGTCAGCCAATCCTGTTTATCAACGATAGCTATAGCGCAACCCCCACATCCAATCTGGAGAGTTCCTTGCCTACCGGAGATGCGCTCGCATCGGGCGTTCTGGGCCTGCCATCGAGTGTGAACCGCCGTAACGTGAACATCACCACACACGGCGGCTGGGAGGATGGTTTCTATATCCAGGATCAATGGAAAGCAAGCAGCAAACTGCAAATTAATGTCGGGTTCCGCTACGACATCACTTTGTGGCCGATCTATGGAAGCCACGCTCTGGGTAACAATTATGTAGGGGATACGAACTTAGACACGGGCCAATATATTATGGCTGCCGTTCCCGCCGGATGCTATACGGGTGCCTCTCCTTGCATACCGACAGCCGATGGCTCGCTACCGGCTAACGTTGTCATCACCCCGAAGAGTAACCAATCCATCATTCATAACTCGCTTGACAATTGGCAGCCGAGGTTCGGCTTCAGTTATTTAGCCATGCCTGGCACTGTCGTTCGAGCAGGTATTGGACGCTTTTTTGATAACTGGGCGGCTATTCAGCAGTTAGCCACCAATTATCAAGGAAACTGGCCAGATACCACATTTCTGCTAGCGAACAATCTCAACGCTACCACCCCTGACCCCACCACCGGCCAAAATCCTCTTTCGTTGGGGACCAGTGGTGCGCAGATTCTCCCTGCGGCGACTCCCTTCAACCAGGTCAACTGGATGATCGACCCGTACTATAAGAACGCCTACTCTATCCAGTACAACTTTGGTATTGAGCAGCAGGTCAAGAACAATACTGTATTGCAGGCCAACTATGTAGGGGCGCATAGCCTCCGCACTGATTCCGGTTCTTATCGAAACACTGCGCTATACCCGGCGCCCGGGCCGATCGCCGACCGTCAACCTTTCTCGTACATCACTCCCACTTACTACGACAAGAGCATAGCTAACTCGAACTACAACGCCTTTCAATTCCAGGCTCGAACCATCGTTGGGAAGAAGCTAACCCTTCTTGGGTCGTACACCTGGTCAAAGACGATTACGTTGGGGTGCGATGGATTCTTCGGCTCTGAGGGATGCAGCGTGCAGGATCCCTATAACCTAAAGGCAGACAGGAGTGTCGCGGGATACGATCTTCCGCAGAACTTCAGCTTCAGTTGGGTTTATCAATTGCCGTTTGGTCGAGGGCAGCATTTTGATATCGAAAATTCCTTGCTCAACGAAGTCGTTGGAGGGTGGAGTTTCCAGGGCATTTATACGGCTCACTCCGGGATCGTCTTTAACAACAATGCCGGCAACGATGACTTGGAGAATACGGGCAACGTGGTGGAGAGGGCAGACCGCTTGTGTAAAAATCCCTACAATGGGGGCAGGAACGTGCAGTACCTGAACCAAACATGCTTCGCAAACCCCGCTGCCTACACATATGGGAGTGAGCCCAGGAATGATCTACGAACGCCCCACGTCACCAATACGGATTTAACGCTGGAAAAGGTGTTTCCACTCGGCAAAGAGCAACGAAGTATCATCTTTAGAACAGACTTCTTCAACGCATGGAACCAGGCAGCCTTTGGCCCGTTTCAAGGTGGGTCGCAACCCGACAACACTGTAACGGATGCCAACTTCGGCCTCTTTACCGGCACTGCCCAAACGGAACGCGAGATCCAATTCGCGCTCAAGATAACGTTCTAGCAGGGCCACCAAAACCAGGAGAGCGGGCGACCGACAATCGTCCGCTCTTTTTGTTTTTGTATTCCACTCTGAGCTGAGCTTCAGCCGCTGTTCCCTGGCGGAAAAACACGTCCTTGTGATCCCGACCTGCCTGCCGCATTGCAGATAATCCCGAAGAGCAAGAGTCAGAGGGAAGGAGCAGCGGAAGCCCACATCCGCGCATGGGGTACCCGTCCTTTGTGAGGCGATAGGCGTTTCCGCTGCCTTTCCCGGTCCTTTCCACTGATGGAAACCATGGATTGGGACTGGAAACCGATGAAGGTCTCGGGTAGGCTACGATGGAGGACAGGGATTGGCGGCGCGTATTTTGGGCGGCCGATCGATGAGGTGCATTTCCCTTGAGTGGTTCGGCCAAATATTCGTGATGGTGGACGATCCAAGAGAGGGGCCCTGCCGATGAGACCACTCACTGCCATCGATGCCCTGCTGTCTCTGCCAGAAAGAGATGGCGCATTGAGCCGCCGCCGCTTCTTTCGTCAAGCCCTGGGTTTCTCACTCGCCGGTCTGGCAGTCGGTAACATGGCCAGCATCGCCCAGGAGGGCAGTTCTTCTCGCAATTTGAAACCGCAACCCCGGGGAAAGCCCTCGGGCATCGCGTTTGACGCGGCGTTTACCGACGTAGCGGTGCAGGCCGGACTGACTCAGCCTGTGATATACGGAGACGCGGATAAAAAGAGCGTGATCTTTGAAACGGTAGGCTGCGGAGCCGCGTTCCTTGATTACGACAATGATGGGTGGCTCGATATTTTTTTGTTGAGTGGAACCCGGCTCGACGGCCCACCGACGGGAACAACGAACCGTCTCTATAAGAACAATCGCGATGGCACCTTCAAAGATGTGACTGTCGAGGCAGGTCTTGTTCGCACCGGGTGGGCATGCTCGGTGACCGTGGGAGACTACAACAACGACGGCTATGAAGATATCTTCGTTACCTACTACGGGCAGAACGTTCTTTACCGCAACAACGGGAATGGAACATTCACCGATGTGACGGCCGCCGCGGGCTTGTTGCACCAGGGAAAAACCCGATGGGGTGCCGGATGCACATTTCTGGACTATGACCGCGATGGCAATCTCGACCTCTTCATCACCCATTATGTTGACCTGGATGCTGGGGAAGAACTTCCCAAGGCGGGGTCACGACTCAGTTGTACTTTCAAGGGAGTGCCTGTCCATTGCGGACCCAGGGGACTTAGGCCTACGACGAACTCACTTTTCCGCAACCAGGGGAACGGCGTTTTTCGCGAGGTGAGCCAGGAGGCTGGAATCTCCAGTGCGACCGCCACGTACGGCATGACTGCCGTTGCCGCTGACTTCGACGGCGATGGCTGGACAGATATCTATGTCGCCTCGGATTCGACGCCGAGTTTGTTGTTTATGAACCAACGCAATGGAACCTTCAAAGAACAAGGAATAGAACGCGGCGTTGCCCTGAGCGACGATGGGGTGGAACAGGCTGGAATGGGCGTCGCCGTGGGTGATTACAACCTCAAGGGCAATCTCGACATTTTCAGGACAAATTTTTCTGATGACACCGACTCTCTCTACACCAATGATGGCCAGGGTAACTTTACCGATGCGACCATCGGAGCCGGCTTCGGAGTGGAGACGCGCTACGTAAGTTGGGGAACGGGATTCGCAGATTTTGACAATGATGGCTGGCCCGACTTATTTGTGGCCGCTGGCGCAGTCTATCCGGAGGTTGCACAGAGGTTTCCGGAATATCCAATGAAGTGCCCCCGGCTTATCTTTCATAATCTGCACAATGGAAAATTCGAGGAGCTGATCGATGAAGCTGGACCGGGGATCGCGGCTCCCCATTGCAGCCGGGGAGCTGCGTTCGGCGATTTTGACAATGACGGTGACGTCGACATCCTGGTGGTCAATCTGAATGAGCCTCCTTCCCTCCTCCGCAATGACCTCAAAGGCCAACGTAATTGGATCAAGGTACTTCTTATGGGTACGAAGTCGAACCGGAGCGCGATCGGATCCCGGGTGATTGCCCGCTATGGCGGGAAGGTGCAAGCCCAAACGGTGATGGCACAATCGAGCTTTTACTCCGTGAATGATCGACGGCTCCACTTTGGAATCGGAGAAAGCACCTCCGCGGAGTTGGAGATCCACTGGACGAGCGGGCTGAAGGAAAAGATCCCGGCAGCGAGTGGCGGCCATTTGACCGTTGTCAAGGAGGGTCAAGGAATCGTCAGATCGGAGCAGATGGGCGCGCCCAGGAAGAAGAGTCCGTAACTATGCTTTCGTGGATGCAGAAGCGGAAATACTACCGGAGCGCATCTCCGCTGCAAGACCGCGCGGTCTTGTTGGCGTGTTCTCTCATCTGCTTCACGATCATCCTCCTGGGACTTTACTCTGCTTACCAGCCGCAGATTATGGTGCAGGCGCGAAGTAATGTGCCTTCGACGCCGGCCGCCAAGGCGGAATATGTGGGTGCAGAGGTGTGCGCTAATTGCCATCGCTCCATCTATGACTCGTTCAAGAAGACTGACATGGGCCGGTCGATGTCGATTGTCCCCAGCGAACTGCCGCAAGTTCCAGCGGGACACACGATCACGGTATTGAGCGAGAAGCTGAAGCGCTACTACGAGGTGCAGTCGACGCCAACCGGTGTATACCAATCGGAATATCAAAAAGCCGAGGATGGTTCGGAGGTATTCCGCAATACGCAAAAGCTGGTATATGCCATCGGTTCCGGAAGGAATGGCACGTCCTACCTGGTGACACGCGATGGTTATTTGTACGAGGCGCCGCTGTCCTTCTATACAAAAACAAGCACGTGGGAATTGTCTCCCGGTTTTGAGGTGGCCGATTTGGCGTTTAATCGACCGGCCCTTCCAGGATGCCTGGCTTGTCACAGCGGGCTTTCGCGACCCACTCCTCCCGGGTTGGGAGCCTATGCGGATCCACCATTTAAAGAGCTGGCCATCGGGTGTGAGAATTGCCACGGACCCGGGAGTCTGCACGTCGCCCAACATAAGGGTCAGATAAAAGCGAGCGCCGACACTCGATTCATCGTTAATCCAGCGCGGCTCGACCCTTGGCTGGCAGATAACATCTGTATGAGCTGTCATCAGGGCCGGGCTATGAGAGTTTTACAACCTGGAAAGACCTATGCGGACTTTCGCCCGGGCACTCCTCTTGAAGAGGTAATGGCCATCTTTGCCGCGCCTCTGGATCCCAAACAAGGATCCGCTCCCATATCTCCTCTGCTCGAGCATTTCAGCTTGATGAGCATGAGTAAATGCTACACCGCCACTAAGGGACGGATGAGTTGCCTTACCTGCCATGATCCGCACTTCCAGCCGACCACCACCGCGGTCGAGTACTACAGGCAGAAGTGCTTAACTTGTCATAACGAGCAGAGTTGCCGGCTCCCGCTGCAAGATCGGCAATCGCGGGCGCCCGCCGATGATTGCCAGGGTTGCCATATGCCGAAGCAACCGCTCAACGGCATCGCGCATTCGATCCTCACCAGTCACCGGATCGTCAAAACCCCGGAAGAAGAATTCCCTACTGAGAGCTTCATTGCAAACAAAGCGGATCTGGGCGGCTTGATTCATTTGGATGCGATTCCCGGTCAACCAGACCAGGTTCCGTCCACTCACGCTTTTTCACGCGCTGAGCGAGATTGGCGCGACCGACCCGTCGTACGTGCCACCCTACCTGCAACAGCTGCGTGCGCTCGAAAAGCAGAAGTCCACCGACCCCCTGGTACTCTCGGGCCTGGGTTTTCTCCATCTGGCGAAGGGACCGGACTACGATGAGAATCAAGCCAAGGACTATTTTTCGAGAGCAATCGAGGTGGGAAGCACACGGGCAGACGACTTTCTTGTACTATCTGAAATCCTGGTGAAGCAAGGACAACAAGCTGAGGCGGAGAAGATACTCCTGCAGGGGAAATCGATGTTTCCCTATGATGAGCGGTTCAATCAGAAGCTCTGCCGTCTTTATATTTCTACCAATCAATATGAAAAAGCGTTGAACATGCTACGGAACTCCAACCAGCTATTCCCCGAAGATTCGTTTCTAAGGCTGCTTTTGCAAAAGGCGGAGCAAGCCGTCCAAGTCCCCAGCCCATAAGGTTCGGCGGCCGGCCTACGCATGGCGGATTGTTATCGGCTGCTCGAGCGGTTAAGAAGCGCCCCGGCTTCGGTAATATGCTGCAACATCTGGCGACGCGCTTCGTCCGCGTTCCGATCTCGAATGGCCGAGTAGATCTTCCTATGGTAGGCCAGCGGCTTTTCAATCTGCACTCGATCGACCACCTGCGCCATGCTCTTGGAGACTGTTTTGTGGATCAGCCGGAATAAGAGGTGGCAGATACGGTTGCCGCTGGCGCTGAAAATCCACTCGTGGAACGCCATGTCCGCATCGAGTCTCTCCTGGACGGTACGGCTCCTCTCCATATCAATGATCGATTGGCGAAGCTTGGCGAGATCTTCAGAGGTAGACCGAAGGGCCGCACGAGCAGCCAGCTCCGGCTCTACAATCGAGCGGGTTTCAAACAATTCGTTAGGGGAGATATCATCGATGAGAACCATGAATTCCAATGGTTCCTTCAAGATCAGTTCTGAGCTTGCGCTTAAGTAAGTGCCATCACCGACCCGCTGGGTCAGGACACCCATTATCTCCAGAACCTTCATAACCTGGCGGAGAGAAGCCCGGTTGACCTTTAGCTCTTTGGCCAGCTCCCGTTCCGGAGGAAACTTGCCGCCCGGCGGAATGGTACCGCTGGAAATAAGCTCTTTAATGGTCGTGATGAGTCTGGCGGTGACCCTGCTGTCGGGCTGAGGAACGCGAGACGCGTCTTTGGTTCGAGGCATGAGTAATCCAATTGGTAAAGCGCTACCATTCTAAGTATATCCGCGCTATTTTTCGAAGTTTTCTTTATCCCGACAGGCGGGACGGCCGATCGGGCTGCAACAAAAGTCAACTTGACCAAGGGAGAAAATTCCCGATATTATGCTCTAATTATTGGTTCGTCCATTTTTCTCTATAAGGCCGAAGGAGCCATGCTCTTACGCTAAGGACTGCATGAGACAGATCGTTTTACAGGCTCCAGGTGAATTTATCGAGCGCCAAGTTCCCGAGCCCTCCCCAGAACCCGGCCACGCCCTTCTCCGGATGAGGCGCGTAGGTGTTTGTGGGAGCGATTTTCATGCTTATCGCGGTACCCACCCTGCATACACTTACCCACGGATATTGGGTCATGAACTTGCCGGCGAGGTGTTGCAGGCACCCGCGGATCAGAACTCCATCAAGCAGGGAGACCGGTGTGCGATCGAGCCCTATTGGGCGTGCGGCCATTGCCCGCCCTGCCTGAAAGGACGAACCAACTGTTGCGATAATATCCGCGTCTTCGGGATACACATCGACGGCGGCCTGCAGGGAGTATTGTCGGTTCCCGTGCACTTATTGCATAAGTCGGCTTTGCTCGACTTTGATCAGCTGGCCTTGGTGGAGACATTGGGCATTGGGGCGCATGCCGTACAACGGAGCGGTTTGGAGAAAAGTGAATCGGCCCTGGTGATTGGCGCGGGGCCGATAGGTCTGGCGGTCATGCAGTTTGCCCAGGCGACGGGGGCAGATGTCGTGGTGGTCGAAAAGAACAAACGCCGTAGAGAATTCGCGGGGAGCTTTGGTGTGGAAGCGATTGCCAGCGCCGAAGATCGCACGGCGAACGTGGTCTTCGACGCTACCGGTAGCGCTGCGGCGATGAGCGCGAGTCTGGAGCACGTATCGTCAACCGGCAGACTGGTTTTTGCCGGGCTCACGAAGGAACGGGTGTGCCTGGATGACCCTCTTTTGCACAGACGAGAGATCACGGTCTTCGCCAGCCGCAATAGTAGGGCACAATTCCCGCGAATCATTCGAATGATCGAGAAAAGCGAAATTGACATCTCGCGCTGGATAAACGAGCGCATGTCATTAGCGGAGGTTCCGGTGCGGTTTAAGGGCCTTATCGGGAATTCATCGTTGATCAAGGCAATGATTGAGGTTGAAGCAGTCGACCTCTAGAGCAGTCTTTCGATCCCTGAAAAGACTAGTACTTCCATTCCTTGTCTCGCACTGGTGCGAGGATCTTCTGCACCTGTGCAACCAGTCCCCTATCGTACGGTTGATCGTGCCATGCAACGTTGCGTTTCACGGATTCTGGATCTGCAGAGCTAAAGAGGGTCGTAGGGATATCGGTGTTTTGGCTAGAGAACTGTAGCGCAAGCTTTGCGATCGGTGTACCTTGGCCACCACAGTACTCGGCAGCGGCGCGGAAAAGGGTCTGATCCTCGGGCGATGCAGGATGCCACGCTGCGGCTCCGCGATCTGTCAGAAGGCCAGAAGCGAAAGGCGACGCGTTGATGATGCCCACACTTCCCTTCTCGGCAAGAGGCAATATGCGCAAGAGCTGTGTGTCGTTCAGGCAATAGTGGTTGTGCACCAGAGCCGCGTCTATCGATAGAGAAGAGAGAATGCGCACCCACAGATCCATGGGATAAATGCCAAAGCTTACGCCCCCGACGCGTCCTTCCCGCTTCAACTCCTGGACTGCATCGTATCCCTCGGTGAGCGCCCACTCGGTGTGTCTCCGATCCTGATATTCGATGTCGTGGATATGAATGAGATCGAAGTAGTCGACGCCAAGGCGGGCGGCACTTTCGTCCAGGGAAGCCCGAATGCGGGAGCGCGAATAGTCCAAAGTATCTTCGCCGTAGCTTCCCGGCTGGGTGTATTTCCCCACCTTAGTGGAAAGGTAATATTTGGTGCGCGGAATGCCGCGCAGTGCCTTGCCCAGGACACTTTCCGATACTGTGCCGCCGTAGGCGGGCGCCACATCGAAATAATTGATTCCACAATCAAGGGCGGCATGGACGGCCTTGATGGCAGTCGATTCGTCGACAGACCGGAAGACGCCGCCGAGCGCCGAGGCCCCAAAGCTCAGCCGCGAGACCGTAAGACCCGTGTTTCCTAAAGCGGTATATTGCATATCTTTTTCGCCCCAGCGGCTGTCATCCGTGCAGATTGGTAATTGGCTTGGAAGTCAACCAGTGTTTTGGAAAATCAGGTAACAAACCTACGGAACTCAGATCAATGTTCTCGAAGCCGAGTTGAAACGCCGGCGACGTGGGTTTAAGGCGGTAGTCGCCGCGTTCGGGAGCGACAAACTCAGGATCGGCGAATATGGAGTGTTTGTCGAAGCCTAGATCCTGCCACTGCTCGAGCGTCAGATGAACCCTCGACTTATCCCGCGGCGTCATAGAGGCGAAGAATTTGCCCATATCGTTAAAGAAGAGGTTGTGGTCGATCTCCGCGACAATGGGGCCAGCCAGCGGGGGCCGAACGACTTTGAAAGAATCGCCCGGTACACTGGATTTTCCGAACGCGGCGTCGACGGCAGAACTGGTGACGACAATGTTGCGCAAGAAGCGATCGTGATTCCCCTCGTAGCCCTGTTCGATCGCGAGGGGATTGCCTGGCCGGATAAAGATGTTGTTCTCAACCAGCCGCCAGTCTCCTTCGCGCAGCTTGACGCTAATGCCAATACACACGTTGTTATAGATGTGGTAATGGGACGATCCGTCGTCCAGGTCTATGCCTAACTGGTGGACGGAGAGAGGTTCGCGAAAGAGATTGTTACGGATGATACTTACATTGCCGTCGGCTTCGGGGTAGAGAAATACGTAGCCGTCGTCACCGTCATGAAAGCCGGATTTGTGGGAGGCGTCACCGTGCGATTGCTCCATGCACCAAAACCGGCCGCGGCCCCAGGAGTTGAACGGTCCATGATCATGGGTCTCACGGACCGTGTCGTGAATATCATTGAACTCGATGACATGGCCGCCACCCCAACCATCGTTCACACAAATGGCGGCGCGCGGCAGGTTGTACATCACGTTGTGGCTAATTACGTTCTTTTCGCTGATGGAGACGAAAACTCCTGCAATTTGCTTGCCGAAGATTCCACAGTCATAGATCAGATTGTTAGAGATGGTGTTTTCTACCGGTAGGGGCCGGTTCGTACCCTGGATCCGCCGTTCCGAGCCGACCAGGCAAATGGCGCTATCGCCGGCTTCCGTAATACGGTTACCGTACACGCGAATCTGCCGGTTATAATCACTAACAAACACGGCGTTGCCCCCCACAGCATCGAAGAAACACTGATCGACCGAGCAGTGCTCTGCGCCCTCGATCAATATCGCGCCGCCTCTATGAATGGTCCAGTCTCCCAAAGACGGAGCTTCATAGGTGCTGAGGAAAGTGCTGGCGGTGTGGGCGATGCGAAAGCCGGAGAATCGAATGTATCGCACGGGCTGGCGCTGCGACCCGCGGAACTCCACTACCTGCTCGAGCACCGGGACCTCAATTGCCGCCTTCGCTAAGTCGACATCTTTGCCAGGCATGAAATAAAGCTCACCCTGTTGGGAGTCCAGGTACCACTCACCTGGAGCATCCAATTCCTCAAAGACGTTTTCCACGAAAAACCGGGACTGATAGCGCTGGTGATAGAGTTGGCTTTGGCCGATGCCGGTTGAGGCTTTACCGAACAGCTGTTCGTTCAGCTGAAAGCCGCCCCAGCCCAGCTTGATGATGCCCTCATTCCAGTCGACGTCCTGCACTTCCCATTGCAGGTTGCCCCAGTAATCCGGAGGGAATAGGTGGACAACCGCTGCCTGGGGCTTGCTCCACCTGGTCTTGCTAAACGTCGCCGGGTCGAAATGAAACTCCGTAGCAGGCCAGGGCTCACTCGACTGGCGCACGTCTATATAGCCGGTTCCGGATACCAGAGGGTTTTGGGGATCATAGTTTGGATAGCGTGCTCGCACTTGCCGCTTACCATCGACGAAAAGCTGTGTGAAATTAAGAGGCTTCTGCTTCCCATCAGAGACCGAACACTGCATGATGCCGTTCTTAAAGGGTTTCCAACGGCAATTCAGCTTGCGGCCACCGCTGATGGTGACAACCTCCTGGGGATAGGCCATGTAGCTGATCGGCGCCTCTGAGGTCCCGGAATCTTCCGGGGTAAATACCAGGGGAGCCTTGAGATAGTAGGTTCCTCCGCGCACCCAGACGGTGATCGGTTGGGTTGTGCGCTGTTTCAGCGCGCGGGCTTCTTGCTGGGCTCGTTGTAGAGAGGCAAAGGGCCGTTGCTGGGTGCCTGGGTTGGAATCGCTTCCATGAGGCGCCACGTAGATCGACGGCCCGGGATTTTCGGTCTGAGCTGTTGCGTTCACCTGGGAAGCAGGCAGCCACATATCTGCAACAGTAAGCGCACTTGCCTGGAGAAACTCTCGTCGGTCCATCGAACCATCGGCTCCGCTTATCCTATCGACTCAGCTGAACGTGGAAAGGTTTAGAGCGGATCAATTTCCACTGTCGTGACAGAGGTTGCTTTCATGCGGAGCCAGACGACTAGTTTATCCGCATCGAGCGAGTTCACCCGCCCATATCGATAGTCCTGGCCCCAGGAAACCAGCTTGCCATTCACTTTTAGTCTGGGCGTCGCATCTCCCCATCCATTCACCACAAACGCGGGATTCAACAGTGGAGCATCGTCCTTCGCGCTCACGCTGATATGTAGTGAGGCCCTCGAAGACGCAGCGTTGCGCTGCAGAACAAAGGCGCGCTGGGTGGGATCGTAGCCATTACTTTTGAAGTCGCTGCCAGTGACCACGAGTTCTGGAGGTGAGAGCCAGGATTTAGCCAGCACAGCCAATTCGCTCGGCGGCTGATCGGTTAAACCATCCAGCATGATCTTGGTAATTGAATCGGAGGTTTGTGCGTAAGGCTGGCCCTCCTCGATGTGCGACAACGATGTGTGCGAAGGCCGGTCAGGAGCGACCGCGGAAATGCCGCTGGACTTCACCTGGGCGACGGGCCAATGATTCCACCACTCAAAGAGCGAATACGATTTCTCGCCGGTATAGGTTGATAGCTTCGGATTCACCGGCGAGACAATCTGGAACGGCTTCCACTTTGATTTGAGGTTTACCACTTGAATGTTCGCATCGGCCGGTTGAGAAACAGTGCCTGGCGGATGCTCCCAGGAATAGGTGTGGCTCTCGCCCTTCATGTTGACGTAGGTCAGAGCGTCGGTTTGGATGTTGTCTTCCGGCCGCGTACCCGGGGGATTGATAATGATGGTTTCCTGGAATTCGTGCCACGTCTTGAAGTTAGAAGTCCAGGCAACAGTGTTCCTGGCTGCCACACCGTCTGGATAGACGGTGTAGTAATCGTCTGCCCAATCCGTCCAACCGGTAAAAGGGTCGGGATTGGCGCAGATATTGTGTTCCACTTCACATTGTCCGTAGCGAACATGGATCACCGCACGCGCCGGCGTGCTCTCCAGGACGCGCACGTGAGCGTAGATGTTCTGCTTGTCCGACATCGGCTCACAATCTTTACCGTCGGGGCAGCCGGGCAAACCTCCGGTCTCAACAAATTCGTCGGAGTACCACTTGCCGTTCTCGGTCACCCAGGCCGGTATGTAGTTCGTCCCCTGCCAGGAAACCAGGCGGATGGGCGACTGATCGAAGCGAACCACTACGTCCGAGTCCGGCCCCACGCGGCGCGGCGCATCCCACAGTTCCTCGTACTTCAAGGTGGAGTAGAACGCTCCAAAGGGACCGGCTCCCGGCGGCCCAGAAGGCAACGCTGGGTACGGCAGAGCGTCGCCCGCCGGGGGGTGAATCTGCGCATATTCTCCGGCAATTTCGCCCGGGGAAAGGGCACCTTCCGTGATTTTTATTTCGTCAAGAATGCCGTCGAAGGAGTACCACACCGCGTACTCCGGATGGATCCATTGTGCGGGGAGAAGGGGCTCCCTCACACGGCCTATGAGCAGGTCCGCGTCCTCCGCGAAAGCGAAGGGAGGCTGCACTTTCAGTTCGCCAGCTGCTTTCCCATCGATATAAAGCGTCATCCCTTTCGACTCATCGAAGGTGGCAGCCACATGTGACCATCGTTTAAGAGGCAGGCGTTCTTGTGAAATCAGGGATTGCCATACGCCGTTGGCGGAAAGCTGAAGGCCGAGATGGCCGAAGGAATCGATACCAAACAAGTAGCCGGCCTGCTCCTCCCGGCGATTGTCGACGATCGGAACCCAGTTCCACGGATAGGCATTGATTGCGATCCAGCCGTCGATGGTGAACGAGTCCTTCAGATGAGGCGCGTCCGCAGCCGCAACCGTTACGCCAGAGGTCTCGCCATCCAGGCGCAGCCCGTTGCTCAAGACGCCGCTGACGTGTTTGTATACGCCCGTGATCTTTCCATTTGCTTGCCCGATTGAGTCATGAACGGTATCGCCGTCGGCTTCGTCGAAGCTCCAATGGGCGAGTGGCTTTGTTGTCTGCGCCGAGAGCGTGCACGCGAAAAGGAGAATGAAGAGCGAGCATGCCACGAGGATCGGCGCATACTTTGACTTGCTGCACGGGGATGGACTGGATATGATTGGACGGCGCATTGGACGAGCCAAATTTACCGACGTAGACTATGATGATTGACGGGGTGTTGTCAAGGTAAAGTCCGAGGCTCAGGGTGGGTTGTCCGCTCGTTGAGGAGCTCGTGTGGCGGTGACCGCCTAAGCGTCCAGGCACTCCGCTCCCATATTGGTCCGTCCAATATAATATTTGCCGCTTCTCTATGACCACAGACTCCGATCTTCTACAAGACAAGGTTGTGATTGTTACTGGGGCCGGTCAGGGTCTCGGTAGAGCAACCGCCCTCGGATTCGGCCGACGGGGCGCCAAAGTGGCTTTGGTAGATAACAATGAGGCGACCCTACATGACGTAGTCATGCAGATGCCGAATCACGGGGTCGATTCTATCCCTATACTTACCGACATCGCTGCGCCTGGCGCGGGTAGTGCGATTGTCGAAAAGACTACTGATTTCTTTGGGCGTCTCGATGTGCTGGTCAATAATGCGGCCGTTTCGTCAGTCGAACCCTTCCTTGAGGTGACGGAGGGAGAATGGAACAACGTCTTCGCTATTAACGTGAAGGCTTTATTCTTCTTGCTTCAAGCGGCCGCACGGGTCATGAAAGATTCGGGAGGCGGCAGGATCATCAATGTGTCGTCACCAGCTGCGCGCATGACGCGGGAGGAGTACGTTGCGTATTCCACTTCGAAGGCGGCTGTTGATTACATCACGCGCACGGCGGCGGCGGCGCTGGGTTGCTATGGGATTACCGTGAACACGGTATCCCCAGGCCGGATGGACACGGCGATGCAGCGAGCGAACGAAACGGCGAGTGCAGCGGCCGCTGGTATCGATCTAGAAGCTTATGTGCATTCACGTACTGTCGATATCCCGCTGCGCCGGCGTACTACAGCGGAAGAAGTGGCAGAAGCCATCATTTGGTTGGCGACCGGGCCGGCCTCTTACGTGACAGCAAACCGGCTTAATATCTCCGGCGGATTAGAGCTGGATTAAGAGCGGATTTGGCGCAAGCCAACGGCTACCTTTTGCGGTTGATGGCCGCAAAACGGGCCGGATGAATCGAGAGTTCAGAAGGAAAGAGCAGTGGAATCCCACATCTCGCGAGAAACGAGCGAGATGTGGGGCACCCGTCTTTCATGAGGGAACGGAGCAGAACCACAGGGGCTTAAGCCCTCATCAGCCGTTGGGTATGGCCCGACTGAAGTCGTGCCCTGACACAAAGCATGAGAATTTCCGCACCTGCAAGGCAGCGCCCTTCGTTCAGCGTTTCTACCCCAGCCTTCAAAGCTGTCTGATACAAAGCCGATATCGCGGCGGGTGAACGCCCGGCTCTTCATCCTTACTTCTTGTCGGTAAGGGAAACCTGGACGGGACTTGTCGCGGTCTTGCGAAGCCAAAGGACTAGATCCGTTCCGGTCAAGGTTTCGATGAAACCTGTCTCGACATCGCCTTCCGCGAGCTGGGTACTATCCACGCGAACCACGGGCGGGAGTTGCCCCCAACCTTTGATGACAAAGGCAGGATTCACCACCGGAGAGGATTCAGTTGCGTCGATGGTGAACTTGATTTGTGTGTCTTTGCCCGCTGCGGGAGCGCCGGTCAACAGATAGGCGCGTTGCCCTGGATCATAGGTTGCCGTAATCTTGTCGTCCTCCATTTTGAGATTTGGAGGATGCAACCATGATCGATCCAGCTGGGCCAGGTGTTCGACCGAACCGTCGCTGAGGCCGAATAGAAAATAGGTGGTCTTGGTTGGACCCGGGCCCTCGATCCACACGGCATTTGGATTCGGTGACATGATTGCTGCGCTGGCGTAATGGTCGGGAAAAAGCTCAAATCTTCCATCAGAGGGGATCTGGTTGACCGGCCAATGATCCCATACCGGGAAATGCGAATACTGGAGTCGCAGCTCCGGCGGCCACCCGTAAGGGCCCAGCTCAGTTCCCTCTTTATAGATGTAGAACGGCTTGTATTTCGAATGCAGATTGACGACCGCAATGTTGGCATCCGTTGGTTGATCAGGAAAAGGGAATGGAGGAGAGTCCGGAGCCCAGGAGTAAGTGCGGTTCTCACCCTTACTGTTAACCACGGTCGCCGCCTGCAACGAGACGTAGTCTTCGGGCTTCTTGCCGGGCTCGAGGAGCAGGGTAGGTTCAGTGAAGCTGTATTCCTTGCGCTTGCCATGAATGGTGCCGCGTCTTACCGCGAGACCGTCGGGATAAATATAGAAAAACTCGTCTACCCAGTCTGACCAACCGGTCTCAGGATCGATACCCGCAAATCCGCCGGTCACGTCGACCAGTGCATAGCGCCAGTGAAGCACCACCCTGGCATTCGTGGTCTCGAGAATGCTGATGCTCGCGTGCATATTGTGCTTGTCGTTCATATGCTCCGCGGTGCCGATTTTTGTGCCGGACTCGAAGCTTTGATCGCTCATCCATATGCCGTTTTCCGTAACCATGTTTGGCCCATAATTCGCGCCGCGCCAAAACACATAATGGAAAGGAAGTTTTTTAAAGCTGACTACGACATCGGCGGCGGGTCCGGTCCGCCACAGCGCATCCCATTCGGGATAGAGATGCAGATCGGTGTATACGGCTTTGAGGTGAGACGCTTCTCCGGGGAGTACCGGCCAGCGACGCTCGGTTAGCTCAGGCTGCGCGCTTGCGATCGTTGGGTTGTAGGCGGAGGCGATCTCCGCGGAGGAGAGGGGACGATCGTAGACGCGCAGATCGTCGAGGATACCATCGAAGGAGTAGAGCGCAGGAAAGGAGGCTTTAGGACGAACCAGAGCTATCGGTGGCAGATCAATGAGATTCCTGCCAATTCGGAAAGCGGTATGGCTGGGCAGAACGAAGTCGCCGACGAGGGGCAGCTTTCCTGCGGGCTTGCCATCGATATAGAGACTAACTCCCGTCGCTGGATCGTAGACTGCGGCCACATGCGTCCAGCGCTTCAACGGTATACGAACATCTGACCGGCAGACATTCCAGATGCCCCACACGGAAAGCTGGAGCCCCAGCCTTCCTTCCGCATCGACTCCGAAGAAGTAGCCAGACGCTTCGTCCTGGTGCTGGTCAATGATAGGCACCCAGTTCCAGGGATAGGACTGCATGGCGATCCAGGACTCTACGGTGAAACCCGGTCCAATCTTCGGAGCAGCTTTCGGCGCCAGTTCGACCACGGTGGTAAAGCCGTCGAACTTCAAACCGTCGCCGGAGACCCCCTTCACCCACCGATAGTTATTCAGTATTGGAGTGTCGTGACCGCTCACGCTGTCGTGAACGTTGCTTCCGCGCTGATCATCGAAAGACCATTGCGCCGCCAGGCCTGCGGTTGTCTGCGCTCCAGCAGGGATACACGCGATGAATAATGCTGCGAAGAGAGACCAACGACCCATTGAGTGACCTGGCACTCCTACCCCTCCGTCCATTGTTGTCCCCGTTGTGTTCAGACTCAGAAGTAGAATTTTAGAGCCATCTGCAACTGGCGCGCTGTGTTTGCTGTCGATGACACTACACCGAAATAGCCTGGACCGTCGGGAAGAAAGGTATCTGGAGTTGCGAAGACTGGGGTATTGGTAAAGTTGAATGCTTCGGCCCGGAATTCGAACCTCATGGTTTCCGTCACCTTGAAGCTGCGGAACAACGAAAGATCGAGATTCCGACCCCAATCGGCATGCAAACTGTTTCGTCCCATCGTGCCGAAAGTTCCGGCAGGCGGATCAGCGAAAGCATTAATGTTGATAGGTTGGATTTTGCTCAGGGGATAGTCAGCGGTACTCTCGCGAGGATTCCCCACGACGTTGGCGCGTTCCACTCCATAAAAGTTATTGATATTGGAAATCCCGTTATCATCCTGGACATCATAACGCGGCCCACTATTCAGAGAGACGATTCCGTTTAACTGCCAGCCGCCGATCACATAATTGAGAGCACCGTTGCTCGCGTTGAACCGCCTTCCCGTTCCGAACGGCAGCGGTAATACAAAGCTGCCGGCAAAGATCTGGGGCAGATCATAGGCCGCGGGCCCGCGATCCATTTTCAGGTCGTATGGGTTCTGGATCTCGCAGCCAGAGTCGTAGCCATCACAGCCGGTGGTCATCGCCTTTGACCAGGTGTATGCAAGCGTGGAGGTAATGCCCGAATGCAAGCGGATTTGCGCCGAAGCCTGCAGGGAGTTGTAGTCAGTAGAGGAAAGGGTGGTGGTGTAGGGAGTGGGCGGAATGTACGAGTATGGCGCGTCGCCCCCCGGTGTAGTCAAGGCGTTGGCGGTGATGCTGGTTGCGATATCCGCGTTGCGAGAACCTACGTAGTTGAGGGTCGCAACAACGCCGGTAGCCAGTTCTTGCTGAAATCCGAAATTCCACTGATCGGAATACCCATTCTTGAGGTTGGGGTCGGTATAGGAATTGGTGTTTAGCGGCGAGAATGGCGATGATGCCGGCTGTAGCGGAGCGTTTCCAAAGTTGAATGGATCCTGGGCCAACCCGGTAGGCGGTCCATATAGATTGAAGCCGCCCGGGGCTCCCACGAAGGCGATGTTCGGCCATGTTTGCGTGTAGTTGGATTGGTTTTCCGTCAGACCCGCCCAATTGTCGTAAAACCTGCCGTAGCCACCGTGCATAACGATCTGTGGTGTGAGCCGATAAGCAAAACCGACTCTGGGCTGCACGTTGTTGTAGTTATCGTGGATGATTTTCCCATTACTCGCGATGGTTACATTTGCGGGTAGCACTCCCCCCGGGATGCAAGGGGCCCCTTGCGTTGCCGAGCATGCCGGGGCTGGATTTTGGAGTATGTAGGTTCCGTTACTGAAGTTGAAGTCTCCAGTGATGTTGCTGCCATCCGATGCTTTGCCTTGGCGCGGATTGATCGTGACGTCATAACGCACGCCCCAGTTGATGGTGAGCCTATCGGTCGCTCTCCACTGGTCCTGCACGTAGGCTCCAATGATTTTGCCACCATGAAGCAGCGAATACACGTTATCAACTTCAGAATAAGTGGGGACACCCAGCACCATAGAGGCCAACGGGTCGCCGGTGCTGGAGTCGAGATTACCGTCCTGAGTTTGCGACTGTGCAAAGTCATCCTCAGAACCATAGAACGGCTGCTCCCATCCATCGGTGGCGAGGCTCGCTCCGGTGCGCAGGCTGTGCCGTCCGATGGTTTTTGAGAAATCACCACGATACTCCCAAATATTTGAGTAATGGAGCTTGCCGACGTAGTTGGTACCGCCGAGGTAGTTAGCGATTTGAACGGATGGAACCTGATTTCCGCCAAATGCCCCATGGTCGTAGAAATAGCTCGCGAATCCCGATTGTTGATAGAAATCTGAGGGAATGTTGGTGAAGTTTGGGGTCCTATTGTTCTGTGCTGACACCCGGCCAAAGGTCAGTTCGAGGACAGAGCTTGCACCAAAGGTATGGGTCCAGTTCACAGCGACGTTGTAGTTCGAATCGTTGGTATGGTTCACCAGTCCCGGAAAGCCGGCGGAGCCGGTAATGGGCTCCCACGCTGCCGTCCAGCGGACGAAGATGCGATCGTTGGCTCCAATTTGCTGGTCGAAGCGAACAGAACCCTGGTCCTGATGAGTGATGTTCGGAGTGGTATCGCGTCCGTTGTACTGCGGGTAGCCAGGTAGAGTGACTGGGGCCGGGAAGAAGGTCTTGGCGAAGTAGACCATCGAGGGGTTGATCATGGTGGATGGGATCTGATTGCATGGCGTGCCCTGCTGTTGCATGTTTCCCGGGGCGGGCAGTGGAGCACCGCCGGCATCGCACATAAACGGCTGCAGGGAAAACCCCGTTGCGGTGGTGGGATCAGGTATCGAGCTGTAGGGGTTGTACAACTGAATTCCCTGACTGTCGAGGTTGCTGAAGTCGCCGCTCAATTGCGCCGTTGTTGGAGTTCGAAAAAAATTGCTCGAGGCGGTGTTGTTCCGATAACCCTCGTAGGAACCATAGAAGAACGTCCTGTTGCGGCCGTTGTAGTGGGGTAGTAGCACCGGGCCGCCGACTGCGACGCCGAATTGATTTTGCTTTAGAGGGGTCTTGACGGGGTTGAAGTAGTTCGCCGCATCCAATGCGTCATTGCGAAAGTATTCCCAGGCATCCCCATGGAATTCGTTGGTTCCTGATTTGGTGACCACGTTGACGATTCCGCCCAAAACCTGTCCGAACTGGGCTTCGTCGTTGTGCGACTGGACCTTGAATTCCTCAATATCATCCAGCGTCGGTTGCACCGCGTAGGTATCGCGAATGGAGCCGTAGTTGTTAATGCCGTCCAGCAAATACATATTGCTGCGGTTGTTTTGGCCATTGACCGAAGGCAGGACGACGGTTCCGACTGGATTCCCAATTCCCCCGAAGCCCGCGTTTCCCGTGGCATTTACCGGGCTAACTCCTGGGGATAGCAGTAACAGTTCGGTGAAGTTTCTGCCGTTCAGCGGCAAGGCATTCACCTCGGTGCTTCCGATCACCGTGCCGAGTTCCGCGGTAGAGGTTTGTAACTGGACACCGCTCGCGGAGACCGAAACTGTGCTGGTGACAGACCCGATTTGCAGGGAGAAGTTAATGGTGGCGGTTTGATTTACCGAGAGTTCAAATTCGGGTGATTTACCAATGGAAAAACCCGTCCCCGAAGCCGTTGCCACGTAGGTTCCGGGGACGATGTTCACCAGTGAGTAGTTTCCCGTGTGGTTGCTCTTCGTGTTTTGCTCAACGCCGGTCTTGGTATTGGTCAAAGTGACTGTGGCGCCCGGTACCACCGCGCCGGAGGTATCTCGAACGGTTCCATTGAGAGCGGCGTCGGCGCTGCTGACCTGTGCACTTGCGGGGGTCGAGGCGGCGAAGTGGATAGCTACTAAGACTGTTACGAAAGCCAGCGTCCGCAAGGTGCCGAAAGTCCGAGCATTCATTGAGGTATCCTTCACTCTTCTCAGAGTTTTATTTCGCCGTAACGCGAATTGAGCGAACCAATTGCGAAAAGGAACGCTATCATCGCAATCTTTGCATTGTCAAGGTGCGCTGAACTTTTTGAATGGGTTAAGGGTACGACCGTTAACGACATTAGGATCAGCCAGTTGCGCTCGATAACAAGGGGGTTTTCCTAGCCCAAGGCGCTCTCTGCTTCGGCTAGAAATGGTGATTTTAAGTAGCCAAATACATGGCTTTTGCTCGACTACGAGGCACGCTGATGTTAAGTTTGGTACGTCCATTCAGCAATGGTATGCATAGAAGGCTCCTGGCGACTCCATTCTGATCCCCTTTCACCCGCGTGTGGGGCGGGAGCGCATATTGCTCTATCATGAAGGCCAAATGAACAAAATCGCTTGGATCTGCTTGTTGACCGGTACGGCACTCAGCACGCGTGTCGCGCCTGCACAAACATCCGCGCCACAGACCTTCGGTGATGCGGTGCAAGAGGTAATCAGCCGGCCGGTGTACCGGCATGCTGTTTTCGGCGTCGAAGTCTATTCTCTTGATACCCAGAAGGCTCTCTTCGCCCTCCATGGCGATAAGTTGTTCACTCCGGGATCGACGACCAAGCTGCTAACGGAAGGGACTGCTCTTCAGCTGCTGGGGCCGGACTACCGTTTCCACACCTTCATTTACCGCACCGGGGAGGTGGATGGAAAAGGAAAATTGAAGGGCGACCTGGTTCTGGTTGCGAGCGGCGATCCGAACCTGTCAAACCGCATGCAGCCCGACGGCACACTGGCATTCGCGGATGAGGACCACTCCTACGGCGGTCCCGATTCACGCTTGATTCCGGGCGATCCTTTGATTGCCATGCAGGACTTTGCCCAGCAGGTTGCGGCTGCGGGGATAAAACGCATTGAGGGCAGGGTGATCGTCGATGTCAGCCTGTTTCCCGAAGGTGACCGCGAGTTGGGGACCGGCGTCGTAATTTCGCCAATCGCGGTGAATGACAATGTGATCGATGTGACCATCGAGCCCGGTCCCACCGCAGGCGGATCTGCCAAGCTCAGCTATTCGCTGCAGGTGCCGTACATCCATTTTGAAAACAAGATTGTCACCGGCAGCAAGACCTCACTCGAGGATCCGCAGACTATCGACAATCCGGATGGTACGCAGACCGTTGTGCTGAGTGGATCCATCGCACAAACAAGCAAACCCCGCATCTATGGCTATCCGGTAAGCAGTCCCTCGCGGTTTGCCGCCGAGGCCTTGACGGCGGCCCTGACCGCTCGCGGGGTAAAGATCGCGGGCAAGCCGGCTAGCACGGCTGACGCCACCCGGTACAAGAGCTTCTACAACAGCCAGCACCAGGTCGCCGAACATGTGTCGGCTCCGCTGGCGGAGGAAGCAAAAGTCACGCTCAAGGTAAGTCAAAACCTGCACGCCAGCATGATGCCATTCATCCTGGGCGCAGTCGTGGGCAAGGCGACGACAAAAGTCGATCAGAAGGGGTTCGCGCTGGAGCACGACTTTCTGACCGCGGCTGGTCTTGATCTCTCGGGCGCATCGCAGGCAGACGGGGCGGGCGGGGCGGCGGCGGCCTATTACACGCCGGACTTCATGGTGCACTACCTGGCCTACATGGCTGGTCAACCTGTCTACCCGATATTTCTGAAGGCTCTCCCGATATTGGGACGCGATGGCACCCTGGCAAGCATTCAACGGGATTCACCAGCCGCAGGCCACGTGTTCGCGAAGACTGGCACCTTTGACTCCTTCGATCTGCTGAACATGCAGATCATGCTTGTGGGCAAGGGGCTCGCCGGTTATACAACTACGCCGAGGGGACAGCATCTGGCATTTGCTATCTACGTGAATCATGTGGCTCTTCCGGACGATCCGGATACGTTGCAGACCATCGCCGGGGAGGCATTAGGAGTGATTGCCTCAGCTGTTTATTCCCTCCCCATCGACAAATCGTCGCTCGATGGGCGTTAGGTTCGAAATGAAGGCCAGGGACGGGTGTTGAGGACGGGGTCGTCGCGCATTGAGAAAAAGCACATACCAGCCTGAACTGCTGTTTCCATTAATGGAAAACGGAACCCCGGAGGCCATTCGCCCACAGAACATTCGCTTGTACCCGAAAGTGGAACAGCAGGTCCCTCCGCTGCGCTACCCCGGCTTTCCTGTCCAGTTTGATAGCGTTGGCGATCTTCATGCGGCTTTCTTTACGGAAAGCCGCATACGTGGCCTTGGGTGGTGCCGCGATGTAGGAAATCCGGGTCCGCTCCGGTCGGGATGACAAATTTTAGGGCGGTGGCCCACCTTGGCATGGGTGAAGGTGGATGGACAGAGTTAAGAAACGACGGGCCCCTCACCTATACAGACTGGCGAGACTGAAGAGGAATCTTTGTTCGTTCCGCGCAAGTAATGGATGATCCAAAGGATCAAACCTTCCCCAAAACGTGTGGAAACGGGGAGTCGTTGACACTATGATTGTTGGATCTATATATTCGGCGGGAAGCGGATGGGCTCCACTGCGGCTCGTGATTCCAGCGGCAAAAGCCCAACGCGCACGTTAGGAGAAACCGCAAAAGTGGACGAACCTTTCGATGGTCCAGGACGGTAGGCATGCGACGAAGAGACTTTTGCAAACTGATCGCGTCCGCAGCAGCATCGGCGGCTGTGCCCGCAATCGGGCAAACCAGCGAAGCCACGCAGTCGCTGAATGGCTTCGGCAAGATTACCGGAGATTACGCTGAGTTTTGCGCCACGCCGGCAGAGCAGAGAGTTTTTTATGCGCTCGAAGACGGCAAGTTTGTAAAGGTAAAGCTCGACGACAAAAATTGGAAACCGACTGCCTGGGGCAAGGCGCCCGAATTGCCCGTACCGGGGGGTTCGTGGGATGGCGTTCCGATGAACGCACCGATCTCCGGGTTGAGCGGCGAAGGGCCCTACCAACCTACCTGGGATTCCCTGCTGCAATATGAGGCCCCGGAATGGTATCGCGATGCGAAGTTTGGCGTCTGGGCGCACTGGAGTCCTCAGTGTGTTCCCGAAGCAGGCGACTGGTATGCGCGGAACATGTATATAGAGGGCCGCGAGGAATATAAGTTTCAGCTGGAACATTACGGCCCTCCTTCGACATTTGGATATAAGGATCTCTGTCCGCAGTGGACGCTGCTGAACTGGGAACCGGAAGAGTTGATGCAGCGCTATAAGAACGCGGGCGCGAAGATTTTCATTGCACTCGCCAACCATCACGATGGTTTGGATACCTGGAACTCCAAATATCAACCGTGGAACTCGGTGAGTATTGGTCCCCATCGCGACGTGATTGGCACCTGGGCCGCGGCGGCCCGCAAACAGGACATGCGGTTTGGCGTCACGGTGCACCAGGGGCGCAACTGGTGGTGGTTTCAGACGTCGCACGATGCGAGCAAAGCGGGGCCGGCGGCGGGTATACCTTACGACGGCGACCTTACCGCGGCCCAGGGCAAAAACCAATGGTGGGAGGGGTTCGATCCGCAACGCCTCTATGGACCCAAGCACCCCTTCGATGCCCTGCCCGACCCTTCGTACGTGAAGAACTTCTACGATCGCACCCGCGATCTGATCGATCAGCACGACCCTGACTTGCTCTATTTCGACAATTCCCTGCTGCCGCTGGGCTGGGGCGGAATGAACATCGGCGCGTATTTCTATAACCACAACCTGAAGACGCGTGGCGGAAAGATGGAAGCCATCCTCAACGTCAAGCAGGTGCCCGACCGGTTGGCAAAGGCTTTGATTGCCGATTATGAGCGTGGCCTGACCAGCCAGATCATGCCCTACGCGTGGCAGTCTGAGACCTGCATCGGAGATTGGCATTACAAGCGGAGCCTGTTTGATCAACCGGGAGAGTACGGCGGTTATCTGCCGCCCCGCGATGTGATCCATTGGCTCATCGACACAGTAAGCAAAAACGGCACTTTCATCCTCAACCTTCCCGGCAAGCCGGATGGCACCATCGACAGTAAGGAAATCGCTGTGCTTGATCAGGTCGCGGCCTGGATGAAGGTCAACGGCGAGGCGATCTACGAGACTCGGCCATGGAAGATCTACGGCGAAGGGCCCGACATGGTGAAGAGCGGCGAGATGGAAGGTACCAGCGTAAACAAGCTTGGAGTAAAGGACATCCGGTTTACGCGCAACAAAGCCAACACCGTTGTCTACGCGATCGTCCTGGGTTGGCCGGCGGATGCCTTCGTGGTGAAGGCGCTGGGCACCGCCAATTCTACCCAACCCGGCAAGATCGGAAACGTGCAGTTGCTGGGCACGGACGAGAAGCTCAAGTGGAACCAAAGCGCCGACGGCTTGCGTGTAGAGCTGCCGAAGCGCTATCGCCCCACTAATGACTCCGCCGCTGCACTTAAGATTTCATTGACATAGGACCGGGTGGAGTCTTGAACAACACAGGAACATTTCGCCAAAACCTGAGTCGGAGAGCCAGCGGGAGAGCTAAGCGTGCCGGACAAAGAAGAAGTGATTTTGGATGGGGAAAATTCTTTGAGCAGAAGAGCGCTTCTGTTCGGAGGACTTATGGGGTCTTTGGCTCTGGCGGCGGATCCTGTCATGGCTAGTGTGCAACGCGCGGTCAAGTACGGGCGCATCCGGCAGTCACTTACCTATTGGTGCCTGAATACGGACTGGAACTGGGACATCGAACGGATTTGTACAACGGCCAAAGATCTCGGTTGCCAAAGCGTGGAGCTCGTTCCGCCGGAGATGTGGCCGACCCTGCGCAAGCATGGTTTGCAGAGTGCGCTGGCGGCAAATGGCATGCCTGATCCCCCGTTTCACAAAGGCGTAAATAACCTGAAGTATCACGACGAGGTAATCACCACCACGAAACATGCGATTGACCAGGCCTCCGACTTCGGGGCTCCGAACGTGATTGCCTTTACCGGCTATAAGTGGCGTGATTCGGAGGATCCGAAGAGTGGGGAAATTCCGCTGGCCGAAGGCGCGGCCAATTCGGTGAAGGCTCTCTCGGAATTGGGGAAATATGCTGCCGGAAAAAACGTCACTCTGTGCCTTGAGCAGTTGAGTACGCGCGACCATACGCACCCGATGAAGGGCCACCCTGGCTATCAGGGCGACGATATCGACTATGTTGCAGACATAGTGAAACGGGTCGATTCCGCCCATGTGAAGCTTTTGTTTGACGTTTATCACGTGGAGATGATGAATGGCGACGTGATCCGGCGTATTCGGCAGTATCACGACATCATCGGGCATGTACATACGGCCGGTAACCCTGGGCGTAATGAACTCGACGACCATCAGGAGATTAATTATCCGGGCGTAATGAGGGCATTGTTGGAAGTGGGCTACAAGGGGTATGTCGGACAGGAATTTATCCCCACACGGGATCCCATTGTGGGGCTTACGCAAGCAGTCTCGCTGTGTGATGTCGCTTAGGCCGGCGGCGATCGAGGAATCGGGGGGCAATCTCTTATGCGCCGTATCATCTGGTGGTTATCGCTGTTTGCATTTCTGAACGGGCCAACTTCACTCCTGCATGCGGCTGAACCGTTTCTGGTTTTTCAGCCTCACGGGCACGCCAAGGGAAAGAACATCGTCTTGATCAGCGGCGACGAAGAGTACCGTTCCGAAGAGTCGTTGCCTCAATTGGCTAAGATCTTATCGACGTATCACGGGTTCCACTGCACGGTGCTTTTTGCCATCAACCCGAAGGATGGCACGATCGATCCCAATCAGCTAGACAACATCCCTGGATTAGAGGCGCTCGATTCCGCCGATCTGATGGTGATCCTGACTCGCTTTCGCGACCTCCCGGACGATCAGATGAAGCACATCGTCGACTATGTGGAATCGGGCAAACCAATTGTGGGGATCCGGACCGCGACGCATGCGTTTCAATTCAAAACCAGTACAACCTATGCCAAGTACAGCTGGAACGCTCCCGATGGCGGTTTCGGGCGGATGGTGCTGGGCGAAACCTGGGTCAAACACCACGGACACCATGGGAAACAAAGCACCATGGGTGTGCTCAATCCACAAGAGCTCAAGAACCCTATCCTGAGCGGAATTCATGCCGGCGAGTTGTGGAGCAAAACGGACGTTTATGAAGTCCACTTGCCCCTTCCCGGAGATAGCAAGACGCTGGTGTTTGGCCAGGTACTCTCCGGAATGAGCCCTAAAGATCCCCCCGTCGCGGGAGCGGTGAACGATCCTATGATGCCGATCGTATGGACCAAAACCTACACGGGAAGCGCCGGCAAAACCGCCCGGGTCTTCGCCACCACGCTTGGAACTTCAGAGGATTTGCTTACCGAAGCGAACCGCCGGCTGCTGGTGAATGCTTGCTATTGGGCGCTGGGGATGGAGCGGCAAATCAAGCCAAACGCAAACGTGGGGCTGGTGGGTGAGTATCATCCGCATCCCTTCGATTTTGACGGTTATGTCAAAGGTCTTACTCCGGCGGATATGCGTTAACGAGTCAACGATCTTCAATCAAACGGGGTAAGGTCCATGACGCAAGCTCCTTCATCGAATATTCAATTCGGCAGCGAAGTCTACACGTGGTTCATGAAGGAGAGTGGCCGCGCGCATGCGAACCGACTGGACCACATGATTGACGTGATCGCCCGGGCTGGTTTCGCTGGTGTGCAGCCTATCTTTTCCTGGATGGGAGATCTGAGCGACCCCCGACGACTTGCGGCTAGTCTTGCTTCGCACGGCAATCTCACGCTGTCAGCCATGTCCTTCGTACTGGATTGGAATCACGAGGGCGAGACAGACGATGAATTGCGCGAAGCTGAATCGGTGATGAACTTTCTGGGTAACTTCCCTGGCGCGTTGCTGTGCGTCGTACAGATGCCGCGGGGGCGTTTTGATCTGGAAGTCAGGCAAAAACGGCTTGTCGGGAATCTGAATGCGCTCGCTCGCCGTGCCGCCGACCGGGGCATCGTCACCAGCTTCCATCCAAACTCGCCGGAAGCTTCGATCGCGCGCACCCGTGAGGACTACGAAGTTTTGCTGAACGGGTTGGATTCCACGGTAATCGGTTGGACACCCGATGTCGGGCACATCGTCAACGGCGGCATGGACCCGCTGGAGACGATGAAGCAATATCGCGGCCTCATCAACCACGTGCATTACAAAGACTGGGATGGCGATCCGGAGTTTGCTGTGATGGGCGAGGGCAAGGTGGACTTCGCCGGCGTCACGACCTGGCTACGTGATACCGGCTTCAAGGGATGGATTGTCTGTGAGGACGAGGGGCATCGGGCCGTGGATGATCCTGACGGCGTAACGCTGCAGGACGGGGCCTGGGTGAAGGCGCATCTTGAGCCGTTGGTGAAAGGATAGTCGTATGCCGTTTGTAGACAGCAACGGGATCAGGCTTTATTACGAGGAGCGCGGTACGGGTGATCCGCTCCTACTGCTGATGGGAATCACCGCGCCTGGGTCCGTGTGGCAGAAGCATGTCGAAGATTGGAGCAAGGAGTTTCGCTGCATCGTCCCCGACAATCGCGGTGTCGGCTTAAGCGATAAGCCGATGGGAGCGTACTCCACGGAACAGATGGCGGACGATCACGCAGGTCTACTAGGCGCGCTGGGAATCGAAAGCGCACACGTTGTGGGCTGCTCGATGGGCAGCACGATCACGCAACAACTCGCGCTGCGGCATCCGCAGTTGGTGCGCAGCATGGTTCTAATGTGCACCTGGGCACGGTGTGACCGGTATGCGCGCGATGTATTCCGCCACATGAGTGACATCAAAAGCCGGCTCCGGCCAGAAGAGTTCGCTACCTATATTCAGCTGCTGATCTTTGCCAAACCCTACTGGGACCGGGACGACAGCTTTGCTGAGTTGTTACAGGGAAGAAAGGGCGCGGCTAGCGATTCCATGCCGCAACCACTCCATGGCTTCGAGGGACAAGCATCGGCTTGCGTGACCCACGATACGCTAGACCAATTGCAGAGCATTCGCTGCCCTTGCCTGGTGATTGGTGGGCGCAACGACATCTTCACCCCGGTATGGATGGCGGAAGAGGTGGCTGCGGGAATTTCGCATAGCGATTTGCACCTGTATGAGGGAGCGGGGCATGCGTTTCACTGGGAGTGCATAGAAGACTTCAATCCGAGGGTGCGAACATGGCTCCGCGCGCACTGAACGATTACGCATTTCCCCGCTGGAATTTGGTTTGGTTGCTTGGGGCTCTCTGCCTTTCGCTTTTGCCCCAGCCCTTGCTCTCTCAGCAATCATCGTCACAAGTATTGTTCCAAAAGAACTGTGCGGGCTGCCACGGGGAGGATGCTCGCGGCACGGCGAAAGCGCCCGGCCTCGCCATGAATCAGCGGGTCGCTGGGCAAACACCCGAGGAGCTGAGCGCCTTCATCGCACAGGGCAATATCGCCGGCGGCATGCCTTCCTTCGCCGATCTCTCGGCCGCGGATCGTGCGGTGCTCGCCAAATACCTGCGCCGCCTGAACGCGGGAATCATTGTTCGCCCTCCCGTCCCCACACAACCCACGCGAAAGATCACCTGGGGGCCGCCGAAGCCCGGCGACTGGTTGACTTATAACGGAAATGTTTCAGCCAATCGCTACAGTCCCCTCAAAGAGATCAACACCGCGAATATCTCCTCATTGAAGTTGAAGTGGATTTACCCTATTCAATACTTCGGCCTCGAAACCACGCCGCTCGAAGCCGACGGAGTCTTGTATGTAACGGGACCGAACCAGGTATTCGCCATCGACGCGCTCACCGGCAGTACGATTTGGCAGTATTCCCGTCCTGGCAGCGCAGGGATGGTTGGTGATGCGAAACTTGGGACTAACCGCGGCGTCGCGATTTTCCGCGACAAGGTTTTTTTTGTTACCGACAATGGTCACCTGTTGGCGCTGGAGCGAGCCACCGGCAAATTGCTCTGGGAGCAGCCGATCGCGGCCGAGAGCGAAGGTTTTCACTATGGCGGCACGATCGCTCCTTTGATCGTCGACGATATGCTCATCACCGGTGTTTCCGGTGCGGATGAGGGCATTCGCGGCTTCCTCGCAGCCTTTAAGCCGGAGGACGGCTCTCTTATTTGGCGCCATTGGACGGTTCCTCGCAAAGGAGAACCAGGCATAGAAAGCTGGGGGGCGAAAGAACCAACCGCAGGTGGCGGTTCCACCTGGGCCACCGGGTCTTATGATCCGTCTTCTGACACGCTCTACTGGTCCGTGGGCAATCCGTTTCCTGACGGCGACGATCGCGACCGGCCCGGCGACAATTTATACACCGACAGTGTTCTGGCTCTTAACCCAAAGACCGCTGCGATGAAATGGTATTACCAGTTCACGCCCCACGACGTGGAGGATCGAGACGCCGCTGAGCCCAATGTCTTAGTTGATACTGTCTATCGAGGTAAACCCTCCAAACTATTACTGCATGCGGACCGCAATGGGTTTTTCTATGTGCTGGATCGCACCAACGGTGCGGTGCTGCTGGCCAAACCCTTCCTCCACCGCATTGACTGGGCTTCGAGCATCGGACCCGATGGCAGGCCGGTGGTGAAAGACCCGCACGGGTGCCCCAACGATGCGGCCAATTGGGACTCCACGGCTTTTTCGCCTGAGACGCGTCTCTACTATTTTCTGGCGCTGGAACAATGCGTCAGCGACAAAAATAGCGGGTACCCCGATGAGCAGGGGCAACGCTTTCTGCGTGCGATGAATATTGACACGGGGGAGATTGCCTGGGAGGTTCCCCAGCCGGGTGCCGCGCGTGCCAAGACCTGGTCAGGGGTGCTGGCGACCGCGGGGGGCCTGATTTTCTATGGCCGGCCAAATGGTGGGTTCGTCGCGGCCGATCAACGAAACGGCAAAACGCTTTGGGAGTTCCCCACGAATATCTTCATGAAGGCCTCACCGATGACGTTTATGGTCAATGGCAAGCAGTATGTTGTCGTGGCGGCGGGTCCGAATATTCTTTGCTTCGGTCTCTGAAGCGGGAAACGGCTTTAAAAGTCCGCGTGAGAATTCAACTCAGCAGAGTCAGTTTCCTAAAAGAACCCGTAGGAACTGGACGGGGTTCTGCCAGGGCACAGACCCCGCCGGATGCTGTTGCGAACAGTAGTTCCCACGCAGACGCTGAAACCGTTACCCTCCAAAGCCCAGGCCTACTGCAGAGGAACACTGGCGATTGCGTCTAGGCTGGCGATCGTTTCGGGCGGAATTTGTAGGGTCGCAGCGTTGAGATTCTCGCGAAGATGCCCGACGGAAGATGTGCCCGGGATCAGCAGGATGTTAGGCGAACGCTGAAGAAGCCACGCCAGCGCCACCTGCATTGGCGTTGCCTCTAGTGACTCTGCTGCCGCATCGAGAGCCGACGCCTGCAACGGAGTGAAGCCTCCCAACGGGAAGAATGGCACATACGCTATGCCTTGGTCCGCAAGGTCATCGATGAAGGCATCATCATTGCGGTGGGCCACATTGTAGAGGTTCTGTATACAGACTATCTCGGTGATGGTCTGAGCCTCCGCTAACTGCTGGGGAGTGACGTTACTTAGACCGATATGACGAATCAGTCCCTGACTCTTTAGCTCTGCTAGCACGGTCAGCGGTTCTGCGATGGATCCCTCCGAAGGCCCCATGACTCCGCCCACGCGAAGATTGACAACATCCAGCGTGTCGACTCCGAGGTTGCGCAGATTATCGTGAATCGCATCGATCAGTTCCTGACGTGAAAGCGCATGCAACCAGGACTTGTCGTGCCCCCGGCGAGCACCTACCTTGGTGATGATCACCAGCCCTTCCGGATAAGGATGGAGCGCTTGCTTAATAATGCGATTGGTCACGTGCGGACCGTAAAAATCGCTGGTATCTATGTGGTTGACTCCGGATGCAATCGCTTCCCGCAGAACAGCAACCGCAGCGTCCATGTCACGTGGTGGTCCCCAAACCTGCGGACCGGCAAGTTGCATTGCGCCGTAGCCCATGCGGTTCAAGGACATCGAGGTGCCAGGAAGTGTGGCGCTGCCGTTGAAATCCATCCCAGTGGTCATTGTGTTTTTCCTCACATGTGATTAGATGAAGGAAGCTTCAGGTTAGGAGTTCGCATTTGCCCCAGCGCCCAGCAGTGCTCTTAGAGCCCCGTAAATCGCCCGTGCAGGCCCGTTCCGCGGCGAGCGTAGACGCGATTCTCGAAGCCACCGTTCAGGTTTTGCTCAGTGTCGGCAAAGAGCGGCTGACCACGACAAGAGTGGCGTCGCGAGCCGGTGTTTCGGTCGGAACCTTATATCAGTACTTCCCCAACAAGAGTTCGCTCTTGCAGGCTGCATTGAAGCGGCATCTCACCCAGGTCGCCGAGGCCGTGGAACTGGTTTGCAAGGAACAGACGGGGAGAACCCTCCACCAAATGGCAACCGCCCTGGTTACCAAATTTCTTGACGCGAAGATGAAGGACGCAAAGACGAGTGTCGCGCTCTACTCGGTAAGCTCCGATGTGGACGGAGCGAGGATCGTGCAGCAGACGGGAATACGGATCAATAAGGCTATCGTCCAGATGTTGGCGAGTGCCCGCCAGGCGCTGACGACCGATCCACAACTGGTTGCGTCCGTACTCCAAGCGGCGATGGCCGGCGTCAGCCGGAGGATCCTGGAATCGGGCGCTCCGGAGAAGCAAGTCGATACTCTGCGCCGGGAATTGATCATCCTCGCGTGCGCTTATGTAGAAGCCTCTTCTACGCGGCCACTATCGAACGGCACAACTCCCCGTTGAGTGCGACACACAACAAGCTGCGCCTTCAAACGCAGTTTCGGACGACAAAGCCGAATCTATGACGGTCCCTGAGCAGCAGTCGCAGATTGCAGCTTGGAGAAGGAACGGATGTAGTTCACCAGGTTCCAGGTATCGTCGGGCTTGACGCGCGCGCCTTCGCCCTCCATCTCGCCCTTGCCCTTGTTAATGATGTAGTAGAGTTCACCGTCGGTCTGCCCTTTGAGAGCCGTAGGGTTACGAAAATCGGGCATCTTAGCCTTCATGTTTTTGGCCAGGTCGCCGGCGCCGCCCCCGTCATCGCCATGGCAGAGGGCGCACTCGTAGCCATAGATCTTCTTTGCGTGGGCCAGGGACTCGGCGGTGGGTTTCATCGGGTTGACTTGATTTACGGCTTCCAATGGGACCTGGAACGCGGCCGATGGAGCAGAAGTAGCAGCCGGCGGAGCAGGAGGTGCGGGTTGCTGCGCCTGCAGGATTGACGCGATAGCGCCGGTTAGGAGCACGGAGGAAAGGATCAGGAAAGGCTTCAACATGGAGCCCCCTCGGAATGAAATGGAATTCGCTGAACACTGTACGCCTAAGACCTGACCTTGGGACAGGTATTTCCAAAGTGGCAACCCGCGGAAGGCCCTTATTTGGAAGCAAAGGAACCTTTGTAATACCATTCGACCCGGAGAAACTATGCCCTTTCTGCGGATTTCCCTGATGTTTTCCTTTGTTTTCGCAGCCGCGCTGCTTGCTCCAGCCCAGGGCGCCGGCCAGAACCGGTGGCAGGTCGCATCCCCCAACGGACAGATCGTTTTTGTGCTTTCCAATGGAAGCTCGGGGGGAGGACCGGCCGCGTTACGCTACTCCGTTGATTTCCACGGCAAGCAGCTGCTCGACGAAGGGGAGCTCGGACTGGACCTGCAGGGGCTGCCGGCACTCGGTCCGGGCATGCATTATGTCGGCTCAAAGCCGGGCAGCACAGATGAGACCTATACCATCCCGGTTGGTAAGACCAAGGAGGTCCGTGACCACTACAACTCCCTGGTGGCGGATTTTGAGGGCGAATCCGGATCGAGGCTGGCGGTGGAGGTAAGAGCGTTCGACGATGGGGTGGCTTTTCGGTATATCGTGCCCGAGCAACCCTCCCTTAAGAGTGTGCACATCACGAGCGAGCGTACCCAGTTCCGCTACAGCAAGGACGCGACTCTTTACCCACTGGTGGTGAGCGGCTTTCAATCCTCTTATGAGGATGATTACCAGATGAGGACGGTGGGTAGCCTGCACCATGACTGGCTGGTCGCACTGCCGCTGCTGGCCGAGGTTCCCGGTACCGGCTGGGTGGCGGTTACCGAGGCGCATATCGACAACTATGCGGGCATGTATTTGCGGAGCGATAAGCCGCTCTTCAGCCTGAAAGCCGAGCTATCGCCTAAGGTGGACACGCCCGGGGTTGCGGTGGACGCAACGGCCCCCTTTCAGTCGCCGTGGCGAGTGCTGATGATTGGCGATCTGCCCGGGCGGCTGATCGAGTCGAACATCATTCTCAACCTGAATCCCCCTTCGAAGATCGCTGATACCTCCTGGATCCAGGCGGGCAAATCGGCCTGGGACTGGTGGTCCGGCGACTGGGCGACGGGGGTTGATTTTACCCCGGGAATGAACACGGCAACCTTAAAGCATTACATTGAGTTTGCGTCGGATTCGGGCTTTCCCTACATGCTTATCGATGCCGGCTGGGCTCTCCCGACGCCGGGGGCCAAGGTTGGCGATTATGCCGATCCGGCGGATATTACCCGCTTCAGCCCCAACGTCGATCTGCCGGAATTGCTGCGCTACGCGAAAGAAAAGAATGTCCGCATCTGGCTCTGGTCGCACTGGACCTCGGTCGACAAATACATGGACCAGGCTTTCCCGCTGTTTGAAAAGTGGGGCGTGGCGGGGGTCAAGATCGACTTCATGAACCGCGACGATCAGTGGATGGTGGACTGGTATCGACGGGTGGTGGAGAAAGCCGCCGAGCACCATCTGATGATCGATTACCACGGAGCCTTTAAACCGGATGGACTGCGGCGTACCTACCCTAATTTGGTCACCCGCGAGGGAGTGATGGGCAAGGAGTACTCCAAGTGGTCGGCCCGCGTAACTCCGGTGCACAACACGACACTTCCCTTCACCCGCATGCTTGCCGGCCCTATGGACTACACTCCTGGCGCCTTCAACAATACGAATCTGGAAAACTTTGTAGGCCGAAACAAGATGCCCATGTCCCTGGGGACACGGGCACAGGAGCTGGCGTTGTACGTAGTCATTGAGAGCCCGCTGGAGATGGTGTCTGACTATCCGGAACAGTACAAGGGACAGAAGGCTTTCGACTTTATCAAGCAGGTCCCGGCGACGTGGGACGAGGTGCGGGTGATTGATGGGTTCCCCATGCGCTATATCACCCTGGCTCGACGGAGCGGCAGGGATTGGTATGTTGGCTCGCTGACGAATTGGGAGGAGCGAGACAGGAAAGTACCGCTGGACTTCCTGGGCGAGGGCAAATATGTCGCTGAGATCTATGCCGACGCTCCCGACGCGGGCAGCGACGCAACCCACATCAGCTTCAGCAAGCAGCCGGTAGACCGCAGGACGGTGCTCGACATCCACATGGTTTCGGGCGGTGGCAACGCTATCTGGATCCACCCGGCGGGGGCCAAACCTTGATGCGGGAGTTATGACCGTGAAGTGACAAGCCGGTGACAATTGTCGATCGCTGGTCCTGCGACGATGAGTAGTGCACGCACTCCTGGATCATTCCGTTCTGGATCAACGCTTCGTCTGCTGGCTGGAGCGCGGCGTGCTGTTCGTGGCACTGCTTTATTTGGGCATACACACCATGCCGCGGGCATGGGGCAAGCTGAATACCGATTTCCCTAACTACTATCTGTCGGCACGGATTGCGCACGAAGGCTCCGACACTGCGCGGCTGTATGACTGGGTCTGGCTGCAACGCGAGAAGGACCATCGCGCGCTGGACGACAGGCTCATCGGACTGGTACCGATCACACCGTTCTCTACGCTCGTTATGTGGCCGCTTACCGGGCTGGCTCCGCTGACCGCCAAACATGTGTGGTTGCTGGTGAATCTTGCGCTGCTTGTGCCCCTTTGCTGGCTGCTGCGCTCCATGACTGGATTGCCCTATCAGCGAATCGCACTGGTCTTTGCGTTGAGTTTTCCGCTTCACCGCAATCTGCTGTATGGCCAGTTTTATTTGCTGCTGCTGCTGTTGATCGTGGCCGGTTGCTGGGCCTACCTGCGTGAGTATTATGTTTTGGCCGGCGTCTTGGTAGCCATCGCCGCGGCAGCAAAGATCTTTCCCGTACTGTTCTTTATCTTTTTTCTGCAGCGGCGGGCGTGGCGTGCTTTGGTATCAGGAGCGGTTACGGGCATGGCGTCGCTCGCCGTCTCAGTGGCGGTATTCGGTTGGAACCTGCACCGAACCTACCTGCACGAGATTCTTCCCTGGACGCTGCGCGGCGAGGGCCTACCCCCTTATGCGACAGCGAGTGCTTCGATTTCCAGTGTTCTACATTATTTATTTCTGGCCGAGCCACAATGGAATCCGCAGCCGTGGCACAATTCTCCGCTGTGCTACGCCCTGCTGCAACCTACGCTACAAGTGCTGGCTCTGGCGCCGGCCATCCTGCTCATCCGTAGGCAGGACCGGACTCGAGAGAGAATCCTGCTGGAATGGTCGGCGCTTCTAGTAGCGTCCCTTGCCATCTCCACCATACCGGCGTCGTATAACTTTGTGCTGCTGGCGTTGCCGGTGTGCGTACTGGTGGCACTCTTGCTGCGACGCGAGTCGGTATGGGTGGCTGCTCGTTCTGCTGATCGTTTATCTCGGCATCGGATTTCCCGTGAGCAGTCCCACAGCCATGATGGGCCCGAAGATCCTGCTCTACGTTCCACGACTTCCTCTGATGCTCGCCCTTCTCTTGGGAATCTACGTCCTGCTGTGGCGTGACCAGAGGGCTGAGGGTTCTTCATGGGACTGGACGCACTATGCGTGGACGACCGCCATGGCCACTGCTCTTATCTTCAGTGGGTACTCCAGTCTTCATCTCGAGCGGACGGTAAGGCAGGAGTATGCGTACCGGCTGCCGCTGCGGACGGATGCGCTCATCTCTGCAAACCCAGGGTCGCAAGGGACGGAGGTTCGCTACCTTGCATTTACCCAGAGCGGCTACCACCTGGCGTGGCAGGATGAGGATGCGCTCTCAGTTGAGCATTCCGCGGACGATGATCTTTCCTTCGCGGGCAACCGCGTTGATATCTGGGTAGAGCGGGGGCTGAGTCCGCACTCCGCGATTGTGAGCTTGCGTGAGCCCGCGCGCATTGTGGTTAACGACGCGCGTGAGCCGATGCTCTCTGCCGATGCCCAAAGCCTCGCCTTTGTGCGCGACCACGCTGGTAGAGGACAGCTGATGGTGCGCCGCGGATTTCGTTCGGATGATGCCGTCGAAGTCCCACTCACGCCGCTCTCGCACAACGTTTACGAAGCTTCGTTTCTTTCTGAAAAGGAATACGCATTTTCCGCCGTGGAGAACGGGCGCCCGCCGCAGATTTATTTGACCGACGGAATGCACGCCAACGTAACACTGCCGCTAGGCGAGTCTCGCTATCCGGCGCTCTCCCCGGATGGCCGTTGGATGGCGTATAGCCATCTGGAGGATGGGGTGTGGAATTTGTGGGTGCGCGATCAGAGGACGGGTTCAACGCGCAGGCTCGCTGATGTGCCCTGCAATCAAATCCAGCCGTCATGGGAGGACGGCTCGAAGTCATTGCTCTACGGCACCGACTGCGGCCGCAGCTTGTGGTTTACCGCGGTGGCGCGGCGGCCCGTGGTTCAGTGATGGGAATTCAGAGGAACGCATGATGAATCTGGAGAGGCTTAAGAGTAATTGGGAATCGCTTGCCGAGCGGGATGCCCTCTTCGCCATTCTCACCGACCATCGCCGCGTAGGTGGCAAATGGGATATCGCGGAGTTTATGGCTACGGGGGAAGCCGAAATAGAGACTGTTATGCATCACCTGGCCGCGATTCGCTGCATTCCCAACTATTCCGGCAAGGCTTTGGACTTTGGATGCGGCGTTGGCCGGGTAACGCAGGCGTTGGCGCCGCGCTTTGCCTCTTGTGTAGGCGTGGATATTTCCCAGCAGATGATTGACAAGGCCAAGTCTCTGAACCGGTATGCACATTGCCGCTACGTGGCCAATTCCGCTGAGCAACTGCCCTTCGCGGATGCCAGCTTCTCGTTCGTTTACAGCAATATTGTTCTGCAGCATGTGCCGCAGCGATTTTCGACGGCTTACCTGCGGGAATTCGTACGAGTACTCGCGCCGGGCGGAATACTCGTGTTTGGAGTACAGGATTCCTTTGCCGCCCCGGATGTCTCTTCCCTGATCCGTCGCGCGCGCCACGTTCTTCGCATCCGGTCCAGAATCAGGGCCGCAGCGGGAGTTGGGGATATGCAAATGCATTGTCTGCCAGAGCGTGTTGTCCGGGAAGCAGTGGGATCGGCCAGGATCGTGGATATCCAATTCACAAACACGGCGGCGAAAGACTTCAACGGAAAGCTGGTCTATTTGCGGGAGGCGCCCACATCAGGTTATGTTGGCAAACAGTACTGCGTGGTGAGCGAGCCGCGGGCATGACTTGCTGGCGTTCCGATTGTAAGCAAGCCAAGGTTTGTAATACCATTCGACCCGAAGAACAGGGGCCAAACCTTAATGTCAGAAGCGCCTGCGCGGCCGCTAGCACTCGTGACCGGCGGTACCACTGGAATTGGACTTGGCATCGCGACCGCAATGGCCGATGCCGGCTACGAGGTAACCGCTACTGGCCTCACTGACGAGCAAGTCGCCGCGGTCCCGCGGAGACAGCATCTTTCGGCAGTCAAGCTCGACGTTACGTCCGCTGAATCGGTTGCCGCGGTGCTGGCGCCTTTTCGTGAGCTGGCTGCTCTCATCAATTGCGCCGGGGTTATTTTTCGCGGTGGCGCTGAATATGACATGGCGAATTTTCAAAAGGTCATCGATGTCAATCTGACCGGGACCATGCGTATGTGTGTCGGGGCACATGTGAAGCTGGCTGCGGCGCGAGGATCTATCATTAACACCGCTTCGATGCTGTCCTATTTTGGTGGCCCGTTGATTCCCGCTTACACGGCCTCGAAGGGCGGGGTGGCACAATTAACCAAGGCTCTTGCGGTTGCCTGGGCGCCTGAAGGCATCCGGGTGAATGCAATTGCTCCGGGCTGGATCGCGACCGAGCTTACGCGAGGGCTAGTTGAGGACGGGGACCGGTCTGCTGCTATCCTGCAGCGCACACCCATGCAGCGTTGGGGTGAGCCTGGAGACGTTGCGGGAGCGGCTGTATTTCTTTGTTCCGAAGCGGCACGCTTCATCACGGGAGTGATCTTGCCCGTCGATGGAGGTTATGCAGCAGTATGAAAGGGAGGGTTTATCCATGAGCAATCTTGCCGTTAATCGTCCGGTGGTGGAGCAAAGCAAGGCGGACGCGCGGATTCCGTACCGGCATCCGCAGCCGAAGGAATGCTTCCCTGAGCTGGTCATTCCCAACGCCATCCCAGAGGATGAGCGTTTGTGGGTGCCGCAGATGGAAAATGTGTGGTTCCGTCCGCTGTGCTTGTCCGCCAGCCGGGGTTATTGGATGAATCTACTACGGGTGCGCAAGTCGGGCGTGCTGTCGCGCCACCGGCATCCGCAGCCTGTCCACGGATTTGTGCTGAAGGGCAGCTGGCATTACCTGGAGCATGATTGGACGGCCACGGAAGGTTCTTATGTCTACGAGACTCCGGGCGAGACCCATACGCTGGTGGTGGAACCGGACGTTCCGGAGATGATTACGCTCTTTCAGGTGAATGGCGCGATGATCTACGTCGATCCCGACGGTGGAGTTCTGGGATACGAAGACGTGTTTACCAAGATTGATCTGTGCCGCCGCCACTATACAGCCGTTGGGCTGGGTGAGGGATTCGTGGATCAGTTTCTGCGTTAGCAGGCGGCGTTCTGCACCGGGCAGGAAAGCAGGGACCCCAGGAGCTAAGCCCAGATTTTGCTGGACCTTTACTTGCCCGCTGAAGTCGCGCCCTGATACAAAACACGAGCTTTTTCGCAGCCTGTAGCATCGTGCCCTAACAAGAATTAAAAACACCAAGGACGTACCGCAGGGGCTTTTAGCCGCACCGCTCTTTCTGACCTGATGAGGGCTTTAGTGCCTGTGAGAGCATTCAACTTACAATTTCAGTCCCGAAGGGACGACTGAGAATAGCCCAGGACGTCAGTCCTGGGTGTACATTCCCATCGGGGACCAGTCCCGCAGGGACGGCTGAGAATGCCCCAGGACGTCAGTCCTGGGTGAACCTAGACCGCACGTGAATGCCTATTGGCAACGTGGGCTGGCTTCCTCGAATCGCGAATAGTCCATTTCAAAGCAGAGGGTACCCCAGGATTGCATCCTGGGGCATTCTCAGCCGTCCCTACGGGACTACTCGTTTGCAACTGCTAACCCAGGACTACGTCCTGGGCTACTCTCAGCCGTCCCTACGGGACTGGATTTGGAGAGGGTAGTTTTCACGCAGACTCTAAGCTCATAGTTGCGGCCCTGCGCGGCCCAACTAAAGTCGTGCCCTGACACAAAGCATGAGCGTTTCCGCAGCCCTGTAAAGTCATGTCTACACAAGAACAAAAATCAATTGCAACGAAGCAAAGTAAAGCGTTTCCTCCACGGTGGGTCGGCGCAGATGGACGACTGATACAAAGCTTGAGTTTCTCCGCACACCAGGGCGACGGCCTACTGTACAGGTTTTGGATAGATACGCGCGGCGTTGTCATGCAGGTAGCCGTGAGCAAATTTCAGCGCCTGCTGCTCGGTCACTTCCCCGTCGAGAATCATCCCGGAGAGCGCGGCGGCGAGCGCCGTGCGCGCGGATTCAACCGCCAGCCAGTCGCTTTCTTCCGCACCAATCGCTTCATTAAATGGGAATGCATCGGAGCCGAAGACTACCTTGTCGGGGTAGAGCAGTAGCCAGTGGCGAAGCACCTCGGCCAGGTCCTTCGGGTAGAGGTAAATGCCCATCAACGACGAGTCGAGATAGACATTCTCTCGCGCGGTGAGCCAGATGGCCTGGTTCTGGAACGGGAAGCCGCCGTGCAGCAGCACGAAGTTGACGTTGCTGTAGCGTGGGTCGCGCAGCACGTTCTCAAGATTGAGAACGTTGCCGCCGGTTACGCTGAAGAAATCACCGGTGCCCACCGCGGTGTGAATTTGTACCGCCAGATGGAGGCGCCCGGCTTCCCGCAACAGGTAGCGGAACACATAGTCTTCGAAGATTGCGTGCTCTGTGGCCGAGGGCTTGCCGCCGGCGTGATAGCGGTCGTAGATTCTTGCCGCTTCGGACTGGGGCGGGTCGTCGAAATGCAGAGTGCGGAAGTAGGCGATCTCAAATTTGATGGAGACGCCGCCGCGGCTGCGGTTCTGCTCCAGGATCTTGCTGACGAAGGCCAGGTATGCGGGAAGGGTTCCGGGTAACGCGTTCAAGCCGGCCTGGTTAAGCTCGCCCTTCAGCTTCTTCTCCTGCATAGGAACATAGACACCCTCATCGATGTTGCGGGCAGTCAACTCGCTGTTGTCCAGAGGAAACAGAAATGAGTCGACGAAAAAGACCCAGTGGAAACGCTTGGGGTCGAGGTAGTTCCCCATCGCGACCCGGTTGGCCATCATGGTCGCGACGTTGAGCTTATCCAGGATGCGATCGAAGTACTGATAGCCGGGGTAGGTGTGGCGCAACTCTGCTTTCTTGGCCACCAGCCACTTGATATGTTCCGGGCTGTTATCGGAGAAGGGGTAGTCGAAGAGATCTTTCGAGGCGGCGATCAGCTCGGGATTGTCCAGGCTCAAGCGCAGGGGCGCATGCCCGGGCGGAGAGGCCATCGCATCAACATCACGGTCTTCTGCGAAGCCGGGATGGCCGTGGTCATCGAAGATGGCGATCTGGCGAATCTGCTGCAGTAGGCGGTCGTAGGTCTGCTGGTATCCGGGCGCCATGTTCGGGCTGGCCTGCCCCCATAAGGGACTGGAAAACGCGAGCAGGAGAGCGACTGTCAGACGGGGCGAAAGCATGGCGGTGCGGCCTGGTTTCACTTCAGAATTCAATACGAGACCCCTTGCCCTTCGGTTATATCGTCAACCCAGGAGCGATTGACATAGCGTTTCTCTTAGCCAGTCTTCGTATTTTTGCGAGGTCCAGCCGCGCTCACGGACCAGCATGCGATAGAGGGCCCGTCCGGTTAAAGTCCAAAGGATGTCACGTGCCGTCTGCGCATCTACGCCGTGCCGCAGATGCCCGGAGCGTATCAGGACCTCAATCAGTGACTCTTGCGCAGCGTATCGATGAGACTCACGTTTTTTTTCCAGCTCGGCTAGTTCAGGCGCAACCACGCCGGCCCCACTCATCAAATCAAATGTGCTGCTCGCCGCATCGTGAACCCGGCGCGCAATCCTGGCGGCAAAGAGCAGTCGTTTATTGGGTTCTTCTGTCTCCATGGCTTCCCGCACTAACTGCTCGTAATCGGGACCGAAGGTCGCCTCATCCATGAGCTCGGCCAAAATTCCTGTCTTGGAACCAAACACCGCGTAGACGGTTGGAACCGCAACTTCTGCCTTCTTGGCGATCGCCTCGATCGTCATGCCCGAGTAGCCCTTGCTCTTGAGGAGTTTCCGTGAGGCGGCAACGATCCGGTGTTTCGTTTCCTCCGCCTGACGCTGCCGGATTGCGGATTGATAAGGCCGTTCACGTTTCGTGGGCATAGAGGATCGGGCTTCCCCATTATAACTTTCAACAACCATTTTCAATATGAGTATGCTTGACTATATTAAGTATAGTTATCTATATTTAATTTTGAAGAGCAGCAATGCCAGCTTGTGATTGCTCAGTTCAGGAGGTTTTCCGATGAAAATGAGGCTCGGTATGTCGCTCGGCGTTTCTGCCATAACCCTGGGTGCGACTTTGCTCGCGAGCGAAACCATAGCTCAGACGCAGGATGGCAAATACACCGGCGTTTGGAACTACGATCAGCCCAGCAGCTCAACGGGAGCAAACGTGGGCACGATTCAATGCCCGGCAAGATCGAAAGACGACCAGGCATTCGTGGTGGTTGTTCCGCAAATTGGGAACCTGACCATGACGCGAAAAAAGGATGGCCGTCTGGAGGGCAGAACAGACCAAGGGTGCACCTGGACTTTTCAGGATCATGGGTCTTCCAGTGAACTCGATCCTGCTCCGCAATCCTGTTTCAACAAAGTGATCGGGTCCAGCTACACAATCACTCGCTGGTCCATCGAGGTGGACGGCAGCCATGAAACCGAGTTCATCGAGGCAAAGAGCCATTTGCCCATGGGCGATTGCGATTTCGCGCTGAAGCGAGGAAGGCGCACGAAAGCAGATGACACCGATTCAACCGGACTGTTTGTGGGCAATTGGGCGTACGACCCACCGAACCCTCAGACCCACTCCAACATGATTCAGTTCATGTACCAGGAGGAAGGCGAGCACTCCGGCCCTGGTGGGGCGCCACAGACCGGACTTGTCAGCTACTCGAAGGCTGGGGATCATACGCTCACTGCTCACACTGCCGACGGGTGTTCGTGGCGGCTCGACGTTTACGGAAATACCGCGTTGCTCCCTTCCCCGCAAACCTGCGAACTTGGGGGATCGAAGATCACCATGAACCACTGGACGATCGCAAGTAACGGAACGCAGCAGAACGCCATGATGAGTATGACGCTAGACGCGGGGGGCAAGATCCGCACCGCGTTGCTGGCGGCTGGAAACCTTAGCAAGTCACACTAGTGCTGGCTCAATCGGGAGAACTGTCATGGCTTTGCGGAGCGAAACAAAAGGGATCCTGAGCGTACTGCGGGTGGTGTTGTTGATCCATCTGCTCGCCGTGCTGGCGCAAGGCACGTTGGCGGGAATGTTTCTTTCAGGCAGTGGCGTGGCTTTGTCACTGCATGAGATGACGGCTAGAGGTCTGGTGGGTATTTGCTTGCTTCAGATAGCGATCACAGTTTTGCTGAGAGCTCGCGGTGGATGTCCAACCTGGGTGCTGATTTCCGGGATCGGCATTCTGCTGGCGGAAGTGCTCGAAACCTATTCCGGCTACCGCGGCATTCTTGCCATACACGTGCCACTGGCCTTGGGTATCTTTGGCGGCATTATGCGCCAACTGTTTTGGGTAGTGCGCGGAAGGCTCTCCGCAAACGAGACGTTACAGGCGGGTTAGCGCGATGAACGAAAACATAACCTCAGGGGCTAACGCCCTCATCAGCGCAGTTGTGGTACGGCCCGACTAAACAGGTTGCGGAAAAACTCATGTTTTGTTGTATCAGGGCACGACTTTAGTCGGGCCGTTAGGGATGGAAAGAGAATTGGGCTTCAGCCCCTGCAACGACGCATAACGCACGAAATGTTTCTCTAGGGAGAACTCTCAGCCGGAATACGGTGTTGTTTCGTCAGGATGCAAACAAAGAGCCCCGGGGCTAAAAGCCCTTAACCGGCGCATTTCTTACGGCCCGACCAACGTCGTGCCCTGATACAAAACTGAGAGTCGTGGCTACGGAAGAATCGCGCATTCCGAGCATTTCCCCGTTGTCTCTTCACACGGAGGTTTTTCTCAGCCGGCTAGAGTCCTTTGAATGCGCCCCCATCGACCAGTAGGGTTTGGCCGGTGATGTAGGAGGCACGATCGGAGGCAATCCAGACGATCGCGTCGGCTAGCTCGTCTGGTTGGCCAACGCGCTTCAGAGGCACTTCTTCCACCAGGCGTGATTCGAACTCTGCAGGGGTCGTGCCCAGGTCCCGCGCGCGCTTATCGATGAGCTGCTTCAGCCGCTCGGTCGCGGTGTAACCGGGTCCCACATTGTTGACCGTGATGCCGTCTTTGCCAAACTCGTTGGAGAGACTCTTAACCAAACCAAGGACTCCAGCGCGCACCGCATTGGAGTAGATGAGGTCGGGGACCGGCTGCCGCACGGTGACGGAGGTGATGGTCACCAGGCGGCCCCATTGGTTCTTCTGCATCCAGGGTAGAACGGCGCGAGCAAAGTGGACGATGCTCATGAAGTTCAGTTCTATCGAGCGATGCCACTCCTCGGTGGTGGTGGAAAAGAACATCTTTGCCGGCGGGCCGCCTGCGTTGGTCACGCAAATGTCAACGCCGCCGAACTCCTGCGCAACGTGCTTCACAAACGCGTCGACAGCGGCAGGGTCCGTCACATCCAATGGCTCGGCAAGGACCGGGACGCCGTGGCGTTCACGAATGAGCTCGGCCGCGGCGTTCAGCTTTTTGGCGTCGCGCGAGCACATGGCCACTTTCGCGCCCTCGGCTGCAAACTTTTCTGCCGCCGCGCGGGCGATACCATCGCTGGACGCAGCGACGATGACATTGCGGTTCTTCAATCCCAAATCCACTTGGTTTCCCCCCGGCTACTTGCTTGTACCCTGGCGCAGATAGGCGTCGTCTTTGTCGATCCAATCCTGGCGTGGGGGATTAAAGATGTCGAGGTCCACCGTATCCTCGAGCGCGATGGCCTCGTGCGGCATATGGGGCGGGATACAAAGCACTTCACCTGCAGAGACAGTGATTTCCCGGCCATCGATGAAGAAGTGCAAGGCGCCTTCAAGAATGTAGGTGACCTGCTCATTGTGATGACTATGCCGAGGCACTTTCGCGCCCTTCTTGAGCAGGACGCGGGCGACCATCACGTTGGTGCCCACGACCATTTGCCGGCCGATGAGTGGGCTCAGGGGTTCTACTTCGATGTCATTCCACTTGGTGTGCTTTGCTTGCGCAACGATTTCTGCCATGTCATTTCCCCTGCAAAAGTTAACACAAATGGCGGGGAGCCATTCAAGCGTGTGGTTTGGCTGAGGCGCTCTTTACATCGGCCGTCCCGAGCCACGTGACCGCGCCGAAGGCTCCCAGCCAGGAGCCGATCGCAGCGAAGACTACGTAGATGGCGTTGCCGGTGTAACTGATCACGGCAAAGGCAGAGAGCAGATACCACACGCTACTCCAGCTTGCGGCTATGCTCCTGCGGCGTGCGGCGACCGCAGCGGTGAAAAGAACATAGACCGCGTCCGTAGCGGCGGTGGAGGCGACCACGCCCAGGGCAATCAGCGGATTCGGCGCATGGATCATTTGGTCTCAGGGCTGTAGGTTACACCAGGCTTCGCTGGGTCAACTTCGAGGTAGGGTGCGGCGAGAGTAAATGGATCGCGATCCATGCCACCGGGACGAGATAGAAGATCGAACCGATGACCCACATCAGCGCGCCGGCTGCGGCCTGATCGGCCAGCGGCGAGATGTCAAAGACTCTGGGGGCGGTGGCGTAACTCGGGTAGATCACTTTTCCGGCAAAGGTGAGCGAGGCGGAAAATGCGGTATTGACCAGGTCCGCCGCGACCAGGTAGGGCAACAAGAGCCAGCGAGAGCCGCGGCTGACGCTGGGCCAGGGCTGAACCAGGGGAAACCAGAAGAGCAGTCCGGTGATGAGGAAGCAGGCGTGCTCCAGCGCGTGCCAGGCATCCGAGCTCAGCGCCAGTTCGTAGGCCGCGGGGACATGCCAGCCGAGGTAGGCGATGTTCATTGCCAGCCAGGCGAAGACAGGGTGGGTTATCAGGCGGAACAGCCGGTGTAGCCACGGCACGCGGAAAAGGGGGCCAAGAGTGCCGCGAAGCAGCCAGCGCGGCAGCGAACGCAAGAACGGAACTACCGGCGCGCCCAGCAAGAGCAGCGGGGGTGCTACCGACATAAAGATCAGATGCTGTGTCATATGCGCGAATAGCAGCACGTCGTCCAGTGCGTCGATGGGTGAACCGACGGCTATGTAAAGAGAGAGAAGGCCTCCGAGAAAACACCACGCGCGCCAGGATGGGAACAGGTGCGGGCGGGTATTGCGAATTTTGGCAAAGCCACGGAGATAGAGCAAGGCTGAGGCACACAGGCCTGATGTGGCCCAGAAGGGAAAGGACCAGCTAGCTAATGCGGCTTGTGTTGCGGTTTCTGCCATTGGGGTGTGGTTCGTAGGGAGTGAGAAGAGTTTATTACGTTGAATTGCCGGCGGGGCAAGGCGCACAGCAGGTCCCTCCACTACGCTGCGCTCCGGTCGGGATGACAATTTTGTTCGGGGTTCGCAATACTGGCCTCCAGACAAAATTGTCATCCCGACCGGAGCGCAGCGTAGTGGAGGGACCTGCTGTTTCTTTCTACTGTTTCGGAGGATTAAGTTCGCCGGTGCTCACATATTGCCGCGAGGCATCACGGGCTGGAGGCTGGCCCTCGGGATGCAGGGTTTCGAGGAAGCTGACCAGCGCCGTTACTTCAGGCGGGGAAAGATTCTTTCCGTAAGCAGGCATGTTTCCTCCTCCCTGCAGGACCTGGCGCACCAGTTGGTCGTAAGTTAGCCGGGTGGCCACTCCATCGAGCGCCGGACCGCGCTGGCCGCCCAGACCACCGAGCATGTGGCAATTGCGGCACTGCTTTTCCTGAAAGACAATCTGGCCTTGCCTCCCCAACGGCGTGGCCTCATGTACATATCGCACGGGAACGATATCCCCACTCCAGGCCTGCATCTCCGGACTCCAGGGGGTGTAAGTTCCCAGGTGTTCGCAGACAGCGAACCCTACTGCAAGCACAGTGATCGACAGCACCGCGATCGGCCGCCGGCGCCAGCTCTTCTCCCCTTCTCCGGCAAAGAATGGCAATGCCAACAGGAAAAGGATGCCTACAGCTGGAGCAATCAAGATGAATGGCGTCTCCAGGTTCTCCGGGAGGAAAGAGAGAATGGTGTAGAGCCATAAGAAGAAAAAGTCCGGCTTGGGCACGGTCTGAATAATGGTTGGATCGGGAAAGCCGGTCGGCCCAAAGGGCCCCAAAAACACTGCGCAGAGCGCCACCGCACCCAGGATAGCAGCGGAAAATATCATGTCTTTCCACACCGCGCCAGGTACGAAAGGCATGCCGTCCTTGTGCGTCAGCTCGTGGTACTCCTGAATGTACGTGCTGCGCTTGACGACCCGCCCCGGCATGGGCCAATCGTTGATGCCCAGTCCCACCACCATCCAAATGTGCAGCGCGGCGAAAGCCAGCATCATTCCCGGAATGACAAAAACATGCAGGGCAAAGAAGCGGCTCAAGGTAGGACCCGCGATGATCGGTCCCCCTAACAACAGATCGACCAGTGGCCCGCCTATGACCGGTACGCGGGCTACGATCGAGGCGCCAATGCCCAGCCCCCAATACGCGTCCTGATCGAAGCGCATCACCTGCCCAGTAAACGCCATGCCCAAGGTCATCAGAAGCAGAAAGACGCCCAGGACCCAGGTGAGTTCGCGAGGAAACTTATAGGCGCCGAAGAGGAAGACCTGGCACATGTGGATCAGCACCACGGCGACCATGAAGTTCGAGCCCCAGCCATGCATGGCGCGCAGGAACCAGCCCAGCGGCAGCTGCTGGTTCAGCACCTGGAGACTGTTCCAGGCCTCGCCGGCGGAAGGGACATAGACGATGGCGAGGAGGATGCCGGTGGCGATTTGTAGCAGTAACAGTACGAAACTGGCGCTGCCGAAGACATACCACCAGCTGGCCGTGTTCTTCGGCACCGGATGAAGAACCGTGTCCTTGATCGGCCCTTCCAATTTCAGGCGGAATTCCAGCCAGTCATACGTACGCTTCAACCAGTGCATGTGGAACTCTCTTTCCGCACCGACGCGCTGGTTGCCAGCGTAGGCATCTGGCCGGCGTTGATCATCAATTTGCCGTTCTGCACTTTGTAGTCGTATTCGAACAGGCCTCGCGGTGGTGGTCCCGCGGCCCGTGAGCCATCCGCGTAATAGACCCCACCGTGACATGGGCACATAAACAGCTCCGACTGGGGAAACCAGCGGACCGGGCAACCGAGGTGGGCGCAGTTGATAGCAAAAATCTGGAATTTCTCTTCCTGCGTCCGGCGAACCCAACAGGCAGCCTTGGCGGTCGCGCCATCCCACGGCATGCTTTTGGGATTGACAAAGCTGGCCAGCCGCGTCTGTCCCAGGGCAAATTGCGAGACGTCACCCAGATCGATCCAGGAATTGTAACCGCCATTCTTGCGAATGGGTCCCAGCAAGTAGCCGACCACAGGGATGGCGACCAACAAGGCAACAGCGCCATTGAGCAGAGCGCCGATCCCCACCAATACCCACCGCCTGGTTACTACTGCCTTGTCATCGCTCATTGCGAGCCTCCTCCGGCTTTGTTCTGCTGTTCGCCGGGGCGCTGGCTGGAGAGCCAGCCCACCACGTCGGTCACTTCCTGATCGCTCATCGGATGCCCCGGCAGATCGCTTCTCCAGTCTGGCTGGCCGATATCCGGCCGCCCGGCAATCACCACGGTACGCAGGACCTGGTCACTCACCAGCGACAGGAAATCTGGATTGGTGATCGAGCCTGCTTTGCTCTTGCCAGTTGCTCCGGCGGCACCGTGGCACGAGGCGCAATAGGTCGTGTAAACCTGCTGGCCGCGAGCCGTATCAGCCGGCTTGGCAGCCTTGTAGGGCGGCGGGTTGGCGCCGTCGAGAGTCCCCGACTTAAACCACGCGGCGCGCATGCCATTTACCAACGCATCGACCTGCTGGTCGGTCAAGCTGCCCCCGGCGCTGATGGCAAAGGGAGGCATGTGGGTGCCCGGTTCGCCGTTGGCAATTATCTGACGCAGGATCTGCTCATCGACCAGCGACTGATAAGCGGGGTTCGCCAGCGGGTAGGAAGGACCGTTCTTTCCCTGGGCGCCGTGGCAGCCAGAGCAGTTCTGGACGTAGAGCGTTTTAAAGTCCAGCACCGACTCGGGACGCGGCACTTCGGGTCCGGGCTTGGGATGGCCCGGGAGCTGCCCGCAGCCAACGACAGTCATACAGAAGACCAGCATGAGGAGGCGCAGCGTCACTTCGGTCCATCCTCCCGTTGATCTCCTTCCATCATTCCCGGTGTTTCCAATCCCACGCGTGCGGCAAAGGGCAGAAACTGCTCGGTGCGAATGTGGATTTGCTTCCCCACTACCCAACCGGCCACCAGCCCGAAGGTCACCTGGGAGGCGACAAACCACCACCAATCGATGCGCGCATCAAGATACGGGTTGATCAAACCCAACGTGGCATGCAACACGCCCGTCCATAACAACGGCGCGATGATGCCCCCCAGCACGATCGGGTGGCGCGGCAACATGGGGAGCATGGCGCCGTAGAGCAAGCCGACCAGCAGGGAGCCCGCGACATGAATGAGCGTGGCAAAGATCAGCGCACTCAGCCGGAAGTGCGTAATCTCTGCGAAGGTGGGATTAGACCAGCCGGCTACTCCAGCGCCTCCCAAGAGATTTACCGCGTACCAGATGCTGTGATAACGGATCAGGCCGTAGAGTAGCGCAGGCACGATCATCGCGGCGCCGCCTGCGATGCCCCCCTTCAACCCTGCCATCACTGAAGGGGTGTGGACCGGCAGGCGTGCGCGATGGCTTTCGTCAATTTCGATACGGGCAACCTTGGTGCGGATGCTTGTGTATTCGAACTTCTGAACTTTGACCGGTACAGCAACGTGTTGGGCATGAGGCCACACTTGACGGAACCATCCCACACAGCCGGAAACGATGAGCACCGCCCCCATGATGCTTATCCCCGCGTTGGTCACCAGCCCTGCCAGGCCGAAGGTCAGGCCAAGGGCTAATACCAGCGGCCACGCTGTAGGCGTAGGCAGTTGTACTACTTCCTCGGATATGCCGTTGTGTGCCTGTGACTCTTCCATCGCTTCTTTCGCTTTCTTCTCTTTCTTCGCTTTCTTCTCAGCGCCCAATGATGTAGACGACGGTAAACACCACCACCCAGACGCCGTCGACAAAGTGCCAGTAGAGTGAGAGCACCTCGAGCTGTTTCGAGTGCTGACTCTTGATCTTCCCGGTGAGCGAAAAGATGAGCACGATCGAAAGCATGGTCAAGCCAACGATGACGTGGCTGGCATGCAAACCGACGAGCGAGTAGAACGTGGTGCCGAATAGGTTGGTGCTGATGGTCAGCCCATCGTGATAAATCAACTTCTTCCATTCGAGGCCGGTGCCGACGAGGAAAATCGCGCCCAGAACTACGGTGACCGCCCACCACAAGCTGAATGCCGCCATCGAGCTTTTCTTCAGGGCCCGCTCCGCTATCCAAATGGTGAAGCTGCTGGAGAGCAGACATACCGTGTTAAAGATGGGCAGCTCCAGAACCTGGCGCGGCTGCGGCCCGGAGACGCTCTTGCCTATGTAATAGACATAGGCAACCACAAAAATTGCGAAGATCGCGGTCTCAGCAACAATGAGCGCCGCCATGGCAACGGTGCCATGATAGGGCAACACCCAGTCTTCGTTGGCTGCTCCGTGAGCCAGGGGAATCGTGCTGGCGCTCATCCTCTATATACCCTCGACCATCAAAATCATTCGTACCGGGAGTCCGGATCTTCTGGATGCTTCAGGTCCCACAACGGTCTGCGGCTGGCCACCACCGGCGCGCTGGCAAAGTTGTATTCGGGTGGGGGCGAGCTGGTTGCCCACTCCAGCGTCCACGCATCCCAGGGGTCCGGTCCGGCGTCCGGGCCTTTGAAGTACGAATAGACCATGTTGTAGGCAAAGATCAGCACGGCCACTCCCTGAATCAAGCCTCCGATGGACACGATCATGTTCCAACCGTCCCATCCGCGGCCCGGTTCGTAAGTGTAGATACTCCTCGGCATGCCCAGGAGCCCGGGGATGTGCATGAGGTCGAAGCACACGTGGAAGCCGATCAGAAACAGCCAGAAATGCCACTTGCCCAGCCGCTCGCTGAGCATCTTGCCGGTCATTTTCGGGAACCAGTAGTAGAACCCTCCGAAGAAGCAGAAGACGATGGCTCCCACCAGAACGTAATGGAAATGGGCGATAACAAAATAAGAGTTGTGCAGTTGCCAATTCCAGGGGGCGACGGAAAGCATGATTCCGGTCAAGCCGGCGAACAGGAACTGGGCCAGGAAGGCGGTGCAGAAAAGCATAGCCGTGGCAAAGCGTATTTTGCCTCCCCACATGGTGGCGATCCAGTTAAAGATCTTGATACCGGTGGGAATCCCAACCAGTTCGGTGGAGAGGACGAAGAACGCATTTTGCGCCGAGGTCATGCCTACGGTGAACATGTGGTGGGCCCACACGCTGAGGCTGATCAAGCCAATGCCCGCTGATGCCGCCACCATCGCCGGATAGCCAAAGATTGCCTTGCGGGAGAAGACAGGAATCACTTCGTTCGCAATGGCGAACGCCGGCAACACCAGCACGTAGACCTCAGGGTGGCCAAAGATCCAGAAAAAGTGCGACCAGACAACGGGCGCGCCCCCAGCCTGCGAATCGAAGAAGTGTCCGCCGAGATAGCGGTCGATGGTCAGCATGATCTGCGCAGCGGTCAGCGGACTGATGGTTACCAGGATCATTCCCGAGACCACCAGGTACAGCCATGCCAGTAGCGGCATGCGAAACATCGTCATGCCTTTGCAGCGCATACATAGGGTGGTGGCAATTATGTTGACCGCGGCGCCGATGGTGCCGAATCCAGAAACGATCAGCGACAAAGCCCAGTAGTCCGTACTGTGCCCGCGCGAGAATGCGCGTTCGGTCAGCGGTGCATAGGCCCACCAGGTGACATCAGGCGCGCTTCCAGCTCCTTGCAGACCGACACCACCGATGAAGCTGTAGTACAGCAGCAAACCGCCCAGCGCGGTCATCCAGAAGGCGAAGGCATTCATCCGGGGGAAGGCCATGTCCCGGGCACCGATCATCAGGGGAACGAGGTAATTGGCGAATCCAATGATCAACGGCATCCCCATAAGAAAGACCATCGTGGTGCCGTGCATGGTGAAGATGCGGTTGAAGTTCTCAGGGGAGAGAAAATTGTTGTGGGGTACGGCCAGCTGAATGCGCAGCAGGATCGCCTCGAAGCCCCCGACCAGCAAAAAGAACACGGCGTAGCCGATATACATCAAGCCAATCTTTTTGTGGTCGACGGTTACCACCCAACTGTGCACCTGTTCGAGCCAGGTCCCGTACGACTCACTCGGCGGGGTGAGGTCGATGGCGCTCCCAATAGGTAGTGTCGAATCAGCCATACCGAAAACTCCTGTCTATATTGGCCCGTGTCCCGATTACTTCAAGGTAGTGAGGTAAGCGACGATCTTGTCGATCTGGTTATCGCTCAATTGCATCGCCGGCATCAGGCTTCCCGGCTTGACGTAGTCCGGATCCTTGATCCAGAGCTTGAGATTCGCCGGGGTATTGTCGGCCGCTCCCGAAGCCAGCGTATCGCGGCTCATAAAGTGAGTGAGATCCGGCCCGAACTGTCCCTGGGCAGCGGTTCCGCGCACCACGTGGCAACTGATGCAGGCTTGTGACTCGAAAAGCTGTCGGCCTTCGGCAACTGCCGGATCCTGAACCGCCGGCTGCTGCTGGTTTTTTACCCAGGCCGCGAAATCCTCCGGGGTCTGCACGTAGACACGCAGCAGCATCTTGGCATGTTCTACGCCGCAGAACTGAGCGCATTGGCCCACGTACATGCCGGCTTTGTCGGGATTGAACCAAATGTGGTTCACCTGGTTTGGAATCAAGTCGGTCTTGCCGGACAACTCAGGGACCCAGAAGCTGTGATCCACATCGGCGGAAAGCAACCCCAGAGAAGTGATCATGGGAGACTGCACGGTGCTGAGCGGTACGTGCAGCTCATTGGCGGTGGTGAAGCCTGCGTCTTTGTAGTGAAACTCCCACCAGAACTGATGGCCAACGACGTCGACATTGAGGGCAGACGGAGGCATCTTCTGGTCCTGGATAGCAAAGAGAATGCGGGCCGTGGTGAGGAAGAGAACGACGACAATCAGGACAGGTATGACGGTCCAGGCCAACTCGATCTGGGTGCTGCCGTAGATTTGGGGCGGCTCGCTGTCATCGTTGGGATCACGCTGGCGGAAGCGGACCACTACGTACGCCAAAAGGGAGGCGACAACGATAAAGATCGCTCCCGTGATTTGCATCACAAAAAGCGACAAATGGTGGATCAACAGCGCCGGACTGGAGTGAGGATCGAAGATGCTCGGCGTTTGGTAGACGATGTTGTCAGTGGGTAAGGCCCAAGCTGCATGTCCAGCGATGCTCAACAGCAGCAGTAACGCATACGCGGCTGAGCCGGGCCCTTTGCGCTGCAGCCATCTTCCGGACATTATTGCGGACCCTCCCCGCTCAAAGAAAACTTATTGTAGCGCTCTCTGTCGGCTGACCGTATGAATAGTTCAGTGCGTTTTTTCGTGTACGGTCCAACGCGATTGAACCTTTGATGCAGGCGAGAGCGATTCGGACCCTTGGTACACTGCGAAAATGAAACGCCTGATTATCAACGCGGATGACTTTGGTCTCGCGCCAGGCGTTAACCGAGCGATCGTGGAACTTCAGCACGCCGGCGCCCTCAGCTCCACTACGTTGATGGCCACGGCTCCTTATTTCTCTCCGGCAGTTTATCTCGCGTTTGCGCAACCAGCGTTATCCGTTGGCTGCCATATCGTGCTGGTGGACGGGACACCGCTGCTACGCCCGGACGAAGTGCCTTCCCTGCTCGATCCCCGGCGTCCGGCGGCGTTCTCGCTTCGGTCGACGGTGGGAAGTTTTCTTCGCGACTTGATGCGCGGCCGCATTCGCGAGCAGGAAATCGAGGCTGAGGCTGTCGCCCAAATACGGCGTATCCAATTGAGCGGGGTCACCGTGAGCCACATCGACTCGCACAAACATATCCATGCCTTTCCCCGTGCACTGGCTCCCCTGCTCCGTGCGGCGAAGCAATGTCGCGTGGAGTGCGTGCGCAATCCATTCGAGCCGTCGTGGAGCCTGCGCGCTACGCGGGGCTCCAGTGCTTGGCGACAGGCGCAGGTACACGCGATGAGGAGCCTACGGCGCGCGTTCTTAAGGCTGATCGCAGAACATGGTATGTTGACCGCCGACGGGTCGATCGGGGTCCTGGCTACCGGGAGCCTCGACGCGCATGTGCTTCGTTCGATGCTTCGGGCCATGCCTAGTGGTACGTGGGAGTTGGTTTGCCATCCGGGGTACAGCGACCGCGCGCTGGAGCAGGCGCATACTCGCCTGGTGGCCTCGCGGGAGACGGAACGCAGCGCTCTGCTTGAAGTGGTTCCCGAGGCGGTCAGTCAGGACTCGGAATTGTCGCTTACGGATTTTCATCGGGTTGGGCAGCGGATTTAGTTTGGGGTTCTAAAGTGAAACCGCGGGTCCCTCCACTGCGCTACGCGCCGGTCGGCGGTCTTTTGGGTTCAAGGGGTGGTGAGAATGAAGATTGGCATTACGTGTTATCCGACGTACGGTGGCAGCGGTGTGGTCGCTACGGAACTTGGTATCGAGCTCGCGGCGCGTGGCCACCAGGTGCACTTCATTACCTATTCGCAGCCCTTCCGGCTTACCGGGCGCGAAGAAGGCATTTTCTATCACGAGGTTCCGGTCTCGAATTACCCGCTGTTCGAGTACCCACCTTACGATCTGGCATTGGCGACTCGCATGTCGGAGGTGGCCGAATATTATGAGCTCGACCTACTTCACGTTCACTATGCGATTCCCCACTCGGTGTGCGCACTGCTGGCGCGCCAGATGCTGGCAAAACGCAGACATCTGCCCTTTGTGACCACATTGCACGGTACCGACATTACCCTGGTCGGACTGGACCGGTCGTACCTGCCCATTACGCGCTTCGGTATCGAAGAGAGCGACGGCGTCACTTCGATATCGAATTACCTCCGAGAGAAGACCGTGCACGACTTCGGCATTCTGCGGCCGATCGAAGTGATACCGAACTTCGTCAACTGCGACGAATACAAACCCCTGGGCGAAAGGCGCGCGGACGCCCGCGCGCGCTATGCCGATCCCGAGGAGAAGATCCTGATCCACCTCTCGAACTTCCGCCCGGTCAAGCGCATCCTGGATGTCATTGAGGTGTTTTCCCGCATCGCGCAAGTAATGCCGGCGCGGCTGTTGATGGTCGGCGACGGGCCCGACCGCTCTTCTGCAGAGTGGCTCGTCAACAGCAAGAGCCTCCAGAACCGGGTCAACTTCCTGGGCAAACAAGAACGGGTCCACGAATTACTGCCGGTCGCGGACCTGATGATCATGCCCAGCGAGTTGGAGTCCTTCGGCCTGGCCGCTCTCGAAGCCATGGCTTGCAAGGTTCCCACCATCGCCACCCGGGTGGGCGGCGTATCGGAGTTGATTGACGACGGTGTGACCGGCCGCCTGTTCGCGGTTGGCGACGTGGACGCGATGGCCGCCGCCGCAATCGAACTGCTATCCGATGAAGCCCGTCTGACAGCGATGGCCGATGCCGGCCGGCGAGCGGCGCAGGATCGCTACTGTGCTTCGCGGATCATTCCCATATACGAGAGCTACTACGAGAGGGTGCTGGCGCGCGCCGAGGTCTGATCCGCCAGGACCAGTACGTTGGGAGCCATCGGTATTTCCAGGGTCACGCGCGTACCTCGTCCAGGTCGGCTGAAAACTTCGAAGCGGGCGCTGTTGCCGTAGAGCACTTCCAGCCGTTCGCGCACATTGCGCATGCCGATGCCGGCTCCCCGGCTGGGAAAGCCTACCTCGCGCACGCGGCCCTCAGCCATTCCCACGCCGTCGTCTTCTACCTCGACAATCATCTTGGCGCCCTGGATGCGGCTGCGGAGCGTGATGGTTCCCCCTTGCAGGCGCGGCTCCAGGCCATGCTTGATGCTGTTTTCGATCAACGGCTGAAGCAGCATGCACGGCACCAATAGCTCCAGGGTCGCGGGATCGATTTCCTTCACCACGCGCAGCTTCTCCGCCCCAAAACGAACCACTTCGATGCCCAGGTAGTCGTCGGTAAAGGTCAGCTCTTCGCGGAAGGGCACATAAGAGTCGTGATCCTTGAGCAGCGCGCGCAGGATGTTGCCTAGCTGCACGATCATCTCTCGCGCCATCTCGGGCCGGAAGCGGACCAGGGAGGCGATGGAATTGAGAGTGTTGAAGAGGAAGTGCGGGTTGATCTGCCGCTGCAGGGCGTCGAAGCGCGCCTCCAGGACCAGCCGCTTCTGCTCCTTGAGTTTGATCTCAATGCGGCTTGAGTTCCAGATCTTTATCGGGATGGCTACGACTACCGCGGGGCTTACGCAGATCGCAAGCTTCACCAGCAAGCCGTGGGCATTCATAGTGAACAGACGGCCGGGATAAAGCGCGGCCAGCCACATGCGGACCACCTGCATCCCGACGATCAGCATGAGCAGCAGGATCTGGCGATCGAAGCGCGGCTTGAGTAGGTTCCGCCGCACCCAGCGGTAGATGCCAAGGTCGATGAAGGGGGAGAACGACCATACCTCTTCCGGCTCCACGGCGCGCCCGTACAGGCCGGAAACGGTGGCCACGGCGAGGAAGAAGGGCAGGGTCAGGTATTCGTGATGCAGCATGGCGGGGATGGAGAGCACTGCTCCACCAAAAAGAGCGGAGAGCGGGCCTAACAGGACGCCCAGAATAATGACCGTTTCGAAACCTATGTCCGCGGCATAGAAGCTGGGGACGATGAAGCGGATCCACACGCCCAGGGTCAGCGGAATGCAGAGGAAGGCGAGCAGTCCGATGGTTTGGGCGGTGGTGCGGCGCTCGGCAAATAGCAGACGCTGAAAGGTAAGCGCCCTGGCAGTCACCGCCGACACCGCTGCGGCCACGCCCAACTTGATCAGCAGTGTTATGAGGACGAGCTTAGGCTCAAACACGCTCTTACTTTACGCCAGTTTCCCCTGCTGGACATGAGGCCGGGAAAGAGGCTCTAATTAACTATGCCGTTGGAAAGTGTTAAGAAAGTGGCGGATGCGGATTTTCCCACCCGTTGGGGTCATTTCCGCATTCTGGGCTTCGAAGGTACGCGTGTCGATCCGGAACCGTGCGGGCCGGGGATGACTACGGTCAGCAGGAAGATCGAAGGCGCGATCGCGCTGGTACTGGGCGATGTCCATAGCGAACCCCCAGTGGTGAGGATTCACTCCCAGTGCCTTACCGGCGATGTCTTCGGTTCTTTGCGCTGCGACTGCCGGCCGCAATTGGAACTGGCGCTACGCACGATTGGTGAAGCGGGGGCTGGGATTCTGCTCTACGAACAGCAGGAGGGCCGGGGCATCGGACTCATGGCCAAGTTGCGCGCCTACGAGCTTCAGGACCAGGGACTGGATACGGTTGAGGCCAACGAAAGACTGGGGTATAAGGCCGATTGCCGCGAGTTCGAACTGCCGGCTGAGATTTTGAAGTTACTCAATGTGACCTCGGTACGGCTCATCACCAATAATCCGGAGAAGGTCGAAGCTCTGGAATCCGTGGGTATTCGTGTGGTGGAACGGATCTCTGCTGAGGTTGAACCTCTTGATAGCTTCGAGCGGTACGTCCAGGTCAAGCAGGAGAAGATGGGCCATATCGTCGATCGTGTTCCGGAGCTTGGCTAGCGGCGCTGGGCTACGATCAACTTGGCGGTGGTAATTGCCTGCCCTACATGCCGCTGAGTGTGCTCCGCGGCGTGGATCAGTAGTCCTGTCAGGGTTGTGGGTAGGGCTTTGCGTCCGATGCTTACCCGTAGATCAGGCGGCTGGCGGACGATCGCGTCCAGACGCCGGCGTGTCTTCTCCAGGCTTGCTTCCAATTCGCTGAAGATGGATTCCTTGTTTCCGCTGGCATCCAGTTCGCTGGCTAGGGCTTTGAATTGGTCCGGACTCAGCGGTGTTCCCTCTGCATAGGTGCAAAAGCGATCCAGGCTTCGCGCGATGTGCCGCAGCTGGAATGCTACCGAGGGTAGATGGAAGGGTCTCGCGTGTAGTTCGTGGTCGTCCAGATCACGGCACCACTTGGCTGTGTCTTCCTGGGCCATTTCGAGCGAATGGAGCAGCGCTCGCTGCACCAGCGGCACATCCGAAAGCGTGCCTCGCAACCACGGTTCTAATGACTCTGCCATAAAGGTGAATTTTAGTCTTCCCTCAGCCCTACATAAAACAGGACGGGTGCCCCAGGTTCGCCTTAGCGTACCTGGGCCGAAAACGATTTGTTTCCAATGCTTTTTCTCGGATAGGCGGTTGCTTTGATTGGGGCAAGAAACAATGGAAGGGGCTTCGCCCCAGCTTTTTCCGCCCACGTACCCTGGGGGAACGTGGGGCACCCGTCCTCACCGACGCCTTTGTTACAGGCCGTGGGATTGGCGGAATTCTCTTACTACTTGTGCTGGGTCGCGATGCTGGCCGTCGACCGCCTCGTTCATGGTCTGCATTTCTTCTGCTGTAACCTTGCCTGCCAGGCTGGCAAAAGCAACCCTCATCTTCGGCCAGCGGTCGAGCGCTTCCTGCCTCACCAGGGGAACGGCGTCGTAGGGCGGAAAGTAATGCTTGTCGTCCTTAAGGACCGTCAGATGAAAGGCTTTGATGGGACCATCGGTGGAACTGCCGGCGATCATGTCTACCTGGCGCCCATTCAGCGCCCGGTACAGCAGTCCCAAATCCATGAGCTGGGGTGCGCCGTCAAACTTCAGGCCATAGGTTTTTTGAAGGCCTGGTAAGCCGTCGGGCCGCTGTTCAAATTCATAGCCCACACCAAGCTTCCACTGCGGGGTGTAAGGCGCCGCCTGGCTCAGCGCAGTGAGGTGAAATTCCTGGGCTTGCTGACCGCGAATGACCATAGCAAAGGTGTTCTCAAACCCCAACGGTTCCGTAACCACCACCTGGTAGCGCTGCTGGTAAAGCCGCCTTACTGTCTCCAGTACATGCTGCGGATTTTTATCCACCGGCTGCTTCAGAATGGCGGTCAGCGCGGTCCCGGTGTACTCGACATAGGAGTCGATGCGGCCCGCGATCAAGGCCTGGTTGCAGATGTAGCTGCCGGCAAGATAAAAGCGGCGCTCGACCTTCATGCCGGTCACCGCCTCGATTTGCTGGGCCAGCAACTCCCCTAGCACCACCTGCTCGGTAAAGTTCTTGGCTCCGATGACGGGATAGTCCGGACGCGGCGGAGAGCAGGCGGCAATGGCCAGCAGCATGACGCTGGCACAAAGGGGCATCACGGATTTCATGTGCGTCCTGGGGCCGGAACCCGCAACCGGCTCTCTACCCATCCCAGCCCGGTGTCGGCGGCAATGGCCAGCAGGGCGGCGGGGATCGCTCCAGCCAGTACCAGGCGGTTGTCGACGGAAGCTACGCCGCGGAAGATGAATTCGCCCAGGCCTCCGGCTCCCACGGCTGCTGCGATGGTAGCGATGCCGACCGCGAGCACAGTGGCGGTGCGCAGGCCGGCAAATATGAAGCTCGCGGCTAGCGGAAGTTCTACCTTGCGCAACCTCTGCGCGCTGGTCATGCCCAGTGCCTTGGCGACCTCAAGAACTGTTGGATCGACTCCCTCGATGCCCGCGTAGGTATTGCGCACGATGGGCAACAGGGCGTAGGCGGTCAACGCCGCGATTGCGATACGCGCCGCACGTTCGCCAATCCACGGCATGGGCAACAGAAAACCGAAGAGCGCCAGGCTGGGAATGGTCTGGATGATATTGACTACACCCAACACCGGCTTTGCCCAGCGTGGATGACGCGTCAGCCAGATGCCTGTCGGCACACCGATGGCCGCCGCCAACAGCATCGCGTTCCCGGTCAGCCAGAGATGCTCCAGGGTCAGCTCGAGGATCTGCGAACCATTTTGCGCGAGAAAACCGGACATCAGTTCACTGCTTCCTGGCCGCGGTGCACGGCCCGCACGTAGGTCTGCACCGCCGGGATTTGCGAGCCGAGAAATTCTCCTGCGGGAAGGTTCGCTACGACCTTGCCGCCTTCGAGCAACACCAGGTGCGAGGCCAGGTAGAGCGCTTCGTCGAGATCGTGGGTTACCAGGAGCACCGTCTTGTGGAGACGCCGCAGCAAATCGCGCAACATGTCCTGCATTTCCGCCCGGGTCAGCGGGTCCAATGCGCCGAAGGGCTCATCCATCAGCAGAAGTTTGGGTTCGGCTGCGAGTGCCCGGGCCAGGCCGACCCGCTGGCGTTGTCCGCCGGAAAGTTGATACGGGAGGCGGCGGGCAAAGGTCGCATAATCCAAACCTACCTGGGTAAAGAGCTGGCGCGCACGGTCGGCGATCTCTTGCTTGGGGCGACCCTCGATTTCAAGCACGGCACCGATGTTGCGCTCGGCGTCGAAGTGGGGAAAGAGGCCCGTCTCCTGGATCACATACCCAATGGATCGCCTCAAGGCGATGGGGTCCCAATCGGTGGTGGCCTTGGCTTCCACCATCACGCGTCCCCCGCTGGGCTCGATCAGGCGGTTAACCATGCGGAGCAAAGTGGTCTTTCCTGAGCCGCTGCGCCCCAGCAGCGCGGTGGTGGAACCCTCAGCAATCTGCAAGCTGACTTGGTCGAGGATGACGCGTCCATCGGGCGTGGTGAGACCGACCTGGTCGAAAGCAATGGCCGGGACGATGCCCGGCCCTGGCGCCTGGAGCGTCAAGAGCTGGGCGGCTCCACGTCGACCCCGTCCATTTTGAGCGGCGGCGCCCCTTTGACCCGCACCATGGTGATCTTGGTGAAGCCTTCCTTGAAGCTGGGCGGACGCAGGCGCTCTGCCATCTTGCGCATGATGTCATCGCTTACCGTGCGCTCCCGGCGGCTGTTCCGCTCCATGCAGACTTCCAACGGAACGTCGAAGAAGACCGCTTGCGCCTCATAGCCAAAGCTCTTGGCCATCTTGATCCATTGCCGGCGCTCGTGGGCAGAGAGATTAGTTGCGTCCACGTAATTCCATGGCATCTTGGCGATCAGGCGTGCGCGCAGCAGCGATCGCAGGGTGGAAAAGACCAGTCCCTGGTAGCGCTGTTCGGTGATGTCATCGAAGAGAATGCTGCGCAACATGTCGCTGGAAAGCGGGGTGACGCCGCGGCGCTTGAACCAAGTGGTTTTGCCGGAGCCGGGCAAGCCGATGGCCAACACGACGTAACCCTTGAGATCTTTCTGGCTAGCCGACGGCGCCTCGGGAGGAGGTACCGAGGGTGATTCCGGCTGGGTTTCGACCACCAGTTTTCCCTGATCCGGCGTTGCCGGCACCGGCGATTGAACCGCCTCCGGGGTGGTCTCAGCTGGCTCGCTTGCGACCAGATCCGTCACAGCAGGGCTGGTCACAACAGAGCTGTGAATGGCAGAATCGCCAACTACAGGGCTGACCACAGAAGGCCCGGGCGCCCGATTCCGTTTGTCTTCTGGGTACATAGGCTGTAAAGGCGTCGGCTGGTTGGCTGGAATCTCCTGGCCGATCTTCCCGGTCGATTCCGAGTCATTCGCTCCACGCTTGCCACGTCGTCTCATTAGGGCGCGCATCCATTCGCGCATGATGAGGATGTAACACATCTTCTGGCACGGCAGCAAATGGCCTGGTCCCTTTCGAGCCGTCACTCTTTGGTACACTCAAGTTTCGCGCTCATCACGCGAGGATACGAAACATTGCTCCCGCACCCACGACGTAAAAACCCTGACCCCCCTTCAAGGAGATCTCAAAGTTTATGGCAGTAAAGGTTGGCATCAACGGCTTTGGCCGTATTGGCCGCAACGTTTTTCGTGCGGCGCTCGGAAATCCGGAAATTGAATTTGTAGCGGTAAATGACCTGACCAGCCCGGCAACGCTGGCTCACCTGCTCAAGTACGACTCCATTCTGGGCAACTTGCCCCACACCATCACGGCGGGCGAAGACTTCATCGCTGTCGACGGCAAGAAGCTGAAGGTATTTGCGGAGCGCGATCCGGCCAAGCTCGACTGGTCGTCAACCGGCGCCCAAGTGGTGATCGAATCCACCGGCCACTTTACCGATGCCACCAAGGCCAAGGCCCACCTGCAGGGAACGGTCAAGAAGGTCATCATCTCCGCGCCCGCCTCCAACGAAGACCTGACCATCGTGCTGGGTGTGAACCAGGATAAGTACGACGCGAAGAAGCATCACGTCATCTCCAACGCCTCCTGCACCACGAATTGCCTGGCGCCGCTGGCCAAGGTGCTCAATGACACATTCGGCATCGCTTCCGGCATCATGACCACGATCCACAGCTACACCAACGACCAGGTGATTCTCGACTTTCCGCACAAGGATCTGCGCCGCGGACGTGCTGCCGCTCTTTCGATGATTCCCACGTCGACCGGCGCGGCCAAGGCTTTGCACCTGGTGGTGCCCGAGCTCAAGGGCAAGCTGGACGGCTTCGCTATCCGTGTTCCTACGCCCAACGTCTCGGTGGTAGACCTGACTTTCACTTCAGAGAAGCCGGTCACGAAGGAATCGATCAACGAGGCTCTCAAGGCGGCGGCGGACGGGCCGATGAAGGGCATCCTGGGCCTGGAGAACAATGAGCTCGTTTCCAGCGACTTCAAGGGGAACCCACTCTCCTCGATCGTCGACAGCCCCCTGACCAAGACGGTTGGCAGCAATATGGCCAAGGTAATCAGCTGGTACGACAATGAGTGGGGCTACTCGAACCGGGTGAAGGACCTGGTGCTGTTCCTCGAGAAAGCAGGGCTCTAACGCTTTTTGCCAACACGGTGCTCCGGTGGGACCAGTCATGTGCGGCCATCCTTTGGAGGGATGGCCGCATTAAGTTCAGCTTCCCGGTCTACACCCTTAGCAAAAAATGCTTTAAGACAGCAGGTCTCGCGCAGGGATACGCGAAACCTGCGAACGATCAGAGGCGGCTCTCGTAAGACTTCTTGAGGGGAACTCCCATGGCGAAACTTTCCATCCGCGACCTGGAGCTGAACAACAAGTATCTCTTTGTCCGCGTTGATTTCAACGTACCGCTTTCCGAGAACGGCCTGCAGATTCTCGACGATACCCGGATAAAAGAAACGTTGCCTACGCTCGAGTACGCGCTGCGCCATCACGCGAAAGTGATCGTGGCCTCGCACCTGGGGCGTCCCAAAGGAAAGCCCAATCCTAAATACAGTCTGCGGCCGGTGGTGGACCGGCTGCGCACGCTGCTCGATCACGCGCTGGGCGAGTCAGTCAATGTCGCCTTTTCTCCCGATTGCGTGGGGGAGCTGGCCACCGAGCTGGCGCGCCAACTGGAATCGAGGCAGGTGCTACTGCTGGAGAACTTGCGCTTCCACGCCGGCGAAGAAGCCAACGACGAGCACTTCGCGCGACAACTCGCCAAGCTTTGCAACGTCTATGTGAATGACGCCTTTGGCAGCGCTCATCGGGCGCACGCTTCAACCGAAGGCATTACTCATTTCGTCTCTCAGTCCGCAGCGGGGCTGCTGCTGGAAAAGGAGCTGAATTACCTGGGCAAAGCCCTGGAAGCTCCGGAGAAGCCTTTCGTGGCGATCCTGGGCGGGGCCAAGGTCTCGGACAAGATCGAGGTGATCCACAACCTGCTGAGCAAGGTGGATGCGCTACTCGTCGGCGGTGGCATGGCTTACACCTTCCTCAAGGCTAAGGGACAAGACGTGGGCAAGTCGCTGGTGGAAGCCGACAAGCTGGACGTGGCTCGTGAAGCGCTCAAAGAAGCCGAGGATAAGGGAGTGCGTTTTCTGTTGCCCGTGGATCACGTTCTGGCTGACAAATTCGCCGCCGACGCGCGCACGCAGATCTTTGAGGGGGATGGTCCGTTCCCTGCCGGCTGGATGGCGCTCGATATTGGTCCGGATACGATCGAGTTGTTTACGACAGAAATTGCCCGGGCCCGCACCATCGTCTGGAATGGCCCCATGGGCGTCTTTGAAATGCCGGCCTTTGCCCGCGGCACCACTGGGATCGCGGAGGCGCTGGCGGAGAATGCGGCCGCCATCACGATCGTTGGCGGCGGCGACTCCGTCTCGGCGGTGAAGCAGGCCGGAGTGGCGGACAAGATCAAGCACATCTCTACCGGCGGGGGCGCGTCGCTCGAGTTTCTCGAAGGCAAGCGGCTTCCCGGCGTGGAGGCTCTCTCGGAAGCACCCGGCTCATAGGCGATGGCTGTGGTCAATCTCGAACTGCCGCTGCTCATCCTCGTCGCCGGCATCGTCTGCGCGCTGATCGCCTGGCTGATGGCAACGTTCACCCAGGTTTTTCGCGGCTATCGCTATCGCATCACTCTAGGCCTGATCGCTTTCCCGCTCGGCGGTCTGATGGGGTTCGTCTCCACACTCAACGCGGTCAGCTTTTTTGGTGATTGGCTGGCAGGCAAGCCGATGTCTTTCCTGCTGGCTATCGGCTGTTTCGGGTATTTCCTGTTCGGCTTTCTCGGCTGCTGGACCGTGGTGCTGGTGGCCGGGAAGCTCGATCGGAAACATACCCTTTCGGTGCTCTACAATTTAGTCAAGGAACATAAGAAGCGAGACACTCAATAGCATGCGCAAGCTCCTCATCGCCGCCAACTGGAAGATGTACAAGACACCCACGGAGGCGCAGAGCTTCCTTCATACCTTCCTGCCGATGGTCAAAGACGAGACCAAGAGCGAGATCGTGATCTGCCCGCCTGCTGTCGACCTGGCTACCGCGCTGCATTCAGTGAAGGGGTCGGATGTGCTGGTGGGCGCGCAGAATATGCACTTTGCGGAGGAGGGCGCGTATACCGGGGAGATCTCCGCCTCTATGCTGGTTGCCCTGGGTGTGAGCCACGTGATCCTGGGCCACTCCGAGCGCCGCCAGTACTTTGGCGAGACCGATGATGACGTCAACCGCAAGCTGGCCGCCGCCCTCAAACATCACCTGGTGCCGATTGTTTGCATCGGTGAGCGCGAGGAGCAACGGGAGACTGGGATGACGGAAGAAGTTGTGTGCCGGCAGATCAGCCGGGCGATCCACCAGATTGACCCGACCAAGCTGCGTCCGATGGTGATTGCTTATGAACCCATCTGGGCCATCGGCACGGGAAAGACGGCGACCCCGGCGATCGCAGCAGAAGCTCATCTCATTATCCGCGGCGAGGTGGCGCGTTTGGTTGGCAGGCCCATCGCTGATGCTCTGCGCATCTTGTATGGCGGTAGTGTGAAGCCGGAGAATGCCACCGCACTGCTCAGCCAGCCGGAGATTGATGGGGCGCTGGTTGGGGGGGCGAGTTTGGATCCACATTCGTTTAATGCCATTGTTAAGGCGGGGCAGGCTGCTTAGCGTTCTCTCGAGGGATCGGCTCGCAGGGGCTAAAGCCCTCACCTCGCGGCTTTGAACGGCCCGGCTGAAGCCGTGCCCGGATAGAAAACTCGCGCATTCTGTAAATTCGATTGTGAGGATCTGTGGGTTCTCGAGCGGACTCTTGAGGCCCATATACGAGCCCAGGACTGATGTCCTGGGATATTCTCAGCCGTCCCTAACGGGACTGTTCCTAGCTCTCGTGTCTACCCAGGACTGCGTCCTGGTCCTCAGCCGTCCCTAACGGGACTGTTTCGCTGCGCCTTTTTTCTGCTTATACCCCCACGAAAACGTCTTCTCCTTCGATAGTTACGGGATAAACTGCTACTTTTTCCTGAGAGTTTTGCGTGGCTCCGGTGGCGGGATCGAAGGACCAGGCGTGCCAGGGACAAATTAACTTCCCGTCTTCAATCATCCCTTCGGCTAACGGGCCGCCCCGGTGTGGGCATTCGTTGTCGAGGGCCCGGATTACCCCGTTGACGTTGGCAATGCAGAGGGTTCGGGCGCCTGCAGTGAATTCCTTGGCCTCTCCCGGTCGCGGCAGCTGGCCCCTAACGCAAATCTTCACTAGTTCACTCATCGTTCGCTGATCACCTGGCTACGCTAGAGCATTCGCACTTCTACGCAGGTGCGGCTTTTCTTGAGGAAAAGCCGCGCCGAGAGCGGTCGCTCCATATACATCAGAAGTGAAAATGCTTTAGGCTCGAAATTGATGGCTGGCATTCCACCTCCAACAGTACCTCAAGTGTCGCCAGCGGCAGATCTCTGGTGCCCTACTTGCGCACGGGCTGTTCGTGATCCGCTGGTGTGCGGCGATTGCTCGGCGGTTTTGTGCCGTGTCTGTGGAACTCCGGTTGAATCCGCTGACGAACTTGCCTTCGGCTAAACCCATGGCCCAGAGCCGCTCCGGCCGCAAACGATTTCTGCCCCAAAAGCACACGCCGCCACCCGGGTGGAAGAGCCCGCTGGCACCCCAGCAGCCGCTGGCCAGCGGGCGCTGGATCCTTGGCGGCCTGGCCGCGACCATCCTCCTCGCCGCGCTCTGCGTTTACGCAACGCTCTGCCTGCTTTTCTGGCAGGGGCAGTGGCAACTGGTCTTCAAGCCGTCACGCACTATCTCGGCGACCCCGTCCTCGGTTGGCCTGAAGTATGACGAGATCCGGTTTGACTCGACCGAGACGGGCGTTCTCCAACTCGACGGTTGGTGGATCCCGGCGGACCGCCCGGCATCCGCTAGTACCCTGCTCTTCCTTCACGACGGGTTTGGCTCGCTGTCGGATACGGTGCCGCAGTTGCAGGTTCTGCACAAGCTCGGCTTGAATGTGTTTGCCTTCGATTATCGCGGCTTCGGAAGGAGCTTAAACATCCATCCATCGCAGGCAAGCACCTACGAGGATGCCGATGCGGCTTGGCGCTACCTGACCGATACACGGCATCTTTCTCCGTCCACAATCGTCCTCGATGGGGTTGGGCTGGGTGCGACCATCGCTGTCGAGACGGCCGGGCGCCATCCCCAGGCGGCGGCGCTGATCCTCGAAGATCCCAAGCCGCCGACGCTTGACTCCCTGCAGTTCGACGCGCGCACGCGGCTGATGCCAATCCAGCTGCTCTTCCATGATCGCTTCGACCCCACCCGGACATTGGCTGGTCTGCGTACGCCGAAGCTGATGCTTTACACAACGCAAGGTGCGAACGGGCTTTACTACGAGGCGGCTGCGGAGCCGAAGCAAAGAGCAACCGTCACCGATCTCTTCCGGGATGAAAATTATCTGCCTTATTTGCGAAGTTTTCTGGGCAAATACCTGATCGGCAGTTAAGCTACCCTACAGCAACAAAGACACGAACAGGAGTTCCCCTTGTTTAACTGGCTTAACCGTTTTCAGTCTCTTGGTGCTCTGGTTATGCGGTTGGTTCTTGGCATCATCATGGCGCGCCATGGATACGACAAGATCGTTCCCTCAGGCGCGCTCTACAATTTCAGCCATATGGTCACCCACCTGCACTTGCCGGTGTGGCTTGGCTATGTTGCCGCCTTTACAGAATTTTTTGGCGGGATGCTGCTCATCATTGGCCTATTGACCCGATTTGCGGCGTTGATGATTGCCTTCGATATGGCGACGGCCATTCTCAAAATCCACCTTCATGGCGGGCTGATGGGGCCGAACTCCTTCGCCCTTCCCCTGGCGCTCTTTTCTATCGCTCTGATGCTGGTCTTCACGGGTTGCGGCTGGTTGGGTTTGGATGATTTCGTGGGGAGAGGCAGGGGCAGCCGCGCCAAGGTGATAGGCCGGTAGAGGTCAAGCCCTATTCGGCACCTTCGCTGTGTCAGATAAGGGACCCCACAACCGTCAAACCCATAAACCCTCGGCCAAAGTCGCAAGCCCCCCGACTTCGATTCGGCTTTCAAGGTCCAGAGCCCGAAAAATCGTGGTTTCCCAACCTGACACAGCGAACGTGCCGGATAGGGGGAATCTGCAATGTTGCGGGGCCCGGTTAACTCGATACCAAGTTCAGAAACTGCGTGGTCTTCAATTCCGACCCGGGGAAAACCAGCTCCAGGTTGCGGGCTCCCAGGGTTTTGAATGCTGCTTCACCCAGGACCTGGCGGAAGTCCGTGGTGATGGCCAAGTCGCGATTCTGATAAAGCTGCTCGGTCGCCATACCTGGCCACTTGCCATAGACCTTGCCACCTTTGACGTTGCCGCCGAGCACAAACATTACGTTGGCATGCCCGTGATCGGTTCCGCCGGTGCCGTTCTGCTGCGCCGTACGCCCGAATTCGGACATGGTCACCAGGACTACATTTTCTGCGTCGTTCCCCATGTCAGTCCAAAAAGCGGAAATTCCCTGGCTGAGGTCGCGCAAGCAGTTGGCCAGCTGTCCATTGACGCTGCCCTGATTCTGATGCGTATCCCAGCCTCCGATGTCGGTGAAGGCTGCTTCCACACCCAGATTTGCCTTCAGCAACTGGGCGATCTGCTTCATATTGTCGCCGAAAGCGCCGTTCGGATAGTTCGCGCCCGGTCCCGGCTGGTAGTGCGCCGGATCAGTGGCCTTTAACATCTTGACCGCTTCGAAGGTTTCCTGGCCAGTCCCGTGGAGCACGGAATCGCCAGAACTAGCATACATTGCTTCGAAAGCGGAGCTAATCGGTGCCGCGTTCGGGTTCTTTCCGCCCACCCCGAAATCTTGCACCCGGTTGACGGCAACTGCAGGTATTTTACCATCCAGTGTGCGCGGTACCTGGGATCCCAGGGCCACTGCGCGAAAGGCGGTGTGGTTTTGTGGGCGGTGGAGGTCTTCCGCCTGGAGAGCCCGGTTCAACCAGCCATCCGGAGTTGCCTTCACGCCGGGGGTTCCGCTCTCCATGTAGTCCTGGGCGTCGAAGTGGGAGCGGGTGGTATCGGGCGAGCCGACGGCCTGGATCATGGCCAGATGACCCTGATCGAACAGGGGCTTGAACGATGGCATGGCGGGGTGCAGTCCGAAAAATCCATCCAGGTCAAGGAGCTGGTTTTGCGGGATGGCAATCGTCGGCCGGAGCTGATAGTAGTTGCGCTCTGCATGGGGCACCACGATATTGAGGCCATCGGCTGCACCCCGCTGGAAGATCACTACCAGCTTCTTGCCTTGAGCGGCGGTGGTTTGCGCGAGCACCGACCGCTGGAGGAACGAGGGCACCACCGAGGTGCCTACCAGGGCCATCGCCCCGCCCTTCATGAATGCGCGCCGTGTTGCCATTTGCCGCTCCAAACCCGGCCCGCAGTTGCGGGCACACTGGTTCGAACGCGGACGGGGCAACAAAGTTGTGCTTAGGTTAGGGCGGCTTGGAGTATTTTTCCCCGGGGCACAGATAGAGATGCCTTAGTTCTTTGGCTCCTAGTACTTGCCCAGCTCCGCCATGGCGCGGAACAAGTCATCCGGCTGGGGCAGAATTGCGTCTTCGAGTATCGGCTGATAGGCCACAAAGGTATCCATGGCGGCCACCCGTTTAACTGGGGCGTCGAGGTACTCAAAGAGTTCGTCGGCGATGCGGGCTACGATTTCGGCTCCGTATCCCCAACTCAGCATGTCTTCGTGGGCGACGATCACCCGGCCCGTCTTCTGCACCGAGGTGGCAATCGCCTCCCAGTCGTAGGGACTGAGGGTGCGCAGATCGAGCAGGTCTACCTCCAGACCCAGCTCGCTGCTGGCCTGCTGCGCGGCGCGCAACGCCCGGGGTACGACCGCTCCGTAGGTAATCACAGTCAGGTCTTTGCCCTGACGCAGCAGGTTGGCTTTGCCGAAGGGGATGGCGAATTCGGGTCCGGGATAGGCGGCCCGGCCGAAGGTCTCGCGATAGAGGCGCTTGTGCTCGAAAAAGAGCACGGGATCATCACAGCGGATGGCCGTCCGCAATAGGCCGTTGGCATCCAGGGCATTCGAGGGAAAGACCACGCGGATCCCAGGTGTATGGGTGAAGATGCTTTCACTGCACTGGGAGTGGTAGACCGAACCGCCGGTAAGGTACCCCCCGATGGCCACCCGCACCACTGCGGGCGAGGAATAGGTGCCATTGGAGCGCCAGCGCAACAGGCTGAGTTCGTTGCGCAATTGATGCATGGCGGGCCAGATGTAGTCGAAAAACTGGATCTCGACCACGGGCTTGAGTCCGCGTGTAGCCATGCCGATCGCCCGGCCGACAATATCGGCTTCCGCCAGGCGCGCGTTGTAGACACGGTCCGGTCCGAATTCCCGCTGCAGCCCGGTCGTGAGCTTGAAGACGCCGCCCTTACCCTTGACCAGGCCCTGGCGCAACTCCTCGTCATGGCTGGTGTCGGCCACGTCCTGGCCAAAGACCACGATGCGCGGATCACGCTGCATCTCGTCCTTCAAGCAGGAGTTTATGAGGTCGGCCATTGTCCGCTCCTGCACGTCGGGGGTCTGCGCCGCCGGACGGGCCAGGTCCAGTCGCGTGGGATCGAGGTCTTCGGAATAGACATGGCGCTTGATGGAGGAGACCTCGGGCAGCGGGGCGCGCAGGACCTTCTCGGCCGAGCTGCGTACTTCTTCGTCCACCTCCTGCTCCAACCGGTTGATGGCTGCGGGATCGAGAATGCCGTCGCGCAGCAGGCGCATCTGCAGCTTGGGCAGTGGATCGCGAGCGGCGTCCCGTTTGCGCTCCGCTTCTGACCGGTAGAGGGGCTCGTCGTCAGAAAAGGAGTGGGCATATTGGCGGATCACATGCCCGTGAACAAAGGCCGGCCCCTTGCCGGAGCGGCAGTGGCTTACTGCCTGGGTGAACGCGGAATAGCTGGCGACGGGATCAGTGCCGTCGACCTCGGCAAAGAAGAAATTAGGGAAATTGGCGACCAGGCGCGAGATGTTCCCGCCTGGGATGTTCACGTCCGCCGGAACCGAGATGGCATAGCCGTTGTCTTCGACCACGAACAACACGGGAAGACAGAGAGCCGAGGCCGAACTCATCGCTTCCCAAAACTCGCCCTCGCTGGTGGCGCCTTCTCCCAACGAGACGTAGACCACCTCGTCCCCATGAAAATGGGTCGGCTTAAACGCGCTGTAGTCGCCCGGCCGCTGCTCGGCGGCTGCGGAATGGGTGGCGAGGTATCGGCCCGCCTCGGCGCAGCCGACAGCCTGCAGGCACTGGGTGGTGACCGAAGAAGAGAGGCTGACGATGTTGAGGCGCGGATTGCTCCAATGGGAGGGCATCTGGCGGCCGCCACTGGAGGGGTCGGAGGCTGCGCCCACGGACTGCAGCAGCATCTCCTCGACCGTGATACCCAGGGTGAGGCAGAGTGCCCGGTCGCGATAGTAGGGGTAGAACCAGTCGTAGCCGGGCTTGAGGGCCATTCCGGCTGCCACCAGCAGCGCCTCATGACCGGCGCCGGAGATCTGGAAGAAGATCTTTTGCTGCCGCTTGAGGAGGATCTCGCGATCGTCCGTGCGGCGGGACAAATACATCAGCCGGTAGATCCGAATTAATTGCTCCGGTTCCAACCCAGCGTAGGATGCGGCGCTGGACTGTTCAGTGCTGGCCGTAACTGCCTTCGCCATGCACACCTCATAATGACGATACTGTTAAGGATAAATAGCCGTATGCCAAGGCAGATTGTAATCCTTCGGCCCCGCTCCTGGTCAAAACCGGTTAACGCTTCTGATGCCGGATTTTCCTGTTACGTTTAAAGCGGTTTCGCAATTACTGTGGTCCCAAGAAGGTTCGCAATTAATGGTCCTGCCGGGCCGCATCGCGAGACTTGCCTCGCGAAAATGCACAGTTGCTCATTTTTCAGCGCCGCGAGGCAGGAGATCCGGGTACCCGACCGCATCCAACTTTCGGCGTATTTACCACCCTGCCGTATGATGACGATGCGGCGTTGACCAACTTTTTCTCAGCGTGCTCTAATCAGCCGGTTTGCAGGTGTTTGCGCCCGCGGCGTGCGGCTCGACCGGTAACCCCAGTAGCAAGTACCTCTGGAGGCGTTTGAATGGTTTTCTTCACTCTATCGGCCACTGTCCTAGGACAGGGCTTGACCGCTTCCCTCGATACGGGTGGCAGCGCTTTTCTGTGGATCGCTCTTCTTGCTGGGCTGCTCGGCCTTGTGTTTGCCCTTTTTCTGGCCCGATCGGTATTAGCGTTTGATACCGGGACGCCGGAGATGCGGCTTATTTCGAACGCCATCCGCGAAGGCGCGGAAGCGTTTATGTCGCGTCAATACACGACCATCGCCGCGCTGGCCGTGGTGCTGGCGATTGCCCTCTTCGTGGGCTACAAGTTTTCCGACTTTACCGCTCCGTTGGCGGGTAAGGTCGTGATCAGCTTCCTGATCGGCGCCATCTGCTCCGGTTTCGCCGGCTACACCGGCATGTTCGTTTCCATTCGCACCAATATTCGCGCCGCCAGTGCTGCCCGTTCCAGCCTCGGCAAGGCCTTGAAGATTGCCTTGCACGGGGGCGCGGTTACCGGCATGGTGGTAATCAGCCTTTCCCTGCTCGGCGTGGGCAGCCTCTTCTTCCTTTTTGGCGGGCTGAAAGATCCGCAGCACGTTCCCTATCAGCTGGTCGGCTTTGGCTTTGGCGCTTCGCTGGTGGCACTCTTTGCCCAGCTGGGCGGTGGCATCTACACCAAGGCCGCGGACGTGGGCGCGGACCTGGTGGGCAAGGTGGAGGCCGGGATCCCGGAAGATGACCCGCGGAACCCGGCGGTGATTGCGGACCTGGTGGGCGACAATGTAGGCGATTGCGCCGGCCGCGGCGCGGACATCTTTGAATCCACTGCGGCGGAAAACGTCGGCGCCATGATTCTGGGGACTGCGCTCTATCCGGTCTTCGGCATCAAGGGCATCCTCTTTCCTCTGATCGTGCACGCCATTAACCTGGTGGCCAGCTTTGTGGGCGTCCTAGTCGTCCATAGCCGCGAAGACCAGGACCCGATGGATGCCCTAAATCGCGGCTATTACGTGACCACGCTGCTGGCGCTGGTGGGCTTCGCTGGAGCGGTTTACTACATGTTGCAGGGCCGCTGGTGGCTGCTGAGCTGCGGGGTTGTCGGTATGGTGACCTCGTTTCTCTTTGTCCGCATCACGGAGTACTACACAGAGACGCGTTACCGGCCGGTGCAATCGATCGCCAACGCCTCGCTCACTGGCCCGGCAACGAATATCATCAGCGGTCTCGCAGTGGGCATGGAGACGCCCGCCATGCCGGTGGTGGTAATCAGCGCTGCCCTGTTGCTCAGTTACTACTTCGGCGTGCGTGGACTGGCCGATGCGACCATCTCCGATTACGCCAAGGGCATATACGGCACCGCCATTGCTACGATGGGGATGCTCTCGTCCGCGGCCTACATTCTGGCCATGGATACATTTGGGCCGATTACGGACAATGCCGGCGGCATTATTGAAATGTCGGATCAGCCGGATTCGGTGCGGGAAAAGACCGACAAGCTGGATGCGGCCGGCAACACCACCAAGGCGCTGACCAAGGGCTATGCCATTGGCTCTGCCGCATTGGCCGCTTTCCTGCTGTTCTCAGCGTACCTGGAGACGGTGCACGGCATCGTGGCGCAACGCTTCACCGATGCCGGGCAAGTGCTCGACCCCAATTGGAGTTTTACCAACATCAACCTGGCCAGCGTTCCCGTTTTTGTCGGAGCGCTGCTGGGCGCGATGTTGATCTTCCTCTTCTCCTCGTTTGCGATTAAAGCGGTTGGACGCACGGCGCAATACATCATTGAAGATGTGCGCGCGCAGTTCCGCGAGAACCCCGGCATCATGGCAGGCACATCGAAGCCGGACTATGGGCGCTGCGTGCGCATCGTTACCGGCGCGGCGCTTAAGCAGATGGTTCTGCCCGGCGCGCTTGCCGTGCTCACTCCGTTGGCAGTAGGGCTGGTCTTCAAGAATTTGAGTGGCAGCTTTCACATTCACATTCCGGGAGAGTACTCGCCCGTCCTCAACGGCCATTCCATCGATCTTGCCGGAGCGGAGGCGGTCGCAGCTCTGCTTATGGTGGGGACCATCGTGGGCATCCTGATGGCGATGCTGATGAACAACAGCGGCGGCGCTTGGGACAATGCCAAGAAATATATTGAGACCGGGGCTCACGGGGGCAAACGTTCGGAGGCGCACAAGGCGGCGGTGGTCGGCGACACCGTGGGTGATCCATTCAAAGACACCGCAGGCCCGTCGCTGCACGTACTGATCAAGCTGCTGGCCACGGTTACGCTGGTTCTGGCGCCGTTGTTCTTGTAGCGGAATCTGGGTGACGGCTGAGAATTCGGAGCGGAGACATCCTCCGAATTCTCAAATCGCACCGAGAGCACTCAGGACCACGTCCTGGGCTACTTTCAGCCACGGCTGTCCAAATTAGCGGAATGGTTGACTCTGCGGCGTTGATTTAATTAGACAAACTAGCAGCGCGACCGATTCTGGCGAAAGAGGTTGGGGTAAGGAGAGCGAGTGTCGCACCTACGGCGCTCGGGATCAACCTCATCGCTACCCAGCCCTGCCGGGCTGGGCTGACGTTTGGTACCGGCCCTCCGGGCCTAGGGGAGGGGTTCTCTTCTGCGCTTCTCTCACGCAGGGAACTCATGAGGCTTTGGCATTGCCAGCGCTAAAGCGCGTGATAAGCGTCGAGACTCTTTCCAGGAGCGCTAAAGCGCTCCTTCCCCCGCATAAATGCGGGGGCTCCCACCGCTCATTTGGACAAGTCTGACTTTCAGCCGTCCCCTTCGACAAGCTCAGGGCAGGCTCTACGGGACTGGTCGCGATCTGCCCTGATAGCTAACTCATTTTCAGGGTGCGCTCCAAATGGGCCGATGTCGTTTTCCCCCAGCGTCGTTCCTCGATCTCGCCATCGACGGTTCATGCCGGATTCTCGTCGTCTCCTGGTTCGTACCGTTCCACGCGGCGCGAAGGAAACATGGATTCTTCCTGCTTAAGCAGCAGTGACAAGGTGCGCGTCGCCAGAAGGACGGCATAGTCGATTTCCTGATCGAGTTCGGAGCTGACCAGGTTCTCGTCCAAGACTGGCCACCTGGCTGTCCGGATAGCCAGGATGAGCGCCGACGCGATCAACAGTGTTGGCCCCATGCGCGACAAATCAGGCCGCTCTTCGTAACCGGCGACCTTCATCGCTCAACCCACCGTGCGGGCATGGGCTGAGCAGCAATGCTGGGCGAGCATCCTTTGCATTGGACGATAGAGACCTCAGGCGCCGGAAGGGCTGGCATGGTACCCAGGATAGGCGAATAAAAGGCGAATTAATCCACGGCGGCAGGGTATCATCAAAAACATGCGTTTCCGGTCATGTTTGGCGGCAATTGCCGCTTTTCTGCTGATATTTCCCCACTCCTCAGGCGTGGGCTTGGGGAAGCGAGGGCCACAGGATTATCGCTGACATTGCCTGGGACCACTTGAACGATGACACGCGTGAAACACTACGGCAATTCCTGGGGGACAACGACCTGGCGTCCATCGCCACCTGGGCGGACGACATTCGCAGCGGCCGGCCGGAGACCGGCCCCTGGCACTACGTAGATATTCCTCCGGACTCCGGCGGGTATGAGGCGAAAGACTGCCCTGACGAGAACTGCATCGTAGCCCGGATCAACCAGTTTGCCCGGATTCTGGGCGATCCGAAGCAGCCGTTTGCGGCACGAAGTGAGGCGCTCAAGTTTGTGGTGCACTTTGTTGGCGACCTGAGTCAGCCCTTCCACGCAATGGCCGATGCCCGGGGGGGAAACGATATTCCCGTTTCAGTCTTTGGAGCAACCCAGTGTGGCGACTACCCCTGCAATTTGCATAGCGTTTGGGATACCGAATTGATCAGGCATACCGGGTTGCGCGAACACCGCTACGCGCGCCAGTTGGAGGAGATGATTGCCACCGACCATCTGCGTGCCGGTTCTGCGGATCCGGTGACGTGGGCCAACGACTCGCTTGCATTAGCCAAGCAGGCCTGGCTGCAGCCGCAGACAAATATCGACGAGGCCTACTACCTGCGGGAACGGCCGGTGGTCGACCGGCAGCTTGCTTTGGCGGGGTTGCGCCTGGCACGGCTGTTGAATGAGGAGCTGGGTGGTGCGAAGTCGTGACGAAGTGAAATACCTACAGAAAGAAGCCAAACATATCGAGGACTTCGTCGCTGACTTCAACGTCGCTTAGATTGGCTTCTTCGATGAGCCTTAATTTTTGACGGAACCGGTCCAGAAGGCCGGAGTTGATATCGGTCTTCTGGTCCAGGGTCCACATCAGTTCGGCGGCAGTGGTGCGATGTTCACAACGAGCAGCCAGGCCGTGTGCCGTTTCAATCGTCAGCACAAGGGGCAGACTGTGAAACTCTTGATACAGATGCATGGGGATACGGGCTTTGATGTTGACTCGCATCGTAGGAAGAGAATGCCACGGCCAAACGGAGTGGGCCATACTACCTTGGTAGGTAGTAACCAGCCGAGGGTTGCAGCGTTGCAAACGGAAGCGCAATGCCGACTTTCGGGCGCTGGGAAAATTGACGCGGTCAGGGCAAGCCGCTCATTTATGATTGACTTGCAAAAGCGGTTGCGACCGAATGCGGAGAGATGGCAGAGCGGTTGAATGCACCTGACTCGAAATCAGGCATACCTTCACGGGTATCGGGGGTTCAAATCCCTCTCTCTCCGCCATATCTCAGGCGCGGCTAGGGCGCCGAAGCCGATTCGTTGATCGTAATGATCTTCCATTGGTCCGGGGCCTGCTCGCGGAACCACACCTCACCGTTGCCAACCATCGCGCCGGAAGAATTACCAAAGAGACATTGGGCCTCCTGGTGCAGGATGGCATCGCGCACGGGACCCGTAACGATCAGGCCATAGTTGGCTAGAAATGCCTGCTTCTTCTGTATGTGGGTCCGCTTGCCAGAACGCAGAACCAAGAGCGGGTAGTTGATCATCCCTGCGATGGCTTCCTTGTTGTTCGATTGCACGGCAGCCTGCAACTGGGCCAGAAAAGAGCGCGCGCTGGCGGCTGTTTTTGCACCCAGAGAATCGACTGTACTGCTACCCCCGCAGGCCTGCCCTCTCATCTGCAGCGGGGCAGCGCACAGCGAAACCAGCAAAAAGGCCGGAACCAGGTGGACGCGGAACGAATGGAATCGTGAGTTGAGCCTTTGACGGCTGGGGAGTGAACATTCCATAACCCGAGCATAGGGAAATGGAATGCGGATATCCAGACGGTTTTTAATTCGATACAATCTGCCTTCTGACCAAGACCTGGTTCCCATAAAGAGAGACCCTCCTCATGGCAATGACGAAATATCTTCTGGAAAGTACCATCGTCGGGGCTCTCGGGGGCCTTCTGTTCGGCTTTGACACGGCCGTCATCGCAGGCACCACTCAGCAATTGACGGTGGTGTATCACCTGACACCCTTGACTCTGGGTCTGACCGTATTTATCGGGCTGGTCGGCACTGTGATTGGCGCCATGAGCGCTGGGGTGCTTGGTCAGCGGATCGGCGGCCGCGAGGCGCTGCGCATCATGGCGGTGCTGTACACCATCTCAGCCCTGGGGTGCGCCTTCGCCTGGGACTGGCCATCGTTGATGGTCTTTCGCTTGATTGGCGGACTGGGCATCGGTGGCTCGTCGGTTCTGGGGCCGGTCTACATTGCAGAGCTGGCGCCGGCCAAGTGGCGAGGCAGAATGGTGGGCCTGTTTCAAATTAACGTGGTGGTCGGGTATCCTGCTGGCCTACCTCTCCAACTACCTGATCTCGCTGCTCAATCTCGGGCTGCTGCAATGGCGGTGGCAGCTTGGAGTCGCGGCGATTCCCTCGCTCATTTTTCTCATCATGTTATTCCGCATCCCCCGCAGTTCGCGGTGGCTGGTAACCAGGAACAGGACCGATGAGGCACTTGCCATCCTCAAGATGATGGGCTCTCCGGACTCTGAGGCAGAGCTGCGCGACATCATGGATTCTATCCACATGGAGCGCGGGATGGCGGCCGAGCCGCTGTTCAAACGCGAGTACCGGTTGCCTATCTTTCTAGCCATAAGCATCGGACTGTTTAATCAGCTCGCGGGGATCAACGCGATCCTCTACTACTCCAACTACATCTTTGCCTCGGCCGGTTTTAGCCAACTGTCGAGTTCCCTGCAGACCGTGTTGATCGGGCTGATGAATCTGGCCGCTACGTTGTTGGGCATGTCGCTCATCGATAAGCTGGGGCGAAAGACGCTGCTTCTTATCGGCAGCGTAGGCATGACTTTTTGCCTGGCCGGCGTCGCGGCCGTCTTCTTCACCCATACCCACGCCGAGATGCTGGTGTGGCTGCTGGTTGGGTATATCGGGTTCTTCTCTGTTTCCCAAGGGGCAGTGATCTGGGTGTATATCGCGGAGGTGTTTCCCAACCGTGTCCGCTCCAAAGGCCAGAGCCTGGGCTCATCTTCGCACTGGATTATGAACGCGATCATCTCGCTGCTGTTTCCAGTGCTCGCGAAATATTCGGGCGGGCTGCCTTTCGCATTCTTTGCCGCGATGACGACGCTGCAGTTCTTTGTGGTGTTGTTTGTGTATCCGGAGACGAAGGGGATTTCGCTCGAGCAACTGCAGCGCAAGCTTGGTATTGCCTAGGGTTGTGCTGGCTAGGTTTGGACCCTTTCGAGCATCTACCTTGACCGTACATACGAAATGTACATACAATCGGACAGGGTATGAAATTCGACTGGGAGGCAAGGAAAGCTGAAGGCAACTACAAAAAGCACGGCGTGCGCTTTCCCGAGGCTCTACCAGTATTCGAAGACGATTCTGCCATTACGGTCACCGATGATGAGTCCGACCCCGGTGAACTGCGATTCGTGTCAATTGGGATGGGCGTCAAAGGGCGCGTGCTAGTCGTCATCTATACCCATCGTGAAGCGGGCATTCGTATCATTTCGGCGCGCCCGGCCGAGCCGCGCGAGATCAGGCAATACGAGGAAGACCGATGAAACAAGAATATGATTTCCGCAAAGGCAAGCGGGGCCGCATCGTAGCCCCTGAACCGGAACAGCGCGGGAAGACACGCATCACCATTCGCCTCGATGAGGATCTGGTGGATTATTTTCTGAAAGAGGCTGAGCGATCAGGTGGTTCGGCGGGTTATCAGACATTGATCAACGACGCCCTGCGCCAGCATGTCGAAGGCAAAGCACCAAAGTTCGAAGAAACGCTCCGGCGCATTCTTAGGGAAGAAATCAACGCTGCGAACTAGGCGAGCGCCAGACCCCCGACTCCACATGAGAATACGCGGTAGAGGTTTGTTGTGCGAGAGAAGTGCACGGTGACCAAAATCCGGAAGCAAAATCTAACAGTGAGCCTGAAGCCGGGGACAGTACAGAAATCTAAGGCCCTCGCAGCCAAACGCTTAATGTCGATTAGTGACCTTTTGGCCGCACAAATTGAGTCTTTAGTGAATGCGGAGGAAGATTACGAGAGCGCGCATCAGGCAGCGTTTAATCTGATGGAACGGGGATTCCACATGGGCGGTGTTCATACCATCCCGCGAGCAGGGTTGCATGAACGGTAGGACTTTCGTCAACGAACGGAGCAGTGGAATCCCACATCTGGCGCTAAGAGCGCGCTCAGATATAGGGCACTCCTTGACGGCTTAGGTAATCGGGGCGGGGTTAAACAACGCAAATTCGTTGTGCAGACCCCAGCGATCGGCCCAGGTTTGTTTGCGGCCACTGGCGACGTCAAGAATCAGATGGAAGATCTGCTCGCCGATTTGCTGAATTGTTGCCTCACCGGTGGCGATGCGCCCGGCATCGATATCGATCAGGTCGGACCACCTGTCTGCCAGCGCGCTGCGAGAAGCCACCTTGATCACCGGAGCCATAGCAAGCCCGTAGGGAGTTCCGCGTCCGGTGGTGAAGACATGCAGGTTCATCCCCGCGGCTAGCTGGAGGGTTCCGCAGACAAAGTCGCTTGCTGGCGTGGCGGCAAAGATGAGGCCCTTGGTAGTGACGCGTTCGCCTGGACCGAAAACGCCGGCCAACGCGCTGCTGCCTGCTTTTGCAGCCGAGCCCAGCGCCTTCTCAACGATATTTGTGAGGCCGCCGGTCTTGTTTCCCGGGGTTGGGTTAGCGCTGCGATCAGCTCCGCCGCGTTCGAGATACGCGTCGTACCACGCCATTTCACGAATCAACCCGCGCGCCACTTCCTGGTTAGCTGCGCGTGCCGTCAGCAGATGAATGACGTCACGAACCTCGGTCACTTCGGAAAACATCACCGTTGCGCCGGCACGCACCAGTAGGTCCGTGGCATAGCCCACAGCCGGATTGGCGGTCACGCCGGAGAAGGCGTCGCTCCCCCCGCATTGCAGCCCAACCACTAGATCGGCTGCCGGACGTTGAACGCGTGTGCGTGCATTGAGACGGGCCAGGCGCTTTTCCGCCATCTCCATAATGGCCGTGACCATGTCGCCAAAGCTGCGGTGCTGCTCGTCCTGCAAGCGAATGATGTAGGACTCGCGTGGATAGCATGGGGAGGCTGCTTGCGGGCAACATTTGCGCGGGCTGGAGTTTTTCGCAGCCCAGGCTGACTACCATGGGTGCTCCGCCAAGGTTTGGATTAAGGCTCAGATTGCGCAGCGTGCGAATGGGGATTTCGGAGCCTGGTGCGTTGATCGCAATTCCGCATCCGTAGGGATGGGTGATGGCAATCACGTCATCGACGTTGGGATAGCGGGGCAGAATCTCCAACCGGATACGCCTCACCGCGAATTCCACCGTCGCCGAGACACATTGCACCGTAGTTGCAATACCAAGAATGTTCTTCGTTCCGACGGAGCCATCGTCGTTGAGGAAACCGTCAAAGGTGTAGCCTTCCAGGGGCGGCTGCAGACGGGGAACGGCGGTGGCGAGGGGCAGTTGGTCAAGCGGCGGGGGCGCAGGCAGGCTCATGAGCCCTTCGTGCACCCAACTGCCTTTCTTGATGGGTGCTTCCGCAGACCCGATGACTACTCCATAGCGAACAATGGGAGCGCCTTGCGGAATGTCGCTCAACGCGACCTTGTGGGCTTCAGGGATCGCCTCTACTAGCGTCAGGCCGGAATCAAATTGCGCGCCCGACGGCAGACCGCCTTCATTGGCGACAATCGCTACGTTATCTCGCTGATGGACCTGGATGCAGAGGGGATGACCGTTGCCCGACATGCTATCTCCATTTCTCATGGCTGCCACACGCTCGCGCGTTCAAGCATGATGAAAGGCGGACCAGTGGCTGCTTTGACGGCAAAGTCATGCGCGGTGACGGTCGGCATCGCTGATGGCTGCTCCTTCCACCATCACGATTTCCCTGCCCTTTTGAACAGAAAACAGAATAGGAGTCGCCCCACCTTCGCTGGTGAGCATACCATTTGCAGGCCGCTTCCGGGCAGGCGCGGACTCCTCCGGCTGGCTGTCAGGACAACAGGACGTTGTCTGGCAGACCACTCCGTGAAACACTGACCTGGTTGTCTCAGGGACGGATGTCCACAACGTTGACGGGCCCTTCTGGACCAGAGAGGAATATGAAGAGCAAGATGACACGTCGCGACGCTTTAAAACTGGGAACAGGCACCGCGCTTTCAGCGGCTCTCGGACGATCTGCCACTGCCACAGAAGCGAATACAGCGACTCCGAACTCCGGGAACGAGATCTGTTTCATGCGCGCGGTCGATATGGTGGAGGCGATCCGCACCAAGAAGCTCTCGTCGCGCGAGGTCATGCAGGCGCACCTGCAACAGATCCAACGGGTTAACACTAAGGTCAATGCGATGGTAACCATGGTTGCGGAAGAGCAACTGATGGCGCAAGCCGCGGCGGCCGATGAAGCGTTGGCCCACGGCAAATGGCTTGGCCCGCTGCATGGCCTCCCAGTTGCTGTGAAAGACCTGCACGAAACAAGCGGTATCCGTACCACTTTCGGCTCTCCGTTACACAAGAACTTTGTACCGGATTTCGATTGCCGGGTGGTGCAGCGGGAGAAAGAGGCGGGAGCGATCGTGCTGGGCAAGACGAACGTGCCTGAGTTCGGCCTCGGTTCGCAGACCTTCAATCCAGTCTTCGGACCTACCCACAATCCTTATGACATCACCAAGACATGCGGCGGAAGCACCGGCGGGGGTGCGGTTGCGGTCGTTTGTGGAATGGCGCCCCTGGCCGACGGCAGCGACATGGGAGGCTCACTGCGCAATCCTCCTAACTTCTGCAACGCAGTGGGCATCCGCACCTCGCCTGGACGGGTGTCCAATGTGCCTACCAACTTAGGTTGGTCTACCCTCTCCGTGCCCGGACCGGTTGCTCGTAATGTAACCGACTGCGCCTATTTCCTGAGCGTGCTCGCCGGCTATGATCACCACTCGCCGATCTCAATTGAACAACCAGGCGCGCAATTCGCCCAGCCCCTTGGAGGCCGAAGCTTCAAAGGAGTGCGCGTGGCCATGTTTAAAGACATGGGACTGCCCTGGGACCCGGAGGTGAAAAGCGCGGTGCAGGCCCAGCGCAAGGTCTTTGAATCGCTGGGATGCATTGTCGAAGACGCCGAGCCCGATTTTGCCGATGCCAATGAGGCCTTTCTGGCGTGGCGGCATTGGTCAATCGAATTGAACTTCGGAGATTTGTTGGCTACGCACGGCGACCAGCTCAACGAATACATCCACTGGCACGTGGAGGAAGGACGCAAGCTCACAGGCCCTCAGCTATCTCGTATCGAAACTAAACGCACTGCGCTATACCAACGGTTGTGCGGGTTCAAAGGGGAGTATGAGTTTTTTATTTTGCCCGTGAACCAGGTGCTCCCGTTTGAAGTGAACACACACTATCCCACGGAAATTTCCGGCGTGAAGATGGAAAATTATCTGGCGTGGATGAAGTCCGCCTATTACATTTCGGCAGCGGGAAATCCAGCGATGTCCGTTCCCTGCGCGTTTTCTTCCAGTGGGCTTCCGATAGGCATTCAGATTGTCGGCCGGCATCATGACGACTGGGGTGTGCTGCAACTTGGGTATGCATTCGAACAGGCCACACACATCGGGCAGCGTCGTCCGGTTGTGGTTTGAAACAGCCTTTCCCACCTTCGGCCGAAAACTGAACCTATGAAAGCGCAATACCCCTCCCTGCTGACGAAACGAGAGGCAGATCGCTGGAAACTGAACTCGCAAGTGGAGATCACGCGCAGACCTCAATGCCCAGCCCATACGATCGTGGGAAGTCACTGACTTGTCCGGTTGCAATAAAAGTATTACTCTTACATGTAAGAGTAAGGAGTCGATTTGATGCGCATCACTTCCAAAGGCCAGGTGACGATTCCCGCCGAAATTCGCGAGCAGGCGGGTCTTCTTCCCCACACTGAGGTCAACTTTGAATTCGACGGCAAGGCTGTGCGGATCGTTCGTGTCCCCAACCGCAACAATAATGGCAGGGGTACACGGCTTATCGCGCACCTGCGAGGACGTGGAGACATTGCGCTGAGCACCGATGAGATCATGTCCCTGACTCGTGACAAGTAGATGACGGTCGTATTGATCGACAGCAATGTCTTGCTCGATCTCATGACCGAGGACTCTCTCTGGTTCTCGTGGTCCGCGAAGGCCCTGGCGAACGCAGCAGAAACCTCGCGGGTTGTCATCAACCCAATCATCTACGCAGAGGTCTCGATCCGCTATGCGCAAATCGAGGATCTAAACGCGGCGCTTCCTAAAGCCATGATCGAACGGGAACCAATTCCTTATGAGGCCGCGTTTCTCGCGGGGAAGGCGTTTCGTGCTTACCGTCGGCGCGGGGGGACGAAGCGATATACGCTTCCAGATTTCTTCATAGGTGCTCACGCGTCCGTTGCCGGATACAGCTTATTAACGCGCGACGCGACCCGTTATCGAACATATTTCCCAAAGCTGGTCCTCATCGCTCCGAACTGAGCGCGCTGCTGAGTCTAATGTCTGACCGGCTAGAATCGCGCACGGTGGTGTCAACCCAGTATTCCAATCGTGATTATGAGCATGTACAATCCGCCGATGACTCCTCAACCTCCTTCTCCGATGCTTGTTTTCGACACGCTGCAGGCACACCAGCGAACCAGCGCGTTGCGCGCCGGCATTGAACTGAAGCTTTTCACCGCCATCGCCAACGGCGCGCACACGCCGGAAGCCCTTGCGTCCGGGTGTGGAGCCTCCGCGAAAGGCTTGCGCGTTCTTTGTGACTTTCTCACCATCATTGGGTTCCTTACCAAGGACGAGGCTGGCTACGAGTTGACTCCGGATTCGAAGCTGTTCCTGGTCGAAGGCTCACCCGCTTACATGGGCGGCATGGCGGCATTCCTCTTCCATCCATTCATGGAGAAGGGCCTGGGAAGCGTGACCGGAGCGGTGCGCAAAGGCGGAACGACCCTGCCGGCCGAGGGCTCGGTAAGCGACGACAACCCGATATGGGTGGAGTTTGCTCGGGGGATGGCGCCCCTCGCTATGCTATCTGCCGAGGTGGTGGCGAAACACGCGGCCGGCTCGGGCGCGGTGAAGGTGCTCGATATCGCCGCCGGACATGGGATGTACGGCCTTACCATCGCGCGACAGAATCCCGCCGCAGAAATATATGCCCTGGATTGGAAGAATGTCTTAGCGGTTGCCCATGAGAATGCCGTCAAGTTCGGGGTGGCGGACCGCTGGCATGCGATCGAAGGTAGCGCCTTCGCTACCGATTACGGGTCCGGCTATGATGCGGTGCTGGTTACCAACTTCATCCACCACTTCGATGTCCCAACAAATATTGGTTTGTTCGAGAAAATTCGGACTGCCATGAAACCGGGGGGGAAGATGGCGATCGCGGAGATGGCCGTCAATGATGATCGCATCACGCCTCCAGGCGCCGGCATGTTCGCCATGACTATGCTCACCTCCACTCCAACCGGCGACGCGTATTCGCAGCGCGAGATCGAGTCCATGTGCACCCGTGCCGGCTTCCACGATGTGGCACATTACGCGGTGCCGGCTACTCCGCAGACGGTGACGATTGCGTTGAGTTGACCGGCGGCCGGCTTTCTAAGGCACGGAAGAGATCGCGGGCGACGCCGGCGGAGCGACCAGATCGGTGGCGAATTTCGCGTTCGAGCAAGAGGGTGGTGCGTTGACTGGATTGCACCTGGCGACCGCTCCGTCAGGAAGACTAACCGAATACGCTGTCCATTGGGAGGCTCTGCCGAGGGTAGTCTGTGCTCAGCAGCTGTGCTCCGCTGGCCAGGGCGACCTCCCGGCGAGCCGTGTCATTCGTACGTGCCTGCTTTGTATCTGCATCGGTCATCCTTACAGAATCATTGTTGGCTGCTTGCGCCACAGCAGACGAAGCAAAAGCGACGGAGTTAACCGTGACACATACAGTAACGCAGCAATTCTTAAGCACTACAGTGTCTCCTCAAGGGTCAACCGTACCCAAAGGACAAGCGCAGGGCCGCTTGGGGGGCAGAGGCTTGCCGACTACACATCTCGATTTAGTTGCTCTTCCCTCTTTTCGATTGCGTCAGCCTCCTTCGGCAACAATGACTGTAACAAGGCAAGCAGGCGTCGAGGGTCAAAGCTCTCCAGTTCGTGGTCGGCGTTAGGGCAAGGATCGTCTCCGGGGCCGCAAATTGCGACGATTGGAATTCCTGCTTTCACCTTTTTGAGTTCTTGTACCAGCGCCCCGCAGGACATGCCGGGAATGGCTGAGTCGAGGACGACTCCATGAATCGCGGGAAACATTCTGAGTGTCTCAATCCCTTCTTGAGCCGAGTAGGCGGTTAAAACATTGAACTTGGCGGTCTCGATCACTAACTTTCGGGTCGAGATGCTGCCGGGAAATTCCCGATCGATGACGAGAAAACAGGGTCTAACCATACTCAACAAGATACCAGCCGCCCACTCCCGACGGGAGGCAACCCATCTATCTGAAAGAGCAGGAGTTACCTCGCAAAATGTCGCTGCCCCCGCGATCAGGTGCGTAGAATGAGGTAGCAGCCGATGAATTCCACGCCCGCTGGAAGGCGCGTACGCAGTGCTTCAAGCTCCAAAGGACCTCGCACCCGCTGTTGCATCATCCCATTCGAGAGCGGACAAGATATTCGGGGCCGGCGAGATGGCCGACCTGACGCGTGCGTTTGACTGGGATCAGACGTCCATTGGACCCATCGCAAGATGGCCGGACGTATTGCTGATCACAGTCAATCTCCTGCTGGCTTCTCCGCACCCCATGTTCCTCTGGTGGGGTCCTGACCTGGTGCAGTTTTACAATGACGCCTATCGCGAATGCCTCCGTGACGATAAACATCCACGGGCGCTCGGTCAAAAGGGAAAGGAGTGCTGGCCGGAGGTGTGGTCCACCATCGGGCCACAAATCGAGCAGGTCATGTTGAGCGGGAAAACCGTCTGGCAGGAAAACCAGCTCATTCCGATTCTTCGCGACGGCTGCCTGGAGGATGTTTACTGGACGTACGCTTATAGCCCGGTTCGCGACCTGGAAGGCAATATCGGCGGCACGCTTGTCGTCTGTACCGAAACCACAAAAAAACAGATAGCCGATCAAACACTGCTGCAAGAGTTGAAGAGACTCGGCGACCTCTTTGAGCAAGCTCCTGCTTTCTTCACGGTGTTACGTGGACCACAGCACATCTTCGAGAGAATCAATCCTCTCTATCAGCAGCTGCTAGGACCGCGCAGCCTGATTGGGAAGACGGTACGCGACGCTGTACCGGAAGCAGAGGGGCAGGGCTTCATCGAGGTCCTGGATAAGGTGTATCAAACAGGAGAGCCGTTCATCGGCCGCAGTACGCCGATTCAGTTGGCCCGGCTCGGCTCTGAAATTTTAGACCAACGCTTCCTGGATTTTGTTTATCAACCCATGCGTGATGGGGACGGAACGGTCTCTGGCATTATTGTTCTCGGCGTGGACGTCACCGAAGCCAAGCGGGCCGAAAAGGTGCTTCTACAGACAGAGAAACTAGCCGCCGTGGGACGGCTCGCAAGTTCGATTGCCCACGAGATAAACAACCCGCTGGAATCGGTAACCAACCTTGTGTACCTGGCGAAGACAGCTGCCGTTGATCCGGCAGCTGTACAGTATTTGCATCAAGCCGAAGAAGAGTTGCGCCGGGTCTCGGCAATCACCAATCAGACCCTTCGCTTTCACAGGCAATCGACCAGGCCTAAACTGACTTCAGCCAAAGACCTGATCGACGACACACTGACAATCTTTCAGGGCCGCCTTTTCAATTCAGACATTACACTTTCGAGGCGCGATCGAGCCGTCTCTGCTCTGCTCTGCTTTGATGGGGAGATTCGCCAAGTGCTGAGCAATCTCATTGGGAACGCAATGGACGCAATGAGTGTGCAAGGCGGCGAACTGTTCTTGCGTACACGGGACGGCCGCGACAAGACGACCGGGAGAGACGGTCTTGTCTTTACCATTGCCGATACTGGCTCGGGCATGACACGCGAAACGTCCGTGAGGATCTTTGAGGCGTTTTTTACCACCAAGGGAGTTAGCGGAACAGGCCTGGGGCTTTGGATCAGCCGTGACATTGTGGAACGGCATAGAGGATCGATACGGGTTAGGTCTAGTCAGCGCGCAAATTGTCACGGTACTGTTTTCACGGTCTTTCTGCCGTACGACGCGGGAGCATAGACTGCGCAGAGCGCGGCAACAAGCTCGGATCGGGTGAAAGAGTCGCAGGCGGTCCCACCGTCTTGATGCTGGACTGAACCGTTTAGGTTATCTTTCGGGCAGCCGTAGCGAATTGTGTTGCCCGGCAAAGTTCAGGTACATATACTCCGCGCATCCTTCCCTTTCACGGGTTTTTCTCTGGGTCTGTCGGCCACACTCGGATCTTTTAGGGCCCCTCTATGCTCGCCCTCGTCAGGCCAGCCCGCAGAGCTTTGCAGCCTGTTCAACCGTTCCTGCTTCATTCACCCTTCAAGCTTCAGGAGAAAGACCTATGAAGTTTCGATTCCACAGCAGCGCCGCGCTTCCACTGCTTATGTCGCTATCGTGCAGCGCACCTTTCGCTCTGTTCGCCCAGGATGTTCTGCCCACCACGAAGATACTGGTCATCTCTCGTGAGTACACCAAACCGGGTAAGGACGGCGCTCCCCATCAGATGGTCGAAGGCGCTTATCCCCGCGCCCTGGCTGCAAGCAAGGTTCCGAACCACTACTATGCCGCGGTATCGTTGTCAGGGCCGCCGCGAACTTTGTTCTTTCACGGTTATTCTTCATTTGCCGACATGCTGGCGGCGCAGAAGAGCGCCAGCAGCGACTCAGCACTTTCTGCCACCCTCGACCGCACCAACGCAGCTGACGGCGATCTGCTCGCGTCCAAGGATTACAGCGTGTGGGTGAAGCGGGACGATCTAAGTCTCAATCCGGGCTTTCGGGTGGGAACCCGCTACGAAGAGATTATGCAATTCTTCATTCGCCCCGGACACTACAAGGAATGGGAAGAGTTGGTCAAGCTGGTGAGCGACGGCTACAAGAAGGGCGATCCCGATTTCCACTGGGGAATGTACGAGGAGGCTTACGGTTCGCCCGGCGGCGCCTACCTGGTTATTACTACGCTCAAGTCTGCTGCAGACCTTGACGCCGGAGAGGACCGGAGTAAAAAGTTTGAGGAGGCCCTGGGAGCAGACGGCATGAAGAAATTGGAGGAGCTTGAGGCGGCCTGCGTGGAGTCGAGACAAACGAATCTATTCTTCATCGACCCCAAGATGAGCTACCCGCCGGAAGCCTTTGTGAAGGCGGATCCTGACTTCTGGATGCCCGCCAAGAAGTAGGTTCTCTTGCGCAGAAACCTTAGCCTAAGGAATGAGGGTCACGCTTGCGTGGCCCTCACCGGAGCAGGTAATAAAACACACCGACGGTTGCCAATAACAAGAGCGATATGATGCGCGGATCACTGACTGCCTTGACCGGCCCCTGGAGAAATGCCAGCGGGTGATCCCAACAGACTTTTGAGACTTCTGCCTGATCCATAGCGGGTGTGAGCAGGCTGGTGATTACGTAGATGGCCACGCAGGCCACGGCAATGATTGGTCCCGCGAGCATAAATGGAATGCCCAGGCCCTGCACGGGATCGGTGACGAAGCCACCGAAGTCCGTAAGGCGGTTGGAGGGCAGGAACCAGCGGCCAGTACTGGGCAGATCGATCAGGAAATACATCACGCCGATGAGAGACCCGAAATAGAGGGTCGCCATGGCTCCTTGTCGCGTCCCTCGCTTCCATAGGACGCCGAGCACAAAGACCGTGGTGACCGCGGGCGCAAAGGTCATGGGAATCTTGTTGACCGCTTCGAAGATGGTACCGAACTGGTCGCCCTGCGTGGACCACAACATGGCCAGCACCATGATCACGCCGGTGGTGATGCGCCCTACACGAACCACGCGAGCGTCGGTGGCTTCTGGGTGGAGACGCTTGACCACATCGATAGAGATGAGGGTTGCGCAGCTATTGAGCGCGGCCGCCATGCAGCTCATGAGCGCGGCGGCCAGGCTGGCGGCGATCAAGCCGCGCACGCCGACTGGGATGAGGTACAGGATCAGCTGCGGCAGCATGGTGTTGTAGTCCGCATGAGCCGTCCCTGGCACATTCGCCAGATGGATCGCGCCTTTCTGCCAGAGTACGTAACCGATCACGCCGGGAAACACCATGAGAAACACAGGCGTGATTTTCAGGAAGCCGGCAAAGAGCGCGCCATTCTGTCCGTCTTTCAAAGTATGCGCACCGAGCACGCGCTGGACGTGGGTCTGATCCGCACACCAATACCAGATGCCGAGGATGGGATAGCCGAGCACAACGGCCAACCAGGAGAACTCATTGAGATGCCCCTGGGCGTTGATGACGGGCTGCAGCATGTGCAGTTGTCCGGGTGCGACGGCATGTTGGAAGGCTGCTATGTCGTGTATGCCCACGCCTGGCAGGGCGCGTATGCCGAGGACGGTCATCAGGATTGCCCCGCCCAGCAGCAGCACGACCTGGATATTTTCCGTCATCACCACGGCCTTGAGGCCGCCGAGAGCCGCGTAGGTGACGGTGAACAGCGACAGTACGAGGATGGTGGCAAACATAGGCACGCCGAGCAGACTCTCGAAGACCTTGGCAGCGGCGAAGAGGCTGATGCCGATGTGTATCAACAGCGCGCCTAGTATTCCGATCACGGCAAGGAAGGTGCGCGCCTCGGGGCAGTACCGGCGCTCCATGAACTCCGGCAGCGTGGCCACGCCGGAATTGATGTAGAACGGGGCGAACATCAGCGCCAGCAGGATGAGGATGAAGCAGGCCATCCACTCGAAATTGCCAATGACCAGGCCGTCTCTTGCCCCGCCTGCTGCGTACCCCACGAGATGGATGGTGGAAATATTGGAAGTGAAGACGGCGGCGCCGACGGTGAACCAGCCCAACGATTTGTTGGCCAGAAAATACTGCTGGGAAGAGGCGTTCCGCCGGTAGCCCATCTTGATGCCGAAGGCGGTGATCCCAACCAGGTAGACGGCGATGACGATTACATCGATAGGAGAGATGGCCATGGATGAGCGGCTATGGCCGAAGTCCCCGTTTGAAAGCATCGATGCGGTAGAAGCGAGCGCAGTTTTCGCCAAGGATTGCGGCTTGCGTTTCTGCCGGGAATTGTTGGACGTAATCCAGCACGATGTTCATCACCGGTTTGTACTCGCCCGCGAGCGTGCACACGGGCCAATCGGAACCGATCATGAGCCGGCTCCAGCCAAATGCCGCGTAGGTGATGTCCAGGTAGCGGTGGAAATCTTCGGGGCGCCACTGATTCCATTTGGCCTCCGTTACCATGGCAGAGAGCTTGCAGGTAACGTTGGGGTATTTGGCGAGCTGGTGCAGATCCTCTTGCCAGGGAGAGAAGAGCTGCTCGGCAATTTTGGGCTTGGCGAGGTGATCGAGGACAAATGGCTGCTCGGGGAATTCTTCTACGAGCTTCACGGCGACCTTCAGGTGCTGGGGGAAGAGCAACAGATCATAGGTGAGGTCGAAGTCTCGCAGCTGCGCGATGCCGCGGCGGAAGTCCGGGCGCAGCATGAAATTGTCGTCGGGTTCATCGTGTACGATATGGCGCACGCCGACGAGCTTGGGATGGGGGGCGAATCTCTCCAGCTGGCTGCGTAGGTCTTCGGAACACAGGTCTACCCAACCGACCACACCCTTGATGAAGTCGTGCTGGTCAGCAAGTTCGAGTAACCATCGCGTCTCCTCCAGATTTTGCCGCGCTTGCACGGAGACACAGCCGTCGAAGTGAATGCTGGCCAGCAGTGGCTGCAGATCCTGGGGCAGATAGGCACGCTTCAGGATTGCCATCTGGTCGGTCATCCAGGTGTGCTCGGTGGGGCTGTAGTGCCAGAAGTGCTGGTGGGAATCGAGACGCATGAGTTCTGAAATGATGAACCATTGCGTTGGTAGTTGGCAAGGGTTGGGATAACGCCTATGCAGACCGAGTCCGCCTTGGTGATTAGAAATGGCCCGGACTAGCGTCCTGTGCACTGTTCAGTCGTCCCTTCGGGACTTCAGACTTATGTCCAATAAACCCAGGACTGCCCCGGATTACCTGCACGCTGCTTCAGACATATCTGCGTATGCGGCTTTCTTCACGGAAAGCCGCACGAGGCGCATTGCTTCCACCAAGCTGCACAGGAAATCCGGGTACGTCCTGGGCTACTCTCAGCCGTCCCTTTGGGACTCAATTCGGTTTCCATTGCGCGCAGGGGCAGGATGGTTGACAAAGCTGAGGCGGTGCTTCGCTCAACAGGTGCGCAGAGCCGTAGTTTATCCGTGACCTTCAAGGCAGCAAAAACGGTTTGGTTGAGCCATTCTTCCCTTCTCTCCATGGGGTTAGAAATGCAATCATGGGTGCGCTACTAAATGGGAGGTAAGGATGAAGAAAATTGTTCTGGGCGCATTTCTTGGCGGAGCGGTTGCACTGTTGATCGGATTCTATGGTCATGGCCAGCAGAGCCGGCCGGCACGAACCGGCATGTTGATCGGCATCAAACCAGATCGGATCTCGGCCTATGAAGCGCTCCACGCGGCGTCAAACCCGGGCGTGCGTGATTTGCTCGATAAATACCATATGCACAACTTCTCGATTTACATCCAGAAAATGGATGAGAGTCACTATTACGAGTTTGCCTACTATGAGTACACCGGAAGCGATCCCAAGGGCGACGCGGAAGCCATGGCGAAGGAGCCTCGTAATATCAAGTGGCTCAGCCAGACGGATGCTATGCAGATTCCTCTGCCCGGTGCGACCGGTTGGACAAAGATGCAAGAGATTTTTCACAACCCGTAAGAGGCTGGGCCGCTCAGGATTTCCTGGGGAGCAGGGAGCGGGCGTCGAGAATGTGGTCGCGCATAGCGGAGCGGGCAGCTTCCGCATCGCGGGCGCGGATCGCGGCGTAGATTTTGCGGTGGAACTTGAGCGGCTGTTCGACCGAAACACCTTGGGACAGCTGGTTCATGCTGGTGAGCACGGTGCGGTGAATTCCCTTGAAGAGCAGCTGGCAGATGCGGTTTCCGCTGGCCCGGAAAATGGCGTTGTGGAAAGCCATGTCCGCCTCAAGGCGATCGCGCGTGGCTTTGCTGCGCTCCAGAGCGAGCACGGCGCTGCGCAGTATCGAGATATCTTCGGCGGTGGCGCGCTCCGCGGCCCGGGCGGCAAGTTCGGGCTCGACGATGAGCCGGGTTTCAAAGAGCTCATGGTGGGAGAGATCGTCCAGCAACACGAGGAAATCGATCGGTTCGTTGAGGATGGTTTCCGCGCTCTCTGAGAGATAAGTACCGTCACCAACCCGCTGCGAAAGAACGCCCATCATCTCCAGTACTTTGAGCGCCTGGCGCACAGATGCGCGATTGGCTCCGAATTCCTTCGCCATCTCACGCTCCGGGGGAAATTTGGAGCCGGGTGAGACGGAGCCATCCGCAATAAGGCGCTTGATGCGCGCGATCAATCTGGCAGTTACACGGGGATCCTGCTGAGCCTTGCTTGCGATGGCTGTGGTTGTCATAGCGTCTTGATGCCCGACAAGTGTATCGGAGTTTGTCACGAGCGGATAGTGCAATGGTCCAGCATTCGTGGGTGAGTAAGGGATTGACAAGCGGCGCCTGGGCGGCTTATTTAGATAAGTATGCTGAGGTGAAGGAGTTCACCTTTAGCGGTTTGACACTTGGCGTAGACCGAAGCCAAAGATCTCTTCGTGGTCCCGGCGCGCCGGGACCACTCCTCGCGATCTTGGTAAGGCCACGAGAGTTGTGAAACCGCTGCAACCGCTGTTCTGCCGGTTCGGCTTGACAGATGATGACTCCTGACGGGATAACCGTCGCGGAGTCATGCCCTCGACGACATCCCAGTCCAAACTGAGTTTCCACCTAGTGGGAGTCGTGTACTCCTGTGCGTTGGTGGGTGCATTGTGTGGAGGTGCATTTGCAGAAATACCTTCTTATCGCATTTGGGGGCGCACTGGGATCCCTGGCACGCTACGCGGTGGGTTCGGCCGTTGCCAGCCGGATGGGCACGCGATTTTTTTATGGCACCTTTGTGGTCAACATGACGGCTTGCCTGATCATAGGTTTCTCCCTGACGTGGCTTGGCCGGCACACAGAGGTCAATCCGGCGTGGAGGTTCCTTATTCCTATCGGCTTTATCGGGGCTTACAGTACCTTCTCCACATTCGAATGGGAGACGTTCACTGCGCTCGAAACAGGCGCATTCCTGCTGGCCACGCTCTATGTAACGCTCAGCATCTTGCTGGGACTGCTTGCGCTGTGGCTGGGGGTATTGCTGGCGCGGGCCCTGGCCTAGCAGTCTATGTCCCCGTCATGAACCACCAGCACTGACACGGGGCATCGGCGCACCAGGAGTTTGGATGTCGAGCCCTCGAGCCAGGAACGGATGCGACTGATGTGGCGATGTCCAACGACGATCAGGTCCGCGCCGTATTGCACTGCTTTTTTCTCGATAGACGCTTCAGGCATTCCTTCCACCAGTTCGGCAAGCACATCGACGCCGCGTTGGCGGCCGGCTTGCGCCGCGTGCTCCAGGTGCTCTGCCAGCTTCGTGCGCTCAGCCGCGCGGCTATCGAGTCCGTAACCCTCTGCCTGGCACTCGGCGCTCGGGGGCGGAAATACACCCAGCAGAATCACTTTTGCCTTTAGCTTCTCGCCCAGTGACATGGCAACGGCAACAGCTCGTTCCGCTTCGGGAGTTCCGTTGTCGCCTACTAGTATGGTCTGAAAACTCATACTCAATCCTCGACTTCAAAGGACCGATTCCAAGTGTCGATTACCCGGGTTTCGCGTTCGAAGCCCAGCGTGCTCACCGAGCCTGTGCCCAGCGCCAGCAGGCTGCCCGCGCGCGGAGGCAGACTAAGCCAGGTGGCAGCGAGAATCCTCAGGACATGGGCATGGGCGAACAAGGCGACCTGGCCGCCGGCCTTCGCGGCTCGATCGATGACTTGCTGGGTGCGGGCCGCGACGTGCTCGACGGGCTCACCTTCCGGTATAGGAGAATCCCAAATAGACCAGTTAGGACGCTCCTTGCGGATCTCTGCCGTGGTGTGTCCTTCGAAGATGCCGTAATCCCATTCGCGCAGGTTCTCGTCGATCTGCGCGACATCGGCATAGCCGGCGACACAGCAGGTTTCCCGAGCGCGCTGCAGGGGGCTGGTCAATACCAGGCTGAACTTGCGATGCGCGAGATAGTCCCTGATCTTTTCGGCGCGCTGCTCCCCGCGCGCGGTGAGCGGGATATCGGTTCTGCTGGTATGGGCGCCGGAGAGGCTCCACTCCGTTTCTCCGTGACGGATCAACCACAGTTGCAGATTCAATGCTGTCTTCCTTTCATCGCGCTTCGGCAGGCTTTTCCAGGCCGCCCTGCAGAGTAAAGTTTTGGAGCGCAATGGCATTCTGCCAGATGCGATCGAGGGAGTCGATGTAGTGCACCTCAAGCTCAAAAAGAGTGCGCTGCGACACGATGACCTGAGGATACGCCTGCGCCATGCTTTGGTACTTCTGAAGATAGAGCTCATAGGCGCGCCGTGCGCGGGGGAGCAGAGCTGTACGGTAGCGCTCCGCTTCCCCTTTGGCGGATAGATAGTTCTGCGCCAGGACGTCGGCCTGTTGGCGTAGGGATAATTGGGTCCGCGTTACCTCCTGCCGGGCCTGCTCCAACTCTGCTTCCGCCGCGCGCGTGTTGCCCTGGTTGCGGTTCCAGAGCGGCAGCTCGATACCCGCGCTGGCGAAACTTTGCGCCCCGGTCTTTTTTCCTGGAGCTTCTGGTAGCTGCTCCAGATTGGCTTGTTCCCCTGCCCTCAACTGCAGATTGGGGACCACTTCACGTTTGGCATCCTTCAGCCGCGCTTGGGCAATCTCTATTTGCTGTTGCGCCTGCTTGACTGAGGGGCTTTGCTGCACGATGGTGTCCACGATATGAGATGGGTCGATCTCCGGCGGGGTATCGAACGCCGCGTCGAGGGGAGCGACCTCTGCGGTTGGATTGCCGGCCAAGGCAGCGAGACTCTTGAATTTTTGAATAAACATTCGCTGCGCGACGGTGTAGTCGATCTCAGCCTGATCCGCTTCGACTTCGGCTTGTAGAACGTCCGGAGCATCGGCCTGGCCCACGTTGGCCAAGCGGCGCGCGGTTTGGGCAGCATCGCGGGCGAGAGCCGTAAGGCGGCCGCGCACTTCCACCGTCCGTTGAGCGCTCAGCGCGCTATAAAACATCTGGGTAACGTCGTTGTGCACACGCATGAGCTGGGCTTGGGCTGCGATCGTATCGGATTGCTTTTGCTGCTCGTAAATGTTGCGGCGAAGGCCGAGCTTGCCCCCCAGCACAATGGTCTGTTCGACAAAGCCGCCTTGTTCACCGCCACCGTAGGAGCCACCGCGAATCTGGTCGCCCTCGTAGCCGACAGTGGGGTTGGGGTAGAGCGCAGCCTGCCTGGCTTCCGCTTCAGAACGGCGGATGATGGCCGCCGCCTGTCGCAGGGTCGGATTGTTCTGATCGGCCAGGGCGAGAAAGGATTCCAACTTGAGTGGGGCGCGGCCGGCGAATCCCTGCAGCAGCTCCGGCGTAGGGACGGACAACTGTGGCGGCGACGAATGATCCATCTTATTCATCGCCATCCCTGGGGCCATCCCTGGGGTCATGCCTGCCATCGGTGGCTGCTGACCACTTTGGGCGACAACCGGCGCGGTGACCAGCCACAACAGGAGCGTGAGTTTCTTCATAGTGTTCTCCGGGAAAGGTTAGGAAACTCGCTCGAGTAGCGATCCGTAGGGATCGTTCGGCCTTTGTGCCTGCTTCATACGGGCTATCACCTGGTCGTATTTTTCCGGCGGCAATACCCTGACGAAGTTCATCATGCCCATCATGAAGCCGCTCCAGCCGGGGCGCAGTAAGTAGTTCTCGGGTTTCTCCACCATGGAGTCCATAGCCATGGCGGGCCCTTCCATGTAGGCGTCCTGAGGAAAGCCAGGGACTGCGTCTGCGTTGTCCGCAATGTCGCCCGGGCCGGCCATGCCTGGCATCGCCTTCTGCGATAGCGGCCCGTTGATGGTCTCAGTGTCTGAAGTGTTTCCCAGGCGGTTCATGCTGCCTACGCTCGACGACATCTGGTTCATCATGTGGTGCGGCAAGTGGCAGTGCAGCATCCAGTCACCGGGGCGATCGGCGGTAAACTCAACGTCGCGCGCCTGGGCAACGCCTACCAGCACGGTGGTTCCCGGCCACCAGGCGGTCTCAGGAATGCGGCCGCCTTCGGTGCCGGTCACCTGGAAGGTGTATCCATGAACATGCATGGGGTGGTGATCCATGCCCAGGTTGACAAAGCGGATGCGTACTCGGTCGCCCTGGCGAACAATCAACGGGGTGGTCGCCGGAGCCGCCTTGCCGTTGAGCAGGAGCCAGTTGTATTCCATGTTCATGGTGTTGGGGACGGTGTTGTTGGGCAGCACCTGGTACTCCTGCAGGTGCAGCAGAAAATCCTTGTCGCAGTGGGGATGGTAGGGCGTGCGGGGATGCATGATGAAGCCGCCCAGCATTCCTGTCATCTCCTGCATGGCCATGTGGGAGTGGTAGAAGTAAGTCCCGGCCTGGTGGATGTCGAACTCATAGACGAAGCGGCCGCCTGGCTTCACTGGCTCCTGGCTTATGCCCGGCATGCCGTCGTAGCCGACCGTGTCTTCGAATCCGTGCCAGTGGATGGAGCTTGGCTCGGGTAAATGGTTGTCGAAGATGACGCGGACGTGATCGCCCTGGTTGACCTGGATGGTCGGGCCAGGGGCGCTGCCGTTGAATCCCCAGGCGTCGATGGTTTTATCGGGGTGGATTTTTTGCTTTAGTACTTCCGCTACGAGATGGAAGACCTTGGTGTTGCCGTCCATGGTGTAGGCCAAGTCGCCAACGTCTGTGGTTACTACCGGCACGGGGGAGGCGGGAGAAGAAGGCTTCGCTGCCCGCGGGGCTTGGATGTGGGGAGCGGCGGCCGGTGCATCCGGCGTGGCTGGTTTCGGCGGCATCGGCATCGTCATTTGCATGGTTTGCGCCGATAGGCCGCGGGCCGCGAAAAGGGCCGCGCCGGATGCGAAGGCACGATGGAGAAAGGTGCGTCGGTTACTCATAGGGACTCCGGATGGATTAACTGGGGAGGACGAAGGGATGGAGTCCGAACGCGACTCTCCCCTTACTTGAAAAGGCAGGGGGACAGGTCTATACGCGCAGAACGGTGATCAGGGACGAGAGGTCGGTACTACTTCGAAGTTGGTGGGATGGGGTTTCGAAGTGCGGGGAATTTTGGTGCGGGAGAAGAGTGGAGCGGACCTCTGAGTGGAGTGCCAGGGGGTGGATGTTCTTTCCCTGGGTATTTGCCTGCAAATCGATCACGCAGATGGCATGTGTTCCGCGTTGGCATGTCTTAAATGCGGGGCCGTTGGACTGCGGCATAGAATGGCAATGCGCCATCACGTGGGCGGAGGGATTCGGAAGCTGATGTTGCACACACTGCGCCCCGCATATGTTGGAGGCGGCCTGGGTCACGAGCAGTACGAGCAAGAGCACGGGTGGAAGGATCTTGCTTCGCACGTGCGATGGTGAAGAGAGGTTCACGACAGATTCAGCATACGCCGGTCAGGCTCAGCATCGCCAACCGGTCTCCCACACCGATGGTTAACTCGAGACCTGGGTGAGAGCGACCGGTGTGGTTTCGGTCAATAAAGCGCTAACTTTAGGATGTTTTTCGACGAAACCTCCACAAAATCGTCATCCTAAGCGAACATCTTCAGTTGTTGGTTTTCGGCCCCAAGGAAAGACCTTGGCGGGTCTGCCCGGGCTGGCTTCGGTGGTCGAAAAAGCTCTGAGCAGCATAAGTGAAATAGGCACCGCCGGGGTCCTTCGACTCCGCGCCCCAAACGCTCTGTCACGCGATAAATCTTTAAGGCGCTTCGCTCAGGATGACGATTTTTTTGGGAGGTCGAAGGTTTCACACGAAAGATCTATAAAGTCACAGGCTCTCAGCATGTTCCGCGTCTTTTTCGGGGGATTGGGGTTGCACATGCGGCACATCCGGGCGAGCAGCCCGGCCACTCTGGGATAATAGAAGCACCAGCCCCGTATCCCCCATGGCGACTCTCAAGACAGATCAATTGGAGACGGAGAAAAGGCTCAGCGGCTTTGAGCCGCTCTCTGTGCCGCTTTTTCGCGATCTGTGGCTGGCCTCGATTGTGTCCAACCTGGGCGGATGGATGCAGGATACGGCCGGCACCTGGCTGATGACGGTGCTCACGCCGTCTCCTTTGCTGATTGCGCTGATGCAGACGGCGGCCAGCCTGCCGGTGGTCGTCCTGGGATTGTTGGCGGGGGCAACGGCTGATATTTTCGATCGGCGGCGGTTGCTCATTTTCTGGCAGGCGTGGATGCTGACCGCAGTCGCTTTCCTCAGCGTGCTCACGTTCTTCGACATCATCTCGCCGTGGATCCTGCTGATTCTTACCTTCCTGCTGAATATCGGCACGGCGATGAATAGCCCCGCATGGCAGGCCATTGTGCCGGAGGTGATTCCCCGCGCGCAGCTGCCGGATGCGATATCTCTCAACAGCGCAGGGTTTAACCTCGCCCGCGCCCTGGGACCCGCCCTGGGCGGTCTGGCGATCGCGCTGTTCGCCCGGGCCACGACCGGCGCTGCCTCAGTGTTTCTGCTCAATTCCCTTTCCTTTGTGGGCGTGATCCTGGTTTTGTATCGCTGGCAGCGCAACCCGCCGTTCAAGAGCGCACTGCCGTCAGAACGGATACGCGGTTCCGTTCGCGCGGGGATCCGCTATCTTCGCTATGCACCGATGCTGCAGGCGGCCTTTATGCGGACGCTCATCTTCACCCTCTTCGTGAGCGCGGTCTGGGCCTTGCTGGCCGTTGTGGCCCGTAACGATCTGCACCAGGGTGCGATGGGATACGGCATTCTGAATGGCAGTATGGGCTTCGGAGCGGTGATCGGGGCGACGAATCTACCGCGGGTCCGCAGGGTGCTGTCGGCAGACGCCATTATCGCCTGGTCCACCGGCGTCTTCGTGGCTACGCTGGCGGTACTGGCATTGGTGAAGGTGCCGTTGATCATTATCCCCATGTTGATCGCCGGTGGATTCGCCTGGACCAGCGCCATGTCTACGCTGAACCTGGCGGTGCAGGTGTCGGTTCCGGCCTGGGTGCAGGCGCGGGCGTTGGGCGCATACCAGATGATCTTCGCCGGCGGAATGGCCCTGGGCGGAGTGATTTGGGGCTACATCGCAGAGCACGTTTCCACTTCGAAGTCACTGATGTGCGCGTCTGTTGGCCTGGCGGTTACTCTCCCCTGGTCGCTGCGCTTTCATGTGCTGCGCGGCGTGCAGCCCGATTTCAGCCCCCACCGGTACGCGCTGCCAGCACCTAAACTGGCGTCGGAACGGGAGGACAGCGACGGGCCGGTTCGGGTGTCGATCGATTACCATATCGACCCCAGGGACTATGCCGCTTTTACCAAAGCGATTCATCAACTGCGGGATGTGCGCCTGCGGGATGGCGCTATTCGCTGGGGCGTGTACCAGGACGCGACGGACCCAGGACATCTCAACGAGACGTTTGTCACCGAGTCATGGCTCGAATACCTGCGCCAGCGGGAGCGGTTCACGGCTTCGGATCTCGCGACCCGGGAGCGCGTCTTCAGCTTCCATCGCGACAGCGAGCCGCCGAGGATTTCGCATATGTTCTATGCCAAAGAGGTCAGTGATCCGCAGGCGAAAGCCTAGGCATCGATTTATATCCGCACTCCAAATTATGCTGGCCCGGTGACGGCGTTGCTGGTACCGTTCGGCTAAGACAAAGGACCGAGCGGAGGAAGAATGCGGAGATTGTTGCCGATTGCTGTGTCGGCTTTCTTTATCGTTGTGGCCAATCATGCCCATGGGGCGGCGCCGGTCGCCATCCATAACCAGGGCTGGACCATTACTGCCGATCAAGAACAAAGCGTACTCAGCATTTCGCAGCAGGAGCTGGGCATTGTCCTCAAGGATGTCCGGATTAGCGTCGGAGACCAGCCCCTGACCGGATGGTCGGCCGAGCAAACAAGTCAATGGCAGCTGACCATCCATACGGTTCACCCCATGACTGCCTGGAGTTTTGACATCAGCCACAACATGCTCAAAATCTCCAGTACAGCGACGAACGGTGTGCTCACGGCACAGGCACCGGCTAGCTCCAACCGGATACCCGCGCGCGTTTTGGACCCACAGGGATTTCCCGTCGATTGGATCGGGACCGATGAAGCGCCGCTCGAGTATGGGGGGACGGAAACGCGCAACCAGTCTTATCTTCCTCTGAAAAATCCTGAGGTTATGTATTTTGCGCTGGGGCAGGTTTCGGGATCGGCATTTCACAGCTTGTTCGATCGTAAGCAGGATGCTGTGATCCAATTCACAGACCAGACGACATTACGCCGCGCGGATCAGGATCCAAGTCTGATGGATGTGCGTATGCCCGTTCCGGGGAACACCTACATCCGCCTTGTGCCGGACTATTACACCAAGACTCTGGGCGTACCTTTTTACGTACCGTTTGATGACAGCTACTTCAGCACGGCTCCCATGGTGTGGTCGAGTTGGACGGGCTACTACAAAGACGTGACCGAGAAAGACATTGTCGCGAATACGGACTGGCTGGCAAAAAACCTCAAGCCCTACGGATTTCAGTTTGTGCAGTTGGACGACGGCTTTGACCGCGACAAACAAGGGCAACACTACTGGATCGAGAACTGGGATAAGACGAAGTTTCCCCATGGCCCCGAGTGGCTCACCAATTACATAAAGTCCAAGGGCTTCCGCGCGGGGCTTTGGATTGTGCCAAATGTTTATGCGGGCGCCCTTACGAAACATCCGGAGTGGTACCTGCGCAACATCGAAGGGAATCATATTTCCGATTACCGCACGCCTGTTCTTGACTCCAGCAATCCTGAGGTGGTGAGTTTTCTTCGGGAGCTCTTTACCACTTTGGATAAATGGGGTTTCGAGTATTACAAGTTTGATGGTGAGGGTTCGATTCCGCAGGCCTTGCCCGAACTCGACAAGGACAAGCTTTACGACAAGTCATCGGACCCGGTCGTGGTCTATCGCAACCGGATGAAAGTCATCCGCGACACCATTGGGCCGCAGGTGTTCCTCGAAGGATGTCCGGCAGGCATGCCGCTGAATGGGGTCGGCTACTTCAATTCCTTTTTCAATGGAAATGACGTGTACAACAACTGGCAGGGGATGCATGCCCTCTTCAGTTCCATCAACGGGAACGCGTTCTCGAACCACATCTTCGCTTATGTAATGCCGGGCGAAGGGGTGGAACTTGGCAAGCCCATGACGATGGAGGAAGCCAAGACAAAGCGGTTGCCGGATGTGCTGCGCGAGATTACCGGCCGGGAAGATCCTGCGACGGGGGTGGGGGTGACGGAGCAGGAAGCGCGCACAGTCGTTAGCTTCATCTCCCTGACGGGCGTGGCCTACCCGGTGGGAAATGTGATGGAGGATCTGCCGCAGGAACGACTCAAGCTGCTGCAGCAGACGATGCCTACCATGCCCATCATCCCTCTGGATCTTTTCAGCCGCGGAACGGACTCGCGGAACACAACCTTTCGCCAGACACGCGCTGACTCCTATATTCACAATTATCCCGAGATCCTTGATTTGAAGGTGAATGAGAAGTCGGGACAGTACGATGTTGTGGGCTTCACGAACTGGCGTTCCGAAGCTGCAAGCCGGAAGATTTCACTGCGGGATAAGCTGGGGCTCGACTCAACCGCCAGCTATGTGGCTTTCGATTTCTGGAATCAGAAAGTGCTCGGTGTGTTTTCCGATGAGATTGCGATCGACATCGAACCTCATGACACGCGGGTGCTGGCCATCCACCCGGTTCTGCCCCGCCCGCAGCTGATTGGGAATTCTCGCCACATCAGCGGCGCCTTTTCCATCGTGAACCAGGAGTGGGATGCTTCCAAAAACAAGCTTTCCGGAACGTCGGAGACGGTGCCCGGCGAGCCGTATGCTCTTTGGTTCCACCTACCCAAAGGCTTTAGCGTCGAGCATCTCCGCGTGGTTGGCGCAGGAGGCGGGGAAATTCCAGAAAAACATTCGCTGACCGGTGATGCGTTGATGGTCAGCTTTCAAGGGCAGCCGCAACCCGTGCAGTGGGAAGTGAGTTTTCGTGGTAGCCCGAAGGAGTAGGAATCACTTCAGCAATTCAGGCCGGCCTTGCTGAGTGTTTCCTTCAACCCTTTCATGCTGACGCGGGTGGAGGCTTCCGGACTGCCCGCTCCGCGCCAATGCGTTTCCAGACTGACGGCATAGTGATAGCCGTCCTTGGCGAAGGCGCGAAACTGACCTACCCAATCGACGACTCCGCCTCCTACCGGCGCCCATTCGTATTTCTTGCCAGGCTCGCGGGTTACATCCTTCGCGTGGCAATGACCAATGCGGTCGTGGGGCAAGAGGCGATATCCGTCGGGGTAGGGTGTGCTTCCCAGCGCGGCTGCATTTCCCGGATCCCAATTGAGCATGAAGTTTTTGTTGGGGATGGCTTTCAGAACCGCGGCGGATTCTTCTCCTGTTGCGGTATTGCACGCCATCTCGTTCTCGAGCAGCAGGATCAGGTTGCTCTTGGCGCAAGTCTCCGCGGCCTTGCGTAGCTTTTCGTTGATGGCGGCGCGGTAGGGGGCCTGGTCGTCCAGGCGCCAGAAGTCGAAGCAGCGGATGCGGTTGGTTTGGAATTGCCTGGCCAAGTCGATGCAGTGTTCCAGCAACGGATCCTGCTGCTTGAAATCGAAGTCGGCGTGGAATTGATCGTGCTTGGGGCTGCTCTTGGAGAGTGGCGCTCCGGGCCAATCCACCTTGAAGAGCGGGCTGGCTATATCGGTCACGCGGAGCTGGTATTTTTCCAGAATTCGCTTGGACTCGGCGATCTCCTTGGCGTCGAGATCGGTGACGTTCTTATTCCACATGGAGCGCAGTTCTATCCAGTGGAGGCCGAAGTCCTTGGTGGCAATCTCACAGGCGCGGCCGAAGTCCGGCGTTATCTCGTCGTTGATTACGGAGAGGTGAAAAGGGCAGGTTGCGGCGAAGGCGTGCGCGGCTCTGCTTAATGGCGCCATTGCGCCCATGGCGGCGAGTGATGCTACGAATTGACGGCGTGATGAAGACATGTGGTTGGACCCTTTGGCCGGACTTGACCACGATAACGAGAAGCGGCTAGGTGGTTGCAAGCTGATGGCAGGTCGCTCCACTACGTTCTAATCGTCCAACCCAGAAGCTTCGGCGCACCAACAAGCCTAATCCCCTGGACGTGCCCCACGTTCGCCTGAACGTACGTGGGCCGAAAAAGATGGGCGCAGCCCCTCCATCGCTTTTCTGCGTGGTTCTCTCTCTCGGGAAGCTCCGAGAAGCGATCTGGTAAAAGCATTCGAAAAAAGACGTTTTGGGCCCAGGTACGCTAAGGCGAACCTGGGGCACCCGTCCAGGGGAATGGGCTTGTTGGTGCGCCGAAACTCTAGGGAAGGTTGATCTCCTGATGGAGGGGTAGGTCTTTGGAGGAGCCGCCTACCATGAAGGTGTAATGACCCGGCAATTGTTTCCAGGCGTTTGTGCTCTCGTCGTAGATAGACAACTCGCGGGGATTGATTGAGAGGCTGACTTCTTTGCTCTCGCCCGGGTTTAGTAGCACCTTGCTCCAACCGGCCAACCGCTTGGGAGGTTCGTCGGCGCTGGCCGGCAAGGCTACGTAGACCTCGGCGACTTCGGCTCCGGCGCGGGTACCTGCGTTCTTTACCGTGAAGCGAACCGTGGGTTCCTTACCCTCCGTGACCTTCAGATCGGAGTACTGATAGGTGGTGTAGGAAAGGCCGTATCCGAAGGGGAAAAGGACTGGCTTTTTTTCCGCGTCGTACCACTTGTACCCGACCTTCAATCCTTCGCTGTAATGCACGCTGAAGGTGGGCTTGGCGTCTTCGGGCTTCAATACGGCACCTGCGCCCGCGTTGTGGCCTGGAGGCGGTTTTATCAGATCCGGATGGGGTAGATCGGCCACGCTGAGAGGAAAGGTCATGGGCAACTTGGCGCTCGGATTAACATTGCCAAAGAGGACGTTGGCCACCGCGTCCGCGCCCTTGCTGCCGGCGTACCACGCCTCCATCACGCCGGCTACCTTGTCGATCCACGGCATTACGACGGCAGTGCCGGTCTCGAGCACTACGATGGTTCGAGGATTCGCATCCGCCACTTGATCGATGAGCGCGTCCTGGTTGCCGGACAGCGAAAGATTGGGGAGATCGGTTCCTTCGCTCATCCAGCGATAGACGAAGACGATGGCCACATCCGCTTTCCGTGCCACGGCGGCGGCTGCGGCCGGATCGGCGCCGGAATCAAAGGTTACCTGGGCTGCCGGAGCTGCGGCGCTCACCGCCTTCAAGGGCGAGGTGGGAAACCATACCTGCGACTGCCAGGGGGCGGCCGGCTGACCGGGCGGATCGACCTGGGCTGAGCCGCCACCGGAGATCATGCCCGTGTCAGCGTGCGGCCCGATGATGGCAATGGAGTGCACGGCCGAGCGATCGAGCGGCAAGACATTCCCTTTGTTCTTTAACAGAACGATGCTCTGCTCCGCGATGCGGCGGGTGGTGGCAAAGCCGCCCTCCACGTCCACCACGCTCTTCTGGGTTGGGAAGTCGAAGAGCCCGGCGAGAAACATGGAACGCAGGATGCGGTGCACGTGGTCATCCAGTTGCGCCATGGGGACCTTGCCTGCCTCGACCGCCTGCTTGAGTTTTTCGCCGTAGAAGTCGTCCATCGGCTGCTCGTTGTCGAGGCCGGCTGCCGAGGCTTGGACTGTGCTGTGCGTTCCGCCCCAGTCAGAGATCACGAAGCCCTTGAAGGCCCAGTCTTTCTTGAGCACATCGGTAAGCGTGTATTTGTTCTGACAGGCGTAGTCGCCGTTGATGGCGTTGTAGGAACACATTACCGCGCCTGGGTCTCCGATATCGATACCGATATGGAAGGCCAGCAAATCGGTTTCTTGCAGGGCCCGCTTGCCAATGATCACGTCGACTTCGTCGCGGCCATTCTCCTGGTCGTTCATGACGTAGTGCTTGATGTCGCCGATGACATGCTGGGCCTGCTCACATTTGATCCGGTTGCCGACGAGCGTGCCGGCCAACAGCGGGTCTTCCCCCTGATACTCAAAGGTTCTGCCATTACGCGGCTCGCGGGTCAGGTTGACGCCACCGCCGAGGGTCATGTTGTAGCCCTGGGCGCGGAGCTCGCGGCCAATCAACGCACCATAATCACAGGCCGCTTCCGGGTCCCAGCTAGCCGCCGACGCTATGTTGGAGGGGAGCGCCGTGGAGTAGCGGCCATTCTGAGCGCTCATCCGGACCCCGTAGGCGGCGTCGCTCATCTCGATTTGGGGAATGCCCAGGCGCGGAATGCCGAGTACGAAACCAGCGCCCTGGTTGCCGAGATAAGTGCGGGGCATAGGGCGGCTCCAGCCGGGCATGCCCTGGCCGTGCATGAGCTGGATCTTCTCGTCCAGGGTCATTTCCTTGAGCACCAGGTTGGCACGCTCGTCGGGCGAGAGGCTGGTGTTCATCCATGGATGTTGCGAGGGATTTTGTGACAAGGCGGGCGTGGCCACCGCGAGGATTGAGAGAGCGCCCAGTGTTGCCGCCGAAAGCCAGTGCAGGGGCCCCAAAATACCTATTCTTCCCGAGGTTAATTTCAACTTGCCACCATCCGTCTACCGATCTTACTTACCGCCGCTGAGCAGGGTCACGTAGCGATAGTAGAACTCTACTCCGTGGTAATAGGACTCGACAGCCACCCGCTCATCTTTGCCGTGCATGCGCACATCATCTATATCTATCGCGATTCCGTTGATGCCATAAGTGGGCAGGCCAGCCTCACTGGTGATTTTGCCGTCCGATGCTCCCGTTTCCATCACGGGAATCACCGGGACGCCGGGCCACATCTGGGCAACTACCTTCTGCAGGGGCTGCATCACTTCCGGCTGCAGGGTGGTGGGTGGGATTCCTTTGGATTCCTCGGCGGTGTCCATCACATCACCGGTGTCGCTGACGTAACGAACAGTGACCTTGGGATCGTCGAAGATCTTGACCAGCTGCCGGCGAATCTCCTCCTGCGAATGCCCGGGGAGGATGCGGCAGTTGACGTTGGCTCCCGCGGTTTGCGGCAACGCGTTGTTGGCAGCGCCTCCCGACAGACGGGTGGCCACGCACGTGGTGCGCATGGTGGCGTTGTACTTGGGGACCAGGGAGAGACGCGCGATGGCGTCCGTCGCGGGCGGGTCCTGCACGATCGCCGCCATATCCGTTGCGGGCTGGCCGGACTCCAGCTTGCTCAAGCTGGTGAAATAGGCACGGGTCACGGGGTTCAGCTCAAAGGGAAAGGTGTACGCCTGCAGGCGCGTGAGGGAGTCCGCAATGTGATAGATGGCGTTGTCGGGCACGGGGAGAGAGCTGTGGCCGCCTGGGTTGACGGCGGTGAGCTGATAATCACCGTAGAGCTTCTCGCTCGCCTGCACGTTAAAGGTGATGACTTTGCCATGTTCCGTGTCGACGCCTCCGCCATCGGAGTTGAGAACGAACGCTGCGTCGATCAGATCACGATGATTCTTCAACAGCCAGTCGACTCCGTTGGACTTACCGCTTTCCTCGTCGGCGGTGAGCGCCAGGATGAGATCGCGATCGGGTTTGTAGCCCTCTTTTTTCAGGCGAATGAAGGTGGTGACCAGGATGGCGACGCTTTCCTTCATATCCTGGGTGCCACGCCCGTAGAAGTAGCCATCCTTTTCGACAAATTGAAAGGGATCGGTGGTCCAGTCCGAACGCAGCGCCTCGACCACATCGAGGTGGCCGATAAAGAGAATCGGTTTGGCCGGGCCGGTACCGTGAAAGCGGATTACCAGGTTGCCCTTACGATCGTTGGGTCCGAGGACGAGCACATCTTCCTTCGCGAACCCGGCGTCGAGCAAGCGCTGCGCCATGGCCTTTGCGGCGACGGTTGTACTGCCCACGGAATCGGTGGTGTTGATCTCAATGAGCTGTTGGAAGATATCGCGCGATAGCTTCCTGGTTTGCGGGTCGAGCTGAGCCAGGGCTGGTAAGGTCACGGTGGACAGAAGAAGACAACAGGTGAGGAGGCGGGGCCATCCGGCTCCAGCGACAACCACAGGCATCAAGGGCTCCTTGCGATTGTTTAGTATAGAACTCCGTTGGCTAGGCCTGACTTAAGAGCCGATTCCGCCTGCCCCGTGGCGAAACAAGGCTGGGATGCTGCCTGCGTCGTAAATGATCCAGATCCCGAGCCCGATCAACACCAGGGGGGCAACGATATGGGCGTAGCGCCGCAGGGGCGCGCCGAATCTCGGATGACTTGCCATACGATGCGCAAGCAGGCACCACAGAGCTGTCATAGCGACGAAGACCAGGGCAATGACGGCGATCTGGCTGCCGGAGTGGACAGCAAAGGCAGGCAAATAGACACCGAGGTTGTCAGCGCCATTGGCTATGGCCACGAGGGCGACACTGACGATGTTTCCATAGTTGCGGTTTGCTCTGCCGAGCTCGTTTTCCTCAGCCGTTCCGGCGGGATCATGGCGCAGCTCGAGAAGTTTGTGGATGCCAACCAGGATGGGGAAAATTCCGAGTAGCCCCAAATAGGCTTGAGGGATCACCAATGAGAGCAGAGCTCCGGCGACACTCACCACAAAGAGGAAGGCCAATCCTGCATATTGACCGGCCACAACGTCACGCGCCCGGAAAGTGGAATCGGCGAAGAAAGCGATCAGCAGGACAAGATCATCCACATTGGTGGATACAAATAAGACGACCGCTAAGCCGAGCAGAGCGGATAGGGACTCCATGAATCAAAGATTACCCTGAACCGGGAAAGAGGTGAGGTCATTTCCCTACTGCGGTGAAGTGAGTGGCGATCAACTTAGATTGCGTCACTTCTTTGGGGTCCAACTCTCCGTTGTGATTTTTGTCGAACCGGTCAAACGCGGCTTCCATAAACCCCATATACTCCGCTTTAGAGATCTTGCCATTTTTGTTGACATCCATAAGCAGCAGCAACTGCTTGAACTGGTTTTCTGCGATGAGAAACTTGTCTTGCGGCTTCGGAACTGATGCTTTCGTTTGTGCAACCGCAGTTCTTGGTACAACTCCGGGGGCGATCGTCACGGCGAAAAGCAAACACAGGATGTGTTCCTCAGCCTAGGTCACCTCCGCGGCGATTGTACTATTCAGAAAAACTGACCCTGCAAAATTCTTCGATCGGCCCACCAGTAATAGCTCGCCCTCGTCGGGCGCACCTTCGAAGATGCAGATTGCTCGAGCAGTAGGACCTGTCCGTGAGCGCTCCGCCGTCTGCGGTTCCAACCTGTGCTTACAGACCCTTTATGTTCCCTTTACGAGTTCCTTAGAGTCCAGCGCACCTAATAGAAGATGCAGCCGAATCTCGGGTGATTGTCTTTTCGTCCTTGAAATTCAAGGGTACGGCGCAGAGCAATGAAACCTTACACATTGCAGATGAGGGGCAGTTATGGACGGCAAGGTCCGCAAAGTGGGCACGTTATTGATTGCGTTAGGTTGCGCTTCAATGAGTCCAGCATGCATCGCACAAGCTTACGGGAAGAACGCAGCAAACATGGCACTTACAAAGAATGCAGAGTATGCATCCAGTACGGAAGATGGGCGAGGGGACAGCGCTGGAGCGGCAGCCGCTGTTGCAGCAGCGGCGCCTGCGGTAACCACAGAAATAGCGCCCGTTGCTGGATCTGGCACGGAGCTGAGGCCAGCTATCTTGAAAGAGCTGGAGGCGATGAAGCAGCGTATCGCAGAATTGGAAGCGGAACTGGCCGCCGGCAGCGAGGCAACTACATCAGACGCGGCGAAAGCCCTGGAAGGTGAGAAAGAGAAGCTGGATCCAAGCCCGGCGGCCCCAGCTTTGCTACGGAGCGCGGTGCCCGCGGCGGCAGTCTCGCAGGCAGAATCCCCGGTGGTCCCGCCGCCGGTTCCAGAGAAGACAGCACCTTTTTCGGATGCGGACTGGACCTGGCTAAACGGCAATCCGCGGAACAAGGACACGGCATATGACAGCAAGTTCTTTACTCCAGAGATCCGAGCGGACATCACGTATAACTACGACTTCAACAAGCCAATCGACGACTCCATAGGCGGGTCGAGCGAGATTTTTCGGGCAAACGAAGTGCAGCTGGAGCAGCTGGGTGTGGGGGGCGATTTTCACTATGAGAATGTCCGTGCCCGATTCATGACGCAGTTCGGCGCCTACTCGACAGCGACGGTACGCAATGATCCCAGCTACGCCAAGGGGCAGTGGAATCTTTCGGAAGCGGACCGCATCCTGTCGGAAGCGTATGGCGGATATCACATCGATGCGCTGCACGGGATCAATGTCGATGCCGGCATATTCATGTCGTACATTGGCCTCTTCAGCTACTACAACTTCGACAACTGGGCCTACCAGCCATCGTTTGTCTCATCGAACACACCGTGGTTCTTCCAGGGCGTCCGTATTCAGATATTTCCGACAGCGCATCTGAAGATTGAGCCGTGGATCATCAACGGCTGGCAATCGTACGCTTCCGCCAACTCGCGAAAAGGCGTGGGCGGCCAGATCAAGTACACTCCGAAACCCTGGATGAACATCATTTCCAATAACTACGGTCTGGGCCACGATGATCTGTACGTGCCGAACCGCGGCCGTCTGCACACCGACGACAGCATTGAAATCAAATACTATGACCACCCTGAGAGGACCATTGACAAGATGGCTTTCTCCTTCACGGGCGATATGGGATGCGAATTCGGGAACGGTGTCAGCTGCCACGGGGACAAAGCAGGCGGCCCGAAACAGAGTTTTCTCGGCTACATGCTTTATGACCGGACCTGGTTTAAAAGAGACCTGTATGGGCTGACCCTGGGCGGTGGCCAAATCAACAATCCTGGCCGTTACCTGGTGCTGCTGCCGCCGATCAATGGGGAGACGGCTGCCAGTGCGGCGATCAATTCGCCATACTTCACCGAGAATCCTGGGAACCCGTTCAAAGCATGGGATAGCTCCATCACCTTTGACTACATGCCGAAGCAATGGATCACGTTCCGGTGGGAGTATGACTACCGCCACGCGAACGTTCCCTATTGGAGCGGCCATGGAGGCATAACCCCACCGGCATTTTTGGGTAGTGCTGTGGGCACGAACAACGGCTTCCCCACGCAATACGCTTGCTTCGATGGCACCCCGTCGGCAACGATCAACGGCTGCGGCAAAAATGGGGGAACCTGGTTCCCTGATCTGAGGAGGGATGAGTCCTTCATCGATCTCGACCTTATGGTGAAGTTCTAGACCGGGGGGCCGTTGGGCGGCCCGGGCGGAGATTCTATTGGTTCGTGCAATGCCGCGGCATCACCGCGGCATTGCCGAAGTCCGCCACGACGCGATTCGTAAGGAAGTCATAAAGATTCATATCCATGATGGTGGCTATGGGTCCGCAGGGCCTGATCTTTATGGTTTCTTTATGCGGCCTGCAATTTACTAACAACGGACGTTGGTAACGCGAAGAGGCCCTACTTGCGACAGCAGTTCTTTGGAATCCGTTTTCTTTTTTTATTGCTCATGACGACTGTCATGGGCCACGCAGAGAATTCTCCCAGCGTCGCACCGGCCGTGAGCGCCACCGGCGATATCGATCCACTTGGCAGCGCTTCCGATTCCCCCCAGGCGGCAACGGCATCCGCGCCTGCTGCGCCGGTTCCTGCACAAAGGGGCTTCTTCACCCGCTTAGGGCATGCCTATCTGGATGATTGGACGGTGGATTCCAATGGGATTCCGGCTCCTCCCGCGCCCGTCCGGCGTGGCACTCCTCCGCCCCTGAACTCGCCACCATTTCCTTCGGCAGACTGGCCAATGGGCGGAACCGTTGTGATCGGGGCGCCGGATTACAGCACGTACATCCTGATGCAGGCGATCAACGAGAACAAAAGCCGGATAAAGATTTACGGCTGGTTCGATATTGGAGGGAATGCCAGCACCTCGAACAAGGGCAGGTACGCAAACAACGAAACTGCCTACGATGTGATTCCCAACTCTATCCAGCTCAACCAGGTGGCGCTTTATTTCGAGCGTTTGCCGAACACTGTCCAGACCGACCACTTCGATTGGGGATTCCGCTTCACCAACCTCTACGGGCTGGATTATCGATATACCACAGCCAAAGGCATCTTCAGCCAGCAGTTACTCACCAACAACAACGTCTACGGATACGACCCGGTCATGTATTATGTGGACCTCTATGTCCCACATATCGGCCAGGGTACGGATATACGCATAGGGAGATATATCTCTTTGCCTGATATCGAAGCGCAGTTAGCTCCGAATAACTACACCTATAGTCATTCCATCCTTTATACCTATGACTGCTATACCCAACAAGGAGTCAACGCCACGACCAAGCTGAGTGACCATTGGACGGTCCAGGCGGGAGTCTCCGGGGGGTGTGAGTCGGCACCCTGGATTTCCAACGCCAAACTCACGGGTGACGTTTGTGCATCGTATACCTGGAAAGATGGCGGCGATAATCTGTATGCCTGCGCTAACTCCATTAATTCAGGCAAATATGCCTATAACAACCTGTCCGCTTACTACCTGACCTACTACCACAAGATCAATGCTACCTGGCACACGGATACGGAAGGCTGGTATCAGTACGAGAGAGATGTGCCGAACTTGTGTTACGGGTTGGATCCGTGCATCAGCTACGGTTCGAATGCCAATATCGGGGCCAATGCCGGTGAAATTACCGGCCCTTCGCTCATCACTGGAGCCAATGGGGCGCAGTGCGATCCACTGGCGACGCATTGCTACGCCCCAGACTGGGCGATCATCAATTATCTGGAGCATGAATTCAATCATCATCACAGCTCGCTGAATATCCGCAACGAGTTCTTCGACGACATCCGAGGGCAGCGGACGGGGAACAAAACCAAGTACAGCGAGCACCTGGTGGGCTTTAACTTCTGGCTGGGCAGTTCGGTGACTTTCCGTCCCGAACTGCGCTTTGAACACTCCTATGACGTGCCCGCGTATGACTCGCCGTCCGTGAATGGCGTCAGCGGCGCTCCAACCAAGACGAGCCAGCTCACCTTGGCTGGGGACGTCATCTACCATTTCTGAGGAGGTTTCACTTCTACTCTACAGATGTTCAACGGGGCGCGGCTTTTCTTGCGGGAGGCCGCACAATTTCATCTGTACGCGTTTTTTGTGAGGCGTCTTCGGCTCATATTTTTCTTTTGCTTTCAGAGGGTCCATGGTTCACTAGACGTCAATCGCCGGAGGAACCAGGAGGAAGAGGAGGCGATGAGTCCCACCGGTCAGATGAGGTCCTGGAGCCCGGCGTCAGGTCTGCTTTGTCGTCAGGCGAAAAGGGGCAACAGCGCGTCCTGTTACCATCAAAGTTCCGATGAAATTTGCAGCCCCGGCGTAAAGGAGCAGTTGGCGGTGAAGAACTTTCTGGACAGCGTAGTCGCACACCCCGCGGGTGCGTTTGCTCTGCTCATTGTGGCCGCCTTTCTGGAGGCTTTCGGAGATTCTCTGTTTCAGAGTGGCATCTACCGCACTACCGGCGCTGCGCGCGGAGTTTTTTTCGTTTTCGGCGCAGTCGTCCTCGCGCTTTATGGATTCACGGTCAACATTCCTCATTGGGATTTTGGCAAGCTGCTGGGAGTATATGTGGTGTTGTTTTTCCTGGTCGCCCAGATCCTGGCCAAGGTCCGATTCCACCAGCCGCCGACCATGCCGATCTACGTGGGCGGCTCGCTGATTACCATGGGCGGTATCATCATTGCATTCTGGCGCTAGGCTGTTTGCGGCGACTTATCCATCCGGCCCAACGCGCGTCTGGATGGCAGGAAGAAAAAACGTGGCGTGCCGGATGATGTTGACATTTTGCGCCACGCCATTTTGCGCTTCTCGCCGACTCGGGCGGGATTCGCTCTCGGGTCTTGTGTAAAGTAAGCAAACAGACATAAGAGCAAGACTGTTTCCGGGATGGGTTTCTGGATATTACGGAGGGTGAGGGATCGATGAGAGGGTTTAGTCGGATGAGTGTGCTGGTTCGTGTCGTCGTGCTGCTCGCGGCGGCGTGGTTCACGGGGGGATTGGCCACGGCGCAACCCCAGAGCCAAGCGGATTCAGCAACGGCGGACCGCCTGGCGGCGCTGGAGAAGAGCTCCGCTGCCCAGGGAGCGGCGATTGCCGCAGCGCAAACGTCTGGCGACAACGCCTGGATGCTGACCAGTTCGGCGCTGGTATTGATGATGAGCGGACCGGGCCTGGCGTTGTTCTATGGCGGCCTGGTGCGCAGAAAGAACGTGCTGGGCACCATGATGCAGACCTTCGGCATGATGGCGGTGATCACCGTGCTATGGGCGCTGGTGACTTACTCGCTCGCCTTCGGCGATGGGAATGCGTTCATCGGCGGCCTGCACAACGTGTTCTTACACGGGGTGGGGCTGGCGCCAGATCCGAAATATGCGGCGACCATCCCGCTGCAGACATTCATGGTCTTCCAGCTGATGTTTGCCATCATTACACCGGCGCTGATTACGGGAGCGTTCGCGGAGCGGATGAAGTTCTCGGCAATGCTGGTGTTTATGGTGCTGTGGGCAATATTTGTCTACAGTCCGATGGCGCATATGGTGTGGGGCAAAGGGGGATTGCTGAATGCTTCACTGGGCGGCCGGTTTCCCTGCCTGGATTTTGCTGGGGGCACGGTGGTGCACGTGACGTCGGGTGTGTCCGCGCTGGTGACCGCGCTCTACCTGGGCAAGCGGGTGGGATACCCTCATGACTCCATGGCGCCGCATTCGGTGGTGTTGAGCTTTATCGGGGCTTGCCTGTTGTGGGTAGGATGGTTTGGCTTCAATGCCGGCTCTGCCTTAGGCGCGGGCACATTGGCGACCTCAGCGTTTGTTGCCACCCATTTTGGCGCTGCGGCTGCGGCAGTGGGCTGGAGCGCGGCGGAGTGGATAAGGAATGGACGCTGCACAGCGCTGGGCGCGATCTCGGGCGCAGTGGCAGGGCTGGTGGCCATTACGCCGGCTTCCGGGTTTGTTACGCCTATCTCTGCCCTGTGGATTGGCCTGCTGGCCGGAATATTCTGCTTCCTCATGGTGGTTAAGGTTAAGTCGGTGTTTGGGTACGACGATTCACTGGACGCGTTCGGCGTCCACGGAGCGGGAGGGACGCTGGGGGCGTTGCTGACCGGGGTTTTTGCCAACAGCGCAATCAATCCGATCTTCGGGGCGGGTAAGGCAACGGGACTGCTGGAAGGCAATGGGGGACAGTTACTGAACCAGGCGATTGGAGTCGTGATTGCCTGGTGCCTTTCGATTGTGGGGACGCTGGTCATCCTGTTTGTGGTGGATAAGGTGATCGGGCTGCGGGTGAGCGAAGAGGACGAGCGCACGGGACTGGACTTGTCGCAGCATGACGAGGAAGGATACGACTTCGCTACCTAGCCATACCGTGGTTGCTCCCCGGTCCGCATCTTCATGTTTTCTTTAGGCCCTTTGCGGTACAAACGATTTGCCGGGAAGACAATTCCCCGAGGAGACGCATGTCAGACGCACTTCGCAGTTTCATTGAAATGCCCTACGCCGAGTTGGAGGAGCGCAACCTGGCGGCGAAGGATCAACGCAAGCGCCGCGTGCCGGCGGATAAAATCCGCGAAGAGCGGCTGAAGTACCTGACCGACGAAAAACACATCAAGGCGGTCACGGTGCTCTTTAGCGACCTCGAAGGCCGGCTGCATATGCTGGATTACGACAAGAAGTTCATCATCAAGAGCGACGACAACCTGACGTTCGATGGCAGCTCGATCCGCGGGTTTACCGCCCAGAGAGAGAGCGACCTTCGCCTGGGAATCGACTGGGGATCTTTTTATTGGGTACCGTCTGACTTTTTCGGCGCCGGCAAGGTGCTCGTTTTTGGCGAAGTGATCGCGAAGGACGGCAAGGCGTACAGCGCCGACATTCGTGGCGTGCTCAAGAACTACGCCGACGGGCTTTTCGAGCAGAAGGGCTATACCCTGAACGCGGCCAACGAGATTGAAGGGTTTCTCTTCAAGGGCACGGATGCCGAGCGCCATTATCCGGAGACGCAAAGCTTCGAGTATGTGAATACCGGCGGCTATTACCACTCGTTACCGGGTGATCCGCTGCGGACCTTCATCGACACCAGCGCCGAAGTACAGCGAGCCATGGGATTCGAGAACGAGAAGGATCACCCCGAGGTCGCTCCCTCTCAGTTCGAGATCAACTACAGCTACAGTGATGTGGTAACAGCCGCCGACCAGATCCAGCTCTACAAGCTTATTTGCCGCCAGGTGGCCACCAAGATGGGATTCACTGCGTCGTTTCTGCCCAAGCCGGTGGTCGGCGTGAATGGCAGCGGCATGCATACCAACGTTTCCATCAGCAAAGAGGGCAAGAACCTGTTTTGGGATCAGAAGGGTGAAGAGATGCTGAGCCAGATGGGGTGGGAGTTTGTCGATCGCATCCTCACTCACGGCAATGACATTTGCGTGCTGTTGAATGCGAGTGTTAATGCTTACCGCCGTCTTGATCCTCACTTTGAAGCACCCAACCAGATCATTGCCTCGGCCACGGATCGCGGGTCTATGGTGCGCATACCGATCGGGAATGAGAAGAGCATGCGGGTGGAGGTACGGTCGGTTAGTCCCGATGCTAATCCTTACCTGGTGCTGTATTCGGTGTTCAGAACGGGTGTCGAGGGAGAAACCGCGAAGATTGAGAATCTGCGCAAGGCGAAACGGTTTCTGCCGGACAACATTTATACGGCGCTCGAACATTTCCACGGGGCGAAGTGGAATGACACGCTGCTCGGGGCTGACGTCAAAGAGCGATATGCTGATCTGAAAAGGGCTTCGGCGGATCGGTGCCCTCGATTGCTGGGCACGTTTGTGAAGCCGCCGGAAGTGCAGTATCACCACGATGTTTATAACCAGTACCTTTGGAATAAGTTTTAGCAGGTGAGATGGCGAAACAGCAGGTCCCTCCACTGCGCTACGCTCCGGTCGGGATGACAATTTTGTTTGTGTACCAGCGTCCCAGCACTCAAACAGATTTGTCATCCCGACCGGAGCGTAGCGCAGTGGAGGGACCTGCTGTTTCTGTTCGGGTTACCACGGCGTCTAAGAGAATGATTTCAGCCGTCCGCTTTTGACGGACCGGGTGTGAAGGCCGCTGGCAGAGCAATATCCAGTCGTTTGATTTCGCCTACGATTGGGCCGTAGCTCACTACGGCGCAGAGGGCGGTCATGCCCACGAAGATCAGGACGTCGTCAAAGGAGCCGGTCTTCTTGACCAGATAACCGATGATGATGGGCGTCGTGATGCCGGCCAGGTTTCCGATGAGGTTGAAGAGCGCTCCGTTTAAACCGACCATGCCCTTGGGCGAGGTGTCGGAGATGACTGTCCAGCCCAAAGAGCCGAAGCCTTTGCCGAAAAAGGATAAGGACATCAAGAGCAACATCACCGCCTGGGCCGGGGCATAATTGCATCCAATCATGGTTACCGATAGCAACATGCCGGCAATAATCGGCGTCTTGCGAGCAAAACTGAGCGAATGGCCGGCGCGCAAGAGCCGATCAGAAACGACCCCGCCTAGAATTCCGCCTGTTCCTCCGCAGAGCGCAGGCAATGCCGCGGCAAAGCCTACCTTCATGATGGACAGGTGCCGCGCCTGGGACAGATAGACGGGAAACCAGGTGAGAAAAAACCAGGTCAACGTGGTGATGCAGTATTGGCCGAGGTAGATACCGACCAGCATGCGATGGCTCAGCAATTGCTTGATGGCGGCCCAGGTGAGCAGACTTCCCTTCCCCGTGCCGGCACTTACCAGACCACCACCCTGCTCGATGGTGTCCATCTCGGCGGCAGAGATGCGGGGATGGTCTTTGACGTCGTAGATGTTCTTGACCCAGACCAGAGCCAGGACGAAGCCGAGCACACCCATGAACCAAAAGCCGCTCTTCCAGCCAGCAGAGTGAATAATCCAGCCGAGCACGGGAGCGAAGATCATCAGCGCGAAATACTGCGAAGAGTTGAAGATCGCGGAAGCGCGGCCGCGCTCGTTGGAGGGAAACCAGGAGGCGACGATGCGGCCATTTCCAGGAAAGACCGGGGCCTGGGCAAACCCTGATACGAACCGCAAAAGAAAGATCAGGGCGAAGGCGGCGCCCGCGGCAAGGTATCCGGCAAAGCCCGTGAGCAGGGCGCAGACGGACCAGACCACGAGGCCGAGACCGTAGGCCAGTTTGGAGCCGACGCGGTCGAGCAGGGCTCCCGCGGGAAGTTGCCCGAGCACATAGGCCCAACTAAACCCGGAGAAGAGGTAACCCATCTTCACCGGATCTAAGGAGATGTCTTTGGCCATCGCGGTTCCGGCGATGGAAAGGGCCACACGATCTCCATAGCTGTAACAGCTAACGGCAAAGAGAATCGAGATGATCAGATAGCGGACGTGGGTCTGTTTGGCTTCAGCCAAGATCAGGACCGTCCTGCGATGAGCCCGGTCAAGTCGTGAAGTTCGTCCTCAGTGAGATCGGTGAGGGGCGGACGGACCGGGCCCGCAGGACGGCCCACGGCCTTCATTCCTGCTTTCACGATAGAGACGGCATAGCCTTTGCGGCGATTGCGTATCTGGATATAGGGCAGAACAAAGTCCCGCAAGCTCGCCAATACCGTTGCGTGATCGCGCTTGCGAACGGCCGCGTAGAAGTCGAGCGCGAACTTAGGCAAGAAGTTGAAGATGGCAGATGAGTAAGTGGTGACGCCCATTTCCAGATACGGAAGGGCGAAGGTCTCCGCCGTAGGCAAGCCGCCGATGTAGGTGAGGCGGTCGCCCATTCTGGCGTAGATCCTGGTCATGCGCTCGATGTCGCCGACGCCATCTTTGAAGCCGACGAGATTGGGGCAGCGATCACACAGGCCGGCGAGGGTTACGTCGTCGAGGACTGCGTTGTCGCGGTTGTAGATGATCACGCCGAGTTTGGTTGCGGCGCATACGGACTCGACGTGGGCCGCCAGGCCCGCTTGCTCCGCGCCCACCAGGTAGGGCGGTAAGAGCAGGATTCCGTCTGCACCTGCCTGCTCGGCGGCCTGCGCGAGTTCCCTGGCCATTGCGGTGCCGTATCCGCAACCGGCGATCACCGGTACTTGCTGCGCGGTCTGCGCTACCCCGGCGCGCACGACCGCGGAAAACTCGGTAGGCGTGAGGGAGAAGAACTCGCCTGTGCCGCCGGCGACGAACAATCCGGCGGGCTGATGCGAGAGCAGCCAGGCGATGTGCTCCTGATAGGGCTTGGGCTGGAACTCAAGTTGATGGTTGAAATGCGTGACTGGAAAAGAGAGCAGGCCCGCTCCGACCTTTTTTGCCATTTCCTCGGGTGTCATCATCGCGGAGACGCCTTTTTCATGAATGCTTCAAGCAGAGTGTTGAAGCGGCCGGCATCATCGACGAAGAGGCAATGGCCGGCGTCTTCGAATACCTCTCCCTGCCCGCCCGGCACGGTGGAGGTAATGAGCTCTGCCGCTGCACGATTGTTGGTGGTCATGACGGCGAGCACAGGGATGTTGAGCTTAGGCAGCACGGGACGTTCGTCATACTTGACGGCGAGCTCGCCGATCAGGGCGATCCCGGTGCTGGTGGGGGTTTTGAGCGAGGCTTCGATGACGCTCTTGAGGTACTCCTCCGATTGCGGCTTGCGATACATGCCGCGGACAAAGGTTTCCGTGTATTGCCGCCGGCTGGACTGAAAGGTGTGAAATTGTTCGTAGCGGTGGTTGATCTCGTCCGGAGTGGATATCGTGTAGATGCCCAGATCGACTAAGACCAGCCCGCTCAATTTATAGGTTCCAAACATCTGGACATAGGTCAACGATTCCTGGACGGCAAGCGACCAGCCGACCATGACGACCTGCGGTACACCCAGGTGATCGATCAGCTCTTTGTAGTCCTGCGCGCGCCGGCCGGGATAGTTTCCGTCGGGGGTTTTTTCGGAGTCTCCCTGGGAGCGTGGATCGATGGCCACCACATGGTAATTGGGGCTGAAATAGTCGATCTGGGGCTGCCAGATATTTGCCGGCATCGTCCATCCGGGAACGAAGAGGATGGTCGGTCCGGCGCCGCTCTCCAGGTAATGCAGCTTGACGCCGTCGCTGGTGGTGAAGAATTCGCTCTTCACCGTAGCGGCCGCGTGCAGCAGGGGCTGCAGAAGCAAGATGGATAGAACAAGCAATGCATAACGGGTGTTGCGCATGGTCTATCTCCCATACCTGATGTCACGCGGTGGTTGAGCACATGGAATCCACGGACTGGATGAGCGCGCGAATGTAGCCGTAGCAGAAAGCAAACGACTGCAATCCGTTGGGGTCATTGGGCGCTTGTGGAACATGGTCCGGCATCAGCATATAGGGATAACCGACTTCTTTGTATACCTGAATCGCTTTTACGAAGTTAACGTCCCCCTCATCGGGATAAACCTCCAGAAAATCGTTGCGATGGCCGCGAATGTTACGGAAGTGCACGTTGAAGATCTTGTTGCGGGTCCCGAAGTAGCGGATGACGTCGTAGATTTCCTTACCAGGATCAGCCAGCATTTCAGAGACCGTGCCCTGGCAGAAATTCAGGCCGTGATAGGGACTCTCCTGGATAGTGATGAATTTTTTCAGGCCATCGACGGTGCCCAGCACGCGATTCACTCCCTGATAACCTTCGGGCGGCATGCCGGGATCGTGGGGATGACAGGCCATGCGGATCTTGTACTCATTGGCCACGGGAATGACGCGGTCGAGGAAGTAGGTAATGCGTTCCCAGAACTGATCGGCATTGACGACGCCGGCTTTGGTGAGCGGAGTTGCGGGATGCGCTTCGGATCGCTTCCAGGTGCTGTACATGGCGTCGCCGCGTCCGGGTGTGCGTCCGGAGCGGACCACACCCAGGATGCTCATGTTGTATTTAATGGAGGGGATGCCAGCCTGGGCGCAGTTTTTAATCATGGTCTGAAGGGACTCGATGTCGCGGTCGCGCTCCGGGCTTTGCGCCAACATGATGGCCGGATGCTTTTCTTTATCGATGTAGCTGGATTCCAGAAACGGGGGCGCGGTGCAGTCGATGCTGACGCCGCAGGTGGCGGCGAGGTCGACCATGCGCTTGAGCTCGTCCACGGTGGCGTAGAGGCGATCGCCTTCAATCTCCGGGTAGCCGCAGATATTGCGCACGCTGTAGCGGGCCAGGTATTTCAGGTGGGTTTCATTGGTGGGAGCAGTCTGATCGCCAACCTTCATGAGCGCAGGTTTGACGAGAGTCTTTGCCGCTGCGGGAACTGTGTGGAAGCCGTTGGCGGCCAGCAATCCCGCTGCACCGGTAGACGTAATAAACTTTCTTCGATTCATATTTCCCTCTGACCCAGCTGCCTGGAGCAGTTTACCGCTACTCTTACGAGGTCGACTATGATTTCCCGGCGAGATTGGCTAGTGGGGACTATAGCAGTGGCTCATGCATGGGCTGCTCGAACACAAGGATTGAGCATGCTGGCAGATAGCCTTGTTGCGGTGCGACCGGTGGGAGTATTGATCGAGTCGCATATCCATTTGTTCGCCGATGACCCGGTGCGGTTTCCGTACAACAGCGCTTCCTACAAGCCGCAGCGGGAACCAGTGGAAGATTATGTCCGGTTTGTGCGCGAGGCCGGTATCAATCATGCGGTCATTGTTCATCCGGAGCCCTACCAGGATGACCATCGTTATTTGGAATATTGCTTAGCGCAGGAACCTTCTGCGGGATTCTTTAAAGCCACTTGTTTGTTCGATCCCATCGACCCGGCAACACCGAAGCGCATGCAGGCGCTGGTGGAAAAAAATCCGGGGCGGATTGTGGCGCTCAGAATCCATGAGATTCACACCGCGGGAACTCCTTCGACGACCAGCGGATTAATCCGCGACCGGGATTTGCGGAATCCGCAAATGGCTGTGACGTGGCAGGCTGCGCACGACTTGGGACTGGCGATTCAGATCCATTGCATTCCGCACTATGCGGTCGAGATCGCCGAGCTGGGGGCGAAATTTCCTCAGACGCCGGTGATTCTGGATCACCTTGCTCGCGCGGGACAGGGCACTCCGGAGGAGTTCGATCAGGTACTCAAGTTGGCAAAGATGCCGCAGGTGTATATGAAGTACTCCTCGACGGGTGTGAAGACGATATCGAAAGAGCCTTATCCTCACGCGGATGCGAAGCCACTGGTTAAACGAGTGTATGAAGCATTTGGCGCAGAGCGGATGGTATGGGGAGAACTTGGCACGAACATGACGGAGTTTGCGCGAGAAGTGAAGTTGTTCGACTTGATGTTCGATTTTGCGCCGGAAACCGAACGCGCGAAGATACGCGGGCTTACGGCGCAAAGACTATTCAAGTTTTCCTGAACCCAGTCCGACCTGGATTTTGCTGAGATATAGCAAAAAACTCTGGAGGGGCTTCGCCCATCTTTTTCGGCCCAGGTACGCTTTGGCGAACCTGGGGCACCCGTCCTGTTCCAAATAGGTTGGTCAGCGCGCCAGTGCTGCGTTAAAGGCCTCGCTTACGATGGACTGGGCCTCGGACTCAATCTGCTCCAGATGCTTTTGGTCGCGAAAGCTTTCGGCGTAGATCTTGTAGATTTCTTCGGTGCCGGATGGGCGTGCCGCGAACCAGCCATTCTCCGCAATTACCTTGACGCCACCAATTGCCTGGCCATCCCCGGGCGCGTGGGTAAGGATGGACTGGATCTTCTCCCCCGCCAGGGTCCCACTCTGGATGCTCTCTTTGCTCATCTTGGCCAGCATGGCCTTTTGCTGGGTGGTTGCCGGGGCGTCGGTCCGGTCGTAGAACGGATCGCCGTATTTCCTGGTGAGATCCTGGTAGATCTCGCCAGGATCTTTCTTCATCTTGGCGGTGATTTCGACGGCCAGCAGGGCTGCGATGATGCCGTCCTTGTCGGTGGTCCACACGGTACCGTCACGGCGCAGGAAGGAAGCGCCGGCGCTCTCTTCCCCCCCGAACCCGAGCTTGCCTTCCAGCAATCCGTCGACGAAGTACTTGAAGCCTACGGGCACTTCATAGAGCTCTCTGCCCAACCCGGCGGTGACACGATCGATCATGCTGCTGCTTACCGCCGTCTTGCCGACCGCGACCTGCTTGCCCCACTGGCGATGGCCGAAGAGATAGTGGACACAGACCGCGAGGTAGTGATTGGGATTCAGCAATCCCCTGCCTTTGGTTACGATGCCGTGGCGGTCATGGTCAGTGTCGCAGGCCACGGCCACATCGAACTTGTCTTTCAACGCGATCAGGGAGTGCATCGCGTACCTGGAGGAGGGATCCATGCGGATCTTGCCATCCCAGTCGAGGGTCATGAAGCGGAAGGTGTAATCGACCTCATCACTGACCAGGGTCATATTCAGCTTGTAGCGTTCTGCGATGGGCGCCCAGTAATGCACGCCGGCCCCGCCCAGGGGTTGGACACCGAAGTTGATGCCCGAGGCGTGGATCGCCTCCATATCGATGATGTTGCCAAGATCCTCAACGTAAGCGGAGACATAGTCGTGACGGTGGGTGGTGGAGGACTTGAGGGCTGTGTCGAGAGATACGCGTTTGACTCCGTCGAGCTTTGCGGTGAGAAACTCATTGGCCTTGGATTGAATCCAGGAGGTGGCTTCGGATGAGGCCGGCCCGCCATGGGTGGGATTGTACTTGAAGCCGCCGGATTCAGGAGGGTTGTGTGAGGGCGTGACCACAATGCCGTCGGCCAGGCCGGTCTTGCGGCCGCGGTTGTAGGTGAGGATGGCATGCGAGATGGCTGGGGTCGGGGTGTAGTCATCGTCTTTTGCCAGCATGACATCGACCCCGTTGGCGGCGAGAACCTCGACCGCGCTGGCCAGGGCCGGCTGGGAGAGCGGATGGGTGTCGATACCCAGGAAGAGCGGACCGTCGGTCTTTTGCTGAGCGCGGTAGAGGCAAATGGCCTGGGTGATGGCCAGGATGTGCCACTCGTTAAAAGAGCGATCGAAAGAGGAACCGCGGTGGCCCGAGGTGCCAAAGGCAACGCGCTGCTCGGGAACCTGGGGATCGGGGCGCTCCTCATAGTAGGCGGTGATTAGCTTTGGTACGTCGACCAAGTCACTCGGCTTGGCTAGTTGTCCGGCTCTGGGATTGACGGTATTCAAGGTTCAAGCACCTCAAACTTCACGATGTCCAATATTCGGACAGGCCATTGTCTCGCAAGAGACGTTCACCGGTCAGTATGTTCTCGAAAATATTCAGTAAAGCGGGGGATGTTCGCGGGGCGCAGGTAATTTCAGGAATACGTGTGCCACATTGGAACTAACTTGGGTGGGCTCAAGATAAAGAGCAAATTTGCACATATTTCAGGCGTACCCAGTGTGACACTGGTTCAACACCCCAGTGAGATGCGCTCGGAAAGGTGCAAGATGCCTAAGGCCACCGTAAATCTTCTGGTCGTCGAAGATGATCCGGCACTGCGGACATCTCTCAGTCATATCTTTACCGCTTTCGGCCATCGCGTTCGCTGCGCGGCAGACGGGTTCTCCGCTTTGTCTGAGCTTCGCCTGGAAGTGCCGGACATGATTCTTTCCGATCTCAATATGCCCGGCATGTCTGGCTTTGAATTTCTTTCCGTGGTCCGCCGCCGGTTTCCTGTAGTAAAGGTGGTGGCGATGAGCAGCGCGTTTGCGGTCGACGACATACCGCGCGGGGTGGCTGCGGACGCGTTCTACCAAAAAGGCAGCGATCTGGGATCGTTGTTGCAGATCGTAGAAGAGATGACGAGCGCGGAGCGGCCGCGGCCGATCCAGGCGGGCGAGACGCCGGCGCCTATCTGGGTGGAGCGGAATGAAGCAGACGGCCGCGGCGGGACATGTATTATGCTCACCTGCCCGGAGTGCCTCAGGGCGTTCTCACAATTCTCCGCGGAAACCCCTTCGCCCGTGCACGAAATCCATTGCATCCACTGTAATCATGCGTTTGCTTATGCAGTCGTCGAGCCTGCGGACCCAGGGGTGCGCGGGGCGCATCGCCTAAGGCAGTTGATCCCGCCCCCTGCAGATTTCGTCCGAGCGGCAGATGCCAGATAGCTTGTTCTGATCGTCCCTGAATGGGTTCCTGCCATACGCGAAGCAAAGACTTTTGCAGCAGGGTGGCAACTCCCTGTGTCGAATAGCACATCGCTCGAACCGGGTGGAGGACTAACCTATTTTCAGGAGAGTCTGACCATGCCACAAAGCACGCACGATCGAGTCGCCGAGTTCCATAACCTCGCTGCCCATGCCCACTCTGCCGCGGCAACCGCCCATGGTAAAGGAGATCATCTCACTGCTCACGAGCTGTCCATGCAGGCGCACGAGCATTCCGTCAACGCCCACAAGCTCAGCGAAGAACTCGCCCTGAAGGCGGGTAAGGCGTAGGAGGACCATGAAAGCCGCTGTTCTTATTGCCGGCCAAACGGCGCCTGGTCGCTTGCTGCAGATCGAAGAGGTTCCCCGTCCGGAGGCGCAGGCGGGATATATGTTGCTACGCGTGCTGGCGTGTGGGGTTTGCCGTACCGATCTGCACATCGCGGAAGGGGACCTGCCACCGCTTCGTCCCAAGCTGATCCCGGGCCACCAGATCGTGGGGGAGGTGGCGGGAGGTGCGACCGCTGAGTTGCCGATGGGCAGCCGGGTGGGAGTCTCCTGGATTGGCGGCGTCGACGGCGAGTGCTGGTACTGCCAGCACGACATGGAGAACCTGTGCGATCAGCCTACGTTTACTGGATACACGGTAAACGGCGGTTATGCCGAGTACGCCCTGGCGCGCGCGGATTTCTGCTTTCCGCTGCCTGCCGGGTTGGATGACGTGCACGTCGCTCCGTTGCTGTGCGCCGGGATTATCGGCTTTCGCAGCCTGCGAGTCGCGGGCGTCGCGCAGGGCGAGCGGGTGGGACTTTATGGCTTTGGCAGCTCGGCTAGTTTGGCGATCAGCATTCTGCAATCCTGGAAGTGCGATGTATATGTGGTGACGAGGGGAGAAAGCCATCGCCAGCGGGCTGCCGCGCTGGGCGCAACCTGGGTGGGCAACGAGGACGAGAAGCCGCCCGTGGAGTTGGACCGCGCGATCACCTTCGCTCCCAGTGGAAAAGTAGTCGTCAGCGCCCTGGCGGCTCTGCGCAAAGGTGGAGTGGTTGCCATCAATGCCATCCACCTCGACCAAATGCCGGCGTTCGACTACGACAAGCTGCTATGGGGCGAGCGGCAGATCCGCAGCGTGGCCAATATGACGCGCCAGGATGGGCGGGACTTTCTTGCGCTGGCCAGAGATCTGAATATTCGTCCACAGGCCGTGGTGTTTCCTTTACAGGATGCAAATAAGGCGCTGCTTGCGGTTAAGAATGAAACCGAGGATGGGTCGGCTGTCATTGTTCCGTGAGGCTGGACCTGAATGACAAGAGTGGATGGTGGTTGCATCGGACTTGATGCTGCACAAGTTCCCTTGGGGCGGTGATCGTCCCGTCTGCCCTGCCTTAACGTCCTGATGCCCCAGGAACTTTGACAAGACTGTGACAACTTGGACCGCCACGGTGCATGGGCCGGCCACTCCTTGGTGGATTTCAAACAATGCCGGCGGTACTTCTACGCTCTACAACACTTCGGCTTTGAAATCCCGCGAACCCCGCAGGACAAACCCCGCCACCGACGGCCACGGCAAAAATATCGCGCACCTTGAGCATGGAGAATGGTTGGTGCTCGCTCCAGCAGACTTCGGCGAGTTCAGCCATCCCTTGTTGATCGGCAATTTCCGTGGCGGCACGGTAGCGGCATTCAATCCACGGACCGGCCGGTTTATAGGGAACGTGCTGAATGCCGGCGGCTCGACGGTGAACATTGACGGGCTGTGGTCACTCGCATTCGGCAATGGCGGGGCTTCCAGCCCGGGCAGCACATTGTTCTTTACCGTGGGCCCTGACAATGAGAGCAGTGGCTTGTTTGGAACCCTGACGCCGGTTACCCGCGAACTGCAAGAGGACGACGAGCAATAATTTCGGTCGAAGTGTGCCCCGGAGTGTTGGTCATGATCGCGTCCCATGGCCGGCAGGAAAGGGGTTGAGGAAACCGCCCGCGAAAGCCTGCTGCCATTTCCGCTTCGCCCCGAAGAGGCGTGTAACCGAGCGGTTACAAAGGCGTATGTAACCGAACGGTTACATTTTCGTATGTAACCGAACGGTTACTTTACGAAATGTAACCGAGCGGTTACTATGAGGGGGATGAGGATAAGGAATATCAGAGATTTAGGCGCTTACCTGCGGGCGCGCCGCATCGAACTGGAGATGGATCAGGCCACGCTCGCCGAGAAAGCCAGGACCAGCCGGAAATGGTTGATCGAGGTAGAGAATGGCAAGCCGGGCGCAGAATTGGGCCTGGTTCTGCGGACTCTCCGCGCCCTCGATGTAGCTGTCGATCTCTCGGCCGACGTGCCGGTGAGCAAGCCTGCGAAGGTGGTAAAGGCTAAGGGCGGCAAAGCAGCGGCGATCAGGCCGGCAAAGAAGCCTCACCGCCTCCCTGGGCGGCACAATCAGGCTGGAGAGATAGACGAGGTTCTTCGCAGGTTAAAGAAAGCGCGGCGGTGAAATCGCTGCGATGAAAAATCCTCTGAACGATCAACTGGTAGTGTTGCTCAATGGCAAAGAAGTGGGGACGGTCTCTTACCAGAGTGGCCGCCTCTCCTTCGCCTACACGGAACCGTGGCTTGAGGATCCGGACGCCTACCCGCTCTCACTTTCCATGCCGCTGACCGCCGTTCGGCATGGTCACTCCAGCATCGAGTCCTTCCTTTGGGGACTATTAGCCGATAACGCCCGCGTGCTCGAAAAAGTGGCGCAGCGCTATCAGGTGTCGGCCAGAAATGTCTTTCGTCTACTCAGCCATGTCGGGGAAGATTGCGCCGGAGCCATTCAGTTGGTTCGACCGGAACGGCTGGAAGCGCTGAGCAATCCGGGCACTCCGAAGGAGGTCGAATGGCTGAGCGAGGAAGACATCGCCGAGCGCCTGAGAGCGCTCCGCATCGATCCGTCGGCAGCAAGGACAGCACAGGACACAGGCCAGTTCTCGCTCGCCGGGGCGCAGCCGAAGACGGCTTTCCTCTACGAACGGAAGCGCTGGGGTGTTCCTTCAGGCCGTACGCCGACAACCCATATTCTGAAACCTCCAACGGGAGCCTTCGCCGGCCACGCGGAGAATGAGCACTACTGTCTTCAGCTGGCCCGGGATTTGGGGATGACTGTTCCCAACTCTCACATCGAGCATTTTGGTGAAGAACTTGCCATCGTGGTGGAACGCTACGACCGCCGCCGCCATGGCCAGACCTGGTCGCGCATTCACCAGGAAGATTTGTGCCAGGCGCTTGGCCTCCATCCCGATCGCAAGTACGAAGCTGACGGTGGGCCGGGGGTGCGCGCGATCGGCGAACTGTTGAGCAACCAATCGAGCAGCCCCGGGGAAGATGTTGCCTCCTTTGCACAGGCCCTGGTGTTTAACTGGCTCATCGCCGGAACCGATGCCCATGCCAAGAACTATTCGCTGTTGCTGGGAGCGCGCGGTGTCGTCCGTCTGGCACCGGTCTATGATCTGGCCAGTATGCTGCCCTACAGCACGCTGGAACTGAGGCGCGTGAACCTGGCCATGAAGATGGGAGGCGAATACCTGGTGCGCAACATCGCACTCAGGCATTGGCAGCGGGTGGCCGCGGAACTGCATCTGCGGCCGGAGTCGCTCATCGAAGACATCAGGGTCATGACCTCGGCGGTGCCCGATCAAGCGGCGGCAGTCCTGGCGCAAATGAACGGCGACGGTCTGAGCCATCCCACCGTGACCAAGCTGACTCAGCAATTGCAGCAAAGAGCGCCGCGTTGCCTGGCGCTGGTTGGCGGTTAGGCCGTGGACACAGAGCTACCGACTGACACATGTTTAGGCATAGGCCAAACGATGACCCAATAGCGACACTTCAGACTTTTCCGGAAACGGGCGCAACCAAGCGGTTCGAATTCCTCGTGAGTTCGAGTTTCCTGGCGAAGATGCGGTCATGCGCAAGGAGGGGGAAAGACTGATCATCGAACCTGCCCCGCCTCGTTCTTTGCTAGCTCTGTTGGCAACCCTCAAGCCGATCGAAGACGATTTTCCGCCAATTTCTGATCACGCTCCTGATCCTGTCGACCTGTGATGCGCTAGTTGATCGACACCAACATTGTTTCCGATCTCATCCGCAATCGCGATCAGTAGATGAGCTTCAGGGAGAATTGGATCTGGCGGGAAGTGCCGGCGGTGCGGCTGATTTCCCCGAAGCCGGAGCCGAGAAGTGTGTTGGCCGGCAGGCCCATGTTGACGATGTTGAAGAGGTTGAAGAACTCAGCGCGAAATTGCAGGTCCATTCGCTCGATGCCGCTCGCGCGGCGACCGATGGGCGTGCTCTTGATTAAGGCAAAGTCGTAGTCGTAGTAGGCCGGACCGCGGAAGGTGTTGCGGCCTAACGTGCCGAAGCGCCCGTGGTTGGGGCCCGTGCCCCCAGGCACATTGATGGGAATAGAAAAATACGAGGCATTGTTCTCACCCAACCCAAAGTAGTCCTGGCGAACTTTGCGGGCGGTGGAGAGGTGGGGAATGCCGACCTGGTCCGGCCGATCTACGCCGTTGGTTCCGGCATCCGTCTGCTGCACACCGGAGTAGATGGTGAAGGGCGATCCACTGGTGATGGTGGAGATGCTGAGCAGCTCCCAGCCGCCGGTGACGGCCCTGCCCAAGGGCTGCAGGAAGCCGATACTTTCCCCGTGTAGGTCCTGCGCCAGGCTAAGGGTAAAGACCTGAGCTACGTCGAAGGTGGACGGGCCTTTTTCCGGATGGGTGTCGAAGGGATCCTGAGGAGCGGTCTGGGAGATCGCGCCTGACCCTCCAGTGATAAATCCCCCAATGACGGAACTGGTATCGTCGAGTGATTTAGACCAGGTGTAGCTGGCCTGGATGCCGGGGCCGCCACGGGGGATAACTCCCTGCAACGAGGTCTGTAAGGCGTTGTAAGAAGAATGGGAGGTGTTGGTGATGACGTTCTCCGTGCCGAAGCCACCGATGATGTTCCCCGCTTGATCAAACTGGGTATAGGGAGCGAAACTTGGGCCGGCGCCCGCGTAGCCGTTGAAGAAGCTCATCCGCGGCAGCTTGGCGGCGGCCGTTCCTATGTAGGTCGCATCGCCTACCAGGTTTCCGAAATGACGTTCCAGGCCGACCGTCCAGGTTTGCAGGTAGGCGTTGCCGAATTTGGGATCGACGCAGTTGATGGTCAGCGGAGTGATCCGGTGGGCGGGCGAGAGCGCGGCGAGATCCTGCTGATAGCGGATTAAATCCATGACGGTGTTGGCAGGGACGCCCTTGGTGCCATTGGCAAAAATGTTCTGCCCTTGGAGCGTGTAGGCGAGGGGCAACTCGTTCGACGTGATCTGGAAGCCGTACGGGATAGGCGCTGTGGCCGCGGAGGTGAGGCGGGGATCCACGGCAAATGGAATCGAACCGGTAAGCGAATTGTCCTGGAAAAGATTGGGCGGGATGGTGGTAATCGCGCCGCCGGCGCGGACGTGGATCTGCGCGACGGCCAGCCAATCGAGTTCGACGCGCGGTCCCAGGCCATCGAGATTGAAGCGATACCCAGGCTGGGGATTGACGACGAACTGTTGCTCCACCCCAGAGGGGGTGTTGGAAAAAGCGAGGCCGGAGGTTCTCTTGGCGCGCTCGGTGACCGGCGTGTAGAGCTCGTAGCGCAAGCCGTAGTCCAGCACCAGGCGGGGCGAGATCTTCCACGTGTCCTGGGCATAAAACGCGAAGGCATTGCGATTGATGGCCGCCGGTCCGATGTGTTCGCCTCCGGAAAAGTATGGGGGCGCGACGGCGACCGTGTAGAAGAAGGGGCTTCCGCTGAGCAGGCCGGAAAGCGCGTCAGGCAGCGGATCGCCGACGTGGATATTATGCTGGCCGCTTTGCGAGGGAATGTTGATGGGGGAATAGGCGGTGCCTCCGCCAAAGTCATATTCGCCATCAGGACTGATACCGAAGTAGGAAGTGTCGCGGTTGAGGCGCATCTCGGCGCCAGCCTTGAAGGTGTGACTGGCGGTGGTGAAGGAAAGATTCTGGCGCAACTGGAAGAGGTTGCCGTAGACGCTGATGACGGTTCCCGCGGGCTGGTTGAAAGGCTCGTAGGAGGCGTCGCCGAACTTGACGGCGGGGTCGGTGAGGTCGGTAGTGGGAAAGGAAGGAGTAGCGCGGGTGACGCTGGCCGAAGACTCCGAAACCAGGCGTGGGGAGACGTTGTGGGTGAAGGTAAAGACCAGGTTGCGCTGGTGGTCGACGTAGCGAATACCGAACGCGGGATCGATGGTGGTTTGATCGGGATTAGTGGTTGGGCCGAATAGGTTGTTGAAGTTGAAGCGGGCGAAGAACTGGGACCGGTCGGAGATCTGGTGGTCGAGGCGCACGGAGAATTGGTTGGCGTTGGTGACGACGGGGGAGGAGGAGGCGTAAGTGTGCGCTCCGTAAGGGCCCGTCGGATTGTTGGGTAGGGGATAGCGGGCCAGGACGCGGGCTATGCCGGGATCGACCGGGACCAGCAGGGTGTCGCCGGGGAAAGCGGTGGTGTCCTGGCCAGCGCGTTCCTGCGCTGTGGGGACAGGAAAGACCTGGGTGGTACCCAGATCCTGGCGAAAGCCCTGGTATTGGCCAAAGTAGAAGGTCTTTCCGGAGCCGTTATAGATATGGGGAAGGATGACCGGACCGCCGTTGGTAAAGCCGAACTCGTTGCGCCGGAAGGGCGGGAGACGGCCGGGATTGGCGATGGATGAGTAGTCAAAGTAGTTCCTGGCGTCCAGGACTGAGTTGCGCAGGAACTCGAAGAAGGAGCCGTGGAAGCCGCTGCGGCCGGAGCGGGTAACGATGTTGGTAAGACCGGAGGCTCCGCGACCGATTTCGGCCGGCATCCACCCGGATTGGGATTGAATTTCCTCGACCGCGTCGACGTTGAAGTTGCTGAAGGTGGAACCACCCATTTCGGGGTCGCTGATATCGGCTCCGTCCATGGCGAAGGTGGCTTCGACGCCGCGCTGCCCGTTGATGGCGAATTGTTCGGTGAAGTTGGTGGCTCCGTTGGCATCGGTCATGGTGCCGGCCGCCAGGAGTAACAGTTGGCTGAAGTCACGCTTGTTCAGGGGAAGCCCGCTGACTGCGTGGCTGGAGAGCGCAACGCCGCCAGTGGTTTCCGATTCGGCCACCACTGCCTGCAGCGACAAGGCTCCCTGCTCGGTGATGGTGAGGACGACGTCGCGGGCTTCGGGATCGATGGGTTGCGGGTAAGCGATGCGATGGCCGTCCACGGTGACAGAGAGGGTAAGGCTACCGGAGGGTAGCCGGCTCAAGTGAAAGGCGCCATCTGGCTGCGTGACTGATACAGCTTTCTGTCCCGAGGGAGCGCTGAGCTCTATGGCCGCCCCACCCAGCGGATTCCCTGCTGCATTGTGCAGGACGCCGCTCCAACCTGTGCCGTCGGTGACTGGCTGCTGGGCGTACAGCGGGAGGCAAAGAGTGATCGAGACAATGACTGCGAGCAATAACTTGTTGACAAGGGTCAAACTGCTTACTCCATTTTCGCCATTACGCTGCTGTGGAAGGAGTTGGTTATGTACAGCCGGCTCTTGGCAGCCGGCTGGGTTGGGATTTGTTCTCCTGTGCACACCAATAGCGAAAATGGTTAGCTCACTTATTTAGAAAGTGCTTGGAAGACTGGACTGGTTGCGAGACAATCGACCGGTCAAAAAGTACAAGCCAAGACGCCATGCTATCGTGCTTTGGCCCGAAAGCGATCTTTAGGTGTCTTGGCATTCCGGGTTCAGAGCGCTTGGAGACGACCTGGGGGAGTTAACTTCCTCAGCACGAGGCCGTTGCACAGAAGGAGAGACAGTGTCTCCGGCATCGTGTACACTGCATCCCCAGGCAACAAGGACGTGCCGGCAACCCCCTGCCGCAGGCAGTGGCGGCAAAAGTTGCCGGCGAGCTGCGCGACCATCGGCCTGCTAATAGAACTGTCAAGGAGAGAAGACTATGAGCTTTTGCCAAACGTGTGGAACCAGCTTGCCCGACGGAAGTCCGACGTGCCCTGCATGCGGTGCTACGCAGGGTGCAGCCGCTGCCGGCGCTGCGCCGGGTACGATGCCTGGTTCAATTCCCGGTCCCATTCCCGGAACGATACCCGCGGCAGCTCCCCTGCCCGCCGCCGGATCTGGCCTTACCCCGAACGTTGCCGGAGCACTGGCGTACCTGGTCGGGGCGATCACGGGAATTCTGTTCCTGGTGATTGACCCGTTCAAGGCCGACCGCTTTGTGCGCTTTCATGCGTTTCAGTCGATTTTCTTCAACCTGGCGTGGATTGCCTTCTGGATCGTCTGGATGATCATCGGCGTGATGCTGGGCGCCATCTCGCATGGATTGTTTTTCATTATCCAGTTGCCCATCAACCTGCTCATCACGGTCGGTGGTTTTTGCCTGTGGGCCTACCTGATGTATACGGCCTATCAGGGCAAGACCTTCCAACTGCCGGTGATTGGCGCGCTGGCGGCGAGCCAGGCCGGCATCGCGACGGCGGGCACCGGGCAGCGGTTGTAGCGTTTCCCCTGGGGAAGCCGGCCTGGCCAGGCTGGGCCCGGCTCCCTGGTGCGTCACTAAATATTGCAAGTGGTTCACGACTCCCGGATTCCATGGCGGCCGAAGACCGCCCTTGGATATACTGTGCCTAACGTATATCCAGGTCCAAGGTGGCACCGTGCAGGTATCCAAGTGGGGAAACAGTCTTGCCGTCCGCCTGCCTGCTGCGGTGGTCGACCTTCTGGAGTTGAAGGAAGGCGATCAGATCGAAGTGAGGATCGCCGGTCCTCGCGAGTTCGAGATTAGCCGTGACCGCAGCCGGGACGCGGCAATCGAGCGATTGCGGAAACTTCGGCGTCGTCTACCCTCCGGTTTCACCTTCGACCGGGTAGACGCGAATGAGCGGTAAATCCTTTTTCGACACCAGCATCTTGCTCTACGTAATTTCGCTGGGGGATGCTCGCGCGGCTAAGGCAGAAAAACTTCTTGCGGACGGCGGGTATATCAGCGTGCAGGTCTTGAATGAGTTTGCGGCGGTTGCTCACCGCAAGCTCAAGATGCCATGGCCCGAGGTTCGTGATGCGTTGTCTGCCTTCCGCACTTTGTGCGAAGCTCCCGTCCCTTTGTCAATCGAAACTCATGAGGCTGCACTGGAGATTGCTGAACAATATGGCTATCACATCTATGACGCGTTGATTCTAGCCGCGGCTCTCGATGCGGAGTGCGACACTCTCTACTCAGAAGATATGCAAGACGGTCAAAGGGTTGGAGCGATCACCATCCGTAATCCATTTGTGATCGGGTGAAGGTCCTGCGCAGGCTGAATCTGCTGCGAGCGATTCGGGAGGGAGCAATCAATCCCCTCAGGGCTAAAGCCGGATGCGTTGCAAAGCACTTTACGTACGTGCTTCAGAGTCTGCGTGAGAACTGCCCTCTCCCAATTCCCCGTAGGGACGGCTGAGGTCGTATTATGAATGCCGATTGGCAACATGGGCTGGCCGCCTCGAATCGCGAACAGTCCATTTCAGAGATAGAGATACCCAGGATTGCATCCTGGGGCATTCTCAGCCGTCCCTGCGGGACTGGTCGTGTTTCTTGACTACCCAGGACTGCCCCGGATTTCCTGCACGCTGCTCTAGAGATGTCTGCGTATGCGGCTTTCTTCACGGAAAGCCGCACAAGATTTCTTGGTGCCACCAAGATTCACAGGAAATCCGGGTCCGTCCTGGGCTACTCTCAGCCGTCCCTACGGGACTAAATTGGGAGAGGGTAGTTGTCACGCAGACTCTAACGCCCGTACGCTTCAAAAAACAAACTCAGGGCTAAAGTCCAATTCCTTTTTTGTTCTTTACGGCCCGACTAAACAGCTTGCGGAAAAAGTCGGTTCGAGGGCGAGGATCGTCCCCTCAGCGGCTAAAGCCGTTCCTGCTTTTAATCACTTACGTACGACCTGAAGGCCGTACCCTTCAGAAAAATGAGTTTTTCCGCAAGCTGTAAAGTCGTGCCCTGACACAAAGCATGAGCTTTGCGGCGATCTGTGACGGTACGTTTCACAAATCTTGCAGCGCGGCAACAAGTACAGTCAGCCTACCGAGACGGGCACGGAGCCTGGTTGCCTCTTGGCGGTGCCGCGAATGCCGAGGAGGGTCAGGATCGGCGCGGTAAGCATGGTGGTGACCAGCGCCATGACCACTAACATGGTGAAGAGCGTGGGAGTAAAGGCACCTACGGTGTAGGCGATGTTGAGGACGATCAGCTCCACCAGGCCGCGGGTGTTGAGCAGGGCTCCCAGGGCTATGGCGTCTCTCCAGGATTGACCGGTCCAGCGGGCGGCGAGCGCGGCGCCGCCCATTTTGCCAAAGACCGCCGCTAAGAGGACTAACCCCGCCCAAAGCCACATGGCTCCATCGTTGAGCAAGTCCAACCGGGTACGCATGCCGGTAAGGGCAAAGAAGAGGGGCAGCAACAGCACCGAGACCAGCATATCGAGACGCTCACGCAGCGCCAGTTGCCATTCCGGCACGCGGGGAAAGCATACCCCGGCGAGAAAGGCGCCGAAGAGGGGGTGGACGCCGATCTTGTCGGTGGCCGCCGCGGAGAGAAGCGCGCCAGCGACCACCACGCCCAATAACTCCAGGGTCAGCTCCGGTTTTCTCTGACGGCGGACGAGATAGGCGCCCACCGGGCGAATGATGCCGATCATCAGTACCAAGTAGACGACCAATCCGACGAGCCGGAAGAGAAGCGAGGAAGGCCCATCCTCGCCGCCGATGAAGGCCAGGGCGAAGGCCAGCAGGCTCCAGGCCACCACGTCATCGACTGCGGCACAGAGGATGGCCGTGGTGCCCAGGGCGGTTCCCTGCAGATTGCGTTCTTCGAGGATGCGGGCCAGCACCGGGAAGGCGGTGATGCTCATGGCGATGCCCAGAAAGAGCACGAATGGAATGCTGCCGATACCGTGGGGCGCGAAGCGGATGCGCAGAGAATGCGCCAGCAGAGCTGCCATCCCGAAGGGTAGCAGGATGCTCATTCCGCTGGCCATGACCGCGGTGGCGCGCTGGCGCGCGAGATGCTCGTAGTCAAGTTCCATTCCGATCAGAAAGAGGAAGAGCACCAGGCCGACGGTGGAGAGGGTTTCGAAGGGCCCCAGCGAGCTGGGCGGGAAGAGGCTGGCGGAGAGGTGGGGGGCAAAGCGGCCAAAAACCGAAGGCCCCACGAGAATGCCGCCGATGATCTCACCGATGACGCGCGCTTGACCGACTTTCAGGGCCAGCCAGCCGCAAGCCACCGTGATCAGCAACACGATCGCCATCTGGGTCAACAACAGGGTCACAGGGAATTATCCTTCGCGCAACAGTTCAGCGGTTCGGGTTGAGGTCAAGTACGAGCGACCTTCGTAGTTTATCGAACTTAGGCGCCTTGGTCTTGTGCCGGCGAAGCATGAACGTTAGATTACATTTGGCTGGCTTGGGGCTTTTTCGCGGTTCTGCCAGCGTAGGCGTACGAGATCAGGGACAGCCTCATGAGCACATCCGCAAGGCAGTTACCGGGTGAGACCGACCGGATTACGCGAGCCATTTTTGAACATGCGTCACTGATCAGCCGCGAGCAGCCGGGGGATCTGCTGGTGGTGGTTTCCGACGGCATCATGGAGGCACGCAATCCAAACGGCATTTCTGGGATGATCAGGAGGTGCCGTTCATCGTCCGCCAGCACAGGAATTCGCCCATGAAGAGCTTGCCCGCTGCCCTTTGCACCCACGCCGACGCCTGGACTGCCGGCGCAGAACAGTATGACGACATGACGGTAGTCGGGCTGCGAGTTCGCGGTTGAGGGGCTTGGGACCCAGGGCGCGAACAGCACTGGTGCTGCTGGCGTTGGCGGCGAGTCTGGCCGGCGCGCGGGGGCAAACACGCGCTGACCTTCTGCGAGGGGCGTATGGGCCCTATCGCGCCAATAACGATCTGCTGTTTTATCACCTCGATGTTCGGGTCGACCCGGAGACGAAGTTCCTGCGGGGCAAGAACACGATTCGCTTCAAGATGCTCAAGGAGGGCAGACGGATCCAGCTCGATCTGCACCGGGCGCTGCATGTCGACAAGATACTGTTGGGTTCCGTCCGGCTCAAGTACAGGCGCGAGGAAGGAGCCGTCTTCGTAGATTTTCCCCAGACCCTGCAGGCGGGCCGTGTTTACACCATCGACTTCTACTACTCAGGTCATCCGGTGGAGACGGGCAGGTTCGGCGCCATCACCTTCCGCACAGACCCGGCCGGCCATCCCTGGATCAACACCGCGTGCGAAGAGACGGGCGCCAGCGTGTGGTGGCCTAACAAGGACCAGTGGCGCGACGAGGTGGAGAGCATGGAGATCAGCGTGTCTGTTCCCCATGGTCTGGTCGACGTCTCGAACGGAAAGTTCATGGGCGAGACTGACCTGGGCGACGGGTACACGCGCTGGGATTGGCTGGTGCACTACCCCATCAACAACTACGACGTCTCGCTGAATATCGGCAATTATGTGCACTTTGCCGACCGGCTGGGCGACCTGCCACTCGATTTCTATGTGTTGCCGGAAGACAAGCCCAAGGCGGAAAAGCAGTTTACGCAGGCGAAGGGGATGCTGGAGATATTTGGACACTATTTCGGTGACTATCCCTTTCCTCTGGACGGCTACAAGCTGATCGAAGTGCCCTACTCCGGGATGGAGCACCAGAGCGCAGTGACCTACGGCAACCACTTCACCAATGGCTACCTGGGGCGCGACTGGGTGGGCGGCGGCCTCAGCCTGCGATTTGATTTCATCATCATCCACGAGAGCGCGCATGAGTGGTTTGGCAATAGCATCTCCGCGGCTGATCGATCGGACATGTGGATTCATGAAGGATGGGCCACTTACCTGGAGAGTCTCTATGTGGAGTCGCGGTGGGGACGAGGCGATGCGCTGAAGTACTTGAACTTATTGAAGACCAAGGTGAAGAATTTGCAGCCGATCATCTCTGCGCGAGGAGTTAACAGTACGCCTCCGGAGGACCAGTACTTCAAGGGTGCGCTGTTTATCAATACCCTGCGCAGCGTAGTGAATGATGATGCGCGCTGGTGGGCGCTGCTGCATGGCTTCTATCAGCACTTCAAGTATCAGACCATCATGACGGAGGATGTGGTCGCGTACTTCAACCAGGAGACGGGGATGAATTTGACACCCATCTTCGATCAATATCTGCGGCATCCGGCGCTGCCAGTTCTGGACTTGCAGTGGAGCCCAGGAAGTGTCCGCTACCGGTGGGAGGCCGATGAGCCGGCGTTTGCCATGCCTGTCCTGGTGGGCAGCAAGGATCAATGGCAAATGATTCATCCCACAACGAGCTGGCAGACGATGCCGACGATCTTGACGAAAGACGGCTTTGAGGTCGCAACGGATCTGTTCTACATCACGGTGAACAAGCAGTGATCTCCACGAGAAATGAAGGTTTCCGAGGTCAACCTGCGGAGGCAGCCACCAGCAATTTTGCTCTGGCTTCCGCGCCGTGGCGATAAAGCATTACCGGTTTACGCGCCGGAACATCGAGCGTGGCCACATCCTTGTCGCCCTTGATTGGCAACACTGATCTGTCTGCTGGATAAACCGCGAGTGCTACGGCTACGGCCTTTGTTTTGTCCCAGGATTTTGGCAGCTTCACGGATAGCTCCCCGCCCGCAGCTGAGTAGAAGGCAATCCGCTCATCATCGATAGGGCAGAAGGTAGTTCCAGTCCTCGCGATTTCAACGCCACCGAGCTCGATGGTGTAGTCCTTTGTCTTCATGTTCAATTTCGCGATGGCCTTATTTTCGAAACCCAATACAAGCAGGTCTCCCTTTCGATCGAAGCTTTCCAGATCCAGATGATGAAGCGCGCGCCAGGGTAGGTGGGAGAGATAGTAGAGCTCAGCTAACCGATCAACGGGCACGTTAAAGGAGGGATCCTCAGAAAACCAGAGATACCCATGTCCGTTATAGAAAATCTCGTCTGCTATGCCGTGGGCAATCGCCAAGGGATCCGACTCCTGGCCCCAAATAGCGCTCTTGCGATAGAGGGCAGCTTGCAGAGGAATGGGGTCTCCCCCAAAAGGGCATACTCCTCCGGAAACGCCGTAGTGATAGGAGCTGACCCTTCCTATAAAGGGATACCGGATTAACTCGGACGAGACATCGACGCCGTACTCTTTATAGATGTCGAGAAGCTTATATCTTCCCTCTGTCAGGTTCTTGAAGCCGCTCGCTGGTTTCTTGGTGTCCCAATCGCTTCGTATCGAGTAATAGGTGACTACATCGATGTGGGCCACTTTTTCCACCTTGTAGTGCTCACAGGTGAAGTGGGCGCGCTTTACGCCGGCGCTCTCCATGTATTTTGCGGGGCCAAGCACATAGGAGATCTCGCCGGTCCAGTTTTGGCTGATCCAGAGTTGCTCGTCCGGACGCCTCGCGACCAACGCGGGATCCCATGCCGGGCTGCTTTTATAGGCGTCATCATAGTTATCCGAGAGGGTGACGAGGGTGTTGTAGCTGTGGGCAGTTTGCTTGAAAGCCATTAGATCTTCGTAGGTGCCGAGGCGGGGGTTGACCTGGTCGACGGCTGGATAGCCGGTGTCTTTACCTCGATATTGCCACCCCCAGATGCGGGCAATTTGCGGGGCACCGTCAATCAACGCCGCGAGTTGAGCGACACGATCCTGCGCCTGAGCGAAGGTACACACCGCGGCTTGCGGGCGCGGTAAATCGCAGATGATATCGTGCTGGAATTTGTCGTGATAATAAGGATTGGGTATTGGAGGCATGCGCTTGCGCACATATTTCATGCCGGCCAGCCAATCCATTCTGCCGTTGCCTTTCCGATCGCAAAGGAAGTCCAGCCGGCAGGACGATTTCTGTCCTACCAGGAGATTTGGAGTTCCGGGTTTGCCCGCGATATGGCCATTTACTCCGTCCGCGTTCATATCGTAGGTAAGGCTTCCATTCACTCGATATCTTTGCGTGGCGCCGACGGTTGCTCGCTTTCCCGCTGCTTGCGTCCAAACGGCGAGGGCCGTGCCGTCCATGTATGCCGTGGTCTCCTGAATGCAAATGGCATCGTCGGTTCCAATCATCACCACTGGTAGCGTTGCCAGGATGTCTCCCCAAAAACGATTCGCCGCAAGATGACCGGGCCTGGCCTGGGCGAGGGTGGCTACGCTTCCGCCTGTTTCGCCATGGGCAAGCCAGGCTCCGTTCTGCTCCTCGAGGACCGTGGCCAGTTGCGGCAATTCCACTTGGATCAATTCAAAACCCTTCATCTCTTGCACATCTTCCAAGGTCACGAAGACCGTTGATTCGGAAAGAACGTAGCGAACGACAAAGCTTGCCGCAGTCTGACCGGACCACGAGGCGCGAAACTGAAAGTCCACTTGAGTGCTGGTGGCCTGGACGGCAGCCGGGACAACGGAGACAGGACGAAACTCCCACGCAGAGACTGAGCAGATGGTGGCGAGGATCTTCTCCGCCAGGACGCTACCTTGTATCACCCCTTGCGAGCCGGAGAATTTATACAAGTGCGGCAAACCCTGTTCACGGTCCAGAACAACTTCCAACTGAGAGGATTTGAGAACAACAGGGTTGGCCGGAGCCGTGGGCATCGGCAGGAGAGTATTCGCGAAGGACATGCGCTCGCGTGCAATGGTGGTGAAACTTAATAGACCCAGGCACCCGAGTTTCACGAAGTCTCTTCGCTCTATGCTGCGCTTCTTACTGTTCAAAGGAGTTCCTTCATCACCGAGTGCTCGTTATGCCTGCTCGATCAGAATCAGGCAACCTTTGCCTGGTTGGATCGAAATGGACTGATTGGGAGCGAAGCTGCGGGCATCCTGCATCCCCTCAACGGATGGGGCCAAAAGGCTGACTTTGTTTTTATCCAAGCCAAGTTTCTCCCAGTCGATCGCCAGGTGAACGTTGGTTGCGGCGCTGGCCCAGCTTGCGAGGGCGACCAGGGCTTTACCATTCTTCTGATAGACCGTGGCGCGCACATCACTGTTTCCTGTTTCGACCGGACAGTGAGTTTCCCACCAACCCACCATGGTCGAGTCCTGAATGCCAAAGGACTCCCACAGCTCCCACAAGGGACTGGGGTTCACTCCTCCACTGTACCGAGCCCGCGCTGTCATGCCAAAGAGCATTCCTCGCCAGGGATTGGGCCGCTCCAACATATCTGAGCTGACGCCGAATGGAATCCCTGACATTTCTATCAGCCAGAATTCGGGAGACGAGTCGGGATCAAATGCTTCCCCCAGCCAGAGACGATCGATGTAGGGCAGGTGCTCCATGTAGTAGCCGATGGGACAGTTACAGGACCACCACTCGCGGTTTCCATGCATGTCGATCATGGCTCCCTGGCGCTCTTCCAGGACCCGCCTCACCCGTTGCATGGTCTCGCGGGAGTAGCCAATTTCATCCAAATATAGGCCATCGATCGGCCCATTTTGCAACAGCCATTGCAGCCCTTCGAGGTAGAAATTTACCAAGCGGGAATCGGAGTATATGCGGAGTGATGTGTCTATCTCGCCCTCAGGGGTGAGCGTGATCCAGCCAGCAGAATAGTTATCCCGCAGATGTTCTTGCAGCCAGAAGTCTAATTGCGGATCGCCTTGCCCCTGCGTTCCGCCGGAACGATAGATCTCATTGCCCAGACTGCGAAAGGCCCACAACTCTGGTAGCCGGGTGGAAAGCTCCCGCATGGTGTAGTACAGCTTGACCTTCATTCCGAGTGCGTGCGCAGAGCTGATATACGGGACCAGGAGGTCCATATTCAGGAATGGATAGTTAATGAAAAGATTTGGCGGCTTTCCCTGGTGAAGATTGATGACGGTGGCGCCTAACTTCTGTAACTCAGCTGGTGGCTCATACGCCTGAGCATAACGATACTTCCAGTGATCTGGGTCTATCGGTTTCACCGGAGTAGGCAGCAGGCGAAAGGAAAAGTTCATGGTTTCGCCGGCGCGCACCGTCCTGGGCCCGCTTCGAGCGCGGAATAGGACCCGACCTCCGGTCTCTCTCAGATCGATGCCCCCGTTGGCATCGTTTTGCCAGTCTTGCAGCGGCGATTTCAAACGGCAATAGAGTCCGGAATGAACACCGCCGAGCCAGAGAAAATACTCCAGCCTGCTACCTTGTTCCTTCCATCGCGGCGGCTGCTCCGACCATTTCCAGTGCCAGGCTTGCGGTCTTCTTCCCCCGGCCAGTGCCATCCCTACCGCGTAAGGGACGGCGTCTGCCGCATATTCAATCTCCAACGCGATATCAGTGACGGAACGGGTACGGTCGCTAACCAGCTTGACTTCACAGCCGATTCCGCCATCGAACTCCATGGTGGTTGTTACTTGTAACTCATAGCCATCCTGTTCGCTGCGGGATTCGATCATTACCCGGCCCGCATCTACCGAGCGGACCGTGCTTTGACTCTTCCACTCCACGGGAGCCGAGCCCGAGTACACCTTGAGAGCGACAGGAGCCGCCAAAAGTTCGTTGGTGCCCGCCTTGATGCTGGCAGGAAAACCATCTTCTCCAAATTGAACTTCTCGTCCGAGACAGGCTACGGTTCGATCGCGGATGTTCAGCGGTGTATAGGGAGAGGTAACACTACCGGACGACCCCAAAGTCGAATTCAACCACTTGAGCCGAGCCAGCCGCCAAGGCTCATCCACGCCGCCGGCGCGAATGAAATTCTGGGTCACTTCAAAATCGCAATGCAGAACCAGGCCGGCCCCAGTTGTGAGTGACAGGCCAACGTCGCCGCTGTACTTACCCGGCTTGGCGTCCAGCGGAATCTGCACACCGCACCAGAGCACGGCCACCTGTCTGGGAGATACCTTTACTTCCTTTGCGAAGGATTGGCCCACTGGATTGATGCCGCCGGTATTCAGGCACATCCAGGCGGAAGCAGGAATGGTTTCGGCGGTGGGCCCGGTCAGACTAGGGAAGTGAACGGAAATGCTTGCTGCGGCGGCGCTTGTAGGCCGATTGTCATAAAGGCCAATTTGGAAAACATAAAATTCTCCGCGGAGTGCATTTCCGAAAAATGAATTCGTTGGTCCGTTCCTCACCCAGCGAAGCGGGACCTTATCGTACATCTGAATGGGGTGCAGCCTGTCCTCTGGAAAGAGGAGGAATGGGTGTGCATGGCTTTCGGCCATCACGCGCACTTCTCGATTGTTCGCGGCAACCTCCATCGGTTGAAACGAATCAAGTTCTGTTCTCGCTTGCAAGTCCAACACTCTGGCCTGCGGGCGTTGTCGCCATGCGGTGGCCGACGACTTGAAGGTTTGGGTAGCGAAGCGGTCGGTCCAGGAAGATTGCGGAGGATCTTGCGGGGACCGGTATTGCCCTTTAGGCCCTAATGCCGAGGCGTGCTGGGGAACTTCCTGCTGAGGGAGATAGTAGACAAAGTATTCTCCTGGCTCCTTTGCCTCGAATAGGAGATCACCGGATTCCTCACTGATTTTCAGGATGGTGACATTTAGGACCTGAGAGCCCGAGGCAGAGAATACCAGTACCGCCTTATCCGCGGGTTGGTGGTCGACCCTTCGCCAGGGAATGTGTGCCCACACCGCTTCCGCAGGCAGATCTACATAAAGCCGCACGCGATGGTTACCGAGAGATCTTAACCAGGGCTTGGCGGCTACGGTATAGGGGAGATCAATTTCAGCGCGTTCTACCTGCGTCTTCTCAGCCGCGAGGGCCACCGGTAGCACGCTGAGAGCGCCAGCCGATCCGAGAAAGGTAAGGACGTCACGCCGCGATGGATCGGGTTTATCTTTAGATCGACGCAAGAGGCGTCCCCCTTCGTGAAGCGTTTGACGGCATCCTCAAGTCTGTTGCCGATAGGCGATGACTGGCCGTCGGGCCGGAACATCCACCACGATTTTGCCCGATGTAATGGTGAGTGGATGATTTTCCTGCCGGTCCTGGAATAACGCTCTTGCTCTAACTCCATGTACGTCCCAGCCCGCGGGCAGAGGAGCGGTGAGGCGACGCGCCTCTCGCGTATAGAAGGCGACGCGATCATCGTCGATGGGACAGAAAGTGGCATGATTAGACGCAATGGCAACGCCATTCACTGCAGCGGTGTAAGCGTCGGTAGCGGTATCGATCTCGATCCAGGAATTGTTTTCGAGTCCCAGCCGACGCTGTGTACCATGGCTCTGGTAGGTCTCCACGTTGTGGCGGCGCAGCTGGGTGAGTGGAAGTACGGTGAGAAAGTAGAAGTCGGCGATATCAGCTCGATTGGTGGTGTTCTTGTACCACGGTCCAGGCCGGCAATTGTAGAAGAGGTTCTGCTGAACACTGGAGTCATGGTCGCCACCCCAGATAGCCGACTTACGATAGACAGTCGCTACCAGAGGGATCGGTGCGCCCCCGAAGCGGGTGGGGCCGCCCTGAACCCCATCGACCGAGAGCGAGAGCTTTCCGATATATGGATAGCGTAGTTGTTCGGAGACAACATAGACGCCGCGCTTACGAAATTCTTCTATGATTTTGAAACGGCCATCTACCAGGTTTTTGTACCCGCTGGCGGGGTGGTCTCGATCCCAATCATTGCGGATGGCGTACCAGGACAAAGCATCGATCAGAATCGCATCCTTTATGCCGTAGCGGTTCAACGTGTAGTCGATTCGTTTCTTCCCCCATCCGCCCTGCATGTACTTTGCCAAGCCAACAATGTATGAGGCTTCTCCGAACCAGGCTCGGCTTTCCCACAGTTTTCCGTCGGGACGTCGAGCGATGAAAGCCGGATCGAAGAGAGGACTGCTTTTGTAGGCGTCGTCGTAATTCACATTGACACTTACGTTGGCGTTGTATTTCGTTCCTTCCTGCTTCAGGCGCATGAAGCCGTCATAGCCACCCAGGCTATCGTTTACCTTGTCTTCAGAGGGATATCCCGTATCCTGACCGTCATAGACCCAACCACTCACCAGGGGAACCTGGGGCGCATGGTCCGTTAGCATGGCTATGTCCCGGATAAGCGTCTCGCTTTGCGCAAACGAGGTGCGGGGTTCGGGCTCTGTTTTATATTTTCCGGCGATCATGAAGAGCAATTTGTCGTCGTAGTAGTTGGTCGGAATCGGTGGCATCCGGCGGCGCACGATTTTGGCCCCAACCAGCCAGTCGACTGGTGCGGAGCCATCGCTGCGAAAAAAATCCAGCCGGCACCGCGGAGTTTGGCCCACCAGCAAATTGGGAGTGCCTTCATTACCGCAATTGGGCGCAGCGCCATCGTTCATGTTGTAGCAGCGGCCACCATCTACCCGGAAGGTTTGCACGGTGCCGATTTTTGCATGACGCTTACCCGCTGGCCCACTGATTTCAGCCTCGGTGGCGTCCATGAACGCGGTCACTTCCATGACCGCTCCAACGCGTTTTCCTCCAACCATGGCCACAGGCAGGAATTTCCATAGACGCCCGAAGTATGGGTCATCCGGCAGATGGGTGTCTTGTGCGTGCTGTAACTCGACCAGCTCTCCACCGTCGCGCCCGTGTGCCAGCCATGAAGGCCCATCCTCTTCACGGACGGTGGCGATGTTTGGCAATCCCACTTCGATCAATTCGAAGCCAGGATGCTCAATAACATTTTCCATGGTTACTACCATGGATAGGCCGTCGATCCCATACTTTAGATGAAAGCTTGCTGCCGGCCGTCCGTCGTGGGCGATATTAAAGCCGAAGTCAGCTGTCTGGTCGGTGTTGGTAGTGGAGGACGGGGTGATTGGTAAGGTGAGATAGGATCGCGGGTGCAGGCGGCACAGAATGGCGGAGATGGGTTGACCCGAGTCTTCGCCCCAGATGTGTTCCTCTGCAATTTGATATCGGTAGGGCAGTCCATCGCTTTGATCAAAAGTGACGGACAGTTCAGCCGACCGAAGCACCAGTGGGGTTGTTGGCGCATTTCGGACCCGCGCACTTTCTCCCGCTGGATCCGCAAAGCCCGGGGCTCCGGGAATACCGGAGAGTGCGCTCCAACCCGCCATGCCAGCCGTTCCAGATAGGAACTTCCTACGATTGATCATGGTCTGTCTAAGAGTCTTGCGTGAGAACTGCCTAAAACTGCAGGTCGGCAACGAAGTATGCAGCGAACCTCGCTAGGCCGTTCCCAGATTATGACCGATGGCAGACCATTGGTCGATGAAGGGCTGCGCTATATGCCCGTTTGCCTGAACAGGCGTATCCCAGGTAAATACGCCGCCCTGATCCGTGAGCTTGCGGGTAAATTTGAGCACCTCTTCGACCGAGTACCTTGGCTTGCCCAAACCCCATTCTTCACCAAGATGACTGAGGACTTGAAGTTGTGTTCCGTCATAAATTCCGTCTTTAGGCTTGTTGAAGGTGATCTGATCGGGTAAATCGATTTCGCCGGCGGTGTAGTCTTCAAACGGAGTGATCGAATGAACGTGGTGGAATACGCCGGGGTTAAACGCTAATGCGCTCTCTGGGTTCCCTGCCCTGGCTGCGGCGGCGAAGGTAGCGAAGTTCGGAGCCGGTGTGCAATACATTGTGTTCGGCCAGTAGGCGCCATCAAACCACCAGCCGGAAACCTTTTTACCCCAGCGCTCAGACCATTCGCGAATAATCTCTTGCCACTTGATCTGAAACTCGCTGTTGCGGTAGGCACCTTTTTGCCATTCCAGCGCCTTGATGGCGACCGGATCTCTATCGGGAGCCCCGGCTGGCAGGTAAACCATCAACTTCACGCCGCGACGGTGATGCGCCTCATAGAGATCTGCGATTAAATCTCTTTTGGAGCATTTGCTCGGTTGAATGCCAACGATGCGGTCATAGGTCGCATTCGGCGAGAGAAAGTATCCGGAGTTTTGGCCAATACTGATGAGGTGATATCCCGCTCCGGCCCCCTTGAGCTGATCCGCAAGCCCATCAACGTCGAAATGATCGATGAGGTCGTTCCATTTGGCCACCGTCATTTCGCTTTCGGACCGCCCGGAAATCCAATCCGCCAGGTAGTGAGTCATAATGCCCCACTTAGCCTGTTTCATCCAGACCGCTCTGCTGCCGGCGCGTTCCCTGGCCGCCATCCGGCTGTCATCCGTTGCGGGATCCGTCTTCTGGGCAGTTGCCGAGGAACCCAACTGTAAGGCCGCTGCCGCAGGCAAGGCAGAACGCAAGAACGACCGACGGGACCAACGGTCTAGTAGTTTCATTGCACGGATCTCCCTATCAGGTGGATTCCTCATACCGAAGATTTTCTTTGCAGCGCCGAGGATAGATTCCCCGGCAAAGGCCGGGGGATCTATCCTGGTTACGAATTTACAGCGGTGTGCTTGCGGACAGGATCAGAAAGTAAGCTTGACCGCAAATTGAAGCTGCCTTGGGGTTCCCACCAGGCTACTGACTACACCGGCGGTGGAATCTCCGAGATTTGAATCGGGAACTCCATAATTGATGATGTTAAGTACGTTGAACGCCTCTGCCCGGAACTGCAAGGAGACCGATTCCGTGAAGGGGAAAGTGCGAAAGACGGATAGATCATCATCGTAAGTGGCGGAGGAGCGCATAGAATCTCGACCAACGTTCCCGTAAGCAAACTGAGGAGTGCTGAACGCAGCGGGGTTGAACCACTCATTCTTTGTAGGCTTCGCAGGCGTGGGGTTGCTAACCAGGTCGGGTCGGCCGTAGCCACCACCGCTTATGCCAATATTGGCAATATCACCTGGAACCTGCATGGTGTAAACCTGCCCGCTCGCTAGTTGGGCGACAGTGTTGACCTGCCAGTTGCCGAGGATCTGGGAGGCGACCCCAGAAGTCAAATACTTCTTTCCTTTGCCGAAGGGCAACGCATAGAGCGCGGAGACCGAAACGAAATGGGGTTGGTCGTAAGCGGAGACGCTACGATTCGATCCCGGATCGTAGAAATTCTGAACGGCAGAACCGCCGCCCGGACCATTTTCCGCTCCATAGAGGCCGCTGCCGCCAAGATCTATCGACTTGGACCACGTGTACGAGACCAGGAACTGAAGACCATTTGTGTATCGGTGCTCCAACTCCGCCTGCAGAGCGTTGTAGCTTGCATTCCCCGTAAACTGATCCCACTCAAACGTACTCTCGTAGGGATACGGCCTACGAGCATTTACCTGGTCCACCGTTCCTGGCCCGGGTGTCACTGCGCCGTTGGCGACGCCAGAGTAATCGGTACGGTGGGTGGTGCTTCCGACGTAGCCGATTTTCAGCACTGTTTGCTGGTTGAGTGTTTGCTCGACCTGCAAATTAAACTGCTCCGAGTAGGTGGGTTTGTTGTTTTGGCTGGAGTAGTAATTGTATTGAGTAAATGGCGAACCCGTGGTGAGCGGTGTGCCGACGGTGGTCAATGCGTTCGACGTATCTACCAGCGGTGCACCGGTCTGGTTGTAGTTGTTGTACACCGAAGCCGAGCTGGGCCAGGAACCAATGCCGTTCTGGAAAGTCTGGTTCCACCCGTTGAGGGTATCGTAGACGATACCGAAACCGCCGCGTACGACAGTCGTAGGGGCAGCCTGGTAGGCAAAACCAAAGCGGGGTCCCCACAGTGTCCAGACTGGATGAGGCGCATACGTTGGATTTGGGGCGAGGATGATATGACTGCCTGCGACGGAACCATCATTGCCCAGAGTTTGGTCGAGGTTGGTTTGTGCATCCGTTGAAGGACCGGGAATGCATGGAGCGGCACCGCTGACACTACAGGCCGGGGGCAGCTTTCCGCCGCCTATCTCGTAATTTCCCGTGTCAAAGTTGAAGCCACTGTTCAGGCCGGCGGAGAGATTCGGCTGATTGAGATGGTCGTAGCGCAGGCCAAGATTGATCGTCAAACGCGGCGTCATTTTCCAGGAATCGCCGGCATAGACGGCCCACGTGGGGATGTTGTACTTGATGGTATTGTTCAAGTCGAAGGAACCGGATGCCGGGTACCCCAGGAGCGCAGAGGCGAGCGAATTGCCCGTTGTTCCCTCGTTGTCAGGATTCGCTGTTTGGTCATTGGCGAAGCTCAGCTGCTGGCCGGACCCATGGGAGGACCGGTACTGAGTGAGGTAGAACTCACCGAAGGTCAAAGTATGGCGACCTAGTTGCCAGTTCAGCGTGCTGCTCACCGACCAGGATGAATTTCTCCGCAGCTGAGTGCTGGATAAGCCTGCGTCCCCGTAAGGCGAACTCAGTGATACATCCAATGGGCCATAGGTACTCAGGCCAGGGAAGCCCGCGTTCGTCAGCGGACCGAAGCCAGCTTTGGGAGTGGTGTTAAACACGAATGCCCTGCTGGCACGGCCGCCAGAGACATTCAAGAGAAGATTTGGCCGGAATACATGGGTGATTCCCCCGCCAAGATTCAAACCATCGAACGACGTTACCGATTGCACGCTGTTGCTCGACGGCAAACTCTGGTTAACGAACATGTTATTCCAGCGGAAGAAGATCGTGTCTTTGCTCGTGACCACCTGGTCAATGCGGCCCTGGTAGTTATTGTTGTTGTTCGTTTCCGAGGCCGTGAGCTGCTCGTTATAGCTGGAACCACTCAAGTTAGGCTGATCGAAATAGGCCTTGATATAAGACTGCATCGCCGGATTGATGCGAGCCGCGGGGATTATGCCACCGGGAAACGCCGCTCGCGTATATCCCGTACCGCCCGCGTTTACGGTGGTGGTCGCAGGATCGTAGATCTGGGTAAAGCCGATCGATTGAGAAAAATCGCCGTTCACTTCCGCCTGGGTGGGAACGTTATACAAGCGATTGGACGATTGGCTATATCTCCAACCTTCATAGGTGAAGAAGAAGAAGGTCTTATTCCTGCCGTTGTAGACTTTGGGGATCCAGACGGGGCCGCCGATGGCGCCGCCGAATTCATTTTGGCTGAAAGGAGCAGGAGAGGCAGGTGCGCCCGACCCGTTGAAGTCGGTGAACGAATTACGCGCGTCAAAGATAGCGTTGCGGGCGAACTCCCAGCCTGAACCGTGAAACTGATTGGTGCCGGACTTTGTAACCAGGTTCACCACGCCGCCCAGCACAGATCCGAACGCGGGATCGTCATCGTGGGACTGAACCTTGAACTGACTGATTCCATCGATGATCGGCAAGATGGTGTAGGTCGTGGTACGAAAATCGGTGTTGACTACGCCATCCAGCAGATAAAGCGTTTCGCGGTTTTGTTGACCATTAATCGAAGGGTTTTGCGCAGAGCTTCCCGGAATAGCTACCGTGGAGCCGTCGTCCGTCCCGAGGTTTGCGCCCTGGCTGGTACTGATCGGTGTTGCTCCCGGCGTAAGCGTCAGCAGCTGGGTGAAATTTCTTCCGTTCAGGGGAAGAGCGTTTACCGTTTCTCCTTCAATGACTGTACCTAACACTGAATCGGACGCCTGCAGCAGCTCGGATTGGGCGCTGACGGTCACCGTCTGGCTCGTGCTGCCTACCTCCAGCTGCTCGTTCAGCGTTAGGCCCTGATTCACTGTGAGCTTGATCCCGCCTATTGTTTTGGTCTGAAATCCTTGCTTGGAGATGACGAGCTGATAGTTGCCCGGAGGAAGCAAGGGCAAGATGAAAGCCCCCGAGGCTCCCGACGTGACGCTTCGCTGGACTTGTGTATCGGTATTGATCACCTGAATGGTCGCTCCAGGCTCAACACCACCGCTGGGATCGGTGACGGTCCCGGAGATCTGGCTGGTCGAATTTTGCGCGACCGCAAGGAACAGGCCTCCTTGCACCAGGAACATCAGGGCAACCGCTACAGAAGCTCTTATTAAACGCATGATATGGTCTCCGGCTGAAAAGGTATTCACAAGTTGCTTTCGGACTTTAGCGGCTCGTATCAGCCGCTGGTTTGATTGCGTCTAGAGCGCGTATTAGTAATTTGTGTGATCAGCCGAACGATCACGTTTCGAACCCGCGACACGCAACGGCATGGGCAGGCGGAGTCGCCAGCGCATCTGGTGTAGTTTCTCTATACAGCGGTCCGGGAACAGGTTCTCATCGATCGCGATGTGCAATACCAGGACTACTCCTCCAGATGTGGTTCGTGCAGGACGAGGGAGCATTCAGATTCGATCCGGACAGGACCGGGAAATACTGCCATCGTTGCTTTCAGGAGCAACTCGTCTGTCTCACTCAGATTTCTGAACCGGCATAACGAGCTGCTTCAGCAGCAATTGTGGCCGGGCGAAATTTTACCGGAAAACAGCTTCTTACAAGCGTCGCAATGGATCGTCCTATGTCGTAATCTAACGCGATACGACCCGCGGGTCAAGCAGTGGTTAACTGTATACATCGATTTTATATGGGCGCCCGGTGCACTTAATCGGCCTGTCTGGATAACTCCTTCGACAAGTTTGGTCCGGCCAATAAATGTTGCAGTGACTGATTTGATCTGGGAGGTTCATGAAACCTTTTGGGCGGTCCTTGCGTCTAACGGCGCTAACAAAACACGGCTGCCGGGCCTTTGCGTGGGACGCTGGCTGATCGATTCAAGAATGAGAGCAGGTTTCAGGGTTGAGGGTGTTCGTTGTTCTTTCGCCGATCTGCAACCCAGGTCAACGCCTGTACTGTGGTTGTATCGTCCGGTTTAAGCGCCAGCGCACGCTTAAGATCTTCTTCACCAACATCCAGGTTACCCGCATGGCACTCTGCCAGGCCGAGGTGCTGATAGAGGTCCGCCTGCAATGCACACGATTGGCAAATTTCCAGGGCCTTTGTGAGCGCCGTGATCGCGGTATTCCAATCGCGAACCTGCATGGCAGCATAGGCTTGATTGCCCAGGTTTTTTGCCTGGTCGAGTTCCTCTTTCTGTGCCTGTAGGTTTTTGAACCTGGCAAGAAACTCCGCGGATGCCGCCGGATCACTCTCTCGCAAAGCTTGGGAAAGCGAGTAAACCGCCTCCTGATCGTCAGGATTGATGGCTACCGCATGGCGCCACATGTCGATCGCTTCCTGTGGCCGTTGCTGCAGATCCAGACTTTTCCCGAGCAGGAAATAGGCTTCGAAATTGTTCGGTTGGCTAGAAATTACTTTTCGTAACAGTGGTGTTGCCGCGACAGCATGGTGGTTATTGAGTTCAAAGGAACCCCACAAGAAGGAGGTTTCTGCGTCTTGCGGATCAAGGCGGCTTGCGGTTGCGAATTCTTGCCTGGCTTCGGGAATGCGTCCCATGTCTGACAAGAGCCGGGCACGATTGAGGTGCGCGGCGGCAGCCCCGGGCGCCAGTTGCTCCGCCCTGGTTGCTTCTTTGAGCGCACCGGAGAGGTCTTTTGCGTCTGCCAGGGCAATCGCGAGATTGAGATGGGCTTCAGGCGAACCAGGATCCACTTCAACCACCCGCTTGAATAAGAGGGAGGCCTCGCTATCTTCGCCCAGGCGCGCCTTCACCTTCCCCAGTAGGGTCAACATGGTGACGTTTTTGGAGGAGAGCAAAACTGCCTTCTGCAACGGGATTTCGGCTTCAGCCAGTCTGCCCGCGGCAGCCAATTGTTTGCCCTGGCGGTATAGCGCTTCGGCCGTGCTCGCATTATCTGTATCGGCATAGGACATCCGCCCAGCCCATCCCTGGCCGGAAGAGACAAGAGCGCCAGCGAGCGTGCACGAAAAACAGATTGTTCTTAGCCGAGAGCGTCTCATTCGAATGCAACCTACTCGACAGTATGCCGGACGGTCTCGTCGGCCTGCGAAACCGAACGCAGCCATATACTACCAAAGGGATTCATGAAAACCTCCCGTTCGATCATGCAATCCATCCTGGCCATAACGTTGCTCCTGGCGCTCCCCGCGATTGCACAATCGAGGACCCCACTTGCTTCAGGTGCTGTTCAGCCGGCTCAGTCCGGCGCGAGTTCAGGGCCTGCCAGCGCACCCGTTTATGATGCGCACCACCGCCCCATCACCGCCGGAGGGTTTGTGGGCTCGGGTGCCCGAATCTTTGCAGACACTGCAAAAGCTGCTGGTCTTACCAGCTGGCGGCACGAATCAGGATCACCCAGCAAGCGCTATATCATTGACACTGTTGGATCCGGCGTTGCCTTACTCGACTATGACAATGATGGCTGGCTTGACATTTACCTGGTGAACGGCAGCACCTATGAAGCGCAGGCGGGTACGAAAGCAGCTCCCGAAGCTGCCCTCTTTCACAACAACCACGATGGAACCTTTAGCAATGTCGCCGGCAACGCGGGAGTCACTAACGATCGCTGGGGTTTTGGCGTAGTAGTCGGCGACTACGATAACGACGGCTGGCCTGACTTGTATGTAACCAACTTCGGGGAAAATAGACTTTACCATAACAACCACGATGGAACGTTCACCGATGTTGCGGCGACTGCGAAAGTCCAGGTGGGGACATGGTCAACCGGGGCCACCTTCGGCGACTATGACGGTGACGGAAAGCTCGATCTCTTTGTGCCCGGCTACGTAAAGTTCGACTTTCGCCACCCTCCCGAACCAGGCACGCAATCGACTTCGTTTTACACCTGCCAGTTCCGCGGAATCGTTGTGTCCTGCGGGCCGCGCGGGCTGGAGGGGGAAAGGGATCACCTATTCCATAACAATGGAGATGGCACTTTCACAGATGTGAGCAGCGAGGCGGGTGTGGACGATGCTCACCACTATTATGGGTTCACCAGTTTGTTCGCGGACGTGAATAACGATGGCAAGCCGGACCTACTGGTGACCAACGATTCGACACCCAGCTATCTCTACATCAACGACGGGCGGGGAAAATTTGTGGATACCAGCGATGCCTCGGGTTTTGCTTACAACGGCGAGGGTCGCGAGATTGCAGGCATGGGATTAGCCGCAGGCGATTACCTGAATAACGGCCGCCTGGATTTGGCAGTTACCAACTTTTCCGATGACTACAAGGTGCTCTACCGCAACGATGGTAAAGGCCAGTTTACAGACGTAAGTTCAGCAGCCGGGATTGCAGACGGCACTATGCCTTTTCTGGGATGGGGAACGGGATTCATCGATTACGACAACGATGGATGGATGGACCTGTTGATGGTAAATGGGCACATCTATCCTGCCGTAGATGCCCAGAAATGGGGAACGAGTTACCAGCAGCGACCGCTTCTCTTCCATAACCTTCGCGGCCATACTTTTGCGTTGGTTCCCGCGGTGGAGGGTTCTGGACTGGCCATCGTGGCCTCCGCCAGAGGAGCCGCGTTTGGAGATCTATTTAACGATGGCAAGATCGACGTGGTAGTCAACAATCTTGACGGCACACCGAGCTTGTTACGCAACGTAAATGGCGATCGCCATGCGTGGCTGGAGTTGAAGTTGATCGGTGGACCCAAGAGTCCGCGAGATGCCGTGGGAACTACAGTGCTCTTGACTGCCGGTGGAATGACACGGCGCCAGGATGTTCTGAGCGGCGGGAGTTTTATGTCTTCTAACGACCCGCGGGTTCACTTCGGTCTGGGCGAAGTGCGAGCCATTGATAACCTTGAGATCCGGTGGCCCAGTGGCGCCGTTGAACAGATCAAGATTCCGCGTGTCGACGCAATTTATACCATCCAGGAAGGAGCGGGTGTATTGAGCGTTACAGGGGCCAGGAAGGTAGTCACTCAATAAGGCATTGAAAAGCCGCTAGTTCCACTAGCTTTCTTTAAAGACCAACACTTTAGCGGAACGCCCGGGCACCTCCATAGTGACCTTGCCCCGCTCCTTTATCCCCAGGGCGGCGCCGCTCCAGTAGTCTGAGCTGGACGCTCGGGTCTCCTGGAAAAACGAAATTTCGCGCGGATCGTCCTCACGATTGAAGAGGAAGACCATGATTTCCTTCTCTTTGGTCAGTCTGCCAACACGAAGATCCTGCTCATCAAACTTTGCTGCCAATCCAGATGGTGGGAGCAGCTTGCGCAAGATGCTGCAGGCGCGCATCAGGAATATCGGGCAGATTATCTCCGGAAAGTATCGCTCCACCAGAAGCTAAGGCCGCGGATGCGTGGAAGAGATATTCGTTTTCCGGCAGATTTCCGGTCAGCAAAACGCAATCCGGATCATTCCACCATAAGACCCCATTCTGCCAGTTACGGGTGAGTGTTTCCAAGGTGTTTTCGGCAAAACTCTTCCACTCCCTGCTGGTGTCGTTCGAGCTGCGCGAACCTGAAATGAGGCCAAGCGAGGGCCACAGTGGATGATTGCAACCCAGCAGATAAGCACCCTCTCCCGCTCCTCTCCAGATGGCTTCCATGCCCAGGCGATAGGCTTCGACGCGCGTCTTCGTTGGGTCATGATGGTGGCCGCCCTGCATCGCTCCCCAGAAATTGGCATCGAGCTTGAAGTACTGGCAGCCCCATTTTTCTTTCATCGTGCGGAAAACCATTTCGAGATATTTCTGCGCTTCCGGATGCGTTCCGTCCAGGGCGTACCATGGGCCGTGCCAGCCGCCGAACGTTACCCGGTCTGAGCGAAGTGGTTTCCCGGAGTCATCCTGAATGAACCATCCCGGGTGGTCGCGAAAGAGCCTGGATTTTTCCTCCGCGACAAATGGAGCAACCCAGATCGCAGGCTGAAACCCCTCTTCGCGTATGGTTTGCAAGACATCCTGAACGCGGCCACCGAAGGCAGCCCCCGTCTCCAGCCAATCGCCATCGTATGGCTCGTAGCCATCGTCGATCTGCAGATACTTCAGGCCGGGCAGATTTTTCTGGATGAATCCCAGGTTGGTCTTCACCTCTTCCGCGGTGACGTTCGCGCCAACGATGCCGGCCGCTCCTGCTTGCATGTACCAGGAGCACCAACCTGCAGGTGGTTGGGCGAAATGCCTCGGAGGATGATTTTCTACAAGGCGGTGGGTCAGTTGACCCAAGAGCTCTTCCCGGCTCTCGCCTCTTGCCAGCAAGACCTCTTCCAACTTCCAGACTTCTCCCGGGTTGATGGCGACGCCATCCGCATCGACCACCACATCCAGAGCCCCGTCTCGCAGGTCGAACTTGCCGGAAAACCGGTGGCAGGAAGTAAACGCAACCAGCATGCGGGGCTGTTGTGGCGGAGACAGCATGACCAGCCCGTAGTAGGTCTTCGCTCCCGGCGGCTGAGGAAGTTTATAGTGGACCGCATCCAGGTAAATGCTGGAGGATTTCGGGTTCGCCAATGTACCAGTAGTCTGGCTCAACATGGTGAAGCCTTCCCCGTAGAGCTGGGTCTCCGGCGGGAAGTTGTGGTGCAAAGAAAAGAGCACGACCTCTTTGATCCTCACCGGCGACGTTCCGTGATTCTCCAGCTGGGCACGATATAGATCGCCGGACTGATGCAAGGTGAGAGCGACCTGGTTCGCCTGAGCCGAATTATCCTGTGTAACGACACGCCCTGCAGTGGGGCTTAGGTCGCTTTGCGGCGCAGCCGAGGCACTTGCTGCGAGCCATTTGGACTGCAAAGCGAGCGAGGCGGCGCTTACGGTTAGAAATCTTCTTCTTGTGGTCATTTTATTTAGGCGCCCGGACGGTGAGCATGAGGTTGCCTTGTACCGGCATGGACACTTCTACTGTGACAGTATAGTCGCGATCCAACACGTAACTCCTGCCTTGAGCCTCTCCGACACTGATCTGGGCAGTTTTTGTAAGCCCGGTGTAGTACAAAGGGAGATCAATTTGGCGAGTGATCGATTGCTGTAGAGGATTGTAGAGCATCGCCAGGCCGCGCGTTTCGAGGCTCGGATTCACGTGCAAAATCCCATCCCAGTCCCTTCCATCCGCTCTTCGGAGATGAATGATATCGCCGTCCAGGTTGGCACGGTTCTTTTTGTAGAAGTCGACCCATCGTACTACGGCCAATTTCGTTTCATCGATATCGTAAAGGCGATCGCCGCGCCAGGCTGCCTGCATTCCCGCACCCAATAGATCTGCCAGGCGGGCTTCGTAATGCGCCCGATTCTCATGCAACGGCTCGACCGTCGCAGCGGAACCACCACCGTGAAAAAGGGGGCCACGCGTGGGCAACGAATCAAGCTGGGGGAGCCCGACTCGAAAGAGCCCTGGCTCACAATTGTTGGCATTGCAGGAGATGTTTCGCGGCCCACGCTTTTCGAGGGATACTCCCAGGGTCTCTCAGTATATCGGCCCCTGCGGCAGACCCCGGTGGGCTCGGTAGCCCTTTTTTGTTCGGGCCGCGGGAGACACCAGCGCGGTTGCATCCGAAGTAGGACGTGCTGTCGCCGTGGATATGGTTTAGTGCGAGTGTCAGCTTCAGAGAGATCAGCGAACAGTAATCAAGAATCGCAAAATTAGCAGTTGACATTGAGCGACAATCCACTACCATTTGGTTGTGGATAAACTGGATACAACATTTGCGGCTCTGTCTGATCCAACCCGGCGGGCGATGATCGAGCGGCTCTCCCACGGGCCTGCCTCCGTGCATGGATTGACAGAACCGTTTGCTCTGTCGCAGCAGATGATTTCAAAACATATTGCCTACCTGGTGCGGGCACGGATTGTGATCAAAACAAAGCGTGGACGGGAGAGCGTATGCACGCTTAGGCCGGAGGCGATTAAGGCAGTCAGCGACTGGGCGATCAGCTATCGCCGATTCTGGGAAGAGCGTTTCGACAAACTGGAAGTAGTTGTAAATCAAATGAAGAAAGAGAGGGTCAGAGATGACAAAAAACACGGTTAGCGAAATTGAGCGGATGGTCGTTACAAGAGTTTTTGATGCCCCACGCGAGTTGGTTTGGAAGGCGTGGACAGAACCTAAGTACGTGATGCAGTGGTGGGGACCGAAGGGCTTTACTGCACCCGTTTGCCAGATGGATTTTCGCGTTGGGGGAAAATCTCTCTTCTGCATGAAGACGCCAGATGGGCAGGAGTTCTGGAATGCGATTGAATACCACGAGATTGTTCTGCACGAGAAGATCGTTTCCTCCATGTACTTTTCGGACTCGGAGGGAAACAAGATTGAGCCTGAGCAATTAGGAATAGAACATGAGGCCATAGACGGTGCGCACGACGTGACCCTCTTTGAGGATCTCGGAAACGGCCGGACGAAACTCACCCAGATTGGAAATGAACCCATGGAGAGCGCTAAAAATAGCGGTCAAATGGAGGGCTGGATCCAGATACTCGATAAAGTTGCTGCGGTTATTGCGGGGCTCGTGCAGGCGAAATAGGGTCTTGTTCATCGGCCTGCTACAGGGGCCGGATATTCAGTGATAGCAGCAATCGTGGCGGGCAGGTTCAAGTGAAAGGTTGCACCGCGCCCGGCAGCGCCCTCGGCCCACAAGCGCCCTCCATGAGACTCAACAATTGACCGGCTGATGCGAAGCCCCATGCCGGTGCCGTGGGGCTTCGTTGTAAAAAAGGGGTTAAATATCTGTTCCATCAGTTGTGGCGCAAATCCTATGCCGGTATCACTCATGGACACAAGGATTTGCTCGTTTTCGGCTCGCTGAGATTTGATGCTCATCTCTCGTATTCCATCAACGTCCTTCATCGCTTCGATGCTGTTGACGATTAGATTCATCGCAACCTGCTGCAATTGCACGCGATCTCCGACCATCGCAGGAAGATCGGTTGCCAGTTCTGTCCGGACCGAGATGTTGTATCGTATCGCCTCGTCGCGAAGCAGGGCGACGGTTTCTCGAACAATCTCGTTTACATCAAGAGCTTCTCGATTCACGGAGCCCTTCTCGAATTGCGAACGAATCCTGCCGATAATCTCAGCAGCGCGCTGCGCATCTCGTCCAATTCTGGTGACGGCCACGCGCAATTCATCGAGATCGGGTTTATCACTCCCGAGCTTTCTTAGACAGACGGCGGTGTTGGTGATAGCACCACTGATCGGTTGGCTGATTTCATGTGCCAGGGATGCCGCCAGCTCTCCCATGGTTGTCACCCGATTGATGCGTGCGAGATCGCCCTGCGCCTGGCGCAAAGCCTCTTCGGTACGCTTCTGATCGTCGATGTCGGTCGTCGTACCGACGAATTTGAGGACTTTTCCTTCCGCATCGCGCAAGACCACCGCTTGGTGGAGGTGCCAGCGGTAGGTCCCGTCCTGAGCGCGGAGAGATCTGGTTTCGGACGCAAAACCCTGTCCCGAATGCACGCCATCCCAAAAGCTTTTGGCAGCTCTCTCCCGATCCTCAGGGTGGACTGCGGTCATCCAGGCCTCGGGACGCGACTGGACGAAATCAAGGGTCTGGCCGGCGAATTCAAGCCAGACTTGATTCACAAAATCAACTTTTCCGTCAGGTTCGAGCGTCCACGCGGATACAGGAAGATGCTGCAGCACCCCAACCTGGAGTTGCAGGTCGTTATAAAGGCGTGTGTTCTCCAGCGAGATCGCTGCCTGTGCTGCCAGCAGTTCCAAGACCGCGATTCGAGCCGCGGTGAATGCGTGTGAAGTCAACGTGTTCTCGAGGAGGAGAATCCCGGTTAGCTTCCCCTGCTTGATCAAGGGCAGGCAGAGGATCGACTTCGGTTGCCGGTTACGCAGATAGTCGTCACTGGAGAACAGGTTGGGCTTACAGGCATCCTCAAGCATCACGTTTTCGCGCGTGCAGATAACGTGGCGGATGAGGGATTCGGGACAGGCAATCAGGGTCATCGGCTCCTGTCGCATCGTGACCTCGATCTGATCGCCGGTCGCTCGCGCCTCCGCCTGAATAAAATATTCATTCCCTGACGGCAGGATCAAAAGGCCGTGGTCCGCTCCTGCGTTCTCGATCGCGATCTTCATCAGCCGCTCGATTAGCTTGGGCAGCATGATCTCGCTGGACAAAGCCCGAGAGGTATTGATGATGCCTGCCAGCACATTAGCGCGGGCAACACTGGCGTATAGCCTGGACGTTTCTGCCAGCAGAGCGATCAGAACGACTGTTGAGGTGACGAGCGAAAACAGGCGGCCGACATAAAAACCAAGAGAGGCCGTGCGCGGCCCGCGTCCGCCAATCAGCGCCGTGATCGCCAGTTCGACGATCATGGCAAGCACGACAACCATGAGCCATTGATCAAGCGCCGAGCGCCTGAAAACCCACAACAGAGAAAGCGCAGCGGCGCATATCAACATTGTGACAACAGTGAGCCACCGCCCTGCTGCCGGATCCACGGGCGGCAATAGGGCGAGCCACGCGATGCAAGTAACCAGCACGAATACGCCCGTGACGCCAACGGTAGCCACGATCTCTGTTAGCGTAGGCGCGCCAGCCTTCGTGCGGCCTTTATTCCTGAGCCATATGTAGGCAAACAAGGCCACAGGAAGACCAAGATGCCACAACAGATAAATTCTAAAATTGGTGTGGAGACTCCCGTTGAGGTTTCCTGTCGGTGAAATTACGCCCGGGAAAGTCAGCGCGTGTACGACGACAATCGCCGCTGAAAAGAGATATCCGCACGCCAGCGCCCAAAGCGCTCTCGAACGAGTAATCGAGAAATGGGCCAAAAGAAGGCCTGCTGTAATGAGGTCGGCGACAGAAATAACCGCATCGAACGCTGTAATGAAGCCGTCAACCTTCGGCAGCGGTTTGGCCGCGAACGGTATCAGAACTGCCAATCCGAGCAGCAGAACCACCGCCCCGGCGAGTGCTGTCCGCGTCTGCCGCGGCGTCGACGGCAGATAGGCCAGCGAAATTTGAGGGTGGTCCGGATCCATTCCCTTCATCGCACCAGCCTAGCACTCTGTCTACGTGTGAAGAATGCGAGTTTTTCGAAACTGATGCGGATAAGTAAGGCTAAGTCGGCTTGTGTTTACGAATGCGGCCGGTTTCACCCGGACGAATAACCGGCGATAGGAGTCGGGTAGGGCAACTCCTCTCGAAACTCGCGTCGCTTGGTCCTGGGGATCGTTCTGCTTGTCCGTATCTACAGCATGGAGGTTGACGCAAGTGTCCAGCAATGTATTTCTCTGGTCAAAGCTGAGATTATCCTCGTGGCCATCACGCTTGTAGGCGTCGCAATCGAGATGGGAGGTCGATCCCACGTGCGGCGCACGATGCCGATTGAGGATGCCTATAGCCTCACCTGAGCTTTACCAGTCGGTGTGGAGATACCCGGGCGCTCGCCGCCTGGAAATCCCTTACCTTCTGGAAAGACGCCGACCCCGACATTCCTCTTCTGAAAGAAGCCAAAGCGGAGTACGCGAAGCTGCGATGAGGGTCCATGAAATCGGGTGCACTTGCTGGGTTTCGAACTTCGCTGTTAACCCGGCAGTGGGCAGCCGACCTTCGAGCTGAGAGACCTGGATGGTGACCCTTTACTATGGAGTCTGCTAAAGAGGGGTTTTGCCGTGACTCATGTACTTTCGCCTATTGCCGCTCGCGTGTTGGGATCGCTGGTGGAAAAGGAAATCACTACGCCGGAGTATTATCCGCTTTCCCTGAATGCCCTGGCCAATGCGTGCAACCAGAAGAATAACCGCGAGCCGGTGATGAACCTGGATGAAGATCAGATCCGGCAGGCGCTGCATCAACTCGAAGATGATGGGATGGCCGGGCCGGCGCGGGGCGCTGACAGCCGGGTCGCCAAGTATGAGCACCGGTTGCAAGAGGTGTTCAACTTTACCCGCGGAGAGATCGCCGTGGTGTGCGTTCTGCTGCTGCGCGGACCGCAAACTCCGGGTGAGCTGCGCGGGCGGGGTGAACGCATGCACCGCTTTGAGGAGCTGAGCGATGTGCAGTCAACGCTGCAGCGGTTGATGCAGCGGGAGCCTCCGCTGGTTAAGGTGCTTCCTCGCCAGCCGGGTACCAAGGAGGCTCGCTATGCGCATTTGTTCTCTGGCGAGCCAGCCGAGGAGGCTGGGATCAGTGAGGTTGCTGAGCCTTCGGGGACGCGGTCTGGTATGGCTCAGATGGAAGCGGAGATCGCCGCACTGCGGGAAGAACTGGCGGAGCTGCGGGCCCAGGTGGAGAAGGTGTTGCGGCTGGTCGAGTGACCGTCGCGTTCAGTAACCACTACTATATCAATCAAAGGGGCAGGCAAGGGCTCGCAGGGCGTTGGCTTGTTCGACGTATCCTTACTACCCCATCAACAGAGTCGGGCCCTCGAAAGCTGATTCCAAGCTAGAACAAAGTTCCCGACTTCCTGTTGATAAGCCTTGGTTACATACGGGCTACGGTTGGTTCGAGATTTTCGCGCTGGGGGTTGTGTCGGCTTCCAGGTCGCCAAGGGCAAACTGGATTCCGGCAAACACCATTTGTGCCATCTGCGGAGTGCCAAACAGTAACACCGTGTGACCCAACGCACAGTTGAATACCCGGCCGTTGCCATAGCTCTTGATCCAGACGAGCCCGTAATCGTTGTCGGGCCGGACTGCCAGATCCGGCGGCGGGGGCCCCGACTTCGTCAGATCGATGCTCATGAGCACGTGCAGCTTATCCCGCGAATAAGGTCCGCTCGGGGGGAAATGATACAACTCGTCGACGTAGGCTATATCGTGGCCCTCAAACTGTTTGGTGAGCGGGCTGTTTGGATCGTCAATCTTCAGCATCGCCGACTCAAACGCGCGATGCGGCGCGGCCGTTGCGCCTATTAGCTCTCCATATTCGGGGACGTCGGGCGAGGCAAACGAGGAGCCGTGGATCGCAGCCAATCCCCCGCCCTCGCGGACGAAGCGGATTAATCCGTTGATCACGTCGGGGTCGCTGAATACCGGACCGACGACGCTGTTCAGGAAGACGGCGTCGTATTCCTTGATCTTGGGATATTTCAGATTATCGAGGTCATTGTCGAAGATAGGTTCGAAGGCGCCCGTGTTCCTGGCCATCAACTCAAGCGCAAAGTTGGCATACGGAAGGGTTCGATGGTAAAAGCCTCCCTGCGGGCAGAGGTCGATGACTAACAACTTTCTCGCCTTCTTCGGTTTGGCGAGCGCCTGGCGCGGAGCAGCATCCCGAATCATCCACCGGTCGAGCACAGGAATCCCCCCATCGGCTATGTTTGGGGACCCTGCGGAGGGCGATCCGGGCCGCCCATCGCTGATCGGCGTCTTCTTCGAAATCTGGACGACCTGGAATCCTTCCGCGGGTCGAGCCGCTTTTTCAAAAGCTTCGGCCGCGGAGCTGCTTGCGCCGATGGTGACAAAGATGGGCTTGACCGGAACTCGGGGACCAGCGCAGTCGCCGCAAGTTGGCGGCGGCGGGGGCGGCGGTGGATTGAGCTCCGCCAAATCGAGGAGAAGGCGGTCCATACCGGCGGCGGCGTCAGGCAAGCCCAAGATGAGCAGCCTATCGTTGACCAGCCTGAGCCCGTCGGTGGGCTTGATCCCTGCCTTCGCCCAAGCGGCGGTGTCTACACTCAGCCCGATCCGGCTGCTTAGGCCATTGAGCGAGCTCACGAGATTTTTCAGCTCCGCACCTTCGAAAGCCACATTGACTCCGAATTCACGCGCAAGCTGGTCGAGGCCGGGTAAGGCGGCAGGCGGGGCGGAGGTCACGATGGTTTCGATATCCAGGGACTTTGCGAACGCAAATAGTTGCCGGCGGGAGCTTTCGTCGGCGGGAATCTCGCTTACGCGGTAGGCCACTAATCGAAGGCGAAGCTCGGCCAACCTGTTCTTTACCGCCGTTACTTCGTCCGGCGATAGACGGTAGTCCAGACTTTTGGGAATCTCGGGACTGACTTTCTGGGAGTTGGAAGCTTCCAGGAATCCCGTACCAAGGGCATCGGCTTTGGCCGCAGCCTCCCAGAACGAGATGGGCCCGAATGCGTTGGCGGAAAATCCAACTCTCCAGCCAAGGAGGTTCGCTGCTGAGGAACCGATCTGCTTATCGCCGCGTTTCGACACACTCGGCGGCAACTGCTGTCCGGCTCGATCTGGTGTTTGGGCGTGCATTGAGAGCATCGTGACTCCCACGCCAATCGCCAACGCAGCGACCACGATACTCTTCCTCATTTCACTTGTCGTCATTTGGGTTTCCTTGAGTTCGTTTGAGCTCTTTCATGATCGTGACATCCCCGTCAAAACATGGAAAACAATCATAACCTGTGGGATATTACCCGCTCCGCACGATTATGGCTCAGATGGAAGCAGAGATCGCTGGCTCTGCGGGAAGGAGTTGCGGAGGTGCGGGTACAGGTGAAGGTGCTTCGGCGGTGGAGTGATGGCCATCGGTTTTCGTAACTTTAACTACTACGATATTAGAAATAAAAGCATTGGAGGGCTCCGCACATCTTTTGCGGCCCATGTACGCTCAGGCGAACATGGGGCACCCGTCCGATTTCCTAGTGGCTTCGCTTGGGTTGAACTAGGGACTTGCTAGCGATGGCTTAGGCGCAGGCTTTGCCAGCTGGCGTCGCTGGTCCAGCCTCCGTCGATGGGTAGAGCGTGGCCATTGATGAATCCGCTTTGCTCCGGATCGGAGAGGAAGAGGATCGCGCGGGCGATGTCGTCGGGCGAGGCGAAGCGGCCCATCGGATTCACTTCGATGATGTCTTGGTCGGTGTAGCTTCCTGTTGCCTGATCGGCTTGATCCATTTCTGTCTTGACCCAGCCAGGACAGACAGCGTTGCAACGCACTCCGCGTCCACCCCACTCCGATGCCAAGGTGCGGGTGAGCCCGATCAGGCCGTGCTTGGAGGCGTTGTAGGCGGCACGGTCGGCTATGCCTGCGAGTCCGGCAATCGAGGCCACGTTTACGATGCAGCCAGAACGCTGCTGCAACATTACTTTGCCGAAGGTGCGGGCGAGTAGAAAGGGCGCGACCAGGTTTACTTCGAGGACGCGTCGAAAGGTTTTTACATCTACGGTCTCCGCCGGGGCAATCGAACTGATGCCGGCGTTGTTGACCAGAACATCGGCTCGATCCCAGCGCTGCCGTATGGCTTCAGCAGCGGCTTCGACTACTGATTCATTGGAGATGTCACCAGTAAAGTCTGCGGCATCGGCGCCGGTGGTGCGGATGCTGGCAAGGGTCGCGGTGCATGGCTGCAAATCCATTAAGGCGAGTGCATAGCCGGCGGCGGCAAAGATCTCTGCGGTACGGCGGCCGATGCCCTGGGCCGCTCCGGTGATGATGGCTAGTTTCATGGCGTGAAGACTCCGCTTCCAAGTTATACAAGAATAGGGCTTAAGAGAATTCCAACGCGCAACGTGACTGGCTTGGTATCATAGGGGTGACCCTCCATTACTGTCACTACCCTCTCCTCTACGCACTTCAGCGCACTTCACAACCGAATATGGAAGAGGTCCAGAAGCATGGTGGCAAACGGAATCCTCTTAAGAGAGCCGGCAAAGATCCGCAAGATCGCCTTTGTGGGCGACCATCTGCCGCGCAAGTGCGGCATCGCCACATTCACGACCGATCTGCTGGCGGCGGTGCAGAGCGCATATCCGCAGAGCCAGTGCCTGTGCGTGTCCGTCAATGATATTGAGGGTGGATACGACTATCCGGAGGTAGTTCGCTTCGAGATCGAAGAGCAGGATTTGCCGTCTTATCTGCGCGCTGCGGATTTTCTGAATATCAGCGATGTAGACATTGTGTGCCTGCAGCACGAGTTCGGCATTTTCGGCGGTGCGGCTGGAGGCCACGTTCTGGCTATGCTGCGCGAGTTGAAGATGCCGGTGGTGACTACGCTGCATACCGTTCTGCGCGACCCCAAGCCCGATCAGCGGCGCGCCATGGAGGAACTGATCGCGCTCTCTACGCGGCTGGTGGTGATGGCAGATCGCGGACGGCAGATGTTACATGAAATCTATGGCGCGCCGCTGAGCAAAATTGATCTCATTCCGCATGGAATTCTTGATGTCGCCTTTGTGGACCCAACTTATTTCAAGGACCAGTTCCAAGTAGAAGGCCGCACGGTGCTGCTTACGTTCGGCTTGCTTTCACCGAATAAGGGCATCGAATATGTGCTGAATGCCCTGCCCGCGGTTCTGGCCGAGTTTCCCGATGTGGTGTACATCGTGCTGGGCGCGACCCATCCCAATGAAATACGCAATCATGGGGAAGCTTACCGGTTGAGCCTGGAGATTCTAGCCACCAAGAATAAGCTGGAAAAGCACGTTATCTTCTGTAATCAGTTCGTGGACCCGGAGAACTTGAAAGAGTTTATGGGGGCCGCGGATCTATACATCACTCCCTATCTGAACGCGGCGCAGATCACTTCGGGCACGCTGTCGTTTGCCTTCGGTTCCGGCAAGGCGATCATTTCGACGCCGTATTGGCACGCGGCGGATTTACTCGCGGACGATCGCGGCGCGCTGGTGCCGTTTGCCGATTCGGCGGCGATGGGGGAGACGATTCTCGGGCTGCTGCGCGATGACACGCGACGGAATGCGATGCGCAAGAACGCTTACCGGTTGGGGCGAGAGATGATCTGGTCGAACGTAGCGCAGATCTATATGCACAGCTTCGAGCTCGCACGCCTGGAAGGCAAGCCATTATCGCGAAAATCACTGGCCATCAAGACGCTGGACAAGAAGCATCGTGAGCTGCCGGAGCTGAAGCTGACGCATCTTTCGCGGATGACGGATTCCACCGGCGTCTTTCAGCATGCCATTTTCAGCGTGCCTAATTTCAGCGAGGGCTACTGCACTGATGACAATGCCCGGGCCTTCATTCTGGCGGTGCTGATTGGGGAGTTGGCCGATGATGCGGAGCAGGAGCGGGCCCTGGCCAGCACCAGCGCTGCTTTTCTGCATCACGCCTTCGACCCGGCGAGCGGACGATTTCATAACCACATGAGTTTCGATCGCCGCTGGCTGGATAAGAAAGGATCGGAGGACAGTCACGGGCGGGCACTGTGGGCTTTGGGCGTGGGCGTAGGACGATCGACGCTGCGCAATTTCCAGATGATGTCCGGGCAACTGTTTGCGCGGGCGTTGCCGGCGTTGATCGAGTTCAGCTCACCGCGGGCGTGGGCCTTCGGGCTGCTCGGCATCCATGAGTACCTGCGCCGGTTGGGCGGGGACAGCCAAGTGAACCAAACGCGCGAGATACTGACGTCGCGCCTAATGGAGCTCTACGACCGGCACGCGCACCCCGACTGGAACTGGTTCGAGGAAGAACTGTCCTACGACAATGCGCGGCTCTCTCATGCTTTCATTGTGAGTGGACGCGCTACAGGCCAGGAAGCTGTTTTGCAGCGCGGGCTGGAGACTCTGCGCTGGCTGACAGAGCAACAGACCACGGAGAAGGGCCACCTGCGGCCGATCGGCAGCAACGGCTTTTATCATCGCGGGGGCGCGCGGGCCAACTTCGACCAGCAACCGATCGAGGCCCAGGCTACGGTGGCGGCGTGCCTTGAAGCCTATCGGGCTACGGCGGATGTGCGCTGGTACGAGCAGGCGCAGCACGCCTTCGACTGGTTCATTGGAGGCAACGATCTTGGCCTCGAGCTCTATGTTCCAGAAACGGGCGGTTGCCGCGATGGATTGCACATCGACCGGGTGAACGGCAACCAGGGCGCCGAGTCCACGCTGGCTTTCTTGCTGTCGCTGGTGGAGATGCGCCAGGCGCAGAATATGCTCACCAGCTTCCAACAGCCGATCACGGCGGAGGAGTATCCTCCGTTGCCAGTCTCTATGCACTAGATGCATTCTGGTTCGATGCCCTTAAAGATGTATGCGGGGGGAGCACGTTTGTGCGGATTTCCCGTGAAAAAGCTGCACAAGAATGCCCGCGGAAACGACTATAGAGGCAGGCGACAAGAAACGAGACCCCCCAATGGGAAATGCGACTGTACTGGAAAACGGGACTGCTCTGAAACTTGCTCTGAAACGTTCCAAGACCGTCCTGAAGCCAGATCCGTCGCGGGTGCTCCTGCGGCAGTTTGAGCCTGGGGATGCGCGACGCATTATCGGGATCATTGAACGAATCATGGCCGTGCCGGAGGCGATGGTTGGTCCGCTGCTGGAGCAGGTCTCTGCTGATTTCGCGCAGCGCCACCTTCAGTTGGAACAACGCTTTCTGGATCGCTTTGAGCAGTTGCGGGAACTGGTGCCGGCCCATGCCGAGTTCTCTACCCAGCGAAGGCTTTTGATCGGCGCCTACTTTCTGGCTGAGTACGCGCTGGAATCGGCGGCGCTATTCAGTCCCTCGATGGTGCAGCACCCTGACCAGACGGGCTTGCCGGAAGGCGCGGTTCGCTTCGTTCTGAGCCTGCGCGCGACCGGGGAAGGACATATCTCCTCTGTCACCTTTCGCAGCGGCATCGTCCATCGCGATTTGCGGATCGAGGTGGATCCTGTGGGCAGCCTGCTTACCGAGCCGCGGCAGATCGCTAACACGGTGTATGAACGGCCGCTGTTCCAGCGAAAACTTCAGGAACTCGGGCTGGAGAGCGACTTTACCAACCGGGTGGTGGAGAGGTTGGGAGACTCGTTTGGGCTGACGACGCTGCGCGACGCTCTTTCCGCGGAGCTGGAACACTCCGGCCAGGCGCATGGAGAGGCCGGTGAGGATCAACTGCGGGCACAGAGTATCTGGATGCTGGCCCGGTCCAACTACGAGGTGCAGTTCGAGCCGGAGCAGGATCTGTCGGAGCGTATCCTTTTCCCTTCCACGCCGTCGCAAAAGAACGGTATTGAGGACGCCCGGTTTGTGCGCTTCCGCAAGGACGATGGCTCGCATGTGTACTTCGCCACCTTTACTGCCTATGACGGCAGGGTGATTATGCCGGAGCTGCTCGAGACCTCTGATTTTCTGCGCTTCCGGTTTATCTCCTTGAACGGCCCGGAGGCGGAGAACAAAGGGATGGCGCTGTTTCCGCGCAAGGTGAATGGGGCCTATGCCATGATCTCGCGGCAGGACAATGAGAATATTTTCCTGATGCGTTCGGACAATGTGCACTTCTGGAACGAACGCCAGTTGCTGCTGAAGCCCAAGTTTCCGTGGGAGCTGGTGCAGATTGGGAATTGCGGATCGCCCATCGAGACCGAGGCGGGGTGGCTGGTGCTGAGTCACGGAGTGGGACCGATGCGGCAGTACTGCATTGGGGCGTTCCTGCTGGACTTGCAGGATCCTTCTAAAGTAATCGGGCGGCTGCGCGAACCGATGATGACACCGGAGCCGAGCGAGCGCGAAGGGTATGTGCCCAATGTGGTTTATTCCTGTGGCGCGTTGCTGCACCAGGGGCAGTTGATTATTCCTTATGGGCTGGCGGATCATGCAAGCGGCTTTGCCACGGTGGCCCTCGATGATGTGCTGGCTGCGATGGAATAGGTGGGCGCTTCCTGGGAGTTTGTTTGAGGTGGAGTGGTACTGCAGGTCCCTCCCCTCCGCTGCGCTCCAGTCGGGATGACAAAGGGTGGGGTGGCGTGTCCAGTGGATATTTGCTAGTGGAGTTCGGAGGTTTGCTTGCGCCGGGCATTTGTTTGAGGTGGGGTGGTACTGCAGGTCCCTCCCTTGCGCTGCGCTCCAGTCGGGATGACAAAGGGTGGGGTGGCGTGCCCAGTGGATATTTGCTAGTGGAGTTCGGAGGTTTGCTTCCGCCGGCATTTGTTTGAGGTGGAGTGGTACTGCAGGTCCCTCCCCTCGGCTGCGCTCCAGTCGGGATGACAAAGGGTGGGGTGGCGTGCCCAGTGGATATTTGCTAGTGGAGTTCGGAGGTTTGCTTCCTCTGGCATTTGTTTGAGGTGGAGTGGTACTGCAGGTCCCTCCCTTCCGCTGCGCTCCTGTCGGGATGACAAAGGGTGGGGTGGCGCTCACCTCAGCAGCGGTTATCACGGATGTGTAGAGAGCTGCACAGTTTGAAGAAGAGAATTGCAGTCCTGTCTCCCGTTGCGTGGCGCACGCCGCCTCGGCAGTATGGCGCGTGGGAGACGGTGGCCAGCAATGTCGCGGAAGGCCTGGTGGCGCGGGGATGGGATGTAACGCTGTTCGCCAGCGGGGATTCCCTCACCCGGGCCAAGCTCCATGCAGTTGTGGACAAGGGATATGAAGAGGATCGCTCCATCGATCCCAAGGTGGCCGAATACCTGCACATCGCGGAAGCCTTTGAGCATGCCGCGGAGTTTGACCTGATCCACAGCCACTATGACTTTATGGCGCTGGCTTACACGCGGCTAGTGAAGACCCCTGTACTGACTACAATTCACGGCTTCTCCTCGCCTCGCATCATGCCGGTCTACGAGAAATACAGGGACGGATACTTCGTTTCCATCAGCGATTCGGATCGCGCTCCGGGATTGAATTACCTGGCTACGGTTTACAACGGAATCGACCTCACGCTCTACCCGCTGCGCAGGAGCCGCGGCGAGGAGCTGGTTTTTATTGGGCGGATCCACCCGGATAAAGGGGTCCATTTGGCGATCGAAACCGCCCGGCGGAGTGGACGGCGGTTGCTCATCGCCGGGATCTTGCAGGACACGAATTATTTCCGCGATGAGGTTCAGCCGCATCTCAGTGATCAGATCGAGTACGTGGGACCGGTGGGCGTAGTGGAGAAGAATGCCTTGTTCGCGCGCGCGTTTGCCCTGCTTCACCTGAACACTATCCCGGAACGCTTTGGGCTGGTGCTGGCGGAGGCAAACGCGGCGGGGGTTCCGGTAATTGCGATGGATCTTGGCTCATGCCGAGAAGTAATCGAGCAGGGGGTTACGGGATTTCTGGTGAACGATGTGGCCGGGGCGGTGAAAGCGCTGGATGACGTGCCTTCGATTCAAGACGATGCCTGCCGGCGCAGAGTACAGGAGCGGTTCTCTCTCGTAACCATGGTGGAGGCATATGAAAGGGTCTACGCGAAGATTTTCGAGATCGAGCAGGCGCGCAGGTAATCACGGGCGCCAACCCTTGGGTAATGAGCGAAGAGGTTTTCCCTTTGATCATTCCGCTTAGCAGGCTAGATAATGACCGGCGGGGCAGACGGTGAGCGAAGACATGACGAGCGATCCAATAGAAGGCTGCGTGTTGATGCTCTATGACGGGCTGTGCGGCGTTTGTAACACCGCCGTGCAATGGGTGATCAAACGCGACCACGCGGATCGATTTCGCTTCGCCCCTCAGCAGTCGGCCGTGGCCGCTGCAATACTCTTCCGGCACGGGATCGACCACGAAGCCATGCTTGAGAGCAATAGTGTTTACCTGGTGCTGGATGCAGGCTCGGAACACGAGAGGCTGTTGACCCAGTCGGACGTCACGGTGAATATGCTGATGCTCCTGGGCGGCCGCTGGCGGGTGTTGGGAAGGATACTGCGCGCGGTGCCGTTGTTTATCCGCAATGCTGCGTATCGCATGTTCGCGCGTAATCGCTATCGGCTCTCTGGCCAGCATGAAGTTTGCCCTGTACCGTCCGAAGCGGAACAGATGAAATTTGTTGGCTGATTTTCTTACGCGGACGCCGGAACGGCTGCGCGAATCCGCATGGGCTGCCGTTTCCAATAGGTCAAGGAACGCCATAGCCACTCGACTGGCCCAAACTCGAAGTAGCGCAACCAGATCGAGCTGAAGGCCATATTGAAAATCCACATCGCGGCCACGGCGTAATAGACCTTGTAGTACTCCACATAGCCGTACCAGTGCCAAGGTCCCCAGACGTAGATCACCTTCATGGTGATGCTGGTCAGCAGATAATTCGACAGCGCCATCTGGCCTACCGCGGCGACCCGTTGCAGTAGCCACTTCAGGCTTCCTGCCTGCAAGAGAATCAAAAGCAGTGCGGCGGTTCCCAGGGCGCCGGCAACGCGGCCCAGGTCGTACGGAGCCTGGGTCCAGAGCAAGGTTTGGAACTGGTCGAAGTGTCCGGCCCAGGCTTTCCAGACGCCAATGCCAGTCACGCTCCACGCCAGCGAAAGCCCGATCACCGCAGTCCATAGGTAGGTCTTCCTACTCAGCCGGCCGGGCAAAAATCCGTTCTTATACAGCGCCATGCCGAGAAGCATCATGCCTACCCAGTCGCCGAACCCGAAGTAGGAACCTTTGAGTTCGCCCATGAGGACGTTGTGCGCCTCGTGCCCCTGCGCCTTCCAGTAGCCCTTTTGCATGGCGGCAATGTCTTCGTCCCTCTTTTTAGGACTCATGCGCCACTGTTCCTGGGCATCGGTCCACTGCTTCAGGGAATCCTGCTCATCTTTGGTCAGTGTCTGGTGTTGGGCGAGCCTGGCGTTGGCCTTAGCCGCATCCTCCTTGGCGCTGGACCACATGTGATACTGCGCGCCCGTCAACAGCAGCGAATTGATCAGCAGAAGGATGGCCGACGACCCATATCAGGCGGCGGACACGAACATTGCGAAAGGGAAAGAGAAAGAGGAGCGCCGCCAAGCCGTAATAGAACAGGATGTCGCCGCTCCAGATGAGGTATCCGTGCAAGATTCCGAAGACCACCAGCCACATATTGCGCCGGGTGTAGATATCGGCCGCGCGTATGCCCGCGCCTCGGGCGAGCGCCCGCTCGGTCAGGAGAATGACGCCCGCGCCAAAGAGCATGGAAAACAGCGCGCGCATCTTGCCCTCAGCAAAGATCCAGCGCATGAACCAGACAGCCGTGTTGATCTGCCAATGGGGACCATCGAAGACTGGCTTCACGGTGCTGAGGGGAAAGGAATAATTGGCGAACCCATAGGCGAAATCAGTGATGTTCATCACCAGGATGCCCATCAGGGAGAAGCCGCGGAGCACATCCATGCTGCTGATGCGCTCTGCCCGGGTCACCGGCTGCAGCGTATTCAATTCAGTATGGGGCGGTCCGGCGAGTTCCTCGGCAACCCCGGGTGCAACAGCGGCCTCGTCCGTGCCAACTCGTGGGGTGGTTGCCAATGCAGCCTCCAGAGCACTCGCGCCGTCATCTTGGCCCTGGTTCGCGCGGGTTCATTGATAGAAATTTCACTCGAAGTATCCCATCCGCGCCATCGTCAAGCAAGCGCATTCGGACGATGATGGTTGCCGTGCTACTCTGTGCCAACCCCGGCCACATGAATTGAGGAGCGTGTACGTGCGCATGAGATCCATAGGAGATCCACGTCTGCTGTCCGGCGCCCACAGTGCCGTTATTAGCTTGCTGCTGTGTTGCGCCCTGGTAGCCTGCAAAGCTACACCACCGGCTGACCTGGTGCTGGTGAAAGGCCATATCTACACCTCCAACCCGGCAGCACCGTGGGTCGAAGCGGTCGCCATCCGGGAGGGGAAGATCGTGTGGGCAGGGACCAACAGGCAGGTGGAGAAGTATCGCGGAGCTGGGACGCAGGTGATTGACCTGGGCGGACGCATGGCCATGCCGGGCATCATCGATACCCACACTCACTTCTTGTGGGGGAGTTCGGGGCTGGCGGGCGTGCTGCTTTACGATGCCAAGACGCCGGAGCAAGTGCGGCAGATTCTGCTGGATTATGCAAAAGCGCATCCGTTGGCGGCGGCGAAGGCGGATGAGAAGTGGATCTATGGGGCGGGTTGGAATTATGGCTTCTTCCCTACCGTCGATGGGCTGCCCACCAAAGCGCTGCTGGACGAGGCTTTTCCTGACCGGCCGGTCGCTCTGCTGTCTTCCGACGGGCATAGCTTGTGGGTGAACTCGCAGGCGCTGGCGGCTGCCAACATCCAGCGCGCAACACCCAATCCTGGCGCCGGTGGAGCAGCGGTGCGCGGCATTATCGTGCGCGATTCCAAGAGCGGAGAGGCAACCGGGGTTCTGGAGGAAGGCGCCAAAAACCTGGTGCTCAGCGTGATGCCGGTGAGCCATGAGCAGAAGCTGAGCCACATCCGCCTGGGCATGGTCGAGGCTAACAGCCACGGCGTGACTGGCGTGGTGAATGCCACCGGCGACATTCCCGAGATGGAGCTATATCAGGAGCTGCATCAGCGGGGTGAGTTGACGGTGCGCATGACCACCGCATTCGCCACCGACGTTGGGGTGCGGCATACCATTTCGCCAGAGGAGCTGGCGACCTTCGACGAGGCACGAAGGCGCTTTCATGATGATTGGGTAAGAGCCGGCATTATCAAGTTTTTTGCCGATGGAGTGATCGAGACCCATACTGCCGCTATGCTCGAGCCTTATGCGAATACCCCCGGACAAAAGGGATCGACGCTCTATACACCGGAGGAGTTTCACCGGGACTTTCTGGAATTGGACAAACATGGCTACCAGGTGATGACGCACGCGATCGGCGACGGAGCGGTGCGGACCACGCTCGATGCCATCGAAGCGGTGGAGAAAGAGGATGGCCCGCGCGACCGGCGCTGGCGCATCGAGCATATCGAAGCCGTCAAGCCAGTCGACGTTCCCCGGTTCGCCAAGCTAGGAGTGATTGTGAGCGTTCAGCCATGGTGCTGTCCTTCCCTGGGAGCGGCCTGGGGCGATGAGCCATGGGCAGACAACGTGGGCGCAAGCCGCCTTTCTGAAGGGCTTCGCTGGCATGACCTGGCGGCCAGCGGCGCGTTGATGATCACCGGCAGCGATTGGCCGGTGGATACGCTGAATCCCTTTCCTACGATGCAAATCGCACTCACGCGGCAGACCCTCGACGGGAAGCCGGCGGACGGCTTCTATCCGGATCAACGGCTAACGCTACCAGAGCTGCTGGCTGGATATACGCGCAATGGCGCGTATGCCGAGTTCATGGAGGACAAGGTTGGCTCGCTCGAAAGCGGTAAGCTTGCGGACGTGATTGTGCTCTCACAGGATCTTTTTCAGGTGCCGGCCAACAGCGTGGGCAAGACCAAGGTGGTGCTGACGGTGGTGGGCGGAAAGGTTGTTTGGCGGCAGGGAATGTAATGGGGTTGAGACAATCGGTTGGAGAGACAAACGAGCGGTTCGACGACATTGTGCCGATTTGTTGGGGTACTACCTGAATCCGGCGGAGAACGCGGCCAGTTGCTTGCGAGCTGTATCTTCATCTCGAGCGGAGAAGAGTGACGCTGCGCGCACAAACTCGGAAAACTCGCGTTTGGCCTCGTCTGAGATGAGCCTTAGAAACTGCTCGACCAAGAGCCGCTCGCGCTCGGATACGAGCAGCTTGAGATCCAAGCCCAACAAGAATGCTGAAGCGAGATTGACGTCTGCCAGGTCGGCAGCGAAGACTTCATCGGAGAAAATCCGGTCCGTATCTGCCTGGTACAGCGTTAGAAGCTCTCGGAGGTCGGAGAGGTCTTTTACGCGACCTTGCGGATCATCCATAAATGCAACGACCTTGAGTAAGGCAAGCACCACCGGGGGAACGACCCTGGAGTCCGTTCCGAGTGCCGGCACGTCGATAGCGCGCTTGAAAACGTGCTCGAAGCCGACAAGACTCATGACCATTTCGCTGGCCGGCCAAGTGATTTGCCCGGCCTGACGCAATTGCATCCCGGCAGGAATGATGTCGAGCACCTCGCCGCCCGGGCTATGCCACCGATGCTCCCTGCGCTTCTCCTGCTTCCAACCCTTCTTGGACAGCTCCGCCTGCATCAGGTTGAAATCTTCAAAATCGAGGGCTACGGCGAGATCGATATCCCGGGTGTAGCGGTCGCGGTTGGGGTAGAAAGCCTGGAAAGCCACGGCCCCAATGATCACCGCTTCTGTTTTTCTGTCACGGCAGATGTCATTCAATTCACTTAATGCTGCGAGTTGTGCTTCAGACAGTCTCATGAGAGCTCCGAAGGATCACTGCTTCCACTTCGGCGGCGGCTTCGTGTGCCCGCGGATCGGAGGAGTACATGAGCTCACAGTAAATGAGCCACGGAGGAGCGAGCATCTTTCCACCGACCTCTTTCCAATAGGGAACCTGGCCGAAGCCTTTCAGCAGGATGACCGTCCCGTCCCGGTCCGGCATCAGCCGAAGCTTCTTTAGGACGGCGGGCGTGACGTCACTTATGAATATTGGCGTTTCTTCGCCGCGATAGAAGTGGGTCAAAATATCTGCTGCAGGACCACCGGTCAAGGACCACGGCGTGTTCGTCTCATGGAGAACCTTGCCGAGCTGGCTTATAAATTTGTCCGGGTTCTGTTCCTGAGGACGAAAACGATTCACCAGTAGGCTGGGCCGCAGCACCTGGCCATATCCCTGTAATAGGAGATCTTTGGCCTTATCCATGACCAGAGCGATCCGGCCATCGTGCAGGCGAAGGAGTCCTTCACTCATTAGCTGCTGCCGAACCTGTGCGGCCTTGCTCTTACTGATTCCCGCGACTTCGGCTAGCCCGCGCACGGTCCATTTGTCGTGGATAGGATTGGTGGCGAAGGCGAAGAGCGCCTTCACGTTTGGTGCAGATAGCACGGAAGCCTTATCGATCTTCGAAGTTTCCGGCTGGCCAACGATTGTCCGTTCGAAACTCCTCCCGAGTTTTAGATGGATGTTTCCGGCACCGTCGACGAAGTTGATTCCTGCTTCAAGGAGGCGCTCGGCGGAAGGTCTGGGAATGTATCGCGCAACCATGAGAGGCAGCTTGTTTTCAACTTTTGCCGATCGATTTAAATGCGCGATCACGGCGTTCAAGGTGGAACGGTCAAGATAGGAGCGTTTGATTTCAACCAGGAATTCATATTTTTTCCCAGCTGCGCGCAGTATAAGGACGCCGTCCCACTCGCGGGCGCGAACTGGACGAAAGTCCGCCTTGTTGATGAAGCTCAAGGAGCGCAGCTGTTGCAGGATCTCCGATGGGAAGGAGGTGGGCATGTACTCATTATGGCGGTGTCCATTAGTAATGGACAAGGGCAGAAATGAGGACAAGCACCGCGATTCGATGCAACAGGCGGAGTCTTCAAGGCGCCAGTGTTTCTTGCTTGGGCGCGGCTTCTCCAGTCGTCTATGGCGTTGCGGATGGCGGCGGGGGCCAGGTTGCTGCAGCGCATTTTGTATTCGGGAATGCCACCTAAGGCTTCGGCCACCGACTGCTCGGTGATGGCGTAGGCCTGGTCCACAGTCTTGCCTAATACCATCTCCGTGGCCATGGACGAACAGGCGATCGCCACCGCGCAGCCCATGCACTTGAATTTTGCTTCCTGAATGATGTCGTGGTCGATGCGTAAGGAAATGAGCACCGTGTCGCTGTCGAGCGCGCTTTTGACCATGGCCTTGCCGGAGGGCTCGGTTACGCTCCCTACATTGCGCGGATTGGCGTAATGGGCGCGTACCTGCTCGCTATACAAGGCTCATCCCCGTGGTTGAAGCGTGAAGCAGCAAAAGCTTATGATAACCCCCTATCGATGTTCTCAGACCTCTATACCAAAGCGGCCGAACTCGCCTCCCAGGGAAAACCTTTCGCCATCGCCACGGTGGTTCGGGTAGAAGGCTCTTCTTCGGCCCGGCGCGGGTCCAAGGCCATGATCGATCCCCTTGGGAAACTGCTACTGGGATGGGTGGGCGGTGGGTGCGCGGAGAGCGCCGTACGTAGCGAAGCCATCCGTTGCATCGAGACGGAGAGGCCGCGGATGATTACCGTGGACATGAGCGATGAGCAGCTGGGCGTGGGCATGCCCTGCGGAGGGACCATGGATATCTTTATCGAGCCCGTTCTGCCCAAGCCGGAACTGCTGATCGTGGGCCACGGCCGCATCGCAGAAACGCTGGCCGTGCTGGGCGACCTGATGGGGTTTACCATCACGGTCAACGATCCGGCCGCCGATCGCAGCTCCTTTCCGCAGGCAGAGAGACTGGTCACCGAAGACTTCGATCTCACGGAGACCCCTATCGGATCAAAGTCCTTCGTGGTGATTGCCACGCAGCACAAGAGGGATCATCTGTGGCTGGAAAAGGCGTTGGAGGGGAACGCCGCCTACGTGGCCCTGATCGCCAGCCATCATCGGGCCAAGCTGGTGCTCGATTACCTGCGCGCCGGGGGCGTTTCCGAAGAGAAGATCGCTACCGTTTATGCGCCCGCCGGCCTCCATCTTGGGGCGTCCACACCGGAGGAGATTGCTCTGAGCGTGATGAGCCAGATGGTAGCGCTGCGCCGGGGTGGCAAGGTCAGCCACCCCCAGCAGATCCCTCGCGGAGAAACCAGCCTCTCCGGGCCCGGGTTCGACGTGGATGCTGTCATTCGCCGGTGCGAGGCGGAGATTCTTCCCTAAGCCGTACGTAATCCTCCTGGCTATCAATATCGAGCAAGATTCCTTCATCCTCCACTTCAAGCTTTACCGTCTGCTCCGTGTGGCTGCTGAAGATGGCGCGGCAGCCTATGTCTCCTTCGAGCGCCATGACCTCGGCAAAGACAGAGCGGTCGAGCAGGACCGGGTTGCCGCGGACACCCTGGTACGACGGGATGACGATCTGCGCCTTTGAGCGACGATGGTGATCGGCCAGCTGATCCAGGGTTGCGGGGCGAACGAATGGCTGATCTGCCAGCACGATGAGGGCAGCGGCTACTTCCGGATCGAGCGCAGAGAGCCCGGCTCGCAAGGAACTCGCCATTCCCTGCTCGTAGGCCGGGTTGACCACAACCTTGAGACCTTCGAGCATAGAGGCGGGCAGCTGGCGGCGGATGGCTTCGGCGGAAGCGCCGAGAACCAGGACGATCTCATCCACGGCGGAGCGGCGTACGTTTTCGATGGTCTGGCCGAGCACTGTGCTCCCGCCCAGGCGGAGCAGCTGTTTTGCTTCCCCCATGCGCGTGGATTTGCCTGCAGCCAAAATGATGGCGCCCACTTGCGAGCGGCTATGTAGGCTGTTGGTTATGAATGCTTCCTCTGGCTCTATTTACCTTACTCGCCCCGATGTCCTGCTCAGACTGGAGGCACTTGTGGCGCTGGTTGTCGGATGCATTGCCTATCAACGTCTCTATCCACATCACTGGGGCATGTTTGCCCTGTTGTTTCTGATGCCCGACATCTCTCTTCTTGGGTATCTGCGACCAGCCAACAAAGCATCGGCCGCGTTTTACAACCTGGTCCATAGCTATGTTGTCCCGCTGGGACTGGGCCTGGTTGCCTGGGAGCGGGGTGGAGTGCTGGGTGTTCAACTCGCTCTCATATGGGTGTCGCACATCAGTTTCGACCGGTGTCTGGGGTACGGGCTGAAGTTTCCCGAGGCATTCCGCTCTACCCATATTCAGCGGTCGGCGGCATTCGCTGATACTCCGCTGCCGGGGAGGATCTAGGAGGATTTTTGCTCTTGCTGTACCCTTCCATTGGCATCAAAGCTGTAAGCCACGTAGTGCTATTCGGTGCCCGGGAGTAACCAGATGCAGCGCAAACCGAGCCTGTCCGCAGTTCTTCTGCTCGTCGGCCTTATTCTTTTTCAGGGTCTTGCTCCGGATCTTCAAGCGCAGGCGGCGCCGCCACCCACGCCGCAACAGTTGGATCAGCTGCTGGCTCCGATCGCTCTGTACCCCGACTCTCTTCTGGCCCAGATCACTACCGCCACCACCAATCCGCAGGAAATTCTGGATGTGAACAATTGGCTGGGGCAAAACCAAAACCTGACCCTCTCCCAATTGACCGAGGCTGCCCAGCAACAGGGTTTCGACCCGGCGTTTATTGCTCTGGTCGGCTTTCCCCAAGTACTGGGGATGATGGCAGAGAATATTGACGACTATGCTGCCATCGGGGCGGCCGTCACGGCGAATCAGGACGAGGTGTCGGCATCGATTCAACGGCTGCGGGCGCAGGCCTACGCAGCGGGCTCGCTGCGCAGCACTCCTCAGCAACAGGTCGAGGTGCAGCAGAATGCAGGCCAGCCCATTTACGTGATCCAACCGGCGAATCCGCAGGTGGTGTACGTACCGCAATACAATCCGACGGTGGTATATGCGGGGAGCGGCCTGAACGCGGGCTTGATCACCTTCGGCATTGGCATCGGCATTACCGCGCTGCTGGTGAGTCAGCCCTGGGGATGGGGTGGCTGGGGATGGAATTGGGGAGCGCGCCGGATCTACTACAACCGTGGTCCGTGGGGCGGTTGGCATGGCGGCTACCGTCCGCCAAATGTTTGGTATCGGCCGCGCCCGGTGCCGTATAACTACCGGCCGGGCTATGGGGGCAACTGGGGCTATCGGCCACCGAACTACCGCCCGCCTGCCCCTGTTCGTTATCCCACTTATAACCGGCCGGGAAGCCGGCCGCCAGGCTACAACCGGCCGATCAATCAGCCGGGCTATCGTCCTCCTCCCAACGGAGGTCGGCCGACGATCCAACCGGTGAAGCCCGGTCAGCCGGGCTATCGGCCACCGCAGAACAGACCGCCCACAACCCAGCCCGGGCGGCCGCCTAATCGGCTGCCAACGACCCAGCCGGCCCCGCAACGGCCACCTCAGCAGAGGCCGCCGGTACAGAGGCCGCCGCAGACCAGACCTGCTCCGCAGAACCGGCCGACAAGCTCGACGCGGCCGGCGCCGCAGAACAGGCCTCCGTCGAATCAGGGTCGGCCACCGCAGCAGCAACAGAGGCCGCAGCAACAGAGACCACCGCAGCAAGGCGGGAACGGTCAGCGGGGTCCGCGCTAGGGTTGCGGCACAGGCGTGCTCTCGCAGAATGGTAAGGATGCCCAGGATTGCATCCTGGGAAATTCTCAGCCGTTCCTGACGGGACTAGTCCGTGCTCGCACCTAACCCAGGACTGCGTCCTGGGCTGCTTTCAGCCAGAGCTGTCTAAATTAGCGCGCAAATGGCATTCTGGACGGCGCAACTTGCTGAATGCGTGGAAGAGAACGTGGACAAGCGAAATGGAGTTGGTTGCGGTGGCAGTGGTTCCGTCCATCACCTTGGCATTCGCGGAGGGGATGGACAGCACGCAGGGAGTTGTTAGGGGGAAGGGCGCACAGCAGGTCCCTCGGCTACCTCCGGATTTCCTGTCAGGCTTCGTGATGTCGATAAATCCCGTGCGGCTTTCTCTACCGAAAGCCGCATACGTGGCCGTTGACTGGCGCCGCGTAGTAGGAAATCCGGAGTGCGCTCGGGATGACAAAGTTGAGGGTGGTGGCGCACCTTGGCATGGTTGGAGGTGGATGGACAGAGTCGAAAAAGGCTAATTTGGACAAGATTGACTCTCAGCCTTCCCCTTACGGGACTAGTTCTGAACCGGCAGGTTCTCACGCAGAGACCGATTCCTTTTCAATCGTTATGGCCCGACAAAGTCGTGCCCTGATAACCAAACAGGAGTTTTCTGCGGTCTTCGAAGCCTGCACCCTTCCGAAGCCAGAATTTCTTCCACAATCTGGTATCAGACGGGCTGAGCAAGCCTTCGGGGTCTGACATATAATGTCTTATAAAATAGACATATTTGCCGATATGTGTATAGAATATGAGACGTTATGCGAGAGCCAGCTGACAGCATTTTGCCTGGGCTTTCCCGGATCCTGAGTGGGTTTGGAGAAAGGCTTAAGGTGGCGCGCTTGCGCCGCCGCTACTCGGCTGAGATGGTCGCGCAGCGCGCAGGTATCGCGCGAGCCACGCTGTACCGCATCGAGCTGGGTGACCCTGGAGTTTCCCTGGGCAACTATGCGCGCGTGATGCAGGCACTTCGTTTGGAGGAGGACCTGAAGCGGCTCGCGGTCGATGATGAGTTGGGGCGCAAACTGCAGGATGCCGAGATCGGATCACGCGCGCGCTCGCCCCGACGCAAACCTCCGCTCAAAGAGGCCTAGATCATGAGCGGCAAACAAAAATCGGTGCACGTCTACGTCGATACCGCGGGGACGGCTGGGCCTGCGCTCATGGGAACGCTCTACGTACAGAGCGGAGGCAGCCAGGAGATTTTTTCCTTCGAGTATGACCCGGAGTGGCTGGGAAGAGAGCAAGCATTCGCTTTTGATCCCGACCTGCAGTTGCTGGGGGGCCCGCAATATCCAGCGCAATCTCGCAACAACTTCGGTATCTTTCTCGATTCATCGCCCGACCGATGGGGGCGCTTGCTTATGCAGCGGCGCGAGAATCTCCGTGCACGGCAAGAAGGGCGCAAGCCAAAACGATTGACCGATTGGGACTACCTGCTGGGGGTTCACGATGAAACCCGGCTGGGTGCTCTTCGACTCCGCCCACCCGAGGGAGGAGAATTTCTTGACAGCGACCGTCGATTGGCCGCGCCACCCATCACTTCGGTTCGCGAACTTCAAGCGGCGAGCCGGGGGTTCGAACAGCACATCGACGAGGAAGATAACCCTGAATATGCACGGTGGCTGAACCAGTTGCTGGCGCCTGGGTCGTCGCTCGGCGGCGCCCGTCCGAAGGCCTCGGTACGCGACGAAAAGGGCGCGCTTTGTATCGCAAAATTTCCCAGCCGCGCGGATACCCGGGACATGGCTGCCTGGGAGATGCTGGCGCATCGATTGGGCGAGAAGGCCGGGATTCAACTGCCAAAAGCGAGGTTGTTGGATAACAGCGAGCGAGAGCAGTCGACATTTCTGGTCAACCGCTTCGACCGGACAGCGAAGGGCGGCCGGCTGGCTTTTGTATCGGCAATGACACTTACCCAGCGACGGGACGGAGACGCTCCAGGGCACGCCGGGACAGGTGGGGCGAGCTACCTGGAGTTAGTGGAGCTGCTGCAGCGGCAAGGCGCAGAGACCCGGGCGGACACCCATGAGCTCTATCGCCGGATCGTGTTCAGCATCCTGATCCACAATACGGATGACCACCTGCGTAACCACGGATTCTTTGTGGAGGATCGTGGGGTGAAACTCTCGCCCGCGTATGACATCAATCCGTCGGTGGATCGGGACGACCTTACGCTGGCTATTAACGAGACGGAGACCGCGTGCGATGTAGAGATCGCGCGCGGTGCACACAAGCTGTACGCGCTTAGCCTGGCAGAGGCTGACGGCTTGATCACCGAGGTGCTTACTGCGGTGAAGACCTGGCGCAACGTGGCCAAGGCTCTGGGCATCCGGAAATCAGAGCAAGAGCAAATGGCGGCTGCGTTTCCTGCATAGAATACGTGCGTGGATCAGGGTTTTGACCACGGGGGCACGATGCCGTTCATGCGGGCGTAGGCTATCGATTGCCCCATGTGTTCGTTGGCGTGAACGATGATGCGCAGGTACATGCCATCGACGGTGACTGGCTTGCCGTAGATGCTGACCTTGCGCTGATAGTCTGCCGGCTTCAGCTTGGCGCGAGCCGTAGCTACCGCATCCAGCGATCGCTTCAACCAGTCGATGACGTCGGCCTTGGTGGTCACGGTCTTTTCCATGCTGACCTTGACTGCCGGTTCCTTGGGCCCGGTCACGCTCAACAAATAGAAATTGGCGATGGCGATGTGCATGTAGACTTCGCCGATCGAGCGGACTCCGGGGGCGGGACGCCAGGAGAATTTTTCGGCCGGAGTCGCCTCGGCGAGGGCCAACAATTGGCGGGAGACGTGGCTCCATTCGCCGTCATAGCCTTCCCAAAGACCTTCGTTCTGCGCGTGAAGGGTGGCGGTGCTCAAGAGTGCGAATAGTAGTAGCGTCTTCATCGGGTTCCTCCGTTTCCTGCTTGCTCATTCCGATCCGAATGCCTTTTTGTAGGCATGCTCGGCGGAGGCTGCTTCTGCTTGCGTTAGTTGGGCGAACTCGTGTTCGCGGGCGCGTTTCGATAGCTGGCCTCCGTTCTGATGGAGAAGGCGGAAGAGCAGGTCGATGGTTCGATCGGGCATGTCCGCGATGGTTTCTACGCGGCCTCGAAATTGATCGTACTGCGACAGGAATTTGGTCTCCCTGGGCAAATCCTCTTCGATCGTCTTGCGGACACAGGCGTAGAGGAACTCGGCGTGCGGCGTGGCGTCGAAGTAGCGGTAGAAGTCCGCCGTTTCATTCAGGACCTCCAGATTGCCGTCCTCGGTTGGCCGCCAGTCGATCACGGGCAGCAGCCGCCTCGAATAGTCCTCGAGCACGGCGCGATATTCGTCCAGCCGCTCCAGAATTGCCGCGGAGATGGGGAAGACGAACCCCGACGGATGAAAGCCTCGTTGCGCCAGAACATGATGAATAAGGTAACGGTGGATGCGACCGTTGCCATCGACAAACGGATGGAGTGTAGACAAACCCGAAGGCCAAGGCGGTGGCGGCGATCACGGGATCGAGAGATTGTGCCGGTCCGCGGTCAAAGGCAACCATGCCGTCGATCAGCGACCGCAGATCGTCTGGCCGGGCGCTGATATGGTCCGGGATCGGCATGCGCGTATCGCGATCGTGCTCGCCGACAAAACCTCCTTCGTCCCTGAGCCCAAGCTTGACGAAGCGGGCGTCGCCGATCACGATGGCCTGCAGCCGCAGGAGTTCTTCAAGATCGACCGGCCGTCGTCCAGCCTCGGCGATGGCTTGCCCCCAGCGCCTGATCCGATCTTGCGAAGGACGCTCTCCTTCGATGGCGAAGCTCGATCGCGAGTCCTTGAGCAGCAGGAAAGCTGCGGTGCGCACGAGGAGGTCTTTGGGCACGGCCGCGACCGCTTTTTGCGCGCGCTGGGCCAGGTCCATGGCGGCGAATGCTTCGGTTGTCTCGGTGCGAAAGACCAAGGGACAGAAGGCAGGTGTGCCGGGCAGGTTATTGCGCACACGGTGGCGGGGCGAGTTTTCCCCCGGTATGGCCCACTGCTGTTGCGGATCGACGACCGGCTCATAGTTGCCTGTGCGCGTGTCCGGCAGGTCAAGCCTCCGGTCGAGAAGCCATTCGTAGAGGAACCAGAGCCGGCGGGCATACCCTCCGGTCGGCTTGGCGCGAACGATGGCTTCGATCTCCGCCGGGGTGACGGCGGCAAATAATCGCTTTAGAAGCGCGAGATCCAGGCCTTCGTTTTTCAATGCGAAGGTGAGGTGCCCCTCCAGATCGGGCGAAGGTGTATGGCGAGGGGTGAGGATTCGCCATCCCCCTTCGTTCCGGTTGCGGTGGTGTTGGCTGGTTGCGAAGAGGGTTCGGGGCAGAGGGACCTGGAGTCGATAGGCGTCGATGAGGGCTGCATAGCCAGCCGGGGTCGCCATTTCAGGCAGTGCAAGGCCGTGAAAATTGGTTATGGGGCCTGAAAAATGATTATTAGGGGCCATTCTCGCTGAAAACCTGTTGGGGGACGTGAAAATTGGTTTCTAGCGAGATTATATGTGAAAAATGGTTATTGAACGTGAAAAACGATTATTTTTAGCTGTTTGCGTGAAAAATGATTATAGATCAGCGCCGCTCCGTAGAACGGCGCGCATAGGTTAAGAGGGCGGCTTCATTTCGCTCGAGGTGCCGCCGGCTGCGGGAACGTAGCAGTTTCTGGTGTAGTCCATGACCATGCGGTCGGCGCTGAAGCGCCAGCCCAGGGTGCGGATGGTGCGCTTCATGCGGGTGATCCAGCCCCGCGGCAGCCCGTCCCGATCACGGTGATAGTAGAGAGGAATCAATTCGTCTTGCAGAACGCGATAGAGGTCTTCCCCGTCGCGGGTGTCATGCACATCCATATTGGAATGGGTTCGGCCGTTGCCGATGGCGAAGCCATTCAGACCGTCGTAGGCTTCGGCCCACCAACCGTCTAATACAGACAGATTCAAGCCCCCGTTCAACACTACTTTTTGGCCGCTGGTGCCAGAGGCCTCGAGGGGACGGCGCGGGTTGTTCAGCCAGACGTCCACACCCTGCACCAGATAACGGCCGACATTGATGTCGTAGTTTTCGATGAAGACAAACTTGTCGCCAAACTTGGAGTCGCGCATCATCTCGGCGATCTGCTGCAGCACCAGCTTTCCGGGCTCGTCGTGGGGATGGGCCTTGCCGGCAAAGAGGAACTGCACGGGACGCTTGGGATCGTTGACCATGGAGGCCAGTCTCTGCAGATCGGCCAGGATCAGGTTGGCTCGTTTGTAAGTGGCAAAGCGGCGCGCGAAGCCAATGGTCAAGGCATCGGGCGAGAGCACTTTGCTGAGCCGGTGCAGGGTCTCCTCCGGCTCATCGCGGCGTTCGGCCTGCTCGCGGGCGCGACGGCGCACGAAGTCGATGAGCTGCGCTTTGAGGCTGAGATGGGTTTCCCATAGTTCGCCGTCGTCCACGTTCTCGATCGGCTCCCAGGTGCGCAGCCAGGAGCTTTTGCCCTGCCATCCGACGCCGAGATGGCGGTCGTAGAGGCGAGACATTTGCGGCGCCAGCCAGCTTGGGACATGGACGCCATTGGTGATGTGCCCGATGGGCACTGCGTCTTCCGGCTTGCCCGGGTACAGGCCCTTCCACATGGCGCGCGAAACCTCGCCGTGCAGAGAAGAAACCGCGTTGGCGCGGCGCGAAAGCAAGAGGCCGAGCACGGTCATACAGAAGGGCTCATTGTGATCGCTGGGATGCTCGCGGCCAAAGCCCATGAGCCTCTCGTGGGAGATGCCCAACTGATCGCGCAGGGGGCCGAGGTGCTCCTCGATGAGATCGCCGTGGAAGCGGTCGTGACCGGCGGGCACCGGGGTGTGGGTGGTGAAGATCACTTCCCGGGGAATGTCATTGGCAGCGGTGTCGAAGTCCAGGCCTTCTTCCTGCATGCGATCGCGGATTGCTTCGAGGACAGCGAAACCGCTGTGGCCTTCGTTGAGATGGAGGACTCCAGGGGAAATGCCCATGGCCTTCAGGGCACGAAAGCCGCCGACGCCGAGGAGCAGCTCCTGGCGAATGCGGGTGCGTCCGTCGCCGCCATAGAGGCGAGAGGTAAGGTCGACATCCTCGGGCGCATTGCCGGCCACGTTGGAGTCGAGCAGCAGAAGGGTGCAACGGCCTACCTGGACTCTCCAGACCTTGGCGCGAATGGCACCGCCGCGGGTTTGGATTTCCACGACGACCGGTTCGCCCTTTTTGCCGATGGCGAGTTCCATGGGGAGTTGATCGACGTCGGTGCGGAGGTACTCCTCACGCTGCCAGCCCTTCTCGTCCAGGTATTGGCGGAAGTAGCCCTGGCCATAGAACAGGCCGATGCCGATGAGGGGGATGCCGAGGTCGGAGGCGCTTTTAATGTGGTCCCCAGCTAGCACGCCGAGGCCGCCGGAATAAATGGGTAGGGACTCGTGCAGGCCGAACTCAGCGGAAAAGTAGGCCACGGGCCGGGGCCGGAGCACGCCTGCGTTCATGGATCCCCAGGTGCGGTCTGCCTTTAGATATTCCTGCTGGCGGCGGTAGACATAGTTGATGCGGCTGTGCAGACCGAGTTCGGTGGCGCGGCGTTCCAGTTCCCCCAACGGGATTTCGTTGAGGAGCGCGATGGGGTTTTGATTGAGCTGCCACCAGCGGGTGGGATTGAGATCGCGAAAGAGGCTGATGCAGTCGTAGTCCCAACACCAGGAGAGGTTGTGGGCGACGGACCAAAGGCGCTCCTGCGTGGGGACAATGAAGCGATCGAGTGTACGCGCCTCGCTGACCACGGGGGCAACCTGGTTAGCTGCTTCGGTCAACGTCTGGATATCGTTTTCCCGGAATTTTCTTGGTTCTTTCGTCTGCACCACGAGGACCCCCTGCAGAATGCCGCGGTCGATCAGCGGCACTCCCAGAAAGGAGTGGTATACCTCTTCTCCAGACTCTTTGAAATACTTAAAACGTGGATGTTTGCTGACATCCTCCACGGCGACGGGCAACACCTGCTCCGCGACCAGACCCGAGAGGCCCTCGTTGATGGGCATGCGGAGGGTGCCGATGCAGCGCGGGTGAAGGCCCAGGGTGGCGGCCAGGACGAGGTTTGACCGATCCGGCTCCAGCAAATAGGCGGAGCATACGTCGGTGCGGAAGCGCGTGGCGATCAAGGCAACCACGTTCATGAGGGTGTCGGCAGGCTTGCCGCCCTCTTCAGTAAGATTCGTGATTTCTTCCATGGTCAGTACGTGACTGGCATCAGTCTCTTCGTAGGATTGGGTCACCGGGACACCTTCGCGTTTTCGATTTGGCTCAGAATGTAAATCGTGCCAGGCCCGGTGGAAATGACCTGATTAGGGGTCCCTAAAGCCTATCCGTTTGCTTATTGAAGAATAGTCCAGCGATGCCGTCAACCCCTTGGTGAAAGCAATAGGTGCTCGACTGAAGTAACGAGGATTGCCATTGACAGACAAGGTGCCGGGGGATGGACGGAAACGGCTTTCCGTAGGATGCAAACGAAAAGCGCAGGGCCAAAAGCATTTGCGTTAGAGCGGCAAGCTCGGAATTGAATATCGAGGGACGGTTGGAAACAAACCACGACGCCAGCCTTGGGTTGATGGACTCGCAGGTAGCATGCCCAGGACTCCGTCCTGGGATATTCTCAGCCGTCCCTAGCGGGACTGTTCCTGTGTTTTTATCTACCCAGGACTACGTCCTGGGCTACTCTCAGCCGTCCCTTCGGGACTGGTTCCGATAACGCTGACAGTCGATTCGTTTTCAGTAAGGGCAGTACAAATCGGCCGATCGAAAAGAGCTATCCCCTTCGACAGAGCTCAGCCGTCCCTGGCGGGACTATGTTTGTCAGTGCTGCTTTCGGCGCAGGCAAAAGAGCTTGGGATTCCGCAGACTGTGAGGCCGTGCACCGATAGAAACTCAGATCAGTGATATACGGCCAGCGGCAATCCTATTTCTGTTGTTGCTGTCCGATCCGACGTGCTGCTCTCTTTTTCATATTTTGCTGGATCTGCGTACGCAGAGCTTCGGGCAGGACGACCTTGGGAGCGAATTCGCTGTGCGCTGTGGAGGAGGATGCTTCCAGACCGTTCCAGGTAAATCTGGGAAGGGCCACGAAGGCAGGTGAGTTGTTGGCGGTTTGATCGGAAGCATAGCCTACGATTACGCCGACATCGTCGATGGTTGCCGCGAGGTAAATGTACAAAGGTGAGGAGGACGGGATAAGGGTATTGAGGTCGGTCATTGTTCCCTTTTGCCAAAGGAAGCCGCGGCAGTTGAAGTTCGCATCGCAGGATTGGCCGACCACCTGGCCGCGATTGTTTATCGAATAGCCCACGCTGTAGTAATCCCCGGGAAGCGTGCCCAGATCCTTCATGACCCCGTTCTGCCACAAGAAGGCGTGACTGGTCAGGTCGCCGGCGAGATCCGATGTACCGGTTACCTGCGCGAGATCGTTGATGGCGAAGGGATTGTTGTATACGCCGCCAAGGTTGCCAAGAATGATGGTCTTGCCATCCTTCCAGAGCACGGCATGCGCAGCGGGCGTGGTGATGCAATCGCCGGTAGAGCCTGTCGCCTGACCAAGGTTGTTGATCGCGTTGGCGGTGCCTTCACTGTCGCCGGGAGGAAGCGGCAGCTGACGAGCGCGTCCGTTGGTCCAGATGACGGGCACCGCTTGTTGGGTCTGAAAGCTGGGCGCAACCGGCGCACCGCCAACCAGGCAACTGGGATCGAGGGTCTTGGTCTGAGAACCTCCCGCCACCTGGCCGAGGTCGTTGTTGCCGAAGCCAGCGCCGTTGTTGCCCCCGAGCAGCGGGAGCGTAACCGCCTTGCCGTTTTTCACGGTAATCGGCAGGCAGGTAAGGCCGGTGCCGGTCTCACACCAATCCTGTCCTAGAGAGTCTTTGGTGGCAGTCTCGGAGAAGCCGGCGAATTGGTTGAGGAGGGAGCTGTTGGGTCCACCGAGCGTGCCCAAGTCCTTGGTTTTATTGATGTACCAAAGGACTGCGTGCTGACTGGAGTCGCCCGTCACATTGGCATAGCCGCCCAGGTAGCCCAACGGGCTTATGCCGGCAGAGATGGCGAAGCTTCCCCCGAGCGGTGTACCGAGGTTGATTACATCGTATGCAGGTTTCTGGCCGAGTGCTGTACCGGTCGCGTACGGCACGGTGACGACCGCGGCCATGGCACAAAGCAAAAGCTTTTTCGATTTCAAGATGGATCTCCCTTTTTGTAGTTCACACGCATGAGTGACGCAGCACGGCATTGGGAGCAAGGCGTCGGTTCCAGCTGAGGTTGAGAGGACACGCGGTGGAACGCATACAGAACATCAGGAAGGACTACCTCGACGACGTGGCAAGGATATCCGAAAGCAGTGGGGAGGATGATGCTGACGAGACCGGCGGTACTTGGTTCGTTAACCCGGATTTCCTGTGCAGATGGGTGGCGTTCACAAACTTCATGCGCCTTTCTTTACGGAAAGTCGCAAACGTCGCCTTGGGAGGTGCCGCGATGTAGGAAATCCAAGGCAACTACGGCATCAGCGGCAGCACCAGATGGGAAGGCATGGCGGGCGTACAGAAGATGCGCTGCGTTGCGGGCACGTAGTCGGCTGCTCCGGCCTGGTAGATGCTGGGGACAAATTTCTGGGGGTTGCGATCGATGACCGGGAACCAGGTGGATTGCACTTGCACCATCAGCCGGTGGCCCTTGAGAAATGCATGGTCGTGATCGCGCAAGGGGATCTGCCACGGCTCCGGCTGATTCGCCGTCAGTGGCTTGGGATGTTCGTAGCTGCGGAGATAGCGGCCGCGGCGCACCTCCATGGCGATCGGTAGCTCATATCCATTCATGGAGTTGGCGTACGAGGTATTTGTTTCGATGGCGCTCTTCTGGCCTGTCTCGGGATAGACATCGATTAATTTGACGATGAAGTCGGAGTCGGTGCCGGAGGTGGAAGCGAAGAGGGTGGCTGCGATCTCTCCCGTGATGGTGATGTCGTGATCGAGCGGTTCGCTGATAAAGGTCAACACATCTGGCCGCTGCTCGACGAAGCGCTGATCGGCCACCTCCCAGAACCTCCACTCCAGAAAGGGGTAAGTGGGTGAGATGGGCCGCGCACGATAGGGCACCGGATTGGCGGGATCAGAGACGTATTGGCGATACTCCGGCGTGCCTGCTACCGGGGGTGAAAAGGACAGGGTTCCGTCGGCGTGCAGATAGAGGTTGGTCGGCTTCGACTGCTTGGGTGGCCAGTCGTCGTAGGTGTGCCAGGTGTTCGATCCGGACTGGAAGGTGCTGACCTTCCACGCCGGCTTGTTGCCCTGGCCATGAAGGTAATAACGAAAGAAAGGGGCTTCGATGTTTTGCCGGAACTCAAGCGCGGTCTGATGTCCGCCGAAGGAAACGGGGCCGATGCTGTCTCCTACTTTGGCCGCCCACCCTCCGTGATACCACGGTCCGGCGACCATGAAGTTGGTGTTGTCCGGGTCGTGCTGCTGGGCGTGGCGGAAGATCTGCCAGGGTCCCCAGGGATCTTCCTGGTCCCAGAATCCTGAGACATTCAGGTTGGGCACGGTGGAGCTGTGCAGCTGGTTGACCCAGGCTTCCTTTTTCCAGAACGCATCGTAGTCGGGGTGCTTCATCACGTCGTTCCAATATGGAATGGATCCGTGAAGGTAGCGGTCGTTCAGGTTGGTGAGTGGACCTACGTTGAGATACCAGTCGTAGGTGTCGTACTTATTGAAATCGAAGTGGGTGTTCTGGTTCTTATCCGCCTGCTCCATCACTGCATATTCGAAGGTGTAACTCTCACGCAGTGCGCCGTAGCGGTGATCGTCGTCATTCATCCATTGATCGACGGGCGAGGCCTGCTCGCTGATGGCCTTGAGCGCGGGATGAGGATGAAGGAGAGTTAGACCGGCGGTGAGCCCGTCATAGGAGATTCCGTAGATGCCCACTTTGCCGTTGTTGTTGGGCACGTTCTTGATGAGCCAGTCCACGGTGTCGTAGGCATCGTTGGTTTCATTGGCTTGCCTGGGATCTTTGGGGTCGTACTGCGAGGTAAGCAGAAAGACGCCCTCGGATTTGAAACGGCCGCGGAGATTTTGGATGACGAAGATGTAGCCATCGGCGGCCAGCTCTTTCCAACTATCGGGCACATAGTCCGGTCCTTCCTTGGCTGCGTACTTGTCGAACGCCTCCTGGGTGGGAACACCGTAGGGAGTGCGGGTCATGAGGATGGGCAGCGGCTCGGAGTGATTGGGTTTGCTGATGACGACGGTCTGCAGATGCACTCCGTCGCGCATGGGCACCATGAATTCCTGTACCCGGTAGTTGCTCTTTGTTTGGGCGACGGCGGCGGTGAGGCCAAGCGTGAAGAGGATTGCGAACAGAACCGGGCGGTGACGGGACATGGGTTAGGATCCGTATTCTACGCCTGAAACGAGCTCCTCGGCAGGGCTGGTGCGCGCCTTGCGCAGCGCCCGTTGATAGAAGAACAGGGCAGCTCCAAAGACGATGACACACGCAGCGATCAGTTTGGCTTCGAAGATCCAAACGGAGTTGACCTGGCGCGAAGGGATAAAGGCCACGACGATGCCGAGGCCGGTCACCACCAAGCCGGCAATGGCGTTGGCAGTGAGGTAGTACTTGTTGGCATTGAGCTGGGTGTTCTTGCTCCAGGTGTGCTTGAGCAGCGCCAGGAACATATAGGTGGAGGGCACGAGCTGGAGGATCACGGCCAAATCAAGCATGGTGAGGTAGGCTTCGCCTACCGAGACGCCGAGGAAGCTGGTGGCGATTAGTAACGATGACAGTATGGCAAAGAGGATCAGGCTGACGTAAGGGGTGTGGTAGCGGGGATGGACGCGGCCGATGATGGGGGGCAGGTAGCGGTCGACTCCGGCGACAAAGGGGAGACGGGCGGCACCGCTGAACCAGGCTGAGGCTGTGCCCAGGATGGCGAGGCATTCCAACAGCGCGAGCGGGGCGACGACACCGATCAGTCCGGTGCGGGTGCTCATGACATTGATGGCCTGGAGGATGCCGGAGAGAACACCGATCTCCTTCTGAGGCATGGCGATGAGCATGGAGAGCGTGGTGCCGAAGTAGATCAAGCCGGCGATGATGCCGCCGATCAGGATGGAGATAGGGAGATTGCGTTTTGGATCGCGGATTTCATCGCCCATGATGGAGGCGAGGTCGAGGCCGATCAGGCTGTAGCAGATGGTGCCAAAAGCGGCGAAGAGACGCCAGTCGTGGAAGTTTGGATGGAGATCGGTAACGTGGAGCGCGCTGCCGTGATGGTGGAGGGTCAGGATGGCGAGTAGACAGATCATGGCGGCGCCGCCGATGGTTCCGAGGGCGCCGAGATTGCTGATCCATTTGCCGAGCGAGAGGCCGCGGACATTGAGCAGCAGGAGAAAGAGGATGATGAGCAAGGAGGCGGTGCCGGTGAAGGCTGCGCTGTCGGCGAGCTTCTGGATCCTGGGTCCGGCGACGTAAACGCCGACTCCGACACAGGAGAGTACTACGGTCGGTAGGTAGACTACGTTCGAAAGCCAGTAGCACCAGCCGGCGAGGAAGCCGTGCTCTTCACCGAAGCTGCGCTTGGCCCAGAGATAGATGCCGCCTTCGCCTGGCCACTTCTGGGCTAGCTCGGTGACGGCTGCGCCTTGGGGCCAGAAGAAACAGGAGAGTGCGATTAGCCAGAGCCAGAGGGTCACTGGACCAGAGGCGGAGACTGCGGGGATCAGGTTCAGGTTGGCTACGGCTACGACGAAGAGCAATACCAGATCGCGACGACCGAGTACGCGATCTAGGCCGGGTTTTTTCTTGCCGGTTGGGATGGGTCTCGCCACTGTTTTCCCTTCGTCTTATTTTGTCACTTGATTTAGGAATTCTTTTGGTTGGGGCTTACGCCCCATCTTTTTCGGCCCAGGTACGCTCCCACGGCAAGCCGGGGCAGGTTGGCGACCCGGATTTCCTGTACGTGGCCCCATCCTACGACTGCGTGTGCGGCTTTCAGTGAGGAAAGCCGCATGAAGTTCGCCAACGCCAACGAGGTTGACAGGAAATCCGGGGGAACCTGGGGCACCCGTCCGACTCCCTGTAGGTAGGTTGCGGTTTCAGCTTGCGGCCCTGGTTGCTCTCGCGAAGGTTCTTGGTGACTTGCCGGTCCAGCTCTTGAAGGCTCGCGAGAGTACGGCTGTTTCTGCGTAGCCTAATGTGTGGGCCACTGAGGTGACGGTGGTTGTGTGGTTCCTTATTAGCGATTCGGCGAGGGAGCGGCGCTGTTCGCGGACCAGGCGGCGAAAGCTGGTTCGCTCCTCGGCGAGACGGCGCTGAAAGGAACGGGGCGGTAGTCCGAGTTCCGCGGCAATAGCGGGAAGGCCTATGGGACCGTGGCCAATGCGGCGGGCGATGAGATGGCTCACCTGGCGGGAAAAGCTTTCCGGTTCCCTGCTCTCGCGAGCTAGATCGTGGAGATGACGCTCCATGAAGGGCAACATCGAACGATCGGAGGAGATGGCTGCCCGGCTTAGATCGGATTTGTTAATCACTAATCGGTTGAGGTTCTGGCCGAAAAAGACCGGGGCGTGAAAGGCTTGCGCGTAGGCTCTCGCGGCGCGGTGGTCCGCCGCTGGATCGGCGTGCTCGAAATGAATTTCGACGGGCGCCCATTTGTCGCCCAGAAGGTTGCGTATCAAGCTGCAGATGGAAGACATCGTGTACTCAGCGTCCTGGCGACGTGGGCGCAGTGTCGAGTCATCTATCTGGTAGATGTAGTCGCAGGTGATGATCGCCGGAGACCAACTCCATGTGGGTTCCGCTTTGCCAGACGCTGACGTACGACGATAACTGCTGCAAGGCAGCGCCTAGATCGGCGGAAGCCTGGAACATGAACCCCAGGGGGCCCAGCAGCTCCGGCTTAAAGCCCTGGCCTAGCCGAAGACCTAAGAACGGGTCAGCTAACGCGACCGCGGCTTGTTCGAACAGCGCGACATAGCTGGCGAGGGGTATGAGTTGATACGGGTCGATGGGATGCGCGAAGGGGAGAGCGTGGCGGCGTAGCAACGGGACCGTGTCGTGGCCTTGCGCGCTTAAGGAGTCGAGGATGGGCGCCAATAGATTCGCCCGGATCATTGGGGACGGCTGCATGATCGAATACCTCAGTTTTGCGTTGCGAACGAGGAACGGCTAATAACGAAAAAGCAAAAGTCGGGCGACTTGGCCGTTGGCGTAAGTTATCAACAAACTGGCATCGATAGCAATGACAAAATTTGCGGAATGAGGCGAGTATGAGGAAACAGACCAGCATTTGAGGGGATGAGTGGCAGCTTCTGCGCCCGCACTGAAGAAGAACGCCATCGGGATGTGGCAGATTGTGTTTTTCGTGATCGCTGCCGCCGCTCCGCTGACCGGCATGCTGGGGATTATTCCGGTGGCGATCCGGTTGGGCAATGGCGCGGGCGTGCCTGGCGCCTTCGTCGCGGCGGGTTTGATTCTGCTGGTGTTCAGCGTGGGTTATGCGGCGATGAGCCGGCATGTGGTCAATGCAGGCGCTTTCTATGCCTACCTGGCGCAGGGACTGGGACGCAGCTTTGGCGTGGGCGGGGCGTTCGTCGCGGTGGTTTCTTACACCACCATGCAGGTGGGGGTGTATGCGCTATTTGGATTTTTCGGCACGGTGATTCTCAACCCGCTGCTTTCTCTGCCGGCGCCGTGGTACGCGTACAGTGCGGTGGCTATTGCGCTGGTGCAGTTTTTGGGCATGCGCAAACTCGACCTGAGCGGCTTTCTGTTGGGCTTATTCATTACGCTGGAGATGGGTATCCTGCTGGCGCTTAGCCTGTCTGTTGTTTTGCACGGAGGCGGACCTCAGGGATTTAATTTGCGGCCGTTTGCGTGGCGAGAGGTGGTTAGCGGGCACCCGGGCATCGCCATCATGTTTGCGCTGGCGTCTTTTGTGGGCTTTGAGGCTACGGCGATTTACGGGGAAGAAAGCAGAAACCCGACGCGGACGGTCCCACTGGCGACCTATGCCGCAGTTTCCATCATCATGGTTTTCTTTGCATTTGTTACTTGGGCAATTATCAGCTCCTATGGTGTGGATCACGTGGTGGCGGCAGCCTTCGCGGATCCGGGAAATTTCTGGTTTGCCAAGAGCGATGCGTATCTTGGCCGCGTGGGCACAGGGATTATGCGGGGGCTGTTGCTGAGCAGCATCTTTGCCTGCCTGCTGGCTTTTCATAACACCATTACTCGTTATTTGTATGCGCTGGGACGGGAAGGATTGTTGTGGGGATTTCTGGCCCACGTGCATCCTCGCTTTCAGTCTCCTTATAAGGCCAGTTATGCGCAGACTGGGTGCGCGGTGGTAGGGGTCGCAGCCTCGGTGATGAGCGGGGCGGATCCACTGACGGTGGTGTTCAGCTGGACTTCTGCGTTTGCCACCATTGGCATCGTGGGACTGCAGTTCCTGGTGAGTGCGGCGGTGATCGTCTTCTTTCGGCGCAATGGGTTGGATAAGCGGGTTTGGAACACCATGGTGGCGCCGGTGCTGGGTATGGTGGGACTGGGCTATGCGCTGTTCCTGTTGATTACGAACCTGCCGGCGTTGAGCGGTAGTGAGGATGGATTCGTGCGCAGCTTTCCCTGGATTATGTTGGCCGTGATGTTGTTGGGTGTCGGGGTTTCGTTGGGGGTTTCGCGACGTGGGGTGGGAGTACCAATGGGTCCGGTTGCCGATGAGGCCTGAAGGTTGAGGTTCGTGGTATCCCACATCTCAGAATCGAGATGTGGGGCACCCGTCGATTTGTTGCCAAGAGAGAGTTAGAAGATGAGATTCGTTTATTCCTTCTCTCGTTTTGTGGTTGGGACAGCGTTTGAAGGACTGGGTTCGGAGGAGGGTTTATGAGCGTTGCTGTGGCTACACCGGATGTGAATGGTTCGCAGATGCCGTTTGGAAGTACTGCACACCCACTGGATCCTTTGAGCACTGCGGAGATTCTTCGCGCTTGCGAGTTGCTTAAGGCGATCAAGAAGCTGGGTGCGGAGCTGCGCTTTGCGATGGTCCATCTGCAGGAACCACCTAAGGCAAAGGTGCTGGGCCACAAGGCTGGGGAGCCCATGGAACGGTCGGCGTTTCTTATGGTGTTCGATGCTAAGACGGGCGAGACGCACGAGGCGGTGGTCAACCTGACGCTGGGGACTCTGGTTTCCTGGGTGCAGCATGTTACGGACGCTGCTCCTTATGGGCAGCCGCCGGTATTGGTCGAGGACTTTTTTAACTGCGACAAGATTGTCAAAGCGGATGAGGGCTGGCGCAATGCGATCAAGCGGCGTGGCCTGACGGATGAAGACATCAAGCTGGTACAGGTGGATCCGTTTTCCGCGGGCAACTTCGGATTCCCGCTGGAAGCAGGCAAGCGGGTGGTGCGGGCGGTGAGTTACTACCGCGAAAGCCTCAAAGACAATGCCTACTCTCATCCGATTGAAGGCGTGGTCGCCGTGGTCGACCTGATCGGCAAACGGGTATTGCAACTGGTCGATGACGAGGTGGTCATTCCGGTTCCTAAGATGAAACATAACTACGATCCTGAGTCTTTGGGTAAGCCACGCGGAGATTTAAAGCCGCTGCATATCTCACAGCCTGAGGGACCTAGTTTCTCCGTGGACGGTTGGCAGGTGACGTGGCAGAAGTGGAGCTTCCGGGTGGGGTTTACCTCGCGCGAGGGCCTGGTGCTGCACCAGCTTGGCTTCGACGATGGAGCTGGCGTGCGTCCGGTGGTATATCGGGCCAGCGTTACGGAGATGGTGGTTCCCTATGGCGACCCCAACACCAGCCACTTTTGGAAGAATGCGTTCGATTGCGGTGAGTATGGACTGGGAAAGCTGGCTAACTCGCTTGAACTCGGCTGTGATTGCCTTGGCCTGATCCATTACTTCGATATGCCCATGGTGGACGACTTCGGCGGAGCCGCGCTGATGAAGAATGCGGTCTGCATGCACGAGGAAGATTACGGCATTCTTTGGAAACACTTCGACTTTCGCACCGGGTTGCACCAGGTGCGCCGTTCACGTCGGCTGGTGATCAGCTTCTTCGCGACCGTGGGCAACTACGATTACGGCTTCTATTGGTACCTGTATCAGGACGGGACCATTCAGCTGGAGGTGAAGCTGACGGGGATTATCCAGACCGCGGCGATCGCGCCTGGCGCGGAGTATCCCTACGGCGGGATGGTGGCCGAAGGACTGGGCGGCCCTAATCATCAGCATTTTTTCTGTGCGCGACTGCACATGATGGTCGACGGAGAACAGAACAGTGTTACTGAACACGAGTATCAGCCGCGGCCGTGGGGGAAGGACAATCCTTACGGCAATGTGTTCGACGTGACGGGAAGGACTCTGAGCCGCGAGCTGGACGCCTGCCGCGAAGCAGATGGGCGGACGGGGCGGTTTTGGAAGGTCATCAATCCTAATCGGCGCAATGCAGTGGGCAAACATCCAGGTTATAAATTGCTGGCGCAGGCCAGCCCTGTCTTGCTGGCACAAGAGGGCAGCAGCATCGAACGCCGCGGGGGCTTCGCCAGCAAGCACCTGTGGGTAACACCCTATGCGGAGGACGAACGCTACGCTACCGGGAACTATCCCAACCAGCACGCAGGCGGCGACGGCCTTCCGGCGTGGGTGCAGCAGAATCGGCCGATCGAGAATGCGGACATTGTGGTGTGGCATAGCTTTGGTCACAGCCACGTTTGCAAGCCCGAAGACTTTCCCATCATGCCTGTGGAATACGCGGGCTTTATGCTCAAGCCGAACAACTTTTTCGTAGCTAACCCGGCGATGGATTTGCCCGGCGAAGCCAATGGACATAGCGTGCAGCATGGAGAGGCGACTTCTTCCTGCTGCGGTGGTTAGCCTGGACATGATTAGACGTTGACTTTGCTTGCCTGCTTCGCTATCGTGAGTTCAACCTCGCGATAGCCCTGTCGCTAACTCGCTGTTCCGAATACTGAAACCCCAGTAGAGGAACGTGCCCGGACTTACCCTCGCGCAACGTGCCCGCGTGGGCCTGGCATAACTCAAAGCAGTCAGGTTTCCCAGTCTTACCTCGGCCCGTTGTCTTGAAATTTTTTCAGCTTAGGTCCCATTTGTTCATCGTTCCTTCCAACGAGAAGGACGCTGTGTATCTGGCGGAGTATTCGCCCCTTTTTCCGGAGGTTATTCCGAAGTGTCTCTTTGTCGATCTTTTTTTCGTCTCTCCGCATTCACCTGCCTTAGCGCTCTCCTCTTTTCCCTTCCTGCTACAGCGCTCGCACCCGCCGTTCACCACCCACTGGATGCACTGACTCCGGCAGAGTATTGGGTGGTTTATAAGGCGATTCGGGCTGCCGGCCACAATGAGGAAAAGCTTTTATTCACCAGCGTGCTGCTGCACGAGCCGGAGAAGTCAACCGTTCTGGCCTGGACGCCGGGCTCGCCGATCGAGCGCAAGGCCGACGTGGTGCTTTATTACCAGGGCCACTCCTACGGCGCGCTGGTGAATATCTCGACCGCCAAGGTGGAATCGTACGAAGAGCTGAAGGGAATGCAAGCTCCGTTCACGGCTACGGAGGAGTACGAGGTGAACGAGGCGATCAAGCATGATCCCCGGATTGTGGATGCGCTGAAGAAGCGCGGCATCACCGACCTGAACCTGGTGGTCTGCTACGCGACACCGGGCGGATACATCGCTCTTCCCGAGCAGGACGGACGACGCATCGGCTGGGGAGGTTGTGAGTACGAGATCGATTCTGAAACTGGAATGGAAGACCGCGAAGTGGGCGGGATCTTTTTTACCGTCGACATGGCGAGCAAGAAAATTACTCGCTTTACCGACTACGGCGTTGCGCCCATGCCGCCGGTCAGCGAGGTCTACGACTCGGATGGCGGACCGGCCGCGGCGGGGACCAAGCCCATCGTAGTCTCGCAGCCCGAAGGGCCCAGCTTCACCATCAAGGATGGAGAGGTGAGCTGGCAGAACTGGCACTTCCGCTTCCGTCTTGACCCGCGCAGTGGTCCGGTAGTCAACACGGCCTCGCTCGATTACCAGGGGAAGCGGCGGTCAGTGCTGTATGAGGGCTCGCTCTCTGAGATGTATGTGCCCTATATGGATCCGGAGGAGACGTGGAACTCGCACGTGTTTCTCGACGCCGGCGAATACTTCATGAACACCGGGCTGGGCATTCTGAAGCCGTTGCAGAAAGGGACGGATTGCCCGGACTACGCCACCTTCTTTAGCGCAACGTTCTTCCATGAGAATGGAACTCCTTTCACTCGGCCGCAGGTGGCGTGCCTGTTCGAGCGCACGCTGGGCGACCCCGCGTGGCGCCATTGGGAAGGCATTGGGGGGCCGGAGTCGATCGCCGGCAGGCCAGGGCGTGAGCTGGTCCTCCGCAGCGTCGCTGTGGTGGGCAACTACGACTACATCCTGGACTGGCGCTTTGAGCAGGAGGGCGCGATCACCGTAGCGGTGGGCGCGACCGGCGAACTGGAAGTGAAGCCGGTCAAAGACAAGATGGACATGATGGGGAAGGATCCCGAGGGGAACCCTGTGGAGTTTGGCCACCTGGTAGCGCCGAACACCGATGGAGTGGATCACGACCACTTCTTCTCCTTCCGGATGGATATTGATGTGGACGGACCGAAGAACAGCTTCGAAGTGGACAAGCTGGTGCAGTACAAGCTGCCGGCGACGAGCGCGCGCAAAACGATTTGGGCGATGGCGCCCAAGATCCTGGACAACGAAAGCACGGCCATGCAGAACATCAGCATGGAACACCCGGCGATGTGGCGATTCGTCAACCCGGCGGAGCATAACGATCTGGGCTCCCCAACGAGTTTCGAGATCATGCCTGGGTTGACCGGGGTTTCGCTTCTGTCGCTGGACGACTGGCCGCAGAAGCGCGCGGGATTCTCGGACCATCAGCTGTGGGTCACTCCCTACGACGCCAAGGAGCGGTATGCGGCGGGCGTTTATGTTTCGGGGAGCAAAGGCACGGATGGGTTGCCGGTTTGGGTGAAACAGAAGCGCAGCATTGAGAACACGGACATTGTGGCCTGGTACACGATGGCGTTTCATCATGTGCCGCGGCCGGAAGACTGGCCACAGATGCCGACGATGTGGCACGACTTCAGCATCCGTCCTTTTGATTTTTATTCGAAGAGCCCGCTCATGGATTTACCGATGCAGCCTTAGGGCAGTGCGAGGGGTGGGAGGAAAACAGTACCTCCCAGGGGCTAAAGCCCGTCGTATACGAATCGCTTACGGCCCGACTAAAGTCGTGCCCTGATACAAAACATGAGCTTTTTGCAGCCTTAGAACACGGGTTCCACATCAACAGAGTTGAAAGCCCGGATGCAAAACATTGGCTTTCGGCGGCCTTAGGACACGGGTTCCGCAACGACAGAGTGGGAAGTGCCGGATACAAAACATTGGCTTCGGGCAGCCCTAGAACACGGGTTCCGCAACGACCAGAGTTGGAAGGCCAGATGCAAAACACTGGCTTTCGGCAGCCTTAGAACACGGGTTCCCCAACGACAGAGTTGGAATCGAGAGTTAGAGGGAAAGAGCGGTGGTATCCCACATCTCGCGAAAAACGAGCGAGATGCCCAGATTTCCTGTACACGGCACCAAGCAACGTCCGCGTGTGCGGCTTTCATTGAGGAAAGCCGCATGAAGTTCATCAACGGCAACAAGTTTCACAGGAAATCCGGGTGTGGGGCACCCATCCGTTTGCTTGAAGGAAAAGATTGGGTCACCTCTATTTGTAACTTTGCTTGTTTGGATAAATTGAGCTTCCCTGGTTCTGCCGGTGTGTGAGTATAGAACAGCTACGGTTACAAAATTCTGGAGGTGAGCTATGGCTCGTTCCCATGTTGGCAAGTGGCTGCTGCTAATCCTGACAGCCTGCGTCGTTTCGTCCGGCCTGCAAGCGATGGGCCAGTCCACCTTCGGATCGATCGTGGGCACGGTGAAGGACCAATCGGGATCCGTGGTGCCGGGAGCTACCGTCACCCTGGTTAACGTGGGCAGCTCCGCCACGCACACGACGACGAGCAGTGCTTCGGGGAATTACGAGTTCCCGAACCTTGATGCCGGAACTTACCAGGTGACGGTCGCGGCCAGTGGCTTCAAGGACCAGGTCTTCGATCACCTGGTGCTGCAGGCCCGTGATACGCAACGTATCGATGCCAGCCTGACCGTAGGGTCGGCGGCACAAACGATTGAGGTGCAGGCTGCCGGCGACGTGATCACGACCGATACGTCAGGCCTGGCAACGACCAAGACGACCCATGAACTGGTGGATCTGCCAGTGGCCGTCTACTCGCGATCGAATGGATCGACGAGCCCGTTGCTAACGTTGACCACCGAACCAGGCGTGCAGGTGGACGATAACTCCAACCTGGTGATTGCCGGAACTACGCCGGCGCTGATGTCGTTCACCATCGATGGCATCAGCAGCGTGGACGTGGAAAATAGCGGACCGATTGCCGAGCTGTTTCCCTCGTTCAATTCGATCTCCGAGATCCGGGTGAGCGAGACCAACAACAACGCGGAATATAGCGGTGTGGCGGACGTGACGACCACGTCGCGCGCCGGCACCAATGATTACCATGGCGGGGTGTTCGAGAATCTGGAGAATACGGCCCTGACGGCGGGCAATCCGTTCACGGGCAAGCCGTCGCTGCACATGAACGACTTTGGCGGATTCGCCGGCGGTCCGGTAAGAATTCCTCATCTTTACAACGGGCGTGACAAGACGTTTTTCTTCGGCAGCTATGAGGGCCTGCGGTTGCCGCGTGAATTTCCGCTGGTAGAAAGCTTTCCCAGCCAGGATATGCGCAATGGCAACTTGTGGAATTACCTGGTGGCTACGCAAGGCACGCAGACGCCGGCGATCAATAACTACGATGGCACGCCGATTCCCTGCACCGGGCCCGGGAATTGCTCGGTTCCTATCTCTCCCGTGGCTGCGAATACCATCAAAAACCTGATGCCGTTGCCCAACAGCGGGGATGCGGACTCTTTCCAGAACAACTATGTCACCAATTTTCCGGCGCCTATTTCGAGCAACCAGTTCGACGTGCGCATCGATCAGAACATTACGACGAATCAGTCCATTTACGGCCGGTACACCTTCAAGAACCGCTCGGTAACCACCGCCCCCCAGGTAAACTGCGTGGGCTTCTGCGCTACCAGTTTGTCGCCGTTGCTTGGGGGCGTCTCTCAGCCGGAGCAGGATCGCGGATTGACGATAGCCTACAACTACACCATCACCCCCAACGTGATCAACGAGTTTCGCGGCGGGTTTAACGCTATCCGCACTTCGCTCAGCGCGGACGTGAACTCGGCATCGCTGATCGGCCAGGTGGGCATCACCGGTATCCCCGACATCGCCACGGTGCCGACGGTTCCCGATATGGAGATTAACGGGCTGCAAAGGACTGGTGGATTGAATACCACCAATCAGCAGAGCAAGATCATCCAGTTACTGGATGATTTGACGTGGGTGAAGGGTAAGAGCACCTTCAAATTCGGCGGCGATGTTCGCCGGTTGACCGACCACGACGAAAATGTATTCGGCAATTACCGGGCGGGCCAATATGTGTTCAACGGAACGAGCACTGTGGGAACGACGATCGGCGATTCCTACACAGCGTTCCTGCTTGGCTACCCGGATAACACTACCCTGGCGCAGGTGACGAACCCGGCCATGAACGGCCTGGGTTACTCCTATGCGTTCTTTGGGCAGGATGACTGGAAGGTGACGCCGTACCTGACGATCAATGCAGGTTTCCGGTACGAGATACACCCTCCGTTGAAGGACACGCACTACAACACGGCCGCCTTTTTGCCGGACTATGACGAGAACGGCATCCATGGCGGAGTCGCAGTGCCGAATGCCCAGGGACTTACGTATACCAATCCCGGGTTCGCTTCGTCGATTGCACCCACGCCTATCCTGACTGCGGCGCAGGCCGGCCTGCCACTGAAACTGCGCTACACGTATAAGAGCGACTATGGGCCGCGCATTGGTTTTGCGTGGCGGCCGAACCACAACAACAGCACCGTGATCCGCGGCGGGTGGGGACGGTTTATCGAGTCACCGCTGGGCTTCTCATTGGTCTCCGGCTGGGCGGTGAGCGCCAGCTTTGTTCCGCTGTACCAGAATACGTACAACCCCGCCGATGGCAGCGGGCAGAACCTCAGCTTCCCTTCTCCTTTTCCGGCGAACCTGGATCAGCCGGGGACGGCGAGCTTCGAATATGCCTTTCCCATCCACTACAAGGATCCTTCGGTACAGCAGTGGAACCTGACTTTCGAGCATGACTGGGGCCACGATATCGGGATGCGGTTGTCCTATACCGGGAGCCACGGAGTCAACCTGGAAAACTTCAACGACCTGAACCAGGTGCCGGCCAATACCGGCGTGGCGGCTCCGCTGGTGTATCCCATCTGGGGGATTATTCAGAGCGTGGTCAACCAGGCGGTCAGCAATTACAACAGCTGGACGGCAGTCATGGAAAAGCGGATGTCGAATGGGCTGCAGTTCCAGGCAAGCTACGTGCTCACCCGAGATCTTTCCGACGCGGGCGGTGCGGTTCCGACGGAGTTCGCTCCCGCCGGCGGCAACTGGGTTTCGGATAAGAACAATCCGCGGTTGGACTATGGCAATGTGATGTTCGACCGCCGCAATCGCTTTCTGGCTACGTTCCTGTACCAACTTCCGTTTGGCAAGGGGGCGAGGTTTCTGGCTACCAGCAATCGCGCAGTGGATACACTGGTCGGCGGCTGGCAATTGGGCGGCGTGACGGTGTTCCAGACCGGAGCCTTCCTCACCATGGCGCAGGAATCGGTCGATTCCGCGAACACCGGCATCCTTAATACGTTGGGCGCCGCCAGAGCCGATGTGGTTCCGGGTGTTTCACCGAAAGCGACGGGGGGCCTGACGAATTCTGCCGGGCCGGTGTTTATCAATCCGGCGGCGTTCACGTTTCCACCTGCGAATGCTGGGCGGTTTGGAGATAGTTCGGTGGGTAGCGTGGTCGGCCCGGGAACGGAGTCGGTTTCTCTTTCGCTGATCAAGTCGATCAAGATTACGGAACGGTTACAGTTTCAGTTCGGCGCGCAAGCTGCCAATGCATTTAATCATCGGAACTTCGATGTGCCGGACACGACGCTGGACGATCTGTCGTTTGGTACGATTTCCGGGTTGCAGAGCGCGGAAGGGGCGGGCCCGCGGAACGTGGAGGTTACGGGGCGGATCAGTTTCTAGGGGCGGGTTAGGTGTGTGAGATGCCGTAGGGAATTGCCGAAAGCCCAGGACTAACGTCCTGGGTAATTCGTCAGCCGTCCCTTCGGGACTGGTCCGTGTGGTCAAGACCCTACGCCAGGACTGACGTCCTGGGCTACTCTCAGCGCGTCCTTCGGGACTGGTCCGTTACACGGCGCACGGGAGTTGCAGGAAGGAGAATTCATAGGGTGCTTCGGAACGAGGGAGAGGCGTTTGGCCTCTCCCTTTTTATTTTGCGTTGGAGATTACTGTCAGTGGGGGCTGGGGCGGTGGAGGCGGCAGGACTTCGGGTTTGCCGCGCAGGCGATTGCCTAGAGAACGGACGCGGCCGACTCCCACGCCGATTCGTTCGGAGGCAAACATGAGGTGGCCGGCGGTGAGGCCGGGTAGAACCTGATGGTGGCCGACCGCAGCCAACGCCACCGAGGCGACACAGCCACATTGGGTGCAGTCGGGCTTGCCGCCAAATTGGCAGGGCCCTATGCGGGTTTCGAGGTCCGCGGAGAGGGACTTGGTGGTGCGGGCGAAAATGCACTCCTCTGGCGATTGGGGCGGATGACGCAGCTCTTCAATCATCTTCCGGTTCATCTGGAACTTCGGATATAGCGGAAAGAGACGCTCCAGTTCGTCCAGCAGCTGACGGCGGACAGGGGGAGAGATCAGTTCCGGGCCCTCCGCACCCTGCTGGGGCGTGAAGAGACTGACCCAGATTCGCTTTACTTCGGGACGGGCGCTCCAGAAGCGTAGAAATTCTTCCATGTAGCCGGGCCGGTCGGCAATTTGGCCGGTGACCGTGCAGTGGATGGTCACAAAGCTGTCGCGAATGGAGGTGAGTATGCGCTCATAGGTGGCTGGTTTGCGGCGCTCATCGTGCTCCGGTTGCAAGCCGTCGATCGAAACCACCAGGCTCAGTTTAGAGAGAGTGCTCCAGGATTTGGGCAGTGGGCGAAAGGCGCTGGTGACCAATTGCACGTGCACTCCGCGGCTTTCCAACTGGGGCAGAAGAACATCGAGCTCACGGTAGCGAACCAAGGGGTCGCCGCCCACCAGGGAGAGATGGATGGGCCGCTCGCGATCGACGATTTCCAGCAGCCTCCGGACCAGGTCGTCTCCTTTGTAATCAGACAATTGACGCAGCGTGACGCCGCCTGTTCCGAGATGCTCAGGCTCGTAGGCATAGCAGCCTGGGCAACGCAAGGGGCACTCGCGGGTGATCTCGATGGAAAGGCTGGGCTTCTGGCCGGCGAGGATGCTGGCCCACGCGTTCAATACTTCTGATTTCTTCATGAAGGATCCTCAAGTTCCAAAAAGGCTGTCTCGTTGACGAAGGTTTCCGGGGGTGGTTAGCAGTCTTCAGGTGCAGACAACAAGAGGTTGGAACTCAAAGCCAGAAGTTCTCAGCGTGGTTTCATATTCTTATGATATTCAAGAATGCGCTTCAGGAGTGGAGTTTTGCACTACGGGGTAATGCTGGTATTGCCTAGCGCGCTGCGTGTGGTGGGGGATGTCTCAGGGTTTTTAACGGATTGTTCATGAAGTGAGGGGACGTTTTCCCAAAAAAGGACGGGCTTTTCTTGAATTCGCATTTAAAGGTAGCGAGGCGTGATTTGGCGCTATCCATGGCCCCGATTTGGGCGTTTAATTACGCTACGAAAATTTACAGTTTTTGGCTGCCGGGGTTGCGGCAGAAGTCTACCCCGAATTGGGCGTACTTGGAGCGAAGGATGGGGCCCAAATCCAAGTCGACACTAACGGTCCGCCTGCTTAAGCAGCGACGAGACGAGCTCCTGGGTGAGCTGCGTGTGATGGCACCGGATTTGGTGGAGAAGCTGGTACAAACCCTGGAGGCGCTCACGGAGCAGCGACCAGAGCGCAGTGAGTATGAAGGACTCGACCGTCCGGCAGTGATTCGCAAGTACTTGCTCAAGGTGGGCCGGCCCTCGGAACTGCGCGAGATACGCGATGCAGTGGCGGCGCCGGTAAGCCGCTTCGATGGAAGATCGATCTGGGACGGCGGAAAAAGAGAAGTCGAGCAGGGCCGGATGCTGAATATCGCCGATCAGCTCAAGGGCGAGGACTGGGTGCTCTCACTTCCCGAGTGGGAGCTGAACTCGTAACCTGCCGAACCGATTTTAGCCTGCTATCCTCCGCCTGCGCCCTTTCATGGGGTGGCCGGCGTCGAGTGCTTCTGGCGATAGCGGATGACCAATAACCTCACGGTCAGAGCAAGTCCTCCTCCAATTACAGTGCTGACGGCGCGGTGGTAGGCGACGTCCTTGCCCGGCAGACTGTTGAGGGCCAGCAAACAGACAATGTAGGCGGTGAGACAGAGGGTAAAGAGACCGTAGTTCACGTTGTTGAGCGAGTACGAGAACCAGGCGAAGCATAGGGTCAAGAGTGCCAGTGTAGGCGGCGCAGGGGTTAGATGGGCGAGAAAGAAGCTGGCGAAGATTGCTCCGGCAAGAGTCCCGATGGTGCGGGCAATGGCCCGGCTCACGGTGTCACTGAGGCCGGGCCTGAGGACGAGCAAGGCGGTCATGGGTATCCAGTATCCGTTGGCAAAGCCGAAGTGGCGGTAGATTTCTGTACTCACCATGAGCGTGACAGCGAGGCGAATGGCGTAAGGCACTGCGCTGGGGGCGGGATTCCGATTCATGAGCGAACGGGCGGCCTGTTCCACGGAGGAACGCAGGGCCTGGTGCTCAGCCTTGAGATAGCGGGCGACGGAGAGCAGATCGGTACGTAGCTGTTGCAATAGGTGCAGCAGGATACTCGACGTGAGGATCTGTAGGGCGCCGCCGGCCATGACCAGACCCGAACGGGCCGCCGCAGCGCGAGGGGAAAAGGGAAAAGCGGAAGCGACGAGAAGAAAGACGAGTGCACTGCTGCCCTACCCAGCTGACTCCCGGCTGACGCAAGGAAAGCATTCCATAGGAGAAACCGGCTCCCCCGGCGATGAGCACCAGGATGAAGTTGGTGTGGCCGGCCACCATGCCCACGAAGGTGGCCGCGCCGATTCCCAGCGAGACCAGGATCATGGGAAGGAGGCGGGAGTCGTCGATATTCTGCTTGGCGCCGAAGCCGACGGTGAAGGCTCCGCCGGCAGCGATCAATCCAGCACCCGGGCGGCCAAGAAAGATGCCGAGGATAAGACAGATGGCTACGGGAAGAACAAAGATGAGATCGGCACGGAAGGACTGCGCTTTCCAATCGAAGACGATGCTATCGGTGAGGAAAGGCGCGGCGGACGCGGGCGACTGTGCTGACATCTCTGAGGCGGTTCTCTCTAACGCATTCTTGCTCATACTATGGCCCGGTGGGACCAGTTGTGTGCGGCCATTCTTTAACGGAATGGCCGCGTCGGGTTCAGTTTCCTGGTCTAGACCATGAGCAACAATGCTCTCGACCGCAATAGCCTAACGATATTAGAGCATTTGACGGGCTGTCGAAGGCGCGCGTGGCCCGGTCGTGTCCACCGAGGCTCAGTTGCCGCCTGGCGGGAACGCCGATAGGATACAAGAGCATTTTGACTTCATCGGTGCTGCCTTGCTCGAGCAAGGGATGCTGGAGGAAAAGCGTGCAGAGGTGGGTACGTTTTCTTGGTGTTGTTCTCTTGTTCAGTTTGCCGGGGGCGGATCGGTTGGCGTTGGCCCAGGGTCGGTTGAGCGACAAAGACCTACAGCAGCTGATGCAGAACTTGAAGGATGACGCGGGGCCCTTCCGGCAGAATTTCGCCAACGCGCTCAAGAAGAGCACGATCCGTGGGACCTCCCAGGAGAAGGATGCCAAGGCGCTGGCGGACACCTTCGCCAAACAGGCAAACACCGTGCTCGAAACTTTCAAGCACCAGCAGAAGGCGGACCAGGCGGTGGTCGATCTGGTGCATACCGCGGGGCAAATCGATCCCCTGGTCTATAGCCTGCAGCTGAACGCGCAGACCCGATCGCGGTGGGAGAGATTGCGCACAGAGCTACACCAGATCGCACAGGCCTATGGCATACCGGAACCTTACCTGGCGCCGCCGCCGGGGAGCGATTCTGCAGCGCTCAGCACGACTGGGACGTGTCTTAATGCTGTGGGTATCGAACGGTCACGACAGCTGGTGAACGAATGCATACAGGTTTCGCCTTCGACTCACCCGCCATGCAGTGCGCAGAATGCTTGCTCGCTGATCGTGGAGGAGATTAAGCGAGGGTGTGCGCTGATTGGCCAGGGGGCTCCGGGGTTTTGCGCGGAGTATCGGTAGGTTGCGGAATTTTCTTCGGTAGTGGCTTCAGGGAAGACCGCTGCCGGTCCAATCGGTGCGGCCTTCGGTGGTTGAAAAGCTCCGAGCAGCATGGGTAAGATGAGGACCCTCGGGGTCCTTCGACTCCGCGCACCAAGCGCGTATCACGTGACAAATCGGTGGGGCGCTTCGTTCAGGATGACGATTTTGTTTGAGGTCGAGGGTTTCACACGAAAGATCTATAAAGTCACAGGCTCTCAGGATGACGTTTTTGCGGCGAGTCGACGGCACCCGTCGTGTTCCCACGGGTTCTGGTGTGACACCACCGCTTTTCCCCTTCGACTCTCGATTTACTGACGCACTTAGGATCGAGCGGAGTGGTATCCCACATCTCGCGAAAAACCAGCGAGATGTGGGGCACCCGTCGGTTTGTTGCTGGTCGAAACTATTGGGGTGGGGCTTTGGGGAGACTTAGCAGGTTGGCGAAGAGGCGGTAGGCTCCGGGAACGCCTTCGGGCAATTGGCGGTAGAGAGCGTAGGCGATGTAGACGTAGGCGCCCTTGCCGTAACGGGTGTAGAGTAAGCCACCTTTTTGATCGTCCTGACCTGGGTCTTTGGTCTGCGTCAAGGCTTGATAATGCGAATCCCAGGAGTGCATGAAGGAATGACCGCGCTCCTCGACCCATCCCTGGAAGTCGGCGCTGGTGATTTTATTGGGCCAGGAGAGTAATGGATTTTTGGGCTCCAGCAGCTCGACGGGACCTTTCTCGTCCACAACTTTTTCCGGATCTCCGGTGAGCGTAATCGGATAGGGGCCGTAGTTGTGGTCGTACTCCCGGGTGTTGTATTGGACGATGAGCACACCGCCCTGCTTTACGTAATCAAGCAGACGACCGTTGGAGGCGGCTAGCTCGGGACGTGCTGCATAGGCTCGGATGCCGAGCACGATGACGTCATAGGCGGCCAGATTGCCACCGTTGATATCCGCTGCCTGTAACAAATGAACAGCGACGCCCATGCTCTCAAGAGCCTGGGGAACTTCATCGCCCGTGCCCATGACGTAGCCCACCTTGAGGCCAGGAGCCAGCTTGACGTCGACCCCGACCAATTTGTAGGGGCCAGGCTGGTAGTAGTTGTACGGACGCAGGCCGGGATAGCCTACGGTCTCGTATCCTTGCGCGTACTGATGGCCCTGCAACTCAGCGACGGGAGTAACCGAATAGCTGGTGGCTGCGAGGCTCTGGGGCGTGACGGTGAAGGTGAGGGTTTGCTCGTCACCCTCTTTGTGGGCAGTAAAGGGTACCGATTGGGGCGAGGACTTCCAACCCGCAGGGAGATCGAGGTGCACATCGCCGGGCGCCGAGGCCTTGACATTGCTGCGGACACGCACGTTGATGGTGGCACTCTTCTCCTTATCTCCATCGAGCGGAATAATGCCTGCGGTGGCGGTGGCGGCGGCTGAGACGGCCGGCGATATGAGCAACGGTTGGTATACGCCACCGCGACCGACCACATGCTGAACGGTTTGCACTGCCTGGGCGGAGCGAACAGAAACACCATCGACGGTTAGGTCGACCCAGGCCTCCAGCGGATAGGGAGGGAGTGGGTGGTTGAGGCAGTCCACACTATCGAGATCGTAATAAGGCTGCTCTACATCCTTGCGGTGAAAACATGCCTTGGTTACGTCGGCGTCAAGGGGCGCCGAGACCTTGAAATCGGCTGCCAGGCGCTGGTTGGCCTGCAAGGTGGCCGTGGGGGGCGAGGAGGCGGTTATGCGCCAGTCACCGCTCCCGGTGGAACGCACGGAGACGTTCTTTATCTGTACGGGAACGTCACTGGCACTGGTGAGGTAGGCGGTGACTCCGAAGGACTGGCCGGGGACTGCGGTGGTGAACGTATCCTGCGCGTCGACGGCGAATGGGGAGCGGCCACGATCAGGGTTGGCAGGAGATACGACGGCGGTGAGCGTGACGCCGAGCGCCTCAATGATGGCGCTGTTGAATTGCGCTTCTTTTACAGAGAGCTCGTGAAGGACATTGTATTTTGCTTCGGCAGAGAGATCGGAGGCGGTTACTTTTTGCATAAGTAACTGCGTTTGTTTCAAACCGGCGGCGAGGAACGGGACCAGCTTGGCCGGATGGGCGGGGGAGTAGGAGTGGGTGGCCTGGTCGACGGAGGCGGCGATCTCATGCAGGCCGGCAACGAGGAACGGGTGTTGGCCGGGGGCCAGCGAGGCTATGCCGGCAATCGAAGTGTCGATGCCATCGAAATAGGAGTGCTCCGCATTTGAGGTGGGTACGCGCGATCCGTAGCGATGGTAGGGGACGTCAAAGACCCCGGGGAGAGGAATGCCGGTGCCGCCGTTCTGGGATTTTTGCTGGCCGAGACCTTCGCGGCCGAGCTGGATATAGGAGCCGCCGAGTGCGGGATCGTAGGCGCCTTCATGGATGGTGACGTTGGTGGTGGGCACGGCGTCAGTCCATTTGCCGGAAACGTAGTCGTAGAAGCGCACGGGCGCCCACTTGCCGGTGGCGTAGTCGTACATTCCCTTGGGGGAGATGGAGAAGGATGGCACGCGGGCGTAGACCTTGAGCGGCGTCCAGGGGAGCAGGCCGGCCTTGATTTGATCGGGAAAGACCTTGGGGTCTCCGGCGGCCTTGAAGACTTCCTGGGCCATTTCACCGGAGACCTGGTGCTGGCCGTGGCCGTCGGTGATGCCGCCAACAAATACGGCGGTGAGGACCAGGGGACGATTGAGGCGGACGGCGCGTACGACGTCGTAGAGCACGCGCTCCTTTCCCCATACGGCGAGGGCTTCTTCGAGGGTCTTGGAAAAGCCAAAGTCGGCGACGCGGGTGAAGTATTGATCGACTCCGTAGCGGCGACCGGCAGCCAGGAGCTCCTGGGTGCGCACCAGTGCGAGCTGATCCTCCATGTCGTTGGACATGACGTTTTGACCACCCTCGCCACGGTTCAGCGTGAGCAGAGCCACACGCGCACCCTGGCCGCGGGATTCATAGGTGAGCATGCCTCCATCCTCGTCGTCGGGGTGGGCGACGATCATCATGACGCTGGCACGGGTGTTCAGCTTGCGCAGCGACTGCTGGAGCGCAGACGAGCCACGGTCAACGCGGAGAGGCTGGTAGTCGGGGGTAGCGGCAATGGCGGTGGCGGTCGGGGTCTGGGCCGGGAGAGGGGCCGCGGCGAAGAGCAGGGCGGCGACGAGGGTCAAGGACTGAGTCCTGCGGCATGTCATAGGCAGTTTGTTAGCTATAGCATATGACAGGATCAAAGCGGCTCAGGACTCAGGAATGGGACTGGTTAACGAATGGACGGAAAGAAATTCGAAGAATAACTCATTGCCCAGGGGCTAAAGCCCTCATCTCTATTCACCGGTTTATGGCCCGACTAAAGTCGTGCCCTGATACAAAGCATGAGGGGAGTGGCTCATGGGAAGGCGTTTCGTGCGTGCAGAGTGTGCAGGGGCTAAAGCCCTCATCTCTATTCACCGTTTATGGCCCGACTAAAGTCGTGCCCTGATACAAAGCATGAGGGGAGTGGCTCACGAGAAGGCGTTTCGTGCGTGCAGGGTGTGCAGGGGCTAAAGCCCTCATCTCTATTCACCGTTTATGGCCCGACTGAAGTCGTGCCCTGACACAAAGCATGAGTGTTTCTGCAGCCTCCTGTAGAGTCGTGGCAATACTAAGCATGGATTTTCCCCCGCATGTAGAGTCGTGGCGATACAAGGCAACAAGACCGTCCCATGTATGCTGGTGGGCCGGGAAGCAGGGTACCTATTGATCCGTGGCGGGGAGAGATCCGAAGGATGAAAAAGGACGAGGGTCTGGTACGCGGTATCACCCTGCCGGGCGCGATTTCGCTCAACATGATCAACATGATCGGCGTGGGGCCGTTCGTGACCCTGCCGCTGATCGTGTTGGCCATGCACGGACCACAAGCGATTCTGGGTTGGATCCTGGGTGCGGTGCTTGCGGCGTGCGATGGGCTGGTGTGGGCGGAGTTGGGCGCGGCCATGCCGAAGGCCGGCGGATCTTATGAGTATCTGCGCACCATCTATGGACCGCGGACCACGGGCCGCTATCTCTCCTTCCTGTATATCTGGCAACTGAGTTTTAGTGCGCCGCTTTCGATCGCTTCAGGATGCGTGGGCCTGGCACAATATGCGGGCTACCTTTGGCCTGCGTTGCGCAAAGTTTATTTTTCGTATCAATTGCCTATCCCGGTTCCGTTTGTACACACGCTACCTCTGGCGATACGGCTTGGACCCGGCACGCTGGCAGCGATGCTCTGTTGCGCGATCGCCGCGGCATTGCTGTATCGCAACATACAAAGCGTGACCCGGTTCTCCGGCTTGCTGTGGCTGGGGGTGATGGGGACAATGCTGGCCGTGATCCTCACCGGGCTGCTGCACTTTCACGCGAACCTGGCCTTCGACTTCCCTGCCGGCGCATTTCAGCTGTCGAGCGGTTTCTTTACCGGCCTGGGAGCGGCACTGCTGATTGCCACTTACGATTACTGGGGGGCCTACAACATAAACTTTTTGGGTGCGGAGGTACGCGACCCTGGGAGGACGATTCCTCGCGCGATTGTTTGGTCGGTGGGATTGGTGGCAGCGCTCTATCTACTGCTGAATACCAGCGTACTGGGGACGATACCCTGGCAGGAACTTACCAGCCAGGGGGGCGCTAACGCGCGACTGTCAGTGGCAGCGGTGGTGGTACAGCGAGTGTATGGAACGGTGGCGGGACAGGTGGTTGCGCTGCTGGTGGTGTGGACGGCGTTCTCATCGGTCTATGCCCTGTTGCTAGGCTATTCGCGAGTACCGTATGCCGCCGCGCTCGATAACAACTACTTCCGCATTTTCGCGCACGTGCACCCTCGCCATCGCATCCCCAACGTTTCGCTGTTAATGCTGGCCGGGGTGTCGATGGTGTTCTGTATGCTGCAACTGGCGGATCTGGTGGCGGCGCTGGTGGTGATACGAATCCTGTTGCAGTTTCTTCTGCAACAGGTTGGCGTAATGGTCTTGCGCCGCACCCAGCCGGACCTGGAGCGGCCATTCCGGATTTGGCTCTATCCTCTGCCGCCGCTGGTGGCGATTGCGGGCTTCCTATACATCTTGTTCTCGCGGCCAAACTTTGCGCGAGAAATCTTTTTCGCCCTGGCAGTCGTGCTGACCGGAACTGCTACTTATATGATTCGCGCGCACCGCCGGGGGGAATGGCCATTCGCCCAGTGAGCTATGCCTGAATGAATCTTACTTCTTGTCTTTGGCACGCTTCTGCTTAGCCCAGCGAAGCTTCTGCGCAGCGGCAATTCTGGCGCGGCCTTCGGGCGAAATAACCCGCTTGGTGCGCAGGGCCCTGGGCTTAGGGGCGGCCAATCCGCTCTTACGCGGACTGCGAGAGACCTTGGACACCGCGGTTCCGGCAACCAGGTCACGGGCTTCTGTTAAACGGCTAATCTCAGCATCTATATGGAGGAGTATCTCTTCGATCGTCATCGCCATTAAGTGTAACTCAACATAGGCCACCGAGCGCAAGGCGGGCTAAGGATCGGATGGAGAATTTTCAGGCGGCCAACAACCTTTAAGAAGGCCGCGCATGCGTCGCGTTCAGTGCAACGTTCAGGGAATACGGGCATCGTCAGGCAATAGAGGGTCGCCTTTCCATTCGACGATATCGACCGTAGAAGCGGGAAGGCGTACCTCTTTGGCTGGGGGCACGGTGCGGGCCGGTAACATGCGCACACCTGTAACCACGCGCCGGCAAACCTGGGCACGGGGGACCAAGACGGCCACGGTTATCTGCTCATTGAACTGCCTGGAAACAGTAAGGTTACGGTCGTCATAGCGCCTGTTGCATGGGCCAAATACCCGGCCCATCTCACAGAGCGTGTGGCGTGCCACGCCATACATATTTAACGTGATGTGCATGCCATCGTAATAGGCGTCAGGATTTTGCTCATAGAAATCGGCAACGGCGCGCAGGCCCTCGATGAAGTGCCGGCGCCGGGTCTGGTCAAGCTTGTGGAGGCTCATCGATATCTCGCGATAAGGTCAACGGGATGACCGAATTTGTCGTATAGCGCCTGGACCAGGCGGGTCGCGCGATGCGACTCACACACGCCGCATCGACAGGCCGGCTCACCAGCCAGGCCGTAGCGAGGAAGCACGATGTTAAGAATTTGGGTAAGGCTCATCCCACCTTCTGATTCAAACGGCATAGGGTCTAACCTCGAGGAGGTAAAGTATCCTGCAACTTCTTCTGTTCCCTGTTCCAGCGATGACGAGCCTGAATCCATCGCGCGCGGGCGGTTTCCCGATTGAAGTCAAGACCGCAGCTCCCACCCACGCGGCAGTCACTTGCACCGGCACTTTCGAAGGGCGGCTCGGGAGACCATGCGAGAGAACGCTGTTCGACGGTGAAGAAGGCGAGCCCGGCGACGATCTCGAGCAGATGCCGCTCCTGAGACGCTGAGTTGCCCGGAGAGCCATCATTCGGGGATGCATGTTTATTCTCCATGACCGGATGCAGAGGGGACGACCGCACGGCAAGCAACCAACCGGGGGAAACTAACATCGAGTTGATTGCTTACTACCTTTGAGCTTGCTGCCTACATAGCGCGCCGTCAAGAGATCGCGACAATAATGATGAGGATTGCGGGGAGGTAAACTAAGAGTAACTATCACAGTGTTTCTTGTATTTGCTTTAGAAGTGTGATGCCGGTAACCGGGGAGTAACTTTTAGTTAACTACCCCTTCCTCCACAGATTTTTTTTCAACGGCCCTTGCGCGTGGCGATTGACGCATGGCATCTTAGCCTTGCCAGGTTGTCTGCGAGCAGACGGAAAAGGTTGAATTACATCCCGGCAAATGATGGGCTGCCGCAAGAATTGAGACCAAGCGAGAGGAATCTATGAGGCGATGCGGGCATAGCACGACATATCCCAGACTTTGAGCGCAGGTAAGACCGATATCTGGATGCCGGTGTACATCGGTGACTACCTTGCCGACACCATGCATCTAAGTACGGAACAGCATGGCGCTTATCTTCTACTTCTCTTCCACTTGTGGCGCCGTGGGGTGCTGCAAGACGACGATGCGGTGCTGGCGCAGATTACGGGCCTGCCGATAAGTGCGTGGACCCTCTCCCGGGCAGTGCTGGCGGAGTTCTTCGAAATCCGCGATGGGCTCTGGCACCATGGACGCGTAGAACGGGAAAAAAGCCGGACCGCGGCCAAGCAGCAATCCAATGCCAGCAGAGCCAAGTTAGGCGCTTCCAGCAGGTGGCGTAAAGCGCTGCCTCTGCTTGAGGATGCGGAAAACACCCCCGCAAGCAATGCTTCAAGCATTCTCAACGGCATGCTTGACGATGCCAAATCACAGTCACAGTCACAACCACAGTTATTAAAAACATTATCTTGCTCCGGCAGTGTGTGCGATAAGCGTGCCATTGATGAGCGTCATCTACCCTTTCGCCTGATTTTGGGAGAGTACTGGAGCGCGAAGAATCATGCGTCTCCTGAAATGCCTTGGCAGGGGCGTGACGCCAAGTCATTGAGCGACTTTCTTGCGGCCAGCCCCAACCTAAGCGAAACCCAGTTCCGCACGATGCTGGACAACCGGGCTAAGTCGGCTGTGGCTCATGGTGATCGTGTTTTCTTGTGGATTGCGAACCTCACACGCTTCCAGGAGGAAATGACTGTCTACAACAAGCCGGCATCTGCAGGGGGAAGCCATGCAAGCAGAGCAGAAATCAATCGCAACAGCGTCGTCAGCGCGGTTGACCGAGCGCTGGCCCTGGCTCGAGAGCACGCTGATGGCGCTAGGCAAGCTGGCGCTGAGCAGGCAGCTTTCGCTGACCCCGGAATGCCTTTTGCTGATGGCCGAGGACCTGCGGGATGTGCCCTGGGACTACCTGGAAATGGCGATCACGGGATGGAGACGGGGCACCTTGCGGATGGGGAAACCGGAACAGATGGACCGCTTCCCGACAGTGCGTCAACTGCGGGTGCAAGCCGATCTTCTGCAGTTGGAAGGACCACAGACGGAGGAGAGTGGCTCCGATTTGAGCAGGAGGTGACCGTATCGTGAGCGAGATGACAAAGGCAGACGGCAAAGCTGAGCGGGACATGTACGAGCAGATCTTTGCCGAGGTCAGGAATCCCTTCGAGCTACGCAGTGCGATTGCACGAGCGGTTCGACAACTACGCGAGGCGATGGAGAAAGAGGACAACTGCGCCGTGACCGCGGCCCACGTACGCAACCTGACGGACATCGATGCTTCGGCACTGGCGCAGGCTTACGCGCTGGCAGAGAAGACCTGCACCTACTGGCCCAGCCCGGGACAGATACGGGAGCTTGCCGGATGGTCCGAAGAAAGCAGGGGCGGCGCGGCGCTCCAGTGGGTCTTCCGCTATCTGGAGAAGCATGGCTGTGAGGGACGCGCCCAGGGCGGCGGAGTGAGGTTTGGGGAAGACGAAAGCGGAAGGAGAGTTCTGCTGGAGAGAGAGGCAATGGTCGCAGCTCCGGCCCTACCGGCGGAGATAGAAGCAGCACTCGCGTTATTAGGCAGCGGGTCGATCAAGCAGGGGCTGCGCTATGTGAGTCAACATCCCGCGGTGAAAGGGTGGGATAACTTTTCCGGTGACGCGGCCTCAAGGAGCGCGGAGCGAATAGAAGGTCAGTGGATTCGTTGTTACCTGCGCTCGATGCGGATGGGCATCGGGACAAAAGCTTCTTTACTTCCTTCCCCGCTACGGAGGACGCAATGACGAACGAAATGGAAGTTATTCAGACGGGTATCTACTCAATGGGCGCGATCTACCAGCCGGCGCGGACGATGAATCGGAACCTGGGGGGAGCGATTCTCCTAGCCGCCATCGCGGATTATCGCAGCACGGATGAACAAGAGCACAAAAGCGCGGAACAATTTCTTTATCCGCGAACGCGCAGGTGGCAGGAGCACTACGACTGGGCGGTCGCGCTAGCCGAAGGAATGAACGCGGGGTGGCTGCGGGATGCGCTGGACAGGTTTAGGGATAAGTGGGATGGGCAACGTGCTGAACGAGTGGCGCGGGAGGCCCGGAGAGCGTCGAAGAGCTGCGCCAAATTAGATAGGAGGACTAGATCCGATGGAAAGCTACGGATTCACTCGGACGGGCCGCTTGTGGCCACAGAACGTACACGAAGTCTCGACCCTTCTTTTCAGCCGGCGGGCGCGGCGTGCGGTGCACGGGCTGGTGATGCTGCGCCGGGCGTATGAACATGTGCTGGTGATGGCAACACTGGAGGGAGTCCGGCCGGTGCGAAGACCGTACTACGAGGACTACGTGGATGCGCTGAATATTCTGGGCGCACGGGCTGCGTTGATAGCCAGGAGCCTCTAAGGGAGAGCGTGATGAGCGATGAACCGAGCCCGAGTGAGTTTTTGATTTCCAAGATGGAAGGCATGGACGATGTTACCCAGGTGTTGATCGTGACGAGGACTGATGAGGGCGAGATCAGCTACGACAGTTGTGGCCAGATCGCTGCCGACACGCTGGGGATGATTGAGTTCGTTCGTGTCGCCGCCGCGGAACACCTTCGCCGCGAGTTGTATGACGAGGATGCGGATTGATTTGGTTGGAATGAACCCAGGATGATTCTCAGCCGGACCTCTCCAAGTTAGCCGGCAACTCAGAATTGGCGTCCAGGTAATCCGTTGATCGAATGGAAGCACTTAATCTTCAACAGAATCAGGTCGGCTTTTGGTGACGTCCGTCAGCATTCGAGTATGGTCCAAGTCCACCCAGGACTGACATCCTGGGTCATTCTCAGCCGTCCCTTCGGGACTGGTCTCGGTGGGAACGTACACCCAGGACTGCGTCCTGGGCTACTTTCAGCCGTCCCTTCGGGACTGAGTTTGGAACTTATCGCGCTGACCCTTTAGCGCTTGTTATTTGAACAAACGGTCTTAACGGTTTCAGCGGGGAGCGAGCATGGATGAGACCGAATTGATCGCTGCGGCGCGCTTGGGTGATGAAGAGGCGTTCGCAGAACTCTATCAACAGCATCTTGGTTACGTGCAGGCAGTAGGCCGGGCCATCCTTCGTAAGAACGATCTGGAGGACATGTGCCAGGATACTTTTCTGTTGGCTTTTACGCGGTTGCATAGCTTTGAAGGTAACGCGCAGTTTCGTACGTGGATTGCTCGGATCGCGGCGAACCAGTGCCTGGTGATTTTGCGCAGGGCGCGCCAGGCGAGTAACGGGGAGTCGAACCTGGTGGAGATCGATTCACGCTTCGCGCGGGTTGATAGAGATCTCGAGGGCGTGCCCGCGCGGTTAGATATGGAAAAGCTGCTGCGCGGGCTCACGACCCGGCAACGGCGGGCTCTCGAGATGGCTTATGTCGAAGACATGCCAGCCCAGGAGATAGCGGATAGATTGGGGACAACTCTCGCGTGTGTGAAGAACTCGATTCACCATGCCAAGCAGCGGGCACGAGAAATACATCAGAAAAAATAACCGTTTCAGGGTCATTTCGAATCTATATTGGTGACTCTTCATCACGATTACCCGAATGGATGCCAAGCTCTCGTACGCTTACTTCCATTGCGCTCCCAGCGCGTGCGACCTTGGGACTAAGCGACGAGGCCTCCCGGCCGTGCTATGAGATTTATTTCCATCCATCTCCACACGTGCCGGAGGAAGGTATGACCTGGGAACAAGCCACTGCCGCAGTTGCCAAGAAGCTTGGCCCAAAGGTCTGCATCCTCAATGAGGATGATGCCAAGTCCCTCACTTGTGGGGGCATTGCTCATAAGTGCTCTAGTAAACGCCACCACCATTGCTCCAAGGACATCGCCGATGCGTTGGTGAAGGCCGGTGAATTGGTGTGGTTAGGTAAGCATAAGAAGATTGCTACTTTCATGAATGCACGCTCCTGGGTCAAGACCTATACCCGTAACGAGTATGGCGAAGTTATTACTTGCGGGATGCAATTAGTGCGGGGCGGCGGCGGATTTTGACGCTGCTTTCGAAATAGACCTTACATGTCAAAGATAAGAGCACTGCTGGTCCTGATGTTGGGCGCGGCCACAGCGTACGGTGGGACTATCACCGGAACACTGCAAGGTCCTTCGGGCCTGCCGATCAAGAATGGCACACTGAGCCTTGTGTTGCAGCAGGCTGGGCTGATGGTGGGCACAGGCAGCGTGGTGCCGACGACGGCACAGTGCTTCACTTCGAACGACGGCTCGGTGGTTGGGATGCCGAACCCGTTGACTTTGCCCAGTACTGCGATCACGTACGGCTCGGGCACCATGGCAGCCGGGATCTACTACGTGGTGTTCACGTTCTACACCAATGGCAATCTGGAGACGGTGGCCTCGCCGGAGCTCAAGGTGCAGCTGACGAGCACAGGCTCGCTGATCATCTCGCCGCCGATTAATTTCCCCGTGGGCGCTGCCGGTATGCGGGTCTATGTGGGTACCGTCAGTGGGGCGGAGACGGCGCAGGGCAACTCCGTGGGACCGAGCGGCACGTTTGTGCAGAATGAGACGCCGGTGACCCTGGCGGAGACTATTCCTACGGTTAACGATGTTCCCTGCACCATCGCGTTCAACGACACGATCATTCCCTACTCGGGGTACAACGTCTCGCTGCTTTCTTCAAGCGGCAATGCATATCCCGGATGGCCACAGGCCTGGCAGTTGAACGGCGGGCTGAATGGCACAGTCAATATCTCGAGTGGCGCACCGCTGTGGAATGGCACCATCATTTACCCGCAGCCGATTCTGGCACAGCCACTGAATCATGGGCCGCAAAGCATATCCGGGCTGGTGAACATGACCGGGTACGATCTGATCAATTTGGGCGCGCTGGGTGTGGGCACGTCTACGCCGGCGTTTCCCCTTGATGTTGAGAACGGCTTCATCAACACCAACCTGGGCTACCTGGTGGCTGGCGGCGCAGGTACCAATGGCCAATGCCTGGTTTCAAATGGGACTTACTTCGGACCTGGTTCGTGCGGTTCGCTGCCTTCGGTCTACTACCAGCATGTGCAAGCAAACGGCACGTTCCAGGTGCAGGAGCCTTATCTCAACTTCACTCAGCGTTTCCAGGAAGCCGATAATCCTGGATCCACGCGCACGGATGTGGACCTCGCCGACAGCGGGGTAACTCCCGGCTCTTACAGCAACTCGAATATCACGGTCGACGGCTGGGGGCGGGTTACGGCGGCGACCAGTGGGGCGGCCATCCCGGTGATCAAGCCGCTGGTGATCAACTCGGGGATTTGCACTACGGCTAATACGGCGTGGGCTACATGCAACTTCACCGTCGCGTGGCCGAGCGCTTTCGCGGATACGAATTACGCGGTGACCTGCACCTCGCAACCGGGCATGGGGTCGTCCGCGGCACTTACTGGCGTATTTGTGAACAACAAGAGCACGACCGGCTTCGAGATCACGCTACAGAACGGGGCTTCGGGCGGCGCCGGGGCGGTCACCACCAACGAGATCGACTGCATCGGAATGCATCCTTAAAACTGCCTGCGGGCAAGACGAGAACCTATCCTTTGAAAAAGCTCTTTGTTCTATTGCGGATACCGATGGCGAGCCCGAAGCTTGTACCCGCGGTAGCCGCTCTATTGGCCGTCGTGCTGTGCGCTGCCTGTCCTGGCGTGCCGTGGACCCCGGTAGAGGCGCAGAATATCGAGGGCCAGATCATCGCCTCTCAGTATGGAACGTGGGCCGTGCCCGGGTACACGTCGAACACGTATTCGTTCGCGCCGGGATCCTGCCGCGTGCAGGGAGGGGCCAGCTTCTTCTTCGCCTTCAACACCGGAACTCCGATTCGCATCGTCGACAGCAACCCGTCACTCTCGGAGACGGTCACACCGAGTGCGTATGTCGATACCAATGTGACTTGCGCCATCTCGATCGCGCCGATTAATTCCCACCAGTTGCCATTTCACTTAACCTCAGCCACCGGGGGACTGCAGGAAGCACTTACCCAAAACCTGGAGACGCCGGAGAGCAATACCATCATCCTGAACAACGCCTGGTACCAGCAGGTAGCCGCGGTGGGCGCCATCCCGGCAACCATTATCGCTGCGGTACAGGGCAGCGCAAACCTCGGCCTGGTGGATGTAACCCAGGTGCCGACGGCCTGGTATCAGTGGAACGGCTCGCAATACGTCAAGGTGTCACTTACCGGGACAGCCGGCGATCTGGGGACGCTGCAAAGCGACCTGGTGGGGAATAACCAGACCAACACGGCGACGATCGACCTATATGACTTTGTAGCCACGGCGCCCAACTCCGCGGTATCGACTTATAGTCCGCAGTCAGCGATCAACGCGGCCGCGGCCAACAACGGATCGGCCATCATTCAGCCTGGCGTAGGGCGAACACCTTTCACCAACCCGGGCAATTACCGGGTGCAGGACAATCGGGCGGACGTGCCGGCCACGGCGCGATCGGTCACCGAGGACGGCGCCGTCTGCGATTTGCGCGAGGTCTATGGCTCTCTGACGCAGGGGAGCACAACGTTTTCGATTGGCTTGGGCGCTTTGACCGCGGCGGACGTGGGCCGGGTCATCGTGGCTGTAGGCAGCGTGGGCGGGGTGCCTACGCAATTTGAATCCGCGGTGGTGTCGATTACCGATTCGCTGCATGGTGTGCTGACCACACCGGCGCCGTTCAACCAGGCGACCGCGCACGAGATGGACCTGGCGCATGACGACACGGCAGCCATCGCGCACACGATGAGCGTGGTGGGCGCAGGGGGCACCCTGGTCTTTCCCGAGGGCAACTGCCTGACCCATACGCAGACGCTGGCCGGCCAGAGTCCGATTGGCCTGGGCTTTCAGTCGTCGATCACGGGCTTTCCGGGCGAGGACATCTTCGCCGCCGTGGATGCCAGCCAGGGGTCCGGCGGTTCGCAGGGCCTGGCGCACATCCACGATCTGACCTTCTTTGTGGATGGGCGCATCGATGCTACGCAGCCGTGGCAGACGATCAACGATTCAGGCACCACGGCGGATGCGGCGATGTACCGGCCGATTGCGATGCGCACCGGGGTGACCAACAACCCGGTGGCGCCAGGCTGGTTTCAAGGTCCGGGAACGAATAACAGCGGGGCCTTCAACGGGGTGGCGAACATCACGGCCTCAAGCGCCGTGATCTGCATTCCCTCAACGGAGACGGCTCCGACGGTTGGGGAGACGATGGTGTTTCCCTACCTGACTTCGGTCTTCACCGCGACGGTGAGTTCGACCGCCGGGAGCTGCTCCGGCGGAGCAACGCCACGCACGCTCTCTGCTGCGCTGCCAACGGGTGCGACCAACACGCAGGCGGAATGGTTTGCCGGCAGCTCCCCGCAGAATCTGGCGACGGCGATCGGCGCGGGGACATGCCCATCGAGCATCAATCTTTCGAACAACATCAACCCGGTGCCGGGCTTTGAATCGAACGTGGCGCCGTTCGGGCTGCTGCAGATTGACGGTGAGCAGTTCAGCTACTTCGGCCGGTCGAACGCCGGCAACACCACGCCCGCCAATACGTTCTACAACATCCAGTGCGCGCAGAACGGGACCACGCGGGCGGCCCATGCTGTCAAAGCAACCGTGGTTCCGTTGAACAACTTCAAGCCCAGTTATCCGTGGCCGGTAACGCCGACGCTCAACGCGGGCGACACCACGCCGGGCGGGAATGCTGGATATTTTCCAGGCTGGAATGTGGGCAACGCAGCGTTCGCCTTTCCGCTGGCCAGCGGCGCTGGGGGCCATGGGACCGGGTCCTGGGGTCCGAACTCGAAGATAGAAGATCTTTCTTTTTGGGCGTGGCCGAATGAGGTGAACGGCGAGGCGTGGCTGGAGGTCAATCACAACGCGGCCATCTACATGGTCCAGCCGTCGTATGCCACTACCTTCTCGAACCTGTACACACTTTATCTTTTCTACGGCATCGCGATCGGCGCGCCCTCGATCGAGAACGGCAACTATTTCGCCGGCCAGCCGACGGCCGATGGAAGCCACTGGGACGGGCTCACCATCTACGCCGCCAACCCGGTCAACATCCCGCTGGGGAACCAGAATACGTTCTCCAATTTCAACGTGTACTCGCAGGAGGGAACCACCACGGGCGGTTCCCTGGGAGCGGACACCTGCTACTACTTCACGGCGCTGTACAACGACCAGAGCGGCGGATACGGCGACGTGATGTCGCTCGACCACTTCAAGAACCTGTACTGCGAGAACGAAGGCGGCGCGCACGATGTGCAGATGCCCATCTGGGAGTGGGACACGCTCAACTCCGAGATTGAAGACATGCACATGGGCGGCGCGGGCGAGGTCTACATCGGGGGCGCGCAGCAGCACTGGATCGGCGGGAACTTCAACCAGGGAACGGTGGTGCCGGCGATCAACTTTGGGGTCCAGAATACGGCCGACTTCGTTACCGACCTGGGCTCCGAGCCGCGGGGCAACACGTACAGCGTCAATTCGCTGATCAATTTTGGATGGGGAAGCAAGTTTTCGGGCACCACTTCGCAGGCGTTCTCGACGCCGACCGGGCCCTACGGCGCACTGCAGGTGGGCAACAGCCGGGAGCCGATTCGATCGCAAACCGCGGATACGTTTTTCACCGGCAACCTGACTGCGCCTTATACGAGCATAGAGGGCGGCTTCATCGCGCCCGAGGAGTTCAACTCGAACTTCGCGTTTGAATCAACGGCCATGTCGCAGGGCTGGACCTACGACGCGACTTCGCCGATCACCAATGCTTACGTGGCCTGCAATCTGGGCAACAATCTCTCGTCGACCTATTGCAACACTTACTCTTTCAATCAGCAAGGCATACCGATTGGCAGCGGGCAGCGGCTGGTTGCCGGGAAGTATACGCTTTACATTTCGGCCAAGGACGCGGTGACGGCGTCAAACACCGCGTACATCAAGCTCTATTCGAACTGCGGTGGTTACGCTAACGAGTTCCCTGTGCCGCTCACCAATGCCTGGCCAACCACCGCAGCCGGGGTGTTTACGCTTCCGATCGACTTCAGCTCGGTGACGGGGGGATCGACCTGCTATCTGGGGGTCGCGTTCTTTGGGGCGACGACGGCTGACCAGATCCAGATTGGCTATTTTGCTTTTGCGCCGGTGGCGGAGCAGCTGAACGCGACGACCATCAACGTAACCACCGTGAATGGACCGGGCGGGGTTACGGGATGCGCGCAGTCGCCAGTCACGGGGATAAACAACGGTTACACCTGCCCGACCAAGGGCTGGTCGAGCACCCTCACCGCCAACGAGACCGCTTCGCAGACCAGTATTGCGATCGCTTCGACCGCGGGGCTCTCGCCGGCGGGCTGCTTCTTTGTCGACGGCGAGTACCAGTGCTACACGGGCATCAGCGGCAGTACGCTCACGGGTCTGACGCGCGGGGCCTACGTGACGACGGCCGCCGCGCACAACAGCGGCGCCGCTGCGATCTCGGTGAACCTGGTGCTGGGCTCGACGCAGCAGGTTCCCTCGTCCGTCCTCGCTTATGGCGGGGCCTCGCCGGTGATTCTCTCGGTGAACAACGCGACGCCGTATAACCACGGCGGGGCGAGCGTGCTCTCGATCAATAACGGGAACAACGAGACCTGGTTCGATACCGCGGGCGCGATCCATCAGCTGAATACCGGGGTGCAAAACGGCTTTCAGGGAGCGGTCACCATCGGGCCCAACGTTTATCAGCCTGACATCGCGTACACCGGCAACCTGCTGCAGATCAATGGGGCGAACACGGCTTACCAGCCATTGACGCTGGGTGGAGGGCACGCGGGGTCGCTGAATGTCACCACCACGCCGACAATTGCCGCGCCACAGGTTACCGTCTCGGCTCCTGTTGGCTCGACCACGATCAGCTATGTGTGCGCGGGGACGGACTTCGACGGCAACTTGATTCCCGGAACGACGGCGACGATAACGAATGGCGCTGCGTCGTGGGCGTTCCCGGTGGGCTATGAGGTGGTGTGCCCGTGGAGTGCAGGGGTGAATACGTATCAGATTTATCGCACGGCCGGCGGACCGAACCAGGGATTGATGGCCAGCGGTGTTGGGCCAGGGTTCACGCTCAGCGACTTTGGGGGATCGTCGTCCGGAGGCACGCCGCCGGTGTCGAATGCTTCTAGTCCTCATATTTCGGTGGCCGGGACGGGGACGCCGTCGATGCAATTAGGGCCGACGAATATTTCTACCGGCGCTGGTGCGCCCACTTCCACCTGTGGGACGGCGCCGATTGGCAGCGGGTCGCTTTGGTTGCGGACGGATGGCGGGGCTAGTACCTCGGTTTACTCGTGCGCGGGCACAACTTGGACGGCGGTGACTATCCCATGATGAGGCTTCGCGCTACTTGCGCCTTGACGTTTTTTCTAGGTGGCGAGGCGCACAGCAGGTCCCTCGCCTTGCCGAAGTTCCTACGGAACGTCGCCGGCGCTCGGGATGACAAGTCTGAGAGGGGCGCTGTTTTATTGAGTGCTGCTAGTCGACGAAAGAGATGGGGCGTGCGGCTTGGTAAACTCGCTGTTGCCATCATGGCGATGCTGGCTTGCGGCCGCGCGCAGGCGGCGAATTGCCCGATTGCCAACGGAGCTAACCAGGCGACGATCCAATCGACGATTAACTCTTGCGGCAGCGGCAACACGGCTCTATTTTCGGCCGGTAGTTACTCGATATCTTCGTCGGTCAGCGTACCCTGCGGGGTTTCGCTGAACGGTCCGACGGTGGCATGGTCGAATCCCAGCGCCTACACGGCAACGATCAACTTCAGCGGCACCGACAGCCCGTTTGCGTACCAGGGGACCTGTTCCACAGCGCTCTCCATCAAGTACCTCAACTTCAACGGTGGGGCACCTCAGCCGAGCGGCGGGCAGGTGGTCTACTTCCCCGCTGGATACAGTAATGTAACCATCACGGACAACTACTTCTACGGCAACCAGGCGCAGCAGAACCAGGAAAACTTCAATGCGCCGTTGGTTTTCTTCGACGGCAACTCCTCCGCCACCGTGGATAACAACATCACGGTCACGTGGAACATCTTCGGCCAGACCCACATGTCTGCCTGCTCGAATCTGATGCAGGCGTACTACCAGGGCCTGAGCGGCGATGGCGGCTACTGCGTTGGGCTGGGCCTGCACGATGGCTTTAACAATCTGGTGGTGGAGAACAACATCTTCCAGTTCATGGAGCAGGGGCTGAAGGTCTTCGAGGGACAGGGCGAGTGCGTCAATTGCCTGATTGAGTTCAACGACTTTAATAATATCCACCGCATCGCGTGGGAAACCCAGGCGAACACCGGGAACACCTCGATGTCTGTGCTCTATAACGACACCTGGGGCCAGTACTACACAAACTTCGGCTCTTGGGGCTTCTCGGTCGCCAATGGCTGCCCTACCGGTTGCGTAACTAACACCAGCGACAACGTACTGATCAACAACACATCGCCAATGGGTGGGGGCAGCGGCACCTATACGCCGGGCGCGATCGAGATGTGGGGTTCGAACGGCACGCAGGGGAACTACAACCTGATCCAGGGCCTGTGGGCCAATGGCGTGATGATCGCCACCACTGGCCAGTTCGTCATCAACAACAATACGTTCTGCATGTCCAACGGCGGCTCGACGACGCCCAATGGGAGCGGTGGATACTTCAACAACGAGGACGGCCCCTCCTTTACGGCCTCGGCTTCGGGAAATACCTTTACCACTTCTAACTGTCCGAAGGCGAGCGTAGCGCCGACGATCTCGCCGGCGAGCGGGACATTCACTACCTCGCAGACAGTGACCTTCAGCAACCCGGGGACCAATCGAGACGGCAATACCGGGATCTGGTACACCACCGATGGGTCGACGCCGGTGCCTGGATCGGGCACGGCAAAGTACATCGCGAGCGGGGGGACCATCGCGGTCTCAACCACGACCACGGTCAAGGCGGTGGGTATGTGGGGTGCACAGAGTCAGCCGACGTCGTATCCCTCGGGTTACGGCTACGTGCCCAGCGCGGTGCAGTCGGCTACGTACACCGCGGGCACCTCGCCCACGCTCAACAGTGTGAGCCTGACGGCGGCGGGTTCGGTGACCTCGATTGTGGTGGGAGCCAGTGTGCAGATGAGCGCCGCCTGCCACTACAACAACGGCACTACGACGGGCTGCAATACGACCGACGCTTACGGCAATTCAGTCTCCACGTGGAACACCAGCAACGCCGGGGTTGTCAGTGTTAGTTCCTCCGGGCTGGCGGGGGGCGTGTCGATCGGCAGCGCGAACCTGACGGCGGTTGTTGCCGGCGTTACCAGCGCGGCCTTCTCGCTTGGGGTTACCACACCCAGCGTGACCCTGAGCTCGGTAACCCTGGCCACTACGGGTGGGATTACCAGCATAGTTGCGGGCAGCACGAATCAACTTATCGCGACGTGTCACTACTCGGATGGGTCGACCACCACTTGTACGACTACCGATTCCCATGGCAATGCGGTTTCCACGTGGACCAGTTCAGCAACTACCATCGCTACAGTAAGCTCAGGCGGGCTGGCGACTGGTGTGGCCGCGGGATCGAGCAACCTGAGTGGGGTGGTTGCCGGCATTACGTCGAGTCCTATGCTGACGCTCACGGTCACGGCGGCGCCCCCCACGCTGACCGGCGGGTACCTGGGCACTCCGGGTAGCCTCAACACCATGACCGTGGGCGGGACCTTGCAGTTCTCAGCCTATTGCCAGTACTCGAATAGCACGACGACCAACTGCAGCGTCCCTGATATCTACGGCAACGGTGTCACGCAATGGTTGTCGTCGAATACAGGTCAAGTGACGGTCGGCGCCGTGGGCTCTGCCAACCCGGGCCTGGCTGGTGCCGTCGGGGTGGGTTCGCCCAATATCCAGGCCTACGTTGGGGCTGTCCACTTGAACGAATGGGTGCTGTACATCAGCGCCCCCGCGGTATCGCTCACCGGCGTTTCGCTCGCCACCACGGGAGGAGTGACCGCGCTGTTTGTGGGCTATACCAACCAGTTGTTGGCCACGTGCACGTACTCCGATGGGTCGACAACCAATTGCACCACGGCGGACAGCCATGGCAATGTGGCCGGCAGTTATTCGAGCTCGAGTAGTTCGCATGCGACGGTGGGCGTTAGCACAGGCCTGGTAACCGGGGTGGCGACGGGCACGACCAACTTTACGGCCAAGGCGGGCAGTTTACCAGCTCCGCGCTTCCCTTGAGCGTGCTGGCCATGCCTAGCGGCACTTACACCATCACTATCACCGGGCCGGTAACGCTGAGTGGAACGGTGCATTTTTAATGACACTGCGAGGAAAGCCCAGCGGCTCCGCCACCATCCAAGCCCAGATTCTGGAACAACTCACGGAGGTCAAGGGCAAGGTGGAAGAGAGCCTGGAGCAGGGCCGTGAAAACGGAAACGAATTGAAGATGCTCCGCCGGGAACTTGGACTGGATGGCCAGCACGGGAGATTGCCCATCATGGAAACAACGCTGATCCGCCACGAGGCGCGCATGGAAAAGTGTGACGCACGTATAGACAAACTGGAAATAGGCTCTAGCGAGGCAAATGGCAAAGCCAAGCTGGTGGCCACTTCACTTGCGTTACTGGGCGGGGGCGCCGGCGGTGCGCTGATTGCGGTGCTGGCGCATTTGTTCGGAGTTCACTACTAGATGGCAAACGTGGATGCGGCGATCGACTACGTTCTGGAATGGGAAGACGCAACGCTCTCGGGTGTGATTACCACAGCTCCGGACGGAAAGCGGACCCGGTTCGGGATTGATGAGCATTGGCATCCGGAGCTGACTAACTGCCTGTACTTCGGCTCCATGGGCCAGGTGGCCGCGCTGCAGATTGCGCGAGGGATTTACGAGACCAGTTATTGCCAACCGCTGTGCATCGCTGAGATCGCGAACCAGGAGATCGCCAACAAGCTGCTTTCGCTGGGGGTGAATGTGGGAGTGGTGAACGCGGCGCGGATGTTGCAGGATGCAGTGACGGTGGTGGGCGATGGCCGCATTGGTCCGCTGACTCTGCACGCACTTGACCTGGCCGAACCAGCCAAGGTGTTAGAGGACCTGCGCGTGGAAGCGGAGAACTATTACGATGCCTTGATCACCAGGAATCCAAACCTGGCGGTGTATCGGGCGGGATGGCTGCGGAGAGCGGCAGCATGAAAACGTGCATGCTGCTGCTGTTGATGATGGCAGGGACCGCCATGGCACAGCAGACAGGCGGGGGTGGTGCTCCAGGGCCACAGGGAGGAGGAGGCGGGTCGTCGTCGTCGACCACGGCTTTGCTGGTAGCCAGCGAGGAATATGTAACTTCTTCGGCGACACCCACTTTCTCGATCGCTTACCGCGAATCGACCATTTTACTTACGGCGAATATTACGAGCTTCACGCTCGCCGCGGGGACGGCAGGACAAGAAAAAACCCTCACCTTCTGTCAAAACGCGACGGGGGGATATACCGTAACGCCGCCCAGCAATGTGCGTGGATTTTTTAGTGTAGGAAGAACTCTCTCAACGTGCAGCTCGCAGCACTTCACTTACAACGCGATCCAGACGGCGTGGCTGGCCGATTCGCCCGGAGTCATCAACCAATGATCAAGTACTTAGTGGCGATTGGGACCTTAGCATTTTCAGGTTCGCTGTACGGGCAAGCCTCCTCTGGGTTACCGGCGCCGCCCACCGTATCGATAACGGGTTACGGCGCCAAGTGTAATTGGAACGGAAGCACAGGTACAGACGACACAGCAGCGTTCCAGGCGGGCTCCAACGCTGCCTCGGCGTCTTATGCAATCACCGGGATCCCAGTGACCATTACCATCCCCTATGGTTGTACGCTGGGCACATCTTCAGGACATACCACGATCACCGTGGGCTCGGGGGTCCACTGGCAGGGACCAGGTTCGATCTTCGTCCCGGTGCAGTCGACCAATGAATTGTTTCTTAGCTTGAGCACAAACGATGTGAGCTTTGAAGGCCTGACCATCACTATGGTGAGTAATGCCAGCGGCTGCGGTCCGTCGCAAGACAATGACCTATGCTCAGCTATTCGCTGGAATGGCAGCTCATCGGGGACGGGAACGGCATACAAGAAGTTCTACGCCCGGAACAACACTATTATTAACTCCGGCTGGGGGATCACGGTTCTGGCACAAGCAGGACTCGATACTCTTTCGGATATTCATATCGATGGGAACACCATCACCGAGTCCGCGATCCCGGTTACATCGTATCAATATGCCGATGCGATTCACGTGGGGGGCAGCGTCAGCGCGATCACGATCAGCCACAACGTGGTCACGGGCAGAAGCGATGCGGGGATTGCGTTGACCTCTGAGCTCTCGGGCAGCACGGTGCGGCAGTGCCAGTTCGCTACCGTGACGGGTAACACGCTTTACGAAGATCGGGTGGGCATCGACAATTCAGGGTGCTCGAATGTGCAGATCAGCGGGAACCTGGCAATGGCCGATATCTCGACCAGCAGCAGTAATCCAGCCTTTCGCTCTATCTACTACAACGCTACGCCGGTCAATGTAAATGTTAGCGGGAACACCTTCAAGAATTATCAGGGGACAGGAACCGATGTTACCGCCAAGTTTGATTGTCAGGGGGGCTGCGGCACAAACCTGAACTCGAAGTTCACCGGGAACAAGTTCCTGACTGCTTACTTTCGCGGCTCCATGATCGACGTCTCCGATAACACCGTGGAAGCGGGTGGGGAGATGACCTTCGACTGGGACACCGTCAACGGCATCGGGTCGGACTACATCACGGTGGGCAGCAACGGATGGCAGAACGGCGGGATCGTCAACATCTCAGGCACCAATGCGGGAGTCTACTTTGATGATTTCCTTGCTCCGCAGGTGGGGACAGGGATTTCGTATACGAACCCCACCTACTTTAATGCTGTTTCGGCGACCTTCGCCTCGGTGACAGATAACGGGTTAACGCCGGGCAATTGCGTGCAAGCGGGCACAGGAGGGATGCTCACCACCACATCGGGTGCTTGCGGCTCAGGCGGGAGTAGCGTAGGTGTCTCCAACGCAAACTTCGTCTTCGTGGGCGACTCCATCACTTGCGGGTCTTATTCCAGCACCGGCTGCCAGACTTCGCCGGTGACCATGAACTCGACCGGGTATACGGCTTCTACTACGGGATCGGCCTCGAGCGGGAGCACGTCGCTGACCGTGGCGTCCGCGGTTGGCATTGTCAACGGTGAGCTTGTGGTCGGCGCTGGAATCGTACCAGGGACGACGGGCACGATTTCCGGCACGACCGTGACGCTGTCGCAAGCAACCACCTCAGCGCTGTCGGCGACGCCGGTGAGCTTTGGGTTGATGTCTTACCCGGCACAAGCGATGAGACGCGCAGCGCTTACCGGGAATGGAAATACAGGCACAAATGTCGGCGTATCCGGCTGGACAGTGGCGCAGACATCATCTCTGACTACACGACGCACGTGCATCCGCTTGGCCCCTTCGCAGACGGGAAAGCCTGGCTACCTCTTCTTGCAAATTGGAACCAACGACGTCTGCAAGGTGTCAGCCGTAGCCACTTCGGAGTCTGAATCTTACTTCCTACTGGCAGACGGCCCTGGCAGACGGTTGGACCTTATCGCCTTCACCATCCCCAATGGCCCCTGGGTCAGAACGAGTGGAACAACTGGACAGTGGATGAACGACTTCATCCGCGCAAATGGCACGGTCTGGAACCGGCTTGTTGACGAGGCCACGGTACTCACAATAACTACGACCACACCTTTTGGAACACCGACAGCCTGCATCCGATTAATGCCGGATACTCGATCCTGGCCCAGCTAGCCGACCTGGCGATCGAGAACAATGAATCTGTCTTGCCGGGAGTTCCAGTCTTCCGATTCGGCAGCGGAGCGGGCAACTATTTTCCAGCCGGTGGTGCTGGATACAACCTCACCACGGGGAACAATGACACCGGCTTCGGCTTTGGCACGATGCCATTTGTCACCACCGACTACAACAACGCAGGCTTCGGAGCTACCGCGCTTGGCGGTCGCCAATGGGAGCCATGACAACACAGCGATGGGGCACTACACGCAAGGCAATCTTTCGACGGGCACATGGAACAGCTCGCTGGGTTCTTTTGCATGCAATGGCGTAACCACCGGCCAAAATAACCTCTGCCTGGGTGGGGATGCGGATATCTCCGGGTCGCAGTATTACCAGACGCAGATTGGTGCTGGAGTGAACGCTATCGGCCACCACGTTGCAATACGGCAATTGGAACCTGCTCGACTCTTAACGGCAACATGGCGTGAATACGCTGAAGGAGACGGTCGGGACTCCCGTTGCCTCGGCGTCGACGATTGCCCCGCTGAGCGGTGTCACGCATATTACAGGTACATCCGCAATCGCGACCATCACGCCGCCTGCGATCGGGGAGGGCGGCGGCAGCTTTACCGGATGCCTCACGCTCATCGCTGACGGCGCATGGACCACCACGACCGCGGGAAATATCGAAGCGGCGATGACAGCTACGGCCAACACACAATACAACGCTTGTTACGACGGGACGAAGTGGTTTATCACGGGGGCCGGCGGTTCTGGAGGATCCAGCGCATTCAGTGCGTTGACAGGGGGAACCAACACCAGCGCCGCTATGCTGGTCGGCTCGGGGGCGAGTCTGGGGGTAACGGGGTCGGGCGCTATCAATGCTACATCGTTGGGTGGAACGGCGGCCGCTTCCTATGCGCCGCTTGCGTCGCCCGCCTTTACCGGCACGCCCACGGTGCCAACAGCGACGGCGGGTACGAACACCACACAGGCGGCATCGACTGCGTTTGTGGCGGCTGCCACGGCGAACCAGGCGGCTACCAATGTAGCGAACACCTTCACGGCGGCGCAGACGGCTCCTGGGTTCTTTCCCCAAGCGAAGGCCGCGGGACCCTACTCGGTCCTATTCGACGATTACTACTCGGGAGCGAACAACGCGTCGAATAACATTGGGACTCCCACCGGGGCCAGCTGCTCGGTGAATACGACGTACACCGATATCAATCACCCTGGGAATTTATTGCTGACGGCCGGCACCGGCGGCACGGGCACGGGGATTACTTGCGGATACCAGTCGGAAGCCGCATCGGTGATCTCGCCTAACAGCTCCTCGCTAGGTTGGACCTGGGAGACGGCGGTGTATTTGCCGGTGCTGCCCGGTACTACGGCAGGCAGCTTCCAGGGTGGGTTAACGAACAGCCCTAATGCGAACCCATGGACCACGGGAATCCAGTTCTATCTCAGCTCGGCTAACTCGGTTACTAACGATTGGTATTGCCGCTATAGCTCTACCAGTACCGATTCCACAGTTGCCGCGGTGGCGGCTACGTGGACCCGGCTGACGATGGTGAACGATGGCACCTTTGTGCATTGGTACATCAACGGCACGGAGGCTACTGCTTGTAAGACCGCCGTAGGAAGTATGCCCTCAGGTGCACAGTACCCGGCATCGTGGTCGGCCACTGCTCTGAGCGCGACGTCGGTGACCATGGCTGTGGATTATGTCGACTTTCAGCGGGCTACTGCGCGATGAAAGTTATAAGGATGGAATCATGAATGATCTCAAGATATGGCTTCATGGGTTGGCGGCGGCGGGGATCTCTGCGTTTGCCTCCGCGGCTAGTGGAGCGATCGCTTTGCCTGCTGTGTTCACGTTTGACCGGGCGGGGTTTTTAAATATGGTCAAGTTGGCTACGGTGCCGGCGTTGTTGGCTGTGTTTGCTTACTTGAAGAGTAGCCCGGTGCCGGCGCTTGGGTTGACCGGGGGTGTTGGGGGCAAAGGGGAGTAAGAGCATTGGAGGGCTTCGCCCATCTGTTCGGCCCATGTACGCTGAGGCGAACATGGGGCACCCGTCCAGTTTTAATTAGATGGTCTTAAGCGCTGAGAGGTTTGGATTGAGCGCCGTGGCATCCCACATCTCGCGTAAAACGAGCGAGATACCCGGATTTCCTGTACGTGGCCCCAATCATCGTCCACGTGTGCGGCTTTCATTAAGGAAAGCCGCATGAAGTTTATCAACGCCAACAAGCTTCACAGGAAATCCGAGATATGGGGCACCCGTCGTCGCGGTCGGTAAAGGTTCCCAGAGCGAGGACCGTGATTACAAGAAGGTTTACTTCTCTTAGCACATAACGAGACATAACTAAGGAGATTTTCTATGGCATTCACCTGGCAGTCGGCTGGGCACGCATTCGCGTCCCTATTTAAGGATGTTGTCACGGTTTCGAAGAAGGTGATCATCGCCCTCGGCGGGCTGCAGAACGAAGAGAAGTTGATCGAGTCGCTCACTTCGTTGGTAAGTCCGCAGGCGGCAGCTGTGGAGCAGATTGCCTTCGGAGCGCTCGGCGCGCTGGTTGCGGCCGTGCAAGCAACCGAGACGGCAGCTGGGGCCAACGGCATCAATGTAGCCTTCGACGCTTCTGTTGTCGTGGAAGTGAGGAAGCTGGTCGCCGAGTTTCCCGAGGTCGTCGCCCAGGTCGAGGCAGCGTTTGCTAAAAGCTCCTAACTGCATAGCCATCCGCGTCTCGTGCGTGATCCACGGCTTGGTGCTTTTTGTTGTGGGATGCAGTGTTCATCGACCGGTCGCCGCGGTCGTTGGTCCTGATCCTGAGATTGCAGACGCCAGGGAATTTGTGGGTGCGGTGGCGGAGAAAATACCGCTATGGGACGCGGATGCCATCTCCCGATATGAGCGGGCGGAAATCGCCACGGTTAAAGCGGACATTGCCATGGCCCAGCGAGGAAGTTGAAAAGGGTCCCCTTCTGGAGGACGTGAGCAAGCTGCACGATGACTGGGATGCGCTGGTCGCGCTCGACGAGATGCTGAAGAAGGAGTCGCTCATATGAGCAGCAAACATTGGATCGAAAACGCAATCAAGAAACCTGGAAGCTTCAAGACCCAGGCCCAACGCGCCGGCGAGAGCACGGCGGAGTTCGCGAGCGATCGCGAGGACGCCCCGGGTAAGACAGGCAGGCGCGCAAGGCTGGCCGAGTTGCTGTTGAAGATGCGGAAAGAGAAAGGCTAACCATGGCTCACACACGACTGATATCCCTAAACACCAGTGCCGGCGCATTCGTCGCCGTCTCTGCAACCCAGGTGACACGGCGAGTCGAAGTCATCGAAGACGGCAGCGCGAATGGTGGAACTGGGCAGGGTCTTGCGTACCAATTCAACGATGGCTCGGCCACGCCGTTCACGACTACCTATACGATTGAGCCACAGTCTGAGCCCATTGTGCTCGGCTCGCCCATCCCGCAAGGTGGAGGCTATGCGCTTACCATTGGCACGCCGCCGGATAACTCCGGAGGACATGCTCTTGCCGCGACACTGCTTATCAACCTGAGGTCGGCGAGCACGAACACAACTATTGTGCGAGTAACCGAATTCGATTAGGCTCGGACAACCTCCAGTTACGGTAACTGCTACGCAAGTAGACTCGTTTATGAAGAAAATTTTATTAATCGTGTTAACCCTCGCTTCCTGCTTTCCCAGCGCCCAGGCGCAGAGCGCGGGCCAGATTATCGCGGCGCAGTATGGGGAGTTCAGGGTAACGGGTTCGACGATCGGTGGGTTTTCTTTTCCACCCGCGACTTGCCAGGTGAGCGGCGGTGGACAAAACTTTGCCGCTTTTTCGGTTGGCACCCCGATCAAGATTGTCGATGGCAATCCAAATCTGACGGAAGTGGCCACTCCCAGTTCCGTCTATATCAGCGCTTGCAGCGTGAACATGACAACGGCGTACACCCATGTGCCGCCCTTCTATTTGACTTCGGGAACGGGGGGTCTGCAGGAGGCGATCAATGCCAACCAAACCACCAACGGACCAAACACGATCCTGCTGAATGCGGAGTGGTACAAGCTGATTGCGCCTGGCAATGCGGCCAGCATTATCGCTTCCCTTCACGGCATTCCCGACCTGGGGCTCGAAGATATCACCACCACTCCCTATACGTTCTACCAGTGGAGCGGGTCGCAGTACACCATGGTCGCCTCTTCTTCAGGAAGCTCGGGAAACTATAACCAGGGAGGCGCGGGGGCCGTGACCCAGACCATCACGGCTAAGTTGCAGCAAGGCATCAGCGTCAAAGACTTCGGAGCAGTGGGGGATGGAGCTCACATGGCGGCGGACACGGCCGCCATCAAGGCCGCCGTCACGGCGGCCGCTGCAGCCCTATCTAAGACGGTCTATGTGCCGGCAGGAAACTACCTGCTGGATAACAGCGCCGCACCGGTACTCACGGGAGCACAAAACGTGGTGATTTATGGCGATGGCCCATCTTCTTCGCTGGCCTGCCAGACTGTTGGTGGCAATGACTGCATCGCGTCGACGGGAGCCTCGGGGTTCGGGTTGGCGAACCTATCTATCTCCTTCGGACCAGCGGCTACGACTCGCTCCAGCGGTTATGCGGTCGACATCGAAACCTGTACCAGCTGCTCACTCGAAAATGTATCGCTCAATAACGGCGATTTATCCGGGCTGCGTTTAGCAAGTTCGACGCACACGTCGATTCATAACTTGCACATCTCAAACTTCTACGCCAACGCTACATTCATGATTAATAACCAGGACCTGCGCGTGGATGGCCTGGCCTGCCAGAACAATCAGGATGCATGCTTTGAGGCATCGTGGTTTGATTCTGAGTACTCGGCGCATGGGGTGCCCTGCCAAAACATCACGGCGACGAATATCACCAGCGCGAACGATCTCGAAGGGGTGCTGGTCAACGCATGCAATAACGTCACGGTGAATGGATTCGCGGTGATTGGCTCGGCCAAGGAGAGCGTTTTCGTCGGTCAAGATCCGACGACGACCACCCTGCACTGGCCTGATCGGGTGAATATCTCGGATGGCACGATTTACGGCTCAGGGTATGGAACCAATCCGCTCAACAGCGCCACGGGGCAAGCCCTCTATGTGAACGTGGGAACGAATCCGTCGGGGCCGATCTCGCACGTGACCTTCGCCAACATTACCGCGTCTCACGTGTCGAGCTGGGGCTTGCAAATGGCCGAGTTCCAGAACGACGACGTAAACCTGAGCAACCTGCAGTTTTATGACGTTGGCAATGGCAACACCACCGGATGCCTGCAAACCGAAGGCAACCAGGTGAACCTTAATGCGGTGTACTGCACCGACGTAGGCACGTATGGCCTCTACGATACCAACACCGTGCGCCTGACGGGCACGGGGCTTAACTTTTCGGGCGTCTCCCAGGTATCCGGAACCAACGCGATCTACCTGTCCACGACAGCGACCGGGCTGGTGAACCTCACGAATATCTCGGTGAATGACACCAACCCATCCGTTTACTCAAGTTCGATCTACGATGCCAGCCCTTCGGGCGACCACTCCCTCTGGAATATCTGGTCAACCGGTATTCAGACCCCCACTGGGCCCACCAGCGCGAATGGCCAAACCACCTACACGTATTCGGATGCGGGCCATTCGATGGTGTTCCGCAATGGTGGCATGATCCAAAGCTTCGTGCCTCCGAATTACTACTTTCTACCCACCGCCGGCGCGACGCCGACCCAGTACGTCAACGGTGCGGTGCTCTATTACCAGTCGAAATGTTGGGCAAGTGGAGCGCAGCAGACGGAATCGGTCGGCTGGCTGGACCAATATCCCACGCTCTCCACCGAGAGCTTCTCCTTTAACCATTACGGCGGCTGCGGCTTTCCCATCGTTATTGATATGACTTCCGCGGCGTCTGTGCTCGAACCGCAAACTTCGAGCACGGGCACTTCGAGCGCGCAGCACTTCAGCGGGTACGCCTCCGGTACCTATGCGTCGGTGCCTACGTTTGTTGCCGGAAGCGGTGCTGGTACCAGCCCCACGCTGGCGGCGAACGCAAATTCGAATGATCTCTCCGGCTACCTGACCGTGACCACCGGCGCCTCGCCGGCCGCTTCGGCAACCGTCGCCACGGGGACGTTTGGCACCGCGTACGCAACGCTTGCCAAGTGTATGTTGTGGCCGGCGAATGCTGCTGCTTCTGCCCTTAGCGGCGCGGCCAAGGCGTATATCCCCGTAGGTTCCAATACGGCGTTCGCCATTTCAGCCGGGACCACTGCCCTGACGGCGAGCACGCTTTATACCTGGGGCTACACGTGCACGCAGTAGCTGCCTGCGGGCAAGTATGAGGCTGCCATGGATATCCCGCTCTTCGCACGAGGCGATGATGGCCCTGGTGACCACCCAAGTGGATGCACTGACCCAAGAGCGGAAGGTGTTACTCGACCGGTTGGCGACCCTTGGGTTGGGTGGACCTCTCTTCAGCTCTCCCGCTTGGCAGGATTTATCAGAGAACGAAACTACGGGGAACGACACAACTGACCCGGATGCGGAAGAGATGGAGAAGTTAATGAACCTTCGCCGCCGCCCGTCGAAGCTGGCCGACGCGCTCACCCGCAAGGCTTATCGGGATTACAACAAGGTGCAGGCTGGACCCAGCGTCAAGTGGATACCTAAGGCCGACACCATGACCGCGGCGCTCGACCAAGCCGAAGCATCAGGAAAGACACAGGCGTAAATGGCCACATACCCCGGCGTTGCCATCACCCAGACTTCGCAGACACAGGTTCCCTACCCCCAGCAAGGGATGGAGCATACGCCGTCGGACCCGATGCAGGGCACGGCCGATGAGCCGCAGAATAGCGCGCAGCTTAGCGAAGAAGACCAGCAGCGGCTGATTGCGCTGGTGCGGCGTTATAAAGACCAGTGGTCGCAGGACCGCATGGTGCTGATGCAGCGGTGCCTGGAGAACCTGGAATTTTTTAAAGGCAACCAATTTATTTCCTTCGCGCCCGGTGAGTCGGATTTTTTTAATGCGGTCGACTGGATGCACTCGGGGGAGCACGCACAGGACTCCGACGATAAGGACCTGTATCAGTACTGCAATAACTTTTACCAGATGCTGGCAACCGGATTCGTGGCGGCTCTGGCTCCGCAGGTCCCAAAGTCCAAATGGATGCCGGAAGACGCGGAGCAGCTCTCCGACGTAACCACGGCCAAGGCGGCCCAGACGCTGATCGACATCATTGAGCGGCAGAACCGGGAGCAGTCGCTGCTCAAGCAACAGTTGCTGTATCTGTACACGACCGGGGCGGTCTTCCGGCATACCCGCTATGTGGTGGATGCAGAACGCGCAGGCACGTCACGGGAGCCGGTCTTTAACGAGACCGAGACCCAGCTGGCGCCCGATCGCTACCATTGCTTCCATTGCGGAGAGACTTCAGCGGCGGACACGATGGGGATGCTGGCGCACCAGTGCCGGCATTGCGATCGACCGCTGGCGGAGGACTCCTTCTTCCCCGCAGAGTATGGGCCAGTGGTCCGGCAAGTAGGCGAAGAGGTAGTGCCCAATGGGATGGTGGCGCAAAACCTCTATTCTCCGCTGGAGGTGGACTGCGACCCGTCGGCGAACAACCTGCGTCAGTCGCCGATTCTCAACCTGGAGGTCGAGGTGCACGTGGGCGCGCTACGGGCGGCGTATCCGGATATGTATGACCAGATCGCGGCCAGCGCTACCAGTGAGCTTTCCGCCAACGGGAGCATCGATCGCATCGCGAGACAACAGGTGTACTCGCAGACCGGCGCGTCTTCGAGCATCCTGCAAGACCAGCGGCCAACACTATCGCGGACCTGGATTCAGCCTTGGGCTTTCGATCTGGAAGATGATCAGGACTTCGGGGAGCGGATGCGGGCGACGTATCCGAATGGATTGCTGCTGGTAAGTACCGGCGCTACATTTCTTTCGGCGCGCGACGCCTCGCTGACCAAGGAGTGGACGTGGGCGGGTACGCATGAGGGCTTCGGGCTGTATCCGCCGTCGATTGGGGACATTGTTGTTCCCTTTCAAAAGCGCTATAACGACATGGCCAACATCCTGCATGAATTTATGGACCGCTGCTCCTCGGGAGTAACGCTGGCCAATGCGGATCTGATCGATACCAAGTCGATGCAGGGCAAGCCAATGCTGCCTGGGATTTTGAACCTGGTGAAGTTGAAACGGACGGGCGCTCCGGGCGCGATCCGCCTGGCCGATGCGCTCTACCAGTTCCAGTTCCAGATGCATGAAGAGGCCTTCAGCTACCTCGATAAGCTGGCCTACAACGCGCAGATGTTCGCGGGGATTCCTCCGCAGGTGTACGGGGGCACGGGCGATCCATCGGTCGAGACCTTTGGCGGACAGCAACAGCAGCTGAATTCTGCGCTGGGCAAGCTGAATATCTATTGGGAAAGCCTGAAAGAAGAACACGCGAAGGCGGATGAGCTGGCGGTGAATTGTGCCAAGGATAATCTGACGGGCGATATGCGGCAGGTCATTCTGGAGCGGGGCTCTGAGTTTCGCAATGACTACATCCGCCTGGATGATTTGCAGGGGAGCGTCCACGCTTACGCGGATACTGACCAGGGGCTGCCGGTGACAGCCGCAGAGTTGCGGCAGCGCTGGATGAATTTGATGCAAGCGGCGGCGAGCAATCCGGTGGCGCAGGCGATCTTCGATGATCCTACGAACCAGGAGCAGGCGGCAACGGCTCTTGGTGTGCCGAATATGGTGGTTCCCGGTGCGGCGATGCGGTCGAAGGTACTGCAGATTATTGAGCGACTGCTGGAGGCTGAGGCGGTGCCGGTGATTGACGGGACGGGACGGCCTACTGGACAGGTACAGCCTACGATTATGCCGGATAAGGCGATCGACGACTTTACCGTGCTGAAGCAGGTGGTGCGGCAGTATTGCCAGGAGAACTCGGATATTCCGGATGAGAATCCTGCGGGCTGGCAGAATTTGTTGGCGTACTTTACGGCGGCGGTTGCGCTGGAGACGCAGCAGATGGCGGAGATGGCTCAGCAGAAGGCGGCGGTTGCGCGGGCGGGTTCGCCGGCGGCGCCGCAGATTCCTCCGCATGAGATTGATGATGTGGTCCATACGGTGGGTGGGCTGATGCACACTCCTCCGTCTGTAACGTCGGGGAGTATTCAGGGCCAGGTGCAGGCGGCTAATACGCTCATCAAGCTAGCGGATAAGTTGCAAGGCTAAGTCCAAACCAGCAACCGATGACGGGTGCCCCACATCTCGCTTGTGTTTTGCGAGATGTGGGATACCAGCGAATCTTGATGTCAGGAGTTTCGGGTATAGCCCTGTGGTATCCCACATCTCGCAAAACACAAGCGAGATGTGGGGCACCCGTCATCGGTTGCAGACGAGCTAAAAGCAACGGAAACTATCCTAAGCCCTCCCAGGTACTCTGGGGCGAACCTGGGTACCCCCCGTCATTCTTTGCAGATTTAGAACTTAGAAAGAAGACATATGACTGAAGCTACTATCGCGGCTCCCGCTCCGGGAGCTGCTCCTATTTCTGCGCCTGCCGCTTCCCCGGCTCCTGTCGCTCCCGCGCCCTCGTTCGGAGGTAGCGGGTCCGCTCCCACGTCTCAGGTCGACCCGGGTAAGTTCCCTATTCGTGAGGATTACGCTGCGGCTCTGCTCAAAGAGAAGCTAGCGGCACTTCCTGCATCCGAGGAGACACCGGTTCCCACTGATGAACCCGTCGCCGTGCTTGAGCCTGCTTCGCCGGCGATTGAGGCTCCGGGCGACCAAACTGCCGCGGCGGCTGAAGATTCTCCTATTGAAGAGGATTTTCAGCTTGAGCTGGAGGCGGTCGTTACGCCTGAAGTTCTCAGCCAGATGGTCACGGACAATCCTGACTTCGGTAAGTTGCTCGAGGCCGATTCGAGGCTGAAAGGGCAGCTCTACAAGACGGCGCGCGAAGCGGCGGAGCTGAAGCCTTACCGCGAAATCTTTCCCGACCTGGATTCGGCGAAGGCGGCACATGATCATTCGTCCACATGGATCGACGTGCGCGAGACTTTTCTCGGGTCCACCACGCGCGAAGGCACTATGGCGTCGCTGGGCAAGATTGCCGAACTCTCTTATGAGCGCGACGCTGACGGCAACGTGGTGATGCAGAATGGCAAGCCGGTCATTGGCGAAGATTTTTTTGGATTTGTCGATAACGTGGTGGGTCTCGATCTCGAACACCGCGCACAGGATGTAACAGCACGCCTCAAAGCGAACAGTTATCGCTCTGAGGAGGAACGGAATCGCGACCAACGCGTGAAAGATGCACTGGATACCCTCAGGGAAGAATCCGCGGCCACTTCCCCCGCGTTAGAGGGGCAGCCAGACGCACTGCGGCGCAAGTCGGATGAGCTTGACCGGCGAGAGCGGGCACTGAATTTGCGCCAGCACGGCGAGAAGGTGGAGGAAAGACGCTCGTTCGAAAGCGGATTGCAGACAGAGGCCCAGACACGCATCCACGACGGCATCGGCAGGATCATTGCCAACGTGGAAAAGCAGGGCGGCGTCGTCAGTCCTTACTTGAAGAACATTCTTCCTAAAGCCATCGGCGCCAAGCTGATCCGCAAGATTCAGGCAAACCCGGCGCTGCAGGATCAGATGCATTCCCTTCAGCGCTTGCCCATTGGCGATGCATCCCGCCAACGCAGACTCGCGGCCATCGACCGGGCCGTGCAGCAGTATCTTCCCGACGTGGCGCGCGAAGAACTACGCGAGGCTGGGGTGCAAATTGCCAATGCCTCCGCAGCGAGACGCGCCAAGGTAGACGCCCAGATCGACAGCACCAGAAAGACTGAGCCCAAGGGATCGACCGGACCAGCCAACGCGGGCAGCGCAACGATGACCTCAAGCGCGGCCTTCGACCACGCGCAGGCAGAGTGGCAACGAGCCAATCCGGGTAAACCCTTCGACAAAGTCGCGAGGGAGTTGATTCTTCCTCGCGTTCTGCAGCTGATGACATCTCGGTGACAAATTCGTAAGGCAACGCGGCGCCCCGCCGCAGATAAGGACTTTGCTACATGTCGAACGTAATCGGTACAGCATCCACTACACAGCAGCTGCAGCTCGAGGCCTTGAACGAGGTGATCAAGCTGCTCATCGAAAAGGAGGCCAAGCTGGATGCCCGCATCTCTGAGCGCGGGTCGATTACTCCAGTTTCGCTGCGCAGTTTTCGTCTGCGCTTCCAGACCGCATTTCCCGGCAACGTCGCCCTGTTCAATCTGGACGGCGGCATTCTGCCGGCGGGTAACTTCAGCGCCTGGGACCAGGGTACCCTGACCCCACTGGCCACTGTCATTCCAGTTGAGTATTCGCGGCTGGTCGACATTATCGGTGAGGGTGGACCGAAGGTCGTCTCAGAGAACCCGGTCACCAAAACGCTGGCCGATGTCGCGGTACAGATGGCGAAGAATCGGGACCAGTTTCTGCAACAGGCGGGCGACGGCAAGATCGCGCAGGTGGATACCAGCTACGCCGGTGGCGGAGCTAATCCGATTGTGCTCGCGTCGTCCCCCTGGGGCGCCAGGCTCATATCGCAGGGACAGCAGCTGCAGGTGATGAGTAACACCTACACGCTGCGCGGCACCTGCTATGTGAATAACGTCAACAACAAGCTCGGGTCGGTGCAGTCCATAACCGTGGACGCAGTGCCCGCGGGCACAGCCGCCGGCGACTTCATCATGGTGGCGGGTGTTGCTGCAACCACACCGGTCTTCCTGTATGGAATTCCTTACTTCCACAACACGGCAACCACGGGCACGTTCCTGGGCATCAACCGGACGCAGAATTATGTGGTTGCGAACGGTGTGGCTGCGGGTGGCGCTCCGTTGTCTCTGCCCATGTTGCGCGCGGCGCTTAGCCGTGTGGAACAGAGCCTGGGCACGGACGCGCTGAAGTCGCAGGTGTGGCATGCGCATCCTGCGCAGATCCAGGCGTATGAGGAGATGGGCTTCGCCAAGCAGGAGATCCTGATGACCAATGGCAAAATGCCTGGGTTTGACGGGCTCACTGCAAACGTTGGCCAGTTCACCATCGCGGGACGTGAGGTGGTGCGGAATATCCACGCGGATAATTCGCGCATCGACTTCATGGAGTTCGGTTCGTGGCTCAAAGTGGTGTGGGGCAAGGCGCCGTTCTGGTTCAAGAACCGCAGCGGACAGTGGGTGTTCCAAATCTACGATCCGGCTTCGGGTAACCCGACGGCGAATGAGGGCTGCTACTACGTGGATGCACGGCAGTACGCGGTCGACAATCCTCAGGCTATTTCTTCCGTCACCGGCCTGAAGGTGCCTGTCTACAACTAACCAGTAGATCAGTCACATTCGTGAAGGGCTGAGATAAACGTCTCAGCCCTTCTTCTTTTGTATGGCTTATGGAGAGTTCAGCGATGTCTTATGAATGCCCTTGCCCCGGAGGCTCTGGGAACACGCCAGACCCTGACTTCAAGATCGAAGCAGTGCTGGTATGTGATCGCTACTCCGATTTTTTACGCTGTACGCTCCCAGCCAACAAGCATTTGTTCGACCGCATCGTGGTGGTCACTTCGCCGGAAGATCGCGATACGCAGCGCATCTGCGAGTTTCATCACGTTGAGTGCTTGCAGACCGATGCGCTGAATTCCCGCTGGAATAAGTTCTGCAAGGGGGCGGGAATCAATGAGGGCCTGAACCGGCTCAACAAGCGTGGATGGGTGGTGCATTTGGACGCGGACATCGCGCTGCCGCCGCAGACCCGGTTGCTGCTGCAGAATGCGAACCTCGACCGGCGCATGATCTATGGCATCGACAGGTTCTGCGTCAAGGGGTATGCGCAGTGGGACAGTTTTCTCGAGATGCCTGCATTGCAGCATGAATGCGACGCCTACGTTCACCTGAACGCCTTTCCCCTGGGCACGCGCGTCACCAGCAAGGACGGCGGAGGATATATTCCCATCGGGTTCTTTCAGATGTGGGATCCCAGTGTTTCTGGTGTTTGCGAGTACCCGGTGGCGCACACCGATGCAGGACGGGGTGACATGGCGTTTGCCAAAAAGTGGCCCCGGGCGAAGCGTGCTCTTATCCCGGAGGTGGTGGGCTATCACCTGGAGAGCACGGACGCCTCCATGTCCGCCAATTGGTATGGCCGAAAGACAGCGCCCTTCACCCACAAGGGCGATCAGCAATGAGCCATATTGTGCCGGCAGCCACGCAGCGGTTCCTTACCAGTTATGGAGGGAAGAATCCTTTCGGCAAGCCGCAATGGAGACTGATGGTGGGCAGTGACCGCCTGGTGAAGGAATCGGGTGTTTATCGGGATTGGGCTGAAGGATTGTCGACCGCGGAGAAGGGTGGGTTGAATTTTCAGCCTAACCCGGATGCCCCGGGGTGTAACTTCTCTCGCCATGACAACCGGCCCATCCGCGTAGTCACTGAGATGCGGGAGGTAAAAAAGTATCCTCACGCCGAGGGCTGGATCCTGGAGAAGTGGTTCCCTGCCTCGAGCTACGGCACGCAGGCGGAGTGGTATTCGTACAAGGCGATCGATGGGTTCACCCCCATGTTAGGGCCTTATCCCGAATGCGGGGATTATGAGATGGTCTTTGGTCCGTGGCCCAAGGCGCCCACGACCGACACGCTGCAGGGCTTGATTGCGCAATATAGCTTTGGCATCGATAGCCGGCGCGGCAGTGCTGAATCCCGTGCCCAGGAATACTTACTGCGCTTTCAGTATGAAGAGGAACAGGCGGAGGCGAAACGCAAAATCGAATACGACGCGATGATGCGCGATCATATCTCCCCCTTGCACAGCAGCAGCCTCGCCGCCAGCCGTTGGAGGCAGGACCTGGCACGTCGTACTGGGAACGCGAACGAGCACATTGGGATCCTTTAGGGAATGGACGGGTGCCCCATGTTCGCCCCAGCGTACATGGGCCGAAAATGAAATGTTTCCGAATGCTTTCCCTCGTTCGCGTAGTTCAAGTTGTTTTTCAAAAGCAATGGTAGGGGGCTTCGCCCCAAAGCGCTAACTTTAGGATGTTTTCATCCACCTCTCGCAAAAAACGTCATCCTGAGAGCCTGTGACTTTATAGATCTTTCCTGTGAAACCCTCGACCTCCAAAAACTCGTCATCCTGAGCGGAGCGCCTCACGGGTTTTTCCCGTGACAGCGGCTTTGTAGCGCGGAGTCGAAGGACCCCGGCGATGCTTATCTTGCCCATGCTGCTCGGAGCCTTTTAACCACCGAAGCCACGAGAAGAGGGTCTACTGCCGAACGCCTTTGATGATCACGGGGACTTCTTTTCATGCACAGTAGAATGCAGCCGCTATCAAGATGCTAGCAAGTCCCTGGCTTTCGCCCGGGGGAAGACCCCAGTGCGGGGTTCAGTGGTTGAAAAGCTCCGAGCAGCATGGGCAAGATGAGCACCGCCGGGGTCCTTCGACTCCGCGCTACAAAGCCACTGTCATGGGAAAAACCCGTGAGGCGCTCCGCTCAGGATGACGATTTTGTTTAAGTCGAGGGTTTCACAGGAAAGATCTATAAAGCCACAGGCTCTCAGGATGACGATTTTGCGCGAGGTCGAGGGTTTCACGCGAAAGATCTATAAAGTCACAGGCTCTCAGGATGACGATTTTGTTTGAGGTCGAGGGTTTCACACGAAAGATCTATAAAGTCACAGGCTCTCAGGATGCACGGAAGATCTATAAAGTCACAGGCTCTCAGGATGACGATTTTGTTTAAGTCGAGGGTTTCACACGAAAGATCTATAAAGTCACAGGCTCTCAGGATGACGATTTTGTTGAAGTCGAGGGTTTCACAGGAAAGATCTATAAAGTCACAGGCTCTCAGGATGACGATTTTGTTTGAGGTCGAGGACTTCACGCGAAAGATCTATAAAGTCACAGGCTCTCAGGATGACGATTTTGCGCGAGGTGGAGATCTAAACAACCCTGGTCTTCTCGGATTTCCATTGTCTGCCAAACAAGTTAGTACTTATGGGGCTTCGCCCCCATCGTTTTCGTACCGTGTACGCTCCCACGGCATGCCGGGGCAGTTGGGCGAACATTGGGCACCCGTCCCTTACCTTGGAGGCGTCTTGACCGTTGAACGTTCGTACCCGTCCATAACCGTGAAAGCGTCTTGAGAACTGAACCGGTCTCACCCATTCCTACCTTTAAGTCGTTTTGAGTACTGACGGTGTCACCCGTCGGCTACGTCTCACTTTCATACAATTAAGGAGCTTCATTCATGGCAACAGTCGTTATTACACCTGAGATGCAACGAGCCAACGCGGAGGCGCTGCTGGGTAAAGATCCCGGCAAGTTCCGTGACCCGGGCCAGCGCTGGACCGTCAAGCGGTATGCCGAGATTCAGCGGCTACTCAAACAGGCGGAGGCAGACAAGCCAGTCACCATCCTCAACCTGAACCCCTTTCCGCTAAAGATCAACGGCGGTGTCTTTTTTCCTGAGGAGATCGCGGCCTGTCCCCCAGGCAAGCCCTACACCATCCATGTAATCCGCGATACGCGTTGGGGCCACAAGGACCTGGGCTGCGACGCGCAGAACATGATGCAGATGGAACCGGTGCCGGCGATCCCGCTGGTGCTGGCCGCCGAGTACATTCGCGAATACGTACAGCAGGATGGCGGCTTCGGCGGAGTGCTCTGTTATGTCGGCGATCACGACCCGGCCTCCATCAAGAAAGGCGGCGTGATCCGCGTTCCCGAAGTCGCCTATAGCGACACGGGAGAGTTCTACGTAGAGGTCCGAGAGCGCGACTTTCACGAGACGCTGACTGCCATCCGCAAAAAGCGCAACAGCTCCATTCTGCAGCGGCTGCAATCAGCCAACGCATGGTATGAGAACGACTCGCAGCGCATGAACGTGAACGATACCCATCGCGATCTGGCACGCCTGGCAGTGGAAGAAGGGCTTATTCCCGAATTGCCCCGCTGGGTAATGCAGGCCAACACGCTTACCGAAAAGCAGCCGGATCCTTGCCCCAGTTGCGCTGTGATTCCTAAGGTCGGCTCCATTCTGTGCATTAATTGTAGCCATATTTTTAACGTGGTTCAGGCCTACAAAAATACGCGCATAGCCTACGGCGCCGTGGAAATGGACCGCCTGACCGCGCAAGAGTGGAAGATCGTAAACCAGATCAAAGCCGAGCGCGATCAAGCGAAGGGCAAACCCGCGTGAGTTGGACACTCGGTCAGGTAAAGGCGCGGGTACGCAATCTGCTGGATGATCCCCAGGGATCGTATCTGACGGATAGCTTCGTCTTACCCCTGATTTGCGAGGTGTACGACGATGCCAACTCGCAACTGGCATCCACCCAGTCCTCGTGGGATATCGCGGTGGTCGAAGTGCCAGGCATTCCGGCGGGCACTCCGAACCTGTCTACTTATCAAACAGGGAGCGGCCCGCTTGCGGCTATGACCGACCAGCCGCTGCGCATCGACTGGAAGCCGGCAGGAGACGACCCTTCTTATTACCGGCTGGTACCAAACTACGAGGTCCTTCCCGACCTGCAGCCGCGCGAAGGCATGGCGGGATGGGAATTTCGCAGCGAGGTGATCTGGCTTACCAATTGCTCCATCGTGGTTGACCTGCGTGTCCGGGGTGAGTTCGGGCCGCCTCCGTTGACCAGCGATGACAGCGTGCTGCTTTCGCATCCGCGCATTGGCTACGTCGTCGCCTATGGCACGGCGGCGCTGATTGCAACGGTTCGCGGCAATGCTGCGTGGACTCAGCAGTACGAACAAAAAGCTCTAGAGGGCATGGACGAAATTATGGAGCAACTTGTCCGCGCCGAACAGGGCCAGGTGCGCCGGACAGCGAGACAAGCGGGGCGGCGGCGATCTTAAGTTATCTCATTTCTTACTAAGGAGAAACCATGGCAGTTTCAGGAGCAATCATCGATTACACCGGTGCGGGCGGGGAGCGTAATTTTACGATCTTCATCCAGCTTACCTTCAGCGGCAGCTTCACCACGGGTGGAGATCCTCTCAACCTGGCAACCCTGAGCAACCCCAACGGACTTGATGTAGAGGGTGTCTTCGAGCTTCCGCTCATCGTTGGCGCCTGCGGTGTATCTGGAGGATATCGGCGGATATTACGTGCAGCCGAAGATCAGCGGCTCGACCTTGACCGCATTTCTCATCAATGTCTACCAACCCACGGGCACGATCGTTTCCGGCGCCTACAACAGCGCTGTGACCGGCGGCAACGTAATTCTCACAGTGCAGAAGCGTCGCGTCTAAAACCATCGCATGAATTTTGACGGCTTTACCCCGCACGAGTTCACGCGCTTTGGTGGACTCGTCGACAATGACGATCCGACCGTGCTGCCTATGGGAGTTGCGGCTGTCTGCAAAAATTGCAGATTTCAACTCACCACGGTGGCCACGCGTTATGGTCTGCAGACAGTTATGCAGGGGCCAAACCAGGCGGCCATCTCCGGCCTGGCTTCTTTGATTTACACCCCGGAGAATCCGGGCGAGACGCTCTTTCAGGTCCCACTGGTTTTCGATACGGACGGCTACCTGCTGGTGGAACGTCCTGCCGGAAGCGGCAAGCTGGTGCGCGTGCAGGGGCCGCTGGTGACTCAACCGGCCCATTCACAGGCAATCGTTACCGAGGCTTATAACCGCGCCCTGGTCGCCTACTCTGACCTGCAAACGCCGTCCGCCCCGATCAACGTTTACGGGTTGAGCACACAACAGCTGGATCCGTATGGGCAGAAACCGCTCGGCGCGGCGTGGCTTAAGTCGTCGGCGTATCTGGTGGGTGAGTATGTACAGCCAACAGCGGCGGGCGGCAACGGACACCTCTACCGTTGCACCGTCGCCGGCACCACGAGCGCCACGGAGCCAGCATGGCCGCTCACAGAAAACGCCACGGTTACAGATGGCGGCGTAACCTGGGAAGAGCAGACCCCGGTGCTGGTGAACCGTCTGCCGGCGCCTAACTCACCGCAGCCAAGCCGGGTGGCCGGCGGCGGAGCCTTCGCGGCCGGCCGCGATGTCTATCTGGAGATCACGTATGTCAACGCGCAGGGCGAGTCGATCGCCTCGGCGCCAGGCATCCTGGTCAACACCCATTTGAACGATGCAGCCCGGTTCACGGTGCCCACCTTATCCAGCCTGGCCGGGTGGATTCGCGGGTTGGCCACCGCGTACCAACCGGTCTCAGTCAACGTATATGAGGCCGACGTTGCCACCGGAACTGCGGCGCCCGCTCCCGCAAGCTTCGCCCAGGTAGGAAATTTCGCTATGGGAGCCACAGTCACGGTGACGGCCACGGCGGCTGGGGTTGCGCCTCCCTCGTCCAATACGGCTCGGGTCACTCCCGGTGGATTGCAGCCCCCACCCACACCTGTCGTCGAACGCGCTTCGGACTCAGGCAGTTTTCCTGCGGGGCGGGATGTCTATGTGATTGCCACCTTCACCAACGCAGCAGGAGAGACGCTACCTTCCGTTGCCGGCGCGCTGATCGACACCGTCCTCAATGACGCTGTGCAGGTCCCTATTCCCTCCACGCTGTATCAGATTACCGGAGTGAATCTCTATGAAGCCGACGTGGCGACGGGAACACCTGCGCCCGCCATCGGCAGTTACGCATTCGTGGGATCATTCCAGCCGCTTAGCACGGCCACCATGGTTGCCACCGCCAGCGGGCCGTCTGCTCCCGTGACAAACAGTTCCGGAGCAGCGGGAAATATTGCACCCGACGCGAGCCCTGGTCTCCGTTATGCCAGCATCGCTTTCACCAACCGCAATGGAAATTTAAGCGCCACGGTTCCGGCCTTTACCTCTGTCAGCGTGGATGTGCCCGGCTATGAACTGTACATGGCCAATATTCCCATTGGGCCCAGCAACACGCTCAATCGCACCATTGGATTCACGGTCGCGGATGGCACCAATGTGGGGCCGTTCTTCTACATCCCCTCGGCCACCGTAAGCGCTTCCATCCCTATGACGGCGACGGTTATCGGCGACAACACCACCACCACTGCACTGTTCAACTTCACCGATGAGTTTCTGGAAGCGGAGACCTCCACCGACATGACAGACCGGCTGCGCTGCATACTTCCGCCGGCAGCCGTCGATGTGTACTATTCCCCATCCAATGATCGCGTGGTGCTGAGCGGAGTGGATGGATATGGGTCGGGACACTACATCTCGCTAGCCGCGGACTCGGAGTCCTACTACGGCGATACCAGCCCGATCCAGGTCGCAAATGGAAATGGACAGCGCTGCATCTGCGCTCGCGAATTTCAAGGGACGCTCTTCTCCCTGAAGGAGCGGTCGGGTTTCACCATCTCCCCCACCGCAACTGATCCCTCCACCTGGTCGGTGCAGCAGCGGTGGGAGGGCGTAGGACCCTGCGGACCGCGGGCAGTTTGCGTCACCAACGAATTCCTCTTTTTCGTTCATCGCAGCGGTGCGTATGCCTATTCACCCAGCGAAGCGCAACCCAAGCTGATGACCAAGGAGATCCCCACCATATGGCAGACCATCAACTGGGACTACCAACATCTCATTTGGTGTTGCGTGGACGAAGAAAACAAGGAGATCCGGATCGGCGTTCCCATAGGCAGCGCGACCGTGCCCAACCAGACCCTGACCATGAATTACATGGAGGGCCTGTCAGGCCCGATCCACTTTAGCCAGTATGCGGGCCGGGAAGTGGCCATGGGCGCGGCACGCAAGTGGAGCGTGGATGATATAGCCGGATCGGTGGCAGTACGCTGCGAGCGCCAGCTGCCGGAGAACGCCTCGTCCTTCGGTGCGCTACGGCAATCCCAGGTGCTGATTGGCTCCTCTTCGCCCGATGGCACGGTGCAAATGATTGCCACCGGTATTTACAACGACAACGGAGCCGGGATCGAATGCCAGTACGAAACCACCAGCACCCAGGATCTGATGGCTGTATCCATGCTGGGCGGCGTCAGCATCAATGCCCTGGGCCAGGGTTCGATGACCGTATCGGTGATGGTGGCAAGAACGGGCGTGGACTCGCAGCAATCGCCTGCAAGTAACGGTACCAACGAGATCAAGCTGGCGCCCTTTCCGCTGACCCCGGAAAACTGGAGAGGCTACGACGGCGGCGCGAGAGGGCAGAATGAGCGCTTCCGCATGCGCTTTACCAATGGGGCCATCGCGAATGCCTGGTTTGCTCTTAAATATTGCAGCCTGTTCACTCGCCCACTCTTTACCGGCAGGAGCGGCGATGGCGCTTAGTGTCAATCTGGCGCAGATCAACTCCGCTGCCAAGGGAAACAGCGATCTGCGGGAGACGCTGACCGGCATGCACCTCGCCCTGCAATCTCTCTATGCGCAAACGGGCACGACGCCGTTGAGCAAGATAGACGCGAGTGCCGCTTCCTTCACCTCACCGCCGGCGCCTTCTCAGCTTGCGGTGGCTGGGGCCAATGGAAGCTTCACGATTTCGATCAAGACACCGCAGAATGCTTCAGGTGCCACGGCGCCGCGCAATGCAACCAACGCGCCTATTTATCAGGAGATATCGAGCTCGCCGGTGGCCAACTTTGCCTCGGGAGTAGCGACTTACCCCGTCAGCACCAACACAAGTTATGTCTTGCCCAATCCTGGGGTGACTCTCTACTGGCGGCTGCGATCAAGTTATAACCAACAAAACTGGAGCAGCTATATTGCTCAGCCGGGCCCGGTCAGCTCTGGCCTGATGAGTTCTGCCGCGACCGCGAGCAACCTCTCGCTCAACCAATCGAACTATGCGACGGTCGACTCGGTCGCCAATGGCAGCACGGCTACGGTACGGGTCTATGGCTCAGGCGGGGTCGGCACTTCGTGGACTTCCATCCTTGGTAACGGTTCTAAAGTAATCGCGGCTGGGACCATCCTGAATGTCGCTTATGCGACCAACGGCTTCGTGGTCTGGGATGGACAAAAGTATCAGCTCAAGCCGCAACTGGCCCAGACTTTTCCTGATACCTGGGTGCCGGTAGGCAAGGTATCGGTCATCGCTAATGCCAGCGGACTGTTACTGCCAGTGATTCATGCCGTGGTAACCGGTGGCGCGATCGTTGCTTACCAGATCATCAACCCCGGCAACGGGCTCACCGCCGCGCCAACGCTGACGATCACGGATAGCTCCGGCAGCGGCGCTACGGCCACGGCCGTAGTGGCGGCCGGCGCCGTCACCCAGGTCACACCGGGGAGCGCAGGTACTGGCTACTCCAGCACGCCCACGGTCACGGCCTCGGGGGGCGTAAGCGGTGGCATCACCGGCGGCGGCGGAGCCACCGGCAACAACGGGGGGAGGCTCTACGCCGATGTATAGCCTGCACCAGCAGTATCTGGATTTGGCAAGCGGCTTTCATGTGATCGAGCTGCGCGACGAACGCGGCAATCGTCATCTGATCCAACTGGCCGTGGGCCACGACTCGTGCCCGGCGTGCGGAGCGGTTCACCCCAAAGATAACCTGGACAGCCTGGACCCTGCCGCCGCGGTTCATCAAGTGAATGAGGCGCTGAATACGTCGCAGCGGCAGATGCTTGACTATGCCGGCAAGCACGGACTGACCGTGCGATGAGGCGCATCACCCTCCGCCAGGCATGCCGGCAGGACTGGCCTGCGATTCAGCGGCTTCACCAGGAGCACCAGGCCGCGCAGGGTACCAATTATGAGCTGCCCGACCTGTTCGGTCCCGCGATTGCCATCGCCCTGGTGGGCGTGGAAGATCCCGGCACGAGCGGGACAGACAGTGGCGCCATCAGGAATTGTATCTACGTGGAGACGATCGCGGAGTTGCGCTTTGTGGGTTGCGATCCCAAGGCCACCGCGTTCGGACGCCGGGAGATCGAGGGACTTAGTTACGTGCTGAAGCTCCAGGGCTTCCGCTGGCTGGAGTGCTTCGTACCTCGGACACTCAAGAAGATGATCCAGAAACCATTACGGCGTGCGGGCTTCACTTGCGTCGATCACGAGCTCGCACACTTCGCTAAAGATCTGAGAGGGAACTAAATGAGTAGAGGCCAATCCACGCAAGCATTCAATTCCGCGTCGAACGAGAACGCTACTGACTTTGGTAACGCGCAGTCGGCCTTCGGCTCGACGGAAAACGCCATCGGCAACTACAACAACCAACTGGCAAAGTTTGTCTCCGGCAACCCCTATAGCCCGGGGGGCGAATACGATCAGACCATCAACACCGGGCTGGCCAACGTCTCGGAAGCAGGCTCGAATTCGCTCCAGGGCGCTCTGCAATCCCAGGCCCTGCGGACGGGCCAAAATAGTGCAGCGGACGCGGCGACCGCGGCAGCCGGAGCACAGCAAAACACTCGCAACCTATCGAGCGACCTGGCCGATGCGCAGCAAAAGCGCATCTCGAACGAAGCGGCTTACAACCAAACGGCTCTGGGCGCGTCGGCCGCGCCAATCAGCGCCAATGAGTCGCTCTACGGTGCGTCTGGGAATGCGGCCGATAGCACTCTAGGAGATGAGACGCAAGCAGCCAAGACGCCCAGTTTCTGGGATGAGGTTGGCAGCAGCGTTGCCGGCAACCTGGGCAAGGTTGGGAAACTGTAACCATGGCAGAAGATCTGGATTACAGCGATGCCTTGGGTGAGGACGAGGCCAGCAGGCTGCTGAGACAGATCCTGTCGCCGGCTGAGGCGCAGAGCCTCGTGGCGCCGCCCCCCGACCACCCTCCTCACAGAGCGGATCGGCGGAGTCTACCCCGCTGACAGGTAACCTGGCAAAGCCACCCTCACAGGCGACCCCGTCGCGGGCCCCCGCCGGCGATGACGGCACGCCGCCAGTCCGCCGTGGACTGGCAGGGTACTTCGCGGGTGCTACAAAGGAGGTAACGCCCGACCGAAGCACCGATCCCGGATACATAAAGGTTTCCTCGAAGGGACAGGTTGGTTATCTGCCCAGAGAGAATCTTCATGCCGCCATGCAGATCGACGAAAACCTTAAAGTGCTGGATGAGGCGTAGCAGAAAATGAACCTACTAATGCACCCCAGGCCCAACTTTTTAGTCGGGCCTGGGGAGAGCAAACAATGGTTTAATGATGTCCCCAATCATGGTGGTCGCCGTGGTCATCATGATCCCAGTGACCTTCGTGGTAGGCCCAGCCCTGGGGATAGTGGTCATAGTGAGGATGGCTCCAGTAGGCACCCGCGTAAGGTGGCCGGCGCCACACTCCGGGGATCCACACATACCGTCCCCCGGCCCAGTTCCAATATCCGTCCACCCAGAGATAGCCCGGACCGGGAATCGCGGGCCGAACCTCATAGCGCAGCGGCGGCGGACCAACACGGGCGTATACGCTGACTTGAGCAAAGGCTGGAGCCGCAAGGGCCGAAGCCAATATTAAGCTAGCTATCCATTTCGTTTTCATTGTCCTTCTCCCGTACAACAACCGCTCACTAGGATGTAACCCTGTTCAACGGGAGAGGTTTCGCGCTGTCCTTTGCCGTTTAACAGATGTATTGCAGGCAACCTTTTGGTGCACGTTACCTATGGCAGCACATCCTCTCGAAACGCTTGGCTTTGAACCCGTTGTGTTTCCAGCGCAAAGAAAAGTGCGTTCGCTGGCCGAACTTGGATTTGAAACAGTTACAGATACTGTAGGCGCCCATGCCACGGCAGCGGCGCGCAAAACGGCCGCCGAGCCACGATTACTGGCAGAGATGCAGCAAATGATCGTGCGTCCACAGGCCGTGGGCGCGCTGGAAGCCGCTTCGGGGCGCAAGATCGTGCAGCCGACGAATAACCCGGCCATCAACCAGGCTTTGGCCACTAGCGCAATGCCTTCCTACAAAGCCGGACTGTTGGAGGCGATCAAGCATATCCCCGGCGCCAGGCTGGCGGCGAGCCGCGATGCCAAAAATCCGGCACGTTTAGCAGAAAAGATTGCCGGTCAGGGCCAACCAGCGGAAACGGTCAGCGACTACGGCGCGGCGCAAATCTCGGTCTCCACGCCACAAGCGAAAGATGCGGTCGTGGCCGCGGTGAAACGGCGCTTCCCCGTGTTGCGGCAGCAGGACAACTTCGCCTTAGGCGATCCGGAGTATCGCTACCGCAGCTGTTCCCTGCAGCTCCAGATGCCCAACGGATCCTCTGAAGAGCTGCAGATCGTCCCCGAAGAAGTGCTGGAGGCAAACCGGCAGGAGCATCACGACTACAAAAAGGTGCGCAACGCGGAGCTCGCCGGCAAGAATGCCAGCCAGGCGCGCCTAGCCGCGAGGGACATCAACGATTCTGCGATGGAGCGATTCAACGCTAGAAACAGACTTGCCTATTCCCCGGCGGAACGAGTGGTGAAGGGTCCAGTCGTGAGGGGAGCCAAGGTAAGATTAGCCGGCGGGGCTCTGGCGACAGTCCTCTATGTAGATCCGAATATGCGCATCGCGCGTGTACGCACCGACGACGGAAGGAACATTACCGTACGTCACAAAGACCTTCGTGGGTCTTAACAATGCTGGGGAGGCCTCTCGTTCCCTGACAAAGGACGGGTGCCCCATATCCCGGATTTCCTGTGAAGTTTGGTGGCGCTGTTGCACTTCCTGCGGCTTTCCTTAATGAAAGCCGCACACGTGGCCTTGCTTGGTGCCGCATACAGGAAATCCAGGTATCTCGCTCGTTTTTCGCGAGATGTGGGATACCACCAATGTCGGCCGCTGAGTGCATCAGAGAAATCGAGAGTCAGAGGAAAAGAGCCGTGGTATCCCACATCTCGCGAAAAACGAGCGAGATATGGGGCCCACCCGTCCGCCGTTGCCGGTGTAGCAAGAAGCCGCGATCAGCTTTTGGGTGGGCCACCGAGGCGGGTATCTTCCCCGCGCTTGCGTCCAGGCTCTACTTTGGGCTTGGGTTTAGGTGCTTTCTTCGTTTCCTTCTTGCCTTTATCTTTGCTTCCCATGGAACCAAATATTACACGAATGGCCTGGCAAAGCGAGATGCCGCCAGGCTCCAAAAAGGAGAAAAAATCATGATCCGTAAACACCCTGCAGGCGCTTTCACCCTTAGCAATTCCACGACAACCGGGTTTCACATCGACCGCGACCAGATACTGGCCAAATATTGGGAGCTGGCCAACCTCACCCCGGAGGAAACCAAAGGAAATGTCACCGGCCAACTGAAGGCACTCGATGCCCTGTGCGCGGAGTTGCGTCTTATGCCGAATAAAGATGCGGTCAAACCTCGTCCGGCACAAGAAATTTACCGGTCGGCATGGATGCCGCCACGACCCAATTGACCCGTGACTGGGCTGAAGGGTGCTCTCCCCCAGGGCGAATCCCGAGGCGGGGTGCACCATGACCGAGACCGATGAGGAGGCGCTTTATCGCTGGATGCCGGCCACCGCCGCGCAAAAGGCTGCGCTCGATTCAGAAGCGGACATCCTGCTCTTCGGCGGATCCGCCGGGTCGCTCAAGACCGAAACCATGTTGATGGACGCGGTGCAGGAGCATGAGAACCCTCACCTGAGGGGCATTATCTTCCGCTCCTCCTTCGTCGAGATGACCGATCTTATCGACAAGACCCGGCGGCTCTATGCACCCCTGGACGGCGTCTTCGTCGGTTCCCCTAAATGGACCTGGAGTTTTCCTTCCGGAGCGACGATCCGTTTTGCCTACATGAAGACGGACGACGACGTGTGGAAGTACCTGGGCCCGCGCTATTCCTTCATCGGGTTTGATGAGTCGACGCTGCACACCGAAAGGCAGGTGCGCAATATTTTGGGCCGGTTGAGCTCGACCGATCCTGGCCTACGGCTGCGCATGCGTCTCACCTCGAATCCCGGCAACGTCGGCGCTGCCTGGCACCAGACGCTTTTTCTGCGCGGCCACTGCCCGGTGCACAACACACGAGACGCGGCGCAACCCAGCCAACTTTACCGCGACCGCTGCTGGCCCTCGGATGGCGAGGCCATTCCCTTCTCGGTTGCCTTTATTCCCGGCAAGCTGTCCGATCACAATCTATTGGACGCGAACTACTCCAAACGCCTGCATATGATGTCTGGCGGTGCAGCCGCGGCCATGGAGCAAGGCTGCTGGTGCACGCTCGAGGGCGCCTACTTCCCTTTCATGCATGCAGGCATGGTGCGCCCCCTGGCCGAGGCTGGCGTGGAGTGGTGGCACAACCACTTCCTTGCTATCGACTACGGCTACGGCAAATCCTCTTCTTCGGTGGGGCTGTACGTCCGCGGGCCGGCAGAGGTGCGGCAGAACACAACCATCCACGGCATCGAGTCACAACGATTGCAACAAGAGGATCGCCCGGAGTTTCCCCAAGGGCGTATCCGCAAGATTGGTGAGCTTGTGGTGCCGCACGTGCCCGCGTATGAGCTGGCGCAGATGGTGGTGGACGCTTTCATCAAACCAGCTGAAGACGGGCCAGCGGAAGACGGGCCCGCTGAAAACGGGCAGCGGCGGCGCATTGTGGCTGCCTATCTTGACCCGGCTAACTTCAAGGAGATCGGCGACGGCCACACCATAGCCGACCAGATGAACGAAGTCTTCGAGCCGTGGGATATCGCCTGCGAGCGCGCCTCGAACGACCGGCTGGGCGGCTGGCAGTTACTCTACCGCATGCTACGCACGGGTGAGTTCGAGATCACCGATGTATGCCCGCGCAGCTTTGAGGCCCTGCGCACGCGTATGCATGACGACGCCAGGCCGGGAGACATTCGCAAGATAGCCGGCGATCCGCTGGATGATGTCGCCGATGAGACGCGCTATGCGTTGTACACCTTCATTCAACAGGCAACGCAGCCACGGCAGCTGACGCTGCAGTACGCAGTTCGCGGACTGGATTTGGGCTCGGCCGCGATCCGCTGGCAACAGAAAGAAGAGGAGCTGGATCGCGAGGAAGCGCCGATAAGGACCACAGGGAGGATGGGGTTGGGGCCGCGCCGAGGAGGGCGCCTTTAAGTAGTAGAGTAGGCTTGAAATGATTGGAGATATCGACGATAGTATTGACAGTAGCCTGCTCGGGTGTTAGTTTCCGTCCAATGCAGAGAGGTGGTATGCCAGTAAACCCACAAGCCCGGCTCGAGGTGTTGCGCATAGCGCCCCTGGATGCATGGTCGCGCTTTCTGAGGACGGAAAATCCATGAGATTGCAGCAGTTGCGAGAACTTACTCCGAAGGTCGTAGCTCTCAGTCCTAAGCATGGCGCACACGATCCGGTCATCTTAAAGACCCCTACTGTTTGGGCTCCTCTCGCCGTTAGCTCAGGTGAAACTTCCCTTACAGCATCTCGTCCGCCTAGATACGGTCGGGCCCTTTCACTCGGCGACCCTAAAGGTGAGTTTGGCACTTCCCATGGCCTAACGCTCCCAGAACAGAACTCATTGAGGCACGTGATTGACTCTGGGATCGAGCTCGCTGTCTTTTTACGCTGACATCTGGACGCTTTTTGGGGCTGGACATCACGGCTGGGGCCAAAGAAGAAACTGCTGCGGCATCAGCCGGCCTTGACCTTACATATTTGCACGACGTCGTACTCTATCATCCACCGGATCGCGCCGTTGTGATTAAAGCTGGATTCATCAGGAATATCGTCCCACTTGCCGGTGCTTTTGGGGACGCAAGGTATTCTTTGAACGGATTTCGAGTCTTACGATCTGACCAAAATGCTCTTGCCTGCGGCTTGCAGAGAAGTCAGCATCCGGGACGCCTGACCCGAGAGTAATCGGAGATTGACCGCGGAACGTAAGTCCTTCTTACTCCCGTTCACTCGAAAACCGGCAGGTGCGTGCGTCGTAGTGCAGGTACACCGTTCCTAGCGGACCATTGCGCGCCTTGGCAATGATCAATTCGCCCTTTCCCGTCAGCGATGGATCTTCGCGGTTGTAGTATTCCTCGCGATGAAGAAAGAGGACCATGTCCGCATCCTGCTCAATGGCTCCGGACTCGCGTAGATCGGAGAGGACTGGCCGCTTGTCTACGCGCTTATAGAGTTCGCGGTTCAATTGCGATAACAGGATCACAGGCACGTTGAGCCGCTTGGCCAATCCCTTCATCGCGCGGCTGATGGCTGCCACCACCTGCTCGCGGTTTTCCATGCCCTTGCGCTCAGCCGCCATCAAACCCAGGTAATCAACTACCACCAGGTCGAGACCAGCACTCGCTTGCAATCTCGCCGCCTTGGCCTCAATGGACACGGCAGTCTGCGCCGGCTGGTCATCAATGTATAACGGCGCGTCGACAATCTCGGCCAGCGCGCGCAGATAGTATTGTTTCTGTACCTCACTAAGCCGGCCATGGCGATGCGCTTGTAAGTCCACCTGCCCGCGTGCGCAGCACATGCGGTCAATAAGCGCCTTGCTGGGCATTTCCAAACTGAAGAAGGCCACGGTCTTACCAGACATCGCCGCATGTACGGCGATATTGCCGGCCACCGCCGTCTTGCCGATCGAGGGCCGGGCGCCCAGAATGGTCAACTCCTTCGGCTGAAACCCGGCCGTGAGATGGTCCAAACACCAGAAGCCGGAGGAGATACCAGTGAGCCGCGCACTATGCTCAAATATCCCGTCAATCCGGGGATAGTGGGTTTTAACATACTCGCCTACCGAGGTCAGGCCGGAGGTAATTGTCTGCCCGGCAATCCTGCGGAAGGCAGACTCGGCCTCGGCCAGAACCTCCTCGGCGGAGCCGGACTGGTCGCCCGCCAGTGCTCCTACCCGGTCGCTCTCGGCAATGGTCTGCCGCAAAAGAGATTTGTCCTTGACGATCCGCACATATTCTTCGATCGATAGCCGGCGGGGCAGCCCCTCGGTAAGGCTGGCAAGATAAGCCACGCCGCCGATCACAGACAACTCCTTGTTGCGCTGTAACTGCTCGGCCAAAGTTACAATATCGACGCTCTTACCTTCGGCTATCAACTCGCCCATGCGTAAGAAGACGCGGCGATGCGAATCGAGAGAGAAGTCGGCGGCGGCGATACGCCCTGCCGCCTCCTGGTAATGGCCGTTGTTGAGCAAAATGGCGCCCAGGATCGCCGCCTCCGCAGCTGTGCTTGCGGGCAGGGCGTCGCTGCTTTGCGCGCCCTTGCCGTTCCTGTGCACGCTCACTCGCATGCCTCGTTGGGCCCGCCGGCGAATAATGCCGGCGCCGCTGCTCGCGAGCGCCGCCAGTCCGCGACTTCCGGCGCATCAGGCGCCAAAAAGCTGACAATATCCTTGGTCGCGCTGCTATAAAGAAATGCCATTTCCCCATCGGCGTAATCGAGCACAATGACAGTGCGCGAGTTAGTAAGCTTGCGCGCATACTTCACATCTCCCTTCTGTACCCGCCGGATCAGTGTCTGCCGTACCATCTTTCCCGCCTCCAGGCCGAATCGCGCCAAGGCGCAATCCTTCACCTGCTGGCGCCCAACCCTTCTATCCTGGTTCGTCGAATGAACGGCCTTTCTGCGTTCCCGTTCTTCGCCCGCTTTTGCGCCGCGCGGCGAGAGATCCGTACTGCGCCGGCCACGCAGAACGGTGGGCGGGTCTTGACCCTTGTTCGGGCTCATGCACGGCCCGTAGGCACGCGGCTGCGCATGCCCAGAGCCCTCAAGCCGCCAATGTATCTTCCCTGGACCGGGATTTCACGACGCTGCGCCGACGCGTAACGCCTGCTGTCGCGCACCAATATGGCCATTTCGCCATCGTCCAGTCTGAGCGCGGCCAAACGACGCGCTGCTTTCTCCGATATACCCCAACGCTCAGCAACACCCAGGATGGAATGGGCGGAGCGAGGACGTCCGCCGCCATGTCTCCGAAGAGGACTCATAGCTATCTCCAATTTTCTAGGGGGAGAAACCAAGGGCAAAATGAAGGGCCAGCCGGGGAGGAGGGTACCCTTCAACACATAACTATTTCTGTCATAGTTACGACTTAACTAAGTCCAAGTATGCCTCAACATTGGGCAGCGCGCAAGAAACATATGCGCTATTTATGCTACGTCATAAGTAGTGCGGCAGGCAGTATTTACTCTCCCTCGTTTACGTAACCTTCGGTGTTATCTATTCTGCCCTGAGGAAATTGTTGGCGTCTCGACGATGTGGTCTTGTTGCGGATCGGAAACACCACCCGACGGCGGACGGACAAAGACGGCATTGAATCAGCTGTTTGCAGAACTCACTCGAAGGAAAGAAGAGCGCCGGAGTGACATTCACGACTGTTGCGGATCAGAGACGGCACCTGGGTCAGGCTCGCTCTCTCCGTGCAGCAGCTATTCTAACTCAAGCGAAACTCCTCGGTGGGGTCAGGTTGCTCGAGCAACTGCGCGGTGTCATTGCGGACGTTTCCCACTGCTTTGTCCACCTTCCAGGCGATCATTTGCTCTGCCGGAAAAGGCCGCAGCAGATCCAGTGGAGGCTGCGCCGGATTGCCGGAACCCAGCCATCGGGCATAATCCTTGCGCTCGATAATGACCGGCATCCGATTGTGCAGCGGGGCGACGACCTGGTTGGGATCTGTAGTAATGATAGAGAAGCTCTCCAGCCACTCGCTGCTCGCTGGATTTTTCCAGCGCTCCCACAAACCAGCGAAGCCATAGGGTTCACGACTGGAAAGTGCGATGGCAAAGGGCTGCTTGTGTTTTGGATCCAGCTTCTGCCACTCATAAAATGCGTCCGCGGGCACCAGGCAGCGGCGACGCTTAAAGGCCTCACGAAAGGCCGGCGCGGTGGCCACCGTCTCGGCTTTGGCGTTGATGGTGGAGAAGCCGATTTGCGCGTCCTTTGACCAGTAAGGAATCAAGCCCCAGCGCATGAGAACGATCTCACGCATTCCTGTATCGCGATGCAGGCGCACGACTGGTTGGAAAGTCTGCGGAGCGACGTTATAGCTCGCGCCCCATTCCAGAGCATCGTCGTCTTCAGCGCCGAACCATGCAGCGATCTCTCTCCGGGTTGACTTACGCACATAACGGCCGCACATAACTTGATGATAGCAACCCGGGCCAGAACATGAGAGGCCCTTCTCGTTTCTGACGAAGGACAAGACCTCTAAGAAAAAGCTTCGGCCAGGGAGCGCCCCACACCGGGAAGCGGTGCTTTACTCAAAACCAGCAGGCGAAGAGGAGCTGCGTTCTTTTTCACTTCGCGACATTCGAGAACGCGCGTGGAGAATTGTTCCAGCCGGGGAAAGGGGCGAAAGTTCTTGTTCAGGGTACAAACCAGGAGCGTGCGTTCATGCAACAAGGGTGCAAGGTCGTCCAGGTAGTACTCCAGTGACCAGTGGAAGCCAATGCTGTAAAACCCGTAGATCAAGTCATAGGGTCCGGGCAATGCGGCAAGCGGCAGTTGCGTGGCATCAAATATCTTATAAGAAGTGATTCCGTTGTAATCCAGCATGGTTTGCAAGAGCGAAAGGTTCCCGCAGAAAGACGAAGTGTCCGGCCACTGTGGAGGATGCTCGTAATATTTTTGTTTGTATTTAGTGCTGGTGCCGTTGGCATCGTAGAGACTTATCTCGCTGCCCGGTAAAAGCCCCTTCTTGTTGAAGAAGACAACCGATCGGCCAAAGCCTGGGCCAATCTCCAGAACACGCTTTGGTTGATCGACTGCTGCAAATAGCGGCAACAGCGCTTCGTACTCCGCTTCAGAAGCGGCATTGCTCTCCCGTTGCCAGAGCAGCCGGGAAGCTTCATCGGCCTTGAGCGGCAGGCGGGTGGAAATAAGACGAATCGCAGCGGCTACTTCTTCGGTAAAGGGTGGCGCAAGGAATAGCTGCTCCGCAGAGCTAGCCTTGGGGTCGAGAATTGACCTGCCACGAAGCCGGTTGAGCGAAGCTTTCAGGAACAAGCAAGCACCTTCTTTAAAATATCTTTACTTCTACTTTGCATGGGCAAGTGTAGCTTTCCGAGGGAGTAGCGTGTTCCTGGTCACACGCAGAGGGAGCTATTCCGTTTACATTCATTGCACCCCAAGTTCCACTTAGGAACGCGGTTATCTGTTCCCTCACCTTCTGGTATTAGGCCCTGGTATCTCCGCTGGATCGAATTTGATATTCTATCGGGGACGACTTTTTGCGTCCGGAGAATCCCCTTTGAATACAAAAGAGATCTTAGAACACATCAACAGCGAAATTTCACGACTGCAGCAAGTGAAGGCTTTGTTGCAAGGTACGACCAATGGTCATAGCCGGGGTGCTTCTACAGGCTCCATCAATGGTTCGACAGCGCCTAAGGTTAAAGGCAAGCGTGTACTGAGCGTGGAAGCTCGTAAGAAGATCGCGGCCGCACAACGGAAGCGCTGGGCGAAAGCAAGAAAAGCTCAGGTCTAACGGAAAGAATGTTACCGAGCCATTAAAGCGGTTTCACAGTTGCTATGCCTGATCACTGATCGCGACTACTGTGAAACCGCACAGCTTGATGGCGCTGATTTCATCCGGTAACATTACCATCCCACCCACTACAAGTCAGATATTCCAGCCGCCGTCGATCACGTGCGTCTGCCCGGTGGTGAAGCTGGACTCATCGGATGCCAGATACACCGCCAACTCGGCGATCTCTTCCGGGCGGCCCAAACGGCCCATGGGTTGGCGCGCGATAAATTCACGGCGCACCTGATCCACGTCGCCCTGTGCGGCGATACGCCCATCGAGCGAAGGCGACTGCACCGTGCCCGGACAAATGGCATTGCAGCGGATACCCTGGCGCACAAAGTCGATGGCAATGGCCTTGGTCAAGCCCACCACGGCGGCCTTGGAACTGGTATAGACAAACCGGTTCGGCACACCCCGAACACTGGACGCAATCGAAGCCATATTGACGATGCTTCCCCGCCCCGCGCGTAACATGCCGGGCAGAAACGCGCGACACGTGCGATACATCGAGCGGACATTCAGATCGAAGGAGAACTCCCAATCCTCTTCCTTGCAATCGAGGATGGTGCCGTTATGCACGTAGCCGGCGCAGTTAAACAGAATGTGCGGCTCCGGCAGCTGGGCCGCGAGTTGTTCAATCTCCGCGAGGCTGCGTACATTGAGCTCGCGGCAAATCATCTGCGGCTGCTCCGCAGAGAGAGTATCGAGTGCCGCGCGGTTAATATCTGTCGCCCAAACGGTGGCGCCTTCGCGGGCAAAGGCAATTGCCGTCGCCCGTCCAATTCCCTGTCCTGCGGCCGTGACCACCGCGGTCTTTCCAGCCAGTCGTCCACTCATCCAGTTCCCCTTTGAACAACAACCTTCGATTCTAACCTGTGACTAAAACTGCCCTTTTCCTTCGAGGCCCATCGCTACACATAAGGCAGACACATCACCGATCTGCTCTCCTAAGGCAGCGGGAACAATTTCACAGGCCCGTAATGTTTGCGGCAAGGCCTCCCGTTCCATCGTTCTGCGCATGGGCGCAAGCAAGTTCTCGCCCATGCGCCAAGCCAATCCCCCGAGCACAATGCGCTGCGGGTTCAACACATCCATCAACATGGCAAGCGCCTGGCCCAACCGCGTTCCGGAGCTGCGCAGAATGCTCAGCGCAACCGCATCCCCCGCCTGCGCCGCCTGGCCCACGTCGCGCGCCGTCAACACGCCTTGAGCCATCTGCGCATGCAACACGCTGGAGCGGCCGCGCTTTTCCGCCTGCGCCAACATGCGCACGGCCAGTTGCGCGATGCCACCGCCGCTGGACCAGCCTTCAATCGACCCCGCCTTGTGGTAGCCGACCGGTCCCGTCGGGCTGAGCCGCACGTGACCTATCTCCCCCGCATCCCCATTGGCGCCCAGGTACAAGCTGCCGGCGGCGATGATGCCTGCACCCAGGCCCGTGCCCAGGGTAAGAAAAACCATGTGCTCGGCGCCCACGCCTGCGCCGAATCGATGTTCCGCCACTGCCCCTGCGTTGGCATCGTTCTCCAAACGGCAAGTGGTGTGGAAGGCCTCGCCAAGCAAGCGGCAGATAGGCACATCCACCCACGTAGGAAGATTAGGCGGCGCCTGGACGATTCCTTTCACCCGATCGAGCGGGCTGCCACAGCTAACGCCGATGGCCGCGATCGATTCCTCGCCAAGGCCCTGCTGTGCCAGCAAGCTGCGCCCGGATTCCACAATGCGATCGAGCGCGTGCTGCGGGCCCCGCTCGGGCATGGTTGCGAACTCCACCCGTCCCAAAGTTTCCGGAGGACGCGCAGAGAGCACGACCGCGGTCTTGGTACCACCCACGTCAACGCCGAGATAGATTTTCTGCATGTCTAGATAGAAAGCACTCCGTTGGCCGCCTGGTCGTGAATAGCTTGGGCGCGCACCAGGGCCGCGCTTACGTGAGCGCAAATATTCTCCTTGCCTACATGCTGCGCAAACACAGCCTGTTCCATCAAGCGCGCGGGCTGTTCACGCGCACCGCACAAGAGCAAGGTCCGCCCCGAACCGCGCACCTCGAGAGCCAGCCGTTCCAGTGCCTGCAGCCCAGTCGAATCAATGGCCGTCATATTGCGCAAGCGCAGCACCACGATCGGCGGCAGCGCGGGCAGCTCGCGGCGAATCTCGTCGATCTTCTCCGTGGCGCCGAAGAGGAACGGGCCATGGATCCGATAAATCGCTACGAACGGCGGGATGTCCTTGCCTTGCAGCACGTGCACGCGTCCATCTTCCACATCATCTTTGGTCACCCGGGTCACAGTGGTCGTAAGCGTGACCTTGCGGATGAAGACCAGCGCCGCCAGAATCATGCCACCCTCTACGGCAACCGTCAGATCGGCAAACACAGTCAGCAGCAGGGTCGTCAACCATACCCCAATCTCCAGCTTGGAGAGCTTCAAGATCTGCGGTATCTCATGCCACTCACCCATGTTGTAGCAGACCACCAGCAGGATGGCGGAGAGTGCTGCCAGGGGAATGAACTTGGCCAATCCAGCGGCGAAGAGCAGCACCGCCAGTACCGTCAGGGAATGGACCATACCCGCCACCGGGCTCACCGCGCCGCAGCGTATGCTGGTCGCGGTGCGGGCAATGGCGCCGGTAGCGGGCAGGCCTCCGAAGAGTGGGGACAGGATATTGGCGATGCCCTGCGCCGTGAGTTCGACATTAGGATTGTGCTGATCTCCGCTCATGCGATCTGCAACTACCGCTGACATCAATGACTCGATGGCTCCCAGCAGCGCAACGGTGATGGCGGGGGCAATCAGCATCCTGATTGTGCTGTATTCGAATACCGGGACATGCAAACGAGGAAAGCCGGAAGGGATACCCCCGAAGCGCGTGCCGATTGTCTCTACCGGCAGGTGCAGGAAGTAAACGGCGACGGTAGCCGCAACCAGGGCCACAATGTAGCCGGGCACGCGCGGCAGCAGCCAGCGGATCAGCACGATCAGCAGCAGCGAGGCGCCGGCCAGCAAAGTGGTGGTCAACGAGATGGTATGGGCACTCCCCAGCACCACCCGCATGCGCCCCAAAAAATCCCCGGGCACCGGCCCGGTACGCAATCCGAAAAAGTCCTTGATCTGGGTACTGGCGATGAGGATGGCGATGCCATTGGTAAAGCCCACAATCACCGGACGAGGGATGAACTTGACCGCTGCACCCAGACCGGTAACTCCGAGCAAAATAAGCAGGACCCCGGCCATCATGGTGCAAATCAGGAGGCCATTGAAGCCATAGCGCGCCAGAATGCCGGAGATGATTACGACGAACGCGCCGGTGGGCCCGCCGATCTGGTTACGCGAGCCCCCCAGGGCAGAAATAGCGAACCCGGCGATGACCGCGGTATAAAGTCCAGCCTCCGGGGGCGCCCCGGAGGCGATGGCAAACGCCATCGAGAGCGGCAAGGCGACCAGTCCGACGGTAATGCCGGCCGCGAGGTCGGCCGCAAATTTCTTGCCGCTGTAGTCGCGTAGGGCGACCAGGGACTTAGGTGTCCAGCCGGTAAGCTTCATAACCGTGGGGGTTCCACCTATTGGGTCTTGATGCGTTCGCTGACCTTCTTGGCCAGTTTGGTGATCTCGTCCGCCTGCTTCAGCGCATCCGTCGGCAAGGTGGTGGGTTGGGTTCCCTGGTCCACTTCTGCCTTCAAAGCGGTTGCCAGACGCACCAGGCGGGCGGTGTCGTCGATTAACTCTTGCTGGTGCTCTTGCCGCAGCCGCTTCAACTGCCGCTCTTCTAGCTCCCGGGTCGCGTAGGGCTCGTTCTCCGGTATGCGGCGACCAGCATCTCCAATCGCTCCCGTTTGCGGCAGCTGCGTGCTGACCGGCGCATTGAATTGCGCGCGCGCCGTCCCCAGGTGAGCAGCCACTGCCAAAGCTACTCCCAGGATCACGATCACTGCCCCCAACCGGGTTCGCGATAGATCGGTCACTTAGCCCTCACTGTCCTTTGCCTTGGGAGACTAGCCCCCATTCTCTCATTCTTTCCTTGAGGCTTTTGCTCAGTTTCTGGATCTCGTCGGCCTTGCGCACGGCGGCCAACGAAAGCGTGTCGTTTCCGGCTTTTTCTACCTCAGTTTTCAACTCCTGAACCAACTGCAGCAAGTACGCGGAGTCTTTCCGAAGTTGTTGCTCCTCAGGGGTACCGGGCGGGGGCGGGGGCGGCGCTGCTGCCTTCGCTTGCTCCGCAGCAGGCTTGGCCGCTATGGCCTGGCCTGCTGTAGTCTGCTCCGCCGCAAGCTTGCCTGGCGTTGCTACATCCGTTGTCGCTTTATCCGCCACGGGCTTCTCTGGCGTTGCTTTATCCGCTGTCGCTTCATCCGCCACGGGCTTTTCGGGCGTTGCTTGGTCCGCTGTCGCTTCATCCGCCGCAGGTTTGTCAGGCGCTGCCTGGCCCGCTGTAGTCTGGTTCGTCGCAGGCTTGTCGGGCGTCACTTGGTCTGATGCTGCTTGGTCCGCCGTCGCTTCGTCCGCCGTTGCCTGGTCCGCAGCAGTCTGCTCCGTAGCAGGCGTCTGATCTGAAAATGCTGATATTGCTTGATCCGCTGTACTCTGATCCTCTGCAGGCTTGTCGGGCTTTGCTTGATCCGCTGTACTCAGGTCTGATGTTGCCTGATCCGGCGGAGGCGCCTTCGCTTTCGGATGCGCTTTATGGCCGGCAGCGGAGGACGATTGGCCGGGGGCAGCGCTCGCCGTCAAGACCAGCCCTACGCCCAGGATGACCGCAACCATCCACCGGTCAAGTACCATCATAGGGTGCCAGTGTACGCCTCCCTTTTCTCCCTCGTCTCCCTCTTCGACCCTCGTGAGTCGGCGCCTTCGTTTCTGCGCGGTCTGAACCAGGAATGGCTCTCCGACGTGCAGGAATTCCTCCGCGCCGGCCTGCCCAAACTGATCTTTGTCGGCCTTTATACCTGGGCGCTCATCCTGGTGGTCAACTTCGTCACCGGCCGGGTGATGAAAGTCGCCGAACGCCGCGACGCGCTGGGAGTCTTGCGTGGCGCGCAGTTGCGCACGCTGGCTTCGGTCATCCGCGCTACCGGGATCGTCATCGTAGCGCTGCTGGCCTTTTTGCAGATCATGGAGATTCTGCATTTCAACCTGGGACCGCTCTTGGCCAGCGCGGGGGTCGCGGGCGTGGCTATCGGCCTGGCGGCACAAACCATTGTAAAAGACGTGCTCAACGGCATCCTGATTTTGATTGAGGATCAGTACAACGTCGGCGACGTCGTCACCCTGGCGGGCATGACCGGTACGGTCGACACCATGACCCTGCGCCATACCACGCTGCGCGGTTTTGACGGCACGATATACATCATTCCCAACAGCCAGATCACCAATGTGGCCAACCAAAGCCGAGACTACTCCGTCGCCACCCTGAACGTCTCGGTCGACTTCTCCGCCAATCCCGACCAGGTAATCCCTCTGCTGAAGACGATCGCCCTGGAAGTGCGCAACGAACCGGCCTTCAAGGATGTGTTTGTCGCCGACCCGCAGGTGTTCGGTGTGGACTCCATCAAGGGAACCGAGGTCATCTATCCCATCCAGATCAGGACCCTTCCGCGCAAGCAATTCGAAGCCATGCGCGAGATGCAGCGGCGCATCCGCCTGGCGCTGGAGGAGCACCATATGCTGCCGGGCAGCCCGTATCGCGTCCTCAGCGGCTCCGCGCAGGCGGCGAAGCCTGAGACCGAGGCAGCAACAGCCCCTGACCCCACGACGGCTAAGCCTAATGAGACCAATCCCTTCACGGGGGAGTAATTTCGGAGGCAAACTCTCCCATTGATGAAGGCCGCTGGGGAACTTGTCCCGCTCCTCCGTCGTTCAGCGGTGTTCTCAAAACGAGTACAATTGTTCTCATTATGAGAACAGAAGCGATAGGGAGGAAACTATGACCGCCTCTGCAGCAGAGCTTTCGGGTCTGCTCAAGGGTATTCCCTCCGGCGCATGGGTAGCGATCTCAGAAAGCAAGCAGGTGGTTATGGCGTATGGGCCTGACGCACAGGAAGTTCTGAGAAAGGCTAAAGAGCGCGGAGAAGAACGTCCTCTCATTCTTCGAGTGCCTGAGCAAGCCACCGCAATGTTCTTCTAGCTGTAAAGTATGCCGAAAGTAGCATACCCATTCGTTAGGTTTCCAATCCCAGCCTCCGATCCTTATCCGCAGGGCCAAGTCGTATGGCGGCCATGGACGGCCGCAACTCTCACTGCTCAAAACGGGGAGAGTCTGCGTTGCTATGTCTGCCTGGATACAGGTGCAGATGCCTGCCTCTTCCCGTTGGCACTGGCAATCGCTCTCGAATTAGACGTTTTGTCCCTCCCTAGAGCGATGACTGGCGGGGTTGGATCAACTACAAACGTCACCTACTACGCGAACGTGACAATTGACATAGGCAACGGAATTTCATTCGCCGCCTATGCTGGGTTTACCGAGGCAATGAACGCTCACGGCATCGGCCTTTTGGGGCAAGCTGATTTCTTTTCGGTCTACGATGTGGCATTTAATCAAAAACAGGGCACGTTCGTAATCGATGTCCCCTGATCGATCGTGGCATCGGTATCTGAGCCACCGTTGCCCTACCCCTGCAGCGAACCCAGCAATTGCTCCGGACTAGTGGTCGGCGGAAGGCAAGACGTTCCCCGGCACACCACGGCGAAGCTGTGCGCCGCCTTCAAATCCGGAAGCAGGGGCAGCGTTTCGGCCAGCACGGGCGGCAATTCTTGCGTAACCTGCGCCCGGGTCAAACGGAGCACGCTTTTGTTCACCGCGTAGCCCATGATGGCAGCCGCCTCCAGTTCATCGGCGTTCGCGTCTTCTCCAATCACCACCACCTGCACCGGCGGTAGCAGCAGCCGCTCCAGGGCCAAACCATAGGTTCCCGCGTACAGCCCGAAGTGGGTCACCACGCCGGCAAAGGCCTCCAGCGTATCCTCCGCTTTTTCCCGTAGATCGGCCCGGCCATTTAGCGCTTCTAGCCGCAAAAGCGCCCCCGCGGCAGCCGGGTTTCCCGCCGGCACCGGCGAATCCTGCAGCGGCTTACGCCGTGCCGTCAGTGCGCCCAGCAACTCCGGCCCTTTTGCTTTGGCGTCGAAAAAGCCCCCACCGACGGGGTCGTAGAACTCCGCAACCATGCGCTCAGCCAGATCCAGCGCCGCGCGATAATACTTCGCTGAGCCGGTCGCCAGCCAGCCATCCAGGCAGGCGTGGGTGAGAAAGGCATAGTCGTCCAACATGCCCGCCACCCATTTGGTCCCGGTCGACGTGCCCGCGGTATAAGAAATTACATGGGCCAGCCCGCGTTCGGGATGGAGGCCCTCCCGTAACAGCCGGTCCAGCGTCAACAGCGCAAAGGCTTTTACCTCGGGCACCCGCAACACCTGCGCCGCCTCGAAATACGCAGACACCGCCAGGGCATTCCAGTTGGTATAAACCGTGGTATCGATGAACGGAGTGGGCCGCTCTCCGCGCGCCGCATACAGCCGCGCATGGGCTCTCCCCAGCAGCCCCTGTGCCTCCTCACGCGGCTTACCAGCGCGGGCCGCGACAACATCGAGCGTCTGCTTCACATGGAGCACGTTCTTGGCCGGGTTGTGGTGCATGTCCCCCAGATCGCCGATGTCGTAGTAGGCAGCAGCAATCTCCATCTCCTCCGGGGTGAGCACAGCGGCGGCTTCGGCCTTCGTCCAGGTGAAGTAGTCTCCATCGTCGTCCAGATCGATATCCGCATCCTGCGAGGCGTAGAAGCCGCCCCGCTCACGGTCCGTAAGCCACGTGTCCATCCAGCGGATGATGTCTGTGGCCACCCGCGCCGACTCCACCCCTACGTAGCTTTGAAAGGCGTGCACGTAGTTCTTCAGCAGCTCGGCGTTGTCGTACAGCATCTTTTCAAAATGCGGCACCACCCAGGCCTCATCGACGGAGTAGCGATGGAAGCCCCCACCCAGGTGATCGTAGACGCCACCCAGCGCCATCTTCTCCAGGGTCACTACGGCCGCCTCCCTGGCCGCCTCGTTGCCGGTGCGTCCCGAAACATCCAGCAGCAGATCGATGGCCGAGGGATGGGCAAACTTGGGCTGGGCGCCGAAGCCCCCGTGGTGGCGATCGAACTTCTCCACCGCCGAGGCGATCATCTTGTCCACGATGCTCATGCTCAGGCTGTCTGAGCGGCCGGCAAAATTCTCGTTGTATTCGATGGCCGCTACCACGCTGCCGGCCGATTCCAGCACCTCGTCGCGGCGCGTCTTCCAGGAGTCCACCATGCTGCGCAGCACGCGCTCGAAGCCCGGCCGCCCGTAGCGGTCTTCGCGGGGAAAATACGTTCCCCCGAAAAACGGCTGGCCCTGGGGAGTCAGCACCGCCGTCAACGGCCATCCGTTCTGACTACTAATGGCGGCGACCGCGGCCTGGTAGCGCGAATCCACATCCGGACGCTCGTCGCGGTCCACTTTGATGGCAATAAAGTTTTCGTTGATGACCGCGGCCAGCCCGGGATCCTCGTAGCTCTCGCGATCCATCACGTGACACCAGTGGCACCACACGGCCCCGATATCCAGCAGGATGGGCTTATCTTCCCCGGCTGCGCGGGCAAAGGCTTCCGCTCCCCATTCGTGCCACTGGACCGGCTGGTGCATGGCCGAACGGAGATACGAAGAGGAGGCTTCGGCGAGGGAGTTGGTAGGCTCTGTCATCTCTCCCAAGTCTACCTAGGATCGCCTATCGGGTATCAGCCAGCAGAGCGGAGGCGGAGAGCCGCCGTTTCGCCAGCACGGTATACACCCACATCATCACCAGGGCGAAGACAATGATGAAGACATTGGTGGCGCTTATGAAGAAGTGATAAAGAATCCGCCGGTGCCGGAAGTAATAACTGTTCAACAGCCCCATGCGGAAGTAGATGGCCAGGATGGCGGCCACTGTCACTCCGGGGATCAGAAGGAGGCGCCAACGCACGATCCAGCGCGGAGAAATGCATAGCAACAGCGGCAGCGCCAGGGGCACGAAACCTACGATTGCCATGAAGAAGCTGAAGGCTCCCCACACCACCAATCCTTTGGCCAGGGACTCGGGCATCTGGCTGGCGTGGGCATCGACATAGCGCCACGCCATACTCACTTCGAAGGGGATCGTCGCCAGCCAGCCTGCGAACCAACCTGCGAGACCGGCCAGCACTCCGTACTTCAGCCGTTTTCGCCAGGCAAATTTCATCGTCACCCGATCTACAGGGAGAGCGCGAGCCGCTGCGCCACCTCGAAGTACAGGTCCACCGCCTCCAGGAGTTCGCGCTTGGCAATCTTTTCGAACGGCGTATGCGCCACGTGGATCGAGCCCGGCCCCAGGAGCAGCGGCTCACCCCATTTATCGAGCGCGGGAATATCGGTGGTGAACGCCGCCACCATGGTGTCCAGTCCCGCTATCTCGCGCATGCGGATGAAGGGAATCTCCAGGGTGAACTCCACCTCTGCCAAGCCGGCGGCCGCCTGCTGCACCGCCTTGCGGGTCTCCTCCGAAGGGCCTACCAGGCGGATCAGCACCTGGGCCGAAGCCGCATCGGCGATCACATTCGGAGCCCGGCCTCCCTCGATGACGCCGATGTTCAACGTGCTGGGACCGACCCCTTCCACGCTGGGTAAGGGCAAGGTCCGCAGCCGGTCCAGAACCTGCACCAGCTTATGCACCGCGCTATCGCCCAACTCCGGATAAGCGGAATGGGCCATGGTGCCGTGCGCCCTGACCTCCACCCGCAGCACTCCTTTTGAGGCTAACGCGAGGCGGTTATCGGTAGGCTCTCCGTTGATCAGATAACGGCTCCCCTTGGGATGTAGATTTGCCTCCTTCGCGCCTGCCGAATCGCGTTCCTCACCCACCACGAACAACAGTGCGGCCGCTACCCCGGCCTCGCGCAGCCGCTCCGCGGCGGCCACCTGCGCGGCAATAATTCCCTTGGCGTCACAGGAGCCCCGGCCGTAGAGATAAAGATCGTCCTCGCTGCTGGGGACAAAGGGTGGCACGGTATCCATGTGGGTGGATAGCACCACATCCGGACGCTCTCCACTCCCGGCGTAGACATTGAACCGTTGCCCGGTGTAGCGGCTGTTTGGTGGCTGGGCCACCGCCGTCCGTTCCACGGCAAAGCCCCGCTCGCGCAAAAAGGTGTCGAGATACGCGCCCACCGCCGCCTCGTTGTAGGTAACGGATTCGATGTCCACCAGCTGGCGGGTCAGGGCAATTGGATCGAGGGGCTTCATCGTTTTTCAGCATACCTGAGCCGCGCCGTAGCCATGCTTCCCCGGCCGATCCTTGTAGGATTACAAGCGATGCATCAGAACCCCACCTCGTCCAGCTCCGGGTTGCTGCGCAGCGTGGACGATCTGCGCGGCCCGGCCGGCCGGCTCGAAGCACTGCTGAATATGGGCCAGCCCGATGCCCCGTACGCGGCCATAGTCTGCCATCCCCACCCGCTCTTCGGCGGAACCATGCACAACAAGGTCGTCTATCACGCCATGAAGGCTTTTCAGTCCTATGGCCTCCCGGTGCTGCGCTTCAACTTTCGCGGCGCCGGCTTGAGCGAGGGCACGCATGACAACGGCCGCGGTGAGGTGAGCGACCTGCGCGCTGCGCTCGACTGGCTGCAGCGGGAGTACCCCCTGCCTGTGCTCTTCGCCGGCTTCTCTTTCGGGTCCAGCGTTGGTTTGCGCGCCTGCTGCGGTGATGAGCGGGTCAAGGGTATCGTGGCGCTCGGGCTTCCCGTGAAAGCAGGCGGACGCGAGTATCACTACAGCTTTCTCTCTGGCTGCGCCAAGCCCAAGCTCTTTATCAGTGGAGACAACGACGAGTACGGACCCCGTACCGGGCGTGGAAGCCGCGGTGGCCGGCGCGGCGCCGCCGGCTACGCTGGTCATGATCCCAGGCGCCGATCATTTCTTCGCCGGCAAATTGGAGCAGATGCAGCAGGCGATGATGGCCTGGCTCGAGCAGCACTTTTTGCCCCCGGAGCCGGCGCAATGAGTAACGCCCCGCTGCGCACAATGCATGAGGAAGCGCGCAGCATCTTTCACCACGCGCTCCGTTCCTCAAGCATTGCCGCAGCCTTTGACCGCCGCTTTCCCAGTGCATTTCCCTTCGCCCAGTACGACCGGATCTACGCCGTGGCCCTGGGCAAGGCGGCCCTGCCCATGCTGCAAGCGCTGCGCGCCCGTCTCCCCAAGCCTCTGGATGGAGGTGTGTGCTGCGGACCGGTGCTGCCCTCCAACCGCGAACCTGGAGTGGAGTACTACACCGGCGGCCATCCCTTGCCCAACGAGGATTCCTTCGCCTCGGCGCGCGCGGCGCTGCGGTGGTTGCGGCAGATGGGCGAGCGGGACTTCGTCTTTTTCCTGATCAGCGGTGGTGGCTCCGCCATGGTCGAGCTGCCGTTGGACGAGCGCATCTCGCTCGAGGAGACGCAAGCCCTGTACAAGGCCTTGGTAGGTTCGGGGGCCACCATCGCCGAGATCAACACCGTGCGCAAACACTTCTCCGCGGTTAAGGGTGGACGCCTGGCGGCAGCCGCCGGCCGTGCCGGAAGACTCTCCTTGCTGCTATCGGACGTAGCACCCCGCTATCTGGATGCGTTGGCCTCCGGCCCCACCCTTCCCGACTCGTCGACCGTGGCGGAGTGCCGCGAGATCGTCGATCGTTACCATCTGCGCGAGAGCTTCCCCCCGCGGTGCGGGCCTTCTTCGATGATCCGGATCTTCCAGAGACACCCGCGCTGCCCGAGGCGCCCGTCGAGACCCTGCTCTCCAGCGACGACCTGATCGAGGCTGCCCAAACGAAAGCGGTGAGCTTAGGCTATGAGACCGTGATCGACAACAGCTGTGACGACTGGGATTACGCCGATGCGGTCCGTTACCTGCTCCAGCGCTTTGATCAACTGCGGCGTGAACATCCCAGGCTGTGTCTACTCTCGGGTGGTGAAGTGACGGTGCGCCTGGGCCGCGAGCACGGCGCCGGCGGCCGCAACCAACAATTCGCGTTAGCCTGTGCGCTTGCCTGGGCGGGGCAGTCTTCGCCCATGGTCGTGCTGAGCGCAGGCAGCGATGGCATTGACGGCACCAGCGACGCCGCCGGAGCCATTGTCGATACAACTACCGTGGGACGGGCGCAGGCTCTGGGATTCGATGCGGCCTCCGCTCTTGCTCGCTTCGATGCCTACCCGCTCTTCACCGCATTGGGCGACACGTTGGTCACCGGCCCCACGCACAACAACCTGCGCGACCTGAGAATTCTGCTGAGCCATTAGAAACTACTCCCTTCTCGTTCCCTCACAACTGACGGGTGCCCCATATCTCGCTCGTTTTTCGCGAGATGTGGGATTCCACTGAGGTTGACCGCTAAGTCCGTCAGATAAATCGAGAGTCAGAGGGAAAATGCAGTGGAATCCCACATCTCGCGAAAAACGAGCGAGATATGGCCCACCCGTCAGTTGTGAGGGAACGAGAAGGGCACAAAAAAAGTACGCCCATATCTGTCACCCGGAAGATGACGGATATGGGCGTTACGGCATATTTCACTTCTGGCTGCTGACAGAGCAACCGCTCCAGGTGCGGCTTTTCCCCCGAAAAGCCGCACCTCGTTGCTCTTCCCCTTACAGCGAAGAAGCGAAAATGCCTAGGGAGGTGGTTAGTAAGTTAAAACCCAGCCATCGTGGGTCAGCATCAGCGTGGCGTCATCGACGGGCTCGTCCGACATGGACTTGGCGACCATCGGGAAGGCGTTCCGTACTTCATCCTTCTTGGCCCAGCTGGGTGGGTTTTTGAGCACAAAGTGGTATTCCACTTTGGTCAGCGATTTGCCGTCGTAATCGACCGGCGGAGTGAACTTCTCCACGCTGGTGATCTGGCGGCGACCGTAGCAGAAGCGTCCAGCTCCTTCGGTCCGGCTGCCCGCGGCGGTCAGTACATAGCGGTTCATGGTATCCGTACCCTCAGTCGTCTGCTCCCGCTCCAGCAGGCCAGCCTCGGCCAGCGCATCCAGGCGGTGGCGCGTCTCCGACAGCAGCTTGTCATTCACCGACACTTGATAAGGAAAAGGCATCGGCTTGGTGAAAAGGCAGTCTTGACTAGCCGAATAATCGTGGTTGAGGGCGTCCGCAAGACTCGTTTTGCTCGCCACTCTGGAATCAGCACAACCGGCCGCCAACACCGCACTCGCCGCCGCCAGCATTGCCATCTTCACTACCTTGGAATAGCCCTTCATGTTCTCCCTCGCGTCACAGCAACTGACTACATGAGTGAGATTAATCGAGATTCGAAAAACCGCCAGCTTACGAAACGTGTAGCGCGGCGAACGAGTGGTGTCACTTGCGCGTCATTACTGGGCCGCACAAGGGTAATCACCCCAACTGGTGACGTTCGGGTAACACCCATAATGTAACAACAATTGGGATAAATACACACTACATGCTTGCCGTGCGCTGTGGGAGATCTGCACTTCTCCCCATCAACAGCGAAGCAGCTGACCCTTCCATCCACATCGCTGCTATGAAGGAACTAACCAATCTAAACTTTGTCATCCCGCGTACTCCGGATTTCCTACCACGCTGCGCCAATCAATGGCCCCGTATGCGGCTTTCTTTAATGAAAGCCGCACGAGGTTCTCCGATGTCGCAGGGCCCGACAGGAAATCCGGAGGTAGCCGAGGGACCTGCTGCCTGTCCCGGCTGGCCGTGGATGCGCCTTTCCCCCACGCAAATGTCTTGCGGCGCTTTACCACAACCGGCAATCGTTGCCAAGCCAACCTGTTATTCTTGCCGTGGAGCGAAAGGAACGAACGTGAACGACCAAATCCTGAACGCCATTGATGAAGAGATTGCGAAGCTTCGCCAGGCGCGCGCCATCCTGGCAGAGAGCGGCACCGCCTCTGTCCGCAAAACCCCCACCGCCGCTGTTACCCATAAAAAGCCGCGCAGAAAACTGAGCGCCAAGGCACGCAAGGCCATCGCCGATGCTCAGCGCAGGCGTTGGGCCAAAGTGAAGAGCCAGTAGAAGGCTGCTGCCCTACCGGCGCCTGCAGGCAAGCAAGAACCCAGCGCAAAGTAAAGAAATAGAGCATCTTTGAATTTTCCTGGGAGACGCGGCCTGCGTTATTCTCATCACAGAGCACAAAGTACGTTGGGCTGCGTCTCTTGGGTTGCGTCTCATGACGCGGGTAGACCGTCTAACCCTTTGATCGTGCCAGAGAATGTTCCGGTGTTCCGCCTCCAGGCAGGGGGCTCTTGAGGGGTTGGTCGCACGGTCGCGTACGAACGGATCGGCTTCCTTGGTTGGCTATGCCATGAACGATTTTGACGACATCTGCCCCGCCCGCCCTGGTTCACCGTGGGGCGTGCCGTCGCCCGCCCAGTGAATTGCTCTTGCCCGGCCTTCGCTCGCCGGCAAATCGACGCGAGTAGAGGCCACTCCTCCGGCCGTCGATAACGCAAACGGGGGCAGCAACACCAGGAAAGAGGACACCAGGTTAACTGATGCAAGATGACATTCGCGACACCCGAGACAGGCAAGAGAAGGCGGAGCCGCGCATTACCGAACCGCATATCGGACCCGACCACCAACTGCCTCCGCCACGTCGCTCCGCGGGGATCCGCATCCTGGTTTGGGTCATCATACTGGTCCTCTTCGGCCTCCTCTTCTGGTGGGTCATGCACCGCAAATCTGCCCCCGCCGCGGCTGGTGGAGGCGGCCGGCGGGGCGCCCTTGGCGGCACCGTCACCCTGAACGTCAGAACTGCGAGAAAAGGTAACATCGGTGTCTACCTGGACGCCATCGGCACCGTCACCCCGGTCTATACCACCACCCTGATCAGCCAGGTAACCGGCGTCCTCACCCAGGTGAACTACCGTGAAGGACAATTGGTCCACCGCGGCCAGACCCTGATCCAGATCGATCCCCGGCAGTACCAGGCCAACGTGCTCACCGCCCAGGGGCAATTGGAACGGGACACCAACCTCCTGGCCCAGGCCGAAATGGACCTTAAGCGCTACCAGGATGCCTGGGCGCGCAATGCTATCCCGAAACAGACCCTGGAAGACCAGGAAAAGATTGTTCTGCAGTACCAGGGCACCGTCAAAGCCGACCAGGGGACCCTGCAGTTCGACCAGGTGCAACTGGCTTACACCAACATCACCTCACCCATTAACGGCCGCGTCGGTCTCCGTCTGGTCGATCCCGGAAACCTCGCCGTGGCCTCCAGCTCCACGCCCCTGGCGGTGGTCACCCAACTTCAGCCCATTACCGTGGTTTTCACTATTCCGGAAGACAATGTAGGCCAACTGCAAGAGCAGATGCGTAAGGGCAAGCCGCTCAGTGTCGACGCTCTGGACCGCTCCAACCTGTCCAATATTGCCTCCGGCAAGCTGGAAGCGACTGACAACCAGATCGACACCACGACCGGAACCTTGAAACTGCGCGCCATCTTCGACAACAAAGACAACGCGCTCTTTCCCAACCAGTTCGTGAATGCCCGCCTGTTGCTGCAAACGCTGGAAAACGTCGTGCTGATCCCCTCCTCGGCGATTCAGCACAACGGCGACGCAACCTATGTCTTCCTGATTCAAAACAACGTCGCGCACATTCATAACGTCAAGCCAGGGGTCAGCGAGGCCAGCGTCACCGAAGTGCAAGGGCTGAACGAGGGAGATGTGATCGCCGACAGCAGCTTCGAAAAGCTGCAGGACGGCGCCAAGGTCACCATCTCCAAACAAGTGCTTCTTCCTTCGAATAATGAGAGCGATGCCCCGTGAGCCCGTCTCGCCCATTTATTCTGCGGCCGGTCGCAACCTCATTGCTGATGGCCGCGATCATGCTTGTAGGCATCGTCGCCTACACGCAGTTGCCGGTCTCCGCCCTGCCTGAGGTCGACTACCCGACCATCCAGGTGCTTACCTTCTATCCCGGAGCCAGTCCGGACGTAGTGGCCACCACCGTGACCGCCCCGCTGGAACGGCAATTTGGCGAAATGCAGGGCCTCAGCCAGATGACCTCCACCAGCTCCGGGGCCACTTCGGTGGTGGTGCTGCAGTTCAACCTCGCGCTCAACATTGACATCGCCGAGGAAGAGGTCCAATCGGCGATTAACGCTTCACAAAGCTTCCTGCCCGCGAACCTGCCCGCACCTCCGATTTACAGTAAGACCAACCCGGCCGACGCGCCCGTTCTGACCCTGGGTATCACCTCCAAGACCATGCCTCTGTCGCAGGTGGAGAATTACGTCGACACCCGCCTGGCGCCCAAGATCTCCCAGTTGAGTGGGGTGGGCCTGGTCAGCATCAGCGGCGGCCAGAAGCCGGCCGTGCGCATCCAGGTAAATCCGGCCCAGCTGCAGTCCTACGGCATCGACCTGGAAGCAGTGCGAACCGCCCTGGTTTCAGCCAGCGTCAACCAGGCCAAGGGCAACTTTGATGGTCCCCGCCAGGACTACCAGATCGACGCCAACGACCAGCTGATCACCAGCGCCGACTACAAGAATGTGGTGGTTGCCTACCGCAACAATGCTCCCGTCTTTTTGCACGATGTGGCCAACATCGTGGACGGGGTGGAGAACACCAAGCAAGCTGCCTGGATGAACCAGACGCCGGCGGTGATCCTCAACGTGCAACGGCAGCCCGGCGCCAACACCATCAGCGTGGTCAGGAGTATTCAACTGCTCTTACCGCAGTTGCAGGCCAATCTGCCGTCGGGCATCGAAATCACTACCCTGACCGACTTGACCACCGACATCAAGGCTTCGGTGGCGGACGTTGAATTCGAATTGATGTTGACCATCGCCCTGGTGGTGATGGTGATCTTCGTCTTCCTGCGCAACCTCTACGCCACCATCATTCCCAGCGTCGCCGTGCCCTTGTCGATCGTCGGCACCTTTGCGGTCATGTATGCGCTCGGCTATAGCCTCGACAACCTTTCCCTGATGGCGCTCACCATCTCCACCGGCTTCGTGGTGGACGACGCCATCGTCATGATCGAGAACATCTCTCGTTATCTCGAAGAAGGCTATACGCCGATGCAGGCGGCGTTGGTGGGCGCGGAGCAGATCGGCTTCACCATTGTTTCGCTGACTGTCTCACTGATCGCCGTGCTTATTCCCTTGCTCTTCATGGGCGATGTGGTGGGCCGCCTGTTCCGCGAGTTTGCCGTGACTCTCGCCGTCACCATCATCATCTCCGCCGTGGTCTCGTTGACCTTGACACCGATGATGTGCTCGCGCATTCTGCGCCACAACCCGCAAGCCACGCAGGGACGCTTCTACCAGGCATCAGAACGTGTCTTTGAGAGCCTGATCGCCTTCTATGGCCGCACCCTCAAAGTGGTCCTGCGCTTCCAGGGGCTCACGCTGCTGGTTGCTCTGGGTACGCTGGTGCTCACCATATTTCTCTACATCATCATTCCCAAAGGTTTCTTTCCGGTACAGGACACCGGCGTGATCCAGGGCATCTCGCAGGCGCCCGCTTCCATCTCCTTTACCGCCATGACCAAGGCCCAGCAGGATCTAGCCAATATCATTCTGAAAGACCCTGCGGTCGAAAGCCTCTCCTCGTTCATTGGAGCGGATGGCACCAACACCACGCTGAATAGCGGGCGCATGTCGATCAATTTGAAACCGCTCGACCAGCGCGATCTCAACGCCTCCGACGTCGTTCGCCGCTTGAATAACAGCCTGGCCCAGGTCAACGGCATCAAGCTCTTCATGCAGCCGGTGCAGAACATCACAGTCGACGACCGCGTGAGCCGGACGCAATATCAGTACACCCTGGAAGATCCGGATGTGAACGAGCTGGATAGCTGGTCCAACCGCTTCGTGGCCAAGCTGCAACAGCTGCCCCAACTGGAAGATGTTGCTACCGATCAGCAGACCGGGGGACTGACAGTGTCGCTGGCCATTGATCGGGTCTCCGCGTCCCGCCTGGGCATCGCGCCCTCGACCGTCGATCAAACCCTCTACGACGCCTTCGGCCAGCGTCAGATCAACACCATGTACACCCAGCTGAACCAGTACCACGTGATCATGGAGGCGCAGCCGAACTTCGCCAACGATCCGCAAAAGCTGAACAAGATTTACATTCAGGGAAATGCATCCTCGGGAGCCTCCGGCGCGGCGGCGAGCACCTCCTACTCTGCCTCCGCCTCGGCTACGGCCGGGTCCAACGCCTCCACCGAATCCGCCCTCTATACGCCCTCGTCCGGCATACTGACTCCGCCGGCGAGCGTGTTGGCGACCCCCTCCACCGGGTCGAGTTCCGCCAACACCAATACCAGTTCCACCCCCAGCAATGCCGTTCCCCTGGGCGCCTTCACCCACATGGAACCAGGCACTGAGTCGCTGTCGATTAACCACCAGGGCCAGTTTCCTTCGGTTACTGTCTCGTTCAACCTGGCGGACAATGTTTCCCTGGGCGATGCCATCGACGCCATCAACAAAACTGCGAAGAACATGAACTTCCCCGCCAGCGTGCAGACTGGTTTCCAGGGCACCGCCGCCGCTTTTGAGAATTCCCTGGATAATGAAGCACTGCTGATTCTCGCCGCCCTGGTCACCGTGTACATCGTGCTCGGGGTGCTGTACGAAAGCTTCATTCACCCCATCACCATCCTTTCCACTTTGCCTTCGGCCGGAGTGGGGGCTCTGCTCTCACTTATCTTGTTCCATCAAAATTTGAGCGTGGTGGCCATCATCGGCATCATCCTGCTGATCGGCATCGTGAAAAAGAACGGCATCATGATGGTGGACTTCGCCCTGGAGGGCGAGCGGCAACGAGGCTTGAGTTCCACCGACGCAATTTACGAGGCCAGCCTGCTGCGTTTTCGCCCCATCATGATGACCACCATGGCTGCACTGCTGGGGGGAATCCCACTGGCCGTGGGATCGGGCATCGGCTCCGAGCTCCGCCGGCCGCTAGGTATTGCCATGGTGGGGGGTCTGTTATTGAGCCAGGTGCTCACCCTGTACACCACGCCCGTGATCTACATCTTCTTTGACAACCTGGCGCAAAGATTCTCACCGCGGACCGCCGGAGGCCCCGAACCGGAGCCGACAGGTCACGCATGAACCTCTCCGCTCCATTCATTCGCCGGCCGGTGGCCACAACGCTGCTGACGGCGGCGATCGCGATTGCCGGAGGAATCGCCTTCAATGTGCTGCCGGTTTCTCCCTTGCCGCAGGTCGACTTTCCTACGATTTCTGTTTCCGCAGGCCTGCCGGGAGCCAGCGCCCAGATCATGGCTTCTTCCGTAGCGACGCCACTGGAGCGGCAGTTCGGCCATATCGCCGGGGTGAGCGAGATGACCTCGTCCAGCTCTCTGGGCAGTACCAACGTCACTCTGCAGTTCGATTTGAGCCGCAATATCGACGCCGCCGCGCGCGATGTGGAAGCGGGCATCAATGCGGCCAGAACCTACCTGCCCGCCAATCTGCCCTCCAATCCCAGCTATCGCAAGGTCAACCCGGCGGACTCGCCGATCATGATCATCGGTCTCACCTCGGACAAGTACGACAAAGAAGCCATGTACGACTCCGCGTCGACCATCATGGAGCAGAAGCTTTCCCAAATCCAGGGGGTCGGACAGGTCAGTGTGGGCGGCGCGTCCTATCCGTCCGTGCGGGTCGACGTCAATCCTCCGCAGCTACATCGCTATGGAATCACCATGGCCCAAGTCCAGCGCCTGCTCAGCCTGCAAAATTCTGACATCGCGCGCGGCCAAATCACCAATGGCGCAGTCACAGCGGACATCATCACCAACGACCAGATTTCCAAGGCCGATCAGTACAAGCCCCTGATCATCGGTTACCACAACGGGCTCGCGGTTCACCTTTCCGATGTAGCCAACGTACAAGATTCGGCGCAGAGCATCCGCACCGCCGGCTACCTGAATGGGATCCCTTCGGTCACGGTCATCATCTTCCGCCAGCCCGGCGCCAACATCATCCAGACCAATAATCGCATCCGCGCGCAGCTTCCCTTCCTGGCTGCGGTGATGCCCCAGGGAATCAAAGCCACCATCGTTCTGGACCGGACCACCACCATTAAGGCCTCCCTGCATGACGTGGAATCGTCGCTGATCATCTCCGTCGTGCTGGTGATCCTGGTGGTCTTCCTCTTTCTGCGCAACGGCCGCGCCACCCTCATTCCCAGCGTCGCCGTGCCTGTCTCCCTGATCGGCACCTTCGCCGTGATGTATATGCTGGGCTACAGCCTCGACAATCTCTCCCTGATGGCCTTGACCATCTCCACCGGCTTCGTGGTGGATGACGCCATCGTGGTCATGGAGAATATCTCCCGCTATCTCGAGATGGGTATGAATCCCACCGAGGCGGCGCTCAAGGGCGCCAAGGAGATCGGCTTCACCGTGCTTACCATGAGCACGTCGCTGATAGCTGTGTTCATTCCCCTGCTGATGATGGGCGGCATCGTTGGCCGCCTCTTCCGCGAGTTCGCGGTGACCCTTTCCACCGCGATCATCGTCTCCATGGTGATCTCCTTGACCACCACTCCGATGATGTGCGCCCACTTGCTGAAAGCACACCACGGTGAAAAGCATGGCGCGGTCTATAGCGCGATGGAGCGATTCTTTGACGGGATGCTGAACGTCTATCGCCACTCCCTACTGTGGGTGCTGGACAATTCAGGGTTGATGCTGGTGGTGCTGTTGCTGACCATCGCGTTGAACGTGGTGCTGATCATCAAAATTCCCAAAGGATTTTTCCCGCAACAGGACACGGGAGCCCTGGTGGGCGGCGTGCAGGGACCGCAGGACGCCTCTTTCCCGGTGATGAACGCCTCCATCAAAGCGTTGGTCAATGTGATTAAAGCGGACCCGGCGGTGGCCAATGTAAATGCCTACTCCGGTGGTGGCGGCGGGGGCAGCAATGGCGGATTTATCTACGCCGCGCTCAAGCCGCTCGATGAACGCAAAGTAAGCGCCGCGGACATCATCAATCGCTTGCGGCCCAAGATGACCCGCTTGCCCGTGGCCCAGGCCTTTCTGCAGGCGGCGCAGGATCTGCGCATCGGCGGTCGCGGCAGCAACGCCCTCTACCAGTACACGCTGCAAGCCGACAACGTGAGTGATCTGGCCCATTGGGGACCCCTTCTGCTGGCACAGGTGAAGCGGCTCCCCGGCTTCCTCGACGTCAATAGCGACCAGCAGAACGGCGGACTGGAAGAGTATGTGACCTACGACCGAACCACCGCGGCTCGATTGGGACTCAACCCCAGCTCTTTGGATTCCTCCCTCTACAACTCCTTCGGCCAGGCGGAAGTGTCGGTGATCTACACCCAGTTGAATCAGTACTACGTCGTGCTCGAGGTAGCGCCCCAGTACTTTCAATCTCCCGAAGGCCTCAACTTCACCTACCCGGCAGCTACCGTGAATGGCTTCACGCCGCTTAAAGCAGTCGCGACGGCCAGGGCCACCACCACTCCCATCCAGGTCAACCATACCGGCGTCTTCCCGTCAGTAACTGTGTCCTTCAATCTGGCCCCCGGTCTTTCTCTCAGCGACGCGACCCTTGAGATCAACCGGTTGCAAAACCGTATGGGGCTGCCATCCACCATCCGCGGATTTTTTGCCGGCACCCTGCAGGCCTACCAGCAGTCTCTGGCCACCGAGCCGATCCTGATCACCACCGCCCTGCTGGCTGTCTACATCGTTCTCGGTATCCTTTATGAGAGCCTGGTGCACCCGCTGACCATCATCTCCACCCTGCCTCCGGCCAGCGTCGGGGCCATGTTGGCGCTGCTGGTCTTCAAGAATGACCTCAATGTCATCTCCATCATCGGCATTGTGCTGCTGATCGGGCTGGTGAAAAAGAATGCCATCATGATGATCGACTTTGCCCTGGTGGCCGAGCGCGAGCACGGCAAGAGCACCACGGACGCGATCTTTGAGGCCTGCATGCTGCGCTTCCGGCCCATCATGATGACCACCATGGCCGCGCTCTTCGGCGCCATCCCCCTGGCGTTCGGCACCGGCACCGGTTCGGAGCTGCGGAGGCCGCTGGGTATTACCATTGTGGGTGGGCTGATCGTTAGCCAGATGCTTACGCTCTACACCACGCCGGTCATCTATCTCTATATGGACCGCTTGCGGTTGCGGGCCATGGGACAACATCACGACACCTTCTCGGCCAATCCTGAAGGAGCTGTTTAGTAAAGTATCAACGGTAAGTGTGGTGGAAAGCTCCTTATGAAGAAAACGAGACATTGGCGAACCATCAACGGCTGGCTGAGTGGCGTGCTTCTGTGCGCAGGCGTGACCGGCTGTCACGTGGGTCCGGCCTATCATCCGCCCGCGATTCAGCCGCCCCCGGCTTTCAAAGAAGCACCTCCGGCCACGCCCCCGGCGGACACGTCCAACACATCACAAAACAATCCAGACAATGGAAACTGGACCGTGGCCCAACCCGCCGACGCCAAGATTCGCGGCGACTGGTGGACCATCTTCAACGATCCCGAGCTGAACGACCTGGAAAGCCAGCTCAACATCGATAACCAGAACCTCAAGCTATATTTCGAGAACTTCATGGAAGCCCGCGCGCTGGTGCGCGAGGCGCGTGCGCAATACTTCCCCACGGTTTCGATTGGCCCGTCTTACAGCCGTCAGCGTTCCTCTGGAAACCTGGGCAACAACGCCAGCGTGGCCAACCCGGGCAAAGAATCGCAGATCTACTCCCTGCCTTTGGATGTTTCCTGGACTCCCGATCTCTTCGGCCGAATCCGCAATGAAGTCCGCAATGCGCAATACACTGCGCAGGCCAGCGCAGCGGATCTGGAGAACGAGCGGCTCGTCGAGCAGGCGGATCTAGCCGAATTCTTCTTTGAGATACGCGGGCAGGACGCCCTGATCCAGATTTATACCCAGACGGTGGCTGCCGACCAGAAGGCATTGGACTACAACCAGGCTCAATACGACACCGGCGTCGGCGATCAGCTTTCGGTGGTGGAAGCGCGGGCCACGCTTCAGGCGGCCCAGTCCTCATTGACCAACCTGGGCATTTTGCGGGCGCAGTATGAGCATGCAATCGCGGTTTTGATTGGGAAACCGGCATCGGGCTTCTCCTTGCCCCCGCGTCCGATTTTGACGGCGCCGCCTCCGGTTCCCGTCGGGATGCCGTCACTCCTGCTGCAGCGGCGGCCGGATGTTGCGGCAGCCGAGCGAACCATGGCTGCGGCCAACGCGGAATTGGGCGTTGCCTATACTGCTTTCTTCCCCACCCTTACGTTGTCCGCGAGTGGCGGCTTTGAGAGCTCTCTCTTCAAGCACATTCTGGATTGGCCCAGCCGTTTCTGGTCTGTCGGTCCATCCTTTTCTCAGCCCATTTACAACGCGGCCTTGAGTGCGGAACTGCATCAATACGTGGCGACCTACAATGCCGATGTTGCCAGCTATCGGCAGACGGTGTTGACTGCCTTCCAGCAGGTAGAGGACTACTTGTCGCAGACCCGTATCCTCTCGCAACAGATCCAGCAGCAGCGCGGTGCGGTTGCATCGTCGCAGACTGCTCTTGATTTGGAGATGGGCAGGTATCAGACGGGGATTGATCCTTATCTCAATGTAGTGCAGCTGCAGAATACGGTCTTAACCAACCAGCAGCAGTTGGCCAGTCTGCAAATCGAGCAGATGACCGGTGCGGTACAGCTGGTCCAGGCCTTAGGCGGAGGCTGGGATACTTCGCAACTACCCACGCCCGCGCAAGTGACCGCGGCGCCCAGCAAGGCGGACACCAAGATTCAGCAGTAGAGCGCCTGGAGTGCCTCGACCTGCTCTGCGGATGCCCGCATCCGCAGAGCAACCTGGTTGTGCGGTGGCGCAAAGCTGAGTTCGTAACTGAAACTCTTGCAGCAGGTGCGTTCGAAGAAAACGAACTCGAGCAGGCTGCTGGCAATTTCCTCAGTGAAACACCACACCAGTTCCACCCCATCGGCGTGGAGGGTGAACGCGGTTCGTTTTTGTAACAGCGCTTGTATCTCAATCCGCCGCTGCGCCCGATCGCCGTCGGGGAGCGCACAAACGAGTGCCATCGGATCTGCTTTCTCCATAGTTCCTCCCTTCACACAGACGTTAGTGATCTGGACGGGTGCCCCACGTTCGCCTCAGCGTACGTGGGCCGAAAATGATTTTTTCGAATGCTTTCACATGTGACGTAACCGAACCCCAACCGGATGTTGAGTTCACTGGAGAGCTTCTTACGTTGAATATTAAAACTGTGGTGGGGCTTCGCCCTACGTTTTCGGCCCATGTACGCTGAGGCGAACATGGGGCACCCGTCCAGGTCACTAACATTTGTCTGAGGTACAGACTATACGTCTGTTCTGACTCCCACAGCGTTCCAGGTAATCAGACAGGTGCCCCATGTTCGCCTCAGCGTACATGGGCCGAAAACGTAGGGGCGAAGCCCCCTCCAAAGCTTTTACACCCTCCATGACGAATCGATCGTCACCCGACCTCGCTCACCAGTCTGGTAGAAGCGACAGCTGGACCAACGCCAATCTTCCGGTTGATCCACCAATCCGCGCTTCAACGGGTTCCAGTGCATATAGTTCAGTTTCTCTACCCGTTTCTCCTCCGAGAAAACGTTGAAGTCATAGTATCGAGCTTGCCAGAATGGTCGCTCCCGGGCTCGCCTCACCACGGAAAGCTTCAACCCCTGCAACGCCATACTCAGCAACTCTCCCCGAGGTTCACTTACCAGCAGATGAACGTGCTCCGGCATCACCACATATCCGATCACGTCGAATCGATAACGAAGATGCGCCTTTTGGAGCGCATCCTCAAACAGATCCCGAGCCCCAGCCGTCTCCAGATGCCCAAGCCGGTGAAAGCAGCTGAACGTGACAAAATGCAGATCCCCTTCCTGCTGACGCCGCTCCAATCCCTTAACCATGCCGGCATCTTACAATTGACCCTGAGACAGGAGAGCCCCATTCCCACCATTTCCCTAACCTCGGTCCTTGAAACCAGCACCCTCAAACTGGATGACGTGGCTACCCACGCGCCCGGTCCGCGCGGCCTGCTGCCCATCACCCCGGAAATGCTGCTCACCGCGCCCTCAGGCAATCTCTTCGGCTTGAGCCAGAACGCCGGCATGGGCTGGGAGCCGCAAAAGCTGCTGGGCTCCGAAGTCCTTATCCTCAGCACCCACGGCGGCCTCCGCGCCCCCGATGGAACCCCCATCGCCCTCGGCTTCCATACCGGGCACTGGGAACTGGGCGCGCTGGTGGCCGAAGCAGCCATCACCTTGAAGTCCCTCGATGCCATTCCCTTCGCCGGAGCCTGCACCGATCCCTGCGACGGCCGCACCCAGGGCACCACCGGCATGCTCGACTCGCTGCCCTTTCGCAACGACGCGGCCATCGTGCTCCGCCGCCTGATGCGTTCCCTGCCCACCCGGATGGGCGTGATCGGCATCGCCACCTGCGATAAGGGACTACCCGCCATGATGATGGCCCTGGCTTCCGCCGGCCCCCTGCCCACCATCCTCATCCCCGGCGGCGTCACGCTCCTGCCCGAGTCGGGCGAAGATGCAGGCAAGGTACAGACCATCGGCGCACGCTATGCCCAGAACCAGATCACCCTGGAAACCGCAGCCGAGATGGGCTGCCGCGCCTGCGCCACCCCTGGCGGAGGCTGCCAGTTTCTAGGAACCGCTGCCACCGCACAGGTAATAGGAGAAGCCCTGGGGCTATCCCTCCCCCACACCGCGCTCGCCCCCTCCGGCGCGCCCATCTGGCTCGATGCCGCCCGCCGTTCCGCCAGCGCCATCCTGCGGCTACATCAACTGAAGTTAGGAACCCGCGACATCCTCACCCAGGCATCGATCGAAAATGCCATGGTGGCCCACGCTGCCTTCGGCGGATCCACCAACCTGCTGCTCCACCTGCCCGCAATTGCCTACTCCGCAGGGCTCAAACGCCCCGTAGCCGCCGACTGGGCCCACATCAACCGGGAAATCCCCCGCCTGGTCGACGCCCTGCCCAACGGCCCGCGCAACTTCGCCACCGTTCAGGTTTTCCTCGCCGGAGGATTACCCGAAGTCATGCTCCACCTGCGCCGGGCAGGCCTGCTCAACACCCAGGTGAAGACCGTCTCCGGGGAGACCCTCGACACCTGTCTGGACTGGTGGGAGAACTCCCCCCGCCGCCAGGAACTGCGCAAGAACCTCCGCGCCCGCGACGGCATCGATCCCGATGACGTCATCATGGATCCCGACCGCGCCCGTTCCAGCGGGCTCACCCCCACCGTCTGTTTTCCCGTGGGTAACCTGGCCCCCGAGGGCTCCGTGGTCAAAAGCACCTCCATCGATCCCTCACTCATCGATGCCGATGGAGTCTTTCGCCACCTCGGTCCGGCCCGTGTCTTCGTCTCCGAGGAAGCGGCCATCCACGCCATCAAGAACGGCGAGATCCGCGAGCACGACGTCGTAGTCCTGGTATGCGGCGGCCCGGCGGGCGCAGGTATGGAAGAGATCTATCAGATCACCTCCGCCCTCAAGTGGCTGCCTTCGGGCAAGCACGTGGCTCTGCTCACGGACGCGCGCTTCAGCGGCGTCTCCACCGGCGCCTGCCTCGGCCACATCTCTCCCGAAGCACTAGCCGGCGGCGCGATCGGCAAGCTCCTGGACGGCGACCAGATCGAAATCATCATCGACCGGCAGAAGCTGACCGGCTCCGTCAACCTGGTGGGCAATGCGCAGGGAAATTTTGGTCCGGAAGAAGGCACCCGCCGGCTGGAAGCGCGCGCTTCGCGTCCGGATCTCAAGCCGCATCCCGCGCTTCCCGACGATACACGGCTGTGGGCCGCCCTGGTGCAGGCCAGTGGAGGCGTCTGGGGCGGATGCGTCTACGACGTCGACGCCATCGTCTCCCGCCTGCAGCGTGGGAACAATTAACTTACTGTCCCAAGTCAGGACAGCTGCGGAATACATTCATTCGACTGGCGCCGGGGCCGATAGAAGAGATCAGCCCCATGAATATCCCTCTGACTCGCCCAGCAATCAAGATCCCCGCCGGCAACTACACCGCGATCATTAAACCCAGGCTGACGCGCACCAGTTCACGGTCGCAACCCGGGGTCGTCCTGGTGCTGAAGGCTCCGTCGGTGGAGGTCGCGGACCGGATTTTTTCCTTCCCGTCCTGGAAATTTCTTCGCGAGCATTTGCGGCTCTTTGGATTTGCCACCGCCGAAGAATTGGATACCGCGGACGTGCGGCTCTCTACCGGCCGCCAGCCTTACATGTTTTCCAGCCGCCGCTGGGAAGCCCCTCTGATTGAGGCCCTCGATCTGAATTGCGCCGAACCCTGATTACCAGAAGATCGGCTCGGGATCTTTGCCAGCCAGATCGATCTTGACCGGCGCAGCCATCAGACCCAAGGTATTGAAGTCGAAGTCGCGATACAGATCGAGACACATCACCGCTTGCGCCTCATGATAATCAAGCGGATGCGTAAACAAATCGCCCAAGCTGGCAATCGCGTGACGCGCCTCGATGGAGGAGTACAGCTGGGGCATGATCGCCGCGGAAACCATAGCTACCGTCTCAGCACGTGGGCCGTTGGTGACCATGCGCACCGGCGGCACAGGGTGGATCGAGATCAGGTTGCGCGCGCTCGGCGTTGCACTGCCATCCATCGAGGCCGTCTGCAGCCACTGGGCAATCGCGGCCACTTGCGCCGCGGCCAGCCCCAGGGGCCGGGATCCCACGGTGTTCAACATCTGCGCCAGACTGGAAAAATCATCGCTCGTGCCCGGAATGTTCTCACCGAAGAGTAAAGGGTCGAAGGCCAGGACGCGCTGTCCCCGGCCTACATCGTTGGCGGCCTCGACCAACATCGACGCTCGCCCTGCGTCTGAGATCAGCAGAGTCGTGCCCCCGTTCTGCGGCCTCACCGCGGACTGAAGAAGCACTCCGGGTGCGGATAGTCCGTCGCTGAACTCAAACCGGTACCCGCGGCTCTCCAGGCCTCGTTCGTGGGTTTCACTCACCGGCCACGCATGGGTAACCGTGACGGGAGCGAATCGCACCACCTCGCGCAGTTGCTGCCGCTGCTTCTCCACCCAGGAAGCATCCGCCTGCGCCGGAGGATCGTGATGGATCGACTGGGCCAACTGACGCGCCAGGCCGACGATGGTGAGATTGTTTGCCGGTATGCCAACCGCAAGATCCGCGGCTGTCTGCACCTCGGTATCCGTATCCGCGTCCTCCTTATCGCTGGACCGGAGATCGAAGGCGCGATCGAAGAAGCGGTAGGACTGCTCACGGCTATCAATTTGGTAATTGTGTGTTCCCGGATTCTCGTTCACGTACCACTCCAAATTTCCCGGGCTGCCCATCAAGGCAAAGAAGGGTTGTATATCCGTGTAGACGCCCTGCTTGACCACACCTGCCCGGAAGCAGCAGTCGTCCATCGCGTTGTAGATCAGCAGAGTTGGCCGCGCCGCGCGCAACGCCATTAGGTGCGCGTAGTCAGCCACCGAGCGCATGTCCGCGCCATTCTGCTCCGCATCCCCCGCATAATCCGGATGTTCGATAGCCGTGGTCAGCGAACTAAAGCCCGCCACCGGTACGGAAGGACCGACCCGGGTATCGAGCGAGCTGAGCAACATCGTCTGCCATCCGCCGCCGGAGAGGCCAGTCATGCCGATGCGCGTTCTGTCCACCCGCGGGTCATCATAGAGATAGTCCAGGCCGCGGCGCATCGCCAGGTAAAACAAGCCGACCCCGTTCGCTCCAGCGAGATCGAGCAAACCGATCTGGTCGTGCTGATTGTCCGGGCTGCTTAGCTCGCCCATACCAATCCATTCCAGGCTGAGCGCCAGGATGCCGCGGCGCGCCTGGTTGATGCACCGCTTCTGCTTGTGTTCCACGGCCTTTCCGCCGGCGCCATGACCATTGACATCCAGAATCGCGGGCATCTTCCCCGTCATGTGCTCGGGTTCATACAGCAGCGCTGTGGAGCTGAACCCAGGGACAATTTCGTAACGAAGCTTTACGATGCGATAACCCGGCCGCGCAATCTCCCCCACCTTTTCGAAGTTGGGCTTGGCGTCCACCCACTCCCGCGGCCAGCCATGGTAGATCACCGATAGCTCATGCTGCCGCAGCCGCTCGGCCTCCTTCTGCCAATCTGCTGCGTTGCTTGGCGCCGGCAGCGCGGGTACGCGCTTGAGCATAAAGTGCCGCAACTCTTCGGAGACCAGGACCGGGCTCTGCAATGGCTGCTTCAGCAGCGGATCGATTGCGCTACGCGTTGCCTGCGCTCCTGCAGGCAACAGGCAACAGGAGACAAGAATGGCGAGTATCGAGATGTTTCGCATCGCGCTCTTAGAAGCTATCACCCGGCGCGGCCGCGACACGGATGCTGGTCTTCATGGTGTGCTGCTCCCCAGGCGCAAGGTCGACGGCAAAGGCGCGAATATTACTGGCCTCCACACACGCCATCGACCGCCACTCGTCATCTTCCATGTCTGGAAACGCGTGCGCGCCCTCGATCCACGGATTCCAAACCACGGTAGTGCGGGAGTTTTCCTTGTCCAGCCGGATGCGCCGGCGCAGGGTAGGATCCAGAATCTCGACCGGATGGGTGGTGTTTATGTAGGCACGGTCGGTGGGCGCGGTAAAAACGATGTCGCCCTCCTGCCGCTTCTCGCGGTTGCCATCGTTGTTGTCCAGATAGGTCACGCCATCGAGTCCGCTCACGCGCACGGCCTCCGCCCCACCCACACGATAGTAGGTGTGCAGGGCCTCTTCAAAGCGCAGGGGTGCGGACCCGGTATTGCTCACCACCAGTTCCTGGACCAGCACTGCGCCAATGCTCAACCGGTGCACCAGGCGGAAATCGTACGGCCACCAGGCTTGCGTCGCCGCATCGCTCACGGTCGACAGGCTGACCGTGACCGCGTCGCCATCAAGCGCTACGGAGTCCAGTTGCCAGTCCTTGGTACGCACGAATCCATGCGAGGGCGCTTTGGGGTTGTCCACTTTATTGCGAAACCAGGGAAAGCATACGGGGATGCCTCCGCGGATCGCCCGTCCCGGTTCATACTGGGATTGCTTGCTTACGAAGATCACCTCTTCGAAGCCCCCTGGGCGCCAGGAGGTAAGGTGGGCGCCGTGCAGGTAAATCTCCGCTGTGGCTGCGGGCGTGCTCACGCTCACCCGCGGCAAGCCGCCGTTCCCGGCGGTGATCTGCGCCACCCCGGCAATGGCGAAGCGCTGGTTCAGTTCATCAATCGAAGGGGATGCTTGCATAAATGCCTCTGGCTTATGGTGACATAAACAGCCAACGCTGCATCATACTGGCGCAGCAGATTCACACCTTTCCTTCCGGCCGCATCTATCAACAACGAGGGGCATCGAGATGGCGAAGCAGAAGAGTGTGGTACGTGGGATATTGGCGGGCATGGCAGGGGGGTTGGCCGCGGCCTGGGTGATGAACCAGTTCATGGCGGGCCCAGGCCAAACGCTGCAGCAAGCGGTGCAAAGTGACGAGGAGAACCGGGAGCAGCAGGCGCACAGCTCCGAGCCCAAAGAAGACGCAACCATGAAAGCCGCGGAAGCCATCGTGCACACAGCCACTGGCGACCATCTATCGCGCGACGAGAAAGAAAAAGGCGGCCCCATCGTGCACTATGCCTTCGGCGCGCTGACGGGCGGACTGTACGGCGGTTTGGCTGAGTATTCCACTACCGTCACCACTGGTTTCGGCACCAGCTTTGGCGGCGTCCTCTTCAGCAGCGCAGACTTGCTCGCAGTGCCCGCGTTCAACCTCGGCCCTTCGCCCAGCGACCAGCCTGCCTCGGCCCAAGCGACACCCTTCGCGGCGCACATCGTCTACGGAATTACAACCGAGTTCGTGCGCCGCGTATTGCGCAGGCTGCTTTAGCTTCGTCGTACTGCAGAGTCTACGCGAGCTTCTCATTTCCGATACCGGCCACGAAGGACGGGTGGGCCCCATATCTCGCTCGTTTTTCGCGAGATGTGGGATACCACGTCTCTTTCCCTCTGACTTCCGATCCATCCGACACACTTAACGGCAAACATCGGTGGTATCCCACATCTCGCGAAAAACGAGCGAGATATGGGGCACCCGTCCTTCGTTAGCGAACCAGGAACCCGGACTCCGTCTGCTAGACTTCTGTCACTTATCGGCAGGAGAAACAAATGTTCTTGGGACGAAAACTACTGGCAGCGCTCTTTCTTGCGCTCGGGTCCTCCATTGTATTTGCGCAGACCCCGGTCACCACACGCACATTAGTCCGTGCAGGACATCTGCTCGACGTAAAAACGGGCAAGCTGCTCGACGCGCAGACCATCGTGATCACCGGCGACACCATCTCGTCGGTCGCGGCCACCTCCTCGGTTACGGCCCAGCCGGGAGACAAAGTGATTGACCTCAGCGGCATGACGGTGATGCCGGGCTTGATCGATGTCCATACCCACATCACCGGCGTCCCCAACTTCGACCCCTACTTCGAATTGACCCAGACAGACGCGAAAGAAGCCATCCAGGGCGTGGCCAATGCCCGTACGACTTTGCTCGCCGGGTTCACCACCATTCGCAATGTCGGCGCCGGCGGGTACACCGATGTCGATCTGCGCGATGCCATCAATCAGGGCGAGGTTCCCGGACCACACATGCAGGTGAGCGGGCCGGCGCTCGGCATCACCGGCGGCCACTGCGATGAGAATCTGCTGCCCATCAAATACCACGTGATCGGAGAAGGCGTGGCCGACGGCATCAGCGCAGTCCAGCAGAAGGTGCGGCAGAATATCAAATACGGCGTCGACCTGATCAAGATCTGCGCCACCGGCGGCGTCTTGTCGAAAGGCGACGATGCCCAGGCCTCGCAGTACACGATCGAAGAGATGCGCGCCATCGTTGCCGACGCCCATCGGCTGGGCCGCAAGGTGGCTGCGCACGCCCATGGCGCCCAGGGCATTCTGTGGGCAACCCAGGCCGGCGTCGACTCGATCGAACATGGCAGCTATATCAACGATGAAGCCATCGCCGCGATGAAGAAGAACGGAACCTACCTGGTGCCCACTCTCTATCTCGAAGACTGGATCGTCGAAAAGGGTAATCTGCCGGCGATCTACCATCAGAAGATGGAGGATACGATTGTGGTGGCCAAGAAGAACATAAAGCACGCCATCGAGTCCGGAGTGAAGATAGCCTTGGGCACCGATGCCGCGGTCTATCCTCACGGGCTAAACGCTCACGAGCTGGATGTGTATGTGAACCAGATGGGCATGACTCCACTCGCGGCCCTGCAATCCGCAACCGTGAACGCCGCCGACCTGATGGGCTGGAGCGCCAAAACGGGCAGCATCGAGCCCGGCCATTGGGCCGACATCATCGCCGTCAAAGAGAATCCGCTCCAGGATGTGCGTGTGCTGCAGAACGTGGACTTCGTCATGAAGAGCGGCGTCGTCTACAAGCGCAACAGCAACCCGGGGGCCACATGCCAGTAGACGCAAGGAAAACCATTGCCGACCTGCAGGAGCTGCGCGCCCTGACCGCGGACGATCACGGAGCACAGCGCATTGCCTGGACCCCCACCTGGCTCAAGGCACGCGCCTGGTTTCAGAAGAAGCTGGCGGAGCTTCCCGTGGAACACCACCTCGACGCGGCCGGCAACTCCTGGACGACGCTGCCCGGCGAGTCAGAGAAGACCCTCATCCTGGGCAGCCATCTTGACTCCGTACCCAACGGCGGCTGGCTCGATGGCGCACTGGGCGTACTCGCCGCATTTGAAGTGTTGCGCGCTTTGGCTGAGGACTTCCACGGCAAGCCACCCATCACCATTCGCCTGGTGGACTGGGCCGACGAGGAGGGCGCGCGCTTCGGCCGCAGCCTCTTCGGGTCATCCGCATTTGCCGGCACACACAGCATTCAGGCCGACCGCGGCCGCACCGATCGCGACGGAATCCGTCTCGAGGATGCCCTGCGGCAATGCCAGATCGACGTCGACCGCATCGGGGATGCGGCGTCAGAACGCGGGAAGGCCGGCGCCTACCTGGAACTGCATATCGAGCAGGGGCCGGTACTCGAAAGGATGAATCTTCCCTTGGGTGTGGTCCTGGGAACCAAGGGCGTCGAGCGCCACGCCATTACCTTTCATGGACAGGAAGCGCATTCCGGATCGACCCCCATGGCGGTGCGCCGCGATGCTCTCGCCGCCGCGGCCAAGCTCGCGCTCGAGATCCGGCCGATCGCCCGCAAGCATCCGGATGCGGTCGCGACCATGGGGAGCGTGAAGACTTTCCCCGGCATCGTAACCGCCGTGGTGGGCCGCTGCGAAACCAGCCTGGATATGCGGGATCTCGACGCAGGCGTGCTGGCCTCGATGCTGGCCGAGGCCCGCGCTGCCAGCGAGCGCTTCGCCGCGGAAGAGGGTTGCACCGTGGAATGGTCCCGCATCTGGAGCATCGAGCCCATCCCCTTCAACCCCAAACTGATCGAGTTCTGCGACCAGGCGGTGGGGGAGATCGCAGGCAGCTCCCACCAGCTGCCGTCAGGCCCGCTGCACGATGCCGCCGAGGTGGCGCGGGCAGGTATCCCGGTGGTCATGATGTTTACCCAATCGCTAGCCGGTCTCAGCCACAATCCCGCGGAAAACACCCGCATCGAACATCTCGAGCTGGCCGTCGAAGCCTTCGACCGTCTGGCGAGAAAAACGATACAGTGGCTGATAGCTAACTAGAGAATCCAATGCAGGAAGGGATCGCCCACTTGAAGCTCCGCACGCTACGCATCTGTTTCGTCGCAACCCTGATCGCGATTTGCACCGCCGACGGCGTGTTCAGGCGCAACAGCCCGCTCAGGCGGACACCATATCCGCCACAGTCCATCCTCCAGCCGGCAGAACTGGTGCCGCTGCTGAACAGTTCGGCAAAGCCCTTGGTACTGCAAACCGGCTCCCATGTTCTCTACGCGGAGGCGCATATACCCGGAGCAGAGTACGCCGGACCCGCAGGCACCAGTGCGGGGATCGAAGTACTACGCCAGCGTGTCGCGGGCCTCAACAAGGACAGCCTTATCGTCATCTATTGCGGCTGCTGCCCCTGGATCCGTTGCCCGAATATCAAACCCGCATACCAGGAGTTGCGGTCGCTCGGGTTTACCAACGTAAAGGCTCTTTACATCGCTGATAATTTCGGCACGAACTGGGTCGACAAGGGTTACCCGGTCACTAAGGGCCGATAGAGAAGCTATGGAAACGTCGGCTCGATCGAGGACGGTTGGATCTCTCCTCATATTGTCACTTTTGCTGTTTCTTTTGATCGCGCCCATCGGACAGCTGCCTCTTGCGGCGCAAACACCAACCCACAAGGCGGGTGTCGGTCACTCAGCTCCAAAGTTTTCGCGGCCCGGCCTGGACCATCGGAAAATTGTACTCAGCTCCTACCGTGGCAAAGTCGTCCTGCTCAACTTCTGGGCGACGTGGTGCGAACCATGCCTTACCGAGATGCCCACGTTCGTGGAATGGCAGAAGCAGTATGGCGCTGGGAATTTTCAGGTGATCGGCATCTCGATGGATGACGCGACCCCCGAAGTGATCGCAACTGTATCCCGGCTGAAGCTCAACTATCCAGTGCTGATGGGAGACGAGTATCTTGGGGCCGCCTACGGCGGCGTCCTGGGGTTGCCGGTCACTTTCCTCATCGACCGCAAGGGAAAGATTCAAGGTCGATATCAGGGCGCGTCGCTAACCCGTATCAAGAGCGATATTCAAAACCTTCTGCAGTCACATTGAGAAGGCCGTGCTTATAGCGTCTCCGCAACCGCGCACACACCTCAATTGCACCCCACGACAGCACCGGCGCTCGGCCACCGCCACGCTGCTGCCCCACGACAGGGTTCGCCTATGTCAGGTTCAGTGCATAGCGTGCATGCCTGCGCTCGCCGGTGCGGACCAGAGCACCCTTCTGCGTAAGGTCTTGCAGATCGCGGGTAGTGGTAGCGGAAGGCGCACCGGTGATGGTCGAGTAGTTGCTCGCGCTCAGGCCACCCTTGAACCCTTGCGGGCCTTCGCGGAACATGCGCAGAAGCGCCTTCTGCTGGCGCTGATTGATTTGGCCGCGTAGCCGGTCGAGCAGCTTGGTCCTGGCAATGATGAATTCCACCAGGGCCAGCGACTGCCCTTGTGCTTCCAACAGGATTTGAGCAAACCACACCAGCCAATCTGTAACATTCATAGTTTGGTTGGCTCGTTCCAAAGCAAGATAATACTCTTTCTGGTGAGCCAGGATACCGGTTGCCAAAGAGATGAGCGCCGGCTGACCAAAGCTCTGGGCAATCGCTTTTTCGGCAATAGCACGCCCGATGCGTCCGTTGCCATCCTCAAAGGGATGGATCGATTCAAAATACAAGTGGGCTATACCAGCACGGGTCATCGCTGGGGGGGAGTGCTTGTGAACAGGTTGCGTGCGCTCAAACCAGGAAAGGAACCGCTTCATCTCGGCGGGAACGCGTTTCGCGGGCGGGGCCTCGAAATGAACTGTGGGGTTGCCGATAGGGCCGGAAACAATCTGCATCGGTTCCTTGCTGGTGCGATATCGCCCGATGTCCGCAATGTCGCGTCTGCCCAAGGTCACCATGCGATGCCAGCCAAACAACATTTCCTGGGTCAGGGGCGCAGAAAATGACTGGCAGAGATCGACCATCATTTCAGAGATCCCCTGCTCTCGTGCGGGGACGCGCCGCTGATCGGAAGACACCATGCCAAGTTGGCGCAGGATGGAAGACTGCACACTATCCCGATTGAGGATTTCGCCCTCAATGGCTGACGTGGTAACGGCCTCCGCGCTCATGACTTCGACCTGGAGACGAAGGTAATCTTCCGGGCCAAGGTGCTTGGCGGCTCCAATGGCCACCCCCGCACCGAGGCGGAATTGCTCTTCCAGCGCGGCCAGTCTTGAGCTATCCCACTCAAAATGAGGCCATTCCGGGGTTTGCCAGTTCCATATCATGATCGATAGCGAATGCCCCTATCGATCATTATAACCATCTATGATGATCGATAGAATGAATTCCTATCGATCATGCAAATTCTTGCCCTGGGTTCGTAGAGAGGTTCTCACGTAGCCACTCAAGTGCTAAACAAACTCACTCCGCTCGCAGGGCGTCCACAGGATTAATCGCTGCCGCACGCCGAGCCGGCAGATAACTGGCCAGCACCGCGGATACCGCCAACACCATCAGTACCGAGATGTAAGTAACAGGGTCCATCGGACTGACCCCGTACAACAGCGATTTCATGAGGCCCATCAACCCGGCGGCCGCGGTCAGACCGATGGCCAAACCGCATCCCGTCAGCACCAATGCGGAGCGGACAAACATCCAACGGAGCCGCCCTCTTTGCTCGCCCAGCGCCATCCGAATTCCGATTTCCCGCGTGCGTTGTGACACCGCGTAGGAAATCACTCCATAGATGCCGATGATCCCGAGCACCAGCGCCATGGAACCGGCAATGCCCAGCATGACCAGTGTGAACGAAGTGCGAGCCAGGGATTGGCTATAGATTTCCTGCATGGTCCGCACTGACGCCAGAGGCAGGCTCGGATTCACCGACCAAACGGCTTGCTGGATCTCGCTAAGGAAAGCCTCAGTCCCGGCGCGATCAGTGCGGATCGCGAATGTCGCCGCGCGTAACGCATCAAATGTATTGGGCCCGTAGATACCCGTCACCATGGAAGGCCAGTACACGATAGGGGGCGCCTTTTCCTGAACGCCGTTCACGTGGACGTCCTCGACTACACCAACCACCTCAAACCACGGTGTGCCCGGAAGGTTCTGCAATCGCTTGCCCAGCGCAGCCGAGGGTGAGCCCCATGTTTCGCGGGCAAGATTCTCGGAAACGATCACCACCGGTCTTTGCCCGTAGATATCTGTCCAGGTAAGCTCGCGTCCGGCAATCATCCTTGTCCCAGAAGTATGGAAGTAAGCGGGAGCGACATATCGGAACAGTCGCATGGGCGTGTCGTCACCTGATTTCTTGCCCTCAATTTGAACGCCGTTCCAGTTGGATTGGATTCCGTCCATCGGCATCGCGTCTGCGAATCCCACCGAGGTCACCCCGGGAATCGCCGCCAACTTGTCGACAAGATTGTTTTGCGTGCGGGTAACGAGTTGCGGGTCCGCTATCAGGGAATGCGGAATAGAGATGCGCACGGTCTGCAAATGTTCCGGCTGCGAGAAGCCGGGCTCGACATGGCGTAGTGCCTGGAAGGTGCGAATCATCAGCATCGCGCTCACCAGCAACACCAGGGCCATCGCCACCTGGGCCACCACCAGCAGATCGCGGGAGCGTTGCCGTTCCCGGCTGACGCTCGCAGTTCTTCCCGTACCGCGAAGAGCCGTGGGCATGCGCCGGCCCACATATCTCAGAACCGGAATGGATCCGAATAACAGGCCGGAAAGGATGGAAAGCACCAGCGTAAACCAGAGCGATCGGCCATCCAGGGAGATTTCGCCCAGGCGTGGAAGATTCGCCGGACCGATGGCCTGCAGCAACCGCAGCCCCTCGTAGGCGATGCCGATTCCCAGCACCCCGCCGATGAGTCCGAGGGCCACACTTTCCAGCAGCAACTCACACGCGATTCGTCCTCGCCCGGCGCCCAGCGCAACCCGGACGGCAAGCTCCTGCTGCCGGCCATCCGCTCTCACCAGCAACAGGTTGGCCACATTGGTGCAGGCGATCAGCATCACCAGACCAATCGTAGCCATCACCACCCACAGCACATTGCCGACACTGCCAATGACTTCCTGTTTGAGGGGACGAATATCGGGCGCCATTTTCCACTTCTGCTCGTAAAAGTGAGGATCGAAACCAGCGAAGCCCGACGGCCAGGAGTCCTCCCACATAGGCAGCATCCGCTTCACATCGGCATTCGCTTGCGCAATGGGAATCCCCGGCTTGAGCCGGGCGACTCCCTGAAGGCCGAAACCAGCCAGTTGTTGCTTGTTGCGGTCAAAGGCGAATGGCTTAATCACATCGAACTCGGCATTCACCAGCTCAAAACCCTTCGGCATGACGCCGACGATTTGCCGCGGCTGCCCATCGACCGCAATGCTGCGGCCAATCACAGATCGATCTCCGCCAAAGCGGCGCTGCCAGTAACCGTAGCTGAGCATGACAGGTTTCGCGCCATGCGGATCTTGATCAGCCGGCAGGAGCCAGCGGCCAACGACAGGCGGCACGCTGAACGCTTGCAACACACCGTCACTGACGGACGCCGTGTGCACTTCATGCGGCTGGTCAACGCCGGTGACATTTGCTGTGCCCGTGGTCCACACACCGAACGATTGAAACGTCCGGTTCTGCTCGGCGAAGGTGAAATACATGGAGGACGAGAGGCGGAGGCCACTGGAGAAGTCCGCCAGCCCCGCAGCCCCGGGAGCGATCAGCCGGACGGCTACCAACTGCTCTGCATGCGGATAAGGCAGAGGCTTGAACAGAATGCTGTTGACGACACTAAAGACTGCCGTATTCGCGCCGATCCCGATAGCCAGGGTCAGGATGACCGTGGCGGCGAAGCCGGGCGATTTTCTCAGTCGCCGCAATACCAGCTTCAAGTCCGTCCCCAGCGATTCCACCAGGGGCAAGTGCCACACCTCACGGCTGCGCTCTTCGAGCACAGTGGCATTTCCAAAGGCGCGGCGGGCCGCTTGTTCCGCCTCTCTCCGGCTCATGCCTTCGGCCATAAACTGCTCCGTCTTTTCCTCAAGATGAAGACGCATTTCCTCGGCGAGATCGCCATAGAGTGTCTTGCGACGGAAGATAGCGGGTAGCCAGTTCATGAGAAACGCTCCTAATTGGCCGTAGACTTTCCGAGATTCAGTACTAAGGTCACGCCTTCGAACATCTGCTCAAAGCTGGAAATCTCCTGCTCCAGATGCTTTAGACCGGCAGGAGTGATCTGGTAAGTTCTCACCCGTCGATTGGTGGAGGAGAGGCCCCACTTGGCCTTCACCAGATTGGCCTTGAGCAGCCGCTGGAGTGCCGGATAGAGCGAGCCTTCCTCTACCTGGAGCAGATTGTTCGATCGCTGCTGGATGTGTTGCACCAGCGCATAACCATGGGCAGGCTGGCGGCGAAGCGACTCAAGGATCATCATTTCGAGGGCGCCGGGGAACAAATCGCGAGGCGTGGAGTTGGTCATAGGCTTGTTCACTACAGGCATAGACTAAACAAGTGTAGAGATGCAGTCAAGGCTGGGGCTGAAAGACGAACCAGTCCCGCAGGGACGGCTGAGAGTAGCCCAGGACGCAGTCCTGGGTTCAGAGGAGTGCGAAGGAACAGTCCCGTAGGGACGGCTGAGAGTGCCCCAGGATGCAATCCTGGGTTCAGAGGAGTGCGAAGGAACAGTCCCGTAGGGACGGCTGAGAGTAGCCCAGGACGCAGTCCTGGGTTCAGAGGAGTGCGAAGGAACAGTCCCGTAGGGACGGCTGAGAATGCCCCAGGATGCAATCCTGGGTACCTCAACCTCTGAAATGAACTCGCGATTCGAGGCAGACACCCCATGTTGCCAATCGGCATTCACATGGGGTCCAGGTTCACCCAGGATTGCATCCTGGGGCATTCTCAGCCGTCCCTCCAGGACTGAATTTGGAGAGGGTAGTTCCACGCAAACGCTACGCCCCTGTGTTTCTCTTTGCGCCCTGGCGGAAAAAGCCCCCGCTTCCCTTCCAAACGATGCCCCCTCCGATATCGAGGGAACCCAAACGATAGACATCAAAGAGATCAAACGATATAGGATTTCATTAATGCATGTGAGACATTTGGCCCTCTTGATGGTCTTGCAGTCTGCGGGATCGTTCTTAATGGCGCAGACCGTCGGGGTTCCGTTAACACTCCAACAAGCCATTGACCTGGCTCGTGCCAAGAATCCGACTCTTCTTTCCGGCCAACAGCATGTCACCGCCACCAAGGCCAGCGAAGTGACCGCCGGGCTGCGCCAGAACCCAACCTTTACCTTCAGTGGCGAGAATGTGACGCTATCGGCCAACAACCCTGGCAATCCCTACTATTATTCGGCGAACGTCTCACGCCTCTTTGAACGAGGGCAAAAGCGGCGGTGGCGTCTCGATTCGGCCCACGCCACAACGGATGTTACGCAAAGCCAGTACAAAGACACCGAGCGGCAGACGATCCTGGCCGTGAAACAGGCCTTTACCCAGATGCTGGCCGCCAAGGCCGGGCTGAAGGTGGCCGAAGACAACGTGCAGGGCTACCGCAAGACGGTAGAGCTGAGCAAAGTTCGCCTGGACGCGGGCGATGTAAGCCCCACCGACTTCGATCGCATCGACCTGCAACTAGCTGAATTTGAGGCCGATTACGATGCCGCGCACTTGAACCTTGAGCAATCCGGCGATCAATTGAAGATGCTGCTCGGCATCGACACCCCGGCAGCCCCAATCGACATCACGGGTACGCTCGATCCACCCCAGTTCACGTTGACCTTGGCGGAGGTGGAACAGCGGGCCCTGGCTGAGCGCCCTGATTATCGCGCCGCACAGCAGTCCCTTCGTCTCGCCGAAGCCAACGTGAAACTGGCGCAAGCAACCGGGACCACCGATCCAACGCTGGGTGGGGAGTATGACCGGTCGGGCACCTACAATTCCGCCGGCTTTGACATCAGCATCCCGCTAAGGATCTTCGATCGCAATCAGGGGGAAAAGGAACGGACCCGCTATGAGGCCCAGTCCAGCCACTTCGCGGAGATTGCTGCCCGCAACCAGGTGATCAACGACGTGGACCAGGCATGGGCTGCCTATCAGACCGCGCTGGCCCAGGCGCAGCGCTACAACCGGCACTATCTCGGGGAAGCCTCACGGGTCCGCGACAACCTTGAGTTCAGCTATCGCAACGGAGGCAGCACACTGCTCGACTACCTCGATGCTCTTCGCGATTATCGTCAGACCAATCTGGACACCTTGAACGCTAACGCGCAAGTCTGGCTTGCTCTCCACCAACTCAGCTACGTGACCGCATCGGAGATGCTGCCATGACCCCTGCTGCCATCCCCCGTGCACGCCGGACCGTCCCATCGATCGCCACCCTCCTTCTGCTGTCGTGCCTTGGCTGCCAGGAGAAGGCGCCCACTTCAGGCGGGGATCCTCCGCAAAAATCGCCGGTCGAGGTCACGGCCATTCATGCGCAGTCAGTCACAGATCGCCTGGAGCTCGCCGCGCGGGTTGAACCCGATCCCACGCGCGTGGTCCATATCTACTCTCAAGTCACTGGGCGGCTGGTCGAACTGTACGTTCGGCCGGGACAGGAAGTAAAAAAGGACGAGACCATCGGCCTGATTCAAAGCAGTGAGATTGCCGAGGCACGAGCCGATTACGACAAGGCCAAAATTGAAGTAGCGCGTTCCGATCGCCAACTCGATCGCGCCAAGCTTCTGCTGCAGCACGAAGTGATGGCGCAACGGGATTACGACGATCTGGAAGCCGCGGATAAGGCAGCGCATGCGGAGCTAACGCGCACCATCCAACGAATCCACATGTTGGGCTTCACGCCCGAAGGATCATCGGATACCGTGGCCCTGCGCGCCCCGATCAGCGGGGCGGTCCTCGAAATCGGAACGGCCAGCGGTGAAATGCAGCGCTCGCTCGACAATGCGACTCCCATCGCCACCATCGCGAATCTCGATTCGGTCTGGATACTGGGAGACGTTTTTGAACGGGACCTGGGCACCATCCGCTCCGCCGAATCTGTCGACGTGACCCTCCCGGCCTATCCGGGCGAAACCCTGCACGGCAAGATTTCCAACATCTCCGACGCCATGGATCCAACCAGCCGCACGCTCAAGGTGCGCGTGGTCGTGCCCAACCCCCACCATCTCCTCAAGCCGGAAATGTTTGCCACCCTGTCGATCGCCCGCACGACGGCGCAGCAATTCATCGTGCCCACGGCCGCAGTCCTTCACGAAGGCTCTTCAAGCTACGTTTTCGTTGAGACGGCTCCGGGAAAGTACGAGCACCGCCAGGTAACCACCGGCCCCATCCACGACAAGACCGTGGTGGTGACAGCCGGGCTTAAGGACGGTGATCAGATCGTCACCGCGGGAGCGGCGCTACTGCGTCCGCCCTCCGGAGACTGAGCATGAAAGCACTGATCCGAACACTGCTCGAGTACCGCGCCATCGTGCTCATCGTATTCGTCGTCTCCCTTGAGGTCGGCGTCTACGCGTTTATCAAACTCGACATCGAGGCCTACCCCGACCCTTCCCCGCCCTTGGTTGAGGTCATCACGCAGAACCCGTCGTGGTCTGCCGAAGAGATGGAACAGCAGGTGACCGTCCCCGTGGAAGCGGCGCTGAACGGCACCCCGCATCTCGACCAGGTGCGCTCCATCAGCATCTTCGGCCTCAGCGACGTGAAGCTGTATTTCAATTTCGACAGCGATTACTTTCGCGACAAGCAGGAAGTTCTGAACCGCCTGCAAACGCTGGCCTTGCCCAATGGCTTACAGCCCCAGCTCTCGCCCTGGTCGCCGATTGGCGAAATCTATCGCTACCAGCTCACGGGGCCCAACTACTCACTGAATGAGCTCAAGGCTACGCAGGACTTTCTCATCCGCCGCGAGTTGAAACAGGTTCCCGGCATCATCGATATCACCACCTTCGGCGGCACCACCCGTC
>CAWGPA010000009.1:0-678809 GCA_963824325.1 uncultured Acidobacteriaceae bacterium | reverse complement strand
CGTTCCCCTCGACGTTTTATGTCGGGGGCCGCGACCGTTGCGCCAGGCATGCGCTTCTGGCGATCAGCATCGTTAGGTTCAGGTTTTTCTTCTATGAAAGTCGCGATGCCGTAGCGGCGTCGAACAAGATCGCGGGCCTTGCGGCCGATCGCGGCTATATCAATCTCTCCGTCCGTAGTGTCAGCGATAAAACGGAACGTAGCCTTGGCGATATTGCCGTTGAACGCGCCGGCGAACCCCTTATCTCCGGAAACCACGATCAGCAAAACACGCTTCTCTTCGCGCTCCAGCAAGAGCGGGTGACGCACTTCGCCCGTCGCCGGATCGTACAGATCGATATGCCGCATCAACGAACCGATGACGCTGGCCAACATGTTGGCGTAGGGACGCGCAGAGACCGCGCGCTCTTGGGCACGGCGCAGCTTGGCTGCGGCAATCATCTTCATTGCCTTGGTGATCTGGCGCGTGCTTTTTACACTGCGAATGCGCCGGCGCAAATCGAGGACATTGGCCATGGTTATACGGTCTTCTTTTCGTCTGCTTTCTTCTTCTCTTCTTCAGAGAGCGCCTTTACCGACGACTCTTTCAGCTTGGCATCCCGATGCTCAGCAAAGAAATTCGCCTTGTACTCATCGAGAGCTGATTTGATGCGACTCTTCAAATCATCGTCCAGCGCCTTCTTAGTAGCAATATCGCTCAGTAACGCAGACTGTGCCGAATCCAGATAGGGATAAAGTCCGGCTTCAAAAGCGTGGATCTCGTCCACCTTCAGATCATCGAGGAAGCCGTTGGTGCCTGCATAGATGACCACGATCTGTTTCTCCGTGGTCAATGGAGAAAACTGCGGCTGCTTCAAGATTTCAGTAAGCCGCTGGCCGCGGTTCAGCTGATTTCGCGTGACCTTGTCCAGATCGCTGCCGAATTGCGCGAAGGCGGCCAGCTCTCTGAACTGTGCCAGGTCTAGCTTCAAGGTTCCCGCCACCTGGCGCATGGCCTTGATCTGGGCGCTGCCACCCACACGGCTGACGGAGAGGCCGACATTCACTGCCGGGCGAACGCCGGAGTTGAATAGATCCGTCTCCAAATAGATCTGTCCATCGGTGATGGAGATGACGTTCGTCGGAATGTACGCCGAGACGTCGCCCGCCTGGGTCTCGATAATCGGCAGTGCGGTCAGCGAGCCCCCGCCCTTCGCATCGCTCATCTTGGCCGAACGCTCCAGAAGGCGCGAGTGGAGATAGAACACATCGCCGGGATAAGCTTCGCGTCCCGGAGGACGGCGCAGCAGCAGAGAAATCTCACGATACGCCACGGCGTGCTTGGAGAGATCGTCGTAAATGATCAGCGCGTGGCGGCCGTTGTCCCGGAAAAACTCGCCCATGGCGGTAGCGGAATACGGAGCCAGGTACTGCATCGGCGCAGGCTCTGAGGCGGAGGCCGAAACCACGATGGTGTAGTCCATTGCCCCATACTCGGCCAGCGTTTGCACCACCTGGGCAACCGAGGATCGCTTCTGCCCAATGGCGCAGTAGATGCAGATCAGGTTGTTCTTGGCGCTATTGATGATGGTGTCGAGTGCTACGGCTGTTTTTCCCGTCTGCCGGTCGCCGATAATCAGCTCGCGCTGTCCACGGCCAATCGGGATCATGCTGTCGATGGCCTTGAGGCCGGTAGACATGGGCTCCCGCACGCCTTGCCGGTCCACGACCCCGGGAGCGATCCGCTCAATGGGCGCCAGCTCTGTTCCCTCAATGGGTCCCCGGTTGTCGATCGGCTGGCCGAGCGCGTTGACTACGCGGCCGATGAGCCCGTTGCCTACCGGCACGCTCATGATTTCGCCGCTGCGCTTGACCTCGTCTCCCTCGCGCAGGATGGTGTAATCGCCCAGGATGACGCAGCCGACCTGATCTTCGTCGAGGTTCATCGCCAGGCCTTCCACACCGTGGGGGAATTTCAGCATCTCTCCCGCCATTGCCTTGTCCAGGCCGTGGAGACGGGCGATACCGTCGCCCAGGGAAATGATGGTCCCTACTTCATCGACGCTGATCTCTGCGTCGTAGTTTTGAATTTGCTCCTTCAGGAGCTGCGTGATCTCGTCTGCGTTGATCTGAGCCATACCGTTCTTCCGTCAATTCTCGATTTGCTTGTGATCGCCCGTTCTGCTGCACCGGCGCGTTTGTTATCGGGTTAGCTGGAAACCAGCCGCTCTTTCAAGCGTTCTAGACGTCCCCGTACAGAGCCGTCGTAGATAGTGCTACCTATACGCACAATCGCTCCGCCGATGAGCGACTTGTCCTCGCGGAAGGTTGCGTTGACCCGGTTATTGCCGGCCAGCGCGGAGACTTGCCCCTCCAGCCTTGCCCGTTCCTGATCTTCCAGTGGGCGTGCCGTCACTACCTCGGCATCGGAGATCGACAAACGCCGGTTCATCTCCAGCCGGTACGCCTCAAGTATTTCCGCCAGTGCACCCAGCCGTTCGTGGCGGATCAAAACTGCCAGGAAATTTCGTACCTGTGGCCCGCAGCCGACTCGACCGTTGATCTTGTCAAGAATCGCCACTCTCTTCTGTGCGGAAATGGAAGGATTCAGCAAAAGCTCTTTAAGATCCTTGCTGCCGGCGAATGTGGCGGCAAAGTCTTCCAACTGCTGCTCCACTTCTGCGGTGTTCAACTTTGCGTCCAGTACTACATCCGCCAGGGCGCGGGCATAACGAGCGGCGAAAACAGCCATCAGCTTTCCCCTCTGCCCTGCGCGTGCTGGCCGAGGCTCTGAACAAATTCCTGCAGCAGGCCGCGATCATCGTCCTCTGTCAGTACCAATTTCTGGGCCGCGCGATCCACCGCTAACCCCGCGGCAAACCGCTTGAGATCCCTCTGGGCGGCGCTGGCCGCTGCAGCAATATCTTTGCTCGCCGCGTCCACGATCCGCCGCCGCTCCTCTTCAATCGAGGCTTTGATGCGCGCTTCATCGTCGACGCTATCCTTTTCCGCTTGCTTGCTAATGGCCGCGATCTCCTCGTCCAAACGCCCCAGCCTCTGCTCAATCGCCGCCAGGCGTTGATTGGCCTGCTCCGTTGCGGTCCGCGCATCCAGCAGCCGGTGTTGGATATTTGCCCGGTTCTCCCGAAAAGTCTTGGGCAGATACTTCGACAGCGCAAAAAGAATGGCGCCGGCCAGGATGGCGAAGTTCAGGTATTCGAATAGGCGCGCTGCAGACTCCTTATCCAGGTGCAACCAGCGCCCGATCAGCTTTACTGAGGCTGAATGACGGTAAACATCGTCGCCTGATTCCAGTTCCGTGGTTCCCGCAGTGGACTCGCTAGCCGCGTGGTTCTGGGGCTTAGGGGAATCGGCTGCCGGGGCAGTATCGCCTGCCTGCAAGGCCCACGAAGCCGTTCCGCGGAGGCAGAGTGCGCCACCGAGGCACAGCAGCAAAACCAAAAAGAAGGGGAAGCGGGAAACGTTCAACGGGCTCTCTCCACAGCCGCACGGCCATTCGGGAGGACGGCTGCAAGAATCTCACTGGCAAGCTCGTCGATCGAGTCTTTGATGGTGGTCTGGGAGGCTTTGGTTTGTGCCTGCAAGGCTGATTTGGCCTCGTCGACCTGGCGCTGGGCAGCTGCGTGGGCTTCCGCGATCGCGTTATCGCGTTCCCGGGTCCATTGTTGCTGCTTCAGTTGCCGCGCCTGGAAGATCCTGGAGCGCGCCGCACGCAGTTGCGCCTCGTACTCCTGGGTCTTGGCGGCGGCGGCCGCAGTCGCCGCATTTGCCTGCTCGATCGCCCCTTCGGTACGCTCCCGCCGTTCGTTCAATACCCGGGTCAAGGGGCCGTAAACCAATAACCGGTAAAGAATAACGATCAAAAGGAACAAAAAGATGGTCGGCACAGAGCCGAGCAGTAGTCCTTCGAGTTGATGTAAGGTCTCGTCCATGCCAAATATTCAGTATATGGGTAGATTGTGAGCGGAGAGCCGGTAGTGACAGCCGGGACCTTTGTTTTTAACAGAGGCGAAATTTGGCTGTCAAACCTCCCCCACAAAGCGGTCGTTTACCAGGCCAGTGGCGAGTCGGGCTCGGGCTAACCGGGCTGAAGATTGCAACTGAAGCGATAAGGTCGGCTAAAGGCGCTTAAATAGAGGCTTTGTCGACTAAAACAGCTGTTTTCTGGCCCTTTATACCCGAAAGGCCAGCGTCTTCCGGAAGAATTTCTTTTTGTGGGGCATCCCACCAAAGCGTATACTTTAGTTACTTCCTCGACCCAGATCAGGGTCAGACGGGGCCGGTCTCGTGGGAAATCGCTCCGCTCCCACCTCCCCGGCCCGTCCCTACTTAAGCGCTGTTAGCCCTGGACGGTACTGTCGATATCGGGCCAGCAACGATGCCGGGATAGGCCACGGCTAAGTAACCAGATCGCCTGAAACTCTCGCTTAAAAATCACAGCTCTGGCAAGCGCCGCCAACGCTCCGCCTGAATTCCAGTGTTTTTTTAGATGTCCTTCATTCGTGAGGTAGCTCCGAGCGGCCAACCCACGCGACACGGCACACGTTTCCCTATAGTCGCGAGTCTTCGGACCCGCGAACCTTTAAAGCCGCGGAGATGGACCGCAGCTGAGGCTTCTACAAGTATTTCCCGGCTAGCCTTCTGCAGCTGCGCTGTCAGGGCGCGCGGCTAAACCACCGGGGCCGGGAGCGCTCGCAGGAGGATGGCCTACGCCAGTACTCGGACGATGATCGCTGTGCAGCACAGACCGCGTGCTTACCACCGTCGAGATGGCATGCTTGAAAATCAACTGCTCTTGACTGTTGTTTTCAAGCAACACGGAGTACTTGTCGAACGAGCGTATTTTGCCTGTGAGTTTGACTCCGCTGACCAGGTATATCGTGATCGGAGTCTTATCCTTGCGGACCGTATTGAGAAACGTGTCCTGGATGTTCTGTGCCGGCTTATTGTCCATGTGCCGATCTCCAATTCCTGAAATGTCAAATTGCGTTATGGAAAATGCTCAAGCTCTTGCAGCTACTGCAAATTGGGGTCCGAGCCGGATCGCGCTCAAAACCTGCTACTGAAAGTTTACACGCCTTACTGGGTTGCGCCCGAACCCAAGCAAAGCTGACAGGGTAAAAAGCATCAGCACCGCCATTGCGCGAACGGCAACCTTGGTTTTGATGCAACTTTTGCTGTTCGCGGTCTGGGTGGTGCCCCAGTGCTAACATTACCAACGTGGGAGACTGGAAAGATTCGGGCGCACCCGCGCTGGGAGTGCCCCTCCGAGTCCCGATCCGAGTTCCAATCTTGGACCTTTCGCGGGAATATCGCGTGATCGGTCCTCTCCTGCTCAAGGCTGTGGAAGCCGTCTTCTCCTCCCAGAAGTTCATTATGGGACCCCAGGTCGAGCAGTTTGAGCGCGCTGCCGCGGAAAAATGCGGCGTGGCCCACGCCATCGGCTGCTCTTCGGGCACGGACGCTCTCTGGTTGGCGCTCGCAGGCGCTGGCATCGGTCCGGGCGACGCGGTCATCACCACCTGCTTCAGCTTCTTCGCCACAGTCAGCGCCATTCTGCGTGCCGGAGCGCAGCCCCTGCTTGTGGATATCGATCCGGAGACCTTCAACCTGGATCCCGCAGCTGCCAGGGCGTGCCTGAAGTCGGCGACCGGCACCCCCATTCGTGCCCTCCTGCCCGTTCACCTGTACGGCCAGGTTACAGACTGGGACCGCCTCGAGCTCCTGAAACAGGAACACGATCTGTTGCTGATCGAAGATGCGGCCCAGGCATTCGGAGCCTCCTGGGATGGTCGCAAGGCAGGCGCGCTCGGAGATGCGGCCGCTTTCAGCTTCTATCCCACCAAGAACCTCAGCGCCGGCGGCGACGCCGGTATGGTAACCACCGCGGACGACGCAATCGCTCAGCGCGCCCGTCTCTTGCGGGTCCATGGCATGCACCGCCGTTACCATCACGACGAACTTGGTTGGAACAGCCGCATGGATACGGTGCAGGCCGCGGTTTTGCTGGTGAAACTCGGCTTCATCGATGACTGGAATACTGAGCGGCGCGCCTTAGCCGAGAGCTATCGGCTACTTTTCGAGCAGGCAGGTTTGGTTGAGCCGGGGCCTTACCCGCAAAAGGGAGTAGTCCTTCCCAAAGCCAGTTCGAGGGCTACGCACGTCTACCATCAGTACGTCATCCGGGTTCGACGGCGCGACGAACTGAAGGCCTTTCTTTATTCCAGGGGAGTCGAATCAGAGGTTTACTACCCCCTCGCTCTGCATCAGCAGCCCGCCTTGCGCAGCCTGGGATACCCAACCGGAGCCTTTCCGGAGAGTGAGCGCGCCGCAGCAGAGGTACTGGCGCTGCCCATCTTTCCCCAGCTCACCTTTCAGGAACAAGAGATCGTCGTAGCCGCCATCGCAGACTTCTTCAGTTGACGATGGTCCCTTTATTCCTACCCGTCCTTCGTTAGGGGAAAGGCAACACCCACGCGCGGAACCCAATCAATGCACGGCTTTACAGGTTGCGGAAGCACTCATGTTTTGTATCAAGGCACGACTTCAGTCGGGCCGTAAATGATTGAGAATACGTCCGGCTTTAGCTGTGAGGTGTTGCTTTCCCCCAGCTGATCTTGAGTGGGGACCCCCACTCGGACTATCCTCCCGCGCCTTTTCCCTTGGCATGATGGTGACGCGCATGGGCCTCGGCCGGCTTTGGCTTGGGGCCTATCGGACCCGATCCTGGCGCCCCGGCGGCCGTGACCCGCTTCACCATGCCGGCTTCCAATTGGTACTTCAACGTGTCGGTTGCGACTGGGCGCATCGCACCGGTAGCCGGATCCACCTTGACCGCGTCACTGGTTGCGACCGTGATGGAGAATCCCGGAACAGACTGGCCCTGGCTGTTCTTGCTCTGGCTTACCGCGACCGGAAGATAACCCTCGATGTTGCGCTGCCGATAGGCTGTCTCATAGCGATGCTTTTTCACGTTCCAGGTAAAAACCCTTACCTGGTCAAAGTCGTATGGAAGACCGTCCTTGTAGGCATTCGTCACTGAAATATATTCAGGCACCATCTTGCCGGGCAGCGAGGAGTCAGGATCGTAAACCTTGGTCAGGACATAGGCGCCCACGATCTTCTGCCCTTCGGAATATCCGGCAATTTCGTCGGGAACGTCCACATCCAGCCGGCGCGACAGCATCCAACCAACCTGGCCGCGGCTATCTCGTACTAGCCACCAGTCTTCCATTGGAACAGCGGGCTCTCCCGGCGGGGTGGCCTTTGCTATCCCCTTTTTCTCCTTGCCGGGTGCGGCCGCCCGCGGTGCGGTGAGAAAGCCTTGTGGCGGTGCCGGCTTGGGCACGGAAGCACGTATCAATAACTGTAACTTTTGATTTTCCGGCAACAAATAAAAGCGGTCGCTGTCGCGGCCAGGTTTTACATGCAGGTAAAGATCGTCGCGCAGGACACCAGTGGCCACCACCGGATCATGCGCGTGTTGTTGCTGAAGCGCGGCAAACTGGTCATAGGTCGCCTGGTCGATGACCATGTGGTCTTCGATCCAGCCCACCTCACCCTTGCTGGTCTTGGTTTTCAGGAACCGCCGTCCGTGCTCGACTACCTCAAGCGGCTCTCCATTGGTAACCAGGGCGACCCGATTCGATACTGCGGCAACCCGGTCTCTCAGGTACGTCTGCTTGGCTACGACATAAACCATCTCCGGCTTGGCGTGCTCGCGCAAACGATTGCAACCGGCCAGGGCGGTGATCAGAGCGGCGCATATTACGGAGCCAAACAGAAAACGCGGGCCGGCGCGGCGAAGGAGCGACAAAGCAGCAAACATATGAGAGGCAGGGTCTCCCTGTCACCATTAGACCGGATTTCCTATCGCGATGCACCACCGAGTTCACCCGAGAGCGGCTTTTCTCGATGAAAAGACCGCTTTCGCATACGCGCAAAACCCTATTTCCTATCCTCACCAGTCATGACCTTCACGGGAAATAGCCCTGGGGTTGTACGTTCCTGAAAACCAACTAGCTCCGCAATTCTCCAGTCGACCCGTCCGCGTTGTTCGTCCGGGAGTGACGTGACGGTCCAACAATATGCCACTTTCGTTGTACGGAATATTCCAAAGTATCCGAAGGCAGCAATCCGATACGCAATCCGCTGCGTTACTAAGATAGCGGGTGATGCGGGTCGATGGGCTAGTGTCGCTTGATTCTTCAGGTAGGAAAGGTTTCTTGTGGATAAAAAATTGACTGAGCTTATCGATAAAGCTATGAGCCGTCGAAGTTTCATGGCCCGTTCAGGAGCCGCCGCTGCAGTTGCGGTCGTTGCCGGATGCGGCGGCAGTTCGACTCCGGCCCCAACACCCGCACCTACACCCGCACCCACACCGGCTCCTGTCGTTCTCGGCGACAGCGACTATTTGAACTTTGCCCTGAACCTCGAGTATCTGGAGGCTGAATTCTACCTTCGTGCCGCGACCGGCAATGGACTCTCGGCCACCGACACGGGCAATGCCACAACCACCGTAACCGTTCCTTCTACAACCATGATTCCTGGGTTGACCACCGCGCAGCAGAACTATATCTATGAGATCGCGCAGAATGAGCTCGACCACGTCCGCTTCCTTCGCTCAGCGCTCGCCACGGACGCCGTGGCCCGCCCTGACATCGACCTGATGAACAGCTTCAACGCTGCCGCCTCAGCTGCCGGTATCGGCTCTAGCTTTAATCCCTTCGCCAGTTATGAGGCGTTTCTTGTCGGTGCTTTCGTATTTGAGGATGTTGGCGTAACCGCATACCACGGAGCAGCCGGCGCTCTCAGCAACACGACTACTGGGAAAACCTACCTTGCGGCGGCGGCCTCCATCATGGCTGTGGAGGCTTACCACGCCGCCGAAATACGTACGCTCTTGATCGCGGACTCCATCGCGACGGCGACCAAGACATCCACGCTGGTCACACCGAACCCAACGTTCGTGGGGTATGCAAACCAGATAAGCAAGCTACGTGCGACCCTCGGCGGGGGAGGCGAAACAGCGCTCACCGCCCTTCCACCCTATGCCATTCCGTTCGTTCCCACCGCCTACATGCCGGCCAGCAGCATCGTCGCCTGCGATGCGACCAACGCAATTGCGTATGCACGCAGCACCGACGAGGTTCTCCACATTGTCTACGCCGCACCTCCAGGCGCGGGTGTCAAGGGGGGCGGCTTCTTCCCCAATGGAATGACCGGAAACATCAGCGTAACCGCTAGTTAAGGATTGGAGAACCATGGCAAATCTCGAAACCCAGCAGGTCGATGAAGTAATCGTCAATAGTCGCCGGAAGATGCTCGCCCTTGGCGGTGCGGCTCTCGCCGGTCTTGCCTTCGCGGGCGTCAAACTAGCAGAAGGCCAGACTGCTCCTGCTTATACCGACGCCGACATTCTCAACTTCGCGTTGAACCTGGAATATCTCGAAGCCCAGTTCTACAGTCTGGCCACTTCGGGCACAACGATCGACAATCTCGGGTCCGGGATCGGGCCGGGCACGAACAAGTTTGACGGCGCCGCGGTGATCACCAAGCCCGGCGGCCCAAGTGCGTGTGTCGTTCCGTGGACTCTGCCTGCGATTCAGGCCTACGCCACGGAAACGGCCGTGGAGGAGCGCCATCACGTTAATTTCCTCCGCGCCAATCTGGGTTCAGCGGCCGTTGCGCAGCCTACTCTCGACCTCTACAACAGCTTCAACACACTGGCTGGCGTGGCGGGCATCGCCAGCACCTTCGATCCATTCGCCAACGATCTTGATTTCCTTGTCGGCGCCTACATTTTTGAGGACGTGGGCGTGACCGCCTACAGCGGCGCCGCCCCGTTGATTACGACGCCGGCTTACCTTGCGGCGGCTGCGGGCATTCTAGCCGTCGAGGCCTATCACGCCGGCCTGATCCGCACTTCAATCTTTATCGCCGACCCGGACGGCAAAGCTGGACTGCAGGGTTACACCCAGCAGATCTCCGCCACCCGCATGAAGCTGGATGGCAGCTCCACTGTAGATGACATCGGTGTTGGTTTTCAGACCGTCTCCGTGGAGCCCGCGAGCACCACCAACGGCGCTTCAACCATCGTCGATGCGCAGACCGGCACACCCAACTACTCCAAGACCTATAGCCGCAGCACAACACAGGTACTCCAGATTGTCACCGGCAGCGTGAATATACCGGCTGCCGGCGCCAAGTACATGGGTGTTTTCTATCCCAACGGCCTCAACGGACTATTCAGTTAGAAGTTGTACCCGAAGCGTCCACCATCGTCCCACCGCAAGGTGGGACTCTTTTTTGGTGGAATAAACTCTCGCCGCTTAGTCTTCCTCTTCAAGGATGACGGTGTAGTCCTCATCGCGAAGTTTGCCGGTGATCTTCTTCAGCCAGCCCTCTGTGCGGCTGACCGGCCAGACCGTCCAGGCAGCGGGTATGCTTCCTGATTGCAGTTCGCACACCAGAACAATCTCTGGCTGCTGCAGGGAAAGCGGCTCCAATTCCGCTGGGGAAAGATCTCGACGGTAAATCTCGTTGTGGTGTTCGTCATGCACTCCGATGTACCAAAATGAGAAGTCGTTCCAGTCAACCGCAGGAAACTGAATGGCCTGCAGCTTGATGCGGACCAGCCACGAGTAGACTCCCTGAGCCCAATCCAACTCTACTTTTGGATTCGGAGGCTCTTCCGATCGTGAAGTGTAGTCCTGGGCTCTACGAAAACGAAACGAAAGCCCGGCATACGCTTCGAAGTCTTCAATGGTGCGGGCACTCCCCAAGCCGAATTCACCCACAGGCTCGCCGGCAAGCAGTCGCTTTATCTTGTTCTTGCTCTGCAGATCCCATTCACTCCAAGCCGTCCCGGTCTGGTTAACTTCTGTGTGATCGTCCCAATGCCTGATGCCATTTTTGCGAACATAATCATGCCAGATGATCGTCTCGCAAGGGTGAAACAGGTCATAGCCGTGGGTAAAAGCACGCAGCGTCATGGCTGCTTCCTCGCCCAGGAAGTACAGTTCGGGGTCGTAAGGTACTTCGCGCACAAAAGTTCCGCAGCTGAACAAAAAGCCTGCGGATAGGAAACGCGCTCGCAGGGGACGATGGAGCGATTGCCACCCTGGTATGGCCAGCGGCCTCATATGCGGGATGCCCTCGGGGGTGAACCCCTGAAAAGCCATCTGCAAAGGCGCACCCTCCAGGACCTCGCTCGGCCCGGGCGTGAAGGGCGTCGCATAGGTACTCAGGATTGGCTTGCTGCTCGGAGCTTGTCTCATCATGCGGATGAGCTTGTCGTCCCAGCCGTCTACAAAACGGCAATGCGAATCCACCTGCAAGAACCATTGTTCGCCGTGCCACAACCTCATCACTTCGGCTCGGGCCCAACAAGCGCCTTTACTGTCGCGCCAGTCTATGTCCAGGATGCGGAAGCGTCCATCTTCGGAGTATGGAGGAGGAGCTTCCCCAACAGCATGCTGCCAGCAGATGCCAAATCGCAGCTGCTCAGGGTTGTGTGCTTTGCCGATGCAGTCATCTATGGTTGGGATGAGCTGCGGGTCGCGATAGGCGGCTATTGAGACGAAGATCAGATTGTTCTCATCCTCCAAGACCAATAGCCTCCGATCTCGTTTCGCCTGTGACTGACCACTCTAGAACGTGGCCACGACAGCGGTAGGATTGGTAGGATCGGTGCCCGTGGTGGCGGTCGCAATCGGGTTCAGCTTGCCGTCGACGGTGGTGTCGAATTTAAAAAGCTGCAGGTCGCTGTTGCCCGAGGAACCGTTAGAGCCGGAATTGATCACAGCCATATACGCCTTCTGATTCTCATTGACGATGGCGATTGGCAGCTGCCCACCGGAACTGTAAGGCGAGCCTGTAATCACGGCGAGCTTACCCGAGGCCAGGGTAAAGGTGAAGGCGCTGATGTTGTTGCTTCCCTTGTTGGCCACGTAAACGTAGCTTCCCGTTGGGTCCATCGTGACTGCTGTCGGTCCGGTCCCGGTGGTGTACGGTGAACCGGAGACTTCGTTGAGCGTTCCGTTGGTGCCGATGCTAAAGACGCGCAGTCCGGTGTTGAACTCACACACAAATAAAAACTTTGAACTGGGATCACTACCCAGGCCATAATCCGCCGGCGTGGTCGAAGTGCTTAGGGGCGGCAGAAAAGTGGGTGTGCTCCCAGTGCTGAGAGCGCCCCCCGTGCCCAGTGTCAGGACTTGCACACCCAGCGTCTGGAGCGAGACGTAGACGTACGAGTTGTTGGGGGTGATCAACATTGCAGTTGGAGTCACCACGGTCGCGGTGCTGCCCTTACCGGTATAGAGGGCAAGAGGAGAACCGGTGAGCGCGGTCAACAGGCCCGTCGTCGTGTTGATCTGGTAGATGCCAATCGCCTGGGCCGCAATGGATGTTCCGATTCCGGCCGCCAGCAGGTAGTTTCCGGTGCTGTCCACCTGCAACGCCGTGGCTACCACGTCCGACGCGACAGCACTGCCGTTGTTCTGAACCGTAATCGATCCGTTGCTGTTGATCAGGTAGCAGAAGATGCCGCTGGTGGTTGAGGCGTACATGAATGTGTTGGTGGGCGTGATTGCCAGAGCTTGTGCAGCGACGCCGTTGTTGTAAGGCGAGCTGGGCAGAACTGAGAGTGCTCCGGCGGTGCTGACGCCGAATCCGGCAATATACGTGTTGTTCCCATTGGCGACGTAAAGATAGTCGCCGGTAGTGGTGCAGTCGGTGCAATTGTTCTGAGGAACAAAAAAATCACACCCGCTCGTCAAGCCAAGGAGCAACAAACAAAACAGAGCCGGTATTCGGCGCATGCAATTTCCCTTACCCGCAAAGTGTCTTTCGTTCGGATTCCAAGCACCAGACGATCCGGCGCTGTCATCCGCTCAGCGTAATGGCCACGCATGACCTTTCAGAGTCGTCACACGAACGCCGGGGCGGGAGGACCCGGAAGAGCTCCATTATACTTTCCCGATGTTCCCGTTATCCCGTGCCGCTCTGTGTGCGGCAATCCTCGTAACCGCCTGCCAGTGCCAGGTAGTGAAGCCGTCCCATGCAGCGATCTGCATCCCTTGCGTCCGGGGAGACATGAGCTTCCTTGCTTCCGACGAGCTCCAGGGGCGGGGCAGCGGCACCCGCGACGAGCACTTGGCCGCACTCTACGCCGCCTCGCTGTTCGCCGGCTTTGGGCTGGAGCCAGGCGGCGCGAACGGCAGTTACCTGCAAAGGGTCCCATTACCCGTTCCTCTGCCGCCCAACGTCGTTAGCAGCCTCGCAGGCTTCGCGCCTGGGCCGAGAACGGAGACCTGGAACGTAGTGGGTATTCTCCGTGGCTCCGACCCGGTTGCCGGCAAACAAGCCATCCTGCTGACCGCGCACCTTGATCACCTCGGGATCGGCCCCAGGAAAAACGGCGACCGGATCTATAACGGGGCCGATGACGATGCGTCTGGAACGACTGCGGTGATTGAGCTGGCGCGTGTCTTCGCGGCCGCTCCCCATCCCGCGCGCACCGTGCTCTTTGTCCTCTTCGGCTCTGAGGAAATCGGAGGCTACGGCAATCAATATTTTCTTGACCATCCGCCTCTGCCGCTGGGGCAGATCGTTGCCAGTCTGGAATTTGAAATGATCGGCCGCCGTGACCCAGCTTTGCCCCAGGATGGTCTATGGCTCACTGGTTTCAATCGCAGCAACCTGGGACCGGAGTTGGTGCGCCACGGCGCCGCCTTGGCTCCCGATCCCCACCCCGCGCAGAACTTCTTTCAGCGATCCGACAACTACAGCCTTGCCCGCCGGGGAATCATTGCTCACACTGTCTCCAGCTTCGGCCTGCATGCCGACTACCATGAGCCAAGCGACGAACTCAGCCGCATCGACTTTCCTCATATGACACGAGCCATCGCATCCATGGTGGAACCGATTGCGTGGCTTGCCCAGACAGCGTGGAAGCCACAATGGCTTGCTAATGGAAGACCCGTGAGTCGCTAGCTCTTGGCCCGCGTTTACTTGCGCATCTTGTTCAAGCGATAGAGAACGCCGATCGAGATGGCAAACTCGTTCTGGGACGTGCCTCCAAAGCGCGTAAGCAGGTAGTCCGGGGACAGGCGCAGCGAGAATTTTGAGTTGCGATTCAGATCGAGTGACCCGCCCAGCGCCGTAGCCAGCGCAAAGCCGTTATCGAAGAGCCCAAGATTTGGTCCAGTGAGCCCAGAGTTTATAGCGGAGTTGAAGACTCCATAGGATCCTCCCACCAGACCATGAAAGGTCAACGCTGCGTGTTCGTTCTTGGGACCGCGGATCGAAGCTCCACCCATAAACAGGTGCTCGTAAATGAACGGACCGTGAATGTTGTACGGGTTGGGAACCACGCCCGTAGTTCCGTAGTAGCCGCGTACATTGGCAGTCACGCCTACACGCATGTTCACCCACATGGTGCCCTGGAGGTCAAAGCCGCCAAGATTTGCGCCCGGTATCAACGCCGGCCCGGCGTTGAAATGGGACGAGCCAACGCCGCCATAAATATCGTATTTATTGCGATAATCCAGAGGTTTCAGGGTCTCATTCTGGAGGGAGGGTGCTTCGGGGATCGTTTGCGCAGGCGGAACCACCTGTGCCATGGCGATCCTGCCCATACTCAAGAAACCTACACTCAAAAGGACGGCCGCGGTCCCCCACTTCCGTACAGCAACACCAATTGCCTTCAACCAAACCTCCGCAGATCCCGCATCATGGGCTAATCCCTAAGATACATTGCACTTCGCTTCCTGTCAGACGGCTCTGTCCTGCGCTGGAGTCGTGATGGTCCTTTTAGAGAGGTGCTTGTGTTTCCCTCGCGAAGGACGGGTGCCCCATATCTAGCTCGTTTTTCGCGAGATGTGGGAATCCACTGATGCTGACCCTTCAGTCCGTCGGTTGAGTCGAGAGTCAGACGGAAAGAGCTGCGCTATCCCACATCTCGCGAAAAACGAGCTAGATATGGGGCACCCGTCCTTCGCGACAGAAACAGAGCCAGACTCTCCTGCGGGCTAACACTCAGCCTCAACAGCCAGACGTGAATACCAGGTATGCGGTAGGCTGACGCAATGACGCCTAAAACAAATCTGGCTGAAAGCAACTTTGCATCCCTCGCTGAGATGATGAGTGCTTACGCAGAGGAAGCTGTTCGCGTCGCATGGAATGACCATCGCCAGCGTCTTGACCTCAGTGAGGCCTCGGTCGATCGACTGGAGCAGATCCTGGACGGCCAGTCAGCCGAAGACCTGGATTTCCAGACTCGTTTGTGGGGCAGCTACTTTGGTGAGGTGATCCGCACACGCTTTGCCGGGGAATGGGAACTCTCGCAGTACCCCGGCGGAGGCGTTGCCGCGGTGCCTACCCTGCTGATCGGCGGCTCCCGGCTTTATCCGCTCATGAAGGTCTACCGCCGTCTGACCCTGGGCGAAGGAGAAAATCTGTCCGCTTTTTATAAGATGGTCGCGGCCCGTCTCGACAAGCCGTCTCCGGCCCACTGAGAGGGCGGCCGGCGTTGGCCTAGCCGCACCATCCGAACAGCACGGTGAAAGCGTACTATAAGTGCGCACGCTCAGCGCGGACCACATGCCTGCTGTGCGACAATAAATGCAACCGGAGGCGATTCCGGGGCTTTGCCGAGTGCACTCTCAGCCGGCAATGCCAGGAGAAATTCCATGGGCGAACTACTTACACCGACTCACCTTATTGTTGTTCTCGTGGTTGCACTTTTGATCTTCGGCCCGCGCAAGCTTCCTGAACTTGGCAAGGGCTTGGGCGAGGGCTTGCGGGGCTTCAAGGATGCGATCAAGGGCACGCCGGAACCGGTGAAGCAGGACACCCCTGCACCGAAGCCGGAGATTACGTCCGAAGTTAAGTAAGCTCCATCCGCGTTGAGCTGCAGGTCGAACTCAGACGGAGACCAGCACGACGGCACCTAACGCCAACGCCATTCCCACCGTCTGACTCGATGTTGCCCGTTCCTTCAAGAGCCAAGCCGCCAAAACAATCGTGACCACCGGGTAGAGTGAGGCTAGCACTGCCGCCACATCCAGGCGGCCTTCACGGGTGGCTTGCATGTACAGCAGGCTCCCCGTGGCCTCCAGCACGCCGGCAGATCCCGCAATCCACAGGAACCGATTCTCTCCAGCTTCTTTTCTCCAGGTCGCTGCATTCTCACCCCGGCGCAGCAGCATCACGATCACGATTCCCCCTGCCAGCGTGGCGCTGGCCATACGGGAAAACGCCATCTGCCATAACAGGCTGTATGCGCTGCTCACTTTCAAAACCACCAGAAACACGCCAAAGGCAAGACCGGCGATGCTCGCGAGGCCGAGGGCCAGCGGGCGGGGCAAGCCTGCCGGCGCGTAGGCAATCAGCGCGATCGCAGCGGCCGCCAGCACAAAGCCGGCGATCTGGGTGGATTTAGGAGAACCCTGGGTGATGAACGAATGGACTACGGGGACAAGCGCCGTAAGCAGGCCGGTCAGCGCGGTGGTGATCCCCATCTCGCCCAGCGACAAGGCCTGGTAATAGAGAATGAGAGCGACACCTCCGATGGCTCCGGCGCATAGGCCTAAGAGCGCGAACCGCTGAGGCGGAAGGGGGGAATGGGTAGCCAGCGCGGCCAGCAGAAGTAGCGCCAGGCTGAGGCCGTGGGCCACCGCAACCACGCCCACAACGTGAGCTTTGCGGGTAGCCAGGCCGCCGAGAAAATCACTGGCGCCCCAGAATACCGACGCCGCCAGCCCCAGGCCGATAAAACTCAACCCCGGGTGAACGGCTGCTGCGGAGCTCATCGCGACATGTTGGTAGCCGTAGGGTAATAACCTTTTTCGGCCTGGACATCGAGATCGGGCCGCCGCACGCGGATGTCGAGGACGCGGTATTTATTGTCCAGCGGCGAAAGGTGCGTGTAGTAGCCCAGGGTGTATTGGGTACGCGCCAGGGCCGCAAGCTCGGCAAAGCTGCGCTGAATGCCATTCTCCGAAAACTCTGCGTAGAGGTGGCCCCCGGTGGCATCCGTGTACTTGGGCAGGATGTTATCCGGGGAAAGCGGTAACAGCGGTATCTTGATCTTGTCCAGATAACCCAGCCCCCAGGTGGCGGAATCGCCTACCAGGGTTCCGTACACGGCAATCTGGTTGCCCTGCAGGTAACGCACTACCTCGCGGAAGTTGGCCTTGCTGCGCGATTCCTTGCCGTCGCTGATCACGTAAATGATGCGGCGGCTTCCCTTAGGCCGGGTAGAGAGAGATTTACCGGCGGCCAGGATGGCATCGTTCAAAGTATGAATCTCTTTGGGAACGACGCCAAACCCGGAGTTCCCCCGCTGCGGGTCGAGGTTGGGATCCACTGAGCGCCCATTGATGGTGGGGCCGCCGTAGAGCGGACCGCCATTGATGGGAACCCCCATATAGTCGCCCGGCTTTTTGGACGCTTCCAGCACGGCCGGTACTCGCGCGCTGAGCGCCGCGGTGAAGTCGGTAGGGTTGTTCACTCCATCGGCGTAAGTGAATACGGCAATCTCATCGTACGGGGTGAAGGCGCCCTGGATCGCAGACAGGCTATCGTTCACCTTCTTCATGGTGTCCCGGGGCAGGCTCTGGTCGATCACCAGGGCGACGGAAAGCCCTACAGCATCGGCACTGAAGACAGCGATACGCTGGCGAATGTTGTTCTCGTAAATTTCGAAATCCCGCCAGGTAAGCCCTGCGACCTGCTGATGTTTCTTGTCCATCACGGTTACCGGCACAGTCACGTAGTCGACTCGAGTGCTGAACGTTGTGATGTCCTTATTGCGCGGTCCCGCCTCCGGAATGATGGGTGGCTGCTGCTGCACTTGGTCGGCGCCGGGTGCCTGGCTGCCGTCGGCAGGTGGCACCTGGGTGGTATTTGTCCCCGAATCTTGGGGGGGGTCTTGCGATCCCTTACCAGGCGTCATGCCCGATGTGAGGTTGTGCAAGTTGTCAGACTGTTGCGGTGTCGGGGCATCCGGCACGCTCTGATTTTGCGCCTTTGGCTGTTGGCCGGAGAGTAAGCACGGCAGCAACAGCACGATTCCCAAGACACCCTGCCTTACCAAAAGATCCCCCAGGCGGACGACTCGGTTCATGGCCATCCTCAGTCGTACTCGTCGTGACTTAGTATTAGAAAAACAGCTGCCAGGCAGTCACTAGGCATAAGATTACCAGACGCGTCGCTGGCGTTGTAAGGCACGGTCCTGTTCCGCGGCCCAACTTCCGAGGTATCGTTCGTCATGTTCCATCGTCTAACCTCCATGAATTTCCGTCGTGCCCGGTCGCCCTGGGTGGTTCTGCTGTGCGCCCTGCTGTTGGTTGGTGCGGCAAATGCCGTGGCGCAAGTCGCGCCGTCCCCAGACGCTCCACCCGAGGGGCCCGCCGGAGACCCCAATCAGGACGACCAGTCGAAGCCCCTCGAGACCCTCAAAGTCAACGTCAACCTGGTGAGCCTTTACTTCACCGTGCACGATAAACACGGAGCGCTCATCCCCCATCTCACCAAAGATGACTTCAACATTCTGGAAGACAAGGCTCCGCAAAAGATCAAGAACTTCACCGCCGAGAACGATCAGCCCCTTACCTTGGGAATTCTGCTCGATACCAGCGGAAGCCAGCAGAATGTTCTCCCGCTGGAGCAGGAGGCGGGAGCGGCTTTCTTAAGCCGTGTCCTACGGTCGAAAGATGAAGCTTTTCTCATCTCCTTCGATGTGAATCTTGATCTTCTCTCCGACTACACCAACAATGCGCACGCGCTGGCTCGCGCCATGGATAAGGCAGAGATTAACGTTGGCACCGGTGGCGGTGGCGGCATGCCATCCGGCTCGCCCAAGGGAACACTGCTCTACGATGCCGTCTACAGCGCCACGCATGAGAAGTTGCAACAGGAGACTGGCCGCAAGGCGCTCATCATCCTTACCGATGGCGAAGACCAGGGCAGCGTGCAAAAGCTTGAGGGCGCCATCGAAGCCGCGCAGAAGGCCAACACCATCGTCTACGTTCTCTTGTGCGCCGATCGCGGATTCTATGGGCGGGGTATGTATACCATGGGTTACAGCGGCGACATGGTCATGAGGAAATTGGCCGAACAGACCGGTGGCCGGGTGATCGATGTGGGCAACAACGGCAAGAAGATGGAAGATGCCTTCGCCCAGATCGAAGAAGAACTACGCACCCAGTACGTCGCCAGCTACACACCCACCAACGCCAAGCTCGACGGCAGTTACCGCAAGATTGACATCGACGTAAAAGGAGATGGCCTTAAGGCGCTGGTGCGCAAAGGCTACTATGCCGTCGCGCCCACAGATTGAGGCTATTCCGTTTTGATAATGCTCTAAGATGGTCGTGCCCCCGTCACCTCTGAAAATGACTTCTGAAGCTGCTCAGCTCGCCTTGCTTCGCTACCCCATCGGTGGCCCCAGGCGAGCTGAGTCGTTTACTGCGCAGGAGCGAAGCGCTGCCATCGAAGGCATACGTCAGCTACCCCAGAGCTTGCGATCCGCAGTCGCTGCGTTCTCCGATGAGCAGCTTGAAACTCCCTATCGTCCGGGCGGCTGGACGGTCCGGCAATTGGTCCACCATGTCGCCGACAGCCACATGAACGCCTACACCCGGGTGCGCCTCGGCCTGACGGAAGACTGGCCAACCATCATTCCCTATCAGGAAACCCGCTGGGCAGAGCTCGAAGACGCTCGCGCGGCGGCTGTGTCGACCTCACTCGATCTGCTGCAGGCTCTCCATGCCCGCTGGGCGCAGCTCTTCGCTTCGCTCGATGAGCAGGCCTGGAAGCGCGGCTATGTTCACCCTGAGAACGGCCGGGAAACTCTCGAACGTGTAGTCGTGCTCTACGATTGGCACGGCCGCCACCACACTGCACACGTCACCCAGTTGTCTGCGCGCATGGGCTGGTAGCAGCGCTAGTGCCAATCCGCGATAAACCTGAACTTTCCCCTACGGAACTGGCTCGTTCGCTCGAGCAATTTTTCGTGGACCATCCTCGCGCCGCACTGCTTGAGGATGGCCGTGTCCTCTTCGAGATGACGGCAGCCCACTACTCGATCTCGGCCGAGCGTGGCCGCTGCGTCCTGCACCTGTGGTCGGAAGAACGGAATATGGTCCGCACGGTGGTGGGTCTGGAATCGCGCAAAGAGACGCTGCGCCTACGCGTGCGGCGGCTTGGGACGCAGCGACCCCAATCGCTCGAGGTGCTCAGAGATCGCGACCAGAGGACGCCCGCGACGCGCGCCCTTAGCCGGACCAGGTATCTGGCTTTGCTCGAACGCCTGCTCACCCGCCACTTCAATGAATACAAAATAGAAAGCCTGCGTTCGGCGATGGACCTGGAGCACAGCTTCGGCCCCGCGTATGCGCGCGGCTTGCTGGTACGCGGGCAGCAATGCTGGGCGCTCATCGGCGTCAATGCCGAGGAGAGCCAGGCCACCATCGATGGCGTACTCACCCTGGGAATACTCTGGCTTGCCTATTGCCGCGAGCATGCCGCCGGCAAAAGAGTCTGCCACGGACTCAAGGTACTTTTGCCTGCCGGAAGCAGCAGCACCACGCGTGCGCGCATGGCCTGGCTCAACCGTGAGCTGGCGCAATGGGAGCTCTACGAGGTGGGCGTGGGTGAGGACCTGGTGGCGATCGATAACGCGGATCAGGGCAACCTGAAAATGCGCCTGGTGCATGCCTTCAATCCTGAGGCGGCAGTTGAGCGAGCCCAGGATGGATTAGCCCGCATTCGGCGCTTGTTACCCGCAGACATGCAAGACCGCGTGACTGTTGCCGCACGTAGCGCCCATGAGGTGACGCTTTCTCTTTACGGCCTGGAATTTGCCCGCGTGCGCCAGGGCTTCGTCACTGACTCTTTTACTCGTCAGTGCAACCTGACCTTCGGCGCCGGCGCCAATGAAACACCGTTGCAGGAAGACACCGAAGCCCTCTTCGTGGAGCTGATGCAGCGGCTCTTCGCGAGCCGGTGTCCGGAAGGCAGCGCCCGCGATCCGCTATTTCGTTTGCAGCCGGAGGCGTGGCTACAGTCGACGTTAGCCGGCGACCTGACGCAGGTTGACGACAGCCTGGGAGTGCACACCATTTACCACCAGGTACCCGCCTTCGCGGCCGCGGATCGCGCCATGCTCGATCTACTCACGGTCACGCGCCACGGCCGCCTGGCCATTCTGGAATTGAAAGCGGATGAGGATCTTCATTTTCCGCTCCAGGGTCTGGACTACTGGATTCGCGTCCATTGGCTGCAGCAGCAGCGCAGTTCGACCGGGAAGGGAGAGCTCGAGCAAAACGGATACTTCCCCGGTATCTCACTGCAGCCCCACTCGCCGCTGTTGTATTACGTCGTGCCGGCACTACGTGTGCATCCATCCATGGACACTGTGCTGCAGCACTTCTCGCCGGCGATTGCCTGGACGCTGGTAGCTCTGAACGAAGGCTGGCGCAGCGAGCGGAAAGTCATCTTCCGCAAGCGCGGAGGTCCCGCATAAAACAGGACGGGTGCCCCACGTTCGCCCAAGCGTACGTGGGCCGAAAAAGATGGGCGCAGCCCCACCATCGCTTTTGCTATATGGGAAATCCCGGGATAGAGAGAAAGAAACCGCAGGTCCCTCCACTTCGCTACGCTCCGGTCGGGATGACAATATTTGTTGCACCACCACTGCCAGTTCCGTTAACCGGAGCCAAGGTCAATTCCTGCGAACGGATTGTCATCCCGACCGGAGCGCAGCGAAGTGGAGGGATCTGCGGTTTTTCGGCTCTACCGCTAAGCCCCGGCGGCGACAAGCAGTTCCGACTGAGCGGCAAAGAACGCATCCACCGCGGCCAGCACAGCCTCGCCGCTCTTCGCCTCATAGATGCTCTTGCGCAAAATCGCCCCGCCGGGCACGCCATGGGTGAACCAGGAAGCAAATTGCTTCATCCTGCCGCTGATCGCGGCGGGCTCATCTTCCTCCATCAGCATGAGGAAGTAATCCCGGATCATGTGATATCGGTCCATCGGAGTTGGCTGGTCGTAGCTGCCAAATGCAGTGTATTGCGCGATCTGGCGAAAGATCCATGGATTGGCCGGCGCGGCGCGGCCGATCATCACTGCATCGCACCCCGTCTCCGCGATCATGGTGCACGCATCTTCCGGGGAGCGAATATCTCCATTACCAATCACCGGAATACGGACAGCGTCCTTCACCGCAGCGATATATTCCCAGCGCGCCTGACCGGAGTAGCCTTGCTCCCGTGTGCGCGCGTGCAGTGCCACCGCATTCAGGCCGCTCTCCTGCGCCAGACGAGCCAGCTCCACGCAAACAATGTGCTGGTCACTCCAACCCATGCGGAACTTTACCGTGAAGGGAATCCGCACCGCGGACCGCACACGCTCAAAGATCGTTGCAATGTGAGGAAGGTCGCGCAACAGACCGCTACCGCCGTTGCAGCTGACCACGCGCTTGGCGGGGCACCCGAGATTAAGGTCCACCATGTCAAACCCGGCATCTTCGACAATTTTGCCCGCCTCTGCCAGGGTGACGGGATCGGAGCCGAAGAGCTGGGCGGAGATCGGGTGCTCATCCTCGTAGTAGGAGAGATACCGCTTGCGCTTCGACTCGCGCATGCGCGACAGGCCGTCCGCCGAAGTGAACTCGGTCATGATCAGCCCGCAGCCCGACTGCTGATTGCTGATCGGCGTCTCCACCATGTGTCTGTCGGGAGCCGCTTCGTTTCCGTGCCCGGTGAAGATGCTGGCATTGCGGATAAAACGCCGGAACACCGTGTCCGTTACCCCGGCCATCGGAGCCAACACCGTCGCCGGGGCGACCGGCACGCTGCCGATCACGACGGATGCCGGCACCCGAGCCGAGGCCGGCATGCTGTTCTCCCGCGGGTTATCCCAGTTCTTCTTCATGGAAACTTTTTTCATCAGCTGCCCTACGCGAAAAAGGCCTCCGCGTGCGCGGAGGCCTCTATCCCAGACCGAGCGCGCCTACCTAGCCGCCGGAGCCTTGGCCGCGTCGGATTTACCCGCATCGGACTTGGCGTACTTGCGACGGAACCGCTCAACACGGCCGGCAGTATCGACCAGCTTCTGCTTACCGGTGAAGAAGGGGTGACAAGCCGAGCAGATTTCCACGTGGATATCGCCTTTGTGGGTGGAACGTGTTTCAAAGGCTGTTCCGCACGCGCACTGCACCCGGATTTGTTTGTAATTTGGATGTATTCCCTGTTTTGGCATCTGAAAAACCTTTCCTGCAAGCCCACAACCCAAGGCCCGAATCTTCATTTTAAGTCATTTTTCGCTTTCTTTCCACAGAACGTCCGCCGTTCCACACCCCGCCGTCCTGGTGAGGGGGCCGTGCTTGGAGTAATTTTGGACATATCCCCATGAGCGAAATTTGTCCTATCTGTGAAGACTCCGGCCTGCGTCTGACTATCCAACCTGATGGGGAACGCTACGCCCAGCCCTGTGAATGCCGTTTGCGGCTGCAAGCGGCCCGGCTGCTCAAACGGGCCGCGATCCCCAAGCGATACGAGCACTGCACGCTGGATACATTTGAGCCCGACTACGGCCAAGCCGATCGGTCGTTGTCGGCGGCCTATATGATGGCGCGCAATTTCGTTACCGGTTATCCGGTGACCACCGAAGGGAAGGGACTCCTGCTCACGGGAGACGTGGGCACCGGAAAGACCCACTTGGCGGTCGGCATCGTCCAGGCCTTGATTTTAGAAAAAGGTGTTCGCGGCCTCTTCTGCGATTATCGCGAGCTGCTTAAGCGTATCCAGGAGTCCTACAACCCCCTGGTCGCGACCACGGAACTACAAATCCTGGCCCCTGTCTTTGAGGCGGAAGTACTGATTCTCGATGAGTTAGGAGCGCAAAAGCCTACGGACTGGGTTTGGGATACGGTAGCGCTCATCCTGAACACGCGTTACAACGACAAGCGGACCACCATCATTACCACCAACTATCCCAATGCGCCTGCAGCCTTGGCACGCAATGCCGACAAGTCGTTTCGAGAAGAAACTCTCGGCGACCGGGTCACCGAACGAATGCGCTCACGTTTGGCGGAAATGTGCGTGGAGGTAGAGATGCGCGGCAAAGACTTTCGTCAGGCGGTCAAGAGAGCCCAATTCGGCTAGACCTAATCGCGCGGGGCACACGCAGGTACAATCTCGGTGATGCCGGCGCAAGAGGAAAAAGACGACCATAGCCCGAAATCCAAAGAGGAACCGGGTTTTCTTGCTTCGCAGCAGACCCGCAATGCGATCTCTTGGCTTCCGTGGATCATCGCTGCCGCCGTGGTTATCGTGGGCCTTGGGATTTGGGTCGTGGTGGGCAATCGTGCCAACCCGGACTCCCCATCCTCCGGGACCGGCATGGCTCCTGCCGACCCCTACGCTGCCAGCCTGCCCATCAGCGGCCTTCAGATGAGCGAAGCAGACAGCTTTTCCGGGGCCAAAGTGACCTATATCGACGGTCAGATCACGAATACAGGCAATCGCACTCTCACCGCAATCACGGTTCAAGTCGGCTTCCATAGCGATGTTGGACAATACGCTCAAAGGTTAGCCGTCCCCCTCAGCCTTATCCGTACGCGCCAACCCTACGTCGACATCCAACCGGTCTCGGCTGCACCGATCGAACCAGGGCAGCAACGCGACTTCCGCTTAATTTTCGACGCCGTCCCCGCCGACTGGAACCAGCAATATCCTGAGGTCCGTGTTATCAATGTCCACAGCAAGTAGACACCCCGCGTGCTGGGGTACCCAGGTAATGAAGCTGCCTGGCCGCCGAGCATTTTTTTCGTAGCAACTAGAGAAAAGTGCACGTTTTCCACTGCTGAGGGTAAAAGCTTCCATATCCACATTGCCACCGAATTCGCATGGCAACTCGTTCTTAATCAGCAACATGCAAATATTTTTTCTGGCATGCTGCGGTTTGGCCAACCAGTTGCAATAAGACCAAGCAAGTAAGGAAGCGAGCGGTGTGTGCTGTCTTCCGAGTAGAGTCGTGGGCCGAAAAAGGGACAAGCGTGAATAAAAGTACGGCAACCCCGGGTTCTATCGCAGCGATCTTGTTGGCCGCCAGTTTAGGCGTGCCGGCCTTAGCGCAGGCTACCCCGGCGGCGGCGAGTGGCGCTCCGCAGACCAGCGCCCCTACCGCAGCACCTGCTTCCGCAAGTACTTCTGGTAGTGCCAGCGATTCTAGCACTTACGCTACCGGTCAGCCCTTGCCAACAAAGTCGAACGAAGGCTTTTGGGGCAAGATGAATCCTTTGGCCCGCAAGAAGTGGGTCAATCGTCAGGTCGCACCTGTTAAAGATAGGCTGAATGAGCTCGATCAGCTCACGGCAAAGAACGCCAACGATATTAAGGACGTAGATGCCCGTGCGCAAGCCGGCATCCACCAGGCTCAGAGCACGGCAGACTCGGCAAATCAGCAGGCTCTGCAGGCTTCGACCCAGGCCGGCCAGGCGCAGCAGTTGGCGCAACAGGCCAGCACCCAGACGAATCAACTGGGTACGACGGTGAGCAATCTCGACCAGTACCAACAGATTACCGACACAGAACTTCACTTTCGCTCGAGTCAGTCCACACTGAATGAGAAAGCCAAGGAAGCTCTGGATCAGGTTGCTACACAGTTAGAAGGACAAAAGGGCTACATCGTCGAAGTGCAGGGCTACTCGCAAACGAAAGGCCAGGCAGGAATACAGAGATCTCAAACCATGGCAGATGCGGTCGTACGCTACCTCGTAGTCGACCATCATGTGCCGGTGTACCGGATTTATCGCTTGGGGATGGGTAATGCCCCGCGCGAAACCACAGAATCGAGCAACAGCGGCACGGTAGTCCACGTAACGCTGATGCACAACAGTCTTGCGGCTTTGAACTCGCCAACTGGCGGTTCTCCAATAGGCGCGACGCAGCAGTCGAACCCGCAGCCCTCCCCCCGGAATGCTGCGTCGCAGCCCCAAAATTAAATAAGCCGCATAAAAGCTCTCACACAACGAGAGAACCAAGGCAGATTGGCCCCTCACCCGAGGGGCCCTTTTTTTGCTCTAAACAGAATTCCCACGAACCAGTCCCGCAGGGACGGCTGAAAGCCCGTCCAGTCCAAATTAGCTTTTTCGACTTTGTCCATCCACCTCCACCCATGCCGAGGTGAGCCGCCGCCCTCAAATTTGTCATCCCGACTGGAGCGTAGCGCAAGGGAGGGACCTGCAGTTCCACTTTCGGCACAAGCCAATGTGCGTGGGCGAATCGCCTCCGGGGCATCTGGAAGGCCCCCACCCAACCCCAGCCCGGGAAGGGCTCGGGATCAATTTTCACGAGCCGCTGCATGGATCGCCAGCAAGCTCTTCAGCAGGGGAGCAAGATTCTTTAGATTCAGCGCATTCGCACCATCTGACTTGGCATTCGCAGGATCGTCGTGCACTTCGAGAAAGACGCCATCCACACCGGCGGCGACCGCCGCCCGGGCCAGTACCGGGATGAATTCCGGCTGGCCGCCCGACTTCCCCCCCGCGGAGGACGGCGTCTGCACCGAGTGTGTCCCGTCGAAGACCACGGGGGCGATCCTGCGCATGATGGCCAGCGAGCGCATGTCCACCACCAGGTTGTTGTACCCGAAGCTGAAGCCACGTTCCGTGAGGAAAACCCGCGGATTGCCCGCACCCCTCACCTTTTCGACCGCGTAGCTCATATCCCACGGTGCAACGAACTGGCCCTTCTTAATGTTGACTGCACGCCCGGTTCCCGCGGCCGCCAACAGCAGGTCGGTCTGCCGGCAAAGGAATGCCGGAATCTGCAGCACGTCCACCGCCTCCGCCACCCGCTCGCAATCAGCCGCCTGGTGCACGTCGGTGATCACGGGTAGGCCAGTTGACTCCGCGATTTGGCGCAGAATACGGACACCCTCTTCCAGTCCTGGGCCGCGAAAGCCCGAGGCCGAAGTGCGGTTGGCCTTGTCATAGGACGCCTTGAAGATGTAGGGGACGTTCAGGTCGCTGGTGATTCGCTGGATAGATTCCGCCATGAAGCGCGCGTGCGCCTCACTCTCAATGACGCACGGGCCAGCGATCAGGAACAGCGAGGGAGAGCCGACCCGCACCGTGCCAATTTCAAAGTCGTTCATGGCAGGGTTTGCGTCAGATGACTTTGCTGCTTCACGGATTCGGTCGAAGTGTTCGACTGCAGCCGGTTCTGGTATGAAGCGGCGATAAAAGCGCGAAACAGAGGGTGCGGCTCTAGCGGCTTGGACTTGAACTCGGGATGGAACTGGCATCCCAGGAAGAACGGGTGGCCGGGGATCTCGACAATCTCCACGTAGGTCGCATCCGGCGTGGTGCCGGTGATGCGCAGGCCGGCTCCGGTCAGCAGTGCTTCGTATTCCCGGTTGAACTCGTAACGATGGCGGTGCCGTTCACTGATCTGGGTTGCCTCATAAGAGTTGGCCGCAATGGAACCCTCAGCCAGCACGCATGGCCATGCGCCAAGGCGCATGGTGCCGCCCATCTCTTCAACGCCGGTGAGTTCACGCAGCTTGAAGATCACGCGGTGGGGAGTGGCCGGGTCGAACTCGCTCGAGCTCGCACCTGCTAATCCGCAAACATTCCGCGCATACTCGATGCAAGCCGTCTGCATCCCCAGGCAAATGCCGAAGTAGGGAACACCATTTTCCCGCGCGTAGCGAATAGCGTTGAGCATGCCTTCAATGCCTCGCTTGCCAAAGCCGCCGGGTACCAGGATGCCGTCAAAACCTGACAGCTGCTCCTCGTAGTCCCGGTCGCCTGGATGCTTGCTCTCCAGGCCCTCGGCTTCGATCCAGGTAACGCGCAGCTTCAGGTCGAAGGCCAGCGCCCCGTGCACCAACGCCTCTTTCAGGGATTTGTAACTGTCTTCGTACTCGACATACTTGCCCACGATGCCGATCGAGACCTCGTCGCGCGGATTGTAGCAACGATCCACCAGGTGCTTCCATCGCGTCAGGTCGGGCTCCCTGGCCTCAATATGGAGATACTTCAGTGCCAGCTTGTCGACGCCCTCCTGGGCGAAGGTCAAGGGCACCTCGTAGATGGAAGCGACGTCTTTGGCGGCAATGACGGCTCGCTCTTCAAGATTGCAGAACAGCGCAATCTTGCTTTTGATTTCATGGGAGAGAAAACGATCGGTGCGGCACAGCAGGATATCCGGCTGGATCCCGATGGAGAGCAATTCCTTGACCGAGTGCTGCGTAGGCTTGGTTTTCAACTCCTGGGCAGCGCCAATCCACGGCACCAGGGTGACGTGCACGAAGACCGTATTCTCCCGGCCATACTCTTGGCGCATCTGGCGGATCGCTTCTAGAAATGGCAGAGATTCGATGTCGCCCACCGTTCCCCCGATCTCGACAATCGTCACATCGTTGTCGGTGGCTACCTTGCGCATGGCATTCTTGATTTCGTTGGTCACGTGGGGAATGACCTGCACCGTCTTGCCCAGGTAGTCGCCCCGGCGTTCCTTGGTGATGATCTGCTCGTAGATTCGGCCGGTGGTTAGATTATTGTCGCGGCTCAGCCGGGCATGGGTGAAGCGCTCGTAGTGACCCAGGTCGAGGTCGGTTTCCGCTCCATCGTCGGTTACGAAGACCTCGCCGTGCTGGAAAGGTGAGAGTGTACCTGGATCGACGTTGAGGTAGGGGTCGAACTTCATCAGGTTAACGCGTAAGCCGCGGCTTTCCAGCAGACAGCCGATGGAGGCTGCAGCCAGGCCCTTGCCCAGGCTGGACACGACTCCGCCCGTCACAAAGATGTACTTTGCTGACATTGCTTCTTCACCTTTTTATTGTGGTTGGAATTGGCGCACCGGGTGGGCACATACAAGTATCGCAGGAACTGAAATCGAAGGGAAGATAGAAATGCAATCGCCCGGCTCGTTGTCATAAAAGCTGCGGAAAACTCGCCGAACGAACGACACGCCTTCACAGCCTACGGATACTCCCTCAGCAAAGGGCACAACCCTACAGGCTACGGAAAACTCGCTCAAGAAGGGCACAACTCCACTGACTACGGAAAACTCGCTCAAGAAAGGGCACAACTTCACAGGCTGCAGAAAAACTCATGCTTTGTATCAGGGCACGACTTTAGTCGGGCCGTAAACGATAGGCTGATGAGGGCTTTAGTCAAGATGGAGTGACCGGTTCTCTGCGCGGTCCGTGGGTTAGCCCCTGAGGTGTTGCTTTCCTGGCCCAGTGCAAAGCTTTTCCGCGGCCCATTCAGCGCACCGTAAAGAGTCGCAGCTTGTAAATCTCGTTCCCCCACTAAGGACGGCAACGTCATCCACGCAGTTTCGTCTAAAGTATTCACACGGCCATGTCGCCCTCGCGCATTCTCCTTCTTCTCGTGCTTCTGTTGTCGAGTCTTGCTGTCACCCTTCCGGGTCTGGGGCAGACGCCGAACCAGCGCCTCATCCTCAAGGACGGCTCCTACCAGGTAGTGACGAAGTATCAAAAGGTAGCGGACCGGGTGCGCTATTTCAGCGCCGAGCGGGGCCAATGGGAAGAGATACCGGCGGAGCTGGTAGATTGGGCGGCAACCGAGCAATGGGCCAAAGACCACGCACCGGGAGCGCAGGCAGCCCCGCCGCCACCCGTCTCGCCGGCTATTCCAGAAGCAGCCGCCATCGACAAAGAGGAACAGGAGGAGCGAGCCCGTACTCCGGATGTATCCCCCGGCTTGCGGCTCCCCGATGAGGAAGGAATTTGGGCCCTCGACACCTTCCATGATCAGCCCGAGTTGGTGGCGTTGGCGCAGAACAGCGCCTCTGTCGATCGCCAGACGGGGCACAATGTGCTGCGCGCCGCACTCAACCCCCTAGGTGGTGTGCAGCAGACCATTCAAATCCCCGGCGCCATATCCAAAGCCAGGTTACACATCAATGACCCCGCATTCTACGTGAGTCTTTCCCTTCCCGACGACGCCGTGGCTGCCTCTTCCGCGGTCACGGTGGAAACCCGCGGGGCCGGTTCCATGAAGCAGAAGGACGCTACCAGTTCCGCGAGCAGTCAGTACGCCATCGTGCGGGTGCGCAGCAACTTCAAGAAGGACTACCGCGTAGTAAGCGGAATCAAAATCGGGACGACCGGCAAGGTTACGCAGACGGATGACGTACTTCCCACGACTGCCCAGGTGATGCCCGGCAACCATTGGATGAAGCTGACCCCAGCGCAGCCGCTGACGATTGGCGACTACGCACTGATGGAAGTCCTGGGCCCCGGACAAGTGAACCTCTCCGTGTGGGATTTCAGCATTGATCCCCAGGGTCCTGACAACAAGAACGCCATCATGCCCCTGCAACGGTCGGGCGGGCCCTAGCGTCGTGTGTACCGTTGTACCTTGCGCGTGCCTTATGTTATTCTTAATCTGCGCTTAATTGTTTGGTCATCAGCCTTTTAGCCGTCACAAGCGAGGCTGCCCTCAATAGACCTCTTAGCTTTTCCGCCTACAAGCGGTGAGCAAGCCGGTCGGATATCGCCCAAGCCCTTCAGCGTAGTCGCCACGGAATTCGCGGCGACGGTAGGAAGCGCGCGCTTCCCTGGCATGGTGCGGTGTACGAGCAATGCTTGGCTAAATGCCAAGACCCCTTCTCTACAGCGCGACGAACCGCATACTGCGTGGTGCAGTCAACAATGTCAGATTCAGTTTCTGCAGCCTGAAGGCCGAAGCCGACGGTGATCTTCGTGTCGGTGCACGGGTCGAGTAGTGGAGCGACCGGAGCGAGCCAATTGGGCTATTTATCGTATCGCCGGGCGGACGAAGCCGTAGGGCGATGAACAGCACTCCAGGTCTCACAAGAGACCGGAAGTAAGGGACTTATTTTGAACGAATTTTCAGCATTACCCATTTCGGCGACGCTCAAGCAGCGCTTGGCCAAAGCAAACTTTGTTACGCTCACCCCGGTACAGGTGGGAGCGATTCCTCCGGCTCTTGAAGGACGCGATGTATTAGCAACCGCGCAAACCGGCACCGGCAAGACGCTCAGCTTCCTCATACCCATCATCGAAAAGCTGCAACAGACCCAAGCCAAGGCTGCCGGTGCGTTGATCCTGCTGCCCACGCGCGAACTCGCGATGCAGGTACAACAGGCATGCGCCCAGCTGGTCGGTCTTCCCACCGCACTGGTAGTCGGCGGCATGGCCGAGGGTCCGCAACTGGACAATATCCGTCGCGGCGCGCGGCTTATCGTAGCCACACCCGGTCGCCTGGAAGATTTTATCGGCCGCAAGCTGGTCAAGCTCAACCAGGTGGAGATTCTGGTCCTGGACGAAGTTGATCGCATGCTCGACATGGGCTTCAAACCAGCTATTCGCCGCATCGTGGCTTCTATCCCGCCAGTGCATCAGACGCTTTGCTATTCGGCCACCCTCGAGGGTGCCGTGCGCGAAGTGGCCGGCGACTACCTCAAGAACCCGGTACGGATTGAAATCGGCTCCGTGCTCAAGCCGGCGGAAAACGTCAAGCTGCAGACCTTTGAAGTCAGCGCCGATCGCAAGCTGCCCCTACTGGAACACCTGCTCCGCTCGGAAGCGGGAAGCTTTCTCGTCTTTGTTCGTACCAAACACGGCGCGGAGCGCGTAGCCAAGAAGCTCGCACATGCCGGTTGGAAGGCAACCAGCATTCATGGCGACCGCAGCCAATCCCAGCGCAACGCTGCTTTACGCAGCTTTGCTCAGGGTGGTCATCGGGTCCTGGTTGCTACCGATGTAGCTGCCCGCGGAATCGACGTAGACCACGTGGCGCACGTCGTGAACTACGATATGCCCAAGGTCGCGGAAGACTTTGTGCACCGCGTCGGCCGCACTGGCCGCGCTTCTCGCAGCGGCGTAGCCTCCACCTTCGCCTCTCCGGAAGAGAGGGGCGATCTGCGCAAGATTGAGCGCGTGTTGCGCATCAACATGCAGCGTTTCCGGGTAAAGGAAGCTCTGCCGCAAGCGGTTTAAGTAAACGCACAAAAGGGGGGAAGCGCGGGTTCGCCGTGCTTCCCCCCTTTTTTTTGTAATGCGCCGCCTACTTCTTGGGTTGAGTAGCGATGATTTTGTCCCGAATCTTGCTGTAGGTCGCAGACGGAATAATCTTCTTGTTTACCAGGTCCGTCTTGGTTTTATAGGGCCTGCCGTCAATGATCTTCTGCGAATAGACGTCGCCGATCCCCGGCAGCGCACTCAGTTCCGCTTTACTGGCCGAATTGATATCGACCAGGCTGGACGCAGCCGGCGGCGTAGTTTGCGCCATCATGGCGCGGACGCTGGTTGGCCTGGCGCCCAATTGCGCCACGGCAGCGCCGCCCAGCAGACCCAGGGCGAGCAAAATTGTCAGACTCTTTTGTGACCGGCCCCTGATTTTTTTTAGCATCATTGTTCGCTTTCTCCCTTATCTCTCTGTCTTTGCGGCCACGCAGAAACAAACTGCGCGTTCGCGCAATGCTACACCAGGGTCAATCCTCTTGCCCGGGAAGGCTACATGATTTGCGTAGCCGAGCCGGAAGGGAAGGATCGCGGCGGAGAGATCGCCTTGCGCCGGTCAAGTTCCGCACGCACCATGTTCAATCCATAAATGCAGGCCTCGAAAGAGCCGGAGAGACGGCCAAAAAAAGGCGCCTCCTTTGCGTACTCAAACAGGTCGAACTGGGAAACGATGTAGTAGCTCTCTTTGCCCGCCTGGACCATTTCGAAAAAGCTGTCGCGCTGCAGTTGTCCCCACCGATGGGTCGACTCTGGATACATGCCGGCGAAGAACAGCGTGTAATCGCCGATATGTTTCCGGCGCTCCCGTTCCTCGCCGAAGGAGGACGCAGTACCGTGAACTGGATCGGCAGCCAGCAGCATCTTGTCCACCTCGCGCACGGGATTGCCCGCCGCATCGCGAATGCGGTAAATGTTCTCGGCACGGCAAAATTCGGTAAGCAGGTCGGCGACGTAGCTCGATATCTCCGCGTCCCGCAGACCCAGGCGTGAGTCGTAGCACTCGGAGACTACTTCGTGGAAGAGCTGGCGTAAGGAATTCTCTAGCGGGATCAAAGTCCACCTCCAGGGAAGGTTGGGGTCTTGTTCCTTGCTAGGCTGGGGAGCTTGCTCGCTGGCTAGCTCCGCAACCGCGTCTATTGCTTACGTATGACACGAAGACTAAGCGATATGTTGCAGATTACAAATAGATGAATGTGGTGTTACAGAAAATTCTTGGCACTCTCGCTTACCAAGTGCGAAGAAGAACCTCCTCCGGTAACACCACGTTAGTGTTACAGCGCGGCAGATTTCACTTTCTTGCGGACTCGCTGTGCGGCCGAGTCTTCTCGCTGCTCCGGCTTATTCCCCGCGAACCATCATTGTGTGCGGCTAGCCCGCGAACATGGGCGTTCACTATGCAGGCCCTGTTCACGCCGTTATGATGTCCTTTCCAACCCTGAGGCGATCGAATCTTACCCCGCTCATCAACCTGCGAAACCGCTTCATCGACAGGGTCCATGCGCGTCTTGGAAACCATGGGAGCCCGTGAAGGTATAGGCGGCGTATGGCAGGTGGCGATTTTTGTCGCGGCTCTCTTCGCCATCTTCACGCGTTTGCCCGGCGCCCTGTTGCATCCCCAGTTCTTCGCCGAGGACGGTTGGGTCTGGTACGAGCAAGCCTACAACCTGCATTGGTTGCGTTCGCTGGGAATCGCTCAGGCTGGCTGTCTCTACACTTTTCCCCGGCTGGTCGCAGGCATCTCTCTGCTCTTCCCCTTGCAGTGGGCGCCGCTGATCATGAACCTCGCCGGCGCCGTGATCCAGGCTCTTCCAGTTTCGGCACTGCTATCGCGCCGTTGCTCACCCTGGGGCCCTCTGCCTGTCCGCATGTTGATGGCCGCGCTGTACATCGCGATTCCAGACGCGCCCGAAATTCACGTTGTACTCACCAATGCCGTGTGGCATCTTGCCCTGTTGCAGGCGCTGCTTGCTTTCTCGGTTCCGCCGCTGACCTGGCGCGGACGCGTATCGGACATCCTCCTCTTTGCCATCGGAGGGACCACCGGCCCCTTCAGTATCCTTCTACTGCCTGCGGTCTTCGCCTACTGGTGGTTTCGCCGTCAGCGTTGGACGCTTGTCGTTCTCGCCCTGATGTTTGCCGGCGCTCTCATCCAGGGGCTGAGCATTCTTCACACGGCAGGACGTTCTGGATCGCCTCTCGGGGTGACCGCACTTCGCCTTTTGCGGATCATCGCCGGCAGCATCTTCATCGACAGTATGGTAGGCACGGGCGGCCCGAACCTGCGGATTCCGTTCCTCATCGTCGCCGCCATCGGCGGATTGTTGATTCTGGTTTGGGGTTGGCGCAGCGCTCCGCTTGCGGTACGCCTTTATATCGTCTTCGCAATGATCGTTCTGATGGCTGTCCTGAGAGATCCTCTCCTGCTGCCCAGCAACACTCCCCGTTGGGAGATGCTCGCCAATGCTATGGGAATCCGTTATTGGTTCTTGCCGTCGTTAATGTTTCTTTGGTGCGCCGTCTGGTGCGCATCGGCCGGAAGAAGCAGGCTCGTACGCTTTGCAGGAGTGGGCGTTCTGCTGCTCATGACGGTTGGCCTCGTTCGAAAATGGATCTACCCGCCCTGGCCCAACAGTCAATTTAGCGCCGAGGCCGAGCATTTCAAGAGCCTCAAGACAGGGGAGCGCATGACCTTTTCGGTCTACGACCCGGGCGGGCGAACCATGGAGCTGATCAAGCGATGAGACGCAACGAGTCTGCTGCCATCACTCGTCGCCGTAACTTCTTCGGTTGAACCCTGCGCAGCAACGCAGATGGATCCCGACGAATAGGATGCCACTATGGAGATCAACGACAAGACCCGCAACATCCCGTCCCTGGATGGCATGCGCGCCATTTCGATTCTTCTGGTCATCGTTGCCCATAGCAGTCAAAACTATGCGCGCTGGGTCAGGATTCCAGTGGGCTCCTATCTGCTTTTCGCGCACCTCGGCGTTTCGGTGTTCTTCGTTATTAGCGGCTTCCTCATTACCAGCCTGCTGCTGAAGGAGTTGGATGCGACCGGTACGATCGCAATCAAACGCTTTTATGTACGGCGTGCCTTCCGAATTTTTCCGCCATTTTATTTCTACTTGGCCATCGTTTTCGTTCTTGCGCTGGTGGGCATATTCCCTACGCCGCTCCGCGCTTTCTTCTTCGCTGCGACTTATACCTCGGACTATTACTTAGGACCAGGCTCGGGGTCCGGCGCGCTCCAGCATCTCTGGTCCCTCAGCGTGGAGGAGCAGTTCTATCTTCTTTGGCCGGCCGCCCTGCTTCTGCTTGGCAAGCGAAGAGCCATCTATCTGGCTTGGTTTCTCATCCTCGTCTCACCTCTTTCGCGCACCGTCACCTACCTTGTTCTGGCGCAGCCGCACCGGGCGATGGTGGGGCGCATGTTTCACTCCAGCATTGACACCATCATGTTTGGCTGCTTGCTCGCCCTGCTTTGGGACAATGATCGCTTTACTCGCCTGCAGAAAACCTGGATGGGGGCCTGGGCGATGACGGGTGCGGTCTTGTTTCTTCTCGTTATCGACCCCCTCCTCCAATTCCATTTCTATGGCGGCTTTACCCTGCTCGTTGGAATGACCCTCGAAGGCTTTAGCATCTGCGCGATCACGCTCTATGTGGTCAAGCAACCCTGGACGGTGCCCGGCAGAATACTGAACACGCCTGTCCTGCGCCACATCGGCGTGATCTCCTACAGTCTCTACTTGTGGCATACCATAGTTCTCGCAGAAGGCGGCCGGTTTCTTCTTCTGACACTTGCCGCCATGCTCGCTTGTGCGGAGTTCTCTTACTGGGTGATCGAGCGGCCATCTCTCCGGCTGCGCGCACGCCTGGGAGAAAGGCGGCCTTCGGTGGTGATGAAGAATTAGCGCCACGATATGGGAGGGGCGGCTCCCGGCGTGAACACCCAGGCTCACTATGCAGGCCCCAGGCTGGCCGTTATGCTATTGGCATGTCACGATCCAACAGGATCGCAAAACCCATGAGCTTCAGAAAATCGGATCTGCATTTGCTGGTTTTCGGGATAGCCGCCATTGTGTTTTTTGCGATTGGGGCAGGCAGGGCATTCCGTGCCTCCTATGACTTCGTTCCCGTTTATACCGGGGCGCGATGCCTGCTCTACGGGTGCAATCCCTACGACACGAAGCAGCTGGAGCAGCAGTTCTTTGCGGGAGGCGGCCGTCCCACGGAACTGCCATCGTGGGAGATCGACATGCCCGTCTACCCGCCTTCAACTTTCCTGACGCTTTCTCCGCTGGCCTTGCTCCGCTTTCCGGTCGCACGGTTGCTTTGGTTCCTGCTCAATGGCTGCCTATTCGTCACTTCCGCGGGACTTATTCTAGAATTAGGATGCCACTATGGAGATCAACGACAAGACCCGCAACATCCCTTCCCTGGATGGCATGCGCGCCATTTCGATTCTTCTGGTCATCGTTGCCCATACCAGTCAAAACTATGCGCGCTGGGTCAGGATTCCAGTGGGCTCCTATCTGCTTTTCGCGCACCTCGGCGTTTCGGTGTTCTTCGTTATTAGCGGCTTCCTCATTACCAGCCTGCTGCTGAAGGAGTTGGATGCGACCGGTACGATCGCAATCAAACGCTTTTATGTACGGCGTGCCTTCCGAATTTTTCCGCCATTTTATTTCTACTTGGCCATCGTTTTCGTTCTTGCGCTGGTGGGCATATTCCCTACGCCGCTCCGCGCTTTCTTCTTCGCTGCGACTTATACCTCGGACTATTACTTAGGACCAGGCTCCGGGTCCGGCGCGCTCCAGCATCTCTGGTCCCTCAGCGTGGAGGAGCAGTTCTATCTTCTTTGGCCGGCCGCCCTGCTTCTGCTTGGCAAGCGAAGAGCCATCTATCTGGCTTGGTTTCTCATCCTCGTCTCACCTCTTTCGCGCACCGTCACCTACCTTGTTCTGGCGCAGCCGCACCGGGCGATGGTGGGGCGCATGTTTCACTCCAGCATCGACACCATCATGTTTGGCTGCTTGCTCGCCCTGCTTTGGGACAATGATCGCTTTACTCGCCTGCAGAAAACCTGGATGGGGGCCTGGGCGATGACGGGTGCGGTCTTGTTTCTTCTCGTTATCGACCCCCTCCTCCAATTCCATTTCTATGGCGGCTTTACCCTGCTCGTTGGAATGACCCTCGAAGGCTTTAGCATCTGCGCGATCACGCTCTATGTGGTCAAGCAACCCTGGACGGTGCCCGGCAGAATACTGAACACGCCTGTCCTGCGCCACATCGGCGTGATCTCCTACAGTCTCTACTTGTGGCATACCATAGTTCTCGCAGAAGGCGGCCGGTTTCTTCTTCTGACACTTGCCGCCATGCTCGCTTGTGCGGAGTTCTCTTACTGGGTGATCGAGCGGCCATCTCTCCGGCTGCGCGCACGCCTGGGAGAAAGGCGGCCTTCGGTGGTGATGAAGAATTAGCGCCACGATATGGGAGGGGCGGCTCCCGGCGTGAACACCCAGGCTCACTATGCAGGCCCCAGGCTGGCCGTTATGCTATTGCCATGTCACGATCCAACAGGATCGCAAAACCCATGAGCTTCCGAAAATCGGATCTGCATTTGCTGGTTCTCGGGATAGCCGCCATTGTGTTTTTTGCGATTGGGGCAGGCAGGGCATTCCGTGCCTCCTATGACTTCGTTCCCGTTTATACCGGGGCGCGATGCCTGCTCTACGGGTGCAATCCCTACGACACGAAGCAGCTGGAGCAGCAGTTCTTTGCGGGAGGCGGCCGTCCCACGGAACTGCCATCGTGGGAGATCGACATGCCCGTCTACCCGCCTTCAACTTTCCTGACGCTTTCTCCGCTGGCCTTGCTCCGCTTTCCGGTCGCACGGTTGCTTTGGTTCCTGCTCAATGGCTGCCTATTCGTCACTTCCGCGGGACTTATTCTGTCCCTATGCACGGGGCCTCACCGGTGGCTTGCTACCACGCTGGCGTCGTTCATCCTGGCTACCAGCGGAATTCTGCTGGTACTTGGTCAGCCGGCAACTTTTTCTATTTCGCTGGTCATAATCGGCGCTTATCTCTTCGTTCGTGACCGCTTCGTGCCTCTCGGGGCTTTGCTGTTTATGCTTAGCCTGGCTGTCAAGCCCCAGATCGGTGGTTTGATCGTGGTGTATCTTCTAGCCCGGAAAATCCATTGGCGCTATGCGGCCGTGGCTTTGGCCGGCGCTCTGGCGCTTCTACTCTCCGCCAGCTTAATACTCAGGTTGCATCCTCGCAGTAGTGACTGGACCTCGACGCTCCAAGCGAACCTCTCCTCAACTTTGAGCCCCGGCGGAAGCGCTGACCCGAGGCCCGCGAACATAGAAGCTGTCGGCGATGCAAATCTACAGACACTTACCAGCGTTTTCTTTTCCGGCGCGAGGATGTTTAATCCTGCCGCTTACGCCATCTTTATCGTTCTTCTCGCAGTGTTGATTACGGTTGTGCTGCGCGTGAATGCAGGTCAGGAATCCCTTTTTCTTGCGCTCGCAGCCGTGTCGGTGCTCTCACTTACCCCTGTCTATCACCGCTTTTACGACACGAGGCTCCTCCTCCTCACGGTTCCTGCGGTTCTGCTTGTTTTTCAAAAGCGCCGTTTGTTGGGACTTCTTATCGCGGTTCTGACCCTCTTCGCGGTCGTCTCTGTGCAGTACAGGGTGCAAGTGATCCTCCTACAACACGGAGCGTGGCAAACCGTGCTGCAGAACAAGTTCCTCTTCATCCTGCTGCTCCGGCAGCAGAATCTGGAATTGCTGATGCTGTTCTTCCTGTATTTGTTTGCGATAGTCTCCACTCGTTCTTCCCGCGCCCCGGAGTTGGAGGCATCTCCGGCTATCTTCATGGCGTTCGTCAAGAAGCTGAGTTGGCCCAACTGGTGAGTTCAGCCAGTACGGAGCCTTGCTCCGATCAAGCCATTACGCTGTTTCCCGGACGCAGAATGTGTGGTCTTGCCGATGTCGATGAATTCAAGATCGTAACGTGTGACTCTAAAGCGCGAATCATTTCTTCGTCCTCGCCTTGGGAATCTCCGGAAAGAAATCGTGGAACTCAACGCAGATCTGCTTAATCGGAATGCGCTGCTCGAGACAGCTTTCCAGTACCTCGTACCCGAACCCCACAATGTCGATTTTCAGCAGGTCGATGGAGTCGTGTCCGTTCTTATCCATCTCGCGCGCAAGTGCTGTGCAGGGCAGCGTTTCGCTCCCACCCCTCTTTAGCCAGGTACCCGAATCGGTTCCACCGCCAATCGAGAACTTCGCAGCGGCGGACGCCGCCAAACCCACGGGCTCAAAGAGAAGGCCATCTGTATTCGCAAGGGCGATCGTACGTGCTGCAACTGGAGAGGGGTAAATATATGTATTTTGACCCCAAACGCGAATCAGCGCTGCTCGAAAGTGATATCTTCGCCTACCCCGCCGCTCGCGTTGAGTACGGCAGAAGAGCCCTCAACGTGAATTTGACTAGCGACATCACCACTCTTCCTGGTAAAACGTTCAACGCCATTTACTCGGCCCATGTCCTCGAACATATCCCTGATCCGAAAACCACCTTGATGGCCTTCCAGGGACTTCTGAAACCGGGAGGCAAACTCTTTCTATATGTGCCAAACTGCTCCGGGGACAACGCCAAGCGGCTAGGCGTGAAGTGGGGTCAGATGATCAACGAGAAGCATGTGTTAGCTCTAACGGCAGAGTTCTTCCATCAAAATCTTCCGAACCATGGATTTTCGACGGAATTCTCCAGTTCTCCCTACGGCGAGCCGCCACGACCGTATGGGAAGGATTGGAACCCCAGTGGCGAAGAGCTGTTGGTGGTCGCCACGTTGCGGTCTTGAATCGGCTCGAAGGTGTACTGTACGGTTCGGAGTTGAACAACTGATATCTAGGTATGACGAGGAAATGACTCAGGGCGAAGGGGGAGAGTAACGTTGAATCGCACCCTTTTACTGCGGAGCTTGCCGGGTGCGACACGGATTGCCAGTGCTGGATCCCTTCGGCTTAGCCATGGTAGAAGGGCCATCCGCCAAAGACGAACAACCGAACCTCTTTGATATTCTGATCCTAGCTACTTTATGAACAGAGCTGCGACGTTTTTCGACGCTAAATCTCTTCGACGGCGGAGCTCCCCTGGGTCAGGTCTCATTGTCAAGCCGATTGGACGCAGGCTTCGACGAACGCCGTTCTGGAACTCCCGAGTGGAGTTTTTTACCGATGCGTGTGTCTTCACTCTCGGAGTTGCGGGTGCATATAGCGCCAACATCGTAGGGTCGTTACCAGGCGATGAGATTCTTCTTTTTCCGCTGCTCCCCGTGCTGCTCCTGGCCAAGGGAAGTCGCGCCTTCAATCGTCGATACTTGCTTTACTACATCTTAACGGGAGCTTGGCTCCTTGGGACGCTCATAGCAGATATATACGCCGAAAGCCCGACTATAAGTCGGATGAAGGGAACCGCGAGGGTAGTGTTTTTTCTCCTCGACTTCACGGCTCTAGCCATCCTGATAAATGACAGGACCCGGAGGCTGATCATCTTTGCGATGAGTATCGCCATTGTGCAACTCATCGGTTCGTGGCAATTCACGAGCGAGTTCCTGCTGCAGTGGAAATTCGGCATCAGCCAGGCTGTCGCCATCGTTGCTTTAGTGGCATCCTCACGCTTTTACGCCCGGCGAAGGTATTCGATCTGCTTTTTAATCTCGCTTGTTCTCGCAGGCCTGAATCTAGTCTATGGGTTCCGCTCCCAGCTGTTGGTGGTTCTTGTCTCAGCGGTGCTCATTCTGCCCCTTTTCGACCAGGCGCGGATATTGCATAGCGGCTCTCGGAGCCCAACTAAGGTTTTTGTTTTGCTCGCCCTCGCGGGCGGAGCAGCATACGCAGCCAATGCAGCAATTAAATACGCGGCAAAAGGTGGCCTTTTCGACGAATCTACGCAGGTAAAGTTCGAAAGCCAAGAAAGCGGAGATTATGGAGTGCTGGTTGGTGGACGCCCGGAAACGCTCGTCGCCATTCGGGCGATCATTGACAATCCGATCATTGGTCACGGCTCCTTTCCATACGGGCCACAATATCTCCAGATGGAACAGGATATCCGGTATGAACATGGGTACAGCGACACAGATGAGCCGGAGGCCGTGGAATTCCAGGTCATACCAACTCACTCTCACTTGACAATGGCTTGGGTAGAGTCGGGTATTCTTGGGGGTGTTTGCTGGATCTATATATTCGTCATAGCCGTTAGAGCCATTGTTGGACTCAGCACTTCGCGTCCGAATCTTGCGCCCTTATATTGCTATCTTCTAGTGGGTTTCCTGTGGGATATACTCTACTCGCCGTTTGGAAGTGTTAATCGGATTTGGGGTGCCTTCTACATCTTGCTGAGTTACAACATACTGAAAAATTCCGCTGCAGAAGCTGTATTGATCCGCCGTCAACGAGCTAAGTATGTAGACAGCAGGCAAAAACTCCGGCTCCCAAGAGTTGCCATTCAATAGAGCGGTTTCACACTTACTCGGCCGACAAGAACTCGATGCATGGTCTTGCTGAAGGAAACCCAAAAATGTCGCATTAGGGAGATCCGCCGGTCGTATTGATGGCAATGCTGAGAGTTAGGCGCGCCGCAGGAGCGTTAACGGGATGGGACAATTGATTAACGTCCTTGCTGAAGTTCCGCGGGCGGGAGCTGATAAGCGGCCTCGATTCTACTGCCCGGAACTTGACGGCTTGAGGTTTTATGCGTTTCTCAGTGTATTCGCCTGTCACGCGCTTCCGCGCGAGCGGGCATTCTATATTCGGTTGCATCTGCCGGTGCCATGGCTTTGGGCCGCGGTTGTAAAGTCGGGCGCGGCGGGCGTTGATCTGTTCTTTGCGCTGAGCGCTTTTTTGATCACATCGCTTCTGCTGAGGGAGCGCCAGGACACGGGTAGTATCTCGCTTCGGCGGTTTTATATCCGACGCGCGCTTCGCATTTGGCCGCTGTATTTTCTTTTGGTTGCGTTGGGCGTCGGGGTCTCGCTTCCAAGGCTCAATCAGAGCCGTCTCTGGTACTACGACCAAAGTCTTCCTTGGTACTACGTAGCTGGCTACGTGTTCTTCGTGGGCAACTGGGTAACAGCATTCTTCGGAATTCCTGAGTCGATCTGTTCCCCATTGTGGACGGTCTCAATTGAGGAGCAGTTTTACCTGTTTTGGCCTGCCCTTATGAGGATGCTCAAGCGTCGGGGCATGATCATAGCGGGAATTGTCACCTTTCTACTTTCGACGGTGAGCCAGATCGGAATTGTGCTGGGCGGCGTCGCTGGTGGTCTACTCTATTTTGGGAGCGCATCACGGTGTGACTCGTTGGCGCTGGGAATCTTGCTTGCCCTGTATGCAGATCGTCTGCCTAAGCTTACGAGTGGCGCACGTTTCTTTGTGGTAGCTTGCGGACTGCTCGCGTGGATTATCTCGTCGGCATGGCTCACGGATCAGCCGGGCCCAGTAAATATGCACACAGTACTTGGTCAACTGATTGTATCGCTGGCCTCCGGTGCGATTTTGTATGGGTGCCTCTCCAGCAGCAACAAGCTTGTGACAGGGCACTGGGTAGTGCGGCTCGGTAAGGTCAGCTATGGACTTTATATGCTGCACTTCACGGGACTCCTCATCGTTCTGAGCCTGCTTCGCCCAGCTTACGGGTGGGGACTGCTTGCGGCCAAGGCGCTGGCGTTTCTCTTAACGGTATTTCTCGCGTTAGCCTCATATCGCTGGATCGAGTCGCCCTTCTTGAGGCTTAAGGAACGTTTTGCCACGGTCCCTAGCCGGCCAGTCTGAACGGATGATTAAGGACAGGAAAGCGTCTCTGGATTCTCGTCGAACCGCTAAGGTCCGCATCGATAACTCACGGCGGTGGGGCTGAATTATCTTGAATCAGGAACCCGGAAGTCGGAAATGTTGGCTGCCAGTAGGCCAGATCCGATTACGTTGGCGCTAATTCCGTTCACGCCATCAGTGCTGTATATCACGTTCACAGACGGCACCACATTGTCTCGAATCAGGAGACCCGAGAGCAGACAACCAGAAAAATCCGAAATGCCTATTCCCCAGAGGTAATTGCCATGGTCGCGAGCAATGAAATTCCCTGCGCCCAACGCGATCGTATTGCGAAGCACATAGGTGTTCATCCCTGGACCGTAAGCGGCTGGGCCGCCGTACGGACCAAACGCTGAAAGCAGGACTCCCTGGCCTGAGTTTGTCAACACGTTGTCTTCGATCACGCCTTCCAGCGCCTCCCCTAGAACAATCGATCCACCCAGAGTGTTGGTGATGGTGTTGTGCGCGATGGTCATATTTGACTCGTTCCTCCAGACGTCCCAAAGACCGTATTTGAGGTGTGAATGGGGGCGGCGACGACGGGTGCGGTGTTGTCGACAAATGGTATAGACCGGGTCCGATCCTACGCACCAATCACCAGTGCGTTATCGACCACCGCAGTCGAAGTATGAGAGGGTTGCGATTATTTGAGGCTGGTCGGCTGGCGCAGCCTTGACCCCGTTGCTCCTGGGGGCTGGCGAAAAAAACCAAGAACAGGCGTTCCCGGGAACAATCACCCCGACACAAAACCTCCAGCCAGGGGATTCGTCTCCAGTTAAGTTACTTTATGAAGTTGTGATAGCGATCTTCTGTTCGGCTGCTTGTCATCTTCCAGAGAAGCCGCTCTTCCCCCGTCAGCGGATAGCCTCATGCTCGCGCCGCTCGCGACGGACCCGGCCGGCCTGTACGAGCATCAAAGCCAACGGCAGACCTCCGTAAGCGCGACGGTGGCAATTGCGGCAGCGCATTGGGTACTGGAACAGAAGTAACCGCTCCACGTCTTTCATGCGAAAGCGGGACAAACGGAAATTGGAGGAAGAGCATTCGGAACAAGTCACTGGAATTCACCGGCTTCCATTACTAAAGGCTGCAGCGGTTTCAAACGTAGGCGAAACCGCACTATAATCGATCCGGTCCGTACTTAAGCCTACTCTAGCACGATTGCAGGCGTATTAAGGCCTTCTTCTGACCGCGCCGTGAGAGGAAATCCTTTATGCGGCGTTCTATAAGGATGAGGTGAACAATGGTTTGGGATGTCTCGTTCACATGCGACATATGCGGTAGAAAAAAACTCGAATCGAACCACTGGTGGATGTTGATTCTGGGAGACGTTCCCTGTTTCGAGGAAGGGCAGCCGCGTCAACGCTTTACCCTCATGCCGTGGAACAAGGCGGAGAGCGGCAATCCGGAGTTCTACCACCTCTGCGGACAGGGCTGCGCCATGCAGGCAATGGAACGCTTCATGAACCACGGAAGCATCGTTGCCGATAGCCTGCTACACGGCGCCACTGAGATCTCTGCCGGTCCGGTCTAAACCAAAAGAAGAGTGCCGCTCTATAGCTCGAAGAGTCCTGGCTTAGCCGCCGGGGTGGGGATAGCCCGCTCTTTGATCTGGATTTGCGCTTGCGGCTCAGGCCCGGAGAGCAATCCCAGAATCTCTCGCAGTTCCTTGCGCACTTTGTGCAGCCGCGCTTCTGTCCGCTGCACAGTTTGTTGTTGTTGCGGTAAAGGGAGTTCCGGCTGACCGCCACCTCGTTTGCTGCGCGTCTCGGCCTGAATCGCCTGGCGGGCGCCGGCGATGGTGTAACCCTCGTCATACAGCAGCCGCTTCACCCGCAGCGCCATCTCTACATCGCGCCGCCGATACAGCCGCTGTCCCGTGCCGCTCTTGTTCGGCTTAAGCTGGGTAAACTCACTTTCCCAAAAGCGCAGAACGTAGGGTGCAACCGAGCAAAGGCGCGCTACCTCGCCGATGCGGAAGTAAAGTTTATCGGGGATCTCCGTTTTTTGCGGTGCGCGTTGCTGAGGTAGGTGAGTTGCCATGCTGGTTATCGGGCGGGTAGCGTTACGCAAACCCACCTTTGCTGCTCAGAAGTATAGGCCAGCTCGCGTTCCGGTCGTAGTTTTTCTTGTGGATTAACGTGGAATTTTCACCGCGAAACACCAACTGTGATACCTCCCCAAGAGAGTTAATGCCGCAGCGCTTTTCCTGTTGAGAAATGTTGCTCCGAAACTTCTAGAAGGTAGCCGTCTCCTCAATAGCGGTCGTGCAACAAACTTTCGTGCCAGCAGAACCACGTCCGCCTGCCCGGTACGAAGAATGTGCTCTGCCTGAGTTGCGTCGCTGATCATGCCCACGGCGCCAGTCGGAATTTGTGACTCCCGTCGAATGCCCTCCGCAAAAGGTGTCTGGTAACCCGGTCCAACCGGCACAACCTGCTGCGGTGTCATCCCTCCGTAGCAAACGTCGATCAAATCGCCCTTTTTTTGTGGAACATGGAAGGCCTGCTTGGCGTACAACTTTGGGGGAGAACAAACATGAGAGAAACCGCGATAGGACTCTCTTTGCTCGCAGTTGTCTTATCCGGCTGCAAGGTCCAGGTCGACAAGTCGAGCAACGGCGGGGGCGACAACGTGAAGATTGCAACCCCGTTTGGGGGCATCTCGGTCAACAAGGATCAAACCTCGCCCGCCGAACTTGGCCTCCCTGCGTATCCCGGCTCGGTGCTGGACACCGGGGGAGATGGAAACCGATCCGCCAAAGTCGACATGGGCTTTGGCTCCTGGAAGCTGCGGGTGAAAACGGTCCACTACTCCACCGCCGACAACCGCGACCAGGTGCTCAATTTCTACCGCAAGGCGTTGAGCGAATACGGCGGTGTGATCGAGTGCGCGGGCGATAAGCCGGTCGGGATGCCCATCACCACCGGGGAAGGCCTGAGCTGCAACGACTCCGACCATTCTGACGGAGGCCACGGCTCTCCGCACAGCAACTACAAGTCCGGAGATCTGGAATTGAAGGCCGGTTCTCCCCGCCATCAGCACATTGTGGTGTTGCACGCCGGCAGCGACTCGCCGACCCACTTCAGCCTGATCGCACTGGATTTGCCCCATGGCTTCGATAGCGAGCAACAGGGTACGAATTGAGGCAGCGAACAACACCAACACTCGACTGATTGCGCTCCGCACGCCCCTGAGATAGCTTCAAGAAGAATGAACCCGATCTGCCATCGATGTGGCGCGACACTCAGCGCATCCGAGCTGTTCTGTCCCAACTGCGGCTCTCCGCAGCTCAAGTTTGCCCAGCAGGAAGAGGGCGAGACCGGATATCCCAGCGCCCGGCCCGCCGGGAAGCCTGGCCGGGCCCAGGGAATCTCCTGGAAAGACGCTATCCTGGCTGCGCTTATCGTTGCTGTGCCGGCTGGACTGCTGAGTGCCGTGTCCGTCCTGTCCTGGGGCTGCTGTCTGTGGGTGGTCGGTGGAGCAGTGCTGGCCATCGTCGTCTACCACCGGCGGGCTCCTGCATTTCTCCTGGAGACGCGCTCCGGCGTTCGCATCGGCGCCGTCGCCGGGCTCATCGCCGCCTACAGCTCCGTGATCGCCACGGCGGTCTGGCGTGTCTTTGCCCGCTATGTTCTGCACCAGGGCTCCGCCATCGATCAGTTCTACGATTCGGTCATCAAGCAATCGACGGCGCTGGTGCAATCCAACCCGGACGCCCAGGCCCAGTGGCACGCCTACGTCCAATTCCTGCTGTCACCGGATGGCCGGGCAGCTTACACGCTGATGAATGCCGCCACCACTTCGGCCGGCATTATTCTCTTCTCTGCCATCGGCGGCGCCCTGGGTGTCCGCCTGCTCGCTCCCCGAAAGGGGCCTTTGAGCGACGGATAACACCACCGTAATGGCAAAAATGCTTCAACCCTCGTATCATCCGGCCAGAGCATTTATGAGCAAAGCAAAGGTCAGTGCAATGCCCGGGCTGCGGGAAAAGACCCGCATCATGTCGGCATCGGAAATCGAGCGCACGCTGATTCGGCTGGCGCACCAGATCATTGAAAAAAATAATGGTGGTCAAAACCTGGGGCTGGTCGGCATCAAGCGTCGCGGAGTCCCCCTGGCGGTCCGGTTAGGAAATCTGATTGCCGGTATCGAGAAGAAGCCGGTCGATACGGGAGTTCTCGATATTAACTTCTACCGTGACGACCTTTCGACGCGCGATATTCGCCCCGTCGTCGTCCCCGGGGCTATCGGCTTCGATATCGTCGGCCGCGACATCATTCTTATCGATGACGTTCTCTACACCGGCCGAACCATACGGGCCGCGTTGGATGCGCTCTTTGACCATGGCCGGCCGCGGCGGGTGCAGCTGCTGGTGCTCATCGACCGCGGCCATCGCGAGTTGCCCATCGAGGCCAGTTTCGTCGGTCGTAACGTGCAAACCACCGACCGTGAGATCGTCGAGGTCAAGCTGCACGAGATTGACGGCGACGAACAGGTGATCCTCGTCGAACGCACAGATTAACCATCAGCCATCGCGGCAAGATGGCCCAAAATGGCCGCAAACCGGCGCAACCCCGGCCCAAACAGGATGACAGCAAAGAAAGCCAGACCGGAGCCACCTCGCGCCACCCGGATTTCCCGTACTCTGTGCTGGACCCGGCCGTGTGTGCTGCTTTCGTTAAGGACCCGGATTTCCTGCCTCGCTGCACTGGACGGCGCCGCGTGTGCGGCTTTCATTAAGGAAAGCCGCATGGAGCCCGCCAACGCCAACAATACCAACAGGAAATCCGGGAAAGCCGCATGAAGCTCGCCAACGCCAGCCAGATTCACCGGAAATCCGGGGTAGCGCTTCCCAGTGCAGTTGCGCCCACTGCTACTGCTTGTTCGCGGTCGTTGCTTTCCGTCACCTCGCTGGAGCTGGACGATGTCTCCTCCATCCTGCGCCTGGCCACGCTGCTCGAAGCGGAGGAGCCTGCGGCTCGCGCCCTGCGCCTGGCCCATCGCCGGGTCGCGCTCCTCTTTTACGAATCCAGCACCCGCACCCGAACCTCGTTCGAGCTGGCGGCCAAAGGTCTGGGTGCAGACACCGCGCTGATCAGCTCCCAGTCCTCTTCCATCGAAAAGGGAGAATCGCTCAAAGACACCGGCATCACGCTGCGCGCGCTGGGGGCGGAGTGCATCATCCTGCGTCATCTTTCCTCCGGGGCGCCCTACCTTCTGGCGCAAGCCACAGGGTTGCCGGTGCTGAATGCCGGCGATGGCATGCACGAGCATCCCTCCCAGGCTTTGCTGGACCTGAGAACCATGCTCCTCGCTCTGGGCCGGCCTGAGGATGCGCCCGGCGCCACTCTTCTGCACGGAATCACCGTGACCATAGTCGGCGATATCCTCCATTCCCGGGTGGCTCGCTCCAACGCGCTCCTGCTGCCGCGGCTGGGCGCCCGGGTCATCCTCTGTGGACCGCCCGCCCTGCTGCCCGACGTCGCCCGCGAACTAGGTCCCGGCATTGCCATCGAGCGAGACTTCGATCGCGCACTGGAGCAGGCGGAGGTCGTGATGATGCTCCGCATTCAGAAGGAGCGGTTGACCGGCGTGCACATTGACCTCGACGAGTACGTTGCCCGCTATCAGTTACACCGGGAGCGGCTGCGTGCCAGCGGGCCGCGGGCTATTGTGATGCATCCGGGACCCATGATCCGTGGACTCGAGATCACCAGCGACGTCGCCGACGGACCACAGTCGGTGATTGAGGAGCAGGTTCGAAACGGTGTTGCCATCCGCATGGCCTTAATACAGCGCGCCCTGGCGCCGAATCAGCCATCCAGGTCCGTGCGGCCGGCAGCGAAGCCCGCATCCAAGCGATCCGCGAAACGAGGCGGCAATTGAGCGCGATCCTGATCCGTGGTGGCCGCGTCGTCGATCCTTCCGCCGGGGTGGATGCCCGCCGCGACCTATTGCTGAAAGATGGCCGCGTGGCTGCCATTGAGCCCCCCGGTAAATTGGCTGCCGCTGCCAAGCAGGCAGACGCCGAGATCGTGGAGGCCGCGGACCTTGTAGTTGCCCCGGGACTGGTCGATATCCACGTCCATCTGCGCGAGCCGGGCCAGGGCTATAAGGAGACCATCGCCACCGGAACCGCGGCGGCGGCGGCGGGTGGATTCACCACCGTTTGCGCCATGCCAAATACCGTTCCCGTAAACGATTCGGTAGAGACCACGCGCTGGATGCAGAGTGCGGAGCGCAACCCCAGTGCCCGTGTCTTTCCCATAGCGGCCGCCACTCGCGGCAGCATGGGCGAAGCGCTTACCGAATACGGGTCGCTGAAAGCTGCAGGAGCGGTTGCGGTCAGCGACGACGGCAAGCCCATTCTCGGCGAAGCGATCATGCACCAGGCGCTCGCGGCCGCCGCGCGAGCCGGCCTACCGGTGATCCAGCACGCCGAAGACACGCGCATGACCGGCGGCTGTTCCATGAACGCCGGCGCCCTGGCGTTCCGGCTCGGCCTGCGCGGCATGCCGGTGGCCGCGGAAGCGGGACTGGTGGAGCGAGATATTCGTCTGTTGACCGAGCTCAAGAACGGCCGCGCCCACCTGCACGTCGCCCATCTATCCACTGCCGCGGCGTTGGATGCGGTGCGTCGCGCGCGGCGCAATGGCCTGCACGTCACTTGCGAAGTGGCCCCGCATCACTTTGTGCTGACCGAGAGCGCGGTGGGTGAGTACAACACCAATGCCAAGATGAATCCGCCCTTGCGCGCAGAATCCGACCGCCGGGCCATGCTGGAGGGGCTCCTCGACGGTTCCATCGATTGCATTGCTACCGATCACGCTCCCCATGCGACCCACGAAAAGGAGCAGGAATTCGAGCGCGCACCCAACGGCATCACTGGGCTGGAATCGGCCCTGGGCCTGACCCTCGAACTTCTCCATCGCAAACATAAAGTCTCGCTCAGCCGCCTGATTACGCTGCTGAGCACCCAGCCCGCGAACCTCCTGAGCCTTCGCGGCCGCGGGAGCCTGGTCGCCGGAGCCTTCGCCGACGTGGTCATCTTCGACCCCGCGGCCGAATGGATTTTTCGAGCAGCCGCGACCCGCTCCAAGTCGAGCAATACTCCCTTTGACGGCTGGACGATGCTGGGCCGGGTACGCATGACCATCAGCGAAGGCCGGGTAGTCTACCGCGCCGACTGAACACGCCTGCGAGGTACAGTCTTCAAGCCGTAGGTAGAGCTCGAGGAATGAAACGGACCTTGCAGGCCGCAGAAAAGCCCATGCTTTGTGTCAGGGCACGACGTTAGAAGTTGCAGAAAAGTCGCTGAATCATCCCTCAGTGGCATCTAAAGCCGGACCTGTTTGCAAACCCCTCAATAACCGCAGTTTTTCCGCAGGCTCTTTAGTCGGGCCAATTGGGGTTAGTCGGGCCATTAGGGACTGAAGAGAATTGGGCTTTTACATGAAGTACACGGCTTCACAGGTTGCAGGAAAACTCATGTTTTGTGTCAGGCACGACTTTACAGCTTGCGGAAAAAGTCGCTGAACGAAGGGCACGGGTTTAGCCGTGCCATATTGAGCCGCAGAGTATGAGGGCTTTAGCCGCTGGGTTCGTTTTTTTGAAGGGTACGGGCTCAGTCCGTGTGTAAGTGTTTGTAACGCAGGTCCGGCTTTATCCGCAGAGGGATGGTTTCCCCAAAACAAATCGACGAGCGTCTCGCTTTTGAGATGTGGGATACAACAGCTCTCCACAACCGCCTCCTAGCCCGCCAGATCCCCCGGAGAGAAGCCCACCCGCGATCGGCTAAGCGGAGAGAGAAGCACCGCCCCAGTTCCTACGCCTAACAATAGCCCCAACAAAAACCGCGGTAACGGTAAATTGCCATGCCAATGAAGACTCGCCGTAGCGATGTCGAGCAGATTGAGCACTAAGGCGATCGCCAGCAATCGCCTGGCGGAAGCCTTTCCCACGTCCAGCAGGGTAGCCAGCGAGAAACCGCAATAGATGCCTAGGCAGCGCACGCAAACGGCGATGGGCGAACCTAGCACCATGAAGCTTCGCTCCGGATCCTGGTGACAGAGCCGGGAGAAAAAACTGCGTATGAGCAATGCGATAAGAGGGTGGCTGGGGGCCAGGAGCGGCGCCGCCAGAGGGGTTAGGGCCAAAGCGAAGATGGCGAGCGAAATCTTTAATTTCAACAAGTTATCGCCCTGGGGAGTTCCGTCCACCCCCCAATTCTAACCTCAGGTGCCTGCGCCGTCTTCCACCAAAGTGGTGCATCGCGGATTGCCCATTCGAGTTACCTTTGCCGTTGAGGCGCCCCCATGAATGCTTCCCCCAACCGCTGGCGATTCATTGCCACGTCCACCATTCTGGCCTCCGCATTGTCGGCCATGCTCGCCGGATGCACCAACAAGGCAAACTCCGTTCCCGCCGCGCAGACGCCACCCAGTACCGTAGGCGCCAACCAGGCGAACGCAGCCAATGCTGCCCCAGGAAATCCCGCGAACGCAGCCAATCCCGCGCTGGCCGCACCGGCCCCGCCTCCCGCCCCTCAACCGGCGCTGGTCCTTCCCCGCGGCACCCGGTTGGAGGTGCGTCTGAACCAGACCATTAACGTCAAGCATGTTGAGTCGGGTGACCGGTTCAACGGCGTTCTGGCCGAGCCCGTGGTGGAAGGCAACACGGTTGCCGTGCCCTCCGGATCCGCCGCCAGCGGTGAAATCCTGTTGGCCCACAAGCGCGGAAGGTTCAAAGGAAAATCGGTGCTGGCGCTGACCCTGACCCGATTGGAAGTCAACGGTACAGCCTATCGCATCGATACCAACAATCTGGCCCGGACCAAGAAAGGCAAAGGCAAGCGTACTGCAGCCTTCATCGGTGGTGGTGCCGGCATGGGCATGCTGATTGGAGGGCTGGCGACCGGAGGGGTAGGCCTGCTTGTCGGCGGCTTGGCAGGAGGCGGTGCCGGAGCTCTGGGCGCAGCTTTTACCGGGAACGGCGACCTATCGATTCCAGCCGAAACCGTGGTCACCTTCCGCCTGCAGGATGCGCTCACTCTGGCGCCCGAGATCCAGGTGGGCCAGGTAAGCCCACCTCAGTAGCAATCGTTGCCGGTTTGACATCGTTTCGCGAGAAAGCCATCTTTGATCGATGGTGACCCTTCTCTGCGCCTTCCTGATTGGCTGCATTTGCGGCCTTCGCTCCATGACCGCTCCGGCCGTGGTGGCCTGGGGGGCTCACCTGGGGTGGCTGCATCTCCAGGGCTCACTGCTCGCCTTCTTCGCTAACAAAATCTCCCTGGTGATTTTCTCCGTATTCGCTTTGGGTGAGCTGATCGCAGATAAGCTGCCCTTTATTCCTGCTCGCACGCAAGTTGGTCCGCTCTCGGTTCGGGCCATCTTTGGCGCGCTATGCGGGGCAGCCCTATGTCTTTCCGGTGCCGAGTCGCCGCTGGTTGGCGCGCTGCTGGGAGCATTGGGCGGTGTAGCCGGCGCCTTCGCCGGTTACCATTACCGTCGTCGGCTAGCGTCGATGGCCCCCGATCTGGTGCTGGCCTTGCTCGAAGATCTGGTTGCCGTTGGCGGCGGTCTCTTCCTCGTCTCTCGCTGATAAAAAGCTCCAACCCTGATTGCCGGCATCCAAGTCCTTGCCCTGCATCCTTATTGAGGTAAGCACATGAGTACACAAGTAGCGGAAGCTTTTGATGCCATCGTTATCGGTTCGGGACAGGGCGGCAATCCGCTGGCCGGGGCGCTAGTCGCAGCAGGAAAGAAGACCGCGCTGATCGAGCGCCAGGACGTGGGCGGCACTTGTATCAATCGCGGTTGCACGCCCACCAAAACCATGGTGGCCAGCGCCCGTGCGGCCTACATGGCGCGCCGAGGCGCCGATTACGGCGTCCATGTAGGCCCCGTCACCATTGACATGGGTCGTGTGCGGGAAAGAAAGCGCGCCATCGTCCTCAGCTGGCGCGAGGGCGGCGAGGAGCGTTTGCAAAAGGCCCACGTAGAGCTGATTCGCGGCGAGGCTTCCTTCACTGCTCGCGGGCAAATTCGCGTTGCGCTTCACGGCGGTGGAGAGCGGCAGCTGACCGCGGCGCAATTCTTTATCAACACCGGCACCCACAGCGGTACGCCGGCGATTGAAGGTCTAAAGAACGTTCCCTATCTCGATAACGAAAGCATCATGGAGCTCGATTATGTGCCCGAGCACCTGGTGATCCTGGGTGGGGGCTACATCGGGGTGGAGTTCAGCCAGATGTTTCGCCGCTTCGGCAGCAAAGTAACGGTGATCCAGGCGGGGCCACAACTTCTGAGGGAAGAAGACCAGGATGTGGCCGAAGAGGTGGTCAAGATCCTGCGCCAGGATGGTATAGACATCCTGCTGAATGCGCACACGCAAAGCGTCGCGCGAGCCGATGGTCTCCTTAGCTTGACGGTCGCAATCGAAGGAAAGGCACAGACGATCGAAGGAACCGATCTGCTGGTGGCCACCGGCCGGGTGCCCAACACCGAGGCGCTCAAGCCTGCTGCGGCCGGCATCGAGATTGACCAGCGTGGTTTTATCCGGTCGAACGATCGGCTGGAGACTTCGGCCCCTGGCGTTTATGTCCTCGGCGATGTGAAGGGCGGTCCTCAATTCACTCACATCTCCTACGATGATTTCCGGATACTCAAAACTAACCTGCTCGATGGGGGGAACCGCACGGTACGCGACCGCCCTGTTCCGTACGCCGTTTTCATGGATCCGCAGCTGGGACGGGTCGGGATGACGGAGAGTGAAGCGAAAAAGAGCGGGCGCAAAATCCGCGTAGCCCGGATGCCGATGACCTCAGTGGCGCGGGCCTTGGAAGTAGACGAAACCCGCGGCCTCATGAAGGTGATCGTCGATGCCGAAACCGAGCAAATACTGGGCGCCACTGTGTTAGGCATCGAGGGTGGCGAGGTGATGGCCGTCCTGCAAATGGCGATGATGGGCAAGGTGAAATACAGCGTGCTCCGAGACGGAGTGTTTGCTCACCCTACCTTGGCCGAGTCGCTCAACAACCTCTTCTTTCACTTCGACGACGGGCAGTAGTAACAATCATTGTTCGGTTCTTTGTCCTGATCGCCGATCAAGGAGTGGCACTTTGCGCCCGACGCGAAGTTTCTCACGGTTAGACAGGCTGCGGAAACGTGGTGCTTTGCATCAGAGCACGACGTTTACAGGTTGAAGAAGAACTCATGCTTTGTATCAGGACACGACTTCAGCCGTGCCACCCTAGCGAGGCTGATGAGGCCTTCAGCCTCTGATGGTATTGCTTTCCTCTGACTGCAGAGTTTTCCCCCGGTTTAGCCGGGCTGCCATCAGCCACCGGTCTGATGTTTTGTATCAGGGCACGACTTTACAGGTTGCGGAAAAAGTCCCGTTTTATCTCAGGGCAATGACGTTACAGGTTGCGGAAAAACTCATGCTTTGTATCAGGGCACGACTTTAGTCGGGCCGTTTCAACGCCACTCATGAGGGCTTTAGCCCCTGAGGGTGTTGTTTTTCTGCCCGGTGCAGGCCTTTCCCGCACCCCTAAAGCCGCAAATCGACAACCGTGGCGCCGGCCCCGCCTTCGCTCGGGCTGGCCTCGCCAACCAAAGCCACGTGCGGATGCCGCTCCAGCAAAGCCCGCAGTGCCTTACGCAAAACTCCCATACCCATGCCATGCACGATGCGGACCCGCGGCAGCCCGGCCAGGAAGGCGCGATCCAGGTACTGCTCCACTTCGCCGGTAGCTTCCTCCACCGTGCGCCCGATGACGTTGAGCTCGGAACGGACTGTATCCTCGGGATGGGCGATCGAAACCGTGACCCCGCGCCCGCGTGCCGCTTCCAGCGGGCTCACCGCCCGTGGCTCGCGAGCGGCAATCACTTCGGCGATATCCTCCCGGGCGACGCGCATCTTCATCGGTCCGATAGCGACCTCAAACGCGTTCCCGTCCACCTGCCGCTGCACCACCCCGGTCTTGCCCAGCGACTTCAGCTTCACCGTGTCTCCAACGGAGACGTGCCGTATCAGGTGAGGCTGCGCGTTACTGTCTCCGCGATCCGCTCCGCTGTGTTGGGCCACCACGACGGAGTTGAATTGCTCGCTGAACTCCCGCCGCAACTTCGCCATCCGGCGTTCAGCTTCTTTCGACAACTTTTGCTGTGCCGCCCGGTCGTCGATGGCGCGCACCGTCTCCCGCATCTGGTAAGTAAAGTCCTTAAGCAACGATTGCAGTTGCGATTCCAGGTCCCGCACCTTGGCCCGCCACTCCTTGAGCCCCTCACTTTCCAGGCGGCTCTTCTCTCGCGCCACTTCTTGCTCGCGACGTCGCAACGCCTCGCGCTCTCGGGCCACGGCGTCAAGCTGGCTGTGCAGCTGGTCCAGGAAATGAGCAATGTCCTGGGTCTGGGTGTTTTGTTGGGCCCGGGCGTCCTCAATCATCTTGGAGTCGAGACCCAGCCGTTGGGCGATATTGATGCCCGCCGAAGCCCCCGGAACGCCCAGCCGCAGCTCAAAAGTCGGCGCCAGCGTGTGCTCGTCGAAGCCCACCGACGCATTCAGCACCCCGGGTCTCTTCGCGGCATAGAGCTTGAGCGCGGTGTGGTGGGTGGAAATCAGGCACCAGGCGCGGCGCTCGAGGAAATACCCTGCGATCGCCACTGCCAGGGCCGCTCCCTCTTCGGGGTCGGTCGCCGAGCCCAATTCATCGAGCAGTACCAGCGAGGAGGAGTCCGCCAGCTGCGAGATGCGCTGCAGATGAGTGATGTGAGCGGAGAAGGTAGAGAGGTTCTGCTCGATTGACTGGGCATCGCCGATGTCGGCCAGAAACGCATTGCAAAGGGGAAAAACCGCCTCCGCGGCGGGCACTGGGATCCCCGCCTGGGCCATCATGGCCAGCAACCCGGTGGTCTTGAGTGCAACCGATTTGCCGCCGGTATTCGGGCCGCTGATGATGAGCTGGCGCTGGCCGTCATTCAGCGCCAGGGTGAGCGGTACCACGCTAGCCTGCTGGTTGCGCAAGCGCTTTTCGAGCAATGGGTGGCGGGCCTGCTTCAGCTCCAGCAGCGGCTCGCTCGGGCCGGCGAAGCGCGGGCGGATGCAATCGAAGTCGGCGGCGAAGCGTCCCCGAGCCTGCAGCCCATCGAGCTGCGCCAGTATGGCCGCTCCCTGGGCGATGGCGTGACCCTGCAGTCCGATCTCCGCGGTCATGGCCAGGAAGATACGCCTGGTCTCGGCCTGTTCGTCTTCGATCAGCCGCACCAGCTCGTTGTTTTGCTCGATCGTTTCCAACGGCTCCAGGTACACGGTCTGGCCACTCGAACTTGCGCCATGCACCACCCCGGGAATCCGCCGCTTGTGCTCCGACTTGACGGGAATAACAAAACGCTCCCCGCGTATGGTGATCAACTCTTCCTGCGTGCTGCCGCCTTCCGAGAGGCGGCGCAAGGTGCTGCGCAGGCTCTCCTCGATCGTTCGCTGCTGGCGCTCGATCTCCCGCCGGACTCGGCGCAGCTCCGGCGACGCGTCGTCGCTGAGCGAACCATCGGGATTCAGCCGCGAACGAAGAGAACGTGCCAGCTGGGCCAGTTGCGCGCCTGCGGGGAGCTGACTCATAGCCTGTAATCCAGGCAGCTGTGCGGCTACCGCCTCGGGAGGGCGCTCGATCAGGGCTTGCCAGGTGGTGATGTTATCTACCAAAAAGAGCAGGTCGCGCATCTCTTCCGGCTCCAGCAACGCTCCCTGGATGCGCGCCTTATCGGTCAGAAGGGTGGGATCGAACAATCCGCCCAGCGCGGGCGAAACCCCCTGCGCCAGCAGCAACCGCATCTCGCCGACCAAGCCGTGCTGTTGATCAATCCAGGAACTATCCCGCGACGGCCTCATCGCCAGCAGCCACTCGCGGGTCACTTTGGAATGGACGAAGGCCGCGACCAGCTCCAGCAGGCGGCCCCACTCGAGCGCCTCGCAGCTACATTCCTCCACCATCGCCGGCACAGGCTCTAATAGGCTCACTTGACTATGCTAGTTCGAATGTGGAGGCCCCACAAAGACCTGGGCTCTAGTGTCTGCGGGAGAATTTCGCGGCCGTGTAACTTGCCTAGTCCACGCAAGGGTCGTCGTGCTGAAACTGGCTGAAATTTCTGCTCCCATGGACGAACACTTCTGCGACTATTCGGTGGATCGAATCAAGTGGTGCCGGTTTGCGTAGCCTCCCTGGGAATATCCTAGACGATCCGCTCTTGCCCTCTACGGTTCGGGCAACGAGCTATGGTCCGACGAACATGCCGACGAATACGTTGCCCGATTCGTGTGGGTTGGGACTAGCCAGCATCACTCGGGAAGCTGCGAGCTAACCTGCACTACGACTCGGACGCCACCCTTAGAATCAATCTATGGAATTCCCTGTTACCCGTTTGCGGCGTCTACGGCGAACCGAAGCGATGCGTTCGCTGGTCCGCGAGGTTCATCTTCGACCTGGAGCATTGATCTATCCCCTCTTTATCTGTCCTGGCGAAGGTGTCCGCCGCGAAATCAGCTCCATGCCCGGGGTCTACAACCTCTCCATCGACGAAGCGATGAAAGAAGTGGAAGAGGCGGCGCACCTCGGTCTGGCCGGCCTTCTGCTCTTCGGTCTACCCGCGGCGAAGGACGAAGAAGGAAGCGGTGCATGGGCGGAAGATGGAATCGTGCAGCAGGCTCTCCGCGCCTTCCGCCCGGCGGCGAAGAAGCTGCTTCTGGTGGCCGACGTTTGTCTCTGCGAATACACCTCCCATGGGCACTGCGGAATCGTCAACAAAAACGGCGATACCTACGAGGTGGAAAATGACTCCAGCCTGAACCTGATTGCCCGCACCGCGGTTTCGTTGGCCAAGGCCGGTGCGGATATCGTGGCCCCCTCCGACATGATGGACGGGCGCGTGGGCGCCATCCGCGATCATTTGGACGATGCCGGCCTGGAGCAGATACCGATTCTTTCCTACGCCGCCAAAGTCGCCTCTGCCTTCTACGGCCCCTTCCGTGAAGCGGCCGACTCGGCGCCGCAGTTCGGCGACCGGCGCACCTACCAGATGGATGGCGCCAACCTGCGCGAGGCCATGCGCGAGATCGACCAGGATATTGCGGAAGGCGCGGACATGATCCTGATGAAACCGGCCATGCCCTATTTGGATGTGATCCGGGCCGCGCGTGACCGCCTGGACGTGCCCATCGGGGCCTACCAGGTCTCCGGCGAATACGCGATGCTACAGGCCGCCTTCGCCAAAGGCTGGCTGGACCGGGAGCGAGCCATCATGGAATCGCTCATTTCCATTCGCCGCGCCGGCGCAGATTTCACCGTGACCTACTTCGCCAAAGAAGCTGCTCGCCTTCTAGGGTGACCTGAGTGCATCGAAGAGACCGCGGACAAGCGAAATCAGGTTGGTTGCTGTAGTGGCGACTCTGTCCATCCACCTCCACCCAAGCTTAGGTGAGCCACCAGCCTAAAATTTGTCATCCCGACTGAAGCTACCCTGGATTTCCTGGACAGGAAATCCAGGGTAGCGCAAGGGAGGGACCTGCAGTGTCACTTTCGGCACAAGCCAAAGTGCGGGGGGCAATCGCCTTCGGGTTCCGTTTATCCAGCACGCAAACTGTGGCTCTCTCCCCCCGCGGGAGATTTTCTTCTCAGGGAACACGTTCGCCGTCATTCTTCCCTAACGCAACCACAGCCGCCTCCAATCGTCGAGCGAAGCTTTGCGGATCCTCATCCGGCTCCATCCTTAAAGCAGCCCCCATTCGAACCGCCACGCTACCGCGTCTGGGCCATCTCTCTCCCTTAAGTCGCTTCAAGCCCTCCACCAAAATCGGCACCACCGGCACTTCCGATTCCTCCGCCAGCAAGCCGATCCCCGGCTCGAACGGCTGCAGCCGTCCGTCGGCCGAGCGCCGGCCTTCGGGAAAAACCAGCACGTGGTAGCCATGGTTCAGCGCCTCCCCAGCGTGGACGAAGCTTTGCCGTAAACCGGCGCCTCGGGGGAGCGGAAAGACGTTGAAGAGCGCAGTCACCAGCCAGTAAGCAAGCGGAGTGAACGCAGCGACGAAGCGGTGGCGTTGGGCCTTGCCCCGGCGCCAGCCGTTCAGCACCTCGCCCGACATGGCCACCGCCACATGGTCACGATCCGCGGCACGCAGGGCATAAAGAATGACAGGAACATCGAAAGCAGTGAGATGGTTGGCGATGAGCAGCGAAGGTTGCGCAAGCTCGACCGGTGGCCTGATGCGAGGCGCGAGCACCAGCCATACCAAGGGACGAGCGACCAGTTCCAGAAATCCGATACGCACCAGGCGGACCACCGGCCACCAGGGCCAGCGGGGAAAGACAGCTCCCGGTGCCTGGTGAGTAGCGGTAGGAAGCGCCGCCGCTGGGGATGATCTGGGAATTTCGTCAGGAGCCACTCCCGGTTGATGGCGCTGCAGCAGCCCGCGCAGATCCCCAACCGTCCTCACCTGCTCCCAAACCGCATCATCGAGCTCGATTCCAAAGCGAGTCTCTAGCGTCGACTGCAGTTGCACCATGGCGAGGCTGTCCAGGTGCAGATCCTCGATCAGACGGCCGCTGGACGTGATCTCCTGATTGGCCGCTCCGAGTTGCCGCAGCACTACCAGCAGCGGGTCGGAAGGATCTTCCACCGCAGAGCTGCCGCCCGCCAGCGACTGCTGAGTCCAGCTCTGCACCACCCGGCGCAGAACCTTGCCCGTCGAGGTGCGGGGAAACTCCGCCTGCGGCCAGCGCAGCCAGTAGCGAATCTGCTGAAAGGGCGCAAGTTCGCCGTTAGCCGCATCCACAGCACCCTGCAGCAACTCGTCGCCCTGGCCTGGGTCGGCAATGAGGACCGCCGCCGGGGTAGGACCGGCGGCCGAATCGTAGGCGACGATCAGGGAATCCCGCAGCCCAGGCTGCCTATGAAGCACCGCCTCCAGATCCTGGGGATGGATATTCAATCCGGCGGAGGTGACGATGACGTCGCTCTTGCGCCCGGCGAAGACCAGCTCACCCGCATCATTGCGAGCCGCCAGGTCGCCTGTGGCCAGCCAGTCTTCCGCCCGCGGCTGCAAGCGCCCGTTACGCCATTCCTGGGCAGCAATCGAGGCCCCCCGCACCAGAATCTCGCCATCCGCGCCGATCCTCACCTCCCGCCCGGGGAGTGGTTTGCCGATGCTCCCACGGGCAATCTTGAAGGGGTGGTTCAACGTCACCAGAGCCGTCGTCTCGGTCATCCCGTAGCCCTGGATCAGGGCGAAGCCGGCTGTGGTCCAGAAGCTCTCCAGGTCAGCCGGCAAGGTCGCGCCTCCCGACACAAAAGCCCAGAATTTAAAGCCCAGGCGGCGATGCACGGCGCGGAAACGCCACCACCTTCTGCCGACGGACTCGCCCCGGGCTGCGGCCATATTTTGGGCAAGCGCGGGAAACTCGGCCTCCATGTAGGTCCGCAGCAGATCGAGCACTCGGGGAACGGCAGCCAACACCGAGATGCGTTCCTCGCGTATAAGCGTCGTCAGCCGCGGCGCCTGCAGCCGGTCTTCGTAATGCACCTCCGCCGCCAGCAACGGCGGCACCCACAAACCCATGAACTGGCCAAAGACGTGACTCAGGGGCAGCGTGTGCAGAATGCGCAGGGGATGAAAGAAGCGCTCGTAGCGCAGGTACTTGCCGATCTCCTGCTCCAGGGTATCGAGCGAGGCCAGCACGTTCCCCTGGGTGTGGACGATCCCCTTAGGCTCGCCAGTGGTTCCGGAAGTGAAGATGATCTGCAGCGGTGTATCCCGCGAAAGCCCGGGAAAGGGAAGATAATCCGGAGCGGGTAGGGAAGCAGAGAAACCGGCAAACCCCAGCGTGGGGATCTCCGAATCGAGCTGCTGCAACAGCCCCAGGTCGCCCACCAGGAGTCGGGGCTCGACCTCGGCCACCACCCGCCGGGCCAGGTCCAGGCTGCCGGCGGCATCCAGCGGAACTGAAACGATTCCCCGCAAAATGCATCCAAAGAATGCCGCCATCCACTCCACGGAGTTGTTGCCCCAAAGCAAAACCCGGTCTCCGGGCCTTAGGTCCTGCCTGGTCGTAGGCGTGGGCGCAGCGTGCGCTCAGTTCGCCTAGTTGGGCGTAAGTGGAGGAGAAGCGGCGGTTGCCGCGGTAGGTGACGACCGCGATCTGCTCTCCATAGCGGCGGAAGTCGGCGACGAGCGTAGCCAGGTGCGGTCGCACCCGTTCAGTGTGGCACAAGACAGCGCTTGGCGCGGACCCCGGATTCCTGCTTCGCTACGCTGGACGCCGCCGCGTGTGCGGCTTTCATTAAGGAAAGCCGCATGAAGCTAACCAGCGCCACCAATATCAACAGGAAATCCGGGAGAGCCAGAGCAGACCGTCGCGTAAAATAAGGGTTTTGGCTTGGAACCACTGCCTGCGGCCTGAATCCGCGGGCCAACGTAGTCATCGAGGGAGCTTGCTGTGGCAGAAACGATATACGACATAGTCATTATTGGTGGCGGTCCCGGCGGATATACCGCCGCCATCCGCGCCGGGCAGTATGGATTGAAGGTTGCCCTCGTCGAGCGGGAAAAAAAGCTGGGAGGCACCTGCCTGAACGTCGGCTGCATTCCCACCAAGTCCCTGCTCTTCGACGCCGAGGTCTATGACCACCTCAAGAACGCCACCGCACACGGCATCGAAGGCGTGGGCACCATCACGCTCAACTGGAAGACCATTCTGGATCGCAAGAACGGGATCATCACCAAGCACGTCAAGGGTCTCGACTTCCTCATGCGTAAGAACAAGGTCACCGTCATCGAGGGCTATGGCAAGCTCACTGGCCCGGCGAAAGATGGAATTCACTCCATCGCCGTCGAAGCAGCCAATGGGGAGAAGAAGGTTGTCCAGGCCAAGAACGTGATCATCGCCACCGGCTCCGACGCCCGCCTATTGCCAGGCGTGGAATCGGACGCCAACCGCATCCTGACCAACATAGAGATCCTCGCCCTGCCCCAGATACCCAAGTCCATGGTGGTGATCGGCGCCGGCGCTGTGGGGGTTGAGTTCGCCTCCATCTTCAAGAGCTTTGGCAGCGAGATCACCATCGTCGAATACCTGCCGCGCATGGTCCCCAACGAAGACGAGGACGTAAGCAAGGAACTCTCTCGTGTCTTTCGCAAGCGCGGTATCGAGAGCTTCACCGGCGCCAAAGTGGAGAAGGTTGAGAAGACCAAGGACGGGGTGAAAGTGACCTTCACCGGCTCCGATGGCAAGCAGGTAACGAAAGAAGCGGAGACGGTGTTGGTGGCCGTCGGCCGCGCGCCCCGCACTGCCAACCTTGGCCTCGAGGCTACCAAGGTGGAGCTGGAGCGCGGTTTCATCCGCGTGGACGAATGGATGCAGACTGGGGAACCCGGCATTTTCGCCATTGGCGACGTGGTCGCCGGCCTGCCCCAGTTGGCCCACGTAGCCGCGATGGCGGGCATGGTGGTTGCGGCCAAGGTAGCTGGCAAGCGGGCCCGGCCGGTGCGCCGCGACCGCATCCCTGCCTGCACCTACTGCGAACCGCAGATCGGCAGCGTGGGTCTGACCGAGGCGCAAGCCAAGGCCGCAGGCCACCAGGTGAAGGTGGGCAAATTTCCCTTCTCCGCCAACTCCAAGGCATCCATCGTCGGCTCCCACGAGGGCTTCGTAAAGGTAGTCGCCGACGCCAAGCACGGAGAATTGCTGGGCGTGCACATCATTGGGCCGCAGGCCACGGAGATGATTGCCGAATCAGTAGTGGCTCTGGAGCTGGAGGCGACCATCGAAGAGCTGATGTTTACCATCCACGCTCACCCCACCTTGGCCGAGGCCATGCTGGACGGCTTTGGCAGCGTGGAAAACATGGCCGTCAATGTCTGAGCCGGCTGTTCTCTAACATGGTCGTGTCCCTGGTCCATCTCGGCCGCCTCGATTACGCTACGGCACTGGCTCTGCAGCAACAGCTGTGTGGGTTGCGCCAGCAGGACCAGATCGGCGATGTGCTCCTTCTGGTCGAACACCCCCCGGTGCTCACCCTGGGCAGGAATGCCCAACGTGAGCACGTCGTGGCCAGTGACGAGCTGTTAGCTCGCCGCGGCATCTCCTTGTTTGAGACCAACCGCGGAGGCGACGTCACCTACCACGGCCCCGGCCAGCTGGTGGGCTATCCCATTCTCAATCTGCGCGGCTTTACCCCGCCGGTCGGCATTGTGGAGTACCTCCGCAGGCTGGAAGAGGTGCTCATTCGCTCCTGTGCGGACTTTGGCGTGCTTACCCAGCGAGCGCCCGGACGCGCCGGTGTCTGGACCATCCCCGCGGGTACGATCGCGGAGAAAAAGATTGCCGCTCTGGGCGTGCACGTCGCCCGAGGGGTCACCACCCATGGCTTCGCCCTGAACGTAACCACCGATCTTGACGACTTCGCATTGATTGTGCCCTGTGGGATCCGCGATCGCGCCGTCACCAGCATCGAAGCAGAAGTAGATCCTGTGCCTTCGTTCGAGCAGGTGGCCAACACGGTATCCCGGCACTTTGGCCGGGTCTTTGGGCGGCAGGTGGTATGGGTCGAAAGCCTCGACGATCTGGTCCCCAGCGGCTTGCCGCGGCGGGACCACGCAGTAAGCGTTGGATTAGAATAGGGAGTTCGCGTCAGGCCTGAAAGCCTGCGGCTAATTGGGAAAGGGAGTCCATGCCGACCGATGTAATCATGCCCCAAATGGGCGAGTCGATTTTTGAGGGCACTATCACCAAGTGGTTGAAGAAGCAGGGTGACACGGTGCAGCGGGACGAGCCTCTCTTTGAGATCTCCACTGACAAGGTCGATGCCGAGATACCCTCGCCGGCCAGCGGAGTGCTGAGCGAAGTAAAAATCGCGGAGGGCAACACCGTCCAGATCAACACCGTGGTGGGTGTAATCGCCGAAGCGGACGGTCAGGCCCCTGCGCCGCCCGCGGCGAAAGAACCACCCGCCGCAGCAGCCTCATCCGCTCCGGTGGCCTCGCCTGCACCGGCAGCTCCCGCGCCCGCTTCACCTTCCGTTGCACCGGCCGGAACCGCCGCGCCCGCCCTCACCGACGTGATCATGCCCCAGATGGGCGAATCGATCTTTGAAGGCACCATCACCAAGTGGCTAAAAAAGCCGGGCGATGCAGTGCAACAGGATGAGCCCCTCTTCGAGATCTCGACCGACAAGGTCGACGCCGAAATTCCTTCTCCGGCAGCGGGCGTGCTGGCGGAAATCAAAGTGCAGGCCGGCACCACGGTTCAGATCAACACCGTAGTCGCCGCCATCAGCGTGGGTGGGGCGGTCGGAGCAGCCGCTGCGCCGGCGCCCAGCGCGCAACCCGCACCCCCTGCCGCCGCGTCGACAGTTACCGAAGCCGACGGCGAAAGCAGTGAGACCAGCGAGACCGAAACCGGCGAACGGGTTCGCTCCTCGCCCCTGGTGCGCAAGATCGCCAAAGAAAACAACCTGGACCTGAGCAAAGTTCCAGGCACCGGTTCAGCTGGCCGCATTACCAAGGAAGACATCCTCGGCTACCTGGCCAAGGGCGGGACAGCCTCACCGGCCAAACCCGCCCCACCAGCACCCGCGGCTCCTCCGGTCCCAGTACCGGCGTCAGCACCCGCGGCGGCCAAGCCTTCGGCTCCCGCGCCTGCTCCGGTGGTCACGGCTGGCGATGAGCTGGTGCCCTTAACCCGCATGCGCGCCATCATTGCCCAGCGCATGGTCGACTCCAAGCGCACCAGCGCCCATGTGCACACGGTCTTCAAGATCGACATGAGCCGCATCGTGCGAATTCGCGAGAAAGAGAAATCCAAGTACGAGCAGCGCAACGGCGTCAAGCTCACCTACATGCCGTTTATCTCCCGCGCCGTCATTGCCACCTTGCGCAAGATGCCCATCGTGAACGCTTCGATGGAGGGAGACGCCATTCGCTACCACAAGAACATCAATCTGGGCATTGCCGTCGCCCTGGATTGGGGGCTGATTGTGCCCGTCATCCGCCAGGCGGAGGACAAGAGTTTCCTGGGCATTGCGCGCGCGATCGTTGACTTGGCCGAAAGGGCCCGGGGCAAGAAGCTGAAGCCGGAAGAAGTGGCTTCTGGCACCTTCACGATTACCAATCCCGGAATCTTCGGCGAGCAATTCGGAACCCCTGTGATCAATCAGCCGGAATCGGCCATTCTAGGTGTGGGCGGCCTCTTTAAAGAACCTACGGTTGTTACCGATGAGAACGGCTCCGATTCGATCGCGATCCGCAGCATCATCCGTCTCACCCTGGGCTTCGATCACCGCATCATCGACGGAGCAGACGCGGGCAGATTCATGGCCGAGCTGAAGAAGTACCTGGAAAACTGGAGCGAGGACATCGGCTAAACGGCTGCAGAACGAAGCCTGTTGCCTCAAAGGACGGGTGCCCCCACATCTCGCTCGTTTTTCGCGAGATGTGGGATTCCACTCCTCTTTCCCTCTCATTCTCAATTCCACCGACGCTGTCAATCGACGAGGACGGGTGCCCCACATTCGCCTCAGCGTACTCCGCATTTCCTGTTGAGCCCGTTGGCGTTGACGAGCCCCATGCGGCTTTCCTCAATGAAAGCCGCACACGTGTATGTTTGTAGGAACCTCGTGCAGGAAATTCGGATACGTGGGCCGAAAAAGACGGGCGAAGCCCCAGCGAACGTTGTAAATCTCCGCCCACACAAGAATCCGGTTGGGTCCAACACGCGAAAAAGATCCACCGACCCTAAAGCCGGCTCTTAGCTTCCAACACTCGAGCCACAGCCTCTTCCGCCGTATCCGCAGTCGCGGACAAATGCCCCATCTTTCTCCCTACCCGCGCCGTGTGTTTCTCGTACAAGTGCAAACTAACCTCAGGAACCGCCAATGCTTCAGCGAAGTGAGGTTCATTCTGCACCCCGTTTTTCAGCCAAAGGTCCCCCAGCAGGTTAGCGATTGCCGCCGGACGCATAATCCTCACATCCCCCAGAGGCAGGTCGCACACTGCCCGCACCGCCTGCTCGAACTGGCTGGTAACGCAGCAGCGCTGGCTCGCGTGGTAGCTGTTGTGCGGGCGCGGAGCCAGTTCATTCACGAATAGCCCGTTCCCCGACGTGACAAACATCTCCACCGCCAGCAGGCCCTCCAGCTTGAGCTGGCACGCCATGGTGGTGGCGATGTCCTGGGCCTGTTTCTCCAGCCCCGCCGGCATCGAGGACGGAAGCGCGCTCCAGACCAGGATTTGCTGTTCGTGATGGTTGGTCGCGGCCGGGTAAGTGGCGACCTCACCGCTCGGATTGCGCGCCACCATCACCGAGATCTCGGATGCGAGATCTAACCCCTGCTCGGCCACGCAGGGCGCCTCTCCCAGCGCCCGCCAGGCTTCCCCCACATGCTCCCCCTGCGATCCGTCAAGCTTTACCTGGCCCCGGCCGTCGTAACCACCGTGGGCTCGCTTGAGATAAATCCGCGGCCCTAGTTCCGCGACCGCCTGCAGCAGATCCTCTTCCGAATAGATGGCCCGGTAAGCGCCCACCGGGTAACCCTGATCCCGCAACCAATTTTTTTGTCGGATCCGATCCTGCACCATGGCCAGGATCTCCTTGCCCGGACGCACCGGGGCATGCCGTCCCGCAGCTTCCAACGAAGCAATGGAAATCTGCTCGATCTCCAGCGTGATCACGTCACAGCCGCGAGCCAGGTCGGCGGCGGCGCGGGCATCGTCCCACGAGCCCACAAAACAGGCATCCACCACAAAACGCGCAGGGCAGGAAGGATCGGGATCCATCACTTGTACCCGGTAGCCCATCGACCGCGCCGCCATGGCAGTCATGCGGCCCAATTGACCGCCCCCCAGAATCCCGATGGTCGAGCCCTGAGCGATCGCGCTCAAGAAGGCAACTCCGTTTCCAGCACTTCCTGGCTGCGCGCCTGGCGCCACGCTCGCAGCCGATTGCCCAGTTCCGGGTCGTGAACTGCCAGGATCGCCACCGCCAGCAACGCGGCATTGGCGGCGCCCGGCTTACCGATGGCCAGCGTGGCCACCGGAACTCCCTTGGGCATCTGGACAATGGAGAGCAGGGAATCGATGCCCTGCAGGCAGGTGGAGGGCACAGGTACCGCCAGCACGGGAAGGATCGTCTTGGCGGCGATCATTCCGGGCAAATGCGCCGCCCCGCCGGCGGCGGCAATGATGATCTTCAGTCCCCGCGGCTCGGCCTGTTCGGCATATTTAAAAAGCCAGTCGGGGGTGCGGTGCGCAGAAACGATCCGCGCTTCGTGGGGGATGGCGAACTCCCGCAACAGGTCAATGCAAGGAAGAAGCACTTCGTAATCGCTCTTGCTTCCCATGACCACGCCAACGGTAGGAGAGGCGTTCATTTGGTTCGATTATCCCATTCCCGTCCCGCGCTACAATTTAAGCTCAATGCGCGCCGTTTGTGCCACGTCCGCCAGTTGGTCGGTGGTCAAGACACGGATCCGGCGTCGCTCCAGGGTCTTGCTGGCATAGCTGTAGCGCAAGCCCCGCTCCTCATCGGGTTCGTTATCGCCTTCGGGCCAGCCGATGGGCTCGATGATCGCGGTCAACTCAAGTTTTACTTGCTCCACTCTCTTTACCCCGGCATAAAGAGCCGGGGCTGCGAATGCCAGCAGCTTCGCCTCGTCGACACCGGCCTCCAGCGAGATCGCCTGAAACATCTTCACCACCCCGTTACGGTAGCCGCAGTCGATGCGCAACGGGTCGCCGGGTTGCGTGTAGTTGGCGGCGGCGATGTGTTTACGCATCAGCGTCCACACCCCGGCCGCCTCGAAGTGCGTTCGCATGGCCGCGACGATCGCTGCGCGGCCTCCGCGGCGCCTTTTCCGTTCCCGCCGCGGGTTATCGACATGGAGGCGCATCAGCTCCTCCAGGCCGGCAACAAAACTCTCCACCAGGCACGCTTTGCTTTCGGTGATCTGCACTGTATTGGAGAGCGAGCCTTCGAGCAGGGTCATGATGGGCTTAGGGTGGTCGGCGGGTTGGGAGCGCAATCGCTGTCCGACTTCGATCTCCAGATTTTCCAACATCTGCGTGGGCGCATCCGGGTCGAGGCACAGCACCCGGGACCAGTCACGGGTAAAGCGCAGCGCACTCTGCTCTCCTGCGGAAGAGCGAAGCAGCACGCCAATATTGACGAACTCGTTCTTTACCGGATCCGGCACATAGCGGATGAGTTGAAACTCGCATTGTTTCCGCTCCGCCAAGTCCCCTCCTATTTCCCCGGCAACTCTTCCCGGATCCTTCAACCTAACCCTTCACTATCTTGCATCCATCCTCGCCCCACAAACCCACCTCCCAACCCCTCTTCCCCATCCTTACCCCAATTCGGAAACGGCCTCCGCCCCGATTCCCTGAACGCCCCAATCAACTCCCTTACCCTTTCTCGGCGCGCCAGCAACCTCTCCACCAGGATCTCCAACGCGCTCAGATCGCCACCGTACCATTCTGGCGGAATGGTTTCAGCGATAGCCCACGCAGTCTCCGGCTCCAGGTTTTCGATGCGGCTGAGCCAGGGCTCGAAGCTCTGCCAGCCGGTGACGCCGCGATAGACGCTGTTCTCGGCAAAGACTCCGCCCAGGCTGGCATCGATGAATTTCCAGTCTCCGGCATGAAAGCAGTATCCCTGGTCGATAAACGTCGCCTGGTAGCGGCGCTCCCGGCGGGTCTTCTGAAAGACCGCCTGTCTCCCGTTGATGTTGCAGGTCCACTTGTCCAGCGCCAGGATACCCGCGAACTCGCTCAGATTGCGCACTTCGAGCAGCTGCTCCTCTGGCAAATAGTCAACCACCTGCCCAGGCATCAGGCCCCCCACCCAGCGCGAGGCGAAGTGAAGCCCGGCAAGGCATGGCTGCGCACCCCCGCGTAACTCCATATGCAACTCGGCGGTGTTGCGAATCAGCCACTCCGTCACCTCGATTACCTCCGAGTGAGGCACCGAAAGCCCGATCGCTGCCCCCAGCCGGGTGGCCAGCAGCTCATTGGCCAACACCCGGACGTGTTGCGGATTGTTGCGGAATTTGACCACATAAAGATGATTGTCAGAGGCCAGCATCAGGTGGCTCTGGGCTCCACCCCGCATGCGTCGAATCTGCTGCACCGCGATCACTGCCACGGAGATCCCCTTTGCCCACCGGTCGCTGCAAGTAGCAGCATACTCGACCGCCCGCATCTGGTAGCATCGCCACGGAGGAAGCACATGGAACAGGCTGTAACGACCCCGAATGGCTCGCGCCGCAATGAAGATATCGCACTGGATTTGTTGAAGTTCGTCGCTGCGTCGGCGGGGCTGGGAAGGGGTACGGCGCCGGCCGCTGGCTTTGTCGCCGCCACCGGCACTAAACCCGAAGATCAGGTCAACCAACTACTCGCCCTCTACTCCAAATGCCTCGGCGCGGTCCAGGGAAAATAGCTGAAGGGGAAGCAATCTCCCCGCAGTAGCGCTGGATATAACTCAATGAACCCATGCTAGATACGAACCGCAGCCAGGCGCATTCTGATTGCTGCAGAGCCACCGTTTTTGGGGCGGCTTTTCCCCCGGAAAATCCGCCCTTCTCTAGCCGTCCCGGTGCCCCTCCTGGTGCCTCTCCTGGTGCCGATGAGTAGCGAACAGGTGCTCAGCGTCGCCGTCTTCGGCGCCGGGGCCTTTGGCCGCAATCATCTGCGCGTCTATCGCCAGCTGGAGCAATCCGGTTTCGGAGTGCGCTTGGCCGCGGTTGCGGACACTGACCCGGTCGCCGCCGAGCTGCTGCGTCAGCAGGGCGATCTCGCCGTCTTTTCCTCCCCCGAAGCTTGCCTGGAGGCGTGCCGCGCGGGCCAACTCCACCTGGATGCGGTCTCCATCTGCGTGCCCACGTCCGCCCATTATTCCGTTGCCGCCCAGGCGCTGGTCCAGGGACTCGATGTCCTGCTGGAGAAGCCCATCGCGGTGACCCTGGCTGAGGCCGATGCTCTGGTTGGGCAAGCGGCAGCCAGCGGGCGGATCCTGCAGGTGGGCCTGCTGGAGCGATTCAACCCCGCGGTCGCGGCGGCTGAGCCCTTGGTCAATGGGCCGATGTTTTTCGAAGCCCACCGCCTCAGCGTCTTCCATCGCCGCGCTCTGGACGTGGACGTAGTGCTGGACCTGATGATCCACGACCTGGACATCGTGCTCAGCTTTGTACGCTCCCCGGTAACTCAGCTGCAAGCCGTCGGCCTGAGGATTCTCTCCCCCAAGGTCGACATCGCCAACGTTCGCCTGGAGTTTGCTTCCGGCTGCGTGGCCAACTTCACCGCCAGCCGGGTGAGCACGGAGACCGTGCGCAAGCTGCGCTTCTTCCAGCCCCACCAGTACCTGTCGCTCGACTATGCCCGTCAGGATCTGCTCATCATCAACCTGGCCCGCGAAGCCATCGCCGGTGCGAGCCAAAGTAAGGACCCCATGGCAGCACTCGTTCCCAGCAAGCCGCCGATCCAGGGCGGGGAACCCTTGCTGCTGGAGATCCGGTCATTCCTGGAATCGGTTCGCACCCGCCGGCCCCCGAGGGTGACCCCACAGCAGGCGCGCGATGCGCTGGCCCTGGCGCTCCAGATCAACCAGGCGATCCAGGACCACGCCACCCGCGCCGGCCTGCTGTAAAGTCGTGCAAAACAGGGAGTTTTTTCAGCGTCTAGTTAGCCTGCGTGAGAGCTGTTCTCTCCAAATTGAGTCCCGTAGGGACGGCTGAGAGTAGCCCAGGACGGAGTCCTGGGTAGGGATTCGAGAGACGACAAGTCCCGCAGGGACGGCTGAAAATTGCCCAGGATACAATCCTGGGCTACTTCTGCCCCCGAAATGGAATATCGTAAGTCGGGACAGTCAAACCCAGGATCATGCCCTGGAACTACAGCCGTCCCTGCGGGATTCAATTTGGAAAGCGTTCCGACATCTGCCGCCTACTCTAGGAATCGGCCCTACTGTAACTTCTGCACTTTGTATTCGTCAGGCACTTTCAACTCAAACTGGTCGTCAGCCAGCGGTTGATTCAGATCCAGCTTCTCCACCGTGAGCGTAATTTTGAGTTCATCCAGCAACCGGTTAATGGTGATGGTGCCGGGGAATTGCGTGCCGTTGAAATCCTGATACGGCCCGTAAACCACCTGGGTTTCCAGGTCGCCGGCAGCGTTGTAGACATCCTGTCCGATGGGTAACAGGTTGATCCGGTTGAAGTGGATGACTCGTAGCGGTGTGCCCAGTTGCGGCAGCCCAGGCGATGGGCTGCGCTCCCCTGGTTTCAAGACCGTCAGATCGTACTGCGGCTGCTCGATCAGTTGCTTGGTCTTCGGCTCTAACGTGGTCTGACTGGAGTTGGTGAGGGAAACAATCGAATCGGCGGAGATGCTGTGAATCAGGATCGAATCAAAAAAAACGTCCGGGCGCAGATTTTCCATCGCATTAGCCGCCGGGGTCGTCACGGAATTGCTTCCTAGGATGGCGCGGCTCCTGGGAGGGATCAGCATGGTGAAGGTCTTGCCGTCGCTGGCCAAGTCAAATGCACGCAGGCGTACTACCGGCAGATATCCCAACACTCGCAGCATCTGTGGCTTGCGCAGGCGAATGTAGCCGTGAATGGAAGTGTAGTCGGTCTGCTGGCCTTTATGCGCCCCTCCCACTGAGGCGGCAAAGTCGACTGTCGCCTTGAGTGTGGTCACCTGGTCATAGCGGCTATTGACCGCCTCAACTAACTGCACTGCATCCGCGTCCAGGGCCACGCCGGCAAGTTTGGGCTTCTGTAGGCTGCGGGTGTGGCTCAGGCATCCGGTCAAGACCGGTACCAGCAGCGTCAAAAACTTCAACCAGTCTCTCCGCATTCATTCAACTCAGGAAATGCGAGTATAGAGCAATCGCCAAGTCAGGGCGCGGTGGCCAGGCATGTGCCGCCGTCTCTTCAATGGGTCCCCTGGGCATCTTTGAGGCCCCGCCGGTAGGCGTTTACATTGCGCTCATGCTCTTCCAGGGTCGTGGCAAACCGCGAGTGGCCCGCGGCGCCCGCATCGGCAACAAAGTAAAGGAACTTGCTGTCGGCAGGGTGCATAGCCGCCTGCAGCGAGGCGATTCCCGGGCTGCAGATCGGCCCCGGCGGCAGGCCGGCATGACGGTAGGTGTTGTAGGCCGAATCCCGCTTCAGGTCGGACTGGTAAATTGCCCCCCGGTATTGCTTCTCCAGAAGGGCCGCGTAGATCACCGTAGGATCGGTCATCAGCGGCATATCCTGGGCCAGGCGATTCGTGAGCACACTGGCCACCAGTGGCCGATCTTGGGCCGCCGGGGTCTCTTTCTCTACCAGCGACGCCAGGGTCACGATCCGGTGATAGTCGCCTCCCAGGCCGATAGAGGCGCTGCTTTGGCGAAAGCGCCTGACCATTGCGGCCAGCAATTGGTTGGGTGGCTGGTGCCGCTGAAAGCGGTAGGTATCGGGGAAGAGGTAGCCTTCCAGGTTCTTGGCCCCCGGGTCGAGATCGGCAATCAGAACCACGTCCTGGTTAGCGGCGGCCAGAAAACTCTCTCTCGATCCCAGTTGCGCATCCTGGACGGCCTGCGCGATGTCGAAAAGGTTGAAACCCTCGGGAATCGTCACCGTTTGGGTATAAACATCGCCGCGCACCAGGCGGTCGTAAACCACCCCCAGCGTCGCTGGCTGCTCAAAACGATATTCACCCGCCTTCAGTGTCCCCCCGCGCAGCACATGCCAAAGATCGAATGCGTAGCGGTTGCGGATAATTCCCTGCTCCGCGAGCAACGCCCCGATGGCCTTGGAACCCATGCCCGGAACCACCTCGACAAATGTCTCTGCCGAGGGGCCGGCGGGCGAAATCAGTTCGCGGGTGCCGAGTGAAACCGCAAGCAGAGTCAGAATCAGAAAAAAAACGATCAGGAAACGTCGCACGAGGGGACCTTGGTGGATTGGATTCTCCTCTAGGATTTTATGATGCGATTCCTGCAACGGCTCCTGGCGGTAACCTGTGCTGAGGGGAATCAGTGGATCAGAGGCAACCAATCGAGCAACCGCAGGAGGAGGTACCCGTCGAAAGCCGCGTACCGGGCCGCGTCTTAGGCCTGGATGTGGGGGACCGCCGCATCGGGGTGGCGGTCTCCGATGAATTGGGGCTCACCGCGCAACCCGTACTCACCCTGGTACGTAAGAACCGCCGCCAGGACCTTGGCTCCCTGGCCAGGCTGGTGCGCAAGTATGCCTGTGCCCAGGTGGTGGTAGGCAACCCGCTGTACATGTCGGGCGACGTCAGTCCCCAGGCGCTCAAGGCGCAGGCCCTGGCCCAGGACGTTCGCCTCGCGACCGGCGCCACGGTTACGCTCTGGGACGAACGCCTCTCGACCACTGAGGCGCATCGTCACCTGGACGCCGCCGGCCGTCAGCCGGGAAATCGCCGTTCGGTGATCGATCAGGTAGCCGCGGTGCTCATTCTGCAGAGCTTCCTCGACTCCCGCCGATGATGTCGAGGCCCGGAAAAGACTTTCGCGAGCCATGCGCGAGCAGGAACGGTGGCCACAAGTCCGTCGTATAATCGTGTTTTCACCTGGTTGCTCGAAGCTCTTCCGGGCCCCGTCGGCCACGCTGGGATCATTAGCCAAATGCCTGAACACATAAAGAAAAAGCTGGAAGAACAAATCCGCGAGCTGGAGCACGAACTCACTCACGATCTGCCCATCGAGATTAAGAAGGCGGCTTCGCTGGGCGATCTGAGCGAGAACGCCGAGTATCACATGGCGAAGCAGCGGCAGGTTTTCGTCAACGCCCGTTTGGGGCAGCTCAAGAAGCGCATGGCGGAACTCTCCCTGGTCAACCTGACCAATATCCCCAAGGACAGAATTGCGTTTGGCTCCACGGTCGTGGTCTTCGACACCACCAAAAACGAAGAGATCACCTACAAACTGGTCACCAGCGAAGAATCCGACGTGAACCAGGGCCTCATTTCCACCACCTCGCCCATCGGCCGCGGACTGGTGGGTAAGCAGGTCGGAGACATCGCGGCCATTGTGACCCCGAACGGCAAGCGGGAGCTGGAGATTCTCAAGCTAACCACGATTCACGACGAGGCATCATGACCTCGACAGGGACGTCGACATGACTTGGACCAGCGCCTTCGGCAAAGGCTGCGGCGTCATCCTCCAGTACATCGTCGATGGGCTGGCGCTCACCCGTATCTCGCCCAATGTGCTCACCTTCCTAGGCTTGTTGATCAACACCGTCGCGGCCATCCTCTTCGGCTTGGCCAACGAGCACAATTACGTCCGCATGTTCCTCTACGCGGGGCTGGTCATCATCGGAGCCGGTATCTTCGACATGGTGGACGGCCGGGTGGCGCGCCAGACTGACCAGGTCACCGTCTTCGGAGCCTTCTTTGATTCCGTCATCGATCGTTACAGCGACGTCGTTCTGTTCTTCGGACTGCTGGTGTTTTATGCCCGCGGGAACCGATTCTTTTACGTCGTCCTGGCCGCTTTCGTGATGGTTACGTCGCTCATGGTCAGCTACACCCGGGCCCGCGCCGAAGCGCTGATCGGCTCCTGTAAGGTGGGCTTCATGGAGCGGCCGGAGCGTGTGGTTCTGATCATCCTGGGCGCGCTCTTTAACCGCTGGGGAGTGATGGCCCCGGTTCTTTGGGTGCTGGCGGTGTTGTCCACGGTGACCGTCATCCACCGCATCAGCTATACCTATCAACGAACCAAGACCTTCCCCGCCAAGGTCAGCAGCCAGACCCGGAGTGCCACCACCGCGCCGGCGCGCAGCACCCCCGACTTAGGTCCAGACCTTCGTCCCGCGCCCCCCGCTTGATGAGGACCGCAGCCCCCTACTCCGGACGCCCCGTCCTGCTGGTCCACGGCGGCGCCTGGGACATTCCCCAGGATCAACTCGAAGCGCATCGCCGTGGCGTCATGCGCGCCGTTAAGGCGGGCTATGGCCTGCTGCGGGAGGGAGGCACCTCGCTGGACGCGGTCGAGGCTGCGGTCACCCTGCTCGAAGATGACGAGACCTTCGATGCCGGCCGGGGCAGCTTTCTTACCCGGGATGGCCGGGTACAACTCGATGCACTGCTCATGGACGGCGCTACGCTGCGGGTCGGCGCGGTGGCTTGTGTGGAAAGGCTAAGAAACCCGATCCAGGCCGCGCGCCTGGTGCTGGAACGGAGCCCGCACGTCTATTTTGTGGGCCGGGGGGCAGAAGAGTTCGCTCGTGAACAAGGCATCACCCTGATTGAAAACGAGGAGCTGGTGCTGGACCGCGAACGCCTGCGCCTGGCCGAGGCCCAGGAGCGAGAGCGGGCGGGCATCCCAGACCAGACCTTTGCCGGTACGCAGCCCCCGGCGAATTCGCACGACACGGTCGGCGCAGTCGCGCTCGACGCCGCCGGCAATCTCGCTGCAGCCACGTCCACCGGGGGTACTCTGAATAAGACGCCCGGCCGGGTGGGCGACTCCTCGGTCATCGGTTGCGGCGGCTACGCGGACAATCGCAGCGCGGCTGCCTCGCTTACCGGTTGGGGCGAACCCATCATGAAGCTGGTGTTGGGCAAGTGGGCCGTCGACCGCGTACCGCAACTGGGGCCCGAACAAGCCGCCCAGGACGCGATCACCTATCTCTATGCACGCCTCCAGGGCCACGGAGGCATCATCCTGCTCGGTCCGGATGGCCGCTTCGGAATCGCCCACAATACCCCGCGCATGGCTTGGGCTGTTTGCGACCGCAAGGGTGTCCGGGCTGGCACCAGCCTCAGCGAACTTTAGCCCATCGAGTGGAGAATGTTTCCATGACCCCCAAGCTCATCCTCGCTTCTGCCTCGCCACGCCGGCGGGAGCTGTTAGCCCAGGCGGGCTACCGTTTTGAGGTCCAGCCATCCTCCGTGCCCGAGTCGCGCCAGCCGGGAGAGGATGCCATCCGCTTCGCCACCAGGCTCGCCCGCGAGAAGGCCGAGGAGGTCTTTGCCCGGCGCCAAGTCGGGACGGTAGAACCCGCAATGGTGCTGGGGGCCGATACGGTCGTTGTCTGCGACGGGGAGGTCATGGGCAAGCCGGCTGACGCCGCCGATGCCGCCCGAATGCTTCTCCTCCTTTCCGGCCGCACCCACCACGTGGTCACCGGGGTGGCAGTGGTCTGGGGTGAAACCTCGGCGCCGGCGGTCGAGGTAGCAGCGGAGCTGACCCAGGTCACCATGCACACGCTCTCGCCTGAAGAAGTCTCTGACTACGTCGCTAGCGGTGAGCCCATGGACAAGGCCGGCGCTTATGCCATCCAGGGTTATGCGGGACGCTGGATTCCAAGAATCAGCGGCTGCTACTTCAACGTCGTCGGCCTGCCGTTAGCATTGGTCGCCAGCCTGCTCGAAGGCGCTGAGCAGCGGATGGCGAGTCAGCTCAGCCAAGCCAAGGATCTGTCCCTGCGCTGATCGCCAACGACTTACAAGCTGCAGAAAAACTCATGCTTTGTATCAGGGCACGACTTTACAACTTGCGGAAAAACTCATTTTTCTGAAGGGTACGGCCTTCAGGTCGTACGTAAGTGATTAAAAGCAGGAACGGCTTTAGCCGCTGAGGGGACGATCCTTGCCCTCAAACCGACTTTTTCCGCAAGCTGTTTAGTCGGGCCGTACGGGGCCACAAAGATGAGGGCGTTAGCCCCTGGGGTACGTCTTTGGGTTTGGTTTCTTGTTAGGGGCACGACTTTACAATCTGCGGAAAAACTCATGCTTTGTATCAGGGCACGACTTTAGTCGGGCCGTACAGGGTAAGCAAAGATGAGGGCTTTAGCCCCTGCGCTAGCTGCATGCGAAAAACGTCTTTCCGGAAGTTACTCCACTTTAATCGGGCCGTAAACGATTGAGAATACATTCAGCCACTGAGCGATTTCTTCTCACCCCTGGGGCGCAGCAACTCACCGGAGCACAAAACGAAAATGGCGAGCAGGGTGAGATCAAGCACAGCCAACATGTATGTCCCCTTTTCCGGCCTATTCCAGGGAAAGGCCGCCAATCATCGCTGCCAGCAGCGCCGTTCTGGGAACGAGCGCATCGAGCAGAATGGATTCATGGACGGCATGTGCACCCTCGCCCACCGCTCCCATTCCATCCAACGTCGGAATTCCCAGGGCCGAAGTAAAATTCCCGTCCGAACCCCCGCCCGTTGCTGCTTCCTGTAAGGGAAAACCCAATCCCGCGGCCATTGTTGCTGCGCGTCGAAAAAGAGCAACCGTGCCCGGAGTTCGTTCCATCGGCGGCCGATTCAAGCCCCCCGTGACCTCCAGCGTGCATTGGCGGTCTACCGCGCGCAGCGACCGGAAGCGGCGATCTATGCGCGGCCCATCCACAGCCTTGGCAATCCGGACGTCAAACTCCGCCCACGCTTCGGCGGCCACTACATTGGATCGCGTGCCTCCGCCGATCACCCCTGCGTTGACGGTGATGCCCCGGGCCGGATCGGTGAAACCGCTGGCGCGCTCGATCTGGCGCCCAAGTTCGATCACCGCACTGTGTCCCTGGCTGAAATCCACGCCGCTGTGGGCGGCGATGCCGTGTACCTGCAAGTGATAGTGGGCCACTCCTTTTCTGGCCGTCTTATAGGCACCGGCAAGGCCTTGGGCGGGCTCGAGAACAAACACGGCATCGCATTTCCTGGCCAGTGACTCAGTCAGAGCTCGAGAATATTCGCTGCCTGTCTCCTCGTCGCTATTGAGCAACAAGATGACCGGCCTGGCTAGGTCCGCTTCGGCCAACAGCCGTAGCGCGGTAAGCGCCATCACCACCCCAGCCTTCATGTCCAGTACACCTGGACCCCAGGCCCGGCCCCCGCGCACCCGGAAGGGCATCTTTTTGAGCGTGCCCATCGGCCAGACGGTGTCCAGGTGGCCCAGCAGCATCAGCGGAGCTCCCCGCGCCGGCCCAAAGCGGCCGATCAACAGATCCCCGGCTTTCCTCTGCCGATTCCGACTGCTCTTACCCCCAGTGTCGCGAATCCATTTCTCCAGCAAGGCGACGCAGCGGTTGACCGCCGCCCGGTCTTCGGTGGGGGATTCGACTTGGACCAGCTCGGCCATCATTTCCAGCATCTCTGGACGTCGCTTGGCTACAGCACGCGTCAGCTCACGGTAGGTTTGCATGCGCTCTCTTTTCCCTCTAACACGGTCGTGGTAGGTCTCCCTGCCCCGATCAGTTTGTGGCATTTTTACCACGGTAAACCTTTTTTCATCCTATGTAGTCTATGGTTTTGCGACTATTTGCAAGCCAGGAAGACTCATTGGTCGAATTAGAGCATTTAGAAAAGACCATCGCGTCGGTGATTGAATTCTCAGGAATCGGTCTCCACAGCGGGGCGCCGGTGAACATGAGATTATTGCCCGCGCCGGCTGGTTCCGGCGTGGTCTTCCGTCGCACCGACCTGGACAACTACGAGATTGCAGCGACCGGCAGAAATGTCGCCAAGGTCAGCTACGCCACCAGCATCATGCGCCAGGGTGTGCTCATCTCCACCACTGAGCATCTTCTTTCCGCCCTCATCGGCGTGGGTGTCGACAACGTCATCATTGAGCTGGACAATCTGGAGTTGCCGATCCTCGACGGGAGCGCCCTCCCGTACGTGGAAGCTTTCGCCCAGGTAGGCATCAGAAACCAACGGCGACGGCGCCAATATCTGCGCATATTGAAGAGTGTGGAAGTCCGCGAGAACGGCAAGTTCATCGCCGTCTATCCCGGCGAAGGCTACAGCATCACCTACGACATCCATTTTCCTGATCCTATCGGGCGCCAGGCGTTCACCGTTGACTTGGCTGCCGGATCGTATGGCGCCGAGATTGCCGCCGCGCGTACCTTCGGATTTCGCGAAGATGAGAAGATGCTGCGCGACATGGGTCTGATCCGCGGTGCGTCGGAAGAGAACGCGATTATTCTTTGCGGAGGCGCGGTGCAAAATGGACCGCTTCGCTTTGAAGACGAGTTCGTCCGCCATAAGGTCCTGGACCTGATCGGTGACCTGGCTCTGGTCGGCCACCGCATCCTGGGGAGGGTCGTAGCTCAGCGGGCTGGACACGCCATGCACACCGCCCTGGTCTCCCGCCTGTTGCGCGATCGATCCGCCTGGGAACTGGTGCAATTTCCCGTTCCGCGCCGTGCCATGGTCGCAGTAGCCGCCGCCCGTCTAGCCACCGCCTAAGTGATTCCTTTCCACCTGCGAAAAACTATGTTCTGGATCAGTCGTCCACCGGCTGCGCCGACCCACGGTTGAGGAAACGGGCGCCAGGCGGCTTTCGTTGCTTCATTGAGCTTGATTTTTGTTCTTGTCAGGCATGGCTTACAGGCTGCGGAAACGCTCATGTTTTGTGTCAGGGCACGACTTTATAGGTTGCGGAAAAAAACACAGAACGAAGGCCACGGGTTTAGCCGTGTCATATTGAGTCGCAGAGTATGAGAAGCCCCTGAGCCATTGCTATTCGGCGCGGCGCGGTGTTCTTCGGCAGCCTATTAATACTCCGCCAGAATCGTGGGCGCAGTCACCGGAGCGATCTCCGCCTCGCGGGACGCGCGCACCCGTTCACCCAGCGCGTACTTCAGCTCCGCAATACCTGCCCCGCTCACTGCTGAGATAGCAAAGAAAGGTAACTTGCGCCGCTTGGCCATGGCGCGCAGTTTCTTGAGCTTCTCCGGGTTGGCCACGTCGGCCTTCGACGCCACCACCAGCATCGGCTTCTCATCCAGGCCATGGCCGAAGCTCTTCAGTTCGTCCATGATGACCCGGAAATCTTCCACCGGGTCAGGTCGGCCGCTGGCATCCGAAACATCCACCAGGTGGACCAGCACGCGGGTGCGCTCGATATGGCGCAGAAACTGCATTCCTAATCCGGCTCCCAGGTGGGCGCCCTCGATGAGGCCAGGAATGTCTGCCACCACGAAGCTGTTTTCATGCGGCGGATCTCCCACCGAGACCACTCCCAGGTTGGGCTCCAGGGTGGTGAAGGGATAGTCGGCAATCTTGGGCTTGGCGGCGGAAATCCTCGAGATCAGTGTCGACTTGCCGGCGTTGGGATATCCCACCAGCCCCACGTCGGCCAACAGTTTCAGCTCCAGCCGGTAGGCGCGTTCTTCCCCTTCGCGGCCGGCTTCCGATTCCCGCGGGGCCTGGTGAACGGCGGTCGCGAAATGCTGGTTACCTCGTCCTCCCCGTCCGCCTTTGGCGGCAATGATGCGCTCATCGGGGCGGGAGAAGTCATGTATCACCGCGCCGGTCTGGTCGTCGTACAGCACGGTGCCGACCGGCACTTTCAAAATCACATCCTCGCCCTCTTTACCGCTGCAGTTGGAGCCTTCGCCGTGGCGACCACGCTGCGCCTTATGTTCGGGATTAAACCGGAAGTGAACCAGGGTATTATGGCGCTCGCTCGACTCCATGATGACGTCGCCGCCGCGTCCCCCATCTCCACCGGAGGGACCGCCCCGGGGAACAAATTTCTCCCGCCGGAACGCCACGCAGCCATTGCCGCCGTCCCCAGCCTTCACCCGAATTCGTGCTTCATCAATGAACATAGCGCCCTTAATCCAGTGTAGCCTCTTTAATTCTTTCCCTTCCACCAACCGACGGGTGCGTTCTGTCAGCCCACCGAAGGAGATGAAAATCGCGGATAACCTGCAGCTCTGTCCATCCCACATAACCGTCGCTGAGGTGAGCGCTGCCTTCCACTTTTGTCAGCCCGAGCGCACTCCAGATTTCCTACACGCTCCACCCACCCACCACCGCGTATGCGGCTTTCTTCGAGGAAAGCCGCACGAAGTTTATCGACGCCACTGAGCCTGACAGGAAATCTGGAGGCAGCCGAGGGACCTGCTGTGCGCCTTGCCCGGCCTAAAACCTCTCGTGGAAATGTTTTTCGATCGGAGCGAAGCGACCTGCTGTTTCTTGCACCCAGTGGCATCTTGCGGGACCGCAAATCTACTCCACAACCACCCGAGGGACCCGCGCACCAATCGCGCACAGCACCTCCCACGGAATGGTCTCCGTGATGTCCGCAAGATCCCACGCGTCGATCGACTGCGCGCCCTGGCTCCCCAGCAGCACTACCTCATCGCCGACGGCCACCCCAGGAATTCCCGTCACATCTACCATGGTTTGATCCATAGAGATCCGTCCAGCGATGGGTGCCTCCTGGCCGCGGACTAAAACATACCCCCGGTTGGAAAGCAGGCGATTCAGCCCGTCGGCATAGCCGACCGGTAACAGTGCAAGAAGCGTCTCCCCGTCAGCGGTGAAAGTGTTGCCATACCCCGCCGTTTCGCCACGATGCAGAGTCCGCAACGAAGTCACCTGGCTTTTCCAGGTGAGCACCGGGGCAAACCCCGGATCTTCGCCATCCCATGAGAGTCCGTCTAGCGTAAGACGGTCGAGGTAGCCGTAGAGCGCAAGGCCGGGACGCAACATCAACCGCGTCCCCGTGCTCGAAGCCATCCCGAGCAGAGCCTGTCGGTCAGATCCGGCGACAATGCTCGACGAGTTGCCCGCATGCAGCCACTGCGGGCGCAGGCCCTCCGCAACGATGAATTCCAGCGCCGCAGCCAAACTCGCCAACTGAGGATTGGGGCGGTGCGAAGACATCGTTTCCGGGGCGCAGAAATGCGTCATCACGCCCTCCAGCCGCAAGCAGGAGCCAGGATGGAAGCGCCGCAACAGCGCCGCCGCTTCCGCGGACACATCGGCTCCGACCACCCGCACGCCCTGCCGCGACATGCCAGTGTCGATCTCCACGTGAACCGCAAGGCTCGCGGCCGGCATGCGACGCGCCCTGGCCGCGGCTTCCAGCAGATCAAGCTGCCACCTCTCCCAAACCACCGGAGTGAGCCCCTGATCAATCACCGTCTCTGCTTCCCCGGCCCAGATTCCAGACATCAACAAAATGCGCGGCTGGGGGCAGACGGCGCGCACCGCAGCGCCCTCCTCGGCTCCGGTCACCCCCAACCATTGCGCTCCTGCATCGGCCAGCAAGGGGGCACAGGCCAGCACGTCATGGCCGTAGGCATTGGCCTTGACCACGGCCATCAAATCCGCTTCGGAGCCCGCCGCAAGGCGCAGCTTCTCATAGTTGGCTAGCAGCCGGTCACGGGAAATCTCCGCCCAAAGCGGTCGGGTAAACATGCGGCTAGTATTCGCCCGGCGCTTCACCAAAGGCCATGTTTTCAAAGCGGGTGCAGTCCGCCCGGTAGGCGAGATGCACCGAGCCGGTGGGGCCATTGCGCTGCTTGGCGATGATGATCTCCGCCTTGTTCTTCGAGTCGGGATCTTCTTCCCCGTTCTCGTCCTTGTTGTAGTAACTATCGCGATGGATAAACGCCACTACATCAGCATCCTGCTCGATCGAACCCGATTCGCGCAGATCCGAGAGCATCGGCTTCTTGTCGCCGCCGCGCTGCTCCGAGGCGCGGCTGAGCTGGGACAGCGCAACCACTGGAACCCGCAGCTCCTTAGCCAACGCCTTAAGGCCGCGCGAGATGGCCGAGACCTCCTGCGTACGGTTCTCATACCGCTTGGCGCCTGCGCCGAATGTTGAGGCAGTCATCAGCTGCAGATAGTCGATCACGATCAGGTCCAGCACGCCCTGCTGCCGTTGCAGCCGTCGCGCCTTGGCGCGCATCTCGGAGAGTGCGATCGCCGGCGTGTCATCGATAAAGATCTTGGCCTCCGCCAGCCGCTCCAGCGCCTCCATCAACTTGCTGCGATCCGCCTTGGGAATAAACCCGGTTTGGATCTTCTGCATGGAAACCAGAGCCTGAGAAGCCAGCATGCGTCGCAGCAGAGACTCCTTCGACATTTCGAGCGAGAAGACCGCCACTACCTTGCCATCTCTCACTGCGGCGTTCTCGGCAATGTTGATAGCCCAGGCTGTCTTGCCCATGCTGGGACGGGCGGCAATGATGATCAAGTCGGAAGACTGCAGTCCGCTGGTCATTTTGTCGAATTGGGTGTAGTGGGTGGCCAGCCCGGTCACCTCTTTCTGTTGCGCGTACAGGTTGTCAATCGTGCCGAAGGAGTCGCGGATGATTTCCGGGATGCCGGCAAATCCGCGGGTAATGCCCCGCTCCGAAACCTCCAGCAGGCCGGATTCCGCGGAATCGAGCACGACGAGCGCCTCATCGCTCTGATCCGCCGCCCGCGTGATGGCCGTATTGCAGATGATGATCAGCTGCCGCGCGAGGGACTTGTCCTTCACGATCCGGACGTACTCTTCGATGCTGGGCCGGCGCGGCAGACCTTCCGTGAGTGAGGCGAGATAGGCGACACCGCCCACCGCCTCTACTTCCTTGCGCCGCGCCAGTTCCTCCGCCAGGGTCACGATATCGACTGCGCGATGGGCGTCGATCAACTCCGCCATGCGGCTGTAGATACGCCGGTGTGAGTCCAGAAAGAAGTCGTCGGAACTCAGCTTCTCCGCCGCCTCGTTATAGGAATGGTTGTCGAGCAGGATCGCGCCCAGGATCGAACGCTCTGCCTCCACGCTGGCGGGCAAACCGCGATCCAACGATACATCAGAAAAAGTGGCCAATGGGGGAAACTCCAAGCTCAGTTTAGGCCACAACCGCCAACTACCGGCCTGAGGGAATCAAGGTAGAAATCTGAACAAACGGTATGATTAAGCAAGGATGCGTTCTTTATTCATCACCTTCTGCCTTTTCATGCCTGGACTGATCTCCGGAGCACAGCAAGCAGCGAAAACAAGCGCCGCACCGCCCGAGTTTAAAGAAATGCAGCAAGTGGAGGACCGCTGGAGCGACGCCGTAACCAAGCGCGATCAATATGGATTGGAATTCGTCCTTGCACCACAATTTATCGGAATATCTGCCACTGGCGATGTGACCACACGCAACCAGCAGATTGCCCATCTCTTCGTCAAGGGGGAGGAGCCCGACTCACTCTCGCAAAAAGTTGTGAGCGCGCGCTTCGTGGGCGACGTAGCAATCGTCAATGGAACCTACGTGATGAGCTGGAAAACAGACAAGGGGCCAGTGCTCGAAAAAGGCATCTTCTCCCATGTCTTCGAGCACCAGCGAACCAACTGGCTTTGTCTCAACTCGCAACGCACCGTGGTAGCGGAAGTTAGCAGGCGAGCCGCTACGCCGGAAAAGCCCAAGTCGAAGAAGACCGACGCCGAGCTGCCGATGCATATTCCCCTGGTCTACAAAGGCCCGCAGAGCACCCAACCCCCACCGAAGCCGGGCACCGATCAGCCGCCTCAGTAAAAACTGCTTTTCTTGCCACACCGGCAACAAATGACGGGTGCCCCACACCCTGGATTACCTGTGAACTCCGGTAGCGTTGACGAACGTCATGCGGCTTTCCGTATAGAAAGCCGCACAAGCGGTCCTGGATAGCGCCTCGTGCAGGAAATCCGGGCATCTCGATTTTGAGATGTGGGATACCACCGCTCTTTCCTTCTGGCTCTCCAATCGTCCGATGCACTTCGCGGTCAAAATCGGCGCAGCGGTGCGCTATAGTTCTCCTGCCATGCGCACATGGATTTTTTTACTCCTCGCTCTCCTAGCTCTTACCCACCTCACCGCATTCGCCGCCGAAAAAATGACCGCGCCGCAATTGATAAGCCTGGCCCAGTCGCACAGCGCCGGCTTGGTGGATGGCATCAACGCCACCTTCGCCCCGAAAGAATTGCAGGAAGGCACGGCATGGGCCGGCCAGGGCCATGACTTTTTCTTCGCCGTGCAATCCTCCACCCCTCCCACGCTCTTCATTGATGGCCTCCCCGGCCCGCAAATGCAGTCCGCGGGTACCGCTGGCCTGTGGTATGCGGTGGCCAGAATAGAAGAGCTAGGCTCGCTCCACGCTTTTTACTACCAGGTCGCGGGAGCTAAATTCGGCGGACGTCTGGATCTTCCGGCATTCACTCCGGACTCTTATCTCCAACCCGGCGTGCCTTCCGGCAAGCTCTCGGAAAAGCTGATACACACCAGCAAAATCTATGACGGCATGAAGAGCGAGTACTGGGTCTACGTGCCTGCCGGCTACGACCCGAAAGTTCCTGCGGCCCTCATGGTCTTTCAGGACGGCGAAGGGTACATCCATCGTGACGGCAACAACCCCGCGCTCAACGTGATCGACAACCTGATCGCGCAAAAGAAAATTCCGCTCATGATCTGCGTCTTCATCAATCCCGGCGACGTGACAGATGCGCCGGGAACGCCGACTTATCGCTTTGTGCAGGCCTATGCCACGCAGTGGCATCGCACCCTGAAAGACTCCATGCGCAGCACGGAATACGACACTGTGAGTGAACGTTATGTTCGCTTCCTGCGCGACGAAATCCTGACCCAGGTCGCAGCCCAATACAACCTCCGCAAAGATGCTTACAGCCGCGCCATCACCGGCCTCTCCTCGGGCGGTATCTGCTCCTTCAATGCCGCCTGGCAGATGCCCGATCAATTCAGCCGCGTGATCACCTGGATCGGCAGCTTCACCAGCATCCAGTGGAAAGAAGATCCGGCCATCCCCGACGGCGGCCAGGATTATCCGGAGAAGATTCTGCGCGAGCCGGCGCGCAATCTTCGCGTATGGCTGCAGGACGGCGCCAACGATCAGGAGAATGATCGTTACGGAAGCTGGCCCCTGGCCAACATCCGCATGGCCAATGCACTGAAGTTGAAGAACTACGACTTTCATTTCAGCTTTGGCCAGGGAACCCACAACGCCGGTCACGGCGCAGCCGAGTTTCCCGCGGAGATGATCTGGCTGTGGCGCGACTACGATCCGGCGAAGACCAGCCAGACTTACGAAATAGACCCTGCGGAGAAAACCAGGCCGCCCTTCCGTGTGGCCATCGTCAACCGCGACGCGCGCTGACAAAGCCGCGGTGGATCGCGGTCTTTCATCCCGCCAATTGCATCCGACGAAAGTCCTTGTGCTCCGTCCGCGGGGCACCGTAGTATTGGGGCCTCGGCCCCCAAAACATTCCGCGAGTTACCTCAACTGGAGCGTATATGAAGACAATGATTCGTTCGATGCTGGCGGTTACCGCGCTGGCTGTAACTGCAATGATCGCTTCGCAGGCAGGCGTGGCACAGGCCCCTGCAGGGGCCCCCGCTGGTGCTACCGGACTGTGTAATGACGGTTCTTACTGGACCGGCGCCAGCAAGAGCGGTGCCTGCCGCGGTCACAAAGGTGTAAAGACCTGGTATGCGGCTGCCGGTGCTGCGCCCGCCACTGCGGCTGCGCCCGCTGCGGCTGCGGCTCCAGCAGCAGCTCCTGCCGCTGCGGCTGCCGCTCCTGCTCCGCCTGCAGCTCCCAAGACCAAGACAGCGACGCCAACGTCGACAACTCCGGCTCCTGGTGGTGGTCCGGGTCTGGTCTGGTTAAACACCTCCACCAAGGTCTATCACTGTCAGGGAACGAAGTACTACGGCACAACCAAAGCTGGCGCCTACATGACCGAGGCTGCGGCCAAGGCCAAAGGCGCCCATCCGGATGCGGGCAAACCCTGCAGCTAACCCAGGGCCTCACTACTTAATAGCGGGCGGCGGTTCATAACCTGAATCGCCGCCCGTTCCTTTTGCTGTCCCCACGTTTGTGGGCAATGGGCACGGCGTTGTCTTCGCTTTGCTCCACCGGCAGCAAACCCAGTCCGGTGTGCAGTGGGGCTTCAGTAAGACATGCACCACTTAACTAAGTGGCACCATATTTTGTAGCAGGCTCCAGCCTGGTCCGAGCCAATCTGTGCCAGCCTCGGACTTTCAGTCGGGCGAAGCGGCTTTTAAAACCCGCGGAGAACGCCTTATCTTGCAATCACCGGCTTTCAGCCCGAGTGAGAACACGCTGCCGAATCCGCTCCCCGCGCGTATTTTCCGTCCTCGCTCGCAGGCTTCGTACCAGGGCACCTCTCTACACGTTGCGGAAAAACTCATGTTTTGTATCAGGGCACGACTTTACACGTTGCGGAAAAACTCCTGCTTTGTGTCAAGGCGCGAACTCTCTCCGCGAATAAACTCATGCTTTGTATCAGGGCACGACTAGTCGGGCCGTAATGGGCTAAAAGAGAATTGAGCTTTAGAGTTTGCGTGAGAACGCCACTGAACTGACAACACCCAGTCCCGTAGGGACGACTGAGAGTAGCCCAGGACGTCAGTCCTGGGTAATATTTGCAGGATGACTCAGTCCCGACAGGGACGGCTGAAAATAACCCAGGATGCAATCCTGGGCACCCTTAACGATTGCCAAAGTCCAGGAAACCCAGGACTGACGTCCTGGGACATTATCAGCCGTCCCTGACGGGACTGTTCCTGGCATCTTGGGCCACCCAGGACTGCGTCCTGGGCTACTTTCAGCTACTTTCAGTCGTCCCTACGGGACTGGGTGTTGTCAGTTCAGTGGCGTTCTCACGCAAACTCTTTAGCCCGGAGCTGCTCTCCACCTGAACGCCAGCCCCTTAGACAAACTCCAACTGGTCCCCAACCTCCATCTGACAACTCCTGATCTGCCCCGCCGGTAGCTCCAGCATGCTATGTATTTTCAGACTGACGCTGGTCATCCTGAACGGCTCCAGCCGATGCCAAAGCTTGAGAACCCGCAGATCTCTACTGAGCGCGACCACATCGATCGCAAACAACATGCCAAACGTATGAATTCCGGACGAAGGCCTGATAAGCAGCCCGCATCCGGAATCAAGTCCCCTCCTGCCCACCAAACCCACCAGGCGGGAGAGAGATGTATTGGCGATCGTGATCCGCGTGCCCACCGTGGTGGCCCTCGTTCTGTTTCTGAGGTGCATCGTGGTCATGCTGTCGAAGGCCACTCACGGTCAATCAAGCTATGCCTTGGCGTGCTTTCTGCGATAGATCACATACGCAAGCACAGCCACCGCCAAAATACCCGCTACGATCCGAACGATTGTTGTCGTATCCATTGGATGATTCCTCCTTTCTTTCCCTCTCCTGCAAACCCGCTACACCCTCGACCCTTATAAGTAACTATGCATGTTCCCCTTACCTAAATGATCGACGAACCATCGCCCTACTTGAACGCCTGCATGTTTTTGGCAATGTTCAGCACCGCGGGTGCAAGCAACACAATGAAAATGCATGGAAAAATGAACAGGACAAGAGGAAAGAGTATTTTGATTTTTGTCTTAGCGGCCATCTCCTCGGCCCGCTGCCGTCTTTTCTGACGAATCTCGTCACCAAACCTGCTTAACGCTCTGACAATAGGAGTCCCGAACCGGTCGGCCTGCGTCAACATGCTCACAAACAACGCGAACTCTGGAATCTTGGTACGTTCGGCCGCGCTCTTCCAGGCCTCCAACCGCGGCTTTCCCGCAAGTTGCTCAAGGTTGACCTGCGTGAACTCCTCGTGAATATCAGGGTGGCTGATGACCATCTCCTGTCCCACGCGCAGCATGGCCTGATCCAGCCCCAACCCTGCCTCCACGCAGATCACCAGCAGGTCCAGCGCGTCCGGAAGGCTCCTCCTGATTCTTTCTCTCCGTTTTTTGATCTTCATCTTCAGCCACATGTCCGGGACAAGGTATAAGACAGCAGCCAGAGTCAAAGCCCAAAACACCGTGTTGGTCCGAATCAGGCTCCCGCCGGCAATGCCTAACATCGGACCAACAATGCGGCTGGCGGCGTATGCGTTCATGCTTCGACTGCTCTTGAGTCCCGCGCTCAAAAGCTGCTGTTTGACCTTTTCATCCTCGGCCAACCCGAATCGAACCCGCACGGCCCTTGCCATGGAGAGGATAGCTTCCTGTACGCGCTCTTTGCTGCCGACGTTCCTGATGTCCGGACGATTACTCTGCACCATCTCCATGATCCGCCTTGCCGCGGGAGAAGGCCTCAGGATGACGGGAGCCAGCAGCAGCGCAAGCACCAGAAAAACCGTAAACGTGAGGGCAGCGTAAAAGACCGTGTCCATATCTGCTAAACCTCGATTCCGTTCACGATGCGACGAATGATGAAAGCGCCAAACGCGAGCATACCCATGCTGCAGTACATCAGCTTGCGCCCGAACGGATCGCTGAAGAGCACGCTGGAGTAGCCAGGATTCACCAGATTGAGCACCACCATCATTACGATCGGAAGCGCGCTCAGAATCCATCCCGTAATTCTTCCCTGCGCCGTCTGCACTTGAATCTCCCCCTGAATCCGCAGCCGTTCACGAATCACAAAGACCGTACGATCCAAAATTTCCGCCAGGTTGCCGCCGGTGTCCTTCTGCACCAGGATCGCCGTCACCAGAACCCGTAAGTCAGCCGAGGGAACGCGCACCAGAAGTTGCAGCAGCGCGTCTCTCATGGGCAAACCGAGGTTCATCTGTTTGAAAATCTCCCCGAACTCAGAGGCTGCCGGTTCCTGAGCATTCTCAGAAAGCATTTCAATCGCGCTCACCACGGAATGGCCGGCGCGCAGCGCGCGGGCCAGCATGTCAATCGACTCCGCCAGCACCGCGTTGAAGGCCCTGATCCTCCGCGAACACTTGAAGGAAAGAATCCCGTAGGGGGCGAAACCCAGTGCCAACCCCCCGGCTATATCGATCAGCACCATCGCCGCGAACAGCCAGGTAATGAAATATCCGGCCATGAACAAGCCCAGACTGGTCAGGATCAGGTTTGCCACAGTGGTCGTGCTATTCCCCTGAAGGATGCGTAGCTGTAGTCGCTGCGCGAAGGAATAAGGTTGCAGGATTTCGTCCAACCAGCCGGTCTTTCGCGTTGTCTTGAACAACCCCGTCTCCGTGGTGGTGCGCTCCTCTTTCTTTCCGGATATCGGTATCAGGGCCATCCGCTGCGCAATGATCTGCTCCTTCGGCGAGCGCCGCGTCATCCCGATCACCACCACAAACGTGACCAGCAGTACCGAGATAAACCCGAGAAAAAGGATAGCCATCTCTTGCTCCTACACTTCCACGGAGTAGTCCAGCAAGCCGGTAGGCAACGGGATCCCCGCAGCCTTTAACTTGTCGCCGAATTTGGGAACGATGCCGGTCGAACGGAAGCGGCCCTTCACCTTTCCATTCACGCCTAGTCCCTCTTTTTCAAAAAGGAAGATATCCTGCATGCTGATCACATCGCTGAACGCGCCCGTGAGTTCAGTGATATGGGTAACCCGTCGCGAACCGTCGCTCATGCGGGCTATCTGCACGATCAGGTGAACGGCGGACGCAATCTGCGCGCGGATCGCCTTTTCCGGCAGGCTCACGCTGCCCATCATGGCCATGGTCTCCATGCGCGCCAGCGCGTCCCGCGGCGTGTTGGCGTGGATGGTGGTCAGTGATCCGTCGTGGCCGGTGTTCATGGCCTGCAACATGTCCATGCATTCTTCGCCCCGAACCTCGCCCAGCACGATCCGGTCGGGGCGCATACGAAGTGCGTTGATGACCAGCTCTCTCTGCTTCACCGCGCCCTTGCCTTCCACGTTGGGAGGGCGGCACTCCAGCCGCACTACATGGGAATGTTTCACTTGCAGCTCAGCCGAATCTTCAATGGTGATGATGCGTTCGCGCTCGTCGATAAAGCCGGAAAGCACATTCAGCAAAGTAGTCTTGCCCGCGCCGGTTCCCCCGGAGACGATGATGTTGAGCCGAGCCTGCACCGCACCCTTCAAAATCTCAAGCATCGGCTCGGTCAGCGCTTTATTCCGTAACAGGTCGTCTGCGACCAGCGGTTTCGAGCCAAATTTACGGATCGATAAAATCGGCCCGTCGACGGCCAGGGGTGGAATGATCGCATTCACACGCGACCCGTCCTTGAGGCGGGCATCCACCATCGGTGAGGACTCGTCCACCCGCCTTCCTACCGCGGAAACGATCTTGTCGATCACGTGCATCAGGTGCCGGTCGTCCTGGAAGACTACGGTGGTCTTTTCCAAAACACCGCGGCGCTCCACATAGATGGAATTGAAAGTATTGACTAGGATGTCGTTGACCGTCGGATCCTGTAGCAGCGGTTCCAGCGGGCCGAGGCCGAAAACTTCATCCAGTACTTCCTGCGCCAGCCGGTCCCGCTCCCCCGAGGAGAGCGGGATGCCCTGTTCGCCAATCAGTTGATGAATCACGCTCAGCAGTTGCTGTTGTGAAGAGGGGTTTCCATGCATCAGCGCGATCTTCTCCAGATCCAAACGCTTGATCAGCTCCTGGTGTACTGCGGCCTTGATCTCCTGCTGCATTTTGAGCGCAACCGGTCGCGCCCCTCTCACGATGGCGGGAACGATCCGTGCACTTCCATTGCTGCTCGACTCATGCATACAGAAATCCTCAAAGGGTACAGGCTTTACAGGTTGCGGAAAAACTCATGTTTTGAATCAGGGCACGACTTTAGAGCTCGCGAAAAAACTCCGGTTTTTGAAGGGTACGAGCTTCAGCTCGTACGTAAGTGTTTGCAAACAGGTCCGGCTTTAGCCACTGAGGGATGACCTCTTCTAGGTTCAGCGACTTTTTCCGCAAGCTGTTTAAACGTTGGGACACAAGGCTCTCTGTCCATCCACCTCCAACCATGCGAAGGTGCGCCACCACCCTCAACTTTGTCATCCCGAGCGCACTCCGGATTTCCTACTACGCGGCGCCAGTCAACGGCCACGTATGCGGCTTTCGGTAGAGAAAGCCGCACGGGATTTATCGACATCACGAAGCCTGACAGGAAATCCGGAGGTAGCCGAGGGACCTGCTGTGCGCCCTTCCCCCTAACAACTCCCTGCCTGCTGTCCATCCCCTCCACGAATGCCAAGGTGATGGACGAAACCACTGCCACAGCAACCAACTCGATTTCGCTTGTACACGGCATACACTTTATCTCTGAGGTGTTCCTTCTCTCTCTGCCGTAGACTTCTCGCATTACTTCCACAAGGTGAACCGCTTCTTGGCCGGCTCCCCAGTCGTTGGCCCAGCGGTCCCCGCTAATGCTGCGGCCCACTTCGTCATCTGCTGCGAAAATTCCGACTTGTTGTCCGCTGCCAACGGTTCGCCGACATTGATCGACTGCACCAGCTGGCTATAGTTATTGGCGATCTTGAACGCAATCGGCAGGTGGACGGCCTTTTCAATCTGCTCGATCGTGACCGCCTCGTGCGAGGAGTAGCGGTTGATGACCACCTGCAGCTTCTTGGTCGCCTGTTCATTCTGAATAAGCCCGTCCACGTAGCGCGACAGATCGCGGATGGCGCCAATCTCCGGCGTAGAGATCAGGTATATCCAATTGGAGAGAGCAATGACCGCGAGGTTGATGTCGTCGAACGACGCCTCGCAATCCAGCAGAACGAAATCGTATTGCGTGCTCAGGAACTCCAGTGTTCGCTCGACCGAGTCTGTTTCCGTCTTCCATACCCCGCCATAAACATCCGGAGAGGACAGAACATCCAGCCCGCTGGAGTGGGTTGCGATGAATCCGCGGAGCAAGTCCTGGTCCAGTCGGCTAACGTTTTGCACCAGATCATAGAAGTGATGATTGCTCCCATCCATTCCCAGGTAGAGAGCGACGTGCCCTAACTGTGGGTGGTTATCAATGAGCAGCACCTTCTTCCCCATGCCTCGGACCAGGTACATGGCCAGGTGGACCGCCAGCGTGGTCGTACCCACGCCGCCCTTGGCGCCAAAGAAGGAAAGAACCTTCCCGGAATTGGGCGGACGGTCGATGATGGCCGACCAGCGATGATCGAGCTGGGCCAGCGTCTCCGCAAATTCGTCGACGTCGAACGGTTTGGCCAGGAATTCGCTATACCCCGCCCGCATGGCGCGCAGCAGCAGGTCCGGGTCGGCTGTAGATGAGAGAGCCAGGATCGCAATCTTGTGGTAAAAACTCTGCCGAAGAAATTCCGCTGTCTCGAGCGCAAGCTTCGGATCCTTATCGAAGTCAACCACCGCAATGCACGCCCGGGCCTGGATGGCTCGCTGCGTAAGCGGCGGAGGCTTGGTCACGGAGAAGTATTTTTCGTAATTCACCGGAACCAGCGTCCAGGGGAGATGAGAAGACGTCTCGCGAATCTGCTCTACCGTGGCACTCTCTATCTGCACTGTCAGCAACGCCACCTCGAGAGCATCCGGATTCCCTTCGTGCTTGATCACTGCGGACCTCCTGTCTCGGGTTGGAGCTGCGTAGCCGGCTTCTGCTTGCCTGTCTTCTTATCGAACTCTGTGGGGTCAAGCATCGGCACCGGGAGTTTCGGTGGCATTGGCGACGTCGAATCAGTTAACGGATCGACGATGCTGGGGGTGACGATCACCATCAGTTCCTCGGTCGAGTGGTTCACATTTTTTGAGCGGAACAGCTGGCCCAGGATCGGCACGTTGCCGATGCCCGGCATCTTGTTGAAAATGTCGGTGGTGCGATGGTCCAGTAGACCGGAGATGGCGAAACTCTGTCCGTCGCGCAGTTCTACCTGGGTCTCTGCCCGGCGCGTCGAAATGGCAGGAACTGTGTACCCCGAAATGATGACTGCATTGGTGTAATCGAGCGCGCTTACTTCCGGTGCTACTTTCAGCTGAATGGTTCCATCGCCGTTGACGATCGGGGTAAAATCCAACCGCACCCCATAAGGCCGGAACTGAATGGTGATGGAGGTAAGTCCGCCCGCTCCACCCTGAACCACCGGAAAGGGAAACTCGCCGCCGGCAAGAAATGACGCCTTCTGTCCGCTCAACGTGGTAATGGCCGGCTCGGCGAGAATCTGCGCGAGATTTTTCGCCTGCAGATCCTGCAGGGCCAATCCAATATTCAGGCCAAAATTGTAAAACAATAAGTTGAGAGGATTGCTGCTGGTGAGAATCGCCGAAGTATTGCCACTGGCGGGCGTATAGACCTGGGACGAGGGAAACTGTCCTGTGGTGGAGTTGCTCTGATTCTTTCCATAGCTGAAGAGGTTGATACCGAACTGCTCTACCTTCGACCGGTCGATCTCCACGATCTCAACCTGTAGTCTCACCTGCGGGATATGCGGTGGCCTCACCACCAGGGAATTGACCACGCTCTTCCCATATAAGGCGGCCAACTTTACGGCCGCCTCGCCGGAAGCATCGCTCAACACTGTGCCCGAGAGAGAAACGCGGTCCTGCTGCGCTTCTACCATGATGTTCTCGTAGGGCAGCGCTTCGTGAATCTCTCTCTGCAGGCTGGCGACATCCAGGTCGGAGAAAATCAGGTACGTGGTCGACCGGCCCGCTTCATCCCACAAAATCAAGCTGCTCACCCCGGGCGTTTTCGCCGTCACCACAATCTGCTTGGGGCTCGAAGTGAAGGAATCGACCACCAGCGGATTGCTCACATACACGCGCTTCAGCCGGCTCAGGGTGGTGATAAAAAGCGACCGTCCCACCAGGACGTGCAGCGGCCGGCTGGCAAACTCTGTCGAACTGGTGAGCGCTGTCGTTGCGTCCGGCAAGGCCGCGACATGCATCGTGCTCACAGCACCGGCTGCATGAGCCGTTGTCGCCGGCATCGTAGCCGCGGTTTGTGCCTGGCTGACGCCGCAAAGCATACCCCAAACGAGCGTGCGATATGTACCTCCTCGACGACCACACGTAACTATCAATGTTTCCGCCTTAGTTGAAACCAGTCACTACTTGCTTATCGCCCAGTATGGTTTCCACCTCGTAGCGCTTGGGCCTCGGCCGTAGCGTGGGCGATACGGCTTCTTTGGCCGGCGAAGCGGGGAATCCGGAGAGTTCATTCAGCCCCACCGGCGGACTGAGCGCTTGCTCCTGATCCGCACCGTTTCTCAATACGAAATAGATCACTCCCAGGCTGGTGGCCAGCACTACTTTTTCTGCGTCCTCCGGCTTCAGCAGTAGAGTCACCACATTGACGCTCATCGGCTTGCCATCCGGTTGCGGATGCGATTGTTGCCCCACGGCAAGAACCACCACATCCTGCAGCACCGTCAGTGTCCGCGGCTCTGGCGCAATTGCTGAATGAAAGGTCATCAGCACGTCGACATGGGCGCCGGGCAACAGGAAGCCCGCTACACCCACCACCTCGTCGGAACGAACGGAGATGGCTCGCATGCCCGGGGGGATGTTTGCCGTCAGGCCTGCGCCGCTTCCCGCCGCCGCCAGTTGCCGCTCCAGGATAGGTTCCCCTTTGGGCAATGGATAGAGCACGATTCTGCCCGCCACGTCATCGATCTTCGTGAACCCCCCGATAAGCGGCGACGATGCGGGCCAGTCGACCAATTGCAGGCTCGCCGGCTTTAGCAATGCCCCCGCTTCCAGCGGCTCGCTCGCCGCCACGTACCGCTGTTTCAATGGCGCCGTCACAGGAGCGCCCTTGGCCACTCGCCTGCTCAGCCAAAAGGTAAACAGGCCCGAAACGGTCAATGCGATCAATAGGGCCGTAAGCAGGCGCTTTGCCTTCATGGTTCACCTCTGCCTGATCAATAGGCAAAGGCTGAGACCGCTTCCCGCCGCGATAGCCAATGCATAAGGCAAGCGCAGCGTTTGCGCATTGTCGACATTGAATTCCGGATGGGGTGCCAGGCCCACAGTCCCGTGGTGAACCGCCAGTGCGTACACGTTCAGCAAGGTCTCCTTGAGACGGTGCCGATAGAGTGCAAGGCCGATGGCCATGACGCCGCCCGCCAGAGAGGTCAAGATAAGCAGCGGCTGAATCAGCGAGAGGCCGGCGATGCAGCCCACTGCGGTCATCAGCTTCACGTCCCCTCCGCCCATTCCACCGGAGAGGTGAAACACCAGAAAGATCAACCCGCAGCACAGTCCAGCTGCCGCTGCTGTGCCTAGTTGCCGCCACCCGCCCAGGGTGAAATGCAGCAGCAGCCCAAAAATAATTGCGGGAAGCGTAAAAGCGTTTGGGATCCGGCGAATGGCTACGTCGTACACCGCGCCGACGGTAGCGCAGAGAAGCGAACAAGCCGCGTACCCAACCTCGATATTCAATCTCCCCACGGGATACTTTCAGATCAGCAATTTAGTTTCGATCTGCATTCGTGCAAGGCCCATGTCGGACCAAATCCGAGCTCAGCCGGTAAAAGTTAGACGGCATTCGTCAATCTGGTGCCAACGCCGTTGAGGGCAGTCCCAATCGCACTCGCGAGCGTCCGCATCGAGGCCGCGGCTCCCAGCCCGATCAATGCTGCAACGAGTGCATATTCGATAAGGTCCTGACCCGACTCATCGTGCAACAGGTTGGAGAAGAGCTGTCGAATATCATTCATTCCATCTCTTCCACGGATCACCGTCCGCCAGTCGCGCCGATAGCATAGGTTAAAGCCGGCAGGGTGCCTGGCTAGACAGAGCTGGTTAGCTTGCTGCCGACGGTGGAGAAGGCGGTGCTGATGTTGCCCGCAAGGCTGGTCATTGCAGCTGTGGCGCCCAATGCGATCAAGGCAGCGACCAGCGCATACTCGATAAGGTCCTGACCCGACTCGTCGCGTACAAGATGAGATAGAACGTGTTTTAGTTTGTTCATTCATTCTCCTTTGAAGTTACAAATAGCGAGGCGCGCCTGCTATCTAGTAGGCATCGTCTAGGTAGCGAAAGGTAATGTCAATACACATCCCGACGTCAGTCCAGAAAGAGATACTTACATTGGTCATGAGTATGTCTGCGTGTGATGGGTCGCAGAAAGATGGGCGATAAGAGCGGCGATGATCGCGTGAACAACATGCTATTGAATGTGCGATTGCCGGCCACGGAGCCTAATGGCTGATCAGTTATTGCCGATAGAGAAGTGTGATGTGTAAGTTCGGTGTGGCTGTAACTGCGTTAAAAGCCTGGAAGAAAAGGCACCGAAAACAGGAACCGTGAACAACAAGATCATCTTTCATCAACGCAAGCCGAGTCCTTATCGAGTACACGCCCCGCGGCTATGGCTGCGGGGCGAGGAAGGTCAGAGCCTGATTGAGCTGGCACTCATGGTTCCGATCTTTACCATCCTTGTCTGCTACGCCGTTGACCTCGGATTCTTCTTCCTGGTTGCCACATCGCTCAACTCAGCCGCGCGCAATGCCATGGAGTATGCCATCCAGGGCACCTCGTCGCCCGCCCAAGCCGCCGTACCAAGTGCCGCGTCCGTGGCCAATCTCGCCATTGCCGGCATCGGACTCTCCTCTGCCTCAACCGCCACCGTCTCTGTTCGGATATGCTCCAGCGCCGTGGGTACCAGCTCTTCTGGTAATACTGCCCTATGCGCAACTCCGAGTACTGGCGCGGGCGCGGTGACTGGCACTCCGGATATCGATCCTGAATCCCCCCAGTTCCAACTGAGCCGGGTGGACGTCGTCTACACCGTCACTCCACCGGTTCCCATCCCCGTATCCATCGTTCCCACACTGACCTTCCATCGCATGGTGGAAATGAGGCGCATGCAATGACCCGTCCCATACAGGTTCCGGACAATGTCCCGGTAAACGTGGACCGTACGTGGCTTTAGAAGTCGCTGACGGACCTATTTCCGCCCCTATTGGCCGGCGGCCCGGCCGCGAAGACGGACAGGCCACCTTAGAGATGGTCGTCTCGCTCACGGTGGCCTTCTCCCTCGTATTCTGGCTATTCGAACTCTGCATGTTCACCTACACCTGCAGCGTGCTGAACAATGCCGCGCAGGAAGGTGTGCGCTACGCGATCATGCACGGAACGCACAGTTCCAATTGCAGTGGCCCTGACACTCAGTGCACCAACCAATCTCCGTACTCGAATGTACAAGCCGCGGTGACCACTGCGGCTTCCGCCTCCTTGCATAACCTGGCGGCCATGACAGTTACCGTAAGCTACGCCAACAGTACAGCAGCGGTTGGCAATCCCGTTGCAGTCAGGGTGGCTTACACCTATATTCCCTACCTCAATCTCCCCGGGCTCCAGAACGCGGTAACCCTCACGTCGCAAGGACAAATTCTCTACTAGCTCGCAAACATGCCGCCATGACACAAATCAAACCTGGATGTCGCTTGGAGACCGAAGAGCTAGTCGCCCAGGCGGGCCAGGCCTCGGTGTTCCTGCTCTTGATCTTGGGCGCGTTTCTACTCGCCTCCGTCGGCTTTGCCGTTGACCTTTCCAGCATGTGGTTTCACCGTCAGGCCGCGCAATCGGCCGCTGACGCCGCCTGCGTGGCGGGCGCAATGGACATGCTCTACCTGAACAACGGCACCATCACCAGCAGCCCTGCCTTTACCGTCGGCACAGCCGGCGATTGTTCATCGTCTTCAACTGCGGCGCTATGCAAGTATGCGCAATTCAACGGCTATACCGCGACCACACCTGCTTCCGGGTGGAGCACGGCCACCGTCGCCGGCGCTGTCGCCGTCAGTTGGACTTTTCCCACTACCGTCACCGGTGTCACCGCAGCCTCCGGCATCACGCATCCGTTCCTCAATGTCGTGGTTCGTGAGAAGCCGGCTACCTGGTTCATGGGTTTGCTAGGCGTGAAGTCGCTGACCGTCGGAGCGTCCTGCACCTGCGGACTGCCGCCCGGAATTGGCGGCGCGCCTCTCGTCATTCTGAACCCCACAGTGGGGGGTGCCCTCACTCTGTCAGGCGGCGCCCACATTGTGATCGTCGGTGGACCTCCCACCAGCATCCAGGTGAATTCCTCCGCCAATGGTTCACCGTCAGCCAATGATTCCAGCAACGCCGTCTACTGCAATGGAGGGAATGGCTACCCCATCGATACCAGTGCGGCCGGGCCCTCGGGGGCAGGTGGAGATCTGGCCATTGTGGGAGGGCCGGCGACGAACCAGTTCTGCGGCGCCAACTACATCATGAAGACCACGGCGCAAGCGCAGTGGATGAGTCCCGTAACCGTCGTACCCGATCCCTACGCGAACGTTCCCGCCCCAACCCAACCGGCGGGCAAGGTGTTAGAGGCCGTAACTCCCGTAGCTACTGTGGCGCAAGGCTATACTCCGAACGCAGACTCAACCTATGGCTATATCTATGGCACCTGGGTCGCGAGTGGAACGGATAGTTGCCCCAATACAGCCGCTCAGCAACATTACCTGACCTACAGCAGTACTTATCCCAACAACGGCGGAAATATCTACGGAAACTGCCTGGAATTCACCCCCGGGTATTACCCCAACGGCATCGATACCACCAGTCTTGCCTCTTACGCCAACGACGTTGTCATCTTCATGCCGGGCGTTTATTACCTGAACGGAAACCTGAATGTCGGCTCAGCCACAACCCTCCGCAATGCGTGGATCGGTACCCAGCCGGCCACGGGCGGCGTCATGTTCTATTTCCTTAGCGGGGGGCCGCTATTTGCCGGCGGCTCTGGCCAGGCCGCCTCTTCTATCACTTCTGTTCCCTCCTATTACATGAATTGTTCCGGTACGCTCACCCCTGCGGCGACGCCCAACTCCCTTACCGGCAATGTGCTCATATCGCAGTGTGGCGCTGGAGGAACTTACATCGGAGCACCCAGCTCCGACACCTACTCCGCCACTGGAAAGCGTGGGCTTCTGTTCTTCTCCGCTCATACCAACACCTATAGCAACACGTTGATCGGCGCCGGCGCATCGGTCAACTTCAGCGGCACCTTGTATTTCCATAACAGTAGCTACGCGGACCTGGTTCAATTGAATGGCGCAGGCGGTTCAACAACCTATGCCGTGGGTAGTATCGTGGTCGACCAGTTGACTCTGAGTGGAAGTGGAATCATCGCCATGAACGTGAATAGCACGGCCGCTTCGGGCGTTCCGGAAGTCAGCCTCTTTCAATAGGCGCAGCCAGCCGACAGACTTGTGGTGGGAGCCCCCGCATTTATGCGAGGGAAAGAGCCCTTTAGCGTTCTGTGAAAGAGTCTCGACGCTGATCACGCGCTTTAGCGCTGGCCATGCCAATCCTGGCGAAGAGGATGGCCAAGCCGTCATCGTACTCCGCACGCCAGTCATCGCTTTCTCTTAACAGACTCGACAAGGGTGAATCCACGGGCATCAGCACCCACTTCACTTGATAGCGATCCAGTGGTTCCCGCCATTGCCGGGATCCCAAAATAGCCTTCCCGTATTCCTTGACGAAAGCTTCGCCATAAAAATCATGCCGGTCGTCGAAGTAAACTTCTGTTCCTGGATAGAGCCTGTAAATGAGATAAGCACCCCAGGCATCCGAGCTGAAAAGATGATCGCGAATGCCTCTTTGCGCGACGAATTCGGCAGCTTTCACAGGAAAGGTCCGCTCGTCAAAATGGGCGGAGAGGATCTGTCTGGAAAACACGCGCCCACCGTTCAACACCAGCGCCACAGATGCGGCCACCATCACTGCCGCCAGTACATGCCCACGGAACTGACTTTCCAGACGCGTCATGCTGTCCGATACACCTCTGGCCGCGTCGAGTACAGAACGTAACCATCGCAGACGGGATGAGCAATCGGATTTCGGAGAGATCGCCACTGTCAGCAGCGGTCCCAAAACCAGGCTCATAATGATTGCTGCAATGGGTATGTTGCGGGCCGCATAGAGCCCCGCGTGCAGGCAGAACAACAGGAGCAGCACGCGGGTCGGGGTGAGCCGATCGCGTCCCAGCATGGCTCCGGCAATCACCAGCGGGATGAATAGCGCGAAATATTCGTAGACAAAAACATGGAAATTCGGTGACCCGAATTCGTCGATATTGTTCATCAGAAAACTATTGGACAAGTATTGATACACATGAATAGGCAGCCGGTAGCCATACGGCGTAAGCAGCGTCGTCAACAGGCAAACGGAAAAGACGATGACCAGTTGAACTATCTTTCGGCGATCGTCGCCGCGCGGAGCGATGAGAGATCTCCAAATGGCCCCCAGGGTAAAGATCCCAAGAAGCCCCAGCCCCAGAATGAACCCCGCGTGAAGATTTACCCAGAACAACATCAGCGGCGGAAGCCAGAACAACGCCGAACGTTCGCCATCCTCAAAGCGGCATAGATTTTCGACCCAGAGCAGAGTTAGCAGCCAGCTCAGAACGTGTGGCCTGGCGAGCATATGAACCTGGGCAGCCGCTGCCGCTAACAGGGTCAGAAACGCCGCCACCGCCAGGTTTCCGCTTCTGCGCAGAACGAATCGAAACAGAAGTGCGAAGGTGACGCTTACGATGGCTGCGGTAAAGAGTACGACTCCATTCAAGCCGGAGACATGATGGATTGCGGCGATGACAACGTCGTACATCCACTCCCATGCATACCAGGTCTCTCCGTGCCTGGTGTAGGAAAAGGGATCCGTCCGCGGAATCGCGTGGGTCGCCATGATCTGCTCGCCGCTCCGTATGTGCCAACCCGTATCGGCGTCGCCGAGCAGACCGGCACTCATCGGGCTGAATGCGAGGACGCCGAGTAGAACAAGGAAAAACAGATCGGCGAACGACGGCAGCGCCCAACGTAGCCACACCGCAGGGGCGTTCTCCAGAGTCACCGTCTCTCCACACGATCCCGAGCGATCGCGAGAAACGATAAGCGGGTCTGGATGCGAAAGAACAGAATGTCGGTGGTCATGCGCCGCACTTGAACTTCCAGTAACAGCCCAGCCGTGTGAGCGGGTACGCGCTCAGAATGGTCAGCAGTGGGTCCAGCAACAGCCGGAAGCGAAAGTCGGGATGCGTGATGTAGTACGGCAGCGGAAGAATAAGGATTGGCAGCAAAAAAAGCATGGCCCTCGCGCGATCGCGGACACGGCGCCTTTTGAACAGCGCTGCCAGGCCCGCCAGGCCCAGTAGGGAAGTGGCAACTGCGTGCAGTTCGACCCAGCCGGAGTTGGTTGTGGAACCGGCGCCGGTCCAGAAACGTGCCACTCGCTCGGCGCTGAGTCTGACAAACGCGCCCGGATGTGTGCGAATGTAGGCCTTGGCCAGCATTGCTTTGTTGCCCATATATGCGACCTCACCGTTTGCCGCGTAGTCGGCATACTCCTGCTTGTTGTGGTGCGGCTCAAGCGTTCCATCGAAGACGCCGGTGGCCCCAGGGTGATTGCCCTGCCATAGCTCGTATCCGAAGTTGCTGCGCAGTGGGATGAAGGCGTGCAGCACGCGTGCGTTCCGGATGGGCCACGGAGCAAAGACGGCGAGCAACGCAAACAAGCACATCCAGAGTTCGCTGCGGAGCCCATGGCGCGGTATTGGCCGGGTCTGATAGGCGGTCCAGCCCAGGATCAAGAACAACGCCAGCATGAGCGACGGATTTACCAGCATCGCCAGGGCGCAATACACTCCCATGAACGTCCACAGACCTTTGCCTGGCTTATCCACACAGCGCATAGCCAGGGCAACCATACCCAGCAGCAGCAAGATGGACAAACTGGTCTCCCAAAGGATGGCGGGTAGCCAGATCAGTGGCAAGGACACGGCCCAAAACGCCCCGGCGAGATTGGCCGTCGGAGCGCCGAAGATTCGATCAGCGACGTGCATGATCAGCGCGATGGTCAGGATTGCGAACAACGTCTGCAGTCCCATCATCACCGCGGACGAGGCAAAACTGTAACTACCAAAGATGCGGAATACCAGGCCAAGGACGGCGGGATATCCCGGCGCCAGAAATGCCGTCGGGCCGGTCGATCCACCAAAAGGCGAGGAGAGTCCGCGGCCGGAGCTCAGGGAGTCGGCCAGGAATCCCAGGTCAGTCGCTTCGCTAAACAACCACCTTCGCGGATACCGGATGAGCACCATCGACACCACGCCGAGCCGCAGCAACAAGGCCAGAGCGAGGATCGCTCCGCCATACACCCTCACGGTTGCTCCACCCAGGCACGAGAACCGCAGACAGAATATGCGGCCAGGATCGTAAGCAGCGGATCGATCACCAGCCGGTACCGGAACTCAGCGTGGGTAATGTAGTAGGGCAAAGGAAAAACCACCAGAGGCAAGAGGAACAAGACCGCCACGCTGACACGCCGTTGTTTAATGAGACGCCATATACCCATAAATCCAAGGGTGGTAGTCAAGACCGCATGGAGAGTGAAGATTAAGGAACCGTATTTGTTACCTGTTCCCGTCCAGAACCGGAAGAATCTCACCGCGCTAAGCCGCAGGAACACGCCTGGATGGGCGCGAATGTATGTCTTGGCCAGCGCCAACTTATCGCGCATATAGGCCACCTCGCCCTTGGCGGCATACTGGTCGTATTCCCATCGGTTGAATATGGGAAATTCCGATTCATCCAGGAATCCGGATGCCCCGGCGCGGTTCCCCACCCACAACTCAAATCCAACCGTGCTGCGCAGGGGAATGAAAGCATGCAGCACGCGCGCATTCCGGATCGGCCACGGAGCGAACACCATGGAGAGCACCAGCAACCCCAGAGGCAAGTACCAGTGCGTCCCCCGCGTCTGCCAGGCCGCCCACCCCATAAGCGCCAGCAAGGCCGGTAACAAGGCCGGATTCACCAACGCAGCCAGCCCCGAATAGGCCCCCATCAGCATCCACAGCAGTCCACCCGGTCTTCGCTCACAGCGCAGGGCCAAAGCGATCATGCCCACCAGAAGCAGCGTGGACAAGCAGGTCTCCCAAAAGATCGTCGGCATCCAGGCAAGCGGCAACGACACCGCCCAAAACGTCCCTGCCACGTTGGCCGCGCGAATGCCGAAAGACAATCGCGCTACCTGCATGATGCACAGCACGGTGAGCACACTGAATAGAAGCTGCATCAACATAACAGCGATCGCCGCGGTGGCGCTGAACGACCCAAAGATACGGAAGAAGAGGGCGATGATTGCCGGGTATCCCGGAGCTAGGAGTGCGGTTGGCCCCGTCGATCCGCCGAACGGCGAGCTGAGTCCTTGCCCGGCAACCAGCGATTGCGCCAGTGTTCCCAGCTCAATCCCGCGAGAATAGAGCCAGTTACGCGGCAACCGCGCAATCACGAACCATACGATCAGTAACCGTAGTAGTAGCGCGACGGCAACAATAGCCAGCGTATGCGGCCGCACCCGCGAAGCCGTCTTCCTCGTCAAGTTGCCATGCAACGCGAGATTGCTCACCCAATCACGACTACCGCCTGAACCATTCCTGTCCGTGTCAGTGGTCCCATCCTTATCCACTCTGCTCGTTATCGGCAAATGCGGTAGATGCTAGAGGGATGGTTTCCTTTGAGGCCTGTTCTCCCCGGGTGCAGCAGTACCCAGGGGAGCTGCCGGGCCACAACTTTTCCCGGGATTCGGCGTCTTACCCTGGAGGAGTGAGTAAAGCAGCCATGTTTCGTCCTCGCGCTACCCTTGCCCTTCTCGCCCTCCTGCTGGCCGGGCCGCTTGCCGTCTTTGGGCAAAGTGCGCAGGCCGCGCCAAACCAGCAGCAGCCTTTAAGTTGGATCCCCCAGGGTTTCGAAGTACTGGGCCAGCGCGCCGCTTTTCACACCGACTTCACCTTTGACCGTTCCATGCTGCAGCTGGCCGGCTACTTTATCGGCGATGCAGATCAGCAGACGCGGAACGCCATCGCCAAGCTGAATGGCATCTCGGTGCACAGCTATCATTTCGCCGCCCCTGGCCTCTACGATCCTGCCGCGCTTGATCTGATCCGCAGGCAATACGAGGCCGCCGGCTGGAGACATCTGGTCGCCGCTCACGGCAAGGGTGACCCCTTCGACGCCGGCCAAACCGACCTATGGATCAACTTCGCTCACATGGATGTAACCGGCATGATGGTGTTGATCTCCTCGCCCAAGGATCTCAACCTGATCGCCCTGAACGGAGACATCAGCACGCTCGATCTGCTGCATCTCCGCGGCCATTTCGGCATTCCCCGTTTTTCCGGTGACGGCTTTGCGCCCCCCGGACCCTCATCGCGGGCCCGTCGTCCGTATGTAGCGCCTGCCCCTGACCCCAACATGCAGAATCAGGCTCCCGAGCAATATCCCAGCGGCGCAGGCGTAGGCGTAGGTATCGGTGGCCCAGCAGTAGAGGCCGCCCCCCCGCCCCCCACACCCCCAGGATTTTGAAAGAAACCGCAGTTCTCCACTCCGCTGTACCCCGGCGGCTCTTTCCATCCCAGGTAACGGTTGCTGAGGTGAGCGGTCGGCCCTCCCCTCTCGTCATCCGGAGGAACCGGCTTGCCTGTGGCGCCTTCAGAGAAATGACGCTGCAGAATCGCAACGGATACGAGGCCTGGAGGGCCGACCGCTAAACGTGAGCCCAGCCCGGAAGGGCTGGGGCTCAATGTGAAGATGCTTTGAGCGCCGTAGGTGCGGACACTAAACCCAGACCGCCCGTTTAGCCAGCCCGCAATAAGCCACCGCCCTGATGTTTTGTATCAGGGCACGACTTTTAGCCGGGCCGTATCCCGGGCCTTCAGAGTCTCCGTGAGAATCAGCCATTCCAGAATTAAGTCCCGAAGGGACGGCTGAGAGTAGCCCAGGACGCAGTCCTGGGTATACAGCCTCATCAGACAAGTCCCGCAGGGACGGCTGAAAATGCCCCAGGATGTCAGTCCTGGGTGGACTTGGACCGCACGTGAATGCCGATTGGCAACATAGGCGGGATGACTCGAATCGCTAATAGTCCTTTCGGAGGTGGGGCACCCCAGGATTCCATCCTGGGACATTTTCAGCCGTCCCTTCGGGACTTAGTTCTGGAACGGCAGATTCTCACGCAGACTCTTCAGCCCCTGAACTACGCTTTAGGTCGCCATCATCCTGCGCTTCTCGCCTACTTCCAGATAAACATTCAGCAACGAAAGCGCCGCCGGGGTCACACCAGGAATCCGGCTAGCCTGCCCCAAAGTCTGCGGTCGTACCCGGGCCAGAGTCTCCTGCATCTCCCGCGACAATCCGCTAATCCCCGCATACTCAAAATTCGCCGGAATAGCCCGCTGCTCCGCCTTTTTGAGCTTGTCGATCGCCTTGCGCTGTTGATCCAGGTACCCCGCGTACTTGATCTCCGTTTCCACCGACTTGAGCTCATTGCGAACTCTGGCGTTTACAGGACCATCAAAGAAGCCCAGTTCCCCAGCCCCCTGCTCCCATTCCAGCCGCACCACAGGCAGTAGCATCTCCAGGCTGATCTCCGGCCGCTTCAGCAACTGGGCATACATCTGCCCCGCAACATTCCCCAGTCCCAAAGCCACCTCGGGCAGCAGAGCGCCCAGGCGCTCGAGGTTAACCTTGCGCGTAGCCAGCAGCTTCTCCAGCGCCACCGCGCGCGCCTGCTTCTGCTCATAATCCTGCCAGGCCCCGCTGCTGATCAGCCCCAGCTTATGTCCATACGGAGTCAACCGGCGATCCGCATTATCGATGCGCAGATGCAAACGGAACTCCGCACGGGAAGTAAACATGCGGTAAGGCTCGTTCGTGCCCTTGCTGATCAGGTCGTCGATCAGGATCCCCGTATAAGCCTCAGTACGGTCGAGGGTGAACGGCGCCTCCCCCCGCACCAGCAGCGCCGCGTTAATGCCCGCCATCAGGCCCTGGCACGCCGCTTCCTCATACCCGGACGTGCCATTGATCTGTCCCGCAAGATAAAGCCGGGCAATCTGCTTCACCGCCAGGCTGCGATCCAGCTCCGTGGGGTCGATGGCATCGTATTCGATCGCATACCCAGGCCGCAGCATCTCCGCCTTCTCCAGGCCCGGAATCGACCGCACCACCTCCCACTGCACTTCCATGGGCAGTGAGGTCGACATACCGTTGACGTAGACCTCGTTGGTATCCAGCCCTTCTGGCTCAAGGAAGAACTGATGCTGCTCCTTATCAGGGAACCGCACCACCTTGTCCTCAATCGAAGGGCAATACCGCGGCCCGACCGCCGTAATCTGTCCCGAATACATCGGCGACCGGCCAACATTCTCCCGAATAATGCGCAACGTCTCCGGCGTCGTGTAAGCGATGTGGCAGGAGATCTGCTTCTGCGGCAGCTCCACCGTGCGAAAACTGAACGGAGTCGGGTCCACATCCCCCGGCTGCTCCGCGAACTTGCTCCAATCAATGGAACGGCCATCCAGCCGAGGCGGTGTCCCGGTCTTAAGCCGGCATCCCCGCAGCCCCAGCCTCTTCAGCGCTTCGCCCAGCAGCACACTCGGTGGTTCGCCACTCCGTCCCGCCGGATAGCGCTCTTCGCCGCAGTGAATCAAGCCGTTGAGAAACGTCCCGGTAGTGATGACAACCGCCCCCGCCAGCACCGTGCGCCCATCGCGCAACCGCACCCCACGAAGCGTCCGAGGACCCCCCTCCGGCTCCTCAAGTACCAGGTCCACCACCTCCGCCTGCTTGATAAGCAGATTCGCCTGCGACTCCAGCACCTGGCGCATCTTCACCCGATACTGCCGCTTGTCGCACTGCGCTCGCGGAGACCACACCGCCGGCCCCCGCGACGTATTCAGCAAGCGGAATTGGATCCCCACCGCATCCGCCACTTCGCCCATAATCCCGCCCAGCGCATCCACTTCCCGCACCAGGTGTCCCTTGGCGATGCCCCCAATAGCCGGATTGCACGACATTTGCGCGATCAGGTCCAGGTTGAAACTGAACAGCGCCGTCCGCAGGCCCATCCGGGCGGCGGCCATCGCCGCTTCGCAACCCGCGTGCCCCGCACCCACAACTACAATGTCGTATTGTTCCGTAAATGCCATAACCCTTCTATTCTAGAACTTTGGCAGGAGATCGTATGGGAGATACAAGGATTGCTCTACTAGGGCTTGGACTGATGGGTTCAGGCATGGCGGCCCGCCTGCTCGACGCAGGCTACCCACTCACCGTCTGGAATCGGAACCCGGACAAGGCAAAAGCGCTGGCTGATCGCGGAGCCAAGGTGGCCAAATCTCCCCGCGAGGCCGCGGCAGCCGCGGACGTCGTCATCAGCATGCTGTCCGATGTCGTCGTCTGCCGGGACGTGTGGTTGGGGCGGGGCGAAGCCATACTGGGCGCCGCGCCGGGAACCATCCTGGTCGAGTCCAGCACCGTCACCGTGGAGTGGATTGAGGAACTCGACCGGGCGGCCAAGGAACATAGCTGTGACCTGGTGGATGCCCCCGTGACTGGGAGCAGGGTCCAGGCCGAAGCCGGGCAGTTGCTCTTCCTGGCCGGAGGTTCAGCCGATGTCGTGAACAAGGTCACCCCAGTCCTCAAGGCCATGGGCCGCGACGTGGTCCACGTGGGCCCGGTAGGAAGCGGTGCCCGCCTCAAGCTGATCAACAATTTCCTTTCCGGCTCACAAGTAGCGGCCCTGGCGGAGGCCCTCTCCCTCATTGAGCGCAGCGGACTTGATCGCGAGAAGGCGCTCGGCGTGCTGACCGAAGGCGCCCCCGGCAGCCCCCTGGTGAAGCTCCTCAGCGGGCGCATGACCGCTCGCCAATACGAGCCCCATTTCCTGCTTCGCCTCATGGCCAAGGATCTTCGTTATGCGGTCAGCGAGGCCGACCATCACGCCCTCGATCTCGATATGGGGCGGGCAGCGCTGCGCGTCTTTGAGCACGCCATCACCGCCGGACAGGGAGACGAAGATATGTCCGCGGTGGTAGAGCAGTTCCGCCAGGAACAGACAGCCAAGTGAAGAGGATCCTCGGCAAACTATACGGACGATGGATGTACCGCTGGGAAACCGCCCTCACCACCCGTGACACCAACCGCATCGTGCGCCCGGTGGAGTGGGGATTTGATTGGCTGCAGGAGTTCGCCCAGTCCCTCGGGTTCGGTCTTCCCTCCCACGCTCCGGGAGATGATGCCGCCGCCGAGCGGGCCATGCTGCAGTTGAACGACTTCATCCTGCGCCATCGCACCGAGTTCTTCGCCTACCAGACTCCGGATGATTTCGTGCTCGAGGAGCGTCATCCGCTGTTATTTCCCACCAACGTCCGTCCCCGGACCCTGCAACAGGATGCCAAGTTTCGCCGGCTGGCGGCTTCTGGGCAACTGCCCAAGGCGCAATTCCTCCGCTTTACTTCGCCGGTGCGCACTCCCTATCCCGAGAATGATCGTGTCAACGCTCGTTGGTTTCCGGCCCCTCCGGCAAAGCAGGCAGGCAAGCCCAAACAGGCGATCATCGTCATGCCGCAGTGGAATGCGGATGCATTCAGCCACAACGCGCTCTGCACTCTCTTCAACCGTTTTGGCATCTCCGCTCTGCGCCTCAGCAAGCCTTACCACGACATTCGCCGCCCTGCAGAGCTGGAACGAGCCGACTATGCCGTCAGCGCGAATGTCGGCCGCACCATCTCTTCCTGTCGCCAGGCAGTTGTTGACATCCGTTGCTGCATCGATTGGCTTCAGCAGCAGGGTTACGAGCAATTCGGCATCCTGGGCACCAGTCTCGGCTCCTGTTACGCCTTTCTTGCCGCCGCGCTCGATAGCCGTGTGCGGGTATGCGCGTTCAACCATGCCTCCATGTCCTTTGGCGACGTGGTCTGGACGGGACAGAGCACTCGTCACATCCGCGCTGCCTTCGAGGGCATTTCCATGACTCAGCAGCGCCTGCGCGATGTCTGGGCTGCCGTCAGCCCGTCGTATTACATGGACCAGTTCGCCGCCCAACCGAAAAAAGTTCTGCTCATCCACGCCACCTATGACCTCACCTTTCTGCGCGAGTACTCGCTCCAGGTGATCGACAATTTCCGCCGGCGCGGCATCGATTTCGTCTCCAAAGTCCTGCCCTGCGGCCACTACACCACCGGCGAAACTCCCTACAAATTCATGGACGGCTGGTACATCGGCTCCTTTATCCACGGCGCTTTCAAACACCTAGCGACGGCTCCCGCCCTGCCCACGCCAGAGAAAGAACTAATCGCTCGCTAGCTTACCAAGGTAACCAAAAGTAACTTATAGCGCTTATGGCGCTTTTAGCGCTCCATTTTTTTGGAAACTGACCGCCAACCAATATCTGCCTGTATGGGGACTCTCAAAGCGGTAGAAAATCCGGATAACCTAAGACTCTGTCCGTCCCTGGTAACAGCTGCTCAGGTGAACGCTACCCTAAACTTTGTCATCCCGAGCGTAGCCGAATTTCCTGCCACGCTTCTCCGATACACAGCCGCGTGTGCGGTTTTCCGTAGGAGAAAACCGCATGAGGCTCGCCAACGCCACCAAGGTCCACAGGAAATTCGGCAAGTCGAGGGACCTGCAGTGCGCTTTTCCCTCTAACGACTCCCTGAGGGCAATGTGCGTCGCCAACCGTACCCGCTTTCCCAACCACAAAACCCCACCCGCAAATAGTCTAGAATCGCAACATGTCTGACCGTATGCGCCGTACGCTTGCCGAGGCTGATCCAGAGATCGCCGCGGCCGTCGATCACGAAATCCGTCGCCAGCACGATGGCCTGGAGATGATCGCCTCGGAAAATTTCGTAAGCGAAGCTGTGTTGGAGGCTGTCGGGTCAGTCTTCACCAACAAATACGCCGAAGGCTATCCCGCCAAGCGTTATTACGGCGGCTGCGAATATGCAGACGTCGTAGAAAATCTGGCCCGCGACCGCGCCAGGCAGTTATTTGGCGCCGAGCACGTCAACGTGCAGCCCCATTCTGGATCTCAAGCGAACGCCGCGGCCTACATGGCCGTCATCAACCCCGGAGACACCATCCTGGGCCTTGACCTGGCCCATGGCGGCCACCTGACCCACGGCCACAAGCTCAGCTTCTCCGGCAAGCTCTACCGCGTAGTCTTCTACGGCGTAGACAAACAGACGGAGCGGATCGACTACGACCTTCTCGAAGCCACTGCTGAGCGTGAAAAGCCAAAGCTCATCATCGGAGGAGGCAGCGCCTACCCCAGAATCATCGACTTTGCCCGCATGCGCCAGATCGCTGACAAGGTCGGAGCATTGCTGCTGATCGATATGGCCCACTTCGCCGGCCTCGTGGCTGGCGGCGCTCATCCATCACCGGTGCCCCACGCCCACCTGGTCACCACCACCACGCACAAGACGTTGCGTGGTCCTCGTGCCGGCATGATTCTCTGCCAGCAGCAATTCGCCGCCGCGGTCGACAGAAGCGTTTTCCCTGGCCTGCAGGGTGGTCCCCTGGTCCACGTCATTGCCGGCAAGGCCGTGGCCTTTCGCGAGGCTCTGGAATCAGGATTCAAGCAGTATGCCGAGCAGGTGGTACTGAACGCGAAGGTCTTGGCCGAAACTCTGATGGCCGAAGGCTACCGCGTAATCTCTGGCGGAACGGATACTCATCTGATGTTGGTGGATGTTTTCTCCCGCGGCATTCTGGGCAGCGAAGCCGAAAACGCGCTACACGAAGCGGGCATCACCGTAAACAAGAACGCCATCCCGTACGACGTCAATCCGCCGCTCAAGCCCAGCGGCATCCGCATTGGCAGTCCAGCCCTGACCACGCGCGGCATGCGCGAGCCAGAAATGCGGACCATCGCCAAATGGATCACCGAAGCGTTAGATCAACGCAACGACCCGCAGGCCCTGCGTCTCCTACGCGGCCAGGTGTTCGAGTTGGCCGAGAACTTCCCGCTCTATGGCTGGCTGCGCGTCCCGGAAACCGTGGCCGCCGACTACGGTCCCTAGGGCAGTTTCGCAATTGGTGTAGACCAAAGCGACTGCCTTATGTTTTCGGCGCAGTCTCCCAGGGATTGTAAGTGCCCACATTCCAGAGATAGCCTTCGGGGTCGCGGCAGGTGAACGCCTTGCCGCCGTATCCCTTCTCTTCCAGCTCCAAGACCATCTCTGCGCCGGCTGCTTTGGCCTGGCCATAGGCAGCGTCGCAATCGCTCACCATGAGAGAGATACTGCGTATCTCGCGGCCGCCCAGCTCATCGGGCATAGCAGCGTACTTCGAATAGTCTGAGCAATTGCTGTGCGAGCCCAGCATGACCATGCCATTGCCGAAGGTCAATTCCGCGTGCATCACGCTCGTTCCCTCGCCCATATAAACAGCGTGCTTCTCAAATCCCAGGGCGGTGCACAACCATTCGATTGCCGCCAGGCAATCACGATAGCGCATCCCAGGGATCACGGTTGATTTGCAGTCTCTCGCGTAAGTAGCCATGCCCCGATGCTGCCACATTGCATGTTGGGCGTCTTGAAGAAATCGGAACCCCGCTATACGGCAACGTGGTTCTGCCAGCGACCGCGAGACGCGCTATAAGTCGTGGGATCGATACCGGAGAAGCAGTGGAAGTCACGCGAGAAGTGTGATTGGTCCGCATATCCGCAACTGACTGCCAGCTCTGCCCATCGCATTTCGCTGCCCTGGTGCAGAGCGCGCACCGCGCGCTGAAACCGTCGTACCCGGCTCCACTGCTTGGGAGAAAGGCCAACATCCTCGCTGAAGACCTGGTGCAGGCGTCGCTCACTGATACCAAGCTCGCGTGCCGTCTCTCCAACGCTACGAGAACGAAGCAAGCTAAGCGCTCTCACAACATGGGTTCGCCGTTCCCGCGCCGAAGCCTGCTCACAAAGCATCTCGTCCAGCACTTGCAACGTAACCGCAGGACTTTGTGCCGGCTCGCGCAAGCGCTCCCGGGCCATCGGCCACAAGTCGTTAAGCGAAAGCGATTGCTCAAAGAAGAGATCCGCCCGTTCGCGCAACCAGGGGCCAAGACCTCCAGGCCGAAAGACCACTCCGACCAGCCTTTTCATATCGCCAGTGGCAACCAACTCCGCGGAAGTGCGCGCACCAACCAGCAATGCCGGCGCGATCGACAAATCACCCTTTGGACCGCAATCGGTCAGATGATCCGCTGCCAGCGAAATGACAAACTGGATCTTGCCCCCCGGCAACACCAACTCCCGCTGGTGCGGCACCTGCGGAGCACACGCGTACCAGAGTGTCTCCACGCACCCAGTCAACGCCGGCGACGGCTTGCGCTCCAGGTAAATCATTCCACCCACCTCGAGAAACCGGCGACTCTTTTAGCCGAGGGACCAAGCGTGATCTCACCCCCACACCCTGTCCCAACCACGACTGACGGGTGCCCCATATCTCGATTTTGAGATGTGGGATACCACTGCTCCAAACCAGCAGTCTTCCATCCAACCACGTCGTCAAAGACTACCCACTCAACACCGCAGACCGAATCTCAATCAACTTCGGCAGCACATCCCCCAACTCCACTGCCGGCGCGCTCCGCAACCCAAAGGCAAAATAAACCTTCCGGTAAAGCTGGTAGAGCTCCTCATACACGCCCACAGCCTTAGCCTCCGGCTGATAGGTCTGGTACGGCAAGCACATCTTCTCCTGCGCCTCTTCCACCGACTTGAACGCCCCAGCCGCCAGCAGCGCGAAGATCCCAGAGCCAAGGCTGGTCGGAATCCCATCCGGCACCAACACCGGTTTGCCCAACACATTGGCATATACCTGGTTGAGCACAGGATTGTTTTGCGGCACGCCACCCCCATTGATGACGCGATCCACCGGCACTCCGTACTCAGCCAGGCGCTCCAGGATAATCCGCGTGTGAAACGCAGTCCCTTCAATCGCGGCAAACAATTCATCCTGGGCTGTATGAACCACGTTCCAACCCAGCGTGATACCTCCCAGTTCCGGGTTGACCAGGATCGTGCGGTCCCCATTATCCCAGCTCAGCCGCAGCAATCCGGTTTGTCCCGGCCGGTAATTTTCCAATCCGCGGCTGAGCTCCGCGATCTTGACATTCGCCCGGCGAGCAATGGCTTCGAAAATGTCTCCGGTAGCCGACAGCCCCGCCTCAATGCCCGTGTAGCCCGGATTCACGCTACCAGGAACCACACCACACACGCCCGGAATCAGCGTCGTCTTCCGCTGCATGGCAATGATGCAAGTGGACGTTCCCACCACATTAACTACGTCGCCCTCCCTGCAACCAGCGCCGATGGCGTCCCAGTGGGCATCGAAGGCGCCCACGGGAATCGGGATTCCCGCCCGCAAACCCATCTTCTCCGCCCACGCAGGCGCGAGATGACCCGCCAGTGCATTGGAAGTGTGGTATTCGCCACCAAGTTTGTTGCGAATACCGTCCAGCAGGGGATCCACGCTCGAAAGAAAAGCCTGCGAAGGCAAACCCTCCCACTTGGGATTCCACATCCACTTGTGACCCATGGCGCAGATGCTACGCTTTACCTGCTTGGGATCAGTAATCCCGCACAGAGTCGCCGCCACCATGTCGCAGTGTTCGAAAGCGCTCGCCAATTGCCCGCGCTTCTCCGGGTTGTGGCGCAGCCAGTGCAGCAGCTTGGCGAATCCCCATTCATGCGAATAAACCCCACCGCACCATTCGATCGCTTCCAGATGCTCCGCGTGAGCGAGTTGAGTAATCTGCTGCGCCTCGCCCTTGGCGCGATGGTCGCACCACAGATAGTAGTCATCGAGCGGCCGCATGCCGGCGTCCACCGGCACCACGCTCGAGCCGGTGGTATCGAGCGCTACAGCCTCGACCTGCTCGCCCGAGATTCCGGCCTTGGCCAGAGCACCCCGCATGGCGCTGACCAGCCCCTCCATCTGATCTTCGTGGGACTGTGTAGCGAAATCCGGGTCTTCCCGCTTCCGCTTCAGCGGATAGTTGGCCGATGCCGTGGCCAAACCACCCTTCTCTATCCGGGCGCTGTCAAACAACGTAACCCGAACGCTCAACGTGCCGAAATCAACCCCCGCAACAATGGCCACCGTTAAGCCTGCTCCGCGTCGTGGTTGTACATGCTCCAGCCCAGATAACGCATGGCCGCCTCCTGCACCGCACTGCCCACCTGCGAGAAATTGGCTGCGACATGATGCTCGAAGCCCTGCTCGCAGATGTATCGCAGCAGCTTCTGCAATCGTGGTATCCGAGCCACGCCGGCGCCTCCAAAAGTTTCCAAGGGGTCGTTGGTAAACTCCCCCTGCCCCACGTATCCCCGGATCTTGCCGTGGAAGTCATCGGTGGAGAAGCGCACGTAGGTCATAGCGCCCGCTTTGACCCGGCCAACGCAAGTGCCAAAGGTATTCTCCTTGCCCACCGTGCCCGCGATGATCGCCTGAAAGTCCATGACCACGTCCTTGAAAAAATGCTTAGGCAAGTTGGAGCAGTGGAAGCACACGCACTTATCCGGATCGGAACCGTAATTGTTATTCCAATCCAGCAGCGCGCTAGGCGTCTCCGAGGCCAGGGCCAGGGCGTGCATGCTGATCGTCCCGCAAATATCCACTTCGCACGCGCTGGGGAAGAGGTTGTCGCTCATCATGCTCATCACCGTGCAGGGCACCACGCCAAAGTATTCCTCGAGCGAAGTCCAGCACTGAATCGCGCTCACCGTGCAATACGTCTGCTGCATCCACTGCTCGATCACCACGCCCAGCTTGCTCATCTTGATCAACGCCGCGATCGGGATGTTGTTAGTGGATACATACTTCTGGATCGCCGCCAGCTTGCTCTGCACCGCGTCGTCGTTGTCTTTGAGCCGCTCGATGCGGCCCAGGACCTCCGAAAGATCGAGAGTATCCACCGAGATGCCGCTGCGCTCCAGCAGCTTCTCGCTGTAGCGAACCGTGTTGAACGCCGCCGGGCGCGCCCCGATAGCGCCCACGCGAAGATTGTTAAAGCCCCGCACCACCCGGCACACCGAGGAGAACCAGGCCAGGTCCTTGCGAAACTCATCGGAGTCAGGTTGCACCGTATGGTTCGCGGTCAGCGAGTAGGGAATGCCGTACTGCATCATGTTGTTGCAGGCCGACATCTTGCCGCAAAAGCTGTCCCGGCGGTGGGAAATCTTCATATCCGCCGCCCGGTCAGGAGTCGCCTGCACCAGCACCGGAACCTTCAGCGTGGAGTGGCGCAAGGCATCGACGATCCCGCGCTCCTCGCCAAAATTGGGAAGTGTAACAATGACGCCATCAATCTCATCGCGATGCTTGCGGAAGAGATCACCGCAAAGCCGCGCTTCCGTCGGCGTTTCGACCGCGCCGAACTTCGACTCTTCCGGAGTCAACGCAATGGCGCGGATCCCGTCCGCCGCCAGCACCTTCAGAATCTCTTCGCGGCCCGTCTTTGCCAGCTGATCGGGAAAAAAGCCGCGGTTGCCTACAATCACGCCGAACGTCATCTGTTTCGCCATAGTTATTTCCTTCGCTTGTTAACCGTTTGCCGGGGGCGAAAGCCGATGGTGTAAACCAGGCCGGCGACCGTGAGCAGTCCGCCCCACCAGATCGGCGCATGAAGGTTGTTGAGCACCGGAGGATTGGGCAGCGGGTGACTGAGTTCCCAGATACCGGTGCTCATGATCACCACGCCATAGGCCAGCAGCAGTACGCCCGCAAACCACCAGATAGAAAAGGACTCTCGCATCGGACTCGGCTCCTTACCAGAAGATGATGTTGAGGAAGACGAAGACCACAGCCACTGTCCCCGCCCAAACAATCGGACGCTGGTACCAATGGTCGTCGTGTTCCTTGGGGAGAACGGAAGCTCCGTAGACCAGCCCCTCGAGTTCCGCGACCGGCCGAGGTTTCGTCATGTAGCTGACCACCACCGTAACCAGCACGCAGACCAGCCACGCCCAGAGAGCGCGATAGACATTCTCTGCCATGTCTTTAGCGTCAGGGGAAAAGGCGACGTAGCGCAACGCATGCGGATCGTGCTGCACCCACAGCCATAGGCTAATCGACGTGACCGTACCGGCAAGCAATCCCCAAAATCCGGCCTCTTTGGTCGCGCGTTTCCACAGCATGCCCAGGATCACGGTTCCGAACAGCGGAGCGATAAAGAAGCTGAACAGTTGCTGCACGTAATCCATGATGCTGGCCGCATGCTGCACCAGGTATGCCGTGCCCACCGAGACCAGCACGCCGATCAAGGTGCTCCAGCGGCCCATGGCTACATAGTGCCGGTCGGTAGCCTTCTTGTTGAGAAAAGCTCCGTAGATGTCATAGGTCCACACCGTCGAAAACGCGCTTACGTTGCCCGCCATTCCAGACATGAAGCCCGCGATCAGAGCGGTAACGCCCAACCCCAGCAGACCCGGACCGCAATAGCGCACCAGCATCAGGGGGAGAACTTCATTGAAACTGTGCTGACCGGTCGTGACCGCTACATCCTGCGCCACCAGCTTATAGGGAAGCACGGAAAGGGCCAGCAGGCCGGGCAGGATCACGATGAAAGGCACGGCCATCTTGAACGCCGCGCCGATCACTGGAGCCATCCTCGCGGAACGTATGCTGTCGGCGGAGAGCACCCGCTGCACCACCAGAAAATCCGTGGTCCAGTAGCCGAAGCTGACCACGAAGCCCAGCCCGAAGACAATTCCGAACCAGTTCACTCCCATGGGGTTGGTGTTGAAGTGGCCGAGTGTCGACCACAGGTGTACATAGTCGGAACGGCCCAGATTGGTTGCGATCTGCTGCCGCAGGTTGCTCCAGCCACCCACCTCGATGAGGCCCAAAATTGGCACCAGCAGGGCCCCCGCCCAGATCAGCAGGAACTGCAGAATCTCGTTATAGATCGCCGACTTCAGCCCGCCCAGCGCAACATACACTGCCACCGTGACTGAGGAAACCCAGATGCTGAAGTTCAGGTCCCAGCCCAGAACCACCTTCATGACGATGGCCATCGAGTACATATTGATGCCGCTCATGAGAATGGTCATGAATGCGAAACTAACCGCCGAGAGGGCTCGTGCCCCATCACCGTAACGAAGCTTTAGATATCCCGGTACAGAGTGGGTCTTCGAGATGTAATAAAACGGCATCATCACGATGCCCAGAAAGAGCATCGCCGGAATAGCACCGATCCAATACCAGTGCATGGCCAGGATTCCATACTGGTAGGTAGACCCCGCCCAGCCCATCAACTCGAGCGATCCCAGGTTGGCGGAAACGAAGCTCAGGCCGGCGATCCAGGCCGTCATCTCGCGCCCGGCCATAAAGAACTCTTCGCTGGTGTTGGAGGATCCTCGGAGATAAAAGCCGATGAAGACGACGATCGCGAAGTAGATCGCGATCACCAGGACGTCGATCCAGTTCAGGCGCGCCAGCTGGGTCGAGACCGCCAGCGCCAGAGTTGTCACCATAGGTTAGCCAGTCCTTGTCGCCGCATCAATTCTCCTGTCCGTAGGTCGCGTTGGCGCCGTGCTTGCGAAAATAATGCCGATCCAGCAGCGCCTGGGAAACCCCGTTACAGCTTTGCCGCAGAGTAGCTGTAAAGTACGCCATGCGAGCGACAGTTTCCAGAACAGCCGCGTGGTAGGCCGCCTCGAGCGGCGTTTTCCCCCAGCAGAAAGGCGCGTGGCCGGCCACCAGCACCGCCGGAATGGCATGCGGATCGAGACCCTGGAAGCGGCGGGCAATCGCGACCCCGGTATTGAGCACGTAATCCCCGCCAATCTCCTCCGCCGTCAACTCCGCAGTCACCGGAACGGGCCCATAAAAATAGTCCGCATGGGTAGTGCCGTAGGCGGGAATCTCGAGCCCCGCCTGGGCCCACGCCGTGGCATATTCCGAGTGTGTATGGACCACCCCGCCGATCCCGGGAAACTCTTTATAAAGTAGAAGATGCGTCGCCAGGTCTGAGGACGGGCGCAGCTTGCCGTCGACTAGCTTCCCATCCAGATCGGTGACCACCATATCGGCCGGAGCCAGCGCCGTGTAGTCAACCCCGCTGGGCTTGATGACCACCAGCCCACGCTGGCGGTCGATGCCGCTGGCGTTGCCGAAGGTAAAGAGAACCAGCCCTCGGCGAACCAGTTCCAGGTTGGCCTCGAGCACCTGCTCCTTCAATGTGTCCAGGTCGGTGGTTTTCGGCATAGGGAACAAAATAACAGACGATGCAAACGTTTTCTCGCGCTCTGACCTTAGGAGAACCGGGCATACCCCGTCAAGCGGAAGCTCTGGGGAACCTTTGCCTCACACTCCCTCCGTCAACCCCCACACGCGCCAAGGCGAGTCGATGCCCTTAAGTGCGGCTCTGTCCATCCCCTATAACAGCTGCTGAGGTGAGCGCTACCCTCCACTTTGTCATCCCGACCGGAGCGTACCCGGATTTCCTACCTCGCGGCACCGCCAACGACCACGTGTGCGGCTTTCCGTAGAGAAAGCCGCATGGAGTTTGCCAACGCTATCAATCTCGACAGGAAATCCGGGGGAGCGAAGTGGAGGGACCTGCTGTGCGCCTTTCCCCCAAACAACTCCCAGCACTCCACCTCCACCTACGCCAAGGTGAGCCATTTCGACCGGAGCGAACCGGGGTAGCGCAGGGACCTGCGATTTCTTTCCTCGCACAACTAAACGGTTAAGAAGTGGGAGAGCGGTTAGGAAATGGGAGAGTGCGCCGTAGCGTTAGCCCAGATCGCCCGGACGGCCTTACCGAAGGCGCTGTATTCCTTAATCCCGTTAGAGCAGAGTTCGATCACCACCCAGCGATCGTCCAGGATCTTGGTCTTGGAGGAGAAAGCGGTCCGCCAGCGTTCGAACTCCGGGCCTGCGTTCTGCCGCAGATAACGCCACATTTCTCCGTCCGCCTTACCACCGGATGCGCTGGCTACGAGCACCGGCTCGTGATCAGGCATTCCGTGTTGCACTGCGTGTGCCGCCATGGCTCCTCCACGAATCATGCGTGTGATTTCAAGCTCGGCTTCCAGCAGGGTACGGGCGATCACATTCGCCTGAACATCTTGCCCGACGTATGCCCGGCAGAAGTAGCCGAAGTGCTGTTCCATGAATCACCTCTGATAAGCTACGCGATCAAGCCTTCTTAGGAGAAGAAGGAAAGAAACGCAGAGGTTACGTTTGGTCAGTGCCCTTGTGCGGGCCATTGGTTCTACTGCTGTTGCTGTTGCATTTGCTGCAGATGCAGCAACTGCGCGGGCGGCGCCGGAGGCTCCTGGGCACGTTCCACCAGGATAGACCAGTCTTCCGGGACCGGCATATCGCGGTCAAGAGGTGGCAAATCAACATATTTTGACACTTTGACTGCCACGTAAAGCTCACTATCCTTACTGCCGCGATAAATGCCACGGGTCGGAGGCACATCCGCGTAATCCCTTCCCAGCGCCGTGCGTATGTACCGGTTCTGCGCCAGCAAGTTATTTGTTGGATCGAAACCCACCCAGCCCACCTGGGGCAAAAATGCCTCTACCCAGGCGTGCGTAGCCCCCGCCGTTGAGCGATCGGCATTCTCCTCGCCATGATAGAGATAACCGCTCACGTAGCGGCAGGGAATGCCCACGTGCCGCACCAGCGCAATCATGGTGTGAGCAAAGTCCTGGCATACGCCCTTTCTCGATGCCAGCGCCTCGTCAATGGGTGAGTTGACGTGCGTGCTCCGCGGATCGTAATCAAACCAGTGATACAGCGAGGCATTCAACTGCCGCAACAGCACCAGGGGATCGTCACGGCGCCGCACGTCCAGTAGCTTCGCCAGATCGAGCAGGGCCGGCGAGGGTTTGGCAAACTCACTCGGCAGCATCATCTCCGAGAAATCCCCTAGCGCAACCAGAGAATCCAGTTCGTCCCAGGCGCCGGGGCGAAGCAAGTGCGGAATCTCGGGCAGTGGCTGCTGCTCCACCAGGGCTTCGGCGACCATCACCAGTTGCGAGTGCTCTCCAGGGATATCGAAGTGATGGACGTTGTTGCCCAGGTGATCGCGATAGGAGAAGACCCGGCAACGAGGGCTGACCGACAGGGAAAACGAGAGGCACCGTTGATTGTTATCGCTGCGCGGGTGCATGCGCGTTTCCATGAGGCTTTCGCTTACCTGGTCCGCATAAAGGAACTTGGTCAGGTGCCGTATCAGATAAAAATCCATCGCCTGTCGAACTCCTTGGAATCACTACATCGCGAGAGCAGCTTGCACCGAATATTGAATGTAGAAACGGTAGATCAGGTCGTGCGTCTGCCGGCACTGTTGCAGAATGTTATGCAGGTACGCCCCCGCGTCCTGGGTGAGAATGTCGGCAACTTCGACAAAGCTGAGTGAGGCTTGCAGCTTACCGGAGACCCTGGACAGGTCGTCCACCGGCATCCTTCCGCTGGATGCGCGCACGGCGACCAGCGCCTGGCGCAGGCAATCAACGGAATATCGCAGGGAATGTGGGAATTGCGGGTTCAACAATAGAAATTCCAGAATCCACTCGGCGGAAAGGTCCGCCGTGTACACCTTGCAGTAGGCTTCGAACGCCGTGCAGCAACGAAGCAGCCCTACCCACTCCTGGTAATGACTTCCTTCTACCGCTGCTTCCGGGGTACTCAGAAGTTCCGGTTGATACAGTGCGAGTAGATTCGCTATGGAGGATGCCCGCTCCAGATAGCGGCCCAATTGAATAAACTGCCACTCCTCACCATGACTCATGGTGGTATCGCTGACACCCTGGAAAAGGTGAACCCCATCGATCACCGCGGGAAGAAAGTCGCTGAGCCGCGTATTCAGTCCAAACTCCGATTGTGGTTGGATCACCCAGTGGTACATGCGGTTCAATTGCTGCCACTGCTCAGAGCTGATCTCGTCGCGCACCTGGCGCGCGTTTTCCCGCGCTTCAATCAGGCAGGAAGTCACCGATGCGGGAACTTCCGCGTCGAAGGTCAGCGAATGAACAAGTTGGTAATAGTCATTGTTCCAGCTGACGCCGGCCGGATTCCCCAGCGCAGCCAGCACCCGCTTCCATCGCCCCTCCGCGCTGGTGCTGGACTTGTCCAGCATCAGGCCCATGTTCACGTCAAGCATCCGCACCGTATGCTCAGCGCGCTCAAGATAGCGGCTCATCCAGTAAAGACTGTCTGCTACGCGAGAAAGCATGTGTCCTCTAGTCGGTCAAAACCCAGGTATCTTTACTGCCCCCGCCCTGCGACGAGTTCACCACCAGCGAGCCGCGCCGTAAGGCCACGCGCGTGAGCCCACCCGGAACAATGCGCACCTTATCGCCATACAAGATATAGGGCCGCAAATCCACATGCCGCGGTTCGATACCGTTCTCCGTCAAGCATCCGGCGCGGGAGAAATCGAGCGTAGGTTGGGCAATGTAATTGCGCGGATTGGCTTCGATCATGCGCTTGAACTCATCCCGCTGTTCGGCGCTGCTGTGAGGCCCGATCAACATTCCATAGCCGCCTGACTCACCGACCGCCTTTACTACCAGCTTGTCGAGATTCTCACAGCAGTACTTGCGCTGCTTGGGATCGGTCATGAGATAGGTCTCGACGTTATTCAGGATCGGCTCTTCCCCTAGGTAGTAGCGGATAATCGCCGGCACGTAAGCGTAGACCGCCTTGTCGTCGGCGATGCCAGTGCCAAAGGCATTGGCCAAAGTGACATTGCCGGCACGATAGGCATTGAATAATCCGGCAACTCCCAGGATGGAGTCGGAGCGAAAAGCCAGCGGATCGATGAAATCGTCATCCACTCGGCGGTAGATCACATCCACGCGCTTCAGGCCGGCCGTCGTTCGCATGTACACCACGTTGTCGTGGATCACCAGGTCGCGTCCCTCGACCAGTTCGATGCCCATCTGACGTGCCAGGTAGGTGTGCTCGAAATAAGCTGAGTTGTAGACACCAGGGGTGAGCAATACGATCGACGGATCGTGACGCCCCTCAGGCGCCAGCGATCGCAGCGTGCTTAGTAGCAGCTGGGTGTAATGTTCGATCGGCTGCACGCCATAATCGCGAAACAGCTGGGGAAACGTACGCTTCATCACCCGGCGGCTGGTCAGCATGTAGGAGACGCCGCTGGGAACCCTGAGGTTGTCCTCCAGTACCACAAATTCTCCATTGCTCAGGCGAAGGAGATCTGTACCCGTCACGGTGATATAAACATTCCGCGGAACCTGCAGGCCGCGCATTTCTCTGCGAAACTGGCGGCAGCTGTAGACAATCTCGCGCGGCACATGGCCGTCGTTGAGAATCTTGCCTTCGTTATAAACATCGTGCAGAAACAGATTCAGGGCAGTAATGCGCTGGGTAAGGCCCTTTTCGATGTGTTGCCATTCCGCGCCCGTGATGACACGCGGCAGCAGGTCATAGGGAAAGATTCTTTCCGTTCCTTCTCCGTGCCCATATACGTTGAAGGTGATGCCCTGCGTCAGGAAAGACAAGTCGACCGAGCGTTTGCGCCGCGCAATCTCTTCTGGCGGAAGGTTGAGAAATGTCTCCAACGCGGCTGCGTAATGCGGTCTTACCAGGCCGTCCTGAGAGAACATCTCGTCGTACGTGTTGTCGAGGACGTAGTCCTTCAGGAGCGGATTGGCAAACGTGCTGGGCCGGGCTAGTTCCATTTGGCCTTCCTGGCTCACTGTTTGAATCCCGACGTGGTTTCGGTCGCGACCTCGTCGCTGATCACATTGAATTGGGTAAGGTTTGCGATCCCGAACGAGGTAGTGATCGCCACATCGGAGGCATCGCGTCCCACCGCCATCAATACCCGGCCAATGCGGGCATGATTATGCCGCGCATCTACCGTCCACCAGCGGTTGTCCAGATAAACCTCGAACCAGGCGCTGAAATCCATAGGCGTAAAGGTAGGCGGTATACCAATATCGCCCAGGTATCCCGTCACATAGCGCGCCGGTATGTTGAGCGCCCGGCAGAAGGTCACTGCCAGGTGCTGAAAGTCCCGGCATACTCCGACCCGCTCGGTGAACACATCGAGCGCCGTCTTGGTGGAACGGGCATGCTGATACCCAAAAGCGACCTTGGAGTAAACCCAATTGCAGATGGCGCGCACCCGGGTCCACCCTGGAGCCACATCGCCAAACAGTTCCACCGCAATGTTGGAGAGGCGATCGACCTCGCAGTATCGGCTGTTGAGCAGGTAGATCAGGGTTTCGTTGGGTAGTTCCGCCACCGGGTGCTCGGCCGCATCCAAAGGAGAAGGGTCTTCCATGCCGGAGTCTTCAATCAGGGTGGAACCGGTTAGTTGGATGTGCCCAGTGGGGGCCACGAATCGCGAGCAGCGATTGCCAAACGTGTCGATATAGCTGGTGATGGGAACGGCCGGATCTAGTTTCAGCTCGTCAGGCTCGAGCAGGTCGGGCTCCCGCGAAGGATGCACGTGGAGCATCGCAACGATGGTAACCGGAGCTGGAATGTTGAAACCGATGTCATAACCTAAGCGAATAAGCATTGCACTCCCTCGATCGAGCCCTGTAGAGCGAATCGCCCAGAGTCACCCCCGGGCAAGTTCGACAGGAACGACAAGGTCCTTGTCGCAGAAATTATGATGCGAAAGCAAAGGCAGGGTAGTCCTAAATCAGCAACTCTGCTCTGAACAGGCTTTTTCCTCAAGAAAAAGCCTACATAACTGCCCCCTGGAGCCTCCCCGTGACCCTGGCTTTGCTCAAAAAGCTATCAGACAATCAGGATCGGTTCCCAGCTGTTTCTATGGTTATACCGCGTTCGCCGAAAATGCTCTAGCATTCAGGCTGGAGATCAAGAATGACCTATTGTTTGGGCATCATGACCCGGGAAGGTTTGGTGATGGCGTCTGATTCCCGAGCCAACGCCGGCTACGACCAGGTGAACGTCTGCCAAAAGATGCATACGTTTCTCCAGCCGGGGGAACGAGCTTTCGTCATCCTGACCAGCGGAAACCTGTCGCTGACCCAGTCGGTAATCACCCTTTTACGCAACGATTTCGAGTCCGGAGAGGGCCTGGCAAAGGCCGAATCCATGTATGCGGCAGCCCGCATTGTCGGAGATTGCGTACGCCGGGTCTCGGATATGGATCGCGCCGCACTGGAGAAGGATGAGTTCAAGTTCAACATCCATCTCCTCTTAGGCGGCCAGGTCAAAGGAGAGAAGCCGAACCTCTTCCTGATTTACCCACAGGGAAACCCCCTGAGCGCGACCGAGGATTCGCCCTATCTCCAGATAGGCGAAGTGAAATATGGCCGGCCGATCCTGGATCGCGGCATCGAGTTCCGTTCCACCAGCCTGGAGGTCGCGGGAACCTACGCACTCTTGTCGCTGGACGCCGCGATGCGTTCCAACGTGACGGTGGGGCCCCCGCTCGAAGTCCTGCTATACCAGAATGACAAGCTGGAGTTCGACCGCTACCGGCGCTTCAAGGCCGATGACCCCGAACTGGACCTGATGCACGCCTGCTGGGAACAGACCTTGCGCCGGGCCGTGGAGGAGCTACCCACGCTTCGTTTCCAACCCCTGCAGTCCACCGCCTCGGTTCGAGCATGACCCGGCTTCTAGAAACTGAGCAGAACTCGCTGGAGTGCCGTAAAGTATGCGGTCACATAGTTGGGCTCGTAGGAGCGCGCGTGCCTGCCCATAACGGTGGAAGCCCCCGCATTCATGCGGAGGAGCTCGGCTTTCAAGCCGAGCGGCTCGAGTGGGACTATTCTCCTCCGGCTTTAGCGGCGGGATCTTCTCTCCCACGTTGCAGCCAAGGGTAGGGTGCCGGCCACGGGAAGCCGCGGCTAAAGCCGATCGATGGAATTGAGACTCTTTCCGCGACGCTGAAGCGGGGGGCTCCCACCGGGCTTCCGTGGGAGAACAGCCAATTCTCAGACCTAGAGGATGTAGCGCGACAAATCCTGGTCCTTGACGATCGAAGCCACCATGGCTCGCACATACTCCGGATCGATCAAAACCACCCGCTCCCGTCCATCCGCCGTCTCCACGTCGCTTACCGGCAGAGGCACTGTGGCCCCGTTTTCCGATGCCGAAGCGGCAATTTCGATCAATGGGCCGTCGGCGGAATGACCCTTCATGATGTCGGGCGCCATGAAGCTGATCTCGTCCAGCACTCGCTCCATAATGGTGTGCAACCGCCGCGCGCCGATGTTCTCTGTAGTCTCGTTCACCCGGAAAGCGAACCGCGCCATCTCTTCCAGCGATTCCTTGGTAAACCTGAGCTTCAGGCCTTCCGTTTCGAGCAGCGCGGTGTACTGCTTGGTAAGCGATGACTTGGGTTCTGTAAGAATGCGGACAAAGTCTTCTACCGTCAGCGACTGCAGCTCGACGCGGATAGGGAAGCGGCCCTGTAGCTCGGGAATCAGATCGCTCGGCTTCGAAACGTGGAACGCGCCTGCCGCAATAAACAGGATGTGGTCCGTCCTCACCATGCCATACCTGGTATTGACGGTCGTTCCCTCGACAATGGGGAGAATGTCTCTCTGCACTCCCTCCCGGGATACGTCCGGGCCGTGGCCGCCCTCCCGTCCGGCGATCTTGTCGATCTCATCCAGGAAGATAATGCCCGAGTTCTCGACTCGTTCGACCGCGAGCCGCGTTACCTGGTCCATATCGACCAGCCGCGTCTCTTCTTCCTGCACCAGGTATTCGAAAGCCTCTCCGACCTTCATCTTGCGCTTCTTGGTCCGCTGGCCGAAGAGGTTGGGCAGCACGTCCTTGAGGTTGATATCCATCTCCTCGACGCCCTGGTTGGAGATGATCTCAAACGACGGTGTGCTGCGTTCGCGCACATCGATTTCTACCGTACGATCATCCAGCTTGCTTTCGCGGAACTGTTGCCGCAGCTTCTCCCGGGTGCGGTTATGGCTCTCCTGGCTTGCCGGCGGGAAGTTGGTGCCATCGATCACCACCGGGCCCGGCGCGGAATGGGTACTCCCGGGCGCGTTTGTGGCGGCCGGCGAAGGGGGCAGTAGCAAGTCCAGCAAGCGCTCTTCAGCGTTGAGTTCGGCCCGGTCCTCCACCTCTTCCAGCTTTTCCTCGCGCACCATGTCCACGGCGATTTCCACCAGGTCGCGGATCATCGATTCCACGTCACGCCCGACGTAACCGACCTCGGTGAATTTGGAGGCTTCTACCTTCATGAAGGGTGAATTCGTGAGCTTGGCCAGGCGGCGCGCAATCTCCGTCTTGCCCACGCCGGTGGGCCCAATCATGATGATGTTCTTGGGCATGATCTCTTCGGCGATATCGGGTGGCAGCTTCTGCCGGCGCATCCGGTTTCTCAGCGCGATGGCCACGGCCCGCTTGGCTGCCCGTTGACCTACGACATGCTTGTCCAGCTCCGCCACGATCTCCCGTGGGGTAAGGTCTTCCAGAGAGAGTTCCAGCTCTTCCGCGGTTCCAGGTAAGAAAATAGCCATATGCCTGCTCCTTTTGGGCGGCAGCTTAGAGCATTAGCTTAGCCGTTCAGCTCTTCAATGGTGATTTGATCGTTGGTGTAGATGCAGATCTGGCCCGCGATACGCAAAGACTTCTCTGCAATGGCCCGCGCCGGCAAGTCGGAATTCTCGACCAGGGCCCGGGCTGCCGCCAAGGCGAAACTGCCACCGCTACCGATGGCCGCAATCCCCTCATCTGGCTCGATCACGTCGCCTGAGCCGCTGATGAGAAAGGTCTGCTGCAAGTCGGCAACGACCAGCAGGGCCTCCAGGTTGCGCAGCATCTTGTCCGTCCGCCAGTCCTTGGCCAGTTCCACCGCCGACCGCCCCAGGTTGCCGGCATACTGTTCCAGCTTGGCCTCAAAGCGGCTAAAGAGCGAGAACGCATCCGCCGTCGAGCCGGCAAACCCTGCCAGGATCTTGTCCTGATAAAGTCTCCGGATCTTGCGCGCGGTATGTTTGATAACGCTATCGCCCAGGGTGACCTGGCCATCGGCTGCCATGACCACACTGGAGTTTCGACGAACGCACAGAACGGTCGTAGAGCGAATTCGCCGGGCTTCGGAGCGGGAATTTACGGGAGTGGCGGCTCTCGAAGCGGCGATCGCCGTCGAGCTTCGGACAACAGACGAACGAATGGACATCTCTGGCCAGTATAGCGCAGCCTCGCTTGCCCAATTTGCGCGGAGGTAATGTTGCCGAATGCGGTCCAGGCCCCTCACCGCATCTCCCAGGACGCGCTAGCCTGCGATATCCTGCATCGTGTACTCCTATTTGAGCTGGAGCTTTCATGAATAGCTTCCCGTTGCGCGACTCCCAGCTCTTCGGCACCTTTGCCGCCGTTGGAGTGTGCCTGGGGGGCATGGCCGCCTATGCGCTTCTCCGGCGCCGCGTCAGCCCCGACGAGGAGGAGCGCAAGCGCAGGGATCTGCTGGTTCAGCAGGGGCGCATCATCGATGCCACGGTCATCGACATCTCCGATCTCACTGCCGAAGAGAGCGGACGGCCCAACGGGATGCAGCTGATTCTTTACAAGTATGAGGCGGCGGGGGTGGTCTACGAGTGCTCCCAGGACGTGACCATGCTGCGGCACATAGTCAACATCTACGACTGCCGGCTGGGGTTTCCCGCATCCGTGCGCTACGATCCTCACAACCCTGGCAACTCATTAATTGTGGCCGAAGGCTGGAGCGGGTTGCGCGATACGGCCAATTCCGTCCCTATTCACAGCCGCCCTAAAGTCGCAGCTCGCTCGATACGATAGCCATCGCGAGTAGGAAATCCGGAGCCGCTCCCGGTACACTATAGCTATGCACGTTCATGGCGGGGGGTCGGAGAAAACGCAGCGTATTCTGCGCATCTCGCTGCTGGCCACGCTCGGCTATGTAGCCCTTACCTTCGTGGCCGGGGTGCATGCCCATTCGCTCGCGTTGATCTCCGAGGCCGGCCACAACGTATCCGACTTTCTTGCCCTGTTGCTTTCCTTTGTCGCCGTCTATTTTCAGACGCGGCCCCCTACCGATCAAAAGACCTTCGGCTACCAGCGCGCCGGCGTGCTGGCAGCCTTCCTCAACGCGTTGACGCTGGTGTTGATCGCCATCTGGATCGCCATTGCGGCCATCCATCGACTGAGTGAGCCGGTGCAAGTGCAACCCCGGCTGATGATGATCGTCGCCGCGGCCGGCGTCCTGATGAACGGCGTGATCGCCGCCCTGCTTTGGACCACCTCGCGCGACGTCAATATCCGCAGCACTTTCATACACATGCTGGGCGACACGCTCTCGACCGCCGCGGTGATTGTGGGTGGCGCCGCCATCCTTTTCACCGGGCGGAACTGGATCGATCCGGTGCTCTCCATCCTGATCGCCGCCCTGATTCTGTGGAGCTCGCTCTCCATCGTGCGCGAGACGCTGAATATCCTTTTGGAGGGAACACCGCGCGGCTGCTCGCTAGCGGAGATCCGGGTTTCGCTTCAGGCCATCGATGGGGTCGAAGATGTGCACGACCTGCACGTCTGGAGTCTTGGATCGCAGACCCACGCCTGTGCCACCCACATCATCATCGCCGACATCCCGCCGTCGGAGAGTGCTCGCATACTGGAACAGGTGCAAGGGGTCCTGCGGCAAAAATTCCGTATCTACCACTCGACGGTTCAATTCGAATGTGTCGATTGCGAAGTCGCGCATGGTTGCTCTCCTCCGCCCGAAGTCGACGTGCACGACCACTCCGGTCACGACCACTCGCACGCTCACTCCCACTAGAGTTCGGTTGCCCACTTTACCGTTGCCGGCAAGCCAGACAAGTGCGCGAACGCTCGGTCGTTCGTGACAAGTATTGCCCGGACAGAAATTGCGTGAGCGGCAATCAACATATCGAGATTGCCGAGTGGCTTTCCCGTCTTGTCTTGCTTCGCCCGAAGGCCGCCGTAGGTCTGGGCCTCCTCTCTCCCCCAGGGAAGGACTTGGATTTTGGCGAAGAAGCCTTCGAGAGCTGAGCGAAGAATAGAATTTGGATTCTTGGCTAACCCGTATTGGAATTCCGCCTCGGTAATCACCGAGATACACGCGACCTCTCCAGGCTTGAGGTGAGCCAATTTTTCCCGAGCGGCTGGTGACTTACCCGTAACGATGTAGCTGACGGTGTTGGTATCGATCATGTAGAGCTGGCTCACAGCTCGTCGCGCTCCTGCGGAGTGCCCTGGCCGCGATCGGCCAGAAAGTTCTCGGGGAAACCGGCCTTGTCGAGGGCGGCAAAAATCTCGTCCCAACCGCCTGGAGCCTCCGACAAAATCAGATCTCCGTTTTGTGGATCGCGACGGATGTATACCTCGTCCGTCGCGAAGCGGTATTCCGCTGGAATCCTAACGGCTTGACTCCTGCCGCTCATGAAGACTTTTGCCTTTGCGAGTTGCGCCATCTTCTTAGTCCCGATATATATCATGCTATATATCGGGGCCTATGTTCAAGAGCTACGGGTCGAAGCCCGGAAGGGTCGCAGGTTTGCTATGCTCCGAATCCTCAATATTCTGTACAGGTTTGTCCGGTTGTGAATGGTAAATTTCGGCTACCCGGTCCAGGGTATCGATCTCGCTTACCGGCTTGTCATCACGAATGCGCAGAATGCGCGGGAAGCGCAGGGCGAAGCCGCTGTCATGCCGATCCGATCGCATGACGTTGTTAAACGCTACTTCCAGGACCACCAGCGGCTCGACGGCGCGGATGCTCCCGAAATCCTCCAGCGTGTGCTCCAAAAAGAATTGGGTTAGCCGCGCAATCTCTGCGTCGGTCACGCCGGAGTAGGCCTTGCCCACGTTGCGCAGCACCTCGCCATCGCGAACCGCAAAGGTATAGTCGCTCAACCATCCGGCCCGCTTTCCGTGGCCATACTCAGCCGCCGTCACGACTACATCGAGCGTAGCCAGCTCACGCTTCAGCTTGAGCCAGGCCAGACCGCGCCTCCCAGGTTGGTAGGTGCTATGCCGGGCTTTCAGCATGACGCCTTCATTGCCCCGGGCCCGTGCATCCACGTAGGCCTGCTCCAGCTGCTCCACGCTTTCAAGTTGGACGGCAGGCGCGAGTACCAACCGGGCAAAGCTATCCTGCGGAGCCGCGGGCTCAAAGAGCAGCTCTGTTTGCTGTCCGAGTGAGGCCAGGCGGCTACTCACCCTGGTTCGTGGCTGCTCACGCGTCACCAGCTCTTCCAGTGCACGACGGCGTTGGTGCAGAGGCTTGTCCATCCATGGTTCGCCGTGGGCATAAAGCAGATCAAAGGCCATAAACACCACCGGAGTGGCCTCGCGCATCTCCGCTGTGACCCGCTTGCGCCCCAGCCGCGCCTGCAGAGAAGCGAATGGCAGCGCCCGGTCTCGGCTCCAGGCGAGGATCTCACCATCCAGCACCAGCGGTTCCTCAAAGCCGGCAAAGGCCTCGACAATTTCCGGGAAACTGGCCGTCATATCCTCCCGTGAACGTGAGTAAAGAACCACCCGTCCAGGATGCGCTGGCGAGCCACAGTGAACCTGCGCTCGGACGCCATCGTACTTATCCTCCAACTGGGCCTCTTTGATGACTGATCCGTCGGGGTGCACCTCGCTTGAGGCAGACTTGGCTTCCTCGGCTACTTCAGTCGTGAAGCGCTGCAGGGCTTCCTCTACCGTCTCCACCGGGCTAGCCAGCATGAAACCAAGGGGATGAAAAAGCTTCATCCGCGCCTCGGCGAGGCGGCCGCCTGCAGCCAACTCCAGCACCTCGGGCAGATTGCCGTTCAGCATCCTGGCTCGTCGTACTTCGCCAATCGTGGCGCGGTAAGCGGCGGCGATCGCCTCCTCCACCAGGCTGACCTGGATTCCGGTGCGCATATCTCCCAGAATGATCTTGATCAGGTACTTGGCCTCGAGCGGCGTAGCTCGCTTAAGCAGATCCAGGGTGAGTTGTTGTTTCCTGGCCGGCTTGGCGGCATCGGCGACGGCGGCAAAAACCTCAGCTACCTCGGGCAGCGAGAGGGTCGAAGCCCCGGCCGCTCGTCCCTGCAATAGGTCTTGTGCCGCGCCGCCCAGGTCCCCATGGCGCAGGTAAGCGGCATGCATCGCGGCCTGGCTGGCGCCGGAAAGCTCAGCGAGGACACGGCTGAGCGCCGCCCCACCCACCTTGAGCTCGCGCCCATCAGTCTCGGGAAAGGGCACTCCGGCCAGGTACAGGGCCGCCAGCCCGGCCTCGGGCACGGGGAGGGGGCGCAAATACTCTGCCATGAGCGCGCGCTTCTCCAGCTTGCTACCGGTTTCAGACAGGCGCTGGCAGAGCTCTGCGAATTGGGTAAATAGGGCATGCATGCTCAGGTTCCCATTGAGATGCAAGGGCGGCCAAACCTGATAAAATCAAACAAATGGTTCATCGCGTCGCCAATACGGTTCCTGTCCGGCACGCTCTTTCCTAGCGGCTCCCGCCGCCGTATGTCTCTTTGTTTCGTCCCGAAACTCAGAAGTTGACCGGAAAGGAACCCTATCATGTTGGATCGCCTGGAGCAGATTGAAACCCGTTACGAAGATCTTGGCCGGCAGCTGGCCGACCCGCAGCTGGTGACCGACCAGCAAAAGTATCACAAGACCGCCAAGGCGCATCGTGACCTGGAAGCGATTGTGGGTAAGTACCGCGAGCTCAAGCAGGCGCATCAGGGAATTGCCGATGCCAAAGGCATGCTGAACGAAAACGACGCCGAGCTTGCGGCGATGGCGCAGGAAGAGCTAACTCGCCTGGAGAGCACAGCTACCACCCTGGAAGAAGAAATCAAGGTCATGCTGCTGCCCAAGGATCCCAATGACGAGAAGAACGTCATCCTTGAGATCCGCGCCGGCACCGGCGGAGACGAAGCTTCTCTCTTCGTTGCCGAAATTTTCCGTATGTACTCGCGTTTTGCTGAGCAGCATCGCTGGAAAGTGGAGATTCTTTCCCAGTCCGAGTCAGGGATTGGCGGCCTCAAGGAAGTGATCGCCATCATTGAGGGCAAGCGCGTGTACTCGCAGATGAAATACGAAAGCGGAGTGCATCGTGTGCAGCGCGTGCCAGCCACCGAGACCCAGGGCCGGGTCCATACTTCGGCCATTACCGTGGCGGTTTTGCCCGAGGCCGAAGATGTCGACGTGAAGATCGAGGCCAAAGATATTCGCATCGATACTTTTTGCTCGTCCGGGCCCGGTGGGCAATCGGTCAACACCACTTATTCCGCGGTGCGCATCACCCATCTCCCCACCAGCACGGTGGTGAGTTGCCAGGATGAGAAATCGCAGATTAAGAACCGTGAGAAGGCCATGCGCGTCTTGCGCGCGCGGCTCTATGAAGTGGAAATGGAAAAGCAGCAGGAAGCGCTGGCCAAAGAGCGCAAGCAGCAGGTAGGCAGCGGCGATCGCAGCGAGAAGATCCGCACCTACAATTTCCCTCAGAACCGGCTCACCGACCATCGCATCGGTCTCACCAACCACCAGCTGGCGGAAGTCATGGAAGGCAGACTCCAGCCAACCATTGATGCCCTGATCGCGCACTACCAGGCCGAGCGTCTCAAGGCTGAAACAGCCACTGTGGCATAACGTGCCGGCCAGCGCCGGCGCATCTCTGCAAGCGGCTCGCGTTCGCCTGGCCGCTACGTCACGCCACCCGCGCCGCGACGCCGAAGTGCTCCTGGCGCATGTTCTGGGATGCGACCAGACAGCGCTGCTGACCCATCCCGAGCGTCTCCTCTCTCTGGCTGAATCGGATCAATTAGAAAGCTTCCTCAGACGCCGCCTGGCTGGCGAGCCCATGCAGTACATCACTGGCTCCCAGGAGTTCTTCGGCTTGCTCTTCGAAGTGACCCCCGATGTCCTGATTCCACGCCCGGAAACCGAGCACTTGGTGGAAGCAACCTTGGAACACATTGGCCCCGAAACGGACACGCGCCTCGTTGACGTGGGAACCGGCTCGGGCGCCATTGCTGTGGCGCTGGCGCATGCCCGGCCGCAATCGCACGTAACAGCAGTGGATCTTTCCCCTGCAGCGCTCGAAATCGCGCGCCGCAATGCCCAGCGGCATGGGGTGCTCGAGCGGGTGACATTCCTGCAATCCAACCTGCTGACTGCTGTCCATGGCGCCCACTTTGACGTTGTCGTATCGAATCCTCCCTACATTGCAGAAGGAGAAGTCCTGGAGTCCCAAGTGTCTGACTACGAGCCGCACTCCGCGCTCTACTCGGGGCCTACCGGTCTGGAAGTCTATGAGCGCCTGATCCCGCAGGTCCGCAAAGTGCTCCAGCCCGGTGGGTGGCTTCTGCTCGAAATCGGCTTCGGCCAGCAGTCGGCCGTCGAAGCGCTGTTACGCGACTGGAGATTCGTCAGTGTAGTTCACGATCTGCAGGGAATCCCCCGCGTGTTGCAAGCGCAAAACCCCTAACTGAAACGGACCTCATCTCTGGACGGGTGCCCCACGTTCGCCTCAGCGTACGTGGGCTGAATAAGACGGGCGAAGCCCACGATCGCTTTTACGATATCGACCGTCAAATCCATGTGAGAGTTAGGAAATGCATTCGAAACAAATCATTTTCGGCCCACGTACGCTGGGGCGAACGTGGGGCACCCGTCCAGTTCCTACAGGGTTCCGTTAGCAACCGGCTCCTGCCGGGTTAAGTTGTTGGAGCTTTGAGAAGCAAGCTAGCGCTTATTGGGCAAAGCCCCTCGATTACCTTCCCATCGTTGGTTGATAATGGAGAGACGAGGGATCAATGGGCACGATAACGGAACTTCCAAAAACATCTTTGACCTTTGACCAGAAACTGGATCGCCTGGCCCAGGTTGCAATCAACGCGGGCCTGGGACTCGAGCGTGGTCAGGAACTGGTCATGACGGCATCACTCGATGCCTTGCCACTGGCCCGCTTGATTACCGAGCAGGCCTACAAGGCCGGCGCTTCGCTCGTGACTACTCTGTTCACCGATGAGCAATCCACACTGTTGCGTTATCGATACGGGCAGGATGCGGGCTTCGATACCGCTGCGGGATGGCTCTACGAAGGGATGGCGGCAGCATTTCGCAACGGCGCCGCGCGGCTGGCCATTGCCGGGGGAAACCCATCCCTGCTCTCGAAGGAAGATCCGGAGAAAGTTGGCCGGGCAAACCGCGCCGTGTCCAAGGCCTACCGTCCGGCCATCGAACTCATCACCCGCCATGACATCAATTGGACGATCGTTGCCTGCGCCACGCCGGCATGGGCGGCAGCGGTATTTCCAGACCTTCCGCCTGATCAGGCGATGTCCAGCCTGTGGGACGCGATCTTTGCCGCGTCCCGGGTGGATGCCGACGATCCCATCGCACGATGGAAGCAGCACGACGCAGGGCTGCACCGCCGCGCCGATCTGCTCAACGAGAAACGTTACGCTACGCTCCATTTCCGCGGTCCGGGAACCGATCTGCGCGTGGGACTGGCGGACGATCATCTGTGGATGGGTGGAGGCACGCAGGCCGGCACCGGAGCCTATTGCATTCCAAATATGCCGACGGAGGAGGTCTTTACCACTCCGCACAAAGATCGCGTAGAAGGCACAGTGACCAGCACCAAGCCACTCTCCCACCAAGGGACGCTGATCGAGAAGATTGCAGTGCGCTTTGAAGGCGGTCGGGTAGTAGAAGCCAAGGCTTCCGCGGGACAGGAAGTGCTGCAGCGAATGATCGACACCGACGATGGAGCGCGGCGTCTGGGTGAGGTAGCGTTGGTTCCCCACTCCTCGCCGATTGCCAGCAGCGGGCTGCTATTCCTCAACACGCTCTTCGATGAGAATGCGGCCAGCCACATTGCCCTGGGACAGGCTTACAGCACCTGCGTGAAGAATGGAGATAAGCTCACACCGGAGGAGCTCGCGGCCAAGGGTGCAAACGAAAGCCTGATCCACGTGGATTGGATGATCGGCTCGAGCGAGATCGATCTGGACGGGATTACGGTTACTGGCACCGTGGAACCGCTGATGCGCAAAGGCGAGTGGGTCTGAAAAAAGAAAACCCCACTCCTCGTTTCCGAGGAGTGGGGTTGGAGCTTCTCTGATCAGGCTCCGACAGTCCTGCCCTCGACCTCGAAGAGCAGCCTGTTCTTCAACGGATCGGCGTCCACCCGGAGGTGATCGCCGTGCAGCACCTCGCCATCCAGAATCTTGATCGCTAACGGATCCTGAATCAGGCGCTGGATGGCTCTCTTCAACGGACGAGCCCCATACTGGCGGTCATATCCAGTCAGCAGCAACTGATGCCGCGCGCCTTCAGTCAGCTCAAGCGTGATCTTGCGCGGTTCCAGTAGCTTGCGCAGATCAGCCAGGCGCAGATCGACAATGTGCGACAACTGCTCCTCGCCCAGAGGACGGAAGATGACTACATCGTCCACGCGGTTGAGAAACTCCGGCCGGAAGCTATGCCTCAGCAGTTCCATCACCTGCTCGCGTGCCGCGTCAAACGCGGATTCGCTCTCCAGGTTTTCCGACTGCAGCAGATGCGCTCCCAGGTTCGAGGTCATAATCAGCACTGTGTTTTTGAAGTCCACTGTGCGGCCTTTGGAATCCGTCAACCGTCCGTCGTCGAGCACTTGCAGAAGGACATTGAACACATCCGGATGCGCCTTCTCGATTTCGTCAAAAAGTATGACGGAGTAAGGCCGCCTGCGCACCGCCTCAGTCAGTTGACCGCCTTCGTCGTAGCCCACATATCCAGGGGGCGCTCCAATCAACCGGGCGACCGCATGTTTCTCCATGTACTCCGACATGTCGATACGAACCATGGCCTGCTCGTCATCGAAGAGGAACTCCGCCAGGGCGCGCGCAGTCTCGGTCTTGCCCACTCCCGTAGGTCCGAGGAAAAGAAAGGAACCGATCGGCCGCTTAGGGTCGCTCAGCCCGGCACGCGACCGGCGGATCGCGTTGGCCACTGTCTCCAGTGCCTCATCCTGCCCGACCACCCGCTCGCGCAGGCGCCCTTCCATCTCCACCAGCTTGCGCACCTCTCCTTCGAGCATCTTGTCCACGGGGATGCCAGTCCACTTGCTAACGATCCTGGCAATGTCTTCCTCGTCGACCTCTTCCTTCAGCAAGCGGTTGGCCTCAGCGCCGTCCTGCTTCTCGTTGAGCCGCTTCAGCTCTGCTTCGAGCTGGGGAAGTTCGCCATATTGAATGGCCGCCGAGCGCTCCAGATTGCCACGCCGCGTCTGCTCTTCCATCTCAAAGCGCAGCGCTTCGATCTTCTTCTTCACTTCGGTCAGCCGCGTAATGGCTTCCCGCTCTGTCTGCCAGCGCGCGCGCAAGCCGGTGGCCTTTTCCTTCAGCGCGGCAAGTTCTCGCACGACAATCTCCAGCCGCTCTTTCGAGTTTCTGTCGTTCTCCCGCTTGAGCGCCGTACGTTCGATTTCCAGCGAGATCATTTGCCGCTCCAACTGGTCGATCTCCACTGGCACCGAGCCGATCTGGATGGCCAGCGATGCCGCTGCCTCGTCGACCAGGTCGATCGCCTTATCAGGCAGAAAGCGGTCAGAGATATAACGGTGGGAAAGCGTCGCAGCGGCCACGATGGCCGAGTCCTTGATGCGGACATTATGATGAGCCTCGTACCGCTCCTTGAGACCGCGCAAAATCGCGATCGTGTCTTCCACGTTAGGCTCGCCCACGAAGACGATCTGGAAACGCCGCTCCAGCGCTGCATCCTTTTCAATGTATTTGCGATATTCGTTCAGCGTAGTCGCGCCGATAGCGCGCAGCTCGCCCCGTGCCAGCGGCGGCTTCAACATATTCGAGGCGTCAATGGCGCCTTCTGCCGCGCCTGCTCCGACCAGGGTGTGCAGTTCATCGATGAAGAGGATGACCTGACCGTTGGACTCCTGAATATCCTTGAGCACCGCCTTGAGGCGGTCTTCAAACTCGCCGCGATACTTCGCTCCCGCCAGCATGGAGCCAAGATCGAGCGAGATAACGCGCTTGTCGCGCAGCAACTCCGGCACATCGCCGGAAACTATGCGGCGCGCCAAGCCCTCGACGATGGCGGTCTTGCCGACCCCCGGCTCGCCAATCAGCACCGGGTTGTTCTTGGTGCGGCGCGAGAGCACCTGGATTACGCGGCGAATCTCCTCATCCCGGCCGATGACCGGATCCAGTTTGCCCCGCCGCGCCAGTTCCGTCAGATCCTTCGCGTAACGGTCCAACGCCTGGTACTTGCCTTCAGGGCTCTGATCGGTCACCCGCTGGTTGCCGCGCACCGAGGTCAAGCCCTGCAGGATTGCATCCCGCGTGCCGCCCATCGAGGCCAACAACAGCTGCGCCGGGTCCTTCTTGAGCTGAGCCAGAGCCAATAACAAATGCTCGGTCGAAACGTACTCGTCCTTAAAATCCTGCGCTTCCTTCGAAGCGTCATTCAGCACCTTCTGCATGGCGCTGGAAAGTCCCGGCTCCGAAGTGGCGCCCGAGACTTTTGGCATGCCTGCGATCGCGTGCCGGGCACTGGCCAGCATCTGCTCGGTAGGGATTCCTACCTTCTGCAGCAGGGGCAGAATGATGCCTTCCTTGTCTTCCAGCAAAGCCATCAGCAGATGCATCGGCTGTACTTCAGGCTGGCCATTCTCATTGGCTAGCGAGCTGGCCTGCTGAATCGCTTCCTGTGATTTCAGTGTGAACTTATCCCAACGTATTGCCATATTCCTATTTTCCTGACTGACTAGACCATCCTGAACTCGCGTTTAGCGCGGATGCAAGGGCGGGCCTCGCCCTGGTGTGGATAAGTCTGGTCTTCAATTTCTATTTATGATCCCGGTCGTACAGCGAAGAAGTGGCGCGTAAGGGTCAGCGCCTAAAATTGGGAGTTCACCCCGGGCGTGTGAACCTGGCCAGGGGTGAACTCTATTTCAGCGATTAAAGGTTACGCTGTCTTGGCAGTCTCGGGCGCTGCCTGTTGATTCTGGTTCAGTTGCCTGGCTGACCCAACGTTTACCTTGATTTGCCTGGGCTTGCTTTCCGGACGTTTCTGCAGTTCCAAGCGCAGAACCCCGGCGTCATATTCAGCCTTGATGCTTTCGGGATTGATGGTGGTGGGAACCGTGAAGGCGCGATAGAAGCTGCCGTACCGGCGCTCCACGCGATGGAAGTTCTCTTCCTTCCCTTCACTTTCGAAACTGCGCTCGCCCCTAACCGAAAGGGTCGAGTTTTCCATCCGGACATCCAGATCCTCCTGGCGTATGCCGGGGATTTCGATTTTGAGCACCAGCTTGTGCTCGTCCTCGTAGATGTCAACCGGGGGCACGAAGCCCGCGGCCGTTACCGGCTCGTTCTCTCCCGAACCGTTGCGGGAAAAGTCCTGAAAAAGGCTGTTCATACGATTCTGCAAAGCCACCACGTCGCGATAGGCTTCCCAGCGAGTAATTGTCATACGTCTCCTCCGAATGCGGCTGAAGGTATCAGCCCGACATTACTTTGATGAGAGCATATCACAAATGACTCATGAAATATGAGTGTACTTTAATCACATTAAGCTAGGGAGTTCCGGCGTAGCTTCCAGGAGAGCCTTGGTGTAAGTCTCTTGGGGGAAGCGGCAAATCTGGTCGCAGGCACCCGTCTCGACTACTCTGCCCGCCCGCATAACCACGATGTTGGTCGAGAGATAGCGTACCAACGGCATGGAGTGGGAAATGAAGAGGTAAGTCAAATGGAATGTTTGCTGTAGATGCCTCAGCAGGTTCATGATCTGGGCCCCGACGCTTACGTCCAGAGCGGAGACCGGCTCATCCAGCAGTAGCAATTCAGGGCGGAGCGCCAGCGCCCTGGCTATGTTGATCCGCTGCCGTTGACCGCCGGAGAACTCATGGGGATAGCGGCGCAAGGCAGACTCATCCAGGCCGACCTCGGCCAGCAGCGCTTTTGCGTCTTCGGCCGGCCGGTTCGCCGCATCACCGTGGTGGATACGGAAGGGCTCGGCAATGATCTCGGCCACTGTCATGCGTGGGTTGAGGGCCGCGAAGGGATCCTGGAAGACCGGCTGCATCCTGCGCCGCAAAGCACGCAGCTCGCTGCCGGATCCACCGCCAATCACCTCTTGTCCGTCGAAGTAAACCGTTCCAGAAGAAGGAGGTACCAGACCCAGGATCATCCGAGCGACCGTGCTCTTGCCAGAGCCCGATTCGCCTACCAGCCCCAGGGTCTGGCCCCGGGTGATGGAGAAGGAGACCCGGTCCACGACGCACTTTTGCTCGCGCGCGCCACGCCATCCAGAGCGCCTTGCATAGTTTTTAGTGAGGTCTTGTACTTCGAGCAGGGCCATGCCCGGATAGTAGATCAATGGAGAGGGTGCCGCAGCCCCTCTCCACTGAGAGGACGTTAGATATCCAGGTTCTTCACGTCTAATGCATTGTCCTCAATGAACTTACGCCGTGCTTCGACGTCCTCGCCCATGAGCGTGCTGAAGATCGACTCCGTTTCCGCCAGATCTTCGAGCTTGACGGAAAGCAAAGTGCGCCGGTCGGGATCCATAGTGGTTTCCCATAGCTGGCTGGAGGTCATTTCGCCCAATCCCTTGTAGCGCTGGACGTCGTAGTCCCGCCGCCCCTGCTCGATCACGTACTCGAAGACCTCGCGGGCCGACTGCTTGGTTACGGGATCCAGGGGTGCCCGCTTTGCCTTCTTCGGCTTGGCGGCGGCATCCGGGGCAGCGGCTTCCGCCTCACCCTCTTCAGTTTCGGCTGCCTTAGCGTACTCAATCACGAACGGCGGCGTCAGTTCCTCGCGAATCAGCCCGTACTTGGCCGTCATCTGCCGGTACTCCGGCGAGGAGGCCAGGGTCCAGTCCACACGGCGCTCAGCGCCCTGACTGTCGGTGAAGCTCACCGACCAGGTGCGGTGTTCTTCCTCGTAGCGCGGCTCAGCCACAGCCTTGAATTCAAAGCGCTTGGCCATTTTCACTAGTTCGGCGTGGAGCTTGGCCAGCTTCGGCGGCACCGCCCCGTCACCCTCGAAGTCCGTCCGCTTGATCAGCTCGAACTTGGGCAGCAATTCCGTAACTTCCTGATTGCGCAGGTGCTTGTTTGCCTTTTCAAAGACGCCCAGGTAGTCGTTGAGCTGACCCATGAACTTGGTCAGCGCACCACCTTCCAGCCTCTTGCCTGCCGTACCGTAGCGCAATCCCATACCTTCGGAGGCGCGCTTGATCATCACCTTGACGAACTCGCGGTCGTCCTTGATGTACTGCTCGAACTTGCCCTTCTTGATTCTGTAGAGAGGGGGCTGGGCAATGTATACGTGCCCACGACGGATCAGATCGACCATGTGACGGAAGAAAAACGTAAGCAGCAGGGTGCGGATGTGGGAGCCGTCTACGTCGGCGTCCGTCATCAGGATGATCTTGCCGTAGCGCAGCTTGGAGGGATCGAAGTCCTCCTTGCCGATGCCGCAACCCAGGGCGGTGATCATGGCCCGGATTTCTTCATGGCCCAACATCTTGTCGTAGCGAGCCTTTTCCACGTTGAGGATCTTGCCCTTGAGCGGCAGCACCGCTTGGAATTTGCGATCCCGTCCCTGCTTCGCTGTCCCACCGGCGGATTCGCCCTCGACCAGGTACAGCTCGCAGCGTTCGGGGTTGCGCTCACTGCAGTCGGCCAGCTTGCCGGGCAAGCCACCGCCGTCCAGCGCGCCTTTGCGCCGGGTCAGGTCACGTGCTTTCCTGGCTGCCTCGCGCGCGCGCGCAGCTTCAATCGCCTTGTTGATGATCCGCTTAGCGACGGGAGGGTTTTGCTCGAAGAACATACCCAGGCGTTCATTAACGAAAGCCTGCACCGTTCCCGCAATATCCGAGTTGAGCTTCCCCTTCGTCTGTCCTTCAAATTGCGGTTGCGGCAGCTTTACGCTGACCACGGCGACCAGCCCCTCGCGCACATCGTCGCCGGAGAGGTTCTCCTTCACATCCTTGAACAGCCCCATTTGCTGTCCCGCGGTATTGATGGTGCGGGTCAGGGAAGTGCGAAAGCCGGAAAGATGGGTTCCACCGTCTACCGTGTTGATATTGTTGGCAAAACTAAACACGGTCTCGGAGTAGCTGTCGTTGTACTGCAGCGCAATGTCCAGCTCAATGCCATCGCGGGAAGATTCCATGACGATAGGCTTATCGTGCAGCACCTGCTTGCCCCGATTCAGATGCTTGATGAATTCGGCGATGCCCCCGGCATACTTGAACTCAGAGCGCTTGGCCTCCCCGGTCTTGGGGTCGGTCGTCCGCTCGTCCACCAATTTGATCTCAAGTCCCTTATTGAGGAAGGCAAGCTCGCGCAACCGCTGGGCCAGCGTGTCGAAGTTATATTCGGTCACGGTGAAGATGGAGCGATCGGGGAGGAAGTGGATCTTCGTGCCCCGCTTCTTGGTGTTGCCCGTCTGCTTAAGCTTGGTGACCGGGATTCCCTTGGCGTAGGACTGCTCGTACGTGTGCAGGTCTTTCCAGACTTCGACGTCAAGCTCTTCGCTGAGCGCGTTCACGCAGGAGACACCGACACCGTGGAGTCCGCCTGAAACCTTGTAGGTGGACGAATCGAACTTGCCCCCGGCATGCAGTTTGGTCAGAACCACCTGCAGGGCAGGCATGCGCTCGCCTCCCGGGACATCCATATCGTCCACCGGAATGCCGCGGCCGTCATCGGTCACGGTGATGGAGTTGTCGATATGGATAGTTACGTCTACATGTGTCGCATGGCCGGCCAGGGCCTCGTCGACGGAATTATCGACCACCTCGTAGACCAGGTGGTGGAGGCCTTGGTCGCCGGTTGATCCAATGTACATCGCGGGACGCAAGCGGACGGCTTCTAAGCCTTCCAGAATCTTGATGTTATCCCCGGTATACGTGCGCTCTAACGGTGAAGTCTCACGAATGGCGGCGGGGGGAGGAGCGACGGCAAGGGGAATTTCTTTGGTGGACATGCAACTCCGAACGGCAAAGCTCTGCGAGCGGCTCTCGGCGCGAAGCGGCCGAATTGGAAATAACATCTTGAAAGTGCAGGGTTTGGCTGCACTTGACTACATGAAGTTTACCACGTTTCGAGGCCCATTTCGAGTGTGCAGACGGGCTCGTATCGTGTCTGAGGGGGTGCTTCCGATTGCTGATTCCTTAAAGGAGTCGCGGTACCTAAGTGATCAATTTACATCTTTAGACGAATGCCGAAGTAACTCAATTTTCGGTTACTCTCAGATAGGCAAACATGGGTACTCTGGTACTGTATAGAGTAGATACCATCTAATGTCACTGAAAACGCAGGCTCGTTGAGTTCGGCGAACTATACTCTGACCAGTTTCTTTCTTCTACACTGAATAGCAGCACCTACCCCCGGAGGTAACCAGTTTTATGAAACTTATCGTTCATGCGTCCATCTTCTCGGTTGTATTCGCTGGCTTTGTCGCCAGTGCGGTAACTACCAAGCCCACAGTTGCGATACCTGCGAATCACAGCCTGGTCGTTTCTCACGCCATGCCCGTGCCGAGCTGCCCTCCCAGTACAGGCTGCGCACTCTAACACGACTTCACAGTACTAATACGTATCCACGTCAGTACCCAGACGGCACATACGTAGCACAAAAGTGCTAGGTTATTGAGTTTTCTTGGGTTGAGCAGCATCCCTTTTCGAGCTATTCTCAAGACTCGGAAGGGGTGTTGTGATGACGAGCGTAGCCCTCACCATCTTGTACGCGGCAGAGCCTATCCTCTTGGCGGTAGCCTTGATTGCTCTGCTCAGGTCTCGGGAGCAGAGGCGCTTTCCGGCGCTCTTTGCCTATGTTGCGCTTCGGCTCGGGTCTTCCGTAGTCCTCCACCTCTTACTGCAAATCCATCGCTTCGTTACGATCGACAACGCAACGGCTTACGCCTTGTACTTCTATACTTACTGGGCTAGTTACGTCGCCGGCGCCGTCGTCGTCTTCCTGGTCATCCAGGAGATGTTTCAGTTCGCCATGGCTCCTTTTCCCGGCCTGAAGTGGCTGGGTACCATATCCTTCCGCTGGGTAGCCTGCATCTCCTTTGTTGCCGCCCTGGCGGCGTTGCTGGTGCCCGGTGGCAAAGGGGACAGGTTCCTTCTCGCAGTCGTAGCCCAGGCTATGCGCTGCGAAAGCATCTTCATCCTTAGTCTTCTGCTCTTCCTCATGATCGCGGCGGGAAAGCTTGGTCTTTCTTACCGCAGCCGGGTCTTTGGCATCAGCTTTGGATTCGGCATCATGGCGGCGAGCGATCTGATTCTCTCTGCGGCCTTTTTGAGGTTCGCCCACAACATGATGAGCTCGACCCTCAGCGTAGTGACTACCGGAACCAGCCTGTTGACGCTGGTTGTCTGGTCGGCCTACTTCCTGCAACGGGAACCGGCTCGCCAGGCTGCGGTCCTCGATCCCTCCTCGCCTCTGGGGCGTTGGAACGAAATCGCTACTTCGCTCGGGCAGAGCGGAGGCCGGGTCCCGGTCACCGTCGCCGCCCCTGCAAACAGCTTTTTCCTGCAGGATGTTGAGAAAGTGGTTGACCGTATTCTGATCAAGAACTCGCTCCATGTAGCCAGCTAAAGCAGTTTCGCAATTACTGGGCTCTGACAAGGATCGCGAGGTGTGGTTTTTCCTGGAGAAAAACCACGGGCGCGTCTATCGCTTCGGTTCACACCAATTGCGAAACAGCTAACCGGAAGTCAAAGACAAAAAAGCCATAACGGTATTCCCGTTATGGCTTTTTAATTTGTGTGCTTTACGTTACTTGGTGGCGGCTACAGTTTCGACCGGTTCCACAGAAACAAAACGGCCTGTCCTGCCGCGGTCGGTGAAGTTCACCTTGCCCGCAATCTCCGCATAAAGGGTGTCATCCTTGCCCCGGCCGACATTCAGTCCGGCCTTTAGCTTGGTGCCCCGCTGGCGAACAATGATGGAACCACCGGTGACCACCTGGCCGGCAAAGATCTTCACGCCCAGTCGCTGAGCGTTTGAGTCGCGACCGTTTTTAGAGCTGCCTAAGCCTTTCTTATGTGCCATTGCCTAATCCTCGATCAGAAAATTTGTCTTTGCGGAAAGCTACTGCGCAGCGCCTGCTTCGGCCTTATCGTAGGTCAATCCGTTGACCTCGATGCTGTTGATGCGAACCGCGGTGTAGGCCTGGCGGTGCCCTTGCAGCTTCTTGTACTGCTTTTTACGCTTGAAGTGGAAAACCAGGATCTTGTCCCCGCGTCCTTCGCTGACGACGGTCCCGGACACCTTGCCCTCGGGGGTACCGACGATAGGCGAAGACCCATCGGAGAAGGCCAGCACGTTCCTGAACTCAACAGCGTTGCCGATCTCGGCCGCGACCTTTTCAATACGAACCACGTCGCCGGGAGCAACGCGATACTGCTTACCACCTGTGCGGATCACCGCGTACATAAAACCTCCAAGACACCGAGCCACACGGCGTCGCAAAATACCTGGGAAGATACTGGATAGCTGGATGTGCTCAAACCCAAGGGAATGCGGGTGAGCAGACCGTCCCAAACCATCTAATCTTACGTTTTCTCCCCGGTTTGGTCAATATTCAGCGGATTGGAAGAGGTATACACCGAGGACCACCATCAGCGGCTCCAGGGGGTGCCGAAAGCGAGCGTGGGCGGCTACCCCGTAATAAACCAGCGGCAACAGCAGGAAGGCCCACCCTAACAAGAGGGCAGCGGGAGCTTTGCGCCATAAGGCCAGGGAGAGCCCGAGCAGCCCGCAGACGCTGGCAAAAACGAAGTTCAGACTGCGGCCATACTCAACCCATGGGGTTGGGCTTACCGGATGGGGAACACCACCCCAAAAAAAGAACACCCGCCGCAAAGTATTTGCGGCAAAGTGGGCTGGGTCCGAACGTATGGCCGCCCAGGCGCGGTCACCACGCATCCTGGAGTAGGCAATTTCGCCCATCCCTGTGTACAGGCGCAGTTGGTCTGGCGCCTGGATAGGGTGGTCGTACTCCATCAACAGCCCGGTCGACCCGGGTCCATTGCCCAAGTACAGCTCGGCGCCAAAATTCCCCCGGGTGGGCAGGAAGTGGTGGAAGGCCACCCAGTTCCTCCAGGTCCAGGGTCCAAGGCAGGCAATAAACAGCACGGCGGCCAGCAGTACTCCGGCCACCTCGCGCTTCCAGTCCGCCGCTCCTGCCAACACCCAAAGGCCGCAAACGGGCAAGAAGATCAGCAGCGCGGGATTGCTGAGTCCGGTCAGCCCCCAAAGCAGTCCCAGCAGCGCCCAGCGGCGGGCGGTCATACCGGATGCGTCCGGAGTGCGCATGCGCAGCGCCACCACCAGCACGCAGGAGAACAGGAACGTGGTGAGCGAGGTGTCCCATACCCAGCGGACTGCATACTGCAGGGCGGCTGGATAGAGAGCCCAGATCCAGGCCGACCACAGCGCCACCTTCCGGTCGAAGCAGCGAGCCGCGATCTCCCAGGTGGTACGCGCTGTCAGCGCAGAAAAGAGGCTGTCGATGGTTAGGATCACCCACGCCGACTGCGGGGTGAAGACCCCGAAGAGCTTGAACACGCCACCCAAAATCAGGGGGAAGAGTGGTCCTACCCAGGCGGTTGGGCCGGTATGTCCCCTGAAGGGGTCAGCGAAGCCGAAGCCGGTAGCCAGGGCGCGTGCGATCCGCCCCATCTCTTCGCCGAAGAGCATGTGGTCGTCGTAAGGCCGGATGCGGTAGGTATGGGCCAGCGTGAGGTAAAGCACGCGCACCGCAAAGGCCACCCAGAAGACTAACCAGGGCGCACGGAATCCTTTCCCGGGGTCGCTGGACATTGACTGGCATTCTATAGCGTTTGCCTAGGCGCAGTAGGTTGTCGGAGGCCGCCGATCCAGCTATACTGGAGGTTCGCGACTATGCGAAAAGTTTAGATAGTGGAGTTAGTGATGGCTCAGATTTGCAAAATCTGCGGTAAAGGTCCGCAGTTCGGTAACAAGATTTCGCATGCGCACAATGTGTCCAAGCGCCGCTGGAACGTCAATCTCCGCCCGGTCAAGGCTGAGGTTCCGGGCGGGCACAAGCGCATTCGCGTTTGCACCCGCTGTATCAAAGCAGGCAAGGTCGTAAAGGCTTAGTTACTCCTTTTCGCCCGCATCTTTGGGTTCGAAACCAAGCGACAAGGAATTGATGCAGTAGCGCAGGCCGCCAGGCCCTGGACCATCCGGGAAGACGTGTCCCAGGTGGGCTCCGCAACGCGTACAGGTAACTTCGGTTCGCGTCATCCCGTAGCTCGTGTCGTCATGCAGATCGACCGCTGCAGCGTTGGCGGGAAGCGAAAAGCTGGGCCATCCGGTGCCGGATTCGAACTTGGTATCTGAGCTGAATAATTCAGCCCCGCAGGCTCCGCAACGATACGTGCCGTCGGCATGGTTGCGGTAGAGTTTGCCGGAAAACGCCGGTTCCGTCCCCTTTTGCCGCATCACGTAATACTGTTCCGGGGTCAGCTCGGCGCGCCATTCGGCGTCCGTCTTCTCAATTTTCTCGACTTGCTCTTTCTCCATGTCTTGACTCCTTGGTCTTCGATGCGGCGTAAGGTCTATCGTTGCGCAATCACTTCAATCTCCACCAAGGCATCCTTGGGCAGTCTTGCCACTTCGACTGTCGACCGTGCCGGCGCCACTACGCCTGCAGGCGCCAGGTAGCGGGCATAAATCTCGTTCATCGCTGCAAAATCGCCCATGCTCTTGAGGAAGACGGTGGTCTTGATGACGTGACGCAGGTCGCTGCCGGCCTCGGCCAGCACCGCCTTCAGGTTCTCCAACACCCGAATCGTCTGTTCCTTAATTCCACCTTCGACCAGTTGTCCCGTTTTCGGATCGAGGGCTACCTGGCCGGAGGTGTAAACCAGATTCCCGACCAGGACAGCCTGGGAATAAGGGCCGATGGCCGCTGGCGCGTCTTCTGTTGCAATCTGTAGTTTGTCGAGAATGCTCATGTCGTGATTTTCGCTGTCCCGGGGTGGAGGACGCAAATCTGTTCCAATTGAAGGTACGGATGCTTTAGGCCTTCGCGAGGGGAACAGAGGTAGACCCTGCGAGACTGAGTTCATAAGTGCCTGAAGGCCGTTCCCTTTGCCAATTACACCTTGTGCGCGCGTTGCACGTCGCGAACCCCTGGCAAGCGCCGCAAGCCACTCACAATACGCGTCAGGTGCCGCATGTCTTCGGCTTCCAGAACAAATTCAACCACCGCTTCCGAGTCGCCAGTCGACTTGGTATCGACCCCGCGGATGTTGGTGCCGTCGTCGCTAATGACAGCGGTCATTTCTTTCAGCATGCCGGCGCGATCGTCGCAAAAGACGGTTAGCTTCACCGGATAGGTCATCTTGCGGCCGGCATTCTCCTCCACCATCCGCGCCCATTCCACCGAGATGCGGCGGTCGCTCTCGTAAAGCAGGTTCTGAACGTTGGGGCAGCTCCGCGCATGCACCGCCACGCCTTTGCCGCGAGTTACATAGCCTACGATCTCTTCGCCGCGAATAGGGTTGCAACATCGCGCCCGGTAGACCAGCAAATCGTCCTGGCCTTCCACTTGCAGAGAATCGGAGCCGTGCATGTGGACACGTCTTACCGCCTCCGACATGGCTCCGCTGGCAGCGTCCTTGCCCGGCTCGACCTCGAGGCCGGTCTGCGCGGTTACACCCGGAGAAAGCTTGTTCAGCACCTGGCGTGAGGAATACTTGCCGAACCCAATCGCCGCCATCAGGTCGCTGGCCGTCGCCAAGCCACATTCGCTGGCCGCACGGGCGTAGTCCGTGTCGGTGAGTTTGCTGAGGGACACCTTGTACTTGCGCGCCTCCCGATCGAGTAGCTTCTTGCCGATTTCTACCGCGCGCTCACGCTGGTGCTCATTGAGCCAATGCTTGATCTTGTTACGCGCCCGCGAGCTCTTGGCGAAGGTGAGCCAATCGCGGCTGGGGGTGTGGCCGTTCTGTGTAACCACTTCCACGATGTCGCCGTTGTGCAGCTTAGTGCGCAGTTGCGCCATCCTGCCGTTCACCTTTGCGCCCACGCAGGTATTGCCCACCTCGGTGTGGATGGAATAGGCGAAGTCAATCGGCGTCGCATCCTTGGGCAGCACCACCACCTTGCCCTTGGGGGTAAAGGTGTAAACCTCTTCCGGGTAGAGATCGATCTTCAGCGTGGAAAGAAACTCGTTGGGATCGGTCATCTCCCGCTGCCACTCGACCAGCTGCCGAACCCAGGCCAGACGCTGCTCATCGCGCGCGTTGGTAGGGGAGCCGGCGGCTTTATATTTCCAGTGCGCTGCGATGCCCTCTTCGGCGATGCGATGCATTTCTTCGGTCCTGATCTGGACCTCGAATTGATGGCCGCCCTCGCCCATCACCGTGGTGTGCAGCGATTGATACAGATTCGGCCGGGGCATGGCGATGAAGTCCTTGATACGGCCCGGCACCGGGCGCCAGATGGAGTGGATCAGGCCAAAGGCCGCATAACAATCCTGCACCGTGGCGGTGATCACCCGGACGGCGAGCAAGTCATAGACCTGGTCGACGGTTACCTTTTGTTTTTGGAGCTTCTGATAGATGCTGTAAAGCCGCTTAATTCGCCATTCGACGCGCGCCTTGATGTTGTTCTCGCGCAGCCGTTCGTTGAGCAGGGATTCGACCGAGTTGAGAAACTGCTCATCCTCATCGCGCGCCGCATCCACCGCGTTCTTCACCTGCTCATAGCCGAAGGGATCGACGTAGCGGAAAGCCAGATCCTCCAGCTCTCCGCGCACTTTGCCCATGCCCAGGCGGTGGGCCAGGGGGGCATAGATATCCAGGGTTTCCCGGGCGATTGATTCCTGCCGCTCGGGCGAAAGGTGTTGCAGCGTCCGCATGTTGTGGAGCCGGTCCGCCATCTTGATCAACACCACGCGCACGTCGCTGACCATGGCCAGCAGCATCTTGCGCACATTCTCGGCCTGGCGGTCTTCGCGGTTAGCGAATTGGATCTTGTCGATCTTGGTCACGCCCTCGACGATGTGCGCAACTTGCTCTCCGAATTGTTCCGTGATGTCTTCGGTGGTGACGGGGGTGTCTTCGACGGCATCGTGCAGCAGCCCGGCCGCGATCGCGGTCGAGTCCAGCTTCATTTCGGCCAGAACCTGGGCCACTTCCAGGGGATGCAACACATACGGCTCACCGGAAGCCCGGAGTTGCCCGCTGTGGTGCTGCACACAAAAATCCCATGCTCTGCGAATGATGCCGATGTCGTCGCTCGGCCGATTCTTGCCGATCGTCGCGAGCAGCTCGGCAAACTTCGCCGTCAGGATGTCCGGTTCCGCCGGAGGTTCAAGTGGCGTAGAGTGCACAGTCGCCATACCTGATTATAGGCTGCTGGCCAGGCATTTTCACTTCTGCTGTATACAAAGCAAAGGCTTACGGCTTAGGCAGAGTCGAAGCGAAATAGCTCCATGAATCTCGTGCGAAGATGATTTGTGTCTCATGAACCCATCTCTGCGCCTGCCGGCAAGGCGGCGGTCACCACGATCTCCCGCCGGGCTGCGGACCGCCTGCGCGCCGGGCACCTCTGGGTCTACCGTTCGGATATTGAGCATTTAGTGGAGACAGAAGCGGGTCTGATGCCGGTGGCGGACTATCGCGGGTTTCCCTTGGGCACTGCGCTGTGGAGTCCCAGCTCGCAGATCGCGCTGCGCATGGTATCGTCCGATCCTCATCTGACGCATGAGGGCTGGTTGGCGCTCTTCGATCAACGCCTGCGCTACGCCATTCGCCAACGGCAAGGCATGCTGGAGGAGGGCACCGATGCCTGCCGCCTGGTCTTCAGTGAAGCCGATCAACTCCCTGGCCTGATCGTCGATCGCTATGGGGACCTGATCCTTTTCGAGATCCTCGCCAAGGCGCTTGGATCGGGACGATGTGCGCGCGGTCATCGTCGACGTCCTCAAGTCGGAGCTTGACCCGCTCACGATCGTGGAGCGGTCCGATGCCCGCATCCGCGAACTGGAGCAGCTCAGCCAGCCGTCGGAAGAGCCGCTCTATACCGCCGAGCCGATTGCCCAGCTGACCACCATCTTTCACCTGAATGGGCTGGCCTTTCACTACGACGCCAACGCCGGGCAGAAGACGGGAGCCTTCCTCGACCAGCGCCTCAACTACGCCGCCGCGTCGCGCTATGCCCGTGGCGAGGCCCTCGATGTCTGCACGTATCAGGGAGGTTTTGCGACTTCATCTGGCCCGATCCTGTTCCCGTGTGACCGGCATTGACGCCTCCCGTGCCGCGCTTGAGGTGGCGGAGGAGAACCTGGAGGTCAACCTCCACCGTATCCAGGCCCCGGTGGAGTGGATTGAAGCCAACGCTTTCGATCTTCTGCGCGATTGGAGCACCGCGGGCAACACCTTCGACACAGTGGTGCTTGACCCGCCCGCCTTTGCCAAGTCCAAGCGCGCCGTGGCCGGCGCACTGCGCGGATACAAAGAGCTCAATTTGCGCGCCCTGAAGATGTTGCGCCCGGGCGGAACGCTGGTGACCTGCTCCTGTTCCCACCATGTCTCCTGGGACGAATTTCACGGTGTCCTGGCAGCCGCCGCCGGCGATGCGCAACGCCGAGTTCGTCTTTAGAACGCCGCGGAGCTGCTCCGGACCACCCTGTGGTCTTGAATATTCCTGAGACCGAGTATCTGAAGTGCCTAATCCTGCAGGCGGACTAGCCAGCCATTGCCCTATTCCCTCACAACTGACGGGTGGCCCATATCTCGCTCGTTTTTCGCGAGATTTGGGATTCCACGGATGTGGACCGCTAAGTGCCTCGGATGAATCAGGAGTCAGAGGGAAAGAGCGGTGGTATCCCACATCTCGCGAAAAACGAGCGAGATATGGCCACCCGTCCTTCTTCACGGAACAGGCACTCGCCTTAGAATAAGAATCCATGCCCTTCGGACCTCACTGGCAACACGCCTGGCTGGTCATCGCATCGTTTCTCGCCGGCGCCCTGAATGCCATGGCAGGCGGCGGCTCCTTTCTGTCGTTTCCGGCGCTCCTGGGGGTCGGTGTGCTGCCGATTCAGGCAAACGCAACCAACACGGTTGCCCTCTGGCCCGGCCAGTTCACCTCGATCGCAGCTTATTGGCAAGACCTGAAAGCTAACCTGCGGCTCGTCCTCCCCGTCTGTTCCGCCGCCCTGCTAGGTGGCGTGGTGGGAGCCATCGTCCTGCTCCGGACCGGGCAGGCGACCTTTATGGCGCTGGTGCCCTGGTTATTGCTGCTAGCCTCCGGGCTTTTTGCCGCCAGCCACCCTGTCTCCCGCTGGCTGCAGCGGCGGCGGATGGCCTTGACTGGAGCCAGCCCCAGCTTGATACCGCTATGGATTGGGGTCGTGCTGGTGTGCTTTTACATCGGCTACTTCGGCGCCGGCGCGGGCTTTCTGCTGATGTCGGTGCTGGCCGTCTTTGGCATCCAGAACATCAACCAGGTCAATGCGCTGAAAGTAATCGCCACCACCACAGCAAACGGCATCGCCGTGGTCACGTTCATTGTGGAGAAGCAGATTCTCTGGAAGTACTGCTTGCTGATGATGATCGCCGCCGCGCTCGGCGGTTACCTGGGAGCCCGATACGCGCGTCGGATGAATCCCCGGTACATGCGCCTGCTGGTGGTGCTGATAGGGCTGGGAATGGCGGCGTACTTCTTCTGGAAGCAGTATTCTTGAAGAAGGGATAGCGATGAGCCACGAAGGCATCCGATTTATCAGCGAGGAAGAGGCGCAGAGGCTGGCGCAGGAGACCGCTCATCGCGATCTGCCTCGGGAGGCGATCGAGCCGGCTCGTGTCCGGGTGCAAAAGACGACCGGGACGGGCATGGAGATCGATTGGAAGGACGGCCACCAGAGCAGCTGGAACTTCACCTGGCTGCGCGACGCCTGCCCTTGCGCCACCTGCCACGAGGAGCGCGGAGCAACCGGCCGGAGACCCGGCGAGGCGAAGCCGCAGCCGGCCACGCTGCTGCAGATGTACAAAGCGCCGCCGCGGCCCGAGTCCGTGTCCCCGGTCGGCCGCTACGCCATCAGCTTTCGCTGGAATGACGGCCACCAGAGCGGGATCTACTCCTGGGATTACCTTCGCCGCAGTTGTCAGTGCGGTCCGTGCCTCGCGGCCGCGCCACGCTGAAGAAGAAAACCCACATAAGTGACCGCAAATTTCACAGCCACCCGTATCCAGGGGTGACTGTAATCTGATGGTGGATAACCGTTACTGGAGAGATCCAAGAGAGTGAGTGAAATTGCCCAGCGATCTGGAAATTCCCAGCATGAAAGCTCCATTCGTTGATGATTCGGTCGAGCGGGCCAAGCCCGAGACCACAGGGATCTTGCCCTTCCAAGCAATCCAGGGATTAATCGACAGCGGAGCGATCATCGCCCCCAACTTTGATAGCAACCAAATCCAACCGGCCAGTCTCGACTTGCGGTTGGGAAAGAAAGCCTTCCAGATTGCCGCCAGCTTTTTGCCTGGCAAGTCGCCTATCGAAGGCAAGATCCGCGACCTGCTCATCCGCGAGATCGATCTGGAAGATTCCGCAGTTTTGGAGCCACGCTCCGTCTTCCTCGTGCCCCTGATGGAAAGTCTGCGCTTGCCGGCGGATGTGTCAGGAATAGCAAATCCGAAGAGTACAACCGGGCGGTTGGACATTTTCACCAGGCTGATTACTGAGCCGGGAATCGAATTCGAACGCGTCCCCAAAGGCTACCAGGGGGCACTCTACTTGGAAGTCGTTTCCCGCACCTTTCCCATCCGGGTGAGAGCCGGGATGAAGTTGAACCAGCTGCGGCTCATGCGGGGAAAGCCGCAGGCGACGGATGGCAAGCTAGTAAGGCTCGCGGAAAAAGAACAACTGACCTTCGACGCGGATAGCAGCCCCATCGACCCAAGAATCGACAGAGGGCTCAGTGTTTCGGTGGATCTGGTGGGGAACGGCTCCAACGTCATCGCTTACCGGGCCAAGAAGACCCGGCATGCGATCGATCTGGGCAAGGTCAACGCTTACGACATCGGAGAATTTTGGGAAGTCATCCCCCGCTCCAAGTCCAAGGACCTGACTTTGCAGGCCGGAGATTTCTACATCCTGGCATCGCATGAAAGGATCCGCGTCCCGCCGACTCATGCGGCCGAGATGGTTCCGTTCGACCCTTCCATCGGAGAGTTCCGTATCCACTACGCTGGATTCTTCGATCCTGGTTTTGGATACGGCGATCAAGGGGAAATTCCCGGCACCAAGGCGGTTCTGGAAGTCAGGGCGCACGAGGTTCCCATTCTTCTCGAGCACGGTCAACTGGTGGGCAAGCTGATTTATCACCAGATGGCGCAACTGCCGGAAAGGGTTTACGGACGCTCGATCGGTTCCTCGTACCAACAGCAGGGCCTCGCCCTCAGCAAACAATTCAGAGTCCCGCAATCCGCCGAGCAGGAGACCGTTTCTGGGTACGCACCCATTTTGTCTCCGCAAATGGCCGAATAGAGCACGGAAGCCGGATCGCTCTAGGGAGCAGGCTTGGCCGGAGCAACGTGGCTGACCGGCAAAGTCTTCCATTGGCGCTGCATACATTGCAGAGCTTCGGCGGCGTCACCGGCGACGTGAATGAGGGCGCGGTTTTTGGCCTTGAGGAATCCCTGATCGATCGCGGTCCCGAGAAAGCTAAGCAGCTGGTCGTAATAACCGGTCGTATTTACCAGAAGGCACGGTTTTGCATGGATCCCGAGTTGGGCCCAGGTGAGGATCTCGAAAAATTCATCGAGGGTTCCGAAACCTCCGGGCAGGGCAACAAACGCATCCGCCTCCTGGGCCATCAAGGCTTTGCGTTCGTGCATCGTTTCCACTTCCACCAGCCGGCTCAGCCCCTGGTGAGCCACTTCCACTCCGGCCAGCGCGCGGGGAATGACGCCGATGACCTCGCTTCCGTGAGCCAGCGCGGCGTCTGCCAAAGCGCCCATCAGGCCCACTTGCGCACCGCCATACACCAGGCCCAGCCCGGCCTCTCCCAGGAGGCGCCCCAAAGTTTCCGCCTCAGCACGATACTCCGGCCGCACCCCAGGACTCGATCCACAAAAGACGCAAACCCTGCGCCCGTTTTCCTTAGCTTTACTCTGCATACCAAGATTGCAACACATTTATGAACAGGCCGCCGGGCGATACACTAGTAGAAGAGAACCCACCCCCCGTCACCAGACCATCCGCCGAACCAAAGTATCAACGCACGCTTCAGAGACCAACCATTGCAACATCTGCTCGATAAATTAAACCCGCAGCAACGTGCCGCTGTCGAAGCCGTCGATGGTCCCCTGCTGATTCTCGCCGGGGCGGGTTCCGGCAAGACGGGGGTGATCACCCACCGTATCGCGTATCTTATCCAGGTGCGGAATGTGGCGCCCGACGCCATCCTGGCCGTCACATTCACCAACAAAGCCGCGGCGGAGATGGCAGAGCGGGTCGACAAACTGCTCGAGCATCGCTCGCTGGCCAAGCCGCTGCTGGCCACTTTCCACTCTTTTTGCGTGCGCGTTCTGCGCCGGGATATCGAAGCTCTGCGCATTGGCGATCAGGGGCTCACCCGCAACTTCGTGATTTACGACGAAGCCGACCAGCAGGCCATCGTCAAGCAGGCGATGCGCCGTATGGGGTTGGACACCAAGCAGCTGACTCCGCGTACCGTTCTCTCCCGCATTTCCTATGCCAAGAACCATATGCTCGATCCGCAGGAGATTTTTCTGCAGTCCACCGACCCGGTGAGCGAACGGATTGCGCACATCTACGAGATCTATAGTAAGGAACTGCGCAAGGCGAATGCGCTCGACTTCGATGACCTGCTGCTGGAGGCGGTGCGCCTGCTGCGCTCCTCCGCTGAAGTGCGGGAACGGTACAACCGCCGTTATCGCTACCTGCTGATCGATGAGTATCAAGACACCAACCGGCCGCAGTACGAGCTGATGAAGCTGCTGGCCGGCCCCGAGCACAATGTGTGCGTCGTGGGTGATGAAGACCAGAGCATTTATTCGTGGCGCGGGGCCGATATCCGCAACATCCTGGATTTCGAGAAAGACTTCCCCGAAGCCAAGACCATCCGGTTGGAGCAAAACTATCGTTCCACGCAGGTGATCCTTGAGGGAGCCTCCGCAGTAGTGGCTCGTAACCTGCAGCGCAAGGGCAAGAATCTCTGGACCTCGCGCGAGGGCGGAGCCATGATCGGCTATTACGAAGCGCCCGACGGAGAAAACGAGGCGCTCTTTATTGCCGACTACATCAAGAAGTACCTGCGCAATGCGGGGCAAGAGCAGGAGCAACCCCGGGTGGCGGTGCTCTACCGCACCAACTCGCAATCCCGGCTGGTGGAAGAAGCGCTGCGTCGCTATGGAATCGCCTACACCATGGTGGGCGGCTTCTCTTTCTACGATCGTTCCGAGATCAAAGATCTGCTGAGTTATCTCAAGCTGGTGCAGAATCCGGATGATTCGATTGCCCTGGCGCGCATCATCAACACTCCGCCGCGCGGTATCGGCAAGACGACGCTGGAAGTGCTGGAGCGGCTGAGTCTCGAGACCGGCATGAGCACCTGGGGAGCGATCGGACGAGCGCTGCAGGAGCGCCTCTTGCCGCAACGTGCTTTGATGGCGTTGGACACATTCCGCCGTTTGATACAAGATGGCCGCGCCCTGCTCGACCCCGGCTTTGCCGAAAAGCTGGCCCAAGACCTTCTCCCTGTGCAGGAGTCCACCGTGCCTGATGTCGACGGGTCTGATTCGGGGGATTGGGAGGACGTCCGCTTCGATTTTGGCGATCTCGATCCCGAGCCCGATCCAGAAGACCAAGCTGTGCCGCTGCAGGCAGACTTGCATCCTGTGCCTGCGGCGGAGCCTGCCTATGAGGGATTTCGCAAGCCCGGCGATGCGGCAACGCTTCCCGAATTGATTCGTTTCCTCATCGACCGTACTGGCTACATCCGCTCCCTGGAGGACGAAGGCACTCCGGAAGCCATCTCCCGCATTGAAAACTTGAAGGAACTCGCCAACGCGGCCCAGGATGCGCAGCAGCGCGGGGAGACGTTGTCCGAATTTCTCGACCACGCCGCCCTGGTCAGTGACACCGATCGTTACAATCCGGAAAGCCGCGTCACGCTGATGAGCCTGCATTCAGCCAAGGGGCTGGAGTTTCCCCTGGTGTTGCTGGCGGGAATGGAAGAAGGCCTCTTTCCCCATTCGCGGACGCTCAATCAACCCAACGAACTCGAAGAGGAACGGCGTCTCTGCTACGTGGGTATGACACGTGCCATGGATGCTCTGGTGATGACGCGTGCTCGCTATCGTCGCAGATACGGGAACGATATGCCGGAATCCAGCATTCCCTCCCGCTTTCTCGAAGAGATCCCGCCCCATCTGCTGGAAGACCTGACCCGCGGCCAACGCGCGTCAATCGGCGGCGCCTACGGTTCGCGCTACGGTTCAACCCGCGGCGGCGACGAGTGGGAATCGCCCAGACACTACAGTTACGAAGATGAGGATCAGCGTCCCCATACGGTTTCCCGAACTGCGGCGCCTGCTAACCGGGCGCCTGCGGGGCCGGGTTCATTGGATAACATCGCCCAGTTCTTCTCCTCGCGCAAGGGGAGCGGGAGCCGGCCGAAGCTGGAAATTCCCGTCTCTACGGGAGCGACTGGATTCCGCAGCGGCCAGCGCGTTCGTCATCCCAAATACGGAGAGGGTGTGGTCTTCCGCCGCGAGGGAGACGGTGACGATGCGAAGATTACGGTACAATTTGCAGAATTCGGCGTGAAGAAGCTAGTGGAAAAGTTTGCTCAGCTGGAAAAAGTGTAGACAAGGAAAATAATGGCAAATACCAAGAACATAGAAGACAAGTTGGAACGTAAGAAGATCAAGCGTACGGCGCGCAAGAAAGCTGCACCCAAGGCCGCGCGTACCCTGCCCAGAGGTTCCAACAAAAAGAAAGCCAAGAAGCTGACAAGAGGCCAAAGCAAGCGGTAAGCAGCTTTACCTGAAATAGGCTTAGCGAGCCGACAACAAACCAGAGCTTCAAAATTTTCCCGTAGTCAGGGCTTGGATGCTCTATATCAGGGGCGCAACTTTACGGCTGCCGAAAACCTCATGTTTTGTATCAGTGCACGACTTTAGTCGGGCCGTTTGAGGTTGAAAATCTGGGCTTTAGCCCCTGGGCTCTTTCGTTGCGTCCTGGCGGAGAAGCACTGTCACAGCAGAATTATCGCGAACAAGCAGTTTGTGCGTGATGCGCCTTTAGCAGGGGCTAAAGCCCAATTCTTTTTAAGTCGCTTTCGGCCTGTAAAGTCGTGCCCTGATACAAAGCATGAGGTTTTCGGCAGCCTGTAAAGTTGTGCCCCTGATATAAAGCATCCAAGCCCTGACTACCGGAAATTTCGAAGGGGTTAATTGGGACAAGGCTCAGCCGTCCCGGCGGGACTTTTCTGTAGCTAGCGACGAGGATTGCGGTCGGGCCGGATGGTGTAGCAAAAGGAGCCGAGACGCTGCGAAAGCAACTGTTCGCAACCAAATCGATCGACAAGCTGATCAGCGACTCGGAACTCCCCGAGCACTGTCTGCAGAAAACGCTTGGCCCGTGGTCGCTTACCGCACTCGGTATCGGCGCGGTGATCGGTTCGGGAATCTTCACCGTGGTCGGCACGGCCATCGCGGGCGAGAAGTTCGATACCTCCTCGATTCTGAACACCCCGTTGCTGGATTACCTGGTCAATCACCATGCCTTGTCGGGCCGCCCCGGCGCTGGCCCGGCGCTGGCCTTCTCCATCATGCTGGTGGCCATCGTCTGCGCCTTCACCGGGTTGTGCTATGCCGAACTGGCGTCGATGATTCCCATCGCCGGCAGCGCCTACACCTACACCTACGCCACCATGGGAGAACTGGTCGCCTGGATTATCGGCTGGGACCTCATCCTGGAATATGCGGTCAGCAACATGGCTGTGTGCGTAGGCTTCGCCGCCCACATCGTCGATTTCATGGATTGGTTTGGCGTGCACCCCAGCGCGCGCTGGATTTCGCCTGCCTTCCTGCCCTCGGGCCTTTCCGACCTGCAGGGCAACACGATCTATCAGCCAGGCTGGCATCTGGGTTTCAACATGCCGGCCTTTCTCATCGTGCTGCTCCTCACCATCGTGCTGGTGCGCGGTATCCGTGAATCCGCCGGGACCAACAACGTCATGGTGCTGCTCAAAATTTCCGCCATCCTGGTGTTTGTCATTGCCGGGTCGCGCTTCATCCATCCCACCCACTGGCATCCGTTTTTTCCCAATGGGTGGTCCGGCGTGCTCACCGGTGGCAGCATTATTTTCTTTACCTATATCGGTTTCGATTCGGTGTCCACCGCGGCGGAAGAGTGCCATCGTCCGCAGCGGGACGTTCCCATCGGCATTCTGGCTACCCTGGCCGTCTGCACCTTGCTCTATATCGCGGTCGCCGTTGTGCTCACCGGTCTGGTTCCTTGGCAGACCCTAGTGGATGATGCGGCGCCGGTGGTCAATACCCTAAAGAAACTGACCCATTCCACAGGCTCAGAGACCCTCAATTGGGTCCGGCTGATCGTGCTCTGCGGAGCGATGACGGGCATGATCTCCTCCATCCTGGTCTTCCAGCTCGGCCAGGCACGGGTCTGGTTTGCCATGTCGCGTGACCGGCTCTTTCCTCGCTGGTTCGGCAAGGTGCACCCCCGTTATCGCACTCCGGCAGTAGCCACCATCGTGGCCGGTTTTCTGGTGGCCATTCCCAGCGGACTACTGGACATCGGTACTCTGGCTGACCTGTCGAATATCGGAACGCTCTTCGCCTTTGTGTTGGTATCGATTGGGGTTTTGATCTTGCGCTATCGCGAACCCGAGAGGCGCCGTGGCTTCCGCGCCCCGGGGGGAATTTCCGTACCTATCCTGAGCATCTTCTTTTGCGTGCTGCTCATGTCCGGCCTGCCGGTGATTACCTGGCTGCGCTTTTTCGGCTGGCTGGCCATAGGCCTGGGCATCTACTTCCTCTACAGCCGCAAGCACAGCGAATTTTCGTCTCTTTCATGACTCGCCCCGCTGCCCAGCGCCGGATCGCGGTCACGTGGTTGCGGTCGCTCCCCAAAACGGAACTCCATGTTCACCTGGAAGGAACCGTTACGCCGGAAACCCTGGTCGAACTCAGCCAGCGGCACGATGATCAGGGCATGACGCTGGAGGAGGCAAGGTCTCTTTACCACTACACCGATTTCACCGGCTTCCTCTTGGCGTTCAAGGCGGTCAGCGAACGGCTCCGCAGTCCGGAAGATTACGAGTTGATCACCTATCGCATGCTGCAGCGTCTGGCGGCCCAGGGAGTGGTGCATGCCGAGGCGTACGTCTCGGTGGGGGTTGTCTACTACTGGAGACGGATCGAGTTCGAACCTCTCTTTTATGGGATGGAAAAGGCGCGGGTGCGCGCCGAGCAGGAATTCGGGATTACGCTCTATTGGATCTTCGACGCCGTCCGGCATTTCGGCCCGGAGGAGGCCGCGCGCGTTTTTCGCAAGGCCGCGGAACTACGTGCGGAGTGGCCCAGCATCGTCGGCATTGGCATCGGCGGCGACGAGCGCCGGACTGGCGCCGAGCCCTTCCGCGACCTGTATCAAGAGGCGAAGGATGCCGGCCTTCGCCTGACCGCGCATGCCGGCGAAACCATGGGGCCGGAGAGCATTTGGGCCGCGCTCAACATCGGCGCGGAGCGTATCGGCCATGGGCTATCCGCCCAACTGGATCCGGATCTTATGGAGGTTTTGGCAGAACGCCAGGTCCCCCTTGAAATTTGCGTGACATCGAATTTGCGCACCGGTTGTTGTCCCACCCTGGAGGAGCACCCGGTACGCCGCTATTTCGATGCCGGCCTCATGATTACCCTCAATTCCGACGACCCGGCAATGTTCGAAAGCGATCTCCAGGACGAATATCGCCTGGCTCATGATGCGTTTGGCTTTACGGCCGAGCACCTGCGTGAATTGGCGGCTAATTCTGTGGAGGCCAGCTTCCTTCCGGCGCCACGAAAGGTCGCTTTACTGCATCAAATTGAGCAGGTGAAATAGCCCTTTGGTGTCCACCGCCGTAACTACGTGGTTTTCATCAAGCTGCGCTATTATTTCGGCATGATGTACATGGATGGTAACGACCTCAGGGCTCAGGGTTCCGGCGAAATAATGCCGGCAATCTCGCCTACCCAGGAAGAAGGGTCTGCTATGGCGATTGTTGGCTGGACTTCGGTTGCTGTTGGTATTGCTGCTGTTGGTCTCTACGTCGGCCGCGAGTTGCGTGCGCGTTATAAATTTAATCACCGCACGCAGTACGACTTTTTCTCGCACGCCGGAGATAGTGTCTGCTCAGCTGATTACGGTACCGGAATTTAACTCCTCCTCCCCCCACGGACTCTGACCGTCGTCACGACGACCCCGCTCGGCTGCGCCACGGGGCTCAGTGGCCGCCTATGCTCACGGCGGCACACGCCCCTGCTGCCAAGGGCCCGCCCGTCGAACGGCACGGCTTAGCGTGCCGTCCTGCGTGATCGGCTGTTTCTTTCGCCAGTGCTCACACACCCTCCAAGCCCTTCAGCCCCTGCAGCCCAATTCAGCACGGCGGAATTCATGCTCTTCGTTGAGTGAGTCTTTCCGTGACCATGCGTTTGTAATGTGTGGGTCACCCTACGTCTGGCAGGGCCAAATCCTGGGTTTTAAGTTTTCCCAGCGCTATATACTTCGACTATTCCCGCGATCGAGTCATTTTGCACGTCAGGCGTGGGGTCCTTGCGGAGCTGGGGCCGCTGAGTCATGCAAGAACAAGGAGGAAATTCTCCCGGGCACGACGCCTCAAAACCGGGCAACGGGGGCGTGCGTGCGCCCGTGAAGGGTGAAAGCTCGTCCGCCAACGCTCGTCTTCCCAGCGATGCCGATACCATCTTTGGCGCCCCCCCACCTGGCGTGGTGGCCCCTAGTGACAGTCCCACCGTAGTTGGCACCTCCTTCCCGCACACGATGGCGGGCGATTTTAGCGAAGCCGGGCAACACGTCCTGGCTTCCGGCCACCTGCTCGCCCAACGCTACGAGATCTTGAGCTTGCTGGGCGAAGGCGGCATGGGTGCCGTTTATAAGGCAAAGGATGTTGAGCTCAGCCGTTTAGTCGCCCTCAAGGTGATACGCCCGGACCTGGCTCGCAATCGCGCGATTCTTGATCGATTCAAGCAGGAGCTCATCCTCGCCACTCAGGTCACCGACCGCAACGTCGTTCGTATCTACGACCTGGGCGAAGCAGAAGGCATAAAGTTCATCACCATGGAGTATGTCGATGGCGAGGATCTCGCCCACGTCCTCCACCAGCGAAGTAAGCTTCCGCCCCATGAAGCAGTCATTGTCATCGAGCAGGTGTGCCGGGCGCTGGCCGCCGCACACAATGTGGGCGTCATCCACCGTGATCTGAAGCCGCAGAACATCATGTGCGAAAAGACGGGCCGCATCCTGGTTATGGATTTTGGCTTGGCCAAGACGCTGGAAGGCGAACGCATGACCCAGACCGGCGCCATGGTCGGCACCATGGAATATATGTCGCCCGAGCAGGCGCTGGCGCAGAACCTGGACCAACGCTCCGACATCTTTTCGCTGGGCCTCATTTTTTACGAGCTCCTGACGGGGCAAACGCCCTTCCGCGCCGACAGCGCGCTGGCCAGCCTGATCAAGCGTACCCAGGAGCGCGTCGTTCCCGTGTCGGAATTCGACCACAGCGTCCCTCCTGAGCTGAGCCAGATCGTCAGCCGATGCCTGGAGCGCGATGTCACGCTAAGATACCAGTCCGCGGGGGAGCTGCTGGAAGACCTTGAGCTCTGGCAGGGCACGGGCAAATCCGGCATCATCGCCGCTCGCCTCAAGCCTGGCCCCGGCAGATGGGCGACAGAGAACCAACGGTTGCTCGTCGGCGTAGCTGTCCTGCTGGTGCTTCTGGTCGCAGTCATCGGGTACTTCCTTACCCGGCCCAAGAGCGCAACCCTTCCTGAGGCCAAGCAAGAGGCGCCAGCTGTCCGGCCGAGATCGCTCGCGATCTTACCCTTTCGCAACACCTCCGGCGACCCCAAGGACGACTGGATCGGGTCGACCGTGGCTGACATGCTCAGTACCGACATCGGCCAATCAGCCCACTTGCACCCCGTCTCGAACGATCGGCTCCACCAGGTGCTTTCCGATCTTCATGTCGGCCCGGAAACCGCGGTGGATCCGGATATGTTGCGCCGCGTGGCCCAGTTCAGCAATGCCGACGTTCTGGTTTCAGGCCAATATGCACGCTTCGGCGACCAGATCGTGATCGATGCAACCATACGCGACCTGGCGCATGACCAGACCGTCCCCGTCAAAGCGCAGGCACTGGTAAAAGATCTGCCGGCAGCCATCGACAGCCTGGCCGACTCCGTGCGCAAGAACCTTTCCCTCTCCGCCAGCGTGGTTGAGGAATTGAAGGCCCAGTCGTTCAAGCCCAATACAAAATCTGTCGAAGCACTGCGCGAGTTCAATGAAGGATCCGTGCTGATGCGTGCAGGCAAAAATCTGGATGCTCTCAAGCACCTGCAGCAGGCGACCAATGAGGATCCCGATTTCGCGCTGGCGTTTTCCATGCTTGCCGATGCGCAGGCCGCACTTGGATTTCAAAACGACGCTGAGCAATCGTCCATACGCGCCCTCAATCTCTCGCAGAATCAAAACCTGCCGCTGCCCGAGAAATATCTGATCAACGCCAGTAATGCTCGCGTCATGAAAGACAACAAGAAAGCGATCGAAGCTTACGAGAATCTCTCCAAGAGCTTACCCGGCGATGTCGATGTTCAGTACGAGTTAGGTGTCCTCTATCTGCAAAGCGGGGAGTACGAAAAGGCGCGCGCTACTTTTGCCAAGGTCCTGCAATCTGATCCCAAAAACATCAAGGCACTGTGGCAGACGGGGGTGGTCGATAACCTTATCGGCAATCCCCAGGCAGCCCTGGACGCGTTGACCCAGGGCCTCACGCTTACCATTCAGTTCGACAATCCGGAGCAAAGGGCCCTGATCCTGCTCTCCATGGGAAATTCGTATCGCCGCCTTAACAAGCCCGAGGAAGCGCTGCACAACTATCAGGAATCTATCGATATCAACGAAAAGATCGGTCAAAAGTGGGGCATCTCGACCGCCCTGAATGAGATGGCTGATGTGCAAGCGACGGGAGGTAAACCGGATGCGGCGCTGGCCAGCTACAACAAATCGCTGGTGCTGCTACGCGAAATCGGCATGAAGGGCGGCATTGCCAACACCCTGACCGATATGGGTACGATCTACCACGATCTGGGCAAATTCGATCAGGCGCTGGATGTCTATAAGCAAGCCTTACAGATTCAGCGCGAAACGGGCGACCAGGGTTACGAGGCGTTTTGCCTGAACAATATCGCCAACGTGTATCTGACCATTGGGGACAACGACAACGCCTTTACGTATTACCAGCAGGCCTTGCAGTTGCGGGAGAAACTGGGTGTGCCCGTCGACATTGCCGATACGCTCGAAGGCCTGAGCGAAGCCTACACGGCGACCGGACAGTACGAGCAGGCAATGACCGGATTGATGCGCGCGCTGGAACTTGGACGTAAGGCCGGGGATGAACGGATGGTTGCTCTGGTGTCTCGTCAGATCGGCCTGGTCTTTGAATACCAGGGCAGGTTTGGAGCGGCGGTGAAGTCGATGCAGGATGCGGTGAAGAGCTTTCGCCAGCAAGGGGAGACCGGGCTTGATATGGCCGAATTCCTGAACGGACTTTCGGGAGCGTTGGCTCGCGCAGGAAGAAGTGACGAGGCGGTAGCGCCACTGGAGGAAGCGCAAAAAATCCAGCAGGCGCTGAAAAACGATGCGTTACAAGCGGAAATTCTGATCACGCGAGGCGACCTGGCCTTTCTCCGCGGGGATATCCAAAGCGCCGCTCCGTTCTATGAATCAGCGCTTCGGCTTGCATCTCGGACGAAGTACAACGAAGTGCTGCTGCAATCGAAGGTCAACGTGGCCAAGGTCGCTGTTGCCCAGGGCCGCTTTCAGGAGGCGTCCCGTACGTTGCAAGCCCTTCTCATAGCTAAAGGTTCGGTCTCCGCCCACTTGTCGTTGGAGATGAATCTTGAGCTGGCTCAGGCTGAGATAGGCCTCAAGGATTACGCCCCCGCCAATCACGATCTGCAGCAGGAACTACCCGGCGCCCAACGCGCAGGCGTGCGTTTCGGCTTGGCCAGAATCTACTATTTGCTGGGAATGTCCGCACGCCTGAGCGGGAGTGCCGGCATCGCGGCTGGCTATTACCGTGAGGCAGCCCAACTGCTGGACGCGATTCGTAGCGACCCTGGTGCGGAAAATATCATGCGCCGCACCGATTTCAAGACTATGTATGACGAATCCAACCGCTGGAAAAAATAAAACGGGTTCCCATCCTTCGCGGTTTTTTGCGAAAGATGAGAACCCTAGCTTGTTTTGCCATTCTCCAGTTAACAACCGTTAGTCAGGTCTACTTGTGCACCAGGTAGCTGACGGGGGCGGAAGTTATGGTGTTGCCCGCAGCGTCCGTTGCGGTCACCGTGAAGGTTTGCTGGCCTACTTGTAATGTATTGACCGGAGTGGTGATCGTGCCCGTGTTCAGCCGGCCTATCAGGTAAAGTGCGGTGCCGCACCTCACAATACCTGACCGGTCGTCCGTGCAGCTGTAAGTTGCGGTGACCTTCTGACCAACCTTATAGCCACTGCTTGTCGGCGCAGGAGACAACGTCGGCCCTGTCTTAACCACGGGATTGACAGTGTCCACATTGATGGGGAAAGTGTAGAACGAGGTTGACCAACTCCCCCCGCTCTTGGTGAACTGCAGTTCTTCGGTGCCGGCGCAGTCCTGGGCAAAGTAATGCAACGCGTATTGGCCATCCGCCGGGAAGCTGACACCCTCACCCAGCGCTGTGAAGGGGGTAGCCTTCGGTATGGATCCACCCGGTGTGGGGCAGGCACTATTGGGTACGGTGACATCGTCCGGGACAGGCGAGCCGGGTTGAGGCACGCTCGACACCAGGGAAACACCATAGGTGATGCTCTGGATTGGCGCCGCCACGAAGCTATTCTTTGAAGCCAGGGCAGGCGGCACGCTAAGGAAATTTACTTTCGCGCTGTGACTGTTGATCCACCCTCCGAGGCGCTGCCCGGTCACAGTAACGATGGTCAGATCCTCCGGCACCGGGGCCACGGTAATAAACGTGGAATTTGAGCCCTCGCCGCGGGCGCCGCTCTTGTAGGCGCCTGGCCCGGAAAAGCTAGTCAACAGATTCTGTGGACAAAGCAGGTTGGCGATGTTGGACGACGAATCGAACACACAAGGCCCTCCGCTCCAGCCGTCCTTGGCCTCCAAGAAGCCTACTCCCTGGTGGTAGATCAAGAGATTTGTCCCAAAAACATCGGGAAGGCTAAAGCTGGGGCCGTCGAAAACCTCCCCAAAAATCTCGTTGCGCTGCTGCGATGTCGGACACAAAGCTCCCTTCTGGGTGGGATCGGTTCCGACCTGGCAGGTGAGTGTGTAGAGTTTGCAGGCGGGCGCGCCGTTGAAGAGTTCACCGGTGTGGACCAGGCAATTTCCGGTGGCAAACGAGGTGCCTTTCAGATACGTGGACTGGAATGTCGCCGCGTTGAGTGGGGTGTCCGCGCCAGTCGGCGCCGTCCCGTCAGTGATGGAAAGACTTCCAGCGCTCTGCGCTTCGGTGAGGTCGTAGGTAAACTGCACCTGCTGGTTATTCGAAGAATTAAACGAAAAATTCTGCGCCAGTTGCTGGTCGTTTGGGTTGTTTCGGGGGATGGGGTTTCCAGTCACCTTGCCCGGCCCTGCGACGCCTTTGAAGGCACAGTTGGTCACCAGGTAGAGAGTAGAACCGGTGAGATAACTGCCAGTATCCACGAGCCCAATCTGGGCTTGGACCGCACCCGTTGTGAGATAGCTGTGGACGTCGATGGGCGGCACTCCTCCAGAGGTCACGAACGTATCAGGATTCTTGCCAGTCAACTGGCCACCGCTGGCCTGATTTTTATAGTTGTCGTTAAAGCAGTTCTGCTGGTTACCGTTTTCCACCGTGCCGTTCTGGCAGATGTCGGTAGGGGTCCCTCCTACCGCATTGAAGGTAATAAAGTTGTCCACCAGCACGTTCCCGGTTCCGTCCGCAGTGGATGAAATCTTTGCCTGGATCGGCGACGTGCACGCCAGGTTCAGAATGGTCGTGTTGAAGGTGACCTCGTTGCTTCCATACCCCGTCCCTGTCGTCGATACGCGGACGTTAGCCGGGCTAAAAAGCTGAACTGCGGTCTGGCCTGAAACGGTGGAAGCGGCGGCGGCGAGGCACACCGCCGCAAGACTCTGCACGAAGACGGAACTTTTCATTTAAGCAAACTCCTACCCATTACTCCGCTGTTAGACCTGATAGCACAGCGGCAGAAGGGCCGACCGGCTCATAAGGGTCGATTGAGGAAACGATTATTGGGACCGCCGGGGGGAATTTGTAGGGTCGGCAGAATGAACTACGAAAGCCTTTCGAATTGTCCAATCAGAGAGCGGTCCTGTCAACCGAAAGTTTGCCCCTGCTGGACAGCATGCAGGAGCAGATTCACCCCGGTATGGGGCTGTTCTTCCTCTTGCAGGAGCGATTCCGCAGTCAACTGCTCGATGCCTCGCAGGGCAGGGAAGAGCACGCTCCAGATGCCGGTAACGGCCAGTGCGCCAACTCCTCCAACCACCACAGCGCGCACCGCTCCCCACCACTGGGCGGTTACGCCGCTTTCGAACTCGCCCAGCTCGTTCGACGCTCCAACAAAGAGTGAATTCACCGCGCTCACTCTGCCGCGCATGGATGCGGGCGTAGCTAATTGCAGCATCGACGATCGGATCACGACGCTCACCATGTCCGAGGCTCCCACCACCATCAGAGCAGCCAGCGAAAGCGGTAGATTCCTGGAGAGTCCGAAGACGATCGTTGCGCTCCCATAAACAGCGACTCCAGTGAACATAAGAATGCCCGGGCGCCGCAAAACAGGCCGGAAAGTCATCCAGATAGAGACCGCCAGAGCACCCAGCGCTGGCGCCGAGCGAAGAGCGCCTAACCCCTGCGGGCCGGTATGCAGCAGATCGTGAGCAAAGATCGGCAGCAGCGCGGTTGCACCACCTAACAACACCACAAAGAGATCGAGCGAAATAGATCCCAACAATAGCTTGGATTTCCAGACATAGCGAAAGCCTGCCAGGATGACGTCAGTCGAAATCGCCCGATGCTCCATCCGCCCGGGGCGTACATGCAACGACAAGATCAACAGCACAAAGCCGATTCCGGTCGCCAGCGTAAAGAGAAATACGATGGGAGCTCCGTACAGCCGCCCTTTCAGCGGCAAGGTGTACAGCAGACCTCCCACGGCCGGTCCGGCGATGTTGGCGATTTGGAAGACCGTCGCTCCCCAGGTGATGGCGTTCACGAAATTTTCCGTGGGGACCAGGTGGGGCAGCAGCGCCGAACTGGCGGGGCCGCTGAAGGCGCGTCCGGAACCGATCAGGAAGAGCACCACGAAGATCGGCTCCACGCGATGCAGTCCCTGCAAAGCGAAAACCAGGAGCGTAAGGGTGCATAGGATCTGTAGCACATAGCAGACCAGGATCACTATGCGCCGGTCGTAGCGGTCCGCGACATGTCCGGCCGGTAGCAGAAATAAGAGCCCGGGCAAAAACAGCACCAGCCCGGTGTACCCCAAATCGATTGCCCGGTGGGTAATCTCGTACACCTGCCAGGCCACAGCCACCGCTTGCGCTTCCGCGCCCATGATGACCATTACCCGCGCCAGCTGATAGCGGCGAAAATCTCGAAAGGCAAATGCTGCTGTCCCTGTTCTTGGTGGGGCCATATGCCTGCTTTTTAAATGTTCCAAAACTTCAGAAGCGCAGTTTGTCTGTCAAGAAAAACTGCACTCGACCATCCCCGGAAAGAATATCGCAAGCGGGGAGGTACGATAGGAAGGAGGCAAGTCCTCACATTTTGCGAGCGACCGAAGGTGGAGAAGGGTGACCATGGCTGCAGACATCACGGAGAACGAAGTCGAGAAAAGGTCAAGCCCCGCTGCCGCGTTGGACGAGTTGCTTGCGGGGAACCGCCGATTCACCACTGGACGGACGTCCGCTTACCGGCGCGACCTCGCCATGTTGCAACAGACCTTGGAGAAGCAGGAGCCCTTTGCCGCGATTCTCTCCTGTTCCGACTCGCGCGTGCCTGTCGAAGTCGTCTTTGACCAGACGATCGGTCAGCTCTTTGTCGCGCGCGTAGCCGGCAATATTGTCACCGCGGAAATCGTTGCCAGTCTCGAATACGCGGCCGCGGTGCTGGGCACCAACACCATTCTGGTGATGGGTCATAGCAGGTGTGGCGCGGTTACCGCAGCGATCCAGAGAAAGGCGCAACCAGGGCAATCGTTTCCCGGACAGATCAGCGCGCTCTTTCCACACATTGAGGCGGCAGTGGAAGAAGCCGGTCCGGATATCGAGGCGACGATCCGCGCTAATGCACTGATCCAGTCCAATCGTTTGCGGGAAATGTCTCCGCTACTGGCCTCAATGATCGATGCCGGTACGGTGAAGGTGGCGACTGGCTACTTCGATATTCGCACTGGATTAGTGACGCTGCTGGACGAAGGCTGAACCTGCCTTAATTGCCGTGCACGTAAGTTGCGTACTGGGTGTCGACGATGCCCAGGTTGCGAGCCAACCCCAGTTTGGCCTGGTTATGTTGGCTGGTCGTGTTCACCAGGGTGGTCTCGGCGTCAGCCAGGGTAGCCTGGGCCTGCACTACCGGCAGGTTGTCATCCACGCCGGCCTGAAAGCGATCCGTGGTCTGTTCCAATTCCTTGCGCGCCAACTCCACGTTGCTTTGCGCTACCCGCACCAGTTCCGTGGCTGATTGCACATCCAGGATGCTATCCCTCAGTTGCTGGTTGATCTGCTCTTTCAAAGCGGTCAATTGCTCGATCAAGTTGGTGAGGTTGGCGTTGGCGACGCCGCTGTCTCCGCGGAACCTGGCTTCTTCAAAAAGGGGCAGGTTCAGCGTGCCCCCGGCCACAAACGTTCCGTGGTAAAGGCCGCCGGTCACCCCGGTCACCCCATAATTGCCTTGAAAATTAATTGTCGGCAAACGCTCCCACTTGGCCGCCTTCCGCTGCAATTGCGCCGCCCGTACCTGGGCCTGCAAACCCTGGTAGTCCTGGCGGCTCTGGTAGGCCATGCGCTTGGCTTCGTCGATGTTCATCGTCGCCAGGTCAGCATAGGGCGTTGTATCGGTGAGCTGGATCTCCTGTTCGGCGGGAAGGCCGATCTCCCGATTGAGCGCGATCTTAGCCTTCGCGAAATTGACTTCAGCTGAGGTCACAGCCTGCTGCTGGGTTTGGAACTGTACCCGTGCCCGCAGCTCATCCAGGTTGGCCGCAGTGCCCGCCTGGTGCTCGGCCACGGCTTGGTCCAGCAGTACTTGGTCGGCTTGTAACAGCGCTTTCGCATTGTCCACCTGGGCGCCCAAGGCCAACGTCTGCAGGTAGGCGTCACCCACGGTGAGCACGACCAGCCCGCGCGAAGACATCTTGCTGAAATAAGCGGCCCGCTCGCTCGCCTTTGCCGCCCGGTAGAGGTCGATATTCTGCAGGCTGAACAGTGTTTGCGAATAATTCACCATCGCGTCGGTCGAGTTGACCTTCACCACAGTGGCAAACGATGTCAGGTCCAAGCCAGGAAAAAGGGGAGCGGATTGGGCCAAAAGGCTGGAGGAAAACCCGAAGGCTGCCAGGTTGATCTGGTGCGCGCCCGAATCGGCCTGTGCGGTGATGGTGGGGAGAAGCGACTGCAGGCTTTCGCTGGTCTGCGCCTTTGCACTGACTTCCTGCTGCTTGGCTTCGATCAACGCCAGGTTGTGCTCGATACCCATCCCGATGGCTTGGTCGAGGGTCAGGGGCTTGACCCCGTCCGTCGGCTTTACGATGGTCACGCTGCCGTAATAGGGGCTCTGCGCGGAACTCTGATTGGCCGTTTGCGCTGAGAGCATACCGGCGGACAAAAGTACCGCCGTAGCAATCAATCGCCGCGCTGGGATCGTCATTATGGGTCGTCGCTTCCTTTCCGTCCAATCCTTTAGATTGGTTCAGCGCCTTCAGGTTGCCTAAATCGTGGGCCCTTCGGGGCACGGCCCTACCCCTCTCCCCATCGTACAAGGCGATGAGCAGATACGGTCGCATCAGAGAGGCCTGCAATAGCTCGGGACAAGTCCTGGGAATTCAACACAGAATCGGAATTGAGTTCCGTCCAGGGACAACTGAGTATGACCCAGGCGCCGGTCTGGGCTACTCCACACTGGAGTATGAAAGCTCGTGGGCCACGCCGCCCTAGGATTCGTCGTCGGCGTGAACGTGTTTATGGGCGGAGGCGATTACCTTCTCCGCAGACGCCGGGGGAACCACATCGTACCGGGCCATCTCCATGTGAAAGCTGCCCATCCCCTGGGTCAGGGAAGTGAGCGTGGCGCCGTACGTAAGCATTTCGGCCATCGGGACTTCAGCCCGGATGATCGTGGTGCCGCGCCCGGCGCCCATCCCTTGAACGCGACCCCGCCGTCCGGTCAGATCCCCCATCAAAACGCCCGTATAGCTCTCCGGCGCCTCAATCTCCACGCGCATCAGGGGCTCCAGCAATACAGGCCTGGACTGCTCCATGCAATTGCGGAAAGCAAGCCGGCCGGCCAGTCGGAAGGAGAGCTCGTTGGAGTCCACATCGTGGTAGCTACCGTCAAAAAGCACAGCCCGGAAGTCGACCATGGGAAAGCCGGCCAGCCAGCCGCGCGCCGCCGCTTCCTGGATCCCTTTTTCGACCGCCGGAATAAAGGTACGCGGAATCGCACCGCCGAAAATCTCGTTGACGAACTCAAAACCTCCGCCCAGGGGGAGGGGCTCCAGGCGCACCCAGCAGTCGCCGAACTGCCCGTGGCCTCCGCTCTGCTTCTTATGCCTGCCCTGGGCGCTGGCGCCGGCGCGGATCGTCTCCCGGTAAGGCACCTTGGGCGCCTTGAGCGTCACTTCGGTGTGGTATCGGCGGCGCAGCCGCTGCACGATGGACTCGATATGGGGCTGGCCCGAGCCGGCCAACAGGAATTCATGGGTCGCGGCATCCCGATAAAAGCGGACCATCAAGTCCTCTTCCATCAACTTGTGAACCGCCGGCGCCAGTTTATCTTCATCGGCCCGCGTTTTGGGCTCAATGGCATAGGTAACAGCGGGCTCCGGCATGGTCACCGGGTCGAAGTAAATCTCATGGCCCGCATCCCCCAGGGTGTCGCCGGTAAACGTCTCGCGCAGCTTGGCCACGGCGCCCACATCGCCCGCGTGCAACTCCCCGATGGGACTGGCCGTGCGTCCCTGCATCACCGTCAGGTGGGCCAGGCGCTCTGCGCTGTGGTGGGTGTAGTTGGTAACCGTGGCATCGCTTTTGGCGACACCGGAAAAGACCTTGAAAAAGGAGATCCTGCCCGCGAAGGGATCAGACATGGTCTTGAAGACATACAACGAGAGGGGCTCACGATCATCCACCTTACGCAACACCATCTCGGCTTCGGAATCGGGTTGAACTCCAACAGATTCCACCGCCCCGCGCGCAGCCACCGGAACCCGCTCCACGGGCGATGGCGCGTACACCTGAAGAAAATCGAGCAGATGGTCACTACCCACGTTCCGCAGGCCGCTCGAAAACAAGACAGGAAAAATCCGGTCTTCGCGGATAGCCTCGTGCAGGGCAACGATCAAGTGCTCTTCCGGGATGGTTCCTTCGCGGAAGTACTCTTCCATCAGCTCGTCCTTGCCCTCGGCTACGAGCTCTACCAGGGCTTGGTGGGCCTCCGTGGCCTCTTCGCGTAAGCGCACCGGGATCTCTGAAAGGCGGCCGCAACCGCTTCCGTCCGGCTCGTAGACGAAGGCCTGCATCGTTACCAAGTCCACGACACCGCGAAAGATGGGATTCTGTCCGTTGCCCTCAAGAATTGGTAGTTGCACGGGAACCACCTGGCGGCCAAAGCCTTCGCGCAACGCGTTGAGAGTGCGTTGGTGGTCCGCGCGGGGGTGGTCCATCTGGTTAACCACGATCACCCGAGGCAGGTTGAATTCTTCACCGAACCGCCAGACCCGCCGGGTCATGGCTTCCACGCCGCACGCTGCGTTAACGATCAGCAAGGCCGCCTCTACCGGCAGAAGCGCCGCCCGCGCCTCGTGCACAAACATGGCAAAGCCGGGAGTATCCACAAAATTGATTTTTACGTTGTGCCACTCGGCAAATGCCAGCGCATTCTGCATGGTGGTCCGGCGCGCTACGTCCTCTTCGTCATAAGCGGTTACCGCGCTGCCGTCATCCACCCGGCCGAGCCTTTCGGTCATCTTGGCTGCCTGCAGAAGCGCGGAGATCAGGGTGGTCTTGCCGCAGTGCGCGTGCCCCACGAGTGCGACATTACGAATGTCCTGCCCCTGATAAGTCTTTAATGAACGGTTCATCCGGAGTATCTCCAGTTCTCAAGATTCGGAGTCTTGGAGCGGTCCGTGCGCGCTGGGGAGCGCGTTACCATGCACGCTGGCGGCCTGCTTCGTTTGCGGGAACCGAGTGTAGCACAGAGTCCCGGATTTCCTGTACGCAGGCCTAGGAAACGCCCGCGTGTGCGGCTTTCATCGAGGAAAGCCGCATGAAGCACATCAACGCCGACAAGCTTCACAGGAAATCCGGGGGTCCTTGCAACGTCTTTTCCCCGCCGGGGAGGCAGGAGGATTGGATCTACTTCCGTTCCAGCTCGGCACGTTGCCGGCGCAGATTCCAGGCGAAGATTCCGATCCGCAACAGCAGGATGAATAGCAGGGCGAGTGCCAGGGCCGCCGACTGGCCGTGTACTCCGCGACGCAACAAAAAACCTAGTGCCGCCAGTACGGCGATCACGAATGCCCCGAACGTTAGCCACTCCGCGCGATTTTTCATATCACTTCCTTAGCCTCTGCCGGTTCCGCGACAGCCGGACGAAAATCACGATAGCCAGCCCGGCAAAGATCCCCATCGCGACCATCGAACTCAACTGAAAACGAAAAAGCACGGCGCCGGCGTTGGCTGCATGGGTGCGGGACAGAAGGGCTTCCAGCAAGACAAAGACGCAAAAGCTGACCGCACTCGCTCCGATCAGGCTGAGTACGATCTTCAACGTCGCGCTTCCCATCCCCCACCGGAAGCCTGCATCATATCGCATCGGGCGGTCGCCTACCCATTACAATAGAGAGGATTGAAGGTCTGAAGGTGAAGGGCAAAGGAATCATGCACGCTATTCCATCAACGCCGGCGACAAGTCCAAACACTTCTCTGTATCGGTCCCGGCTCCTCTTAGCGGCGTTTGTCTTGCTGGGTGCCGTCGGGTCTGCGGCTCATTTTGCGGCCGCGCAGTCCACCACGGTGCATGATCCTGCGGCCCTCAAGCCGCCGCCCGGCGCCCGCGTGGCGATCGTTGAGTTTGAGGATATGGAATGTCCCGATTGCGCCCGCGCCAATCCTCTCTTACGCGACGCCGCGAACCAATACCATATTCCCTGGGTGCGTCACGATTTTCCCGTTGCCCTTCCACGCCTGGAGCTTTGACGCGGCGGTGTATGCGCGCTGGTTCGACACTAAGTCGAAAAAGCTTGGCGATGATTTTCGCGATGCGGTCTTTGCCAACCAGCAGCTAATTGATGCTGCGGGGGAGACTTCCCCTGAAACTCCGGCGGGCCCCACGACGGCTGCCTCGGCAGCGATTCGCAATTTCGCGGAGAAGTTCGCGCAGGAGCATAGCGTCGCGCTTCCTTTTGTGATCGATCCGCAGAAGAAGCTGGCCGCGCAAGTCCAGGCGGATCTTGATCTCGGCAAGCGCATTGGCATCGAGCACACGCCGACCATCTGGGTTGTGACCAACAAGACGAATGGCGTGCCCTTTGTAGAGGTAGTCGACCGTCAGCGCCTCTACCAGATCATCGACCAAGCCTTGGCCGACACCAAAGGCCAAGCCGTGGCAGTACATCACGGCACCGGCCAATAGAGCATTGCTGTCGGGTTTTTGAAGGGTACGTGCTTCAGCCCATGCCTAAGTGGTGAAGCCGGCTCGGCTTCAGCCGCTGAGGGGACTCAAAACCCGTCCAGGGGTAGGCGGCGTTAGCCATGTTAGGCGTCTAGGTTTGGATATTGACCAGCTCGCCCGGAGTGGTTTGCCGCGTCTGCGGTGAACGCCAGTGGTCGATGTAAGAGATCTGGTGCACGCAGGATACAGTGCAGTGCGGAGCGCAGCTTTTCTCTGTCAGGTACTCCCGCTTCAGGTCGGCTTTGGTATATTGCGCCAGCGGAACGCCTGGATACCCACGCTGCTGTGAGCAATAGTGCACCAGTCCGTCTTCGCAAACATACAGAAAACGTGAACCCGCGCGGCATCGCCAGTCATTCGGCTCAGCATTGGCGATAGCTTCTTGAAACTTGTTGAAGCGGGAGTAATTCTTCTTTGCCATCCCGGCCATCTTGTAATAGACGCGCCGTTCCTCGTCCTTTAGCGGCTTCAGTTGCCCGTCCCCATCGTGGATGATGCCGATGGTTGATGTAAACCCAAGCTCCAGCGCCCGGTTGCCGATGACCAACGCATCCTGGGGATTCCTGATGCCGCCGCCGACTACCGAATTGATGTTGACGTGAAACTCAGCATGCTGGGAGAGGAATTGCAGCTTCTTGTCTAGAACCTTGAGGCTCTTCTTCGAGATCTCGTCCGGCTCGATATTGTCGATCGAGATCTGCATGTGGTCCAGACCAGCGCGGTTCAACCGCTCGATCCGCTCCGGCATCAGCAGGTATCCGTTGGTGATCATGCCGGCTACCCGCCCATGGTGGCGGATACGGGCGACGATGGCATCCAACTCCGGATGAGTGAGCGGCTCGCCCCCTGAGATGGTGATGATGCTCGTGCCCAAGGCCGCCAGGTGGTCGATGCGGCGCAGCATCTCTTCGAGCGGAACAGGCTTCGATACCTTGTCGTACTCGTTGCAATAAGCGCAGGAGAGATTGCAGAACCGCATGGGCACGATCTGCGCCATGACCACGTGCCGGGTCGAAGCTAACGCTCGTCCGACCAGCGCCAGCTCGCGCACTTTGCGCGTTGCCGCCGTGGCCCGCCCTTTCCACGTCTTTTTCTGCTGGGTTTGCGTCCGCCGCTGCATCTGCTTGTATTCAATCACAGCCAAGCAGGGGGCGCGAGTAACCACAAAGGAATGGGGATGATCGCAGCCTGAGCGGTAGTACGGGACACCCGGGCGGTTACTTCTTGGGCTTGCCGGCGCTCATGGTAAGGATGAGTTCCTGCTTATTGCGCATGACGGTGACCAGCACCGGGTGCCCGCGATGGTTGCGAATCGCCTTGAGCCAGCCGTTCTTGCTCGTTATCTGCTGCGATTCCACCTTCACGACAACGTCCCCAGCCTTCAGGCCGGCCCGTGATGCTGGACTCTGGTCGTCCACGCTTTCCACCAGCAACCCGGTTCCACTCTTCACTCCGAAATAGTCAGCCAACTGGGTTCGCACCGGGTTCACATCCGCACCGACGTAGAGAGCCCGGGGAATCATGCTATCCAGAAACCCAGGGCCCGAGGGAACATTTCCTCCCACAAAGCTCTGTCCGGCCCCCGGTGCGGCTGGCTCTGGAACGGTGAAATGCTTCGACCAGGCGTCTTCCAGCATCGCCCGGTCACAAAGCTGCACGGTCACGTTCAAGCGGGTACCGTCGCGGCTGACGAGCAAAGTAACTGTGCGCCCCGACGGCATCTCCAGCAGCCGGCGGCGTAACTGGTCAACATTGTCAAAGGGTTGCCCGTCCAGCTGAAGAATAACGTCGTGAACCTTAAGGCCAGACTTGCCGGCAGGCGCGTCGTGGTCCACCAGAACCACCTCGGCTGCGTGAGCATCCTTGAGGTGGAGCGCGTTGGCGCGGTCGCTATCTACCTCCCCAAAAATAACGCCAAGATAGCCTTGCGCGCTAAACAGAAAAAACTCAGGTAGGTTGGCGGCAAGACTCAGCGCATTGCCTGACGCCCAAGCGGTCTGAGCAATGAGAAGACCGCCCAGAACGGTAGCCACTGAACCCAAAATTGCAAGGTGCTTCATTGGAACTCCCAAGGGACTCATACACCGTTAAGACTTGCTGTCCGCCCAAAAAGGCAACTCCCACGCTACTGGATTTGCGGTGATTGATCCAGAATTTCGTGAGAGACGGTTCGAATATGGGGATTGTCGTCCTCCGACGCAACCGTGTGCAATACCTCGCGCACGCTACTGTCGGCCTCGACTGGTTGTAGAAGCTCGATAGCACGCGAGCGCACGGTGGCATCTTCGTCGTTCATCAGTGCTTCCAGCACCCCGTCGCGGACGCGCATATCTTCTGCCACGTAAGGCTTAAGGCCATCCAGCGCTTGCAATCGGACCCGGGCGTTCTTGTCGTAGCGCAAAGCCACCAGCAAAGCATTGCGAATCGGGCCGTCAGAGCATTGGTGCCCCGCCTGGCACTCGCTGGCGAGCAGGCTCACGGAATTCTGCGCTACCCCAGGATTCACCTGGCTCTGTGCCCCCACCAGCAGCAATTCCCGTATCTGCGGATCATCCAGCGATCCCTGGGTCGTCTCCGGAACCACGCGATTGAAGCGTACTTCCACATTTTCGCTATTTGGTTCACGGACAATGCTGCTGACGTTGGCGATCGTTCCCGGCCCCGCAATGGCCGCGGATAGCTCGGCAGGCGGCCGGTGGCTGCGCAATGCGGATTCATAACCGGCCCAGCTTCCGGAAGCAAGGCCCAGAACCAACAGCGCCGAAGCTGCCACAGGAGCCCGGCCCAGCATGCTCACGCCGCGAAACATGGACTGCTGGACACGCATCAACCAACCGCTTCGCGGCATGGTGTCCAGTGCCTCCTCCAGCCGCAGGCGGGCTTGCGCCAGCAGGTTGGCGGAAGGCTCCAGAGTAGGCGCCAGCGCCATCGCCTGTTGAAGTGCTTGTACTGCCGCAAACTCCTCCTGACAACGTTTGCAGGTAGTTAGATGACCTTCCAGCAAATGGCACTGATCATCAGGAAGTTCTCCGTACGCGAATAGAGCAATCTTCTGTTGCGCCAGCTCGCAATCCATACCAAACCTCGCCTCACCGTAGTGTCGCCAAATTAGTTCTTAGTTTTCTAGTCGCCCGGAAGAGCGTGTTCTTGGCGGTCTCTTCCGTGGTGTTCAACATTTCACCGATTGTGCGTAGTCTCAGGCCCTGGTAGTGCTTTAGTTCAAAAACCATGCGTTCCCGCGGAGTCAAGCGCCCCAGCGCTTCCTGGATCCGCTCCCCAAGGAGCTTGCGCTCCAGTTCGCGGTCGGGATTTGCCATGGATCGATCGTCCGAGATATTGCTGAGCAGGTCCATTTCTCCGCCGCTGGAGTCGACCACCACGGATTGCTCCTCACGGCGCGATTTACGCCGCCGCAGGTGATCGAGGCACAGATTGGTCACGATGCGGTAGATCCAGGTATAGAAGGAACATTCGAAACGGAAATTTGCCAGGTAGCGATAAGCCTTGAGGAAGGCTTCCTGGTGGATGTCCTGTGCATCCTGCTCGGAGCCGGTCAAGCGCAGCGCAAGCCGTAAGACAGGCTGGTCGTACTGGCGCACCAAGGCTTCGAAGGCGGTCCGCGAACCCTTCTGTGCTTCGCGGATCAGTTCGGTCTCGGTGGCGCGACCCCATGCTTCGCTTGCCATGCCTGACGAGGATTGTAACGTTCGCTGCGGAGCCCAGGCAGAGTGGGCAGCCTTGATTGGCTTTTGCGAGGTAAAGCGAAGCGCGTCCGTAGTCATTCGTCGCTCCAGGTACACATGAACCACTCTCCCCTAGACGAAGCAGCAAGCGTTTGGTAAGCAGCCGGGATTCGATAGACTCAGCCTATGTCTTCCCTATTCGAACACTCCGGCGAAAGCATTGTCGCGTACTGCGACGGCGGGTCGCGCGGCAACCCAGGTCCAGCCGGCTTCGGCGTCTATATACAGGATTCGACAGGAAAAGTCCTGGCCGAGTTGAGCGAGTTTGTGGGCACGCGCACCAACAACTTCGCTGAGTATTCCGCCTTGCTGGCATCGTTGGAGTTCGCCATCGCCAACGGGCACAGCAGTTTGCGGGTCGTCTCCGACTCGGAACTGATGGTCAAGCAGATAAAGGGACAATATCGCGTGAATAGCCCCGAACTCCGTCCCCTTTACGAGGAGGCTAAGCGCCGCATTGCGCGGCTTGATCACTTCCAGATTCAACACGTTTTGCGGGAGAAGAACCGCCATGCCGACCGCCTGGCCAATGTGGCCATGGACCGTGGAATGGGCCGGGCTCCGGCTCCCACTCCGCCCGCCGCTCCAGCAGCCACCCCGGCCCCCGCTCCCGCCAAATCGGCACCGGCGCCCAGCAAGGGAGTCATGCTCCGCGGCCTGGTGAAAAACGGAGTAGTGCACGTCCTCGGAGGTCAGCTGCCCGACGGCACCTTTGTAAAGGTGATCCCGGAGTAGGTAAAGAAACAGCAGGTCCCTCCACTACGCTGCGCTTCGGTCGGGATGACAATTTCTATTGGTAACCAAGAGTTTAAAACCCACGCAAAATTGTCATCCCGACCGAAGCGCAGCGTAGTGGAGGGACCTGCTGTTTCTTTACCCTCACCCAGCCAACGACGCCTTCACCATCTCACTCACCACCCGGCCGTCGGCCCTCAGGCCGCTGGCCTGGATCCGCACCTGAACTGCCTTCATGACCGTCCCCATATCCTTCGGCCCCAGCTGGGCGCCCTGGGCCCGCAACTCAGTCAGGGTCGAACTCACCAGCTGCCGCAGCTCTTCATCTCCCGCCGCCTTGGGCATGTACTCTTCGATGACCGTAATCTCCGCTGCTTCTTTCTCCGCCAGCTCCGGTCGATTGCCCTTGGTGAATTGCTCGATGGAGTCTCTGCGCTGCTTGATCAACGTGGTCAGTACCTGTAAAGCCTGGGGATCGGTGACCGGCGTACGCTGCTCTATCTCCTTATTTTTCAACGCAGATACCACCATTCGTAGGGTGGACAAACGCTCCACCGCGCGTTGCTTCATCGCCGCCACCATATCCTGATGGATCTTCTCAGCCAGGCTCATACTCCTCCGTTACCATTAACCGCCGATTATAGAAAGCTTTGTTTATTACAATGGAACCATGATCCGTAAGACCCGCCTTTTTACTCCCGGCCCTACCCCGCTTCTGCCTGCGGCCCAGTTCGCTATGGCTGCGGCCGATATTCACCACCGGACCGCCGAATTTCGCGCCCTGTACATGAAGGTACTCCGCGACCTGAAAACGTTTGTCGGGACCAAGAATGATGTCATCCTGCTCGCCTCCTCCGGCACCGGAGCGATGGAAGCATCGGTTTCAAACCTGACCTCGCCTGGAGACCGTGTGCTGGTTCTGACGGCGGGCAAGTTCGGCGAGCGCTGGGTCAGCCTGGCGAAGGCGTTCGGCTGCGATGTCGATGTGGTCAGCGCGCCGTATGGCCAAACCTTCGACCTGGAAGAGGTGCGTAAGGCACTCAAGATAGAGACCCGCGCTGTCTTCATGCAGGCTACTGAGACCTCGACCGGCGTACGCCACGATGTTGCGGGTGTGGCGGACGTATTGAAGCAGAGCGGCAGGGACGCGGTGCTGGTGGTGGACGCCATCACCGGCCTCGGCACCACGCACATCGATATGGATGCGTGGGGCGTTGATGTGCTTATCGGCGGATCGCAAAAAGCGGTCATGATTCCCCCCGGCCTTTCCTACCTGGCGGTCAGCGATCGTGCCTGGGACTTGATGGAGATCTCGCTCAACCCCCGCTACTACTTCGATCTGCGCAAAGAGAGAAAGAACGCGGCCAAGGGCGAATCCGCCTACACCCCTGCGGTGGCCCTGATTGCAGCGCTGGGAGCGGCCCTCGACTATATTGCCGGTCAGGCGGACGGCGATCTGGCGGCAGGCCGTGCCAAGCTGGTGGAAAACGCCGAAAGCTGCGCTGCCATGACTCGCGCTGCGGTGGAGGCCCTGGGCCTGCAACTCTTCGCCCCGGACGCTCCGGCTGCCGCAGTAACGGCCGTGCTGCCCCCGGCAGGCCTCGATTCCGGCGTCATCGTCAAGGAGTTGAAGAACCGATTCGCTGCCGTCATCACCAACGGACAAGGCGAGATGAAGGGGCAACTCTTCCGCATCGCTCATCTGGGATTTTTCGACTACATGGACACCATTGCCCTCATAGGCGCTCTGGAACAAGTGGCCCATGCCCTTAAGCTGCCTGGTTTCGCTTTCGGGAAAGCATTGGTAGCTGCCCAGAACGTCTTCGCTTCGCGGGCGCCCGACGAGGCTGCGCGGCGGGACCGAGCAGCAGCAGGTGTCTCTCTTTCTGCCCGTTAGACAACCTTCCACCCCAGCGCGACGCCTGCTTCTCTCTGCGGCAGCCGTCGCGTCGCGGGATAAGAAGCCTTAGATCTTTTTTGCTGATGGTGTAGACCAGGAAAACTCAACTCGACGCGGCCATTCCGCCAAAGAATGGCCGCACATAACCGATTCCCACCGGACCACAGTATTAGCAAGAATGTGTTAGGAGCATGATGAAGATCGTATTGGCTGAGAAAGTCTCGCCCGCCACCCTGGCTGTGTTTGAAGGCGAGAGTGGTTGGCAGATCGTGACCCACGATCAGATCAAGAACGGGCTGGCCGCGGAATTGGCGGATGCGGATGCGCTCGTGGTTCGTTCCGCAGTCCAGGTCGATGAGGCACTGCTGAGTGCCGCGCCCAAGCTGCGGGTGATTGGCCGTGCCGGGGTAGGGGTCGACAACATCGACGCCGATGCCGCCACGCGCCGGGGCATCGTGGTCATGAATACTCCCGGCGCCAACGCCATCGCCGTCGCCGAGTTGACTATCGGGCTAATGCTGGCGCTAGGCCGCCAACTGCCTCGCGCCAATACGCTGCTGCATGCCGGCAAATGGGAAAAGAAATCCTTGCAGGGAACCGAGCTGCGGGGCAAGCAACTGGGCATTTTGGGTCTGGGCCGGGTGGGTCTGGAGGTAGCGCGACGGGCAAAGGCCTTCGGCATGGAGCTACTGGGCCATGACCCTTTTGTTGCCCCTGCGGTGGTGCGGGAGAATGGCGTCCGCCTCTGCACGGTGGAGGAATTATTGCGCGGCGCCGATTACCTGACCCTGCACGTGGGGCTTACCCCCCAAACCACGGGGATTATCAACGCCCGGACACTGGCCACCATGAAGAAGAACGTGCGCATCGTTAACTGCGCGCGCGGCGAGCTGATCGACGATGCTGCCCTGGTGGAGGCGCTGCGCTCAGGCCAGGTTGCCGGAGCTGCCCTCGACGTCTTCAGCCAGGAGCCTTTGAAAGATTCGCCTTATTTCGGGCTGGACAACGTCATCCTCACTCCGCATATCGCCGGTTCTACCGGTGAAGCGCAGGAGGCCGTAGGGGTGCAGATCGCCCAGCAGGTTAAGGACTACCTCAAGTTCGGGGTAGTGCAGAATGCGGTCAACCTGCCCTCCATGACCTACGAGGAGTATCAGGAGCTTTCCCCGTACATCCTCATGGCAGAACGTCTGGGTGCATTCCTCTCCCCTCTGGCAGCCGGAAATCTTGAAAGTATCCATCTTTCCTACAGCGGGCGGTTGGCGCAGGGCAAGACCGAGCTGGTGCGCAATGCCGCCATCCAGGGCGTGTTGGCCCATTCGGATGTAGTCAATCGCATCAATGCCCTTTCGGTTGCCACGGAGCGCGGCATCCGGGTCCACGAGGACAAGAAAGAAGAAGGATCAGGCGGCGCGGGAACGGTGCTTAAGCTGACCCTACACACCGCGACCGGTGACAGCACCGCGAGCGCCACGGTGCTTCATGGCAGTTCGCCCCGGCTGCTGGCCTGCGATGGTATCGATATCGAAGCCCCGCTGCACGGGACGCTGCTCTTCATTCGCAATCTCGACGTACCGGGCGTGATCGGCCGCATCGGCACCATTCTGGGCGAGCATAAAATGAATATTGCGAACTTTGCTTTGGGACGGAGCCTGCGCACAGTCCAGCACAACGCGCTTGCGGTGGTCCAGATCGATGGCCGCGTCGCCCCCTCGGTCCTGGCAGCGCTGCAGGCCACGGAGGCCATTACCGAGGTTCGCCTCATCGAGCTGGCCGATCGACAGCCCGTACCAGCAGCCAACGAGTAGAGAATTGAAGGAGCGTACGGATGCCGCTATACGAATATCAGTGTAAAAAGTGCGGACATCGCTTTGAACTGATCCAGTCGTTTTCTGCTGAAGATCCGAAGGAATGCCCCGTCTGCCAAGGCGAGGTGGAACGGCTGATTTCCACGCCCGCCCGGCCCCATTTCAAGGGTTCGGGTTTTTACTCCACCGACTACGCCGCCAAGCCAGCCGCCTCCAGCAAGTCGGATGGAGGAAGCAGCGCGGATGGCGGCTCCACTTCGTCCGATAAGGGCGGAACAGCCGACAAGGCACCAGCCGCCAAAACAGAAAGCGCTCCGGCGCCAGCCCCGTCCACTTCTTCCACTAAATCGGACTGAAGGCTGCGGAAAAACTTGTGGTTTCGTATCAGGGCACGACTAGTCGGGCCGTTGAGGTCCAGCAAAATCTGAGCCACTGGTCTTCTCATTTTGCGCCCTCGCGGGAAACATAGCGCACTGCCAAGGATTTCGCACGAGCTGCGCCGTGCAGAGGCTGCAGGGTCTGCGTGAGAACTACCCTTTCCAAATTCAGTCCCGAAGGGACGACTGAAAGTAGCCCAGGACGGACCCGAATTTCCTGGTGGGCTTAGTGGAGTCAATGAGCCTCATGCGGCTTTCCGTAAAGAAAGCCGCATACACAGACCCTACCGGGGCAGCGTACAGGAAATCCGGGGTAGTCCTGGGTTCAGATGAGTGCGCGGGAACAGTCCCGTAGGGACGACTGAGAATGCCCCGGGATGTAATCCTGGGGTGTTTCTAACTCCTAAATGAACTATTGGCGATTCGCTGCAGCGAAACCCAGGACTAACATCCTGGGGCTACTCTCAGCCGTCCCTGCGGGACTCAATTTGGGGAGCGTAGTTGATACAAAGCAGGATTTTTCCACTGCGTGTTTAAGGTACTTACCTTAAGTGGTTGCTGCAGCCGCGGGTAGAATCTCCGCAACGTCTACCCATTGCGTCGGATAATCGCCGGTGTAGCACGCCGTGCAGTAGCGGTTGCCTTCTCCACCGTCGCAGGCCTTCTCCAAACCTTCCAGAGAAAGATAACTGAGCGAATCGGCTTCGATGTACTGCCGAATTTCTTCCACCGACGAGTTGGCCGCGATCAGCTCACTCTTGTTTGGCGTGTCGACTCCGTAATAGCAAGGCGAAATGGTAGGCGGACAGCTGATGCGTAGATGTACTTCCCGTGCTCCCGCCGAGCGCACCATGCGCACGATCTTGCGGCTGGTAGTGCCTCGGATAACGGAGTCGTCGATCAGGATGATCCGCTTGCCCTCGAGCAGATTGCGCACCGGGTTCAGCTTCAGTTTCACCCCGAAATCCCGCACCCGCTGTTCCGGCTCAATGAACGTACGCCCCACGTAGTGGTTGCGGATGAGTCCGAAGTTGAACGGGATCCCGCTCTCCGCCGCGTATCCCAGCGCTGCCGTGACGCCGGAGTCAGGCACCGGCACCACCAGGTCGGCGTCGACCGGCGCTTCGCGTGCCAGGCGTCGTCCCATCTGCTCACGGCTGGCCTGCACCCAGCGGCCAAAGATCTTGCTATCGGGCCGGGCAAAGTACACATGTTCGAAGATGCAGCTTGCCTGCCGCGTGCCAGTGGCATATTCGACTGAGGTGACGCCGTCACGCGTAACCATGACTACTTCGCCAGGCCGCACGTCGCGCTCGTACTTCGCGCGCAAGAGATCAAAAGCGCAGGTTTCCGAGGCGAAGACCACGGTGTCTGGACCATCGGGATTATGGATGCGCCCCATCGACAGCGGTCGGAAGCCATAAGGATCGCGGGCGGCAAAGATGCGGTCGCGCGTCATCATGACGATGGAGAAAGCGCCCGTCACCTGGCGCAGCGAGTCTCCGATGGCCTCGATGAGCGTCTTGGCGGTGGAATGGGCAATCAACTGCACAATGATTTCGGAGTCGCTGGTGGTCTGAAAGTACGCGCCCTCCCGCTCCAGCCGGGTTCGCAGCGTGCCCAGGTTCACCAGGTTCCCGTTGTGCGCGATAGCAATCAGGCCCCGGGTCGAGTCCACCCGGATAGGCTGCGCATTCAGCAGAGCTGAGTCGCCGGTGGTCGAATAGCGGGTGTGGCCAATGGCCAATTCGCCCGGCAATTTGGCCAGCACATCGTCGGTAAAGATGTCCGCCACCAAACCCATGCCCTTGATGTTGTAAAGGTTGGTGTAATCGGCGGTGGCAATGCCCGCGGACTCCTGTCCGCGATGTTGCAAAGCATAAAGCGCGAGATATGCCTGGCGCGCCGCGTCGGGGTGGCCGTGCACTGCCACCACTCCGCACTCTTCGCGCAGCTTATCGAAAGGATTGGAGCCGGATTCCTCGTTTTCGTCCGGATACGGATGCTGGTTGATGCTCGCGCTCTCCATGCCCCTAATTTCCCACCGGTACGTCGTCGCGCAGCAGCGCACCCAGCGCTCCTGACCAGACATTACGCAGCCCTGAGACCCTCTCCCGGATCAGCACCCGGCTGTCGATAGCCAGCTCAAAGAGATCAGCCACGGTTTCTCCCAGTGTTACCACCATCAGGCCGTTATACCGCCCAACTAATGTTTCGACCTGCGCCACCGATTCCTTAGCGCAGCTAATCACGCACTGGCTCGCGGTCTCCCCAAACAGATCCCATTCCGCCGGCAGGTCGGGCGCCTTGGAGAGATTAGCGCGCAGGCCGATTTCATGATGAAAGCATGCTTCCGCCAAGGCAACCGCGATGCCACCGTCCGAGATGTCGCGCGCGGAATGGATCAGGCCTTGCTGCGAAAGCTCAGCCAGGCAGCGATGCAGGTTAGCCTCCACCAGCAGATCGAGGCAAGGCGGCGTGCCCCACAACGCGGAGAGAACCTTCCTGGCGTACTCCGAAGAGCCAAACTCCTGCATGCGCTCCTCGAGCGGCGAAACCGACGCGGGAGTGATGAGCAGGACGGCATCGCCGGCGCGCTGAAAATCCGATCCCACTGCTTTGCTGATCTGATCCAGGATGCCCACAATTCCGATCACCGGCGTGGGATAGATGCCTTGGCCGCGGGTCTCGTTATATAGCGAAACATTACCCCCGGTAATCGGGGTTCCAAGGGCCAGGCACGCCTCGGAAATGCCATCGATGGCCGCCGAGAGCTGGGCCATGATCTCCGGCTTCTCCGGGTTGCCGAAATTGAGGCAGTTGGTGGCCGCCACTGGAGTCGCGCCGGAGCAGGCTACCTTGCGCGCAGCCTCGGCGACGGCGTGGGAAGCTCCCAGCTTGGGATCCAGGTAGCACCAGCGTGAATTGCCGTCGAGCGCCATGGACAGGCCGCGGTTGGTGCCCTTGATGCGCATCACGCCCGCTTCACCGCCCGGGCCCTGCACCGTGTTGGTCTGAACCATTGTGTCGTACTGCTCGTGGATCCAATTCTTGGAACAGATATTCGAGGAGGCGAGCAGCGCCCGCAGTTCGTCCGCATAATTGGTGCCCGAAGCGGCTGCTCCACTCAGCGTCTCCTCAAAGAAGGTAAGCTGCTCCAGCACCTCCGGCGGCGGATTGAGGCGAACCGGCGCCTTCCACTGCCCGACCGGCCGGTGATAGAGCGGAGCATCGTCGGTGAGCGACTGGTTGGGGATGTCGGCAACCAGCTGGCCATGGTGCAGGATGCGCAACCTGGGTTCGGCGATTACCTTGCCTACGATCACCGCATCCAGACCCCACTTCTCGAAGACGCGGATGACCTCGGCTTCGCGATTCTTGTCTGCCACCAGCAGCATGCGCTCCTGGCTCTCGCTCAACATGATCTCGTAGGCGGTCATGCCCGATTCGCGCTGCGGCACGTGGTCCAGCTCTACTTCCAGGCCAACGCCTCCGCGGGCGCCCATCTCGCAGGTCGAACAGGTGAGGCCGGCCGCGCCCATGTCCTGGATACCCACCACCGCGCCTGTGCGCATGGCCTCGATGCAGGCTTCGAGCAGCAGCTTCTCCATGAACGGATCGCCCACCTGAACGTTAGGCCGCTTTTGCTCCGAGCCCTCTTTGAACTCTTCGCTGGCCATGGTGGCTCCGTGGATGCCGTCGCGCCCCGTCTTTGCGCCCACGTAGATCACAGGATTGCCAATACCTGACGCCTTGGCATAAAAGATCTCGCCGCGTCGCACTAAACCCAGTGCAAAAGCATTGACCAGAGGGTTGCCTGAATAGCAAGGCTCAAAGCGCGTCTCTCCGCCCAGGTTAGGCACGCCAAAGCAATTTCCGTAGGCGGCGATGCCGCTGACGACGCCTTCCAGCAGGGAATGGTTCTTGTGGACCACGGCAGAAGCTGACGCGCCCCGCACTAAGGAAGCAAGCGCCGACGGATCAGGACCCAGCTCCTCTTCGGTGATGGGACCGAAACGGAGGGAGTCCATGACCGCCAGCGGCCGGGCACCCATGGTGAAGATGTCGCGCAGAATGCCCCCCACCCCGGTTGCGGCGCCCTGAAAAGGCTCGATAAAGGAGGGATGGTTATGAGACTCAATCTTAAAGGCGCAAGCCCAGCCGTCGCCCACGTCGATGATGCCGGCATTCTCTCCCGGCCCCTGCACCACGCGGGCGCTTTGTGTCGGCAGGCGCTTCAGGTGGACGCGAGAGGACTTGTAGGAGCAGTGTTCACTCCACATGACGCTGTAGATTCCCAGCTCAGTCAACCCGGGGGCCCGCCCCAGGGCGGCCACTATACGTTGATACTCTTCGGGTGTGATGCTGTGCTGAGCCAGAAGCTCCGGCGTCAAAGAGAGTGATTCCAGGTCCACGGAGAGCGACTCAGGTTTCATGGGGGTAAGTCCATTGTCGCATGTTGCAGGAATGTGACGGCAGAGAAAGCACGCAAGCTGCCTCATCCTCCAATCACAGGGCTTTCTAACGCCACCGATGAGGGCTTCAGCTCCTGAGGTCTTGCTTTCCGGCCCGGTGCAGACTTTTCCGCTAATCCTTACCTAGGGAAGCCTCTACTTGCCGACGCCGGACTCCGCCATATTGAGGAAAACATTCGTCATGCTCTCTGTCCCTCCGTCGGAGCTCTGAATCAGCAGGATGGATATCAAGTCATTGTTGGGGTCGATCCAACCCTGGGTTCCGAAAGCTCCGCCGTGGCCATACGTACCGATCGTGTGTCCCGCCAGCTCACCCAACGGATCCGTGACGATTTCCCAGGCGAGGCCATAGTCGGAGCCGCGCATCCATCCCACCGGTTGTATTCCTGTGGTCTGCGGCTCAGTCATCACGTGCACGGAGAAGGGCGACAGGTAGCGGTGGCCTTCGTATTCGCCGTCATTGAGCATCATGCGGTAGAGGTGAAGCAGGTCTTCAGCGGTTGAATAAAGGCCCCATCCCGGTGCTGGAAAGACAGCTCCCTGGCGATGCTTCGCCGGGTCGCCTCCCAGAATACTGGCTGGGGAGCGCACCAGCTTTCCGCCTTTCTGCGCGTAGACCATGGCAATGCGCGAGACCTTGTCCGGGGGCGGGAAGAAGAAGCTATCCTTCATTCCCAGCGGCTGCAGGATGTGGTCCGTAATGAAGTCAACATACTTTTCCCCCGAGCAAACTTCGATGATGCGGCCCAGAATCTCGATACCGGGGCTGGAGTAGCTCCACTGCGTTCCCGGTTGAAACAGCAACGGTTGCTTAGCGAGTTGCCTCACCACTTCATCCAGCGGCACGCTCATCGTCTGTGCGTAGTCGGGGATGGTGGGAGGGCCCGGGTAGTCCTGAATGCCGGCGGTGTGGGTAAGCAAGTCACGGATGGTGATCGCGTGGTTGGGAATCTTCAGGTGGTCGGCATCGGGACCTAGCGTTGTTCTTACGCGGAGGTCCTTGAACTCCGGCAGGTAATCTTCGACCGGATCGCGCAGAGCCAGCTTGCCTTCTTCGGCCAGCATCATAATGCCGATTGCCGTGACCGGCTTGGTCATAGACATGATCTGGAATATCGTGTCCTTCTGCATTGCGTGGCCGGCTTCCACATCGGCCATGCCGGTAGCGTCGAACTCCATAATGTCGCTACCGTGGGCCACCAGGGTAACGGCTCCGGCGACGGTCTGCCGATCGACGAAGGATTTCATCCGCTGCGGGATTTTTGCCAGAACGTCCTGATCGACCTCGGCCGACTTGCTCGTCACTTTGGTGTTGGACTGGGCGATGGCCGTAGATAATGCCACGGCAAGAAACGTCAGCAAACAAAATAGTTTTCGCACGCAGAACAGCTTAGAGGAAGCGAGCGGTTCGACAAAACTAAATCAGCCTCGCCAGATCCGGGCGACGGCCCGCACATGTTCCGGGCCAGTGCGGCAGCAACCCCCAATCCATTGCGCGCCGGCGTCTCGCCAGCGCTCTGCCAACTCCCCAAATGCCTGTATCTGTCCGTCCCCTTGCCAGCAGCGATGCACCGCATCCCACTCCTCGCCGGAATTGGGGTAGACGATGATGGGCTTGCCGGTGACCTTTGCCAGTTCGCCGATGAGCCTGCCAATCAGTTCGGGAGCGGTGCAATTGACGCCGATCCCGATCACCTGGGGTTGCTCATCAAGCAGCTCCGCGCACGCATGCAAGGTCTCTCCATGGGAAACGTGTATTCCGTCGCGGCAGGTGAAGCTGAGATATGCTGCCACTTCCGGATAGGGTTGGAGCGCGGCGAGTATGGCCCGCGGCTTCCTCGAGCGACGGAATGCTTTCAAAAGCCAGGAAGTCGGCATTGGTTTGAGCCAGCACCGCAATGCGTCGACCGTGGAACCCCACCAGGTCCTCGAAGGAGCAATCATAGTTGCCGTGATACTCCGCTCCGTTGTGCAGCATCGCGCCGTAGGGTCCGAGCGAAGCCGCGATCCAGATCTTGCGCGGTGAACCGGCCTGGTACTCGCTTCTGACCTTCTCAGCCAGGGCCACGGACGCGCGCAAGGCATTGGCGGCGGCCTTCGCTGCGTCTTGAGGAGCGAAGCCAATTTCCTGAAAGCCCTCGGCGGAGACCTGGTAGCTGGCGGTCAGCAGGCAATCCGCGCCGGCCTCCAGATACTCGCGATGAACCGCGGCGATGGCCTCCGGCGAGCTCTCCAGCACGTGTGCTGACCATAGGGGCCCATCCAGGTTGAAGCCTTTGCGCTCAAGCTCGGTGGCCATCCCTCCATCGAGCACATGCAAGCCGCTGAGGTCGAGTTGCTGCAAGGGCGTCATGGCTATTCACCGCAGTGTACCTTCGGTCTATCCGGGCAGGGTCCTTCTGATACACTCTGATGTAGTTCGCGGGCGTTTATGAGGGGCTCAGCCAGGGACCTTTCAGCTCGTAAACATCCTTTCCACCGCAAGTTCGGGGAGTGGCTCAGCCTGGTAGAGCACCTGGTTCGGGACCAGGGGGTCGGAGGTTCGAATCCTCTCTCCCCGACCATTCAACTTGTAACAGCGGGCAGTCTTTCCCGGGATCTTCCAGAAATCCCGACGTAGACGATTAGTTTGCTTGCATTGCGGAACTTCTCAAAGAAGCTGGAATCCAAAAGGCTATGGCATCCGTGGAAAGACTTAGCACTCATCAGAAAGCCCTCGCCATCAATCTGGATCCGACCAGTTATGGCTCCTTTGCCGAAATTGGCGCCGGCCAGGAAGTCGTGCGCTGGTTTTTGGTGGTTGGAGGAGCCTCTGGGACAGTTGCTAAATCCATCTCTGCGTATGACAAGGAAGTCAGCGACGATCTGTACGGTTCCGGCGCCCGTTACGTTTCCAAAGAACGCCTCGCGGCCATGGTGGACAGCGAATGGACCCAGCTCGTTCACCAACTGAACAAGAGCCGTGGGTCGGGAGCTCGCTTCTTCGCCTTTGTTGATACCATCTCCGCCCGCAACTATGCCGGAACAAACGAGCCTCACGGCTGGGTCGGCCTGCGATTCCAACTGCTCCCCGGTGGCCCAGCGAACGACATCGTGTTGCATATCAACCTGCGTGATCCATCCAACCCGCTCGAGCAAGAGGCTATCGGTATCCTGGGTGTGAACCTGATCTACGCTGTGTTTTATCAATTGCAGACGAAAGAGTCGTTCTTCCTGAATATTGCTCAGGAACTCGATAAACGTCTCGAAATCGACTATGTGGAAGTGCGTGGGACAGCCTTCGAAGGCTGGAACCAACGCGCCATCCTTGCCCACCTGGCGGAGGCGGGTCTTGCTGAAGCTGTCTGCTTCCTGCCCAGCGGACCCCCGGCGCCGCCTATCGAAGTTCTCCACAAGAAAGCAGTGGTGCTAGCGCCGGGATCGTTCAAGCACGTAGAGCCTGCTCATGCAGTAATCCATGAACGAATGTTGACCTCTGCGATCCAGCAGCTCCGCGAAGAGCTGGACGAAAAAGCCCCGGCCCCTGGCGGCTTCTTCTGCCTCTCCGCCATGCCGCCCTCGGAGGCCGATGCGCATCCAGGAATGCCAGACTTGCTGGAACGTATTGAGGCCCTTCTCGCGCGTGGTGGTGCCGTATTGCTTTTCCGTGATGGAGAACTCTACAGTATGACCACTCTCGTCAACCGCTACACCAGCGAGCCAGTCCGCTTCGTCGTGGGTTTATCGCTCTTGGTTCGCGTGTGGTCATCTCGCTACGCTAAGCTCGTCGGCAGTTTCCTGGAGGCATTGTCTCGCCTTTTTGCGCAAAACGTCCGCATCTACGCCTATCCGATGACCTCAAGGGAGCTTCAGCAATCGGTGGAAGGCATCTCTTCGACCGGCTGGCATTGGACCGATACGAATGGATGGGTCTCCGCCAAGGAGCTTCATCCCCCACCACCGCTCGATCACCTTTACAACTATGTTCTCGCGAGCAACTTCCTTGTCCCTATGGAGATTCCGGCGGATCTGAAGGTGGATGCAGCAACCATTGGTAGCGCGCAGAAGTAAATCATCACACTGACTGATCCTTTGCGTTCAAACCTGCAGCATGTGGTCGATGATCTTCCGAGTTAAATCTGTGGCGCTAACGTGGTAAGTGTTTTCGGCAAGGGATTGCCTGAGACGACCAATTTTTTCTAGCCGCGCTTCTTCCGCGAAGTCGTCCAGCCTTCCGTTGTAATCCTTGATGGCCCCCGTCGCGGATGTGCCCCATTCTGTTCGCATGGAAGAAAACTTTAGCAGCGCAGAATGGGCCGTCCCCTGCTAGCGATCCGATGGCACAATATGTCGTATAGTGGCGCGATTTTGCCGGAATCAGTCCCGCAGGGACAGGCTGTCCCAATAAGCGGACAGACGATGTTTCGAGTGCATTGGCTGATTGCGTGTGGTCGGGAGAGGAATCAGGTTGCCCCGCTTGATCCGGTACTCAGGGTTTGAAGGCTTTGTATCAGGGCACGACTTTAGTCGGGCCGTTGCTGTCCAGAAAATCTGGGCTTTAGCCCCTGGGCTTTTTCTTTGCGTTCTGGGCTACTCTCCGCCGTCCCTTCGGGACTGAGTTCTTGGGCGGCAGGGGCTAAACAGCTTGCGGAAGAAGTCTCGCTTTTGAAGGGTACGGCCTGAAGGGTACGGGCTTCAGCCCGTACGTAAATGGTTGCAAATAGATTCGGCTTTAGCCGCTGACGGAACTCATTCATCCCCCTCCCGACTTTCGGCGGCATCCGGCAAATACCCATCCCCTAAACAACTTATGGGGGCGGGAAAAATAAAATTTGAGCACCTTCGTAAAACAAAGGACTTAGCCAGGCACCTCGAGGGAAACCAGGGAGATAAGGCCAACTTGCCCTCTTCCCGCAACCAATCCTCGCGCGATAAGGAACTAACAAAGCGCCGCCACGGTTACCAAAATTATTCTTTCTCGCCCTGCTCTTGACGCTGCACAAAAACCGTACCACAGTGGAAGTAAGAACCCACACGTCAGCGCCGTCTTCACGACGGCCCTGCTTGGCCCTGCTTGGCCTTGCACCGGCTCTTTCCACCCGTGCATCCGCCCCCCACCGCGAAACATCAGCGTTGTGTAAGTAAGGTGCGCTCAGAGCGTTCTTTTGATTAAGTGATCTTTGACAACTTGGAAAATACCGCCGCCCAGCGCCTTGACGCCCGCCCGGCCAGAGGACACGGACGCTGAATCACGAGCGGGACCTTAGCTAGGCTGTAGTGCGTAAGACAGAGCCATTGTCCCGTTGTCGCCGGGCCGACGGAGCAGAAGCGTCCCCGATCTGCACCCGACTCGCAAACGACCGGCGAGCCGGCACAGGAAAAGGGGGAGCTTATAGCGCTGATATTTTTGGCCACCGTCCCCGATGCCGGCCTCCATCGGGGACTTTTCTCGCTTATCTCGCTTTTCACTCAATCTTTTTCCCGCATGAAAGCGCCGGCCGGGGGGCTTATCTCTCTTTTCTCTCACAAAGTGCATTCTTTTTCGGAAAGCTTTGCGGAGCCGGAAACGCAACCAGGTGACTCATGAATCTCCGAAAACGACCGATTTCGAAAAGGTTAACTTGGACAAGACTGGCCCTACCGCGAATGCTGTTGGCAATTCCCAAAACTCAATCGGTTCTCTCTAAGACCCACGCGTTTTGACATCACGACCAAGCCGATTTGCTCGGCAATTTGAACAGCTCTGTTGCGGCCTGCCATCGATACCGGTGCAATCCGAGCGCCCCCAAAAAGGCATCCGGAAAAATTTCGGTGCGGGCTTCAGAATTTCGCGATAAGCGTGATGCCGCCTACGAGAAGTGCCCCACCGATCATTCTTCCGGCGTTTAGAGGGTGAGGCTGCATTCTAAACCAGCCGAAGTGATCAATCACGAGGGAGGTAATCAGTGCGGCCGAAACAGTAAAGCCTACAAATGGGCCGGCTCCGACCTTGTTCACCAGGGTAAGGCCCGCATAAACCTGTACGGCGCCGACCAACCCCCCGACAACCGCCCACCACGGCATCTCCTCCAACTGCGTTTGCGTAGGCAAAGGGTGCGGCATGATCAGCGAAGCACTCAGGAAGAAGAAGGTAATGAGTGCAAACGAGATAGCCGAGGCGACCCATGGATTCACGACGTATTTGTTGAGTTGGCCGTTCATGGCTGCGCCGCAACTCTGCAGCGCGCCACCGAGAACGATGAAAGGGATGATCCACGCGGCGTTCATTGTTTTCTCCTTGAACTCAATGCTGCCCAACCAGCATCTGCATCAACACAGCCCCGCCCAGCGCCGCAAACAACGCTAACGGCATGGCAACCACGCCCACCTTGAGAAACCTCCAGAAACTGACATCAAGCTTCTCCCCACCGGCATCTCCGGGCCGAGTCCTTACGCAGAGCCAGCAACCAAAGAATGGTCGCCAGCGACCCGGTTACGGAGAGATTTGGCCCCAGGTCTACACCAATCAGAACTCGCGTTGGCCATCAACCCCTTCACGTGGGCGGCCTGGATCGTTCCGCCCGCAATCAATCCCAGCGGCAGGTTGTTCACGATGTTGTTCGCGATGCCAACGGCAAACCCCACCAGCATCGCTCCGGTAGTCAGCCCCAGGGCCGACGCCCACGCGAGCCACTGCTGTGTGAGCCTCAGCGCGCCCTGGCTTTCTACGGCATCCACCATCACAAATAAGCCCGCTACCAGGAGAAGTGTCCCCCAGCTAATCTCCCGCGCCAGGCTCAACGGGTTGCTCCTGGATTTGATCGAAACAACTGCCGTGATCACAAGAGCCGCCAAACACGTCGGCAAGCCCAGGTCCTTCTTCGTGGCCGAAGCGGAAAGGAGAACCGCAATCATTAAAGCCAGCCCCGCGAGTACGAGTTTGCCGTGCCCAGTCAGCCGAACGTCCTCCACTTCGGACTCGATCTTTCTGCAGAGTTCGTCGCGGAACAGAAAGCGCATAACCGCAAAAGTCACTACGATTGACAGCAATGAAGGCACGCCGAAGTCTGTCAGCCACTGCCCCAGTGGCGGCATGCCAGTGTGGAAGACGACCAGATTCGCGGGGTTCGAGATGGGCAGCACAAAGCTGGCCGCATTCGCGATCAGCGCACACACAAACAAGTAAGGAAGCGGCGTGACCTTCGCCTTGCGAACCGCCGCCAGAATCGCCGGCGTCAACACCACCGCCGTTGCATCGTTCGACATGAAGATCGTCACCAGAGTCCCCGCCCCATACACCAGCAAGAACAGCCGCGAGCAGCTACCGTTCGCACCGCGGACTGCAACCGACGCCACCCAATCGAAAACACCCTGCTCTCGCGCCAACTCGCTCAGAAGCATCATTCCCGTCAGGAAGAGGTAAACGTCCGTGCCTTTGGCGACAGCCTGACCTGCGAGCTTGAGGGGCACCAGCCGCAACACGATCAGCAACAGAGCTCCGCCAGAGATCCACCAAACTTCCGGAATTCCGCGCGGGCGCGCAAGCATGAGGACGATGCTCACGACGACAATCAGTGGCAGAAGAATGGGCGCGATTGCTACCACTTCTTGCCGTTCTTGTTGAGGTAGTGTGTGTGCTCGCCCATTGCCTCCAGGAAATTCGAGGACGTCTTCTCATGTACAGCCGCATCGCCGGGCTGTGCCTGAAACGGAGGTTTTGGTTCGAAATCGATCATGCTGGAACCTCCCCAATGAAAAGTTGCGAAGATGCATCATTATCCGGGTCGCTATTGCTCGGCCGCGTCTCTGGAACAGCCGACCACAGCACCACAAACGCGAGGGCGGCGATGGCTCCCAGAGACAAAAAGGATATGCGATAGCTGTAGTGCTGAATAAGCTTTCCGCCAAAGGCGGTGCTGAGGGCGGCACCCAGGCCGACCGCGGTCGCCAGGCTGCCTTGCACCAGATTGAATCGGCCTGTGCCTCGGGTTCGGTCCGCAACCACCAGAATAGAGACGACGCCAAAAATGGCATTGGCAACTCCATCGAGCAGTTGCACTGCGATCAGGCTCTCTGAATTCTGGGTGAGCGTATACAGAACGGCGCGAATCGGGAGCACTCCGAACCCCAACATCAGCAGCGGCTTGCGGCCGCGCAGGTTGGCAAATCGGCCAATCGCGGGCGCGAAACACATGATGACCACCTGGGTGACGATGATGCAGGCCGACATAAAGGGCGCGGCCGATGCCCGCTTACCGTGAGACAGCATTTCGCCCAGCTGCGGCAGCATCGCCGCGTTGGCAAAGTGAAATAAGAAGGCACAAAGAAGAAATATCAGCAGGACGCGATCTCCGAAAAGCGTCTTCATCAACGAGGCTCTTGCCGGCACTTCTTTGCCACCGATCCGCCGAGCGCCGCCCCGCGCAAGATCATAGTCGATGTCTTTGCTGTTGATGGCCAGCACTGCGAGTATGGTGGGGATGGTGAGTAGCGCCGCCGTGATGAAGATGGCGCGATTGCCAAACAGATGGCTGATGCCTGCAATTAGAAGTGCACAGAAGACATTCCCAGCCGAGTTAAAAGACTGATTCTTGCCAAACTGACGATCAAAGAAGGTAACACCAACGATACCCATGGTGACGGCTGCGAGCGTCGGAGCCAGGAACGGGCCTGCTCCGCCGATGAGAACCTGGGAGGAATACACCGCCCAACGCGCAGTGGTCAGGCTCAGAAGAATTGCGCCGGCGGCAAGCACGGCGGCCGCAATGACCAGGATCAGCCGCTTCGATCTGAGCTGATCGACGATTGCACCAGCTGGAGCCTGCAGGACTACGGTGATAATGCCTCCGATGGTTAGGGCCATGCCCACGCGCCCCGGCTCCCACCCGGCCCCGGCGAGATAGGCCGCGAGAAAGGGACCAAGTCCGGTCTGCACATCGGCGAGGAAGAAGTTTGTGGCCTCAAGAGCATGTACGCTCCTCTTCTTCTCAGGTGAGATTGCGGCGCTGGATTCCATGGTGCCTTTCAGACCATCGACTTCGCTTTGTGGCTATTTGATGCGTTCTATCGGCGTGGAAAGCTCACGCATCATGTGCTGGTATTCCTCTCGCGTCATTTCGCCCCGCGCATATCGCTCGCGCACGATACGAGCAGCAGAGGAGCCCTGCCACTCCTCAAAAGGTTTGGTTCGAGCTATGCGATAGAACAGACCGCCCAGCAGGAAAACGGCAAAGAGTCCGGCAAACAACTCATCGGCCGGCCCCACATCGAACGCCGGCCCCAGAGGACCCACACAGCCAGTAAGGAATAGGGCAAGAATGACCGCCGATGCGGAGATGGGAGCGATGCGCATGATGGGAGCTCCCTACCCTTGGGGCGGCGGTGGCGGCGGCGGACCCATGCCGTCGGGCGGCGGGGGTGGAGGAGCCATGCCATCGGGTGGCGGCGGCGGACCATCCCAATCCGGTGGCGGCGGAGCATCTGCCGGGACCGCACACGGTGTAGATGTGACTACCTTATGCTTGCTCCGTGAGGTAGGCGCAGGAGGTGGGTGCGGCGCGCCCGATTGAGGCGTCGTCGTTGGCGCGGCGGAGGGTGTATTTGCAGCGAACGTCTCGTCGTTCAGCCGGATACTTGCCGCTTCAACGACCGATTGCCCGTTAATCTCCGATTGCGTTCCGGTAACGGTAATCTTCGCACCCTTACGAACAGAGGGGGCTAGTTCGCCTCCCAGACCGGGTGTCACATTGATGACGCTGCCGTTCTGGAGGTAAAGGCTGCGCACCTCTCCACCAGGACCTGGGTTGAAAGCGCGAACACGGGAGGATTGGGTAATCAATGCGGGTGGGGTCGCGGGCGCCATTGGGGTCGTCGGTGGCGCAGGGGAGGGACTCTGCGCGAATGCCACAGAGCCAAGTGCAAGCCCGATAGCGGTGGCTCTTAGGGAAGATGGGATGTTCATCGGCAATACCTCTTGCCTGGAATAAGGCAACTGGCTTGCCATTCGAAGAAACCGGCCAAGCTCTTCAATCGCCGCGTTTTCACGGGCACGGGACGGCCTATCTGGAAGATCGGCGATCGCTATTCGCTCAGCGTGTGAGTGGATTGCGTACAGGGTGGCGTTGTATCCACGCGTCTGGGAGCATCTGAATCCTTGTAAAGCCACCGCAGTCAACTGCGGCTACTTGTGGAAGCTGAGTTGCGTACCATGTCCTGGAGCATCTGATTGAAGTCTCATATGCGAGAGCAAGAGAGGGGCCCGATGCCGAGGATCTTTTGGAGAAGTCTTCGGTCGCGCATCCTGTTGCTCGTCATCCTGACCTTCGTCTTTCTCGCAGGCGCCGCAATCAGCCTGTTCACCTTCCTTCGCAACCGGCACGCGGAAACGCTCAACTTAACCGAACACCATTTGGTGAGCGTTGCGTCCAATTTGGCGCGCAACTATACAGACCATCGAACGGCGGATAATTCGCTGCGCCTGCTCAGGCCAACACCTCCTTCCCCAGCCGGTCCGCCGCCACCCCCGCCGCCTCTGCCACATCCTGAAATGGCGCCTCCACCCCTAGCAAATGCCGACCGTCTGAAAGAGATCACGAACGAGACACTGCAACATGAGGACGGAATCGAGGGCGGCTTTTATGCTGCCGCCTCCGACGCTCTGGTGGGATACGCCTTCCCCACCCATGAAGGCCCGGGTCCAGAGAAGACGATGCCCGAACGCGAACGGCCCACTATTCAGAACCTCGCCCGCGAGGCGGTTTCTTCTGCTTCTACGAAGACGATGCGCTTTGAGGGACCTCACGATGCGATCCTCTTCGTGGCGTTTCCGGTCCGTGAACCACTTCGTGGAATAAAGCAAACACCGGGAGACGGCGAGGAGGTCACGGGGGCGGTCTGGCTCATGCAGCGGCTGCCGGGCATCGACCGAGGTCAGAATCGTCAGCTCGTCTTCGGAAGCATCGGGTTCGGAATCGCCGCCCTCATTACAGCACTGCTGGCGGTATTCGTGACCATGGAGATTCGCAGCGGAGTGAACCTTGTTCTCGGACGATTGGGTTCGATGGAAGGCGGTTTGACAGAGACCACTCCACAAACCATCGGCCGGCCCCCGCTGGAGGAGTTCGACCGCGTGCTTCATGGGATCGACGCGCTGGCACTGGCCTTGCACGAGAAGATCGAGAACGAGCGGACGCTCGAATCCCAGGTCCGCCACAACGAACGGCTTTCTGCGCTGGGCCAGTTTGCCGCCGGTATCGCGCACGAGTTACGAAATCCGCTGGGCACAATCAGGATGCGCACTCAGATGTGGCAACGCTCGGCCGATCCGGAAGCCGCTAAGCGGAGCAGCGCGGTCATTCTCGAAGAGATCGATCGTCTCGATACCATCATCAGCCGTCTTCTCTACTTTGCCCGACCTATCCATCTTCAGCTTCGGCCTGTCGTGCTCGACGACCTATGTGCAAGCGCCGCCGGGGCATGGATGGAGAAAGAAGCGGCAAAGGGAGTCCAGGTTGTTTGCACGGCTGCCTCCCGAAGCGTTGTGGCTGCAGATCGTGGGCGACTGCTCCAGGTGCTCGACAACCTGATAGAAAACGCCGTGCATTCCGCGGCACGTCACAGCGGGGAAGGCGGAATCGTCACCATCAGCGCAGCGCGGGAGAACGGTTTTGCCCTGATCGAAATCATGGACGACGGCCGAGGCTTCACTCCAGCCGCGCTGCACCACGCCATGGACCCTTTCTACACCACCAAAGACAACGGAACAGGCCTTGGCCTCTCCATCTCTTTCGAGATCGTGCAGGCTCATGGGGGCGAGTTGCATCTTGCCAACCGTGAGAGTGGGGGTGCTGTTGCTTCGCTCCGATTGCCATTGGACGACGGGGAGCGCGATGAAGGAGAAGGGCAAGATGGCTGAAGTGCTCATCGTCGACGACGATCACAACTTTCGGGAAACTCTCCGGGAGCTGTTGACTGATGCGGGATACGAGACCCGTGTAGCAGCGAATGGACAGGAAGCAACCACTGCGCTTCAGGCCGCGACTCCTGACCTGACGCTATGCGACTGGAAGATGCCCGGCGGAGGAGGGGAACAATTCCTCAAGAGCCTCCAATCCGAAGGGCTGTTGACTACCATGCCGGTCATCATTCTCACCGCCCACGGCACCGGCCCCAATGCGCTGCAGGCCATACAACTCGGAGCGTACGACTTTATTACGAAACCGCTCGACATCGACCAGGCTCTTACTGCCGTCGCACGCGCAATCCGCCACATGGAACTGCAACGGGAGGTAGAACTGTTGCGGCAGCAGCGGTTCAGAGATCGTTCTCTTGAAGACATAAGCGCGCCTGCAGAGGGACAGCGGCCTCAACTCATCGGCAATTCGCCGGCATGGATTGAGATTTTCAAGAACATCGGCAGGGTGGCCGCTACGGACGTGGGCGTTCTGCTCCTGGGAGAATCGGGAACAGGCAAAGAAGTGGTCGCTCGCACGATCCATGAGAACAGTGCGCGAAACCGCAGTCCTTTCATCGTCCTCAACTGTGCGGCCCTGCCGTCCGAGTTGCTGGAGTCCGAACTCTTCGGACATGAACGGGGGGCCTTCACTGGGGCAATCGCACAGAAGCGCGGAAAGTTCGAGGCCGCCGGCGGAGGCACGATCTTTCTGGATGAGATTGGCGAGCTACCACTTTCCCTCCAGCCGAAACTCCTGCGCGTGCTGCAGGAGCATACCTTTGAGCGAGTCGGAGGGACAGCCTCCATCCATGCGGATGTCCGGGTGATCGCAGCCACAAACCGTCCCCTGGAAGAGGATGTGGCAGAAAAGAGCTTCCGTGCCGACCTTTTCTATCGGCTCAATGCCTTTACTATTTATCTTCCGCCGCTGCGCGGGCGCCAGTCGGACATCCTGCCTTTGGCGGAGTATTTTCTGGCGCGATACGCCAAACGCAATCAGTCTGCGCCAACCGGGCTCACCGCGGATGCGATGGCTGCGCTCCAAAGCTATTCGTTTCCGGGCAACGTGCGTGAGCTGGAGCATCTGATCGAACGCGCCGCCGTTAAGGCGGGCGGCCGAGCCATCACTGGCGAACAGATACAAGAGGAATTAGCCAAAGCGATGAACGCGGCTCCGGGGTCATTCGATATCCAGTCGGCGAGAGCGTTGCCATTTCACGAGGCAGTTGCCAGTTGGGAGCGTCATCTCATCGCACAGGCGTTGAGGGCGTCCCACGGAAACAAATCGGACGCTGCCCGAAGGCTTGGAATCCATCGTCGGCTGCTCTACGAGAAACTCACGCAGCTTGGGATGCTCTAATCGGTTCAGGCCCACCCTGGGAGGATGATTTTCAATTGGAGGATCAAGAGCCTAGACTCTAGATGTCGATGGTGAGCATGGGAGATATCGGATGAAGGCAGTCGTTCTGCATGAATATGGCGGTCCAGAGAAGCTGAAGCTTGAAGACAAGGTTCCTGACCCGCAAATAAGCGGCGATACCGTACTAGTCGCGGCGGCCGCAGCCAGCGTGAATCCCATTGATTGGAAGGTTCGCTCCGGTGCGCGGCATAAAGATTTTCCCCAGACGTTTCCGGCCATTCTTGGGCGCGATGTCAGTGGCGTCGTGCGTGCCGTAGGTGCAAACGTAAAGCACTTCAAGCCGGGTGACCGTGTCCTGGCGTTATCCAATAAAACCTATGCCGAGTTGGTAGCAGTTCCCGATTCCGATCTAACCCATTTGCCGGATGGCTTAGATCTGGTCGACGCGGCGGCCATCCCGCTTATTTCGTTAACGGGAGAGCAATTGGTGCGCCTCGCGACCAAGGTGCAAAAGGGGCAAACCGTGTTGGTAACGGGAGCGCTCGGTTGTGTGGGGCGAGCCGCGGCGCATGCGGCAAAGAAGATCGGTGCGCACGTGATTGCAGGCGTTCGCAAGAGTTCGCTCAGGGATGCGGAATCCCTCGGCGTCGCGGGCTTGGTTGCGATCGATGACGACGATGCGATTGCATCGCTCGGCCCTGTGGACGCGATTGCCGATACCGTTGGCGGCGAGACCGCCGCGAAGCTCTTCAAGAAGATCAAGCCCGGCGGCTCTTTTGGCTACGCATCTGTTGTGCCGGAGGGCATGGCAGCGCTGAACCCGGCAGTCACCATCACCCGGGTCTTTGCCAAGCCCGATCCATCCAAGGTTCGTGAGTTTGCGGACGACGTGCGCGATGGCAAATTTGTTTTGCCAATCGGTCGCCGTTTGCCGCTGAGCAGCGCGGCTGAAGCACACGCGCTGGGTGAGAAGGGCGGCGTGGGGAAGATCGTCCTTCTGATCGCCGGCAAGCCAAATGCCTAAGTTTCAACAGCCCAAACCAAGCCAGCGGCGCGCTTGGTTGCTCAACGGACAAAACCTGAAGATGGCGCAGTCCGCGCACGCTTATGTGCGCGGCAACACGGCAAAGTTCTACGAATGGCTCGAAAAGGCTAAGGGAACTGTGCCCGACGGTCCATCCATATGGATTTGTGGCGACTGTCATGTTGGCAACCTGGGCCCGGTTGCAAATGCCGAGGGTGATGTTGAGATTGGCATACGTGACCTCGATCAAACGGTCATCGGCAACCCGGCGCATGATCTAATCCGCCTCGGACTCTCGCTCGCGACTGCTGCCCGCGGATCAGATCTTCCTGGCGTAACCACCGCGCTCATGCTGGAACAGATGGTGAAGGGCTATACATCAGCCCTGCAACCGAATAGCCGGAAAAAACCTCTTCACGGGGACGGCTTGAAACCTGTCCAGCTGGTGATGAAGGAAGCCTTGAACCGAAAATGGCGGCACCTTGCCCAGGAACGCATCAAGGATGCTCGTCCAACCATTCCTCTCGGGCGCAAGTTTTGGGCTCTCACCAAAGAAGAGCGAGAGGAGATTCATCAGCTCTTCCGATCGGACGAAGTTGGGTCTTTGATCACGTGTTTGCAAGCCCGGGATAGAAATGACGCCATTGAAGTACTCGACGCCGCTTACTGGATGAAAGGGTGCAGTTCTCTCGGCCGTCTGCGGTATGCGATTCTGCTGGGCGTCAACAAGCGCTACTGCCTCATTGACATCAAAGAGGCCGTGCAGGCGAAGGCACCCGGTTATCGCAACGCAGACATCCCACGGAATCATGCCGATCGCGTCGTTGCCGGCGCGCGTGCGCTCACACCGTTTCTCGGCGAGCGCATGCTGGCGGCGAAATTCCTTAAGAAACCGGTTGTACTGAGGGAACTCCGCCCACAGGACTTGAAGTTGGAACTGGAAACAATGAGCCGGGAAGAGGCCATCGCCGCGGCGAACTTTCTCGCAGCTGTCGTCGGTCGTTCTCATGCCCGGCAAATGAGCACACCGGAAAAGAAAGAATGGAAGGCAATACTGAGCCGCCAATCGCAGTCTCTCGACGCTCCTAGCTGGTTATGGAGCAGCGTCGTAGATCTGATTGCCAGCCACGAGACAGCCTATCTTGAACATTGTCGGCTTTACGCACTTTCATCGGTTGCAAGCTAGGATCTCAATCTAACCTCTATCTTCCCTTGACAGCTAGGGTAAGCACTCGTAGTCTTCTACCATCGACGTCTAGGGTAACAGGCACATGGCAAAGAACGACCTGCAGGGCGCTCTCGATCTTCTAATTCTCAAAAGTCTTTCGCATCTCGGTTCCATGCACGGCTTTGGCATCATCCTCCACATCGAACGTGTTTCTGATGAGCTGCTCAACGTGGAAGAAGGTTCGCTCTATCCCGCGCTCCACCGGATGGAGCAGAGCGGATGGGTTCGTTCAGAGTGGGCAGTAACTGAGAGCAGCCGCAAGGCGAAGTTCTACACCCTTACCGCGGCAGGCAAGAAGCAGCTCGCTGCGAGAGAGAAGAACTGGGAACAGGTAGTGAAGGGTGTGCAGGCGATTCTGCGCTTCGCGTGAGGTCAGGTATGGGCATCTTCCGCCGCATATGGGCTCTTGGAAAACGCTCCAAATTAAATCGTGAAATCGAGGATGAACTTCGTGATCACCTACGGATGCGCACCAACGCCAATATTGCCAAAGGGATGAGTCCTGAGCACGCCGCGCGCGCCGCCCGCTTGCGGTTCGGCAATCCTGACGTGTTGAAAGAGAATATCGAGGCGGAGGATGCGGCACTCAGCATCGAAAGTCTGCTCCGCGATGTGCGCTATGCCGTGCGCGGATTCGCCAGGAGTCCCGGCTTCACCGCCGTAGCCATCATCATCTTAGCGCTCGGCATCGGCGCCAACACCGCGGTTTTTCAACTACTCGACGCGGTACGTCTCCGCAGCCTGCCTATTCAGAAGCCCCAGGAACTGGTCGAGCTCCGCATCATCGGTGGTAATAAAGGTTTCGGTGTAAACGATAACGAGTACACCTACTTCACCATTCCCATGTGGCAGGAGGTCCGGCGCCATCACGATCCCCTCTCCGGCGTCTTTGCCTGGCGCAATGCGGATGCGATGGTAGGGCCGCCAGGCGACGGGAAACGCATCCACGGGCTCGAAGTGAGTGGGGAATTTTTCAACGTCCTTGGCGTTCTTCCTTGGCAAGGACGGCTCATTGAGCCGCAGGACGAAGCGGGCTGCACCGTAGCGAAAGTGGTCGCCAGTTACTCCTACTGGAAGGCGCAAATGGGCAGCGAGCCAATCACGCCGAACACCAGTATCCTCGTCGAAGGCCACTCGGTGCAGGTGCTGGGTGTAACCCCACCTTCATTCTTCGGCGTGGCTGTGGGCGACCACTTCGACCTCGCCTATCCCACATGCATCCCGCCAAATCCCCGCCGCGAAGCTTTTAGCTTTTCGGTGATGGGGCGCCTCAAGCCAGGCTGGGACGTTGCCCACGCCTCCGAATACTTCACCGCGCTCAGCCCCGGTCTCTTCGAGAGCACAGCGCCCACCGGATATAGCGCAGAGAAGGTCAAACTTTTTGAGTCTTTCAAGCTGGGAGCCTATCCAGCCGCAGCCGGAGTAAGCATGCTGCGCGACACCTATGACTCGTCGCTGGAGTTATTGCTCGCCATCACTGGGCTGGTGCTGCTCATCGCCTGCGCCAATCTGGCCAACCTGATGCTCGCCCGCGCCAACGCGAGACAACGCGAGCTGGCAATCCGCATGGCCCTGGGCGCATCGCGTCGCCGTATGCTGCGCCAGCTACTTATCGAAAGCGGCCTGCTCGCGCTCAGCGGAGCAACGCTCGGAGTCGCGCTAGCCCAGCCCCTCAGCCGGCTCCTCGTTACTGCGCTCGGCACTAGCCAATACTCCATCCATCTCGCCATTGTTGCAGATTGGCGAGTGCTGCTCTTCGCCGCTGTCGTGGCCACGCTCACCTGCCTCGGCTTCGGCACCATCCCAGCGATGCGCGGCGCCAATGCCGATCCCATTGCCGCACTCAAGTCCGGCGAGCGTGGAATCGCCGGCAATCGCCGGCAATTCCACGTCCAGCGCCTGATGGTCATCACGCAGATCGCGGTCTCAATGGTGCTGCTCGTCGCAGCTCTGCTTTTCGTCCGCAGCTACCGCAATCTGATGACCCTCGACCCTGGCATGCGGGAAAGCGGCATCGTCTTTGGCTACTTCAATTTCTCGACCATGGATATCAAGCCGGAGAACGAAGCAGAGTTCAAACGCCGGCTGATCGAAGACGTGCGCGGCACCCCAGGCATTCAAAATGCGGCCGTCACCACCAACGTCCCACTCAACGGAAGCACCTGGGGTCACACCGTCCATGTCGGCGCCATCGAGGGCAGTAGCAGGTTTACCTACGTCGGCCCAGGCTACTTTGCCACCATGGGGATTCCGTTGCTTACCGGTCGCGGCTTCACCGACTCGGATACCAACGCTACGCCTCTTGTCCTCATAGTCAACCAGGCCTTCATCCGAAAATATATCGGTGCGGCTCAGCCCATCGGCAAACTAGTACATGTCATGCCCGAGCCGCAGTATCCCGAGCGTACGTACCAAATCGTCGGCACTATTCCCGACACCAGGTATAGCGACCTGCGCGAAGACTCGCCACCCAGCGCCTTCGTTCCTGCCGCACAACTCCCAGTGGACGCGCAAGGTCCGTGGGTCGCGATGATGATCGCGTCTAACACTGGACCGAATGCGATCGCCGCCATTCGCCGCGCGCTGGAAGCGAAATATCCAACCATGACTCTGCAGTTCTTCGACTTTCAGCAAGGGATCCGCGATCACCTTGTCGGCGAACGCATGATGGCCATGCTCTCTGGCTTCTTTGGTATGCTCGCCGCCCTGCTCGTAGTCGTCGGCCTCTATGGCGTGCTGTCCTACCTCATTGCTCAACGGCGCAACGAGATCGGAATCCGCATCGCGCTCGGCGCCAAGCGAGGGCAGGTGATCGCCCTGGTCATGCGCGACACCGCGGCCATGCTGTTGACCGGCATCGTTCTGGGAACGGCGCTCGCGCTCCTTGCCGGGCAGGCAGCGACCGCCATGCTCTTCGGCCTGAAACCCTACGATCTCGCAACCCTGGCCTTCGCGATTGTGCTGCTGGCAGTGATCGGCATCCTCGCCAGCTTGTTGCCGGCGGTCGAAGCCTCAAACCTCAACCCCGTCGCAGCTTTGCGTAACGAATGATATCGAGCCCTTTCGCGGGTCGTCGATTAGGGATGGCATGCGTTCCGCTCTTCTCTCGCCTTGCGCCGGATTAGGATTGCTGTGCATCTTGAGCAGGCCCGCATCGGTAACATCATGCTCGCAAGGGCTACAATACGATTATCGATGAGTGCGATGTCGTATGAGGCTCACTGGTCTTGCCGTAGTCGCCGTGTTCCTTCTGCCCACATTGGCTCGCGCCGACGAAGAGCCCACCCATGACCACCATACGATGGAAATGGGTGTCAGTTCGCCCAGTTACGCGCCGATCAAAATCACGATCAACCCGGAAGCGCGCGTTAGTGTGGCGTTGGCTGGTGAATTGCCACCGCCGGCGCCGTGCGGAATTGCCACCGACTTGCCAGTGAAGATAGTGAATCAAGGCTTCGTCACCGCCCAATTAGAAGCCGAGCTCGTGGGCAATGCACCGGCCGGCGTCACGCTCGATTTCCATCCCGCGCCCTTGAAGGGTGTGCCGGAAGAATTGCGCGCCCTTCGCATTGTGCTGACTCAGCCTGGCCCTACGGATCTGACGATCGCCTTTAAGGCGCACAACGACATTGCGGATCTTGGTGGCCGCGACCGCGTTCACTTTTTAATGAGCTGCGTACCGGCGCGATAAGCGCGGGCAAGCCGTGTGCGGTGAGGTGAGAGAGGCAACGTGAGCTGTCACTTTGTCGCCACGAGACGGCTCACTTCTTTTTCGATTCCCGCCATATCCTGATGCAGCAATTGGCCGTGATCGACCTTAAGTTCGCCTCCGACGAAGACTCTGTCTATATCGCGTTCGCCGGTGACCAGGACCAGGTTTGCGTAGGGATCCTCCAACACCGCGCCCAGGCGCATCGGATCGATCATCAAAAAGTCCGCGTACTTACCGGGCTCTAAACTGCCCAGCTTGTCTTTTACCCCCAGCACATCGGCGCTGCCCATGGTGTGAAGCCACAGCACCTGGTAGGGACTGATGACGGTCGCATCTTCGTACTTGTCGCGGACAGCATAGAGTCCAGCACGCATATTCTCAAAAGGGTCCGCGAGATCACCGCTGGCTTCTCCGTCTATGCCCATGCCCACGCGAATTCCCATCTTGAGATACTTCGGGATGTCGGCAACTCCGGAGGCCATACGGCCGTTCGAGAGCGGATTCCAGGTCATCGCCACGTCATACTTTGCTGCCTGCTGCAGGATATTTTCATCGCTGTGAATGAAGTGGCCGAAGATGAGTTGCTTTGACAGCAGGCCGCTATCGACAAACCAGGCAAACTTGGCACGCTCTTCGGCCTGTGTCTTTGCTTCCGGTGGCTCAAGGTAGTGGGTCTGGTTAAGGAGGTGGAACTCATCCATGAGCGCCTTCTCCATCACCGCTTGCTGGTAAGTATTATTGAAGGCCGTGTCGCCGTTGATCATTAAACTTAGGAATGCAGATGACCGCGGCTGCGCAGCAGTCCATGCGAGGAATGCTTTCAGGCGATGTCGCTCCTGGTCTATCGTGACTCCGGGAGCCATCCAGCCGGGTTCATATCCGTGGACGAAGCGAATGCCCGATTTGAGCTCTGCGCGGAATTGAGCTTCATCAAAAGGACTGCCCTGCTCATTCGTTCTGCTGTAGTTGAAGTTATAGGCCGCGGTAACCCCGTGCTGAAGGTGATCGAGCGAGCCAAGAAGACAGAACCAGTAGAAGTCCTCGGGGGGAGACTTAACTACCCTTTGCGAATATAGGTCGTCGATCCAGTCGATGAGAGTTTTGTCCGCGGCAACTCCACGATATGCTGCCTGCCAAAGATGACTATGAGCAGAGATAAGGCCGGGAATAATCCAATCTCCATGCGCATCGAGCACTTGATCCGCCTTTAGATCAGCCGGTGGATCACCTTTAGCGACTGTAAGAATGGTTCCATCGCCGGCAACGGCTAAATAGCCTGTGAACGGTTCTCGTTGTTGAGGCGCCATCGTAAACAGGCGTGCATTCTTAACCAGCAGCTTGACCGGGGCAGCAAAAAGACTGGGAGAAGAACAGAGGATGAAGAGAAAAAGTAGCAGGAAAACGAGCTGCGACGGTTGAGAAACCCCGAAGAGCTTGCCCGTCATCACTTTTGGTTTGCGGCCGCTTTTCGAGCGACAATACGCCTGCGAATTCATTCCTAAGCGTCAGTCCCTTCGTCACTGCGCCGGAGGGTCCAGAAACCACGCAAGTCACCCGGCCACCGCTCTCAAGTCCGCCCGTGCATTTTCGTAGGTAGTGCTATACGCAAGTACGTCTTGATCAGGCTCAACGCCCTCATTTTGGCAGGCCGCGCGATAGATTTCGGGCCACCAGTTGCGATGCTCAGTGAGACCGTCACTCTTCCACTTTTTCCAGTCCACCAGGATCTTGGTCCATGCCTTGTCGCCGTATGCCAGTGCTGCCACCTGGGTACCAATCTCAGAAACGATCCAGTCCCGGCCAATCCTGGCGTGCAGAACCTCATCTGCCCAGTCGTAGTCCTGAATCATAGCTGTAAGCGGATTGGCGGAGGCGACAGCCACTTCCCATTCGTATTCCTTGCCGATTTTCTTTGGCATGAGTCCTTGCTCGATGGTGTAGAGCACCGCGTGCCTCTCCTTCGGCGTGAGTATGGTATTCATACCCAGAGACCACGTGAAGTTGAGCGGAATCTTCGTCCAATCAATCCCCATCGAAACAAATCCAATCTCCCCCATCATGGCGTGACGGGCCTCATCCCATAATTGCCGGGTCATGTCACGGTAGTATTTCCAGGGTTTGCCGCTGGTTTCAGTCAGTATGCTGGCCATCATCTCCGGCACGTCGATCTCCCGCATACGCTTGAAGTACAGCATGATGGTCTTGGGAAATGGCGCAATGTCGGTATCGAACAGCATTGCCTCCGCGTTCACGCCCATGTTGTATGGATCCTTGAAGCGTTCGTCTCGCTTGGGAACCGGATCGTACTTGTACGGTTCCGCGGAAAAATGCCGGACTACATTCTCCCCCGTAGGTTTCTTCTTCCCGTCCAGGTCAGCGGCAGCTGCAAGCATCCTTCCCAACGCAGTGAGCCAATCTTGAAGTTGCGCACGAGTTGCTTCCTCCACCAGGCAAGCCACTGCCTCAGCACCATACTGTTGCACATCCTGCATCTCGACCAGCGTCAGACGGCAGACTCGATAAGTGGGGTGATCAAATAGGCGGTTCGTATCCGCCATCATATTCTCGAGCGCACGGATCAGCGCCGGCAGCGCACATTCGTACAACCCCAATAGCAACGCTCCGACCTTGGGGGCAGCCAGGATCTCATCAAAAAAAAGATCCAGCGAAGCATGCGGAGACACTTCCAGCCCATACGGGGGCTGTCTCATTTCCCGAACGCGGTTGGCGAATTCCTCGACATGCTCGGCGCAGTAATGGGCGTGCAGGCTGAACGCCATCTTCAGTTCGTAGATCGGTGTACCGGTAATATGCGCAACGAAGATACCGTGTAGCCTCTTCAAAGACCAGTGGATCCGCTTGAGACGGGCAACGGATTCACTCACAGTCAACCCCGTCGCCGCAGCTTCGCCCATGGTGTGCAGGCCCACCAGTGGCGGCAGCCCTGCAAAACCCTTGTAGGAATCCGTGAATCTAGGTGGTGGGTGTTGCGGCGCCTGTGTCACGGGTGCCACCTCCGGCAAAACGTATTCTCATTTGCTGCGCTGAGACGTATCAATGAACGCCCTGCGCAAAAAATAATCTTGTACGGCAACCGTGTCTTCTCGCTGGTTGACGACTATAGATACGGAATTGACAGCACTCTCATCGAAATCGTTGGTTTTTTGTCAATTCAGTCTTACACTGTGCCCATGAAGCCGTCTTTCGAGAAGATCGCCTCGGGTGCATCTTCCTTCGTTGCGTTTGAGCGAAACGATGGTGAGTTCCCATTCTACTGGCACTATCATCCCGAATACGAGTTGACGCTAATCACCGATAGTCACGGGCAACGACTGGTGGGCGATGGCATCGCTGACTATGAACCTGGCGACTTGGTCCTGCTTGGCCCAAATGTGCCCCACAGTTGGCGATCTGTCCCGGTCAAGTCGGAGACCGCAAAAACTCATCGAGCGGTAGTTTTGCAATTTCGCCATGACTTCCTTGGAGAGCATTTCTTCGACCTGAAGGAGATGAGAGGGGTCGCTCGCCTGCTGCGTAATTCTGCGAATGGTCTTGCCTTCGGTCATACCCAGACCGGGCAACGGGTCGCCAGATACATTGCGGGGCTTCCATCTCTGTCGCCGGCCAGGCGACTGGCGACCATACTGTCGGTGTTGGTGGATCTGGCAGGCGAAGCTGATCCGCGCGTGCTTTCCACCTTGAAGGTCAAGCCCATATGCCGTGCCGCTGACCAGCAGCGGATCGACGCAATCTGTCAATATTTGAATGAGCATTTCGAAGAGGAAATCGACTTCGCGCAGCTTGCGCAGCGCTTTCATATTGACCAGGCCTCATTGTGCCGCTTCTTTAAACGCGCAACCGGACGCACAATGACGGCATACCTTAACGAATTCCGCGTGGGTGCAGCGGCGCAAATGTTGATCGATACCAACGATAGCGTTCTGGATATTGGCTTTCGCGTTGGCTTCGGCAACTATTCGAATTTCAATCGTCAGTTCAAGCGAATAAAGGGTTTTGGGCCTCGCACACTGCGGCGGCAATTCTTACCACAGCTGCCTTCTGGAGACCTCCGCTATACACAGAGACCGATGGCCGCCGTCTCGGTTGCCAGTAAAGACGGGAAAATCAATACACGAGCCGCTCAACGCAGCTAGCGCGGGCCTATCCGAGCCGGTTGTTCATTGAGGTATAAAGAGATCTTTGGGGGCGAACCTTGAGTACATGGAACCGGCGAAGGTTCGTGCAACTTTCCACGGGTGCAATATTGACTGCAGCGTCCGGGAAGGTGTTGGGCAACACGCAAGCCCCCAGAATTTCCAGCCACGACGGATTGATTAGCGTCAAAGGCCGGAACTACTCTTGGGAATATGCAAAGGCTGACGATATGTTTCGCCTTCGGGATTCGAGCAATCGCCTCATCGTCAGTGGCAAGCTTCAGCCTGCAGTGGTCGTAGCACCCAGCGATGATCCAACGCGTCGTCAGTGCACACCAGGCAGGGCCGGCGAGCATCGTGTCGAGCCGGATCGGGTGACCTTTGTATACGAAGGAGTGAATGGCACAGCGCAATTATCTGTCTCGTGGCGTTTTGACGAGCATGGTATCTGGACTGACCCTGTCATCTACAAGACGACAGCCGCAGAGGATGTAGTCAGCCTCCACTACTTCAGCGACTCGCGCGACACAGATACAAAACCATCGCTTCATTCCTCCTACGTGGTTGTACCGGGAATCAGCGAAGGACCTTCTGTAAGTCCAATCGTGCGCGACTCCGTCCATCTGGATCAGAGCGTCTGGTTGGGTCGCGGCAGCTTCACTCCAGGCTTAACCCAACAGTGGGGACTCCCCGTGCACTATTTCTGTGGATACAGTATCGCTGGATCCAGCGGAGCGCGGAATATGTATACCGAGGGAAGGTCCGACGCTTTTGTTTGCGGACTAGCCGACCTGCCATCGGGGGACCTATTCCTGCATTTGCTCGAAGGAAGTTACAGCTTGTGGGTCGATTATCGCAGCGACTTGTGGAAGCATATGCGAGGTCCCGGACAACTGTCGCTCGGCGCAACTTTACTCTGGTCTGTAGCTCCGGACTACCGCGAAGCGATCGCGGCCTACTACCAAGGACTGCTTCAGGCCGGAACCATCCACCAGCACCAGAACTCAACCCGCAAGACGGAGATTGCTCTCATGCCTCAGTTTTGCACTTGGGGGGCGCAGGTCGATCGTAATAAGGCCGGAGAGCATTTGGACCAGTCCTTCCTGACCGAGATCTATAACGAACTCAAAGCCTCGGGCATGAAGGCCGGCGTGTTTTCCATCGACGACAAATGGGAAGAATCTTATGGGAGCCTGATTCACTCGAAGGGCAGGCTGCCTCACTTCGAGGAATTCCTGCAACAATTGCGCGTGGACGGATACCGCATCGGCTTGTGGGCGGCACTGATGCGCTGTGAACATCCGGCCGATCTTGGTTTGACCGTCGACCATATGCTGAAGCAGCCGGACGGAAAGCCTTACCTGTCGGGTGATTTCGGTGGCTCCCACTACTACATTCTCGATTTCACCCAGCCGGTTGTAGAGCGGGTTCTCACCGCCCTGGTGCGACAGTTCATTCGCAGGTACAAACCCGATTTATTTAAGTTCGATTTCGGTTACGAACTACCTGCCATGGGTATCGCTGCGCCACAAGATAAGAACTGGACCGGAGAACGGTTGATGCGCAAGGGCCTGGATGTCGTCCTGACAGCGATGCGCGAGGAAAATCCGGATCTGGTTGTGATGTACTACCAGCTATCCCCACTCTATATTGACTATTTCGATCTGCACAGTACCGACGATCTGTTTCTGGCGTCCGGGGAATACGATCTGGAAGCGAATCGACGGCTCTACTTCAGCAGCCTGCTGGGACCATTGGGGATCCCCACATATGGTTCATCCGGTTACGACTGGGCCAGCGCGCCAAACATCTGGTTCGATTCCGCTGCGTCGGGCACCATCGGCTCGCTCAACGACTTTCGCGATGACGAAGAAGGCGAAGGAGTCAAACCCGAGCTGGTCGCCAAGTACAACGGAATGACGCAGGTGCTGCGGCCCACGAACACCTTCGAGGTGTTGCCGTTCGGCTCCATTTCTCAGGCGCCGACGTTCGGCGCGCACGCCCGCTCCTGGGCGAGAATGGAGGGCGGTCAGTTGGTGTTGCTTGCGTTCCGGCCTCCCGTGGCCGGCGAGGAGAATCCTCTTGCTTCTCAAGCAACCGATCCCCGCATCAAGGAGGTTGTTCATTCCAGCGTGCCAGTCGTGATTGCCTCTCGGGACAACGAGGGTATAACTCGAAGCGGCACGCTGGCGATTGTCTCCTACGGTAGCGGCGATATCGTCATCCGTCGGCAGCAGGGGAAGCAGGCTGAGATAGTGAGTCACTACTTCGGGGATGGTGCCGTGCCAGGCAAGGCGTCCATTGAGGGTGGCTTTCTGACAATCACCGCTGCAGAGCGCGATTCCGGGGGAAAGCCGCTAGAGTGGATTGAAGTTCGTATTTCCTAGCTGGCAGAGTCGAGCAACGCTCTCTGCAAATTGAGTAGACAAAATGATCAACCGCAAGACAGACAGCAATTAAGGAATCCCCGGGGTGAGGGAAGGGTGGCTTTTTGCCCACGCAAGATAATCCTGAACCGTATAGAAGGCTCTGTACTTGTCGAGCCTCTCCTCGTCCTCGACCGGAGCTGTCCAGTCCAGGCTCCAGGAATCACCCACGCGGGCCATCCAGTCCAGCAACTTCTTGTCCAGCGCTTGCAGGTCGGACGAGTGAGCAGCGTCGTCGGCCAGATTGTGCAACTCATCGGGGTCTTGATGCAGGTCGTACAGCAGCCAAGGTCCTGATTCCCATCGTGCATAGAGGAAGCGCTCTGTCCTCACTCCCCGCCATGCTCGCTCCGTGCCATCACCCCGATACGGACCAAAGATCTGGAAGAGCACCGAGTCGGGACCCGTTTCCGCTTTTCCGGTCGCGACTCGCGACAAGTCTGCGCCCTGCATCTCTGCTGGCACGGGCAAGCCGCAAAGCGAGAGCAGAGTGGGCGCAAAGTCCACATGCGAAAACAGGGCGTCGGTTTTGCGCTCTGCTGGAATCACCCCCGGATAGCGCATGATCCCGGGAACGCGAATCGACTCCTCCCAAGGCTTACGCTTGAGGATTTTTCCCTGGGAGCCGAGCATGTTTCCATGGTCGGAGGAGAAGAGCACGATGGTATTTTCCTCGAGCTTCAACTCCCGCAGCGTGCTCAGCACCCTCCCTACCTGATCGTCCACGGCGGTAATCGCTGCATAGTATCCGGCAATCTCCTTACGGCCTGCCCCCGGCGTTCCCTCAACCCAGTTGGCCTCCATCGCCAGTTTTTGGGGGTCATACATGTCCATGTATTTTTCGGGCGCCACATACGGATCATGCGGAGCGCCCGGCGCCAGCATCAGGAAGAATGGCTTGTCCTTCGCACCATGAAGAAACTCGATAGCCAGATCTGTCCAGAACTCGGGCTCGTACTTCTCGCTCACAATCGGAACATTCTCATCGCGAAAGTACCAGTTATAGAAATAGTTGTGGTTACATTCGTTGGCGGCCCAATACTGAAACCCATGACGCCTTGCCCCGGGAGGGACAAAACCGGGTACACGCGGGCCCCCATCGAGGTGCCATTTGCCGATAAAACCGGTACGGTAACCGGCGCGCTCGTAGATGTCGGCCACGGTGACTACGCTCTCCTTCAGCCGGAGATCGTTGGCCAGCATTCCATTGCGGCTGGTATAAGTGCCGGTGAGGATGGTCGCTCTGGCCGGGCAGCAAACCGGAGTGTTGGCGAACGTCTGCCGGAACAGAATCCCTTCTGAAGCAAGCTGATCGAGATGCGGCGTCTGGACGTCGGAATTCCCCATGCACCGCAAAGACTGCCCTCTCCATTCGTCCGGCATAACAAACAAGACATTGGGTCGACGTTTCGCGGTTTCTTTCGCCTGCACGGTGCCGTGCCGCAACCCCAGAGCAGCGGCTGTCCCTGCTGCGACGGTCATAAATTTGCGCCGATCCATCGTGCCTTCAGTCCTTCCCAACAACAACCAAACTAAGCTGTAACCAGCGCACCTACAGGATTAGGCTACGACACTTTTCTCAAAATCACCCTATCCGCGATCGAAATGTGAGCGGTCGGTTTGACTCTTTCGATCACGGGTTTGTTCCGATCTGATAATTCAGAGCCGCAAGGCTCAACTTGTACTGATACAGCGCGTTGGTGTTGTCGATCGCAGCGCTGGTCTGCTGCAGCTGCGCCTGGCTCAGTTCCACGATCGAACTGAGTCCGAGCTGGTAACGGGTTTGCGCCAGTTGCAGACTCAAATTCGCTTCCTTGAGCAATTGCGCTGTCACTCCGATTCGTCGATAAGCGGTATTGGCCTGCAGCCACGCAGTGCGTACGTCGCGAACGATCTGATCGCGCAAATCCCTGGTGCGCTCCGCATCCGCGCGCGACCGGTAGGCGGCCTCCTTAGCTTCTGAAGAGTAGAGAAAGCCGTTGAATATGGGAATATTCAGGTTGACGCCCACAGCGCCCCACCAGTTCGAGACGTAATACTGATCGGTGCGTACCGGCACCAATCCGAGCGTGCCAAGTGCGCTGATCGAAGGAAGAAGCTGATCCCACTGGGCGCGCGCGAACGTTTGCGCCGACTGTTGTCCTAAAGCGCGCGCCTGCAGATCCGGACGCTGGGCCAGCGCCGACTGAACGAGCTGATCATAATTGGCGGGAGGGGCATTCGCCTGTGCGGAGTCGTCGACTAGTTCATAGGTGGTTTCGTGGTCCAAACCAAGCACGGCGTCGAGCGTAGCCATAGTGGCGTCCGCGTTGTTTTGCGCGTCGAGCTGAAGCAGTTGCGACTGCGATAGGTTCACATCCGCAAAGCTAAGGTCGAGCGTAGACCTCAGTTTGTTCTGCGTCATCTGGTTCACTTGAGATTCCGTTGCCTGGCGGGTGGCTACCGTCTGTTTGGCAACTTGAAGAACAGCCTGTGCCGTCAGCGCGTCGTAGAAAGCCTGATCCGTAGCCAGAACAAGTTCTTCCTGGGTCGCGAGTGCGTCTGCGCTAGCCGCTCTCTCCTGCAGTTTCTGCGTCAGCACCAAATTGTGAGTTCGTCCGAAGTCCGTGATAAGTTGCGTTACGCTGGCTCCCGCCCCGGCGTGGGTTAGTAGCCTTGAGGCGGTAAGCGATCCAGCGGAGATACGGCTTCCGTCCGATGCCTTCTCGGCGGTGATGTTGCTACTTGCCGTGGGGAGTTCGGCGGACCGAGCCTCACGCACCACCTGATGTTGCGCTAAGACCAGCAACTTGCTCACGCTGATGCGCGGGTTGTTCTTGAGAGCCATCTGTTCTGCCTGCGCCCGCGTCAGTTGATCCTTCGTCGTGACCGGTGCGGCCCCCGCCTGAACGTTCTGTGTCGTCAGGTTCAGGCCAGGCGCGATCGGAGCGCCGGGCAATTCGTCCACCAATGATTGTCCTAACGCCAACGCGGAGAACAAGGCAATAATGATTCCTGTGACCACTGCTTTCATGCCTGTGCCCCCTCGCGAATCTCAATCCCTCGCTCGCGGCGAGTATGGATCACCAGGTAAACTGCGGGAACCAGAAAGACGGTAACAACGACAGAGACGCCTAGGCCGCCGATAATCGCGCGCGCGAGCGGCGCGTACTGTTCGCTGCCCGCCTCAAAGCCCAGCGCCATTGGGATCATTCCCAACAGCGTCGCCAGAGAGGTCATCAGAATCGGACGCAACCGCACCTTACACGCCAGAACCGTGGCTTCCAGCAGTGGAAGTCCTTGTTCGTGCAGGATCCCGGAGAATTCAACGATGAGGATGCTGTTGGAGACGACGATACCTGTCATCATAATGATCCCCATCAACGACATGATGTTCAAGGTACTTCCCGTCAACACCAGGATCATCACCACGCCTGCGAGCCCCGGCGGGATCGCCATGAGGATGATGAAGGGATCGATGAATGAAGTGAATTGCGCCATCAGGATGAGGTAGACCAGAGCAATGGAGATGACGAGCCCTAGGCCAAACTCCTTGAACGACTCGTTCATGCTCACCGCCGCCCCGCGTACCCTGAGCGTCGTATTTTTGTCCGTCTTCGTATTTGCCACGAGTTTGTTAATGTCCTTGCCAACCGTCTGCAGCGCTTCACTGCGCGTAGCGACATAGATGTCGATCACGCGCCGGATTTGATAATGGTCCACTTCGGTTGGGGTATTGATCTCCTTGATCTCTGCCACCGAACTCAGGGGCGTGTAACCCGTGGTGTGCGCGCCAACCAGGGAGTTGCCCGCATTATCGGCTGCCCCTCTGCCCTCCTCCGATGGGGCATAACCCACGGGACGCACTCCGCGCAGCGGGATGTTCTTGAAGTCCTCCATGCTCATGTGGTTGATCACACGGTTGGCATACTGAACCGTAACCATATAGTTGTTGCCGGTCTTGGGGTCGATCCAATAGGTTGGCGCGACCATGCCGTCGGAGGTGAGAGCCGTGATCACGTTCTGCACGACATCTTTCGCCGACAAACCGACCAGGCTGGCACGTTCGCGATCGATGTTCAGTAGCAGTCCCGGATAATTAAGATCCTGCGGAATGTAGACTCCGCTCACATTGGGCAGCGCCTTGATTTTTAGTGACAACTGCTGTGCCAGATCGTAGGCGCCCTGAAGATTCATGGAACTCACCTGTACGTCGATCGGCGCCGGCAGGCCCTGGTTAATGACTGAGTCAACCAGGCCCCCTGCCTGAAAGTAAGTCGTCAGCTCCGGCATCTCCCGCGAAAGCCTTCGTCGTACCATCGACATGTACTTGTAGCTTCCTACGGTGTGATCTTCTTTCAGGCTAGTCTGAATAAACGCCGTATCCATGGATGCATTAGTGGTGTAGATAGCGGAGAGGTCGGGATACACCCCAATATTCGAAACAATCATGCCGAGATCCTCTGGCTTCAGCGTCTCGCGGATTATCTTCTCTACACGGGCGACGTATTGATTGCTGACCTCGAGGCGGCTGCCGCTTGGCATTCGGACATCAATGACGAACTGCCCTGGATCAGTACGCGGAAAGTAGGCACGCCCCAAGAAGGGGAAGAGCACCAGAATGACCAGGGCTACGCCGGCGAGGATGACCGCGGCCGCAAGTCCTGGCCTGACCAACACCCGCTTCGCCAACGCTTCATAACGGTCCAGCATGTGCCGAAAGTGTTCATTGAAGCGGTTAACGACTCTACGGAACAAGGACACCTGCCCATGTTCTGCGCCGGTTTCTTCATGGGAAATACGGATAAATGTGGCGCAGAAGAGGGGCACCACGGTCATGGCAAAGATATATGACGCAAAAATGGAAAGCACGACCCCCAACGCCAGCGGCGTGAAAATATATTTGCTGACGCCGGAAAGGAAGGTCACAGGGAAGAAGACGATGGATGTAGTCGAGGTCGCGGCCAGCACGGCAAGGGAAACCTCCATGCCCCCTTGTTCCGCAGCGGCCCGAGGCGGTACACCCATCTCCATAAAGCGAAAGATATTTTCCAGCACCACCACCGAATCGTCGATCAACCGCGAGAAGGCCAGCGCCAGTCCTCCCAGCAGCATGGTGTTGATCGAACCGCCCATAGCATTGGTCAGGAGCATACACACCAGGGCTGAAAGCGGAATCGATAGTAGTACCGCAAAGGTCGCTCGCGGACTGCCCAGGAAGAGAAGGATCATCAGCCCTGTCAGAACCAGACCGATCGAAGCTTCTTTTAGCAAATTCTTGATCGCGAGTTTAACGAAGATCGATTGATCGAAAACCACGCCCGTCTTTAGGCTGTCAGGAATATCGACCAGGCGCTTGATCGCGGCCTTCATGCCATTCACGATCGTGATGGTGTTGCTGTCGCCCCCCTGCTTGAAGATTGGAACGTAGACAGACCGCTGCCCATCGATGCGAACGATGTTGTACTGCAGTGCTCCGGAATCTTCGGCGTGCCCAACATCGGCAACCAGCACGGATGAGTTTCCGTACGACTTGAGGGGCATGGAGTTCATCCGCTTTGCATCGGGAAACTGACTGTTGGCGTAGATGTTGTAGTCTTTGCTGCCTATGCGAACATCGCCCGCGGGCAGGATAAGGTTCGAGCTGTTAACCGACTCAACTACGTCGTTGAGGCTCAGATTGTGTGCCTCGAGCTTAATGGGATCGACATATATCTGGATCTGACGGTAAGTGCCCCCGTAGGGCTGCGGCACCGAGGCGCCCTGAACGTTGGATATCTGGTTGCGCACCTGGAACTGCGCCAGATCTTTGAGCTGCGTTTCGTTGAGCCCCTGGCCTTTCAGCGTAACCAGGCAGACCGGTTGGCTCGAAGCATCCATTCCCAGCACGACGGGTGGCAGCGTGCCCGGCGGCAGGCGGCGCAAGTCAGCCATGGCGAGGTTGGCGATGTTGCTGAGCGCGGCATTCGGGTCCGTGCCAGGTTTGAAATAGATCTTGATCAAGCTAACGCCGGTCAGAGAGCGCGACTCCGAATGATCGATATTCGCGCCCAGGGTGAAAAAGCGTTCAAACGTATTCGTGATATCCGCCTCGATCTGCTGTGGCGGCATGCCATTGTAGAAGGTCGCAACCACCACTACAGGAATATCGATCTTGGGAAAAAGATCGACCGGCATGCTGAACACATTGATGACGCCGACCAGCATGACCATCAGGCACAGCATGATGACGAAATAGGGATATTTGAGAGCAAATTTGGGCATTACTGTGCGCCCTCCTCATCATCGTGCAAGTCGATCGTGCTGTTGGGCGCTCGCGTAAGTTCGCTTGCAGTCGTTGTCGTCAGCACGGGACGAACCAGCTCGCCTTCCTGATACTTTCCTTGTCCCCCAACAATGACGTGCTCACCCTCTTTAATGCCGTTCTTGATTTCAGCCAGCTGCGATCCTTCGAGGCCCACCTGGACGGTCCGCTCGCGGACGTGGTTCTCGCCGTCGACGACGTAAACGACCTCCTTGCCGCCGCGTAAGACCAGCGCCTCCACCGGGATGGTAAGCACGTTCTCCACGTGCCCGAGTTGTAGTTGGGTATTCGCGTACATCCCGGGATCGATAGACAGATCCTTATTGGGAACATCGACCTCCGTTTCCATGGTTCTGGTTTCAAAATTTACGCTGCGTGTGAAGCGAACAATTTTTCCTGTGAACGAGCGACCCAGTGCATCCACGCGAACCTGCAACTCATCGCCCACCTTGATGTATTTCACGGCATCTTCCGGTACCGGCATGCGCAAACGCAGCAGACCACTTTCAGAGAGTTTTACGATCGGCAGAGCCTGATCGTTCGAATCCCTGCCTGATTGAATCAGCGCTCCCGTATCGGCATAGCGCCAGGTGATAACTCCATCCAGGGGAGCGATGACCTTCGTGTACCCCTGTATCGCTCGAACCCGGTCACTATCTGCGACAGCCACCTGCGAGGCTCCCCGTGCCGCCGCCAGCGCTGCTTTTGCGGCATCCACCTGGGCTGCTGCGGAAAGATCCTTCGATTGCGTGTCGTCCAGTTCCTGTTGAGCGATCAAGCCGGGCTGGGCTTTCGCCGCCTCCTGCATGCGGGTGTTGTTGGCGTGGAGAGAAGCATATTCAGCCTCCGCCCTGGCCACATCGTGCTGTGCACGCACGATTTCATCCTTTCTCTCCCCCACTTGGGCAACGGTCCCCTCCAACTGCGCCTGCAACTCGGGAACTTCGAGGACGGCAATCGTCTGCCCTTCGCGGACCTTGTCGCCGATATCCACGTAGATGTGCTTGATAAATCCAGAGACCTTGGGATGAACGTCGATCACCTGGTAGGCCTGGAATTGGCCTGCTAAGGACAGCGCGTGTGTGATCGATCCTCGCTTAGCCACAGCCACGGTCGCCGATGAGATTTCTGCGGCTTGCGCGTTGGGGTCGCTACTCTTGCAGGCAACCGTGATGTTCGAAGTGATGAGGCCCAGAATCGCCAAAAGGATAGAGAACGTTCGCTTTCGCATAGATGGAATACACTCGTTTCGTCGAGTTTGCACGGGTCCCCCAGCGAGGCAGGGACTCCTATCGGGATAGGGGTGCGCACCGATCGATGACCGATGGCGCAGACCCGCCCGCGACTAAGTTGCGATTTCTAGGAGTTTGAAACGAAGACGAAGGTGGGAGGAGGTCTGAAGAAGAACGCGGTCAGGCTCGCACCTAATGACTGCAGCCAGGGCCGCGTGCGCTCTGGTCCTGTTTGGGCGGCTCCTGAAATGGGAGGGAGCCCCAAGACCCAGACAAAAAGCGTCAGGGTGAAAAGCCCACCGCGCACGATATCCTGCGCAGGCTTCGCGCCGGTCATCAGAAGACCCTCGGTCGCCGCGGGCTGCTCGTTCTTGGAAAGTAGTTTTGCCGCAGGTAGCTGGTGATAAGTGGAATGCTTTGGATAGTACAGAGAGAGCTTATATTGCAGTCCCCAGGTGAAGACACAAATTGCCAGCCCAACGAAGACGAAGCTGAGTCTACAAAGACAAGGACGGAATGTGTCGGAAAGTCTCACAAAAACCTGGCACGTAAAGTCTAGCATTAAGCAGAGCCGGACCCTGCAACAGCTTAGATACACATTCTAGTCTCTGGGTTGTCTTATAAATCCATTGGCTACGACAACTCCTGAGAAAAACTGCCGTCCGTCAGGTCTTTGCCCGATGCGATGTATTCATCGAGGATGGACTGAAGCTCGCTTTGCACCTGCGGATGCTGGTCGGCGACACTCTTCAGCTCTTCAGGATCATTCTTCAGGTCATAAAGCTGAGGCTTGTAGTTTCCCTGGTACTTGTCCTTGTTCCACACCACTGAGTAATTCCATTCCGGAGTGCGCACCGAGGCTATGTAGCCGTAGGAGGAGATCGCGGCTTTCCTCTGGTTCGTCTTCTCGTCGGTAATGTAGGGCCACAAGTCTTCTCCGGTCGCGCGTGCCGGTGGCTTGATGTTCAGCCGGCCGAGCACGGTGGGCACAACATCAGGGGTTTGCGCGAACCCGGAAACTCGCTTGCCGGAGTATTGTTGTCCGGGGACATGGACGATGAGCGGCACATGCGTGACCTGCTTACGCAGCCGCTCGGGCCCTTTCGCCCACTGGCCTTGCTCGTTGAGGAGCACCCCATGATCGGCCAGAAATACCACGACCGAGTTGTCGTACAGGCCGAGACTTTTGATAGTCTTCAGCACTTCGCCATACCAGTGATCGACATTCGACGCCTCTCCCGCGTAGTTGGCGCGCAGCCGCTTTACGCCCTCTTCCGGGACCTTGACGTTGCCGTAAGGTGGCTCGGGCCAGCTATGAGGACCGGGGTCTTTTAGATATTTTTCGAGGAAGTGCGCGGGCGGATCCCATGGCTCGTGGGGATCAAAGATCTCTACCTGCAAATAAAAGGGTCCTTGATCATGATTTTCTTTAAGCCAGCCGATGGTGCTGGTTGCGGTTGTTTCCGCAATCGAGGGTGCCCGCTTTAGCCAGCGCTTGCGGTTCGCCAGGTACTGATTCAAAAACTCGGTAAAGCTTTCTCCCCTCCCGCCTGGGGTAGCACCCATCACCTGCAGGTAGTCCGCGGGATATAAAGTACTGAAGTCCGCGGTTGTGCGCGGCGCTTGCGCGTAGTAATCGATCTCCTGACCGCGCACCCACTCAAAGTAGTGGAAGCCCCGCTGAAAGTTGCGCCCTGGTTTGAAGAGGTGAGGCAGGTCCGCGATGAGTGCCGTCTGGTAGCCCGCCGCCAGCAGCGTCTCGGCAAGTGTCACGTCCTCCAGAAACAGCTCATGCCAGCCCGGCAGCTTCACCGAGTCCTGCTGGAAGTAAAGGTGGGTCGGAAAGATGCGCCGCCCAGTGTAAAGCTGGCGCCGCAAGGGTATGGTAGGCAGCCCTTCCGGATAGTAGCTGTCAAAGACAATCGATTCCCTGGCAAAGTCGTTGAGGTTTGGAGTATCTACCCAGGTGCTGCCATAAGCCGCCAGGTTATCGGCGCGGAAAGAATCGGAGACCAAAACGATCAGGTTGAGATTGTTTCCCTTTTGGCTCGGAGGAGCCTGCCACTGTGCCTGGGCCTTTTGCGGAGCCTCACTCTTTGCGCCGGGTTTGGCGTCGTTCGGGGCTTGGCAGCCGACTACGCCTGCAAGACCAGCCAGGGCTCCTCCCTTCAACAAATCTCGTCGCGTCGGATTACTCATTATTTTTCCTTCTTTCGGCAAGCAAGGTCTGGTTAGCGCCGAACGGCGCAACTGGTCAGCATTGTTTTAAGCGGAGAGAAACTTAGGAGAAGATCAACAACACGAGAAACAGGGTGTCGGATCGGGATCATGCGTAGGACGCGTGGCTGAGGAAACGAAATCCTGCATGATTGCCACGATCGTAATGTTCACGTGACCCTGTGTCAAGCGAGTGCTCGTCCCATAAATTTCTTAGCACTTACCGCGGCAATACTTTATTCTTTACTTACAAGACAGGAAAACCCGATTGCAGATGAGCTGCTTCGCAACATACAAAACCTCAGCCAAAGCGAAGCTTGTCATGCGCTCCTGTTGTTGTCCCTCCACCTAGATCCTTCTCTCTCAGTACATCGAAAGCCGCACGTGCCTTTGCGTGCGGAGAGTCAAGTACATTCATAGAGCCAAGGTACGAGTCAGGTCCTTCAGGGGAGCATTCATGATAAGACAGTTTGCACGGTATGCTGCGATTGCTGGCGTTGGTTGTGCGTTCTTAAACATAGGTTGCACAAAGAAAAGCGCGCCGGAGCCTTCGCAGGTGCTGCCTGTTCCTGATCCCCAATTCCAGGGCCTTGTCAGTAGCGATCCGGCGAAGGCCAAGCCAGCTTGGCCGGCCGAGGTTAAACCGGAGAAGAATGCTCCCAACGTAGTTCTTATCCTCGTGGATGACGTAGGCTTCAGTGCGACCGCTTCCTTTGGCGGTGTAATTCAGGCGCCAAGCTTTGACAAGCTCACCACCATTGGACTTCGCTATAACAACTTCCACGTCAACTCTCTTTGCTCGCCCACGCGGGCATCGCTCCTGACCGGAAGGAATAACCATCAGATAGGATTCGGCACGGTCGCGGAGGCGGCAACCGGCTTCCCGGGATATAACAGCCTATGGCCGAAGAGCACAGCTTCGATCGCTGAGGTCTTGAAAGACAACGGTTACAACACAGCTGCCTTCGGCAAGTGGCACAACACGCCCACCTGGCAGGTAAGTCCTGCCGGACCCTTTGACCGCTGGCCTACCAACCTCGGGTTTCAGCACTTCTACGGCTTTCTGGCAGGATATGACAACCAGTACTATCCGCGTCTGTTTCGCGATACGGTGCCGGTCGAGCCACCCGCCAGCTCCAAACAAGGCTATAGCCTGACTACCGACATGACGGACGAAGCGATTCGCTGGTTGCATCAGCAGGAAGCAGTCGCGCCAGATAAGCCTTTCTTTCTCTATTACGCGCCGGGTGCGACCCACACGCCGCATCAGGTTCCAGCGTCGTGGATCAAGAAGTATAAGGGGAAATTTGATGCCGGCTGGGATCAGATTCGCGAGGAGACGTTCAAGCGGCAGAAACAACTAGGTGTCATTCCCGCGAATGCAGAATTAACGCCACGGCCCGCCGGCCTGCCCGCCTGGAACACGCTCTCCCCTGATGAGCAGAAGCTGGTAGCGCACCAGGCCGAAGTGTATGCCGCCTTCACTGAGCAGACCGACTACGAAATTGGCCGCCTACTCAAGGAGATCGACGACACGGGTAAGAGCAACAATACCCTGGTGATTGAGATCTTTGGAGACAACGGGGCAAGCGCAGAAGGCAGTCCCAACGGATACGACGCCAGGGACGTCCAAGGCAAGCCTCTCTCCGTCAAAGAGCGCCTCGCGTTGAGCGATGGCGATGGCAGCGAACTCTATATGAACCATTTCGCCGCGGCGTGGGCCTGGGCCCTCAGCTCTCCCTTTCAGGGAACGAAGATGGACGCAGCGCATCTTGGGGGCACAACCGATCCTATGGTTGTCTCCTGGCCAGCCAGAATTCAGCATGGCGGCGGCCTGCGCACGCAATTCCAGCACGTGAACGATATTGCTCCCACCATCTATGAAGCCGCAGGGGTGCAGACGCCCGAAGCGGTGAATGGCACAAAACAACTGCCGCTTGAAGGTTCGAGCTTCTTATACACCTTCGATCATCCCGAAGAGCCTAGTCACCATCACGTGCAGTATTTTGCCATGGTCGGCAACATCGGTATCTACAAGGACGGCTGGTGGGCAGGACGACATTACTATTCGCCGTGGGAGCAGGGTTCGCCGTGGAGCAAGGGAGCCAATGCCGAGAAGAATCCATGGGAGCTGTATAACCTGAACGAAGACTACAGTCAGGCTCACGACGTCTCGGCAAAATATCCCGACAAGCTCAAAGAGCTACAGCAACTCTTCGATCAGGAGGCCACGCGCAATCAGGCGTATCCATTGTTCCAGTCTGGCGCCAATCACCCGCCGCTTCCAGGCAACAATGAGTTGGTCGTGTATCGAGATGGTGTGGATCGCTTACCGAACGCGGTTGCGCCACACGTAGTGGGCCGTAAACACACGATCACCGCCGATATCGAGGTACCGGCACAAAAGGTGAATGGGGTGATTGTCGCGCAGGGAAGCCGTTACGGCGGCTTCACGTTGTTTGTGAAAGACGGGCATGTTGTCTACGAAGTGAATGCCTTTGGAAACCGGGGTGGACAGCTTATTTCACAAAGCACCCTGAAGCCCGGCAAGGCGCACATTGTGCTGGAAGTAGATCCTGATTCAGCATCGCCAAACAATGCGACGTTGCTATCGCCCCCCGCGCCGAAGCCGGGTACCGCGTCCCTTACGATCAACGGAGAGGCACAAGGTAAAGCAAGTTTCGCCAACCTCAACGGTAGCTCATATACCGAGACGCTGGATGTCGGCAGCGACCTGGGTTCGCCGGTAAGTGGGGCCTATCAAGTCCCGAATCGCTTCCCGGGCAAGATAGATGAGGTAACTATCCAGTTAAGATAAGAACCTATCCCGTAAAGAAGGTGCGTGAGAAACGTCTCTCTAGCAGGACCCCATAGGAACGTGGGGCACCTATTGGGTTCTGCTAGAGAGACGGTACTCAATGGTAAGAGTCTGCGATTAAGACCGGTCCGCGACACAGCGAAAACCACCGTGATTGGTAGCGCTGCTGACTTCACCCTTACCTCTGGTCCCGAGGATATAACGCGAGCAATATTGCGCCGTGCAAAGGAATGAACCACCCCTCTGGACCTTCTTCGCCGCGCTTGGATCGTCCGGGTCGAGTGAAGTGGCCGGCCCGCGCGGGTTCCGAGCAATTTGGCCCGAAGAAGCCAGGTGCTTGTAGTAGTCCGCGCGATACCAATCACTCGTCCATTGCCACACGTTACCCGTCATGTCGTAAAGTCCATAAGGATTGGCAGGGAACTGAGCGACGGGTGCAATCCCAGCATATCCATCGGCTGCCGTGTCCTTGTCAGGAAAATGACCCTGATTCGTATTGGCCATCCATTTGCCCGCGGGCCGCATTTGGTCTCCCCAGGGATAGGTCTTACCGGCGAGACCACCCCGCGCGGCAAATTCCCATTCGCTCTCGGTCGGCAGGCGTTTCCCGGCCCATTTGGCATACGCGGTCGCATCCGCATACGCGATCTGGACCACCGGGTCATTGTCATGCCCGCGAATACTGCTTTTCGGACCAAGAGGATGACGCCAATTCGCCCCGGGAACATAGCTCCACCATTGCGAGTAGTCATCCAACGAGACGGGAGCTGACGGGGGCGTAAAGACCAATGAGCCGGGAATCAGCTTCTCCGCGGGAACTCCGGGGAAATCTTCTGCGCGCGGCTTACGTTCAGCGATGGTTACATAACCAGTTGCCTTCACGAAACGCGCATATTCTGCATTGGTGACATCCGTTTTATCCATCCAGAACCCGTCGACATAGACCCGGTGGATCGGGCGCGCATCTGCCATCGGCTCATCGCCTCCTTCTGGAAGCATCCGAGGATCCTTGGAGCCCATGGAAAACTCGCCGCCGGGAATCCACGCCATGCCCGTCCGGCTCGGTTGCGGAGGCGTCAACGCATTCTGTATCGTCGGCGCGAAGTCCTCGTGCGACGGGGAGGAGACACTGGCCCTGGCACCAGGCGCCTCATGCGGCGAAACGAACCGGATCAGGGCCATCGTAAGCAGCAGAACAATGGCAGACGCCAAGAGTCTCTTGCCTGGGTTTCCCTCCGAATCGCATCCACATTCTGAACATTGCGGAGCCCGTTTCGCAGCGGTGGAGTTGTTCATTTCCTCTCCGGCCCTCTCAGGATACGGCATATTTTGCCGCAATCTTCTCGTTCAACTTGATTCCCAGTCCAGGACGATTCGAGATTACGAGAGCGCTATCGACAATCTGTTCGGGTGGATCAATCAGTTCCGCGCGCCAGGGAACTTCACCATACGAGAATTCCAGGATATTGAAATTCGGGATAGTAGCGATCACATGCGCGGCGGTCAAGTTGCCCACAGGGCTTGCTGGTCCGTGAGGGGATGCGATCAATCCCGCGCCCTCGGCGAGCGCTGCAATCTTCTTCATCTCCAGCATACCGCCGCAAACCTTTACGTCGGGCATCACGATGTCGACTGCTTCCGCCTTGATGTAGGGATAGAATCCAGCCACTCCGTGGATGGATTCGCCGCCAGCGGTGGGCATGGTCGCAGCCTTGTTAATAGCGGCCAGATCTTCCACGGGCTTCGCCGGAGTTACCTCCTCCAGCCAGAACAGATGCAACGGCTCAAACCGGCGGGCAAGTTCCAGGCCATCCTCGCGATTGAAATGGCTGTGGCCGTCGATGAGCAGGTCGCGTTTTGGGCCAATCGCTTCGCGAACTGCCTGGGCGCAGGCGATGCCGCGTTGCATGAAATGCTCGATCTCTTGCCTGTCTGTCAACCCACGCGGCATCTCGTCAAACGGTGCCAGTTTCACCGCGTCGAAGCTTGCGGCTACCGCCTTCTCCGCCATCTGCGCGAAGCCTTCAGGGGTTCTATCTTCGGTCGAGCGGTTAATGTTGGCGTAGATGCGAATTCTTTCCTGAATGCGGCCGCCAAACAAGTCGTAGGCAGGAACAGAAAACACGTTTCCTTGAATATCCCAGAGGCATTGGTCGAGTGCGCTCGCTGCGACCGCAGCCGGCGCGCCATACTGCGCGATGACCGGAGCAGTCACTTTCCGCAACCATTCCACGTCGAAAATGCTTCGGCCTCTCAATAAATCGGAGAACTGCTTGAGATAGACCAGCGTCCGGTCGTCTTTCCCGCTTTGCGATGCGTCGCCCAGCCCGCTTATGCCTCCACTGGTGTTGAGGCGGGCAATCGTCCAGTTACCGCGGCGATTCACTTTCACCTGGAATACTTCCAGACCCTCGACCGTTAGATTAGGCAAGCCTGTCTGTGAAGAAGCGAACTTGTCTGTTAGCGCAAGAGGACTGAGTGCAAGCCCCTGCAGCACGGATCTTCGATTCATCATCTAGCCACCGAGAGCGGGCAGCAGGGAAGCTCCGCCCACAAAGAAGATAACTCCAACCACGACGCTGTAGGTGGCTGTGGCTCCCACCACCCATTGCAGCACGCGAGGCCTATTGGCGCTGATGCCCAGGATGCCAACGATGGACGCCGTCATAAGCAGGTTCATGGTAATTAATCCAGCCAGGAAGACGCCCAATCCCAGCAGCCCAAGAGCTGCTCCGCCCAGATTGGCAGCCAGCAGAAAGATCAGCAACTGGCTCGGCGTCTCGGCACCCAGCCCATGGATGACACCAATCAGAAACACCACGAATGGATTGTAGGGCTCTTGTTCCCGCTGGGGCATCCGGCTGGGTCCACGGTCGAACAGACGCTGCAGCCGCCATGTGATCCATTGGACAAACCCGATCACCATGGCCGCGCGTGAACGGGGAAGCTCATTGTCCCTTCTCCGCAACAAGCTCCCCAGCACATAAACTCCAAGCAAGACCAGGGTCGCGCCAACCGCACGCTCAGCCCAGCGATCAATCTGCCGGGGCAGTGAATGTTGGAATAGGATGACGGCGCTTCCCAGGGCGCCCAAGGTAACCGCATGGCCAAGTATGTAGACGAAGCCCATCTGCATGGCTGTTCTCTTGGAGGGCTCCATGCTCGTGATGTCCGAGATCGCAGCAATGTGGTCGTAGTCAAATCCATGACGGAAGCCCAATATACCCGCCGAGACAAACGCAAGATCCAATGTACCTAACGACATCTCTATTTATCCTTCTGTCGTAGCTTTAATCGTCTGTAACGGCGGTCCCGTAAGGGATCAAGGTCTTGATCTGGTCGGTTCCAGAAATGCCTATAATCTTCCAGCGCCCTCCGCTCTTCTTCAGGTGAAAGGTTTGCACCTCATTTCGATTGGCATAAACATATTCGACCCTCAGCCGCGCCTCGACGTCACTGGGCTGATCGGCCACAGAAAGTGCGACGCTTTGAAATGAGGAACTCTGCGCGGTCAAATAAGTCGCGAACTGTGTTTTTCCGCTTTCACGAATCACCTGCTGAATCTGTTGCTGCAGCGGCCCGGAAAAAGTATCGACATAGACGGCCGTATCACCAGCGCGCGCAGCGTCCAGCATTCCATAGACAGTATCCTCTGGGGTCTGGATGCGCGGCTGTGATTGGGACAAGAAGTCTGTTAGATTCGCTGGCACGCGCCAATTGTGGGCACGAAGGAATAGCAGGCTGAGCAAGGCCAGCATAAAAAATCCGGTTAATACCGCCGGCCGTTTGACTAGATTCATCTTTGCGTGGCTCCGTCTGCGCTAGCGGGAGGCGTGGGTGTGGAGTTGTCTTGCCGGCCGATCACACTCAGATCAAGGTTGCTGTTCGCGTCGACAATCAGCTTTTTCAGCTTGGGAAGAATGAGTTCCATAGCCTCGAGATACACCCGCGTACTAGTGACTTGCGGAGTCTTGCTGTACTCCGCGGCGACCGCGGCGAACCGCGCACTGTCTCCCTGGGCCCGGTTGATCTTGCCATCAGAATAGGACTGGGCCTGATCGAGAAGTTGGTCGGCCTCACCGCGCGCCCGGGGCAGAAGGTCATTGGCGTAACCGTCGGCCTCATTCACGATGCGGAAGGCGTCGGAGCGTGCCCCGGCAACGCTACGGAAGGCCTCAGCCGTTTCAGGCGGCGGCGATACGTTCTCAATGTTGATGCTGGAGAGCAGGGCTCCTGTATGGTAGCCATCGATGATTGTCTGGGCCGTCTTAAGCACATCGTTTTGTATAGCGAGTTTCTGCGTGGTCAGAATGTCGTCCACCGTGGTGTGGGCGACGCGTCGAACCAACTCCGACTCAACCGCTAAACCGACAATGCGATCGGGATTCTGCGCCTGGAACAGAAAGTCCGTCGGATTGCTGACGGAATACTGCACGATGACCCGAATATTCAGCAGATTCTGATCCCCGCTGAAGAACTCGGAGCTCGCGGTTTGGGTTCGTCCTAGGACGCTGTCTGGTATCTCTCCACCAACGACACTACGCCGCAACTCGCGCACCTTGAGCTTGTAAACCCGGTCGATCGGCCACGGCAAAGCATAGTGAATGCCAGGAAAGACGCGCGGCTCGACGACCTTCCCAAATTGCGTCACCAATCCCTGTTGATCCGTCTGCACAATAAAAATTCCGGAAAGCAGCCATGCAGCGGCGAGATACCACAGGACGTGACGATAGCGCCGTCCCCGCGGGGGCGGCGCTATCTCCGCAGGGATGGTAGTCGGTACCGGTGGTGAAATGAGTATGCTCATTTCGCCGCCCCCTGGCCCTTCGTGAGGATCTTCAGCAGGTCAGAATCCGAGCTGAGAATAATGGTTGTCTTGTCGTCCAGGATCTTCTTGTATGACTCGAGCGTGCGCGTCAACTTGTAGAATTGCGGGTTCTTCGAATATGCCTCACCATAAATCCGGGTCGCCTCTGCATCGCCCTTACCGCGGATCGTCTCCGCTTCCTTGTAAGCCGCGGAGAGAATCCCTTCCTTTTCTCGATCTGCATTCGCGCGGATCGCCAGCGCTTGTTCTTCGCCTTCCGCTCGATACTGCATGGCGATGCGCCCACGCTCTGCCCGCATGCGGGCAAACACATTCTGTTTATTTTGCTCCGGCAAATTCAGTCGCTTGATGCGCACATCCTCAATTCTGAGACCGTACTGTTGCAGGGCGGCGCGGTCGCTGCTCGCGGTGATGCTATCCAGGATGGAAGCGCTCTGCAGCTTAGTCTTGTCTGTCGAAACCAGGGCATCCAGATCTTCATTGCCAAAGGCAGCCGAGAGACCGGACCAGATGATGTCGTGCAGGCGCATTTCCGCCGAGGGAACATCCCCCACGCTCTGCAGGAAGCGGCTCGGATCTTCAATCCGCCAAGCGACGTAGTTTTCGATGACCAGGTTTTTCTTGTCCCGGGTCAGAAACTCCGACGGAGCCGGATTGTAGATCCTTAGCCGTTTATCGAAGCGTAGAGCGGACTGGAAGAACCACTTCGCGTGGAGTCCGGCTTGCGTCACCGTCCGCACCGGCCGGCCAAATTGGGTGATCAAGGCGAATTGAGTCTCGCTGACGGTGTAAAGCGAGAGCCAGGCGAGTAATACGCCCACGGCAGCGGCGGTCAGAAGCGTTTTGTTGCGTGTCATAGCCGGTCTACTCCGGAGGCAATGGCCGAATTCCATTCGGCAGTTGGACGCCATTCTGTAACAAATAAAGCTGACGTTTGTTTGTGGTTTTGTCGACGATCAACTTGTTGCGGCCGGGAAGCACCTGTTCAACCGTCTCGAGATAGAGGCGCGACGCGGTTACGTCGGGGGCCAGGCGATACGCGGTAGCGGCAGAATCGAAGCGATTGGCATCGCCGCTGGCGCGCGCCGTGCGCCCCACCTGGAATGCGTTCGCATTCTGCAGCATTGCGGCTGCATTTCCTCGCGCAAGCGCAATTTGCTCGTTGTTATAGCCCTCGGCTTCGTTGATCAAACGGCTCTTCTCTTCAAAGGCGTCGGATACTTCGCGGAAAGCATCGACTACTTCAATCGAAGGATGAACATCCTCCAACTTCACCTGTAGCACGCGAATCCCGGCGTCATAGCGGTCAAGCCGGTCTTGCAATTGCTCCCGTGCGGTGGCTTCAATCCCACGCCGGTCACGCGTCATCACATCGTCAAGCGAAGATGAGGTCACCACACTCTGCATCACCGCTTCCGCCGCCGACCTTACCGTAAGATCGGGATCGATCTGGTGAAAGAGAAAATCATCGGGGTGTTCCGGAATATAGTGGACCGTGGCATTCAGCTCGAGCATGTTCTGATCGCCGGAGAGCATGAGAGATTCTTCCGGAATGCTTTGAAAGCGGCCGCTCCGGTGCTGCACATTCCATTCGTAGGCTGCCGGCTCGCCCACCCCGTTGCCGTTGGCGTTGGATCGAAATCCAATCTCCACCACCCGTACACGCTGCGCTCTTACCCGGGTCAGCGTGTCGATGGGCCAGGGAAGCTTGTAGTGCAGGCCTGCTTGCCGATCAGGCGTCAGTTTGCGTCCAAAGCGCTGAATGACGCCGACCTCGTCCGTGCTCAGCATGTAAACGCCGCTCAGTGCATATAACGCAACTGCCTTGTAGAGCAAAGGCTTCCGAATCCGCGGCCACAGAGATACGAACCGTCCGGCAAGAGAGCTGAACTCAAAATGCTCCACGCGGGCATTGATCCAATCAAAGGCTTGGCCGATCCCCTGGGCGAAAGGAAGCCGGTTCCAGACCAATGTGAAGCGTTGTCTCCACTCTCCCGCCGAAGAAACATGGAGCAGGCGCAGAGAGTTCATCATCACCAGGAAGGAAGAGAGCTGGTGGGTAACCGCGGCGCCCACCGGGCCAATCTTGCCCGTCGCAGCGCAAAGAACAGCGGTTGCATTAAAAAGGCCGGCGAAGAGAAATATGTTTTGCCAAGCGGTGCGCACCGCGCTTCGGCTGACGCGGAAGAGCTCCGGCAGTCTCTCCAGCGAATGCGGAAGAAAGACCACATCCGCAGCCTCGGCGGTGACGTCGCTGGCCCCGGCCATGGCAATGCCGACGTATGCCGTTGCCAGCGCTGCGGCATCGTTCAGGCCATCGCCCGCCATGGCAGGTTTGTGCCCCTCCGCGCGAAGCTTCTCCAGCAGTTCCACCTTTTGGGCCGGGAGCAGCTCTGCTTCGAGATGGGCGATCCCTAGTTGCTGGGCAATTAACTCCGCTGCCCGCTTGCGATCGCCGGTAAAGATCCTTTGGTCAGTCAGGCCAAATGCCCGCAGCTCCGAGAGAGCGTCGCGGCTTCCTTCGCGCAAGTGATCGCGAAAGAGAATCGCGCCCCGAAACACTCCTGCGTCGGCCACCAGAACTGGCGTGGCTCCCTGTTCATCGGCATCGCGGATGAACGATTCGATCCCGGTGACGCCATTCTCCCGCAGGAACTCTGCGTTGCCGGCGAGAATCTTGCGTCCATCCAGGTAGCAAAACGCGCCTCGGCCAGGTAGGATTTCCGCGCTCTGCGGAGTGCGTGGAGTGATGCGTCTCCGATCAGCCTCACGCACAATTGCCCGCGCCAGCGGGTGCGAGGAAGCATGCTCGGCGGATGCTGCCAGCGAGAGCAGTTCATCGGGTGCGACCCCAGCGGCAAGCACCTGGGAGATCTGAACCTTGCCCTCGGTGACCGTGCCGGTCTTGTCGAAGACGAGCACATCCGCTTTGGCAGCGCGTTCCAGAACGTCGCCGCCTCGCACCAGGATCCCGCGCCGCGCCAAGCCGCCAATCGCGGCGACCATCGCTGTAGGCGTCGCCAGAATCAGCGCGCAGGGGCAGGCAACGATCAACACCGATACAGTCCGCAGCCAATCGCGCGTAAAGCCATAGGTCAATGCAGCCGAGAGCAGCAGTGCGGGAAGAAAGTACTTGGCATAGCGGTCAGCAGTGCGCTCAACCGGGGAGCGTCGCTCGCTTGCCTGCTTGACCAGTTCGACCACCTGGGCGAGCGTTGTATCCGATCCGCTCCGGGTGACACGAATGCGCAGCAGCACGTTTTGATTCAGTGTTCCGGAGAAGACCTCATCTCCCGGCTTCTTATCCCGCGGAAGCGGCTCACCATTGATCGAACTTTCATCGATGGTTGAGAACCCGCTTTCGATCACTCCGTCGGCTGGAATGCGCTCACCGCTACGCACCAGGATCGTATCGCCTGGGTGTAGCTGTTCAGTGGAGACGGTCTGTTCGCTGCCGTCACGAAGCACGGTAGCCGATCGCGGCATCTGCTCGACAAAGCGTTCGATTGCCGCGGTGGTCCGTTCCGCCGCATAAGACTCTAGCCCTTCGCCCACCAGCACAATAAACATGGCCTCTGCGGCCGCCAGGTATTCGCCCACCAGCAGGGCTGCCACCACGGCGACGCAGAGGGCAATGTCGGCGGAGATCCGCTTTTCCAGAAGCGCCTGGATAGAGCCGTAGAACGTCTTGTATCCGGCGAGCAGCGTGATAATGATCGCCGTATTCACGCCGAATACGGTGCGAAAGATCCCGAGCCAATTAAGCAGCAGCAGTATTCCCACGCCTGCCGCATAGGAGTAGTAGAGAATTCGCTCTCGCCGCTCTTCGTTCATTGACCTAATGACTCCTTCGTGCCCAGGGCCTTCCACCCGCGGTGGCAATCCCCGCAGGTGGTCAGTTTCCAACCAGAGAAGAAACTGATAATCGTACGCATCAGTTTCCTGTGTAAGTGATCCAAAACGGGGAGACCCAGACAATCTCTCCATTGTCCTGCTCTCCGCGAACGTAGTAGTAGCTGTTCTTACCTTTGACGGGTTGGTTATCACGCCAGGTAAGTTGAACGTTTTGTGTATTCGGCGCTGCGGAGTATACGTATTTGCCATCGCGGATGATCACCACCTTGGCAAACTTGGAGGTCCCATCCAGCTTGATGTTCAGCGTGGGTAGCGTGGATGTAGAGAATTCGTCCCCCGCGAGATAGTCACCACTCCTGACGTCGGCCAGAATCTCATCCGTAGCGGCGTACACGTGTCGCTGGCGGAAACCCTCCAATAGCGATTCGCGGGTCACATCCCCCTTCACCAAAATGTTGGCGTAGCTGATGTGGGTGGAGACGTGGTCGGAGCTCGATTCAAAGCCCAGGCGATAGCCTTTGTCGAGCGCCAGGCTGATGAAGCCCTTAGGGCGCCATCCACCAATCGAATCCTTCTCGCTGTTGGCCCGAGGCCCATCGGGGATCTCATAATTCTGTCGTAGGCCCTGATAGATTTCGACCACCGGTTCGACTTTTGGATCGTTGTCGCGCCAGTCGGTCCCCATCGAGGTGGCGCTGGTGTGCGATGCCGAAACCCCGTCGAACTGGTGCAGATAGGCATAGAGCATCTGCGTATCGGGCGCGTGGGCGAAGTCGTTCTCCGAAGAAATCGGCAGTCGTGGCAGCGGGCGGATGCCGCGTTGCGCAAAGAGCACATTGCGATGACCCTCCGGATAGGGAACACTGCGTTCGTAGGCAAACAACGGTGTGAACTTGCCCGGAGTGTAGAACACGTCGGTCAGCTTCTGAATAATCCACCAGGAATATTCACGGCCGGCTCCGTTGTCATGGTCGCAGCAGCCGATCCAGTCGGTGTCTACGGCATCCAGCACATAGCGCCATTGGTCGAGCAAGGTACCGTCCCCCCCGCCATCCATGGATACCTCGCTGTGGCGATGGAATTCGCCGCGGACAATGTGGTACGAGCCGTCGGGTCCTGCCTTATATTCGCGAATCGCTTTTGCCCCATTGACCTCCACGCTCTCCCACGTGGGAGGGGCGGGCGTCTTCTCCGACTGCGAAAGCGCGATGACTGGAAGAACCTGATCGCCAGGACCAAGATCGAGTTCCTGGCTCCAGAGGTCATTGTTGTAGGGATCCTTCGTTCCTTCACGCTCGCCCATGAGGGAACTCGCCGGAACAAATTTGTGGCGGCCGTCCGAGGAGTTGACGATCAGCAACTTGCCCGGAGCGGTAGCGAGCACTGCAGGACGATTGTCGAGCAGGTTGTCGGAATGATCGAGAAAGATGGGCTTGGACCACTGCTTGCCATCAAACGAGATCACGTATTCCGACCACACGGTCCCAATGGGACTCCACCAGAGAGGATGTGCCGTGCGAAAGGTAACGAAGATCCGTCCCGAGTCGTCGATGGTCAAGCGCGGCAGAGTGTTCTTAGCCGTCGTCTGGGCGCCGCCCTCCGGGGCTTGGTCGGGTTTGCGCGTAAGTGCGCTTTGCGTGTCGGGATCGCGCGGCTCTCCGTCGAGCTGGCTGCCGGTGATGTCAGGTCGGGCCGAGGGGATACCTACGAGAGTCTTATCAATCGATGATTGAATGGTGACCAGCCGTCCATCGGGCTCAAGTGCGCGCAGGCGAATGGCGCGCCCCTTATAGAGCGCAATCCCAGGGCTGGTATAGGCACCGAAGTCCTGGCCCCATCCTTCGCCACCTTCTTCGTAGGCGACCCAGAGACGTCCCTTGGGATCGAAGGCTATCGAGGGGTAGGCTTCGTATCGGGCTGAGGCAGCGATCGGAACTTCTGCGCCCCAGGAGTTGGACCAGGTGCGCGCATAGACGTCATAGTTCCCATTGCGGTACGAGTCCCAAGCGACCGCAACCCGCCCTGCCTTATCTGCTGCGATAGCTGGGTTCCACTCATTCTTTGCTGAGGTGGAAATCTTCTCCGGCGTCGTGAAGCCGTTCCCGTTCTGATGTGCGGTAAAGATTGCGGCCCGGCCGTCGCGCCATCCCTGCCATGCAACCCAGACTTTGCCGTTGGAGTCGGTCACCGCGACTGGGTCAATATCCGAGCCTGCTTCCTTGGAAAGCCGAATCTCGCTCTGCGGCCCGGACTGGTCAACTGAGCTGGTAAAGATGTCGAAGTTTCCGCCCCGATTTTCGGACCAGAAGACCCATGGCCGTCCGCTACCATCCACCGCCACCGCGGTACGGTATTGATCTTTCCCGGATTTGGTGACAGCGACGGGCTGTTGCCACGCACCGCCGGAGTACTTCTGTAGCCAGATCTGATCTCCGCCCACAGGCTGCTTTAGCGGGGCGAAATCTTTCGGCGCCTCATGTAACGGCGCCGCTAGCTTCACATGATCGGGACTATGGTGGAACTCAACATAGGCTAACCAGGCGTCTCCATTCTTGTCCTTTGTAATCGATGGATAATCTTCTTCTTCCGGTGTTTCGGTCAGACGGTAGGAGGCGGGAACGCGATCGATATAAACCTTCTCTCCCAGCCGGTAAATGCCTTTGCCGTAAGAAAGATCAGAAGCGCGGAATCGAAAGTCTCCTTGCGCGGTGGTGAAGGAAAACTCACTGCTCTCGGTCACACGCTCCGCCGTCAATATAAATCCATTGGGAACAATCGGAGCGCCGCTACCACCCGAAGCACCGACGAAGCGTTGATCGGGATGGGTAGAGAAGTGGAAGAGTTGGCCGTCGATGTTGTCACCGGCAATAAACTTCCACTCGGTGGCCGTGATCTTGCCCACTCGTTCCCCGGAAAAGGTTCCATCCCACCGGGTGGGGGCCGTGTCTCCTACGCCGAATAAAACACGGTAAGCGACGGTCGTTTGCGCGTGCAATGTAATGGTGAGAGCGAAAGGGACATAACTCAGCAAGGCGATCAAAGTTTTCTTCACAAAGGCTCCATTACAACCCGCTGCACACCGGGCGTAAATCAATAGTGGGAAGAAGATCTAACTCTTATAGAGGCGTCACGTCCAAAGCTGAGCCAAGGGACACGACCGTCTACAGATTTAAAGGGAGAAAACTAAAGGATGAGGTCAACAGCGAGAATGCGGCGGGGTCTGCTCAATCGGCAGCGGGTGATGGTCGGACTTTCGAGACACAATGCGCATGGTGGGTCGGCCGAGATACTTGTCTTAGATGACAATGTATTCAATAAACGCGGGATACTGCGGGCCTGAAACTTCTGAGAGAATAACATTTCTCTCAGTAATGAGGGCAACTATTTCTTTCCCCATTTCACTCAGCTAACCGCAGACAAACTTACAGTTCCACTTAACCCTAAGTCGATCCTGTCGTTCACAATTCTTTTCATCCATTAGCTAATTCCTCATGGAAGAGCCAGCCCACCTTCGTCTTCCCAAGCCGAGAAACCTGCGGTTCGCCTTCCTATTAGCTAACAAAGTCACGATGGATGCGCAGCGATGGGCGGCTCTTTAGGAGATATCCCATTCGGATCATTTGCCACCGCCCCCGGGGGCGCCGCAACGGGTCCATGCAATAGCGGATCGTTCGTCGAAACCATCCAGCGATGCAGGCGATCGCGCATATCCTGCGCCACCTGCGCGTGACCAGGGTCGTTGATAAGATTCGCATGCTCAGTAGGATCGAAGAGCAGATCATAAAGGCTCTCGGTATCCAACACTTGCGAACCCCACCCAGCCTGTAACCAAAGCTCTTTACTGGGACTATCGTCACAGTTAGGCAGAACCGGTGTCCGCCGGTCTCCGAAGCGCCGAATGTACTTCCAGCGAGACGTTCGTACTGCGCGTTTTGGCTCATACGAAGCGTGATAATTAACCTCGGCGAACAATTCCTCGTGTATCTCCGCAACTTGGCCTGAAAGCACCGGCAAGAAGGACTTTCCTTGTAACCAGCCGGGGTGCTGAATTCCGATGTAGTCACAGAGGGTGGGGAACACATCTATCTGCGAAATCAGGGCATCGCAAACGACTGCTCGGGGAAGCTTTGGGCCGCGCATGATCAGTGAAACTCCCCAGCCATCATCAGTAAGATTGCACTTCATCCGCGGGAACGAGATCCCGTGGTCGGTTGTGCTGATGATCAAAGTGTTTTCACCAAAACCATTGCGGTCGATCGCGTCGAGAACCTTTCCTACGCCTTCGTCCATGATCCGGGCGCTCGCCCGATAGCGCGCAAAGTCGCCCCTGGTCGCTGCAGTATCCGGAATAGGTCTCGGCAGAGGTGAGTAGTCAGCCTTGTCTTCCGGTGTGGCCTCCGGATATTCGCGATGCGTCTCAAAGAACCCAATATCCAGAAAAAAGGGAGACGTCGGCCGGCTATCCAGGTACCCGACAGCCGCAGGCGCTACATGCACTGCGCTTGTATCCTTGTGCGGAAGTATCTTGTCATACCCGATCGTTTCCGGAACCTTGGCCACGTGCTGCAGCCCCGCCAATACCGAGGTGTAGCCAGCAGGTTTGAGTGTATGCACAATATGCTGCTGGTAGTCATTCAGCGAAAAGCCGCGATGGGCAAGTCCGAGCATGCCGCTGCTGTGGGGATAGAGACCGGTGAGCAGGGCAGCTCTGCTGGGGGAACAAGTGGGCGCGGCACTGAAGGCCTTGCGAAACAGAATGCCCTCCTGCGCAAGGCGCTGCAAATTCGGGGTAGGCACTGACTGGCCGTAAGGCGAAAGGTATCGCCCCGAATCATGCGAATGGATGTAAACGATATTCGGACGGAAGTTGGCCGTCGCATCGATTTCAGCGCCGGCGTTCTTTGCCTGCAAGGCAACGCCGGTTGCGACCATGCCTTGTAGAAACGCACGCCTTGAAACGCCGGAAACCTCGTTTGTGTCTGCCATCATTGTCCGAATCGACTCCGCGGGGATTTGTACAGAAGAAAATACCTTGGCCAGCCGCAATGTTGCCGGCCGGCCAAGGGAGAGGAACGACGATCGCTTGTTAGAACGCCAGATGGAGAGCCAACTGCAAGATCCTCGATTGATTGCCTGACTGTAATGCCGTGACCTGACCGAAGGCGCCGTTGCCAAACTGCGTATTCGGATTTGCCAGGTTGGCGTGGTTAAAGACATTCAGCGCTTCAGCGCGGAACTGCAGCGTACTGATTTCCGCAATCTTGAAGTCCTTCAAGAGAGATGCATCCGTGGTCGCCAAAGCCGGCCCCCTGCCAAAGGTACGGGGGGCATTGCCGAAGGTGAACGGAGGGTTTTGTGCGAACGCTGAAGTGTCAAACCACTCATGCGTCCGCTGTGCCCGCGGGCGTGAGCCGGAGAGGTCATTGGGATTGCCGACCAGGTTTGGCCTCACTCCATCGGAGTAGCTACCGGTATTGTTGGTGGAATCGATGACACTGAGCGCGGTCCCGGAGTGAATCTCAGAGATAGCCCCCACTGTCCACCCTGCGGCGAATACGTTCACCCAGTTTGAGGATGGGTGGATCCATTTGCCTGGGCCAACGGGAAGTTCGTAAAGCGCACTCCCGATGATCCGGTTGCGAATATCATTTCCGGAAAGGCCGCGCCGGTCTTGCGGGTTATAGTAGTCGGTGAACGCATCGGTCCCCGGGTATGCTGCCAGCTCATTCCGCGCTTCCTGATTATCGATAAACTTCGACCACGTGTAGTTTATTCCGTATTGGAAGCCACCAGCGTAGCGCTTCTTGATGCCCGCATTAAAGGCGTTGTAGTTAGATTGCCCTTCGTCCGTCGCAATAATACTCACGTTTCCAAACTGCGGGAATGGGCGAAGCGTCTGTGTGTTCTTGGTCGTTGCCAGCAAGGCCATCTTATCTGGCGCAACCTGGTTGGTATTCTCGGCGTTAGTTGCAGACAAATGATGGCCGAAAGTTCCCAGGTAACCGAAGGTTATTAATACCTGATTGCCCAACTGCTGTTCGATATTGAGACTCGCCTGATAGAGGTAGCCGGTGACGCGGTCCCGCTGGAAGTACTGCGGGGCCTGCACGACCTTCTGTCCCACTGGCACGGCGCCATAGGCAGGGGTCAATTGGGAGGGAGTCGGAACGGCCGCAGTGCCAGTGCCATCTGTTCCATTGTTCTTCAATAGAAACGCGGGCGCACCTGTACCGGCATTCGGAGAGGAGAGGCTGATCTGTTTGGCAAAGCCGGTATAAGCGACAATCGGGGTTGCCTGGTCGTACTCCCCGGGGAAGAGAATCGCGCCGCCGCCGCGCACCACCGTGGTGGGCCGAGCCGTCCATGCGAAACCGACATGGGGGCCGATGTTGTGAAAATCCCAATTATTCGCGTACTTGCTGACACCGTTGAGGCCGGAGAATTGGATAATCCCGGGTGTACCCGAAACCGGATTGATCGTTGTGGGATCAAATGAGTTTTGTCGATTATGTTCTTCCGCACGAGGCGCGTCGATGTCATACCGTAACCCGACGTTGAGGGTCAGATTGGATCTTACTCGCCAGTCGTCTTGCGCAAAAAATCCCCAGGAATATGTCGTGGTGAGCAATGTCTCCGCCTGCTGCAGGGTAGCGGAATTGACTCTGCCCAGCAGTAGATTTGCCAAGCTGCCCAACGCCGCGCTGGTGCTGACACCGGTATTGGTAAATGCGAATGAACCGCCAGCCGTCGGGAAGTAGTTGTCTGTGTTGTTCGACGTCCGCAGTTCCCCGCCGAATTTGAACTGGTGGTTGCCTCTCTGAAAAGAGAGGTTGTCTACATACTGATTGCTATTAATCGGTGTTTGCAGCCTCTCTTGCTGATTCGTATTGCCGAAGCCTGCAAGCCCGGAGAGGGTGACGGTCGGGAAAAAAGCCGCGTTGGTCCCTTGAATACCAATCTGGGAGGCGAGCGTAGTATTTGCTCCGGCGGAGATGCTTAGAGCCTGCCTGCGCGAATAGGTAAAGCGGAACTCGTTGATCAGCGTGGGCGAAAAGTTGTGATACCAGGTGCCGGAAGGATTGTAATAGTAGTTGTGCGCGAGCACGCCATAGTTGTCGGTTCCTGGCGTTGGATAGATCGAAGCAGTAGGCTCGTGATCGGTCTGCGCCAGGAAGCGAGCAAATATCCGATCCTTTTCGCCAAATACGTGATCGATGCGGGCTACGTAGACATCGTATATGCCCTGCGTTGAATCATTGGCGCGAAAATTCGAGATGTTGGGCGTTGCGCCCGCGACGTTTGGTGCGGGATAGAACTGGACCAGCTTCTGTGCAACCGGGTCCAGCTCACCCGGCGGCAAAACGTTCAACTTCCCGTTGTAGATCGCCTGCTTTCCGGTGTTTGGATCTATAACGGGTGTTGAGAAAGCAGAGAAGTCGCCTGTAAGTTCCGCCGGTGTAGGCACGTTGATAATCTGAGTCACAGAGGTTGTCTGCCGGCGTCCCTCATAGTTGAAGAAAAACTGCGTTTTATCTTTCTTGATGGGGCCCCCAATACTGGCGCCGAAGAGGTTGTAGCGAAGCTCGGGGTTCGTCTTGGCAAAGTATGGCCTGGCCTGCAAGTCATCATTGCGGAAGTATTCGTAAGCTGCACCATGGAACGAGTTAGTTCCAGACTTGGTCGTCATCTGGACCACTGCGCCGCCGCTGCGTCCTAGCTCTGCCGCGTAATCGCTGATAGACAGGTTGAACTCCTGCACCGACTCAATGGGCGGATCAAACATGAGCGTTGGCACGCCGAGCAAAAGATTCTGCACGTTGCCGCCATCGACCAGGTAATTGGCGTTGTTTCCCCGGCCACCTCCTACGGCGAACGTTGCGCCTGATCCCGTTCCATTGCCTACGACAAACCCGCTCAACCGTTGCAGCTGCGAAGAGCGCCGGTCAATCAGCGGCATGTTTACGATGGTCTGGTTCTCCACCACATCTTCAACCGCTGAGGACTGTGACTGCAGTAGCGGAACCGTGGCGTCGACGTCGACCGTCTGCGCGACCGCACCGACCGCGAGAACAACATTCACCGTGCTGACCGTGCCCGTTTCAACAATGATCCCCTTTTGATCCTGGGTCTCATAGCCATCCTTCTCGACCTTCAGGTCATAATGTCCAGGTAAGAGAAGGGGAAACGAATAATAGCCCTCACTGGTCGAGTGTTGTTGCCGGGTATCTCCCGTCTCCACTCGGGTCAGAGTCAAGTCCGCCCCCGACACTACCGAATGGCTTGCGTCCACAACCTGCCCTGAAACCTGAGAGGTTTGCGCGAAAGCAGTCAAGGAAACCGCTGCGAATCCGCTGATCAAGACAGCAGATTTTATGAATGAGAGCGCGTGTTTCCGCAAATAGTGGAGAGACATGGTCGTACCTTTCTTTTCCTCAGCGAGGAGGAAGGACAGCAGAACCTCAGGTTCATGCCTGTGTTGGGTATCTTCAGAGTGATAACGGGGTGCGAGCGTGGACCGGGGCCGAAGGTCCAGCTAGCAATTTGCCGTAGCCGCCACGCGGGGTGCGGAGGCCGGACAACAACATCGTGCTGCCCTGGGGTGCTGTGTTGCGGATTGTGGGATATGTTCCATGTTGATTGTCATGCCTGTATCGGCACGTTGCCGAGTTCGAATTCCTCAACAGCTTTCCTTGGTTCAACATCGGTCCTTACTACCGGACCATCGGCCGCCAGTTCACTGCCCTGAATATTCGATTTGAAGACAGGCCACAGAAGTTGGGCGTACCAGGGATCGCCTTCATAGTGCGAAATGCCATACTCCGCGGGATATTGGCGCGAGATATGACCCGTTCCGAAAATTACGTCCCACAGGAAGAACATGTTGCCGAAGTTACCCTTGTAGAATCCGACCCCATCGTCTGTACTCGATGCGTGGTGGGCATGATGGGTCGCAGGAGTTGAGATAAGTCGCTCAACGATCCAGGCAAGCGGGTGGAGAGCTTTGTAGCGATAGAGAGGCTTGTCCCAGGGAATACTGGAGTGGGCCAACGTGGTAATGGTGGACTTCACGCCAAGCACGACCACCGCCGCCGGGCCAAAGCCAAGGTAGACCAGGATGCTGGTGAGATAGGTCTGCGAGAAGAATATGGAGTAGATGGCATTTTGACGTCCCGCCATCGACATCCCCATGTATGGAGCAGAGTGGTGGGTACGATGGAATCTCCACAGCCAGGGAATCTCATGATGCATCCGGTGATACCAATATTGCGTCAAGTCATCGGCGATGCAGAGAATCAGGACGCCCCAGAAGAACGGAACCCACGCAAAGATACTGTGTTGATGCGGAAACAAAACAGGAAGCACTGTCAAGCTAAACCAGGCAAAGAATGGAGCGAAAACCAGCTTGGGGATCGCGAAGCACGCGAGATCGAGCGCCTTTTCATTCCGGTTCCATTCCTCACCGTAGAGTCCAAAAGAAAACTCGACCACACCGAGTGCGATGATGAAGAGCATGAATCCATAACCGTGCGCATGATCGGATGCAGCGTGGTGCACGGTTAAACCGCTGCCAATCGCGGAGTGTACATTCTCCCAGGGCCTACTGCCGCGGAGGTACAGCGTGAGAAACATAAGCAGAACGGGCAACGCGTAGATGAATAAGCTGAGAGCGGCATTCCTTATCATCCTGCGCTGAATATGTGGCTCAATCTTCATCAATCGCTCGCATGAATTTCTGACTGTGAGTGCGTTTCGTTGCCGGTGCAGTTAATGAGCTAGTAGTTTTGTCGTCGCCCAGAGTCCCCCTGCAAGGATCAACAGAGGAACCAGAGTGAGCGCGACGCCCACGGCAATCTTCTTTACCAACAAGCTAAAATCCGCTATCCGCATAGACAATTCGGGTACTGCGAAGTCGGCAAACAGCATGGATACAGTGCTTGCTGACTGAAACTGCAATTAGGTTAAGACTGAGTTAAAACTGGAGGGTTGGTTCAAAAGAACCTGCCCCAAACACGTCCGTCTCGTTACCGGTTAGTCGGGCAACAACAACACAGAAGAGACGAAATGTTCGGCAACCAGGAGGTTTGCATAGGGCTCAATGTCGCGGTAAAGATAATACCGCTGGTTCAGATCATGCAGTTAGATCGACATTTTGTCAAGCGATTTACAGGTCACGTTGACACACTAAGTCCTGCGCTCTTATAGTTTGCCCAGACGCCATGCCGCTGCATAGCCAACAAAATCTGATAGTTGTGTCGAACGTGCAGCCGGCTGCGCCGCGCATCGGTTGTTGTTGACTGCGTAGCCCGCTCATTCCTAAGTCAGTCTCGTTTTCTCGCTTGCCCCCGCGAGTAAATCTCTTCCCGCGAAAAGGCGATTTAGATTTTGGTGTTTGTTAGGAGACGTATGCCAGAGCAGATAGAAAGCAGAAGGTCATTCATCAAAGGTTCCTTGGCAGCCGCTGTAGCCGCTGCGGTTCCGGCCCCGGGCGAAGCGGATGAGACGAGTGCTGCTAAGCCGGCAACAAGTCCGAATATCATTCTGTATCTCTCCGACCAATTCCGCTGGGACTTCATCGGCGCCAACGGCCACAATAGTTCCACCCGCACGCCCAATCTCGATGCGATGGCGTCCCGGGGCAAGAACTTTACCCACGCGGTGACTAACCAGCCTGTCTGCGCTCCTGCCCGCTCGGTCTTGTTCACCAGCCGCTATGCAACGGAAACCGGCGTCTGGCGCAATGGCATTGCTCTGGGTCAAACTCTCCCCACGCTTGCCGGTGAGTTGCGCAAAGCCGGCTACACAGCAAACTTGATTGGCAAGTGGCATCTTGCCCCCAATACAGAGGCCGACGGCGGCGGTCCGGGGGCCGTGAAACCAGAGTTTCGTGGTGGCTTCCTTGACCTCTGGGAAGGGTCGAATGTGATCGAGTTCACCACGCATCCTTACGAGGGAACCATCTGGGACCGCGACGGCAAAGAGATCACCTACAAAGACGAATACCGCGTCGACTTCATTACCGATCGCGTGGAACGCTTCCTGCGCCAGAAGCAGGAAAAACCATTCTTCCTCTTCATCTCCCAGATCGAGCCCCACCAGCAGAACGATATGCATCGTCCCATCGGGCCACATGGTTCGGTGGAGCGCTTCGCCAACTCCACCGTCCCCGACGATCTACGAGCGCTTCCCGGCACCTGGCAGGCCCAACTGCCGGACTACTACGGCTGCATTGAAGCGATTGACGCCTCAGTAGGCCGAGTCCGCCGCATTCTCGAAGAGGAACATCTCGCCGACAACACCATCTTCGTTTTCATCAGCGATCACGGCTGCCACTTCATGACTCGTAACCAGGAGTACAAGCGCAGCACCCACAACAGTTCCCTCCGCGTGCCCCTGCTTATCGACGGCCCAGGTTTTCATGGCGCGCAGCAGATCTCTGAGCTTGTCGGGCTCATCGACATCGCGCCCACTCTTCTCCAGGCGGCCGGCGCGCCAGTGCCCTCCGGGTGGAAGGGCCGGAGTCTGCAACCGTTGCTTGAAGATCCCGGCGCTCGGCAGGCGTGGCCTAACCAGCAACTGATCCAGATCAGCGAATCGATGACAGGCCGCGCCATCCGGACGAAAGATTGGACCTACTGCGTCGCGGACCCCTCCGGCGCTTCGAAAGAGCCCGCGGCTGCCACTTACCATGAGTACCAGCTCTATGACCAGCGCGCCGATCCACACGAGCTAGTGAACCTCGCTGGGCGCCAGGAATATCGTTCACAGGCCAGCGAACTGAGCCAGCAGCTGAAAAAGCTTTTAGTCGCAGCCGGCGAGCCCGAACCTGAAATAGTGCCGGCTAAGCTCTATCCCTGACCTCAGAACGGCCACCAGCTCGTCGTGCCGATTCGCGTGGCCGAAACATTTCTTCTAGAATGGCCACCTGCCTTGTATGAAGAGCGATGAAAAATCGTCTTGCTGCCAGCCCTCTTCGCCCCGCGAAGAGGCTCCATTGTCTGCTTCGGCTGCAGTTGATCGCATCGCCGCCGATGGCCAGGCAAACGCCGATGCAACGAGGGCGAGCGTCTCGCTTCCGGGGGGAAACTTCCTGATGGGTACTGCGTACGAGCGAGGCTTTCCCGCTGATGGCGAAGGCCCGGTCCGGACTATCTCGCTCTCCCCGTTCGCAATCGATACTTTCCCCGTCACCAACGCCTGCTTCGCCGCCTTCATTGACGCCACCAACTACCGAACCGAAGCCGAAACCTTCGGCTGGTCGTTTGTCTTTTGGTCTCACATTCCGCCCGAGCGCTTCGAGAATCTGGTGGAGGACACAGCAGCCTACACACCATGGTGGTGTAAGGTGCCGGGTGCCACCTGGAACCATCCGGAGGGCCCAGGGTCCAATGTGAATCTTCGGCAGAATCACCCGGTTGTCCACGTTTCCTGGAACGACGCTTCCGCCTACGCCGCATGGGCCTCGAAGTCTCTACCCTCTGAGGCGCAATGGGAATACGCAGCTCGCGGCGGTCTGGAACAGAAACTTTATCCGTGGGGCGACGAACTCGTTCCAGCAGGCATGCATCGGTGCAACATCTGGCAAGGCAAATTTCCGCAGAAAGATACAGCCGAAGACGGCTACGCCGGAACCTGCCCGGTCGACAGCTTTCCGCCCAACGGTTATGGTCTCCATTCAGTTACTGGCAACGTTTGGGAATGGTGTGCCGACTGGTTTCACACGGACTTCTCTGCTGATTCGCCGCACGATCCGATGGGGCCGTCGGGAGGCCAATCAAAGGTGATGAAGGGCGGCTCGTTCCTTTGCCACGCCTCCTACTGTAATCGATACCGCGTGGCTGCCCGCACCTCGAACACTCCGGATAGCTCTGCCTCGAACATCGGCTTCCGCTGTGTCACGGTTCCTCGGTAGCGATAGCATCCCATCCGGCGTGCCCCGTGCTCGACTGTATTGACAGATGCCTGTCCCCGGGACTATCTATCTTCCCGAAAGACAATCTACATATCCTTTCAATGAGCCTATGGATGAAATGGTGCGCTCAGCTTTCGTTCGTGATAGGGGCGCTGCTTCTTGCCCAAACCGCTCCCGCACAAAACCTGTCGCCGGCGCGCGATTGGACGACATGGGGTTACGATCAGGAACGGACCGGCTGGAACCGCGGCGAGACTTCGCTGACTGTCCAGAACGTCTCGGGGCTCAAGTTGCTGTGGAGCACCCAGCTAAGCACTCCACCCAAAGGCATCGTTCTTTCGACGCTCACTGCACCGCTGGTGGCCGAAGCCGTGAGCACCGCGCAAGGCGCTAAGAATCTTGTTTTCCTGCTTGGCGCCGACGACACTGTGTTCGCACTCGATGCCGACACGGGAAAAGTTCTCTGGCAGAAGACCTTCGCTAATCCCGCCGCGCCCATCTTCCCTGCTACCTGGCTGTGTTCGAACACAGTCAACGACACCCCGGTGGTCGATAAGCGGAACAACGTTATTTTCCTGATCACCAGTGACGGCAAGCTCCGCGGTCTTAATCTGAGTGATGGCGCGGATCGCATGGCACCGGTCAGTATGGTGGAGCCCTTTGCCCGGGCGTGGAGCCTGAACCTGATCGACAATGTGGTGTACACCACAAGTGGCCGCGGTTGCGGTCAGTTACCAGTAGTGGCGGGCGTGAAACCATCGGTCGTGCCAGGAAGCGTTTCGGCGATGGATGTGAGCGATCTCGCCCACCCGCGGCTGATCCGTTTTTATACCAGCGGAAATAAATATTCGGGCCCCTGGGGCCGCGGTGGTGTCGCGAGAGGCCCTGGCGGCACCGTGATTACGCAAACAGCCGACGGCTATGTATGACCCAGCGGCCGGCGATTTTGGCGAGACCGTGCTCAAGCTGGCACCCAAGGCGACCCGTCTGCTGGACTCATTCACGCCCCCAAACTGGCAGTATCTGAATGCTCAGGACCTTGATCTGGGTTCGGCGAGCCCAGACGTATTTAGCTTTCAGAACCGGACGCTCATTGCCCTTGCCGGCAAAGAGGGTTTCCTCTATCTGCTGGATGCTGCCGATCTCGGCGGCCGTCCTGATCACTCGAAGCCCCTGTACAAATCACCGCAGCTTGGTAACGATGCCGCGGAGGGCCGCAATCCGGGTCAGGGAGCATGGGGCTCTATCACCAGCTATGAGACCCCGGACCACAAACGCTTCCTGTATGTGCCGATGTGGGGCCCGCCTTCAAAAAATGTGCCGCCGTTCAAATCGAACGACGGCGCCGCAACCCACGGCAGCATCATGGCATTCCAGGTCGTGGCCGATGGAGAGAAAGTATCACTGGCCCCACAGTGGATCTCGCACGACATGATCGTGCCCGATCCGCCGGTGGTGGCAAACGGTGTGTTGTATGCGATCCAGACCGGAGAGCAGACTATCCAGAGCCCTGCCGACGTGCACGGCACTCAGGATGAAATCAATCACAATCCGCTATCGGCTAAGTATCGTTCCACGCCGATCAACCATCTCACCCTGTTTGCATTCGATGCTGAGACAGGCAAACAACTGTATTCGAGCGATAAGATCATCACGGATTGGGTGCATTTCAGCGAGCCAGTGGTGGCGTTGGGAAAAGTCTTCGTCGTAAGCCACGACGCCCATGTCTACGCCTTCGGACTCGAGCGCTGACAGCGTCCAAATCAAAGGAAACTATCTTGTCTAAAAACACCTCCTCGCAAGGTCTCAATCGGCGTGAGTTTATTTCTTCGGCGTTGGCATTTTCCGGCGCAACCGTTGCTGCGGGTATGCTGGGCAACTCGAATGCGTGGGCGGCTGGCGCGGCAACCAAATCCCTCGATCCGATCGATCCATACATTCGTTTTGGGATTACTGGTGCCTTGTGGGGCGATTGGCCCAACGGCAATCTGCGAATGTCCACCGATATGCAGCAGATCATCGCAGACACGGCACGTTTCGGGTTGCAAGGCATCGAGCCCTACTCGGGACAGGTCGTACAGTTCCTCGGCAATCCGCTCGAGCTCAAGCGAATGTGCGATGCGGCGGGAATCCAACTAATCGATGTAGGAGATTTACCGCGCGCGCCGGGGTCGAAGCCGGCTTCGAGCGCAAACTCCTCGTCTAACCCGCCCACCTAATCCTTGGATCAGCAAGGAGGGTAATGCCGAGCTCATCGCCGACATGGTGAACTTCGCGCACGATTTTCTGGCGCCCTGTGGCTGCAACCATTGGAAGACCAATATGGGCAGCCGCCCGCAAGGTGGGCCAAGCGAGGATCAACTAAAAACATTGGCTAACACGCTGAATGAAATAGGCCGACAGACGATCGCCTTTGGAGTGAGGCTGGCTCCGCATCCCCATATCTGGGGACCGATGGAACGCGAGCATGACATGCGAACGGTGATGGCACATACCGATCCAAAGTATGTCTGGCTCACGGCTGACACCGCGCATTTGACACTGGGCGGCGGCGATGCGGTGCAGATCATCAGTGACTATTTTCCCCGGATTGCGGAAGTGCACATGAAGGACACCTATCCCAAGTATCGCGGCAATAAATCGACACCGACGCAGGCGGAACACCGTCAGGCAAGCCTGTACCACAACCTCGGCGTAGGCGGTGTGGACTTTCCAGCCCTCTTCAAACTCTTACGCGATCGAAAGTTCAAAGGATGGGTAGTCTACGACCTCGACGCGCCCCGGCCGGATGACGGCACTGGCAGCATTCAGGAAAATCTAGCGGTCAACGTCAACTATCTGAGAAATGTACTGCACGTGAAATTGCCTGCGCCTCCGCGCGCCTAAAGCAGTTTCGCTCTAGAAGCGGCCCTAAGGCCTACGGACGCTCGGGCCAGGAGTGTCTCGGGTACCGGCGCATCAGTTCGCGTCTCACCTGCGGGTAGAGCCGCTCCCAAAAGCCCGCCAAGTCGGTCGTCGTCTGTACCGCTCGCTGATTCGGAGCCAGCAGATGGACCACGACCGGCGTCCGCTCCAGACCGATCCGCGGTGTCTCCCGCATCCCAAAGAAATCCTGCAGGCGCGATGCAATCCAGGGCGGCTTACCTGGTTCGTAGTGAACCTTGGTCTCCCGGCCGCTGGGTAGTCGAATGCGTGGGGGAGCAATCTCACCAAGCTGTCGCATCCCCATCTTCCGTTCGAGCGCGGACACGAAGTTTGCCCCTGCAGACTTCAACTCAGTGAAGCTGCGCAGCCCCAGGCACATTTCGCGGAGCGCCTGGGAGATATCTGGCGCCGCGCCACCGGCAAACTCGACGCGGGCTAAGAATTCGTCGAGCGCGTTCTTGTCGACGAAGCGATCGATGCCTTCTTCCAGGGCTTTCTGCGCCAGCAGTTGGGCTGCGGCTTCGGCATCCGGCATTGCCCCGCGAGATTCCTGAATTACCAGCTCGTCGTACAGCAGCGCGCTCACCGCCTCCACCCGCTCGGTCTGGCGATTCCACTCCACGCTCGATAGTTCGCCCACACCATCGGGAAACAATTCAATCAACCACTCCGGCTCGATACGCGCCGTCATACGTATCAGTGGCAGCGGCTTATCTTTGCGGTCTTCAGCATCTACCGCGACCATAAATTCGTAGTGCGGAGCTTCCCCCGCGACTTCCGCCGATGTGCCATTCGAAAGCAGCACCTGGTTGCCCGCACGCCGTCGCGCGACGCGGTCCGGAAACCCCGCCAGTATCGACATCAGCAAAGCATCGTCGTTGTGCTTCGTCTGCCGTGCGGGCCGCGCAATCCTGCGCAACTGTTCCACTTGTTGCCGAGTTCGGTAATCCTGATCTGCATCGATGGCTGCGAGCAGATCATTTTTTTCCGACCGGGCGCCCGACCCAAGCAGTGCTGCAGCAATACAGCCGTCCTCGCCCACGCTGCGCTCCATGGCCGCAGTCAGAATGCGCGACAGTCGGGGATGCAGAGGGTACCGCGCCAACTGCTGCACCATGGCCCCGGTAGCGCCCAGGCGGTCGAGCAAAGACTCCGCTCTTTCCATGGCTGCCGCAGGCGGCGCATCCAACCAATCGATTTGGCCAATCCGCATCGCGCGCAGAGCAAGGCAAAGCTGGGAGAGCTCGCTGCGCGCGATCTCCGGCTCGTCGTGTTCTGGGCGGCGAAGGTAGTCCTCCATGGTGTAGAGGCGCACCACGCGGCCGGGTCCAGTACGTCCCGCTCGCCCCGCTCTTTGCTTCGCCGAAGCCTTGCTCACCCGGCCGACGTGGAGCGTCGGCAAGCCGGTCCACTGGGAATAGGTCGCGATGCGCGCCAGTCCGCTATCGATCACCGCGGTTATGCCCTCAACCGTCACCGAGCTTTCCGCGACATTTGTCGCCAGGATAACTTTTCGTTGACTAGCGGGCGCGATTGCCCGGTCCTGTTCCGCCGGTGTCAGATCGCCGTGCAGCGGCAACACAAGTAATCCGGCCCGGCGCGCCACTGCCTGGCTGTCGCGCATGGCGCGCCGTATCTCCGCGGCCCCCGGCAAGAAAGCCAGAACGTCTCCGGAAGGTTCCTCCGCGATTAGCAGCTCGAGTGCTTCTGTTAACTGAGCTTCCAGCGGCTTTGGAGAGTACGGCAGATGGCGTATGGAGAGGTCGAACTGCCGCCCCTCTGACCGCAGCACCGGACAATTTTGAAGGTAGTGCGCCACCGGACCAGCATCGAGCGTCGCTGACATGACCACGATCCGAAGATCAGGTCGCGTGTGCTGCAGGCGTTTCAGCAAGGCCAATGCCAGATCGCTCTCCAGGTGGCGCTCATGAAACTCATCCAGCACCACCGCGGCCACCCCCTTTAGGCTTGGATCGGAGAGCAGTCGCCGGGTGAGTATGCCCTCGGTGACAAACCGCAGTCGCGTTTTCGGGCCAACGGCTTCCTCAAAGCGAACCTGGTAGCCAACGGTCTGGCCGACCGGCTCGCCCCGCTCCCAAGCCACACGCCGCGCCGCCAATCGTGCTGCAATACGGCGCGGTTCCAGTACCACCACTTCACCGCTGACAATCTCCAGCAGCGCCGGTGGCACGCGAGTGGTCTTACCTGCACCTGGCGGTGCTTCGATCACGAGGTTCGGACAGCGCTTTAACGAATCGAGAATCTCCGGCAGAATCGTGTCTACCGGCAGAGCAGCTCTGGATTTCACCAATTTTCATCCAAACACGGCCCCCCGCACGCGTCAAACCCTTGCGACACCCACACCTCTATGACTAAACTCCTCCCCATGACGTTCAAGCCGCCTCACGCCATCCGATTTGCAGCCGTTGCTTTGCTTCTTTCTCTCGACACCGCTGCCTTGCGCGCGCAAGACTGGGCCAGCCTGGTCAACCTCCCCAACGAAATGTAGAACAGGAGTCAAATGGCCAGGATCGTTTCTGTCGAAGCACGCACTGTTCATATTCCGCTGCGCCAGGCGACCGCCTTTGCGCGCCGCCAGGTAACGTCGCGCGACTACAGCCTGGTTAGGATCCGCACCGAGGACGGGGTCGAAGGTATTGGTCATTGCTACGCCGGACATTCGGGTGGAAACGTGGTGACGACGGCGGTGCGCGAGATGCTGGCACCCATGCTGATTGGCGCTGATTCAAACGCCACCGAATTGCTCTGGAAAAATATGTATCAGGAAGTGTTGCTGCATGGCCGCGTCGGCTCGGTGATGCGCGCGCTCAGTATTCTCGATAACGCCCTGTGGGACCGAAACGCCAGGGCGGCCAACCTGCCGCTTTACAAGTATCTCGGCGCCGCCTATGAAGATACGGTTCCGGCCTATGCCAGCGGCGGCTATTACCTTGAGGGCAAAACGCCGGCGATGCTGGGCGAAGAAATGGCCAGCTACGTAGCGCTCGGCCTCAACGCCGTAAAGATGAAGGTTGGCCGCGGCGATCTGAGATCAGAAGAGGCAAGGATAGCGGCAGCGCGCAAAGCGATTGGGCCCGACGTGCTGCTTATGCTGGATGCCAATAACGCCTGGTCTGATGTGCCCACCGCCTTGCGCTACGCGGAGCGTTTCGCGCCCTACGATCCCTACTGGATCGAAGAACCGTTCAGCCCCGATCAAATTGACAACCACGCCAAACTGGCTGCCTTGATCAGCATCCCCGTGGCCACCGGCGAAATCGAGGCCGGCCGTTGGCGATTCAAGGAATTGCTGGACAAGGAGGCAGCGTCGATCCTGCAGGCGGACGCCGCGGTCTGTGGTGGGATAACGGAATTCCGGCGCATCGCCGCGCTGGCCGATGCTTACGGCGTCACCATGTGCCCGCACTGGTTTCATGATTTGCACGTGCACCTGGTAGCGGCCTCGCCCAACGGTCAATTCGTCGAATACTTTCCCGACGGCAAGGTATTCAATTTCTGCGACATCATCGATCGCCAACTCGAAGTGCGGAACGGCGGCCTGGCCCTGCCAACCGGACCCGGCCTGGGATATCTCTTCGACGAAAAAGCGATCGCGCGTTTCGAAGCGGATGCGTGGCATTAGCTGCCGTGCGCCCTTCCCGACCTCAGACCTCCCGTGAAAATGTTTTTCGACCCAGCGCCGGGACCCCGCAGTTTCTCTTTCCCCCAAGTAGAATTGGACTCCTACAGGAAACACCATGGACCTCGGCCTAAAAGATAAAACAGCATTAGTGTTAGCCGGCGGTGGCGGCTTGGGCCGGGCGATCGCCAAAGCCCTGGCCGCCGAAGGCGCAAAGGTAGCTGTGGCCGGTATAGGCGCGAAATCCATCGCTGGAACCGAGGCGACATTGGCTACCATCGGGGTCAAGAGCATCGGTCTTCTTTGGGACCTCTCCGACCTGTCGCAGATCGACGGCCACATCTCAAAGATTGAACGCGAGCTAGGCCCGGTAGATATTCTCGTGAACAACACCGGCGGCCCGCCGCCCACTACGGCCATCGGCCAGGACCCGGCATTGTGGTCCAGGCATTTTCAGGCGATGGTGCTTTCGGTAATCGCCATCACCGATCGCGTGCTGCCGAATATGCGGGCCCGGCACTGGGGCCGCGTGATCACCAGTGCCTCATCCGGAGTTGTGTCGCCCATCCCCAACCTCGCCATTTCCAACACCCTGCGCCTCTCCCTGGTTGGGTGGTCAAAAACCCTGGCCCGCGAAGTTGCCAAGGACGGCATAACCGCCAACATCATCCTCCCTGGTCGCATTGCGACCGACCGGCTAAAATTTCTCGATGAAGCGAAAGCCAAGCGGGAAGGGCGCAGCGTAGAGGATGTGTTGACCGAGAGCACGGGCAGCATTCCTGTAGGCCGCTACGGAAAACCGGAAGAATATGGCGACGTGGTTGCGTTTCTAGCGAGCGATCGCGCTGCCTATATCACCGGGTCCGTGATCCGCGTTGATGGCGGCCTGATCGCCGGCATTTAAAAAAGCAGCTCGGCAAACAACATGATGACGGAACGGACGCCAGTGGAATTAGACCAAAAGACGATAGCAACACTCTCCGCCGTAGCCACGGCGACGCTCACCACGGTGTTGCTGAAAAAAGGCCTGCGCAATGTCTGGCTGCGCGGCACCAAGCCGCTGCGTCCGGGCCAAAAGCGGATTGTGGGTCCGGCTTTCACGCTGCGCTTTGTCCCGGCGCGCGAAGACCTGGCCACGCCGGAATCCTGGAGTTCCCCTATCTCGACGCGCGCTGCGATCGAAGCCATGGCGCCGGGCTGCATTGCGGTGGTCGGCGCCATGGGCATCACCGACGCCGGTATCTTCGGGGATATTCTCTGCGCCCGCATGAAGGTGCGTGGTGTCGCCGGCCTGGTTACCGATGGCGTAGTACGTGATCTCGCCGGCGTGCTGGCCACCGGTTTGCCCGTATGGTGCATGGGCGCCGCAGCGCCGCCTTCCGTTGCCGGTCTCACTTTTGTGAATTGGCAGGAACCGATCGGCTGTGGCGGAGTCGCGGTCTTCCCCAATGACGTGATCGTGGTGGATGAAGATGGCGCCATCGTCATTCCCCGCGCGCTGCTCAACGAAGTTGTGGAAGCGGCTGTCGAGCAGGAGAAACTGGAGGACTGGATTATTGCTGAGGTGCAAGCGGGCGCGTCGCTGCCCGGTTTGTATCCTCCGAATGCGGAAAACAAAGCGCGCTACCAGGCTTTCCGCAGCGGACAGGCAAAGACTTCTCCATAACGGATTTGGCACAACGTCCAGCTGCAGGTTCGCTGCTGGACGCCGTGCGCCGGGCACTCGCCCGGGAAAAGCAAGTTAGTTTTCTTTAAGCTTCTGCATATATTGATCCAGCACCCTGGCCGGAACCTTGCTGGTGGTCTTCGTCCACAGAGGGTCAGTGATGGCGTACGCTTCGTCGACGAACTTCTCGAAGAAGGCCCAGGTCATGGTGTAGTACTGCCCCCATGAAATGACCCGCGCTCCGCTGGCATTGTAGCCCGCCAAGACAACTGCGTGACCACCGATGATGCTGTTGTCAGCCTTGGGTTCGACGTCCCAAACCGCCAGCGGCGGCGCATTTTTCGGCATGATATATTGCGGCACGTCGAAGCCGATGTACGCCACGCCGTGGTCATAAATAGTGCGCTTGATATTGTCGATGTTTTTCACGTCGACCTCAGCAAACGCAGTGATCTTGTGCCGTTGCTGCCCTTTAGGACCGAAGGGTGCGCCCGTCTTCAGGATGTAAGTAAGTACGTGCTGTTCATTACCGCCCGGGCCTTCACCGCCCTGCTTCGGGTTGTAGCCGCAAGCCTGTTCATAAAGATCCACTACGTCCAAATCCGGCTCAGTTTCGATTTTCTTTTCCGAGTTAAAACTCCAGACCTGGATCGCATGATAGAACGCGGCGCAGGTGCAGTCTCCCAGCGTGTCGTTAGCCATCACGCCGAGCTTGGCAGGCATTCCTGTGGTGTAATCTACGGCGGGTTGAACAGGCTCCACGGGCTGGCCCGCCAGCAGGGTGTGAAGCATAGGAATTTTGTCGTTATGGGAACGGGCAAGCCGGCCCAGTTTGAACGAGGTCTTTTCCGCGGTCATTGCTGTCATGGGTGCTTCTCCTTATTTGCGAATTGGCTCTACGTCGATAGTTTTTCCATACGCATCCCGTACTGGAGCGATGCGCCCAAGCTTGAAGTCGCCGCTTGGCTGAGCAGCATTGCTTGCAGAGGAAGCGTCCGGCCTAACCGATATACCGCTATGGATTACGGCCCAAGTCGCGATAACGCTCCCAGCTGTGGTGAGTCCGCCATACTTGGCATAGATTTGCGCAGCCTGCTGATCGGCTTGTTCTATGTTGTGGTTCGGGTTCGGTATCTGCGGGTCAGAGGCATTGCGAATCGCGTGCCAGGCAAGGCCCGGAATGCCCTGCAATGCACTCGCGACCATGGCATCACCCATCTCGCAGCACCGTCCCAGTCCTTCCAGCTTGTAGTAGTCGGTCGAGTCGTCGAACGCGAAATTATCGGTGGTCACGATGGCATCGGTTGCTGCGCTCCATATCTTCGGAGTACTGCGCGAATTGGGCACACGCGACGCATTGAGCTGCAGTAAAGCAGGAGTCATTGCGTTCAATGCCCCGGGCGGCAGCGGTGAAGGGGTAAAGGCCGCGTCGTGCCACGGTTCGTTCTTAAACTGCGTTGCGCAGTCGAAGCGCACGCTACCCCCCACGACGACATCCCCCAGCAGGACGTTCGCCCCGATGCCTCCTGCTGTACCCGTAGTGATGAAGACCTTGGGACTGACAGCCCGCGCAATTTCCGTCATCAGCTTCTTTACCGGGGTCGCCGGACCGTCGTACGCAAAATGCAGTCCACTCTTAAACAGCAGCACCTTCGCATTTCCGATTTGGCAAGGGAAGTAGAGACCCAGGCTGTGGTAATAGCGCGCCATCTCTCTGGACTGATCGTTGAAGGGAGACTTGGTGCCGGTAACCAGCGGCAGATATGCTGCGACGCCATGCCGGTACTCATACCACGTGCTGATGGGATGTGCAGGAGTAAACAGCGCAGCCAGGGCGGCGGCCTCGGCGGCCGTCCACGTAACGACCACGGCGTCGTAACCCTTGAAGCGGGAAAGGTCGTCGCTAGCGGCAGGTATCGGCGTGAGTGAGATGGGTTGCGGAGCTCCGCCGGCAGGCCAAGAGGGAGCTGACGGAAGCTGCGCCGACGGATTAGCGAATGCTGCTTCCAGGCCGGCCTCGCGAAAGCGCTGTTGCGGCGCCGAGGGATCGTAGTTCAACCTCACGTCAGAAAAGCTCAGCTTCGGCATGGTAATGTCCCTTCTTCGGTTGAGCCCTTGCGAATGCATGGGCAGCTGAAGGGGTCTGGCAGTTTCTCTACCAGGTTGTCTGCGTCTCCGCCGGGTGCGGGGAACGGCATACAAAAAATAGTGCCGGGAGGGAGCAAATCGTTACACGACTTCTTACCAAAGAAGCTGCAACGTTTATTCCTCCTCCGTCACTACTTGGTATCGCTTCTCTTGTCAGCAATCCGGGCCGGCTAGAGCATTTTTGCTAATGGTGTAGACCAGGAAACTGAATTCGACGCGGCCGTTCCGCAAAAGAATGGCCGCACATAACTGATCCCACCGGAGCACGGTATTAACAAAAATGCGTTAGGACTGCTGATACTTCTGCCTTGGTTCTTCAGGCCGGCACCGGAGGAAGTATGGATAACCGGACTTCTGTGGCCCCAGGATTCACCGGCGAACGGCCCGGGTACCCTGGACGGTACCGGAGGACCGGCTGCGCTAGACCCACCCGTAACCGAATAGTGTGCCTAAAGGGTTCCCCCGGCGGTGTAAACTTGGACGCGCTCGCTGTCGCTGCGGAGGAACCGGGCTTGGAATTCTTTGCGTTCGACGCGTCCTACGTCGAGAAGCTTCGATCAGGGGACGCGCATATCGAAGGGCACTTCGTGAGCTACTTCAGCGAACTGATCCGGCTCAAGCTGCGCTCGCGATTGAATTCTAAAGAAGCCATGGAAGATGTCAGGCAGGAAACCTTCATGCGCGTGCTGGCACTGTTGCGCGCCGAGGAGGGCCTCAGGCAGCCTGATCGGCTTGGCCCCTTTGTCAATTCGGTATGCAACCATGTGCTACTGGAGCACTACCGTTCCCAAAAGAAGGTGACGGCCACGATCGATGACGAAACCGAGGCTACCGTTGCCGGCCACGAACCAAGCGCACTCAGTCTGCTGGAGGCCAAGGATACCGAGCGAGTGGTTCGGCAGATCCTCAACGAGCTAACGGAGCGGGATCGGCGTCTGTTGCAGGCAGTGCTGTTAGATGAGCGCGACAAGGATGAGGTTTGCGCCGAATTCGGGATTAGCCGCGAATATCTGAGAGTGTTGTTGCACCGTGCAAAACAATCCTTCAAGTCGTTTTATATTAGCCGTTTAGGGTAGACCCTCAGCGGGCTCCGCGGCCGTTTCCCCACCGCCACCAAGCCCTACCCTGGCAATTGAGTGGCCCCATTTCACGCCAAAATAATCTCAAATGATCTGAAACGAATGTGGTGTATGCATCACAACAGAGTGTGGATGCAAACGCGCTCATCAAGAGGAGAAAAAACGTGGCAACCCTGGCCAAATCAAAGCCTGAAGCTTCCACGGATCAGCTGCAGCGATTCGAGCGAAAACTCCGCGAGGTGAAGCAGGCAATAGCCAATCTGCCTGGTGAGGAATACCACGAGGAGTTGCTCAAAATCGTTCGCCGCGCCGGCTGGACGACACTCGCGGAAGGGATCTTCTTCGACGCTTTGGCCGAGTCGATGTTGGCTCACACGCGCGACTTGGCCCAGCTCCACCAAAGGCTCAAGGCTGCCTTCGAGGCCGTCCAGGAGAAATAATCCGGGAAGTCTTCCTGAAGTAGCGGCCCGGCGCGCCGTGCACTAGTATTGCGGCATGAACGATCGTGGGGAGCGAGGTGGGGAACGAGACCCGATTCGGGGTCTGCGCAAGGGGCTCACTAGCTATGGTGACGCCGGTTTCTCGTTGTTCCTGCGCAAAGCCTTCATCAAGGCCGCTGGCTATTCTGACGACGCCCTCGATCGCCCGATCGTCGGTGTGACCAATACTTTCAGTGACTACAATCCATGTCACGGCAATGTGCCGGACCTGATCGAGAGCGTGAAGCGCGGCGTCATGCTCGCAGGCGGTCTCCCGATGGTGTTTCCGACCATCTCCATCGGTGAGAGTTTCGCTCATCCCACCTCGATGTTCCTACGCAACCTCATGGCGATGGATACGGAGGAAATGATCCGTGCGCAGCCCATGGACGCAGTGGTGCTCATCGGTGGTTGCGACAAAACCCTGCCGGCGCAGCTCATGGCCGCTGCCAGCACCGAACTTCCGGCCATCGTGGTGCCCACTGGACCGATGGTGGTGGGCCATCACCGGGGTGAAGTGTTGGGCGCCTGCACAGATTGCCGCCGGTTCTGGGCACAGCACCGCGCCGGCGCTATCGACGTTGCCGAGATCGAGTTGATCAGCGGCCGCCTCGCCCCTTCTGTCGGCACCTGCATGGTCATGGGAACGGCCAGCACCATGGCCTGCATCGTCGAAGCGCTGGGCCTGGCGCTGCCTATGAGCGCCACTGCGCCCGCCACGCACTCTGACCGCCGCCGCATTGCCGAGGCCAGCGGCAAGCGCGCCGCAGAGATGGCCATCTCTGGTGCTCCCAAGCCAAGCGAGTTGATCACCGAGGCCTCGGTGCGCAATGCCATGATCGTGCTGCAGGCCATTGGCGGGTCAACCAATGGTTTGATTCATTTAACCGCCATAGCTGGGCGCGCCGGCGTGAACATCGACCTGGATGTCTTCGATCGACTGGGCCGGGACGTTCCGGTTTTGCTCAACCTCAAGCCATCCGGCACGCATTACATGGAGCATTTTCACCATGCCGGCGGGTTACCCGCTCTGCTGCGTGAAGTCAAGACGCTGCTCGATCTCGCTGCGCCCAGCGTATCCGGGGGCACCATCGGCGATGCAATTGAAGGTGCAGAAGTGGTACCAGGACAGGATGTGATCCGCAGCCTCGCCGCCCCCCTGAAGAAGGAAGGAGCCATGGCCGTACTGCATGGAAATCTCGCGCCGAATAGCGCTGTCATCAAGCAGTCTGCAGCTTCCCCAAACCTGATGCGCCATACTGGGCGCGCGGTGGTATTCGACTCCGTCAAAGACATGACTAACCGCATCGACACGCCAGACCTGGATGTGCGGCCTGAGGACGTTCTGGTGCTGCGCAATGCAGGACCGAGAGGCGCGCCGGGCATGCCGGAAGCAGGCTATCTCCCCATCCCGATGAAGTTGGCTCGCCAGGGAGTGAAAGACATGGTTCGGATTTCCGATGCCCGGATGAGCGGCACCGCTTTTGGAACCATCGTGTTGCATATCACCCCGGAATCAGCGGTTGGCGGCCCGCTCGCGATCGTTCAGACCGGCGACCGGATTATGCTCGACGTGGGAGCACGCCGCCTTGAACTGTTGATCGACGATCAGGAACTCGAAAGCCGTCTCGCCGCCTGGAACGCTTCGCCTCCGCAACGCAACCTACCCACACGCGGCTATGCCAGGTTATTTGAGGATTGCGTATTGCAGGCCGATCAGGGCTGCGACTTCAATTTTCTCCTGCGCGAAGGCGCCCCGAAGACAGGCTCGCAGACATGAAGTTGGATCATACCGCGAACGGCGTTTACGCTATCGCCGCAACTCCATTCACCCCCGATGGGGCAGTCGATCCGGGATCGGTCGATCGCATGACAGATTTTTATTTGTCCTGCGGTGTTACCGGCTTGACCATTCTTGGCATTATGGGCGAAGCGCCGAAGCTCGACCCGGCAGAGGCCCTGGCGATTTCCAACCAGGTGGTTCGTCGAGCAAAGCTGCCGGTGATCGTCGGCGTCTCTGCGCCCGGCTTTGCAGCTATGCGCTCCCTGGCCCGCGGAGTGATGGATGGCGGGGCCGCGGGGGTAATGATCGCACCGCCCCCTGCCCTTCGAACCGATGATCAGATCGTCGGCTATTACGCCCAGGCAGTGGCTGCGATCGGCACGGACATCCCATTCGTGATTCAGGACTATCCGCTGCTCTTGACGGTGGTGATGACGCCCAAAGTCATCCGTCAGATCGTGATGGATAACCCTTCCTGCGTGATGCTGAAGCACGAGGATTGGCCCGGCCTGGACAAAATATCCGCCTTGCGCGCCTTTCAACGCGACGGGTCCCTCCGGCCGATTTCGATTCTCACCGGCAATGGCGCCTTGTTCCTGGACTTCGAAATGGAGCGTGGCGCGGACGGCGCGATGACCGGCTACGGGTTTCCCGACATGCTGGTCGACGTAGTGAAGTACGCGCAGGCAGGGAAGCGCGATGCCGCTCATGATCTTTTCGATGCGCATCTTCCGCTGATTCGCTACGAGCAGCAGCAGGGCATCGGTCTCGCAGTGCGAAAATATGTTCTGCAGAAGCGCGGCGCGATTGCCCATGACACCCAGAGGGTCCCCGGCGCAACGCTGAATGCAGCGGCTCGCGCCGAGGTCGACTATCTCCTGGACCGACTCGCGCGTTATGATCCGCGAGCCGCTTTGTGACGCCCCGGAAATAGCCACAGTGGTCGAAGATGATGAGTCGCTTTACAGGCTCCGTAAAAACTCATGCTTTGTGTCAGGGCACGGCTTCAGCCGGGCCGTAAGGAATGGGCTGATGAGGGCTTTAGCCCCTGCCACGGCCATGCGCACGGTATTTTTCCGCTTGACGTAAAGAAAAAGCCCAGGGGCTTAAAGCCGCACCGCTCTTTCTGAGCCGATGAGGGCTTTAGTGCCTGTGAGAGAATTCAACTTACAAATTCAGTCCCGTAGGGACGGCTGAAAGTAGCCCAGGACGCAGTCCTGGGTTCAGATGAGTGCAAAGGACCAGTCCCGCAGGGACGGCTGAGAATGCCCCAGGACGTCAGTCCTGGGTGAACCTAGACCGCACGTGAATGCCTATTGGCAACGTGGGCTGGCTGCCTCAAATCGCGAATTGTCCATTTCAAGGTAGAGGGTACCCCAGGATTGCATCCTGGGGCATTCTCAGCCGTCCCTGCGGGACTGGGTTCCTCAGTCGAATCTATCCCCAGGACTACGTCCTGGGCTACTCTCAGCCGTCCCTACGGGACTAGATTTGGAGAGGTTAGTTCTCACGCAGCCCCTGAGGTACGGCTTCACGCAGCCTCTCACAAGCCACTCCCAGCGAGACATCCGGGTGAGAGCCTTAACCACCAATGGGTGGCATCGGCACCGATTTGTAGTATTTCGGCCAGCTCCCGCTCGATGCAAGATGAAGCTGTGAAACAAACAAACCCAGACTTCGACGCACTACTGGTATTCCTGGCCAACTGGGAGGCGATAGAGCGCTCCGCGTTAGGCAGAATCCTAACCGCAGGCCAGCTGGCTGATGTGCAGGAACTAGAGCGGCTTTACGCGTTACCGTCCGAAAATCCAGCAGATCCCTCAAACTAACTCGCCACCGCGGGTCGAGATCGTCCGGCTAAGAATTTCTGGAACACGTACATTTTTGCCGGCAAGATATGCCGCTCGGTCATGCCCAAGATTGAAGGCGTGGGCGTGTTTCAGATCCCCATAGACACCTGAGCTTCCCTCGAGTGGGAGCGTCCTACGGCGTACCTGATGTAAACGTCCAGGTTTTAATATTCTGGATGGCGGTTCCTCCACCTGTGCCGCCCGTGAAGCCGACGTAAGCCGTGTTTGCAGCAACGGTCGTTGGAATATTGATCGTAAACGCCTGGGTAAAGGTCTTACTCGTAACCGTGTCGGTAAGAGTGAGCGTCAACGTGGTGCCGTTATACACAAGCTGGGCGGATATCGTATCGCCGCTCGACAGCACGATCCCGGAAGAGGTCAGGCTGACCGCGGGGTTCGTCGGGGCAGCGCCATTGGTAAAGATTCCTGTGGAATCGGAGCCCTCCCCGCTATTGCTATAGATATCGAACTTGATTGCGACACTCTTGCCAATACCGCCGGTTGTTCCGCCGTTGGGATTGACTCCGTAGCCCAGCCCTCCCCCAAGGTTTCCCAGCGCGGTTGTGCCCGCATCTTGGATGGTGAAGGTAAATCCATCGGCGACCGCGCTGGTTAATTGGAAGGTGAAGTTCGTGGTAAACGACTGGATGTTAACCGGTGTAGTCCAGAAAGCGCTCCCGGCCTCATAGCTTCCTCCATCGGTAACCTCAAGACTGTTCGCGTTCACTTTGGTGGAGCCGTTCAGTTGCAGACCGGTGGCGTTGGGAAAGCCGCTGGCGAAGTTAACGGTCGCGGCCCCGCCGGATTGAATCACGAAGGCCGCACTGGCCACCGTACTCTGAGCATCTCCAGGAGCAACAGCCAGAGCCTCCAGGGTGCTGCTGGCGCTCACGGTGATCGCCGAGCTATAGACGGCAGACGCTGTGGTTGGCGTGGTCCCATTGGTGGTGTAGTAAATCACTGCACCGGCGGTTGCATCGCTGATGGTCACCTGTTGCGCCGTAGTAAAGGACCCTCCGTTCGGCGAGAAGGTTGGGGTCTGTGTGACCGTTTGGGTCGGCGAGTACGTATAGCTCGCCGAGCCCTGGGCGCTTTGCGTATACCCGCTGGCCGTAGCGATCGCGCGGACAGTCGTGGTTGCGCTAATAGTGAACGGAGCCGAGTAGAGCTGAGAGGCCGTCGTCGGCGTGCTTCCGTCGGTAGTGTAATAAATCGATGACGATGGAGTCGCATCGGCAATGGACACGCTCAACGTAGAAGCAAAACTCGTTCCGCTGGCCGGGCTAAACGTTGGCGTCGCTGCTGTTGCTTGAGTTGCGCCTGAGGTGAAGGTCCAGGTCTTGATGTTCTGGATGGCGGTCCCTCCACCCGTGCCGCCAGTGAAGCCGACGTACGCCGTATTCGCGCCAACGGTGGACGGGATATTGATCGTGAACGCCTGGCTAAAGGTATTATTCGTAACCGTATCGGTAAGATTGAGCGTTAGCGTAGTGCCGTTATAGACGAGTTGGGCAGAAATAGTATCGCCGCTCGTCAGTACGATCCCGGAAGAGGTGAGGTTGACCGCCGGCACCGTTGGAGATGCCCCGTTGGTATACATGCCCGTGGAATCAGCGCCCTCGCCACTGTTGCTGTAGATGTCGAACTTGATGGCGACACTCTTGGCGATGCCGCCCGTTGTCCCAGTGGTTGGGTTCGGTCCGTAACCCAGGCTTCCCCCGTAGCCGCCAATGGCAGTCGGCCCCGCACCCTGGATGGTGAAGGTAAATCCGTCGGCAGTAGCGCTGGTTAGCTGGAAGGTGAAGTTCGTAGTAAATGACTGGATGTTGACCGGTGTCGTCCAGAAGGCGCTCCCAGCCTGGTAAGCTCCTCCGGTCGTAATCTCCAGGCTGTTGGCGTTCACTTTGGTTGCGCTATTCAGTTGCAGGCCGGTGGCGTTAGGAAAGCCGTTGGCAAAGTTAATGGTGCTGGGGGCGCCGGATTGAATTACGAAGGCCGCAGTGGCCACCGTACTCTGAGCATCTCCAGGAGCGATCGCCAGAGCCTCCAGGGTGCTGCTGGCGCTCACGGTGATTGCCGAGCTATAGACCGCAGAGGCGGTGGTTGGCGTGGTCCCATTGGTGGTGTAGTAAATCACTGCACCAGCGGTTGCATCGCTGATTGTCACCTGTTGCGCCGTAGTAAAGGACCCTCCGTTCGGCGAGAAGGTTGGGGTCTGTGTGACCGTTTGGGTCGGCGAGTACGTATAGCTCGCCGAGCCCTGGGCGCTTTGCGTATACCCGCTGGCCGTAGCGATCGCGCGGACAGTCGTGGTTGCGCTAATAGTGAATGGAGCCGAGTAGAGCTGAGAGGCCGTCGTCGGCGTGCTTCCGTTGGTAGTGTAATAAATCGATGACGATGGAGTCACATCGGCAATGGACACACTCAACGTAGAAGCAAAACTTGTTCCGCTGGGTGGGGTGAACGTTGGCGTCGCCGCTGTACCCTGGATCTGATAGGTCCCCATGACAATCGGGCTACTCTGATATCCGGTCGCGGCCGCAAAAGCGCGAATGGTAAGTGACGCTGCACTCACCACGATCGGTGCGCTGTACACGGCGGAGGAAGTCGTCGGGGTCGACCCGTCCACGGTGTAGTAGATGGTTGCGCCTGTCGTTGCGCTGCTCAGCGAGACATTCTGCGCTGAAGTATACGTGCCGGGCGATGGGGTGAATGTCGGATCGGCCGCTACTTGAGTTGTCCCTGAGGAGAAGGTCCAGGTCTTGATGTTCTGGATGGCGGTTCCTCCACCCGTGCCGCCGGTGAAGCCAACGTACGCCGTGTTCGCGCCAACGGTGGACGGGATATTGATCGTGAACGCCTGGCTAAAGGTATTATTCGTAACCGTATCGGTAAGATTGAGCGTTAGCGTAGTGCCGTTATAGACGAGTTGGGCAGAAATAGTATCGCCGCTCGTCAGTACGATCCCGGAAGAGGTGAGGTTGACCGCCGGCACCGTTGGAGATGCCCCGTTGGTATACATGCCCGTGGAATCGGCGCCCTCGCCACTGTTGCTGTAGATGTCGAACTTGATGGCGACACTCTTGGCGATGCCGCCCGTTGTCCCAGTGGTTGGATTCGGTCCGTAACCCAGGCTTCCCCCGTAGCCGCCAATGGCAGTCGGCCCCGCACCCTGGATGGTGAAGGTAAATCCGTCGGCAGTAGCGCTGGTTAGCTGGAAGGTGAAGTTCGTAGTAAACGACTGGATGTTGACCGGTGTCGTCCAGAAGGCGCTCCCTGCCTGATAAGCTCCTCCGGTCGTAATCTCCAGGCTGTTGGCGTTCACTTTGGTTGCGCTATTCAGTTGCAGGCCGGTGGCGTTAGGAAAGCCGTTGGCAAAGTTAATGGTGCTGGGAGCGCCGGACTGAATCACGTAGACCGCGCTGGCCACCGTACTCTGCGCATATCCAGGAGCAACAGCCAGAGCCTCCAGGGTGGTGCTAGCGCTGACAGTGATTGCTGAGCCATAGACCGCAGAGGCGGTCGTTGGCGTAGTGCCGTTGGTGGTGTAGTAGATCACGGCTCCGGGCGTGGTGTCGGCGATCGTCACTGACTGCGTCGAGGTATAGGTGCCCGTGCCCGGAGAAAAAGTGGGCATTGCCGCGGTCGCTGTTTGGATAGTGTAGGTCGCGCTGCCGACGCTGCTGGCGCTGTAGCCTGGCGCCTGAGCAATCGCATTGATCGTGACCGTGCCGCTATCCACGCTGATCGGAGAGCTGTAGACGGTAGACGAGGTGGTAGGGGCCGAGCCATCGATTGTGTAGTAGATGATGGCCCCAGCGGTTCCATCGCTAAGCGACACCTGTTGCGCCGTAGGAAAAGACCCTCCGGCCGGAGAGAAGGCCGGGGTTTGCGTCACCGACCCGGACTGAGACGTGAACGTCCATGACAGAATCTTCTGGCTCGAGCTTCCTCCACCAGTGCCGCCGGTGAAGCCGATGTAGGCAACGTTGCTACCGATGGTTGCCGGAATATTGATCGGGAACGTATGAGTAAACGTCTTGTTCACGACGATATCCGTCAGGGTCATAATCAGGTTGACCCCGTCGTACGTCATGTTCGCGTTGATCGTGTCCCCACTGCTCAGCACAATGCCCGACGAGGTCATGTCTACGGCGGGAAGGGTGGGCGCCGCGCCGTTCACATAGAGTCCGGTTGAATCAGCGCCCTCGCCGGCATTGTTATAGAAGTCGAACTTGATGGCGACACTCTTGGCGATACCTCCTGTTGTTCCCGTCGTCGGGTTCGGTCCGTATCCCAGGCTGCTCCCGTAGCCGCCAATCGCCGTGGGGCTAACGTTCTGGATGGTAAAGGTGAATCCATCGGCCACGGCATTCGAGAGTTGGAATGCAAAGCTCGTGGTAAAAGCCTGGATGTTGGTCGGAGTGTTATAGAACACGCTCGATGCCTGGTAGGTTCCACCCGTGGTTAACTGCAGGCGGGTGTCGTCTGTGTTCACCGCGCTTCCGTTCAACGTCAGGCCGGCGGAGCTAGCGAAGCCACTGCCGTAGTTGATCTCAGTCCCGTTCGGCGTGATCGTGTAGGAGGCGCTCGCCACGTTGCTGTTTGTCAGCCCGCTTTCAATAGCGATTGCATTGATGACGGTGCTGGCGCTGACGGAAATCGCGCCCGTATATTTTGTCGAATTAGCCGTGGGAGTCGATCCATCCGTCGTGTAATAGATGACGGCTCCGGACGTGCTGTCGGAAATCGTGACTGACTGCGTGGTCGTGTAGGATCCAGCTGCGGGAGAAAACTGCGGCATGGCAGTCTGCGTGTTGAAGTTAAAGGTCGCGCTCGACACGGCGCTCTGCAGATATCCGCTTGCGCTGGCAATCGCCTGCACCGTCGTACCGGTAGAGAGTTGGAAAGACCCGGTGTACTTTGTGGACCCCGTGGTTGGCGTCGACCCATCGGTTGTGTAATAAATGGCGGCGCCGCTTACGGTATCCGTGATAGTGACCGGTTGTGGGCCGCTAAAGGTTCCTCCTGCGGGTGAAATCGCTGGCGCAGGCGCTTGCTGCTCTCCCCCCAGAAGGCCGTAAACGTCGACCTGGCCACCCGCGCCCACATATACCTTCCCATTGGTGATGACGGGAACAGTGAACTTGATCGCTTGTCCCGGGTTGTCGCGATTGGAGTTCTGATTGCTGTCGTAAAGTTCCTGCGCCACGTTATTGGCGTTAAATGCATACAGGACCGAGGATCCGTTTGAGGTGAACGCGTCCGTCATCAATGCCCAGACAATACCGTTCTGTGTGCCATTGGACGAAACCACCGGGGTGGCCCCTGGAAACGTCGAGGATGCCGAGGATTGCGAAGAGGGCGTCCGGGCCAGAGCACCATTGGTGATAGGAAACATCTTCAGGGCATCATTTTCCGCCCACATGTAGACATTCCCATTCCAGTAGGCCGGCGTGCTCCACAATCCTGAGTACGCTCCCAAAGCTCCCGTAATATCCTGCACCGCATTGGTGTTGGAACCGGCATTGGAGCCGGCGTAGCCGCCGAGACCGTCACGATTGATGACCAGTATCCGGCCTTCCTTGCCAACTTGGACGAGGAGGTGCGGATGGGCGCCCGGTTGATCCGGAAGCATGAGAACGCCGCCGGAGCCTTGATCGTCATCTCCTGCGGTCAACGCCGATTGATTGTAGTCAGTGAATGCATCGCTGATGGCAAAGCCGCCATTTGACAGGTCGAAGCGAAGAATGCTTTCGCCATAATCGACGCTGTTGTTGAGCGGGGGATAGCTGGTAAAGTCGCCGTTGCCGGTGGCAAGAAATGCCCTGCCGTTTGCGCTCACCGTATCAATGGGGAATCCTGCGCCCGCGCCCCAGATCCCATCGCCGTATCCGTTAGGTGAAGTGCAAAACTGCGCTGTTCGTTGGAGTGTGGTTTCGTTGTAAACCAGCACCCAGCCATGCCAAGGCCCATCATCGCCATGAGAGCCAAAGCCAAGGTAGATGTTCCCGTTAAAGAGACCGAGCGCCGTCCGATTATTTTGCCACAAGGTGCTGAAGGCCAGCGTGCCTCCGGAACTTCCGCTGCCGGTGCCAGGCACCGATCCAGAGAGGGCCACCGGACTCCCCGGTTGCTCGTTGCCGGTCAGAATGTTGAGAGCATGCAGCCTTTGAAAATAGTTGCCATTCTCTTTGCTCTTTGCGAGCACAAAGAGGGTGTTCTTGGCGAGGTCGATGACCGGTGTGGAGGTGATGCCAATCTCGGGATGAATGTCTCCGACACCGCTTTGGACATCTGTATACGGGACGGTGGTCGCTCCCGATGCCGCCCCATGAGCCGTGCTGATCATGCTGGCTTGCCACAGGGGCGCACTATTCGTGCCGCCGTTGCTGTCGGCATCGAAGGCGTAGACCGTATCATGTTCGTCGGCAATGAAAATCACGTTGTGGGTCGCGCCGTTTATGGTCAGATTCGCGACATAGAGCGGCTGCGCGTAAACCTGGCCATCCACGGTGCGGCTGAATAGCTTGCCGAATGTGTTGGTGTTCACGTTGCTCGGGGTAAGAACAGTCTCCTGGGTGTTCTGACCCTGATGAGTGTTGTCGTAGCGCCATGTGAGCACGTTGGGAATCTGCGCAAGCAGAGGTCCTGCTCCGGCCAGGAACAAAAGGCTAAGAAGCAACAGCCTCGGGAGGGTCACAGAGTTTGCTTGAACTGACGCGAACCGGTTGCGTCGCGCGTGGCGCGTGGATTCACTTAGCCGAAAAATAAGACCCTCCTACCCGGTGGGTATTTGGGACGCAATTCCAGCTACGTACCGCCTGGCCCTGGCCGCCCCACCGTTAAACGAGTTTTCAGACTGGCGCAGCCCTGTGAAAACCGACAGGAGCTTCCCAGCCCAGGGGATTGGGGATCGCATAAGGGGATGGAGGGGGGGACTTCAGAAACTAGGTCGACTATACAACAATTGGGCCATTACGAAAGACATTTCTTGAAGTTCATTTATCTGAAAAAACTTTTGATTTGGCTTGACGGCTGAACCTTCGGTTGGCTTCATCCTGGAAGGGTGCGAGACTGAGAAGGCTCAGCCCATGAAACGGATAGCCTTGCTCTCTCTACTGGTAACCGGCGTTCTTTGGGGTGCGCTCCTGACGGGCGGGCCTGCCGTCGCCGTGGCGGCCGGGAGCGGGACTTCCGGAATGGTTTGGGAAAAGCACGGGGGCTGGCATCTCAACGGCAGCTCCGACGCGCTCCGATTGGGAGAGGCGATCCCACCAGGCGGTTTGCTTACCGCCGGCGCCGAGACTTCGGCCCACTCGATCGTGATCCTGCTGCCCGACGGACAGCGCATGCTGTGCGAGTGCTACGAAGCGAAAACCTGTTCCCAGGGCTTCCGCGTGCCGGCGATCACTCCGCCGCCGCCGCCCGCTGTCTGGGAGATGTTTGTTGCAGTCAGGAACGTTTTGTTGCTGCGGCCGGCAACGGCCGAGACCGCTTTCCCAATTCCAGCGGCGCGCGAAGAGATGGCGGTCAACTCCGAGATAGTAGCGGCGGTCAGCCCGCAAGGGGAGATCTCGATCGCTCCCGCGCTTCGTGTTCTCCCCTCAGGCCAATACGGGCTTAGGGTATCCGCGGATGGGCGAACGGCCGCAGCAAACCCGCCCAGCGTACAACCGCTGGATTGGTCGGCTGCGCAGAAGGTAGCGCAAGTTCGAGTAGGCGGACCGGGCCTTTACAGGATTCGTGTCTCGGATCAAACCAACGTGCAGCGATTCGACATTGAAGTGCTGGCCACCTCTCCGGCATCGTTGGCAGCCGAAACGGCCGGCCTTAAAATGGCCCGCGAAACTACCCTCAAGTGGACCCATGAGGGTTGGCCTCTGCATGGCTTCCTGCGCGTCTACCTTGAATCTCGTCTGAGTGCAGCTTCGCAATGAACCGGCAACGTAACTTAATAAGTTACGAATGCATCCGGCGTGGTGCTTTGTCTTAATGCCTGCCCAGATATTCAGCTAGCCGGGCATCCACCGGGCGTGGTCGGCCGGCTTCCGCGGCTTCATCTATGCGCAGAAAAGCCTCCTGCATATAGCGCACGACCAACCACCGCAGCGGCTCTATCTCCCACTTCGGCGAACGTCGCTGGGCCAGCGGTAATATCTCCAGGCCCGTTTGACGATTCATGATCAGGCCGGCGAGCAACCGTCCGGAAAGATTGCTGGTGGAAACTCCCTGGCCCGTATAGCCCATGATCGAACCAATCCGCGAACTCGCGTCAAAGCTTACAGCCGGCATCCAGTCGCGGGGCATGCCCACCGGGCCGCCCCATGCGTGGGTGAAACCAATGCCTGCCAGCGATGGGAACCACTCTACCAATGAGCGCTGGATCATCTTCACGGTCGCTTCATGGGTATCTTGCTGGTCCGTAATCTTCGAACCAAAGGTATAAGGCGCGCCCCGGCTGCCAAAGAGGATGCGTCCATCCGGGGTCTTGGTCAGATATACGACGGTGTTGCGCGTGGAAGCAATGCTCTCTCCGTTCTGCCATCCGATTTGCGACCACTGCCGGGCAGTCAGTGGTTCCGTCAACGAGATCAGGGAATACACAGGCAAAAGCACCCGGTGCAGTCGCGGTAGACGGGTAAGGTACGCCTCTCCCGCGAGCACGATAGCAAGTTTAGCCCGCAACTCCCCTCCAGGCGTGATGAGGCTCCCGGGCTTGAAGCTGGTCACCTGCGTCTGCTCATAGATGACCCCGCCGCGTGCCTCGACAGCTCGCGCCAGGCCGCGCACCAGGCGTGCCGGATGCAGGCTTGCGCCGTCAGGCGTAAACAGTCCGCCATGCACATCGGTTACGCGAATACGTTCCGCAGCTTCTGTGGCGCTGAGCACCTGGTAGCGATCGCCCAGTCCCAGGCGTTCATACGTTGCGTAGCTCGATCGAATGCCCGATAGCTGATGCTGCCCGCGCGCCAGGGTCAGGACACCGCCCTTATGGAAACGTGCGTCGATCTTCTCTTCCGCACAGACGCGGCCCACCTCGTCGACCGAGGCGCGCATGGTCAGCAGCAGATTACGCGCGGTCTCAGCCCCGAAGCGTTTCTCCAAGAGCACCAGCCGTCACAGGAAAATTGGGGGAACACCAGCCACCGTTGCGACCCGAAGCGCCGAAGCCGGCGATCTCCTTATCCACCACGGCAACGCGAAGTGCGGGCTCATGCCGCAGCAGGTAGTAGGCCGTCCACAGGCCGGAGTAGCCGCCGCCCAGGATAGCCACGTCGACGTCCGTCGAGCTATTGAGTGCCGGCCGGGGCGTCAACGGCTCGCCGACGTCCTCAAGCCAGAAGCTGTAAGTCCCGTAATCACGCATCAAGAGATCGCGTCACCCAGCCAACAGGAAACCAGCCAGCAATGCACAGGCGACGCCAAGGCCCTCGCGCGACGTGATCTTCTCATGCAGAAAAAGGATGCTTAATGCGATTGTGATCACCGGGTACAGCGACGACATCGCGATCACCGTCGAAACCTTGCCCTTTTCAACCGCCGCAAAGAAGGCCAGAAAGCCCACGAAGTTTACAAAACCCGCGCCCACGGACCAACCGAATCCCTGGGGAGACCAATCGATGTGGAAGCGTTCCAGCGAGAGCACCACCAACCCAAAGGCCATCACGCCGACTACCTGAAAAAGCAGTGTCTGCCGCGGCCGCGTATAGTTTGAAGCCAGCTTGCTGAACACCCCCCACACGCCCCATGCCAACACGGTCATGCCTGCATACAGGATCCAAGGCTTCATCAACACCACCTTTTCAGAATTTAGTGATGGCTCATGCTCCAGACATATGCCGCCAGGGCCTTCACCTGGTCGTCGGTGAGTTGCGCCCCGCCCATCGGCGGCATGGGGCTGCGATATTCCTTCGGCTGCGCGACGCCGTCAGTGATGGTCTTGGCAATGGCGGCATAGCTGCCATCGCTCCACAACCATTTTTGGTCCGTTAGATCCGGACCCAGTGGAGTCCCTTTGCCCTCGGACCCATGACAACCCGTGCACGAGCCTCCGCCCACCTGTCCGTGGTAAATGCGATCGCCCAGCGCCACCATCTCTTGCGTCGCGCCAGCCGGAACCGAGAGTCCTGCGTCCGGGTTTGTGCCTTCCGGCGGTTTGGCATTGGCGCTGTCGATAGGTCCGGCCGGGGCCGATGCGCCCGGGCATGGAGTAGGCTGCGCCCCTCCACCGGCAGAGCCGCCCACGTAAACAACGTGGTATATCCGCCCGGTAACATCGTCGGAGATGTAGAGCGACCCGTCCGGTGCCATGGCAATGCCACTGGGACGATGCGCCGCTTTCTCGGGTGTCTCAACCGCACCAGCGAATCCGTGGGCAAAGATTTCACAAGGACCCGCTGCGCGGGCGCCGGCTAGCGGCTGAAAGACAATGTTGTAGCCCCCCTGGGCATAGGGCGCGCGATCCCATGAACCGTGGAAGGCGATGAACACGCCATTGCGGTAGTGAGCGGGGAACTGTTTCCCGTCGTAGAACACCGCGCCATTCGGCCCCCAGTGCGCAGGAAAAGCCGCCACCGGGGCGATCTTGTTGGCGCAGACGCCTACCTTATTGCCGCCGTCTCCGCCGTACTCTGGCGCCAGTACCAGCTTCTGCTGCACTGGGTCGTAGTAGCACTCGGGCCAGCCATAGTCGCCGCCCTGCTTCAGAAGCAGCAATTCTTCTGATGGTAAAGTGGCTTCCTTCTCTGGTGCGTACAGGTCGGGCCAATTGGCATGCAGCTGGTCTCGCCCGTGTTGGGTAACAAATAACCTCTTGCCGGCTGCGTCAATGGCAAAGCCTTCACCGTTGCGTATCCCGGTGGCGAAGCGGTCGGCCGGAGTGAACGGTTGGTTCGTCTTGTTCGCGTCATAGCGCCAGGTGCCGCCCCGGGTCTCAAGTTCCGTGCACGGGTCCGCACCGGGTGACTTCAGCGTCCGATTTTTCAGCTGGCAGGAGTTGGTTGCCGTGCCTACATCGATGTACATGGACCCATCCGCGGTGATAGCGAATGGATGCATCGGGTGGTCGCCGCCCAGGGGCAGTCCGGTAACGACGGTGGTGGCCGGTCCCTGGGGCACGATCGCCCCTGCAGCCAATGGATAACGTACGATGCGATCGTTGATCTCCGCGTAAATCGAACCCTTGTAGAGAACGATGCCAGTGCCACCCGCCCCGCCGGTCTCCTGGGTTTCGCCAAAACGCTCAATCACGCCCGCCTTGCCGGCGCCTGTCTTATCTTGCAATGCAACCAGAAATCCTCCTGCTGGGGGTTTCTTTCCGGCGGGATAGTCGTCGCTCATCCAGGTATTGACGTAGACAACTCCATTTGGCGCCACCACCAGCTGGCGGGCATGGCCAATCTCGTCCGCGAATATAGTTGCACAAAAGCCGGCGGGTAACTTCAACCCGCTGTCATCGCTAGGGCATCCCTGGCTCTTGGCCTCTGCGCCAGGCCGGCCCGACGCCAACGAACTGCCTATACCCAATGCACTAAGTGCGGCGACGGCAGGCAGCAAAGTCTTAAGCAAACTCGAAAATCGCATGGACCACTCCCTCGACATCCGACTAATTCCAAAGCCTATTCCAATAATTTAGCGACCGACAGTCTTTTAGCGTCCATCAGGGCCCATTTAGCCCTAATTACAAACGGCCGAACTTCCTTACCGCTTCCTGGATGGATTTAGTGTTTTCAATGTACGCGTACATACTGTGTTCTTTAAAGTCCAGTTGTTGCGACAATACCAGGACCTTGGGCGCGATCTCCCGAGGTACCACCACCACTCCGTCGCTATCGGCCGCGACAATGTCGCCGGCATTGACCTTGATTCCGTCACACACGACCGGTATGCCGGTGCCCGCAACGCGATAGTGCCCGGCGGAAGTTGCTGGGACGATGCCGCTCGCATAGACCGGGAAGCCAATCTTGCGCAAATAGGCTACGTCACGCACGCCTCCATCGATGACCGCACCTGCGAACTCGCGCGCAGACATCGCCGTGCCCATCAGGCCACCCATTCCTGCAATGTCCGCCCCATCCTGCACCGTCATCACATACACCGAGTCCTTGGCCCCTTGGTCGATCGCGGTCAACATACCGGTGAGCGCATTCGGATCGTGATTTTCCTCCTTCACCAGCTTTACGGTGACCGCATAACCGGCAAACTTGGTGGTGAAGATCGGCTGCATGTGGTGGGTCATATACTGCCGCTGTCCGGTGAGCTGCTCAATCGCGTCAGAAACGGAAGAGACTTCAACGTGCCGGTACCCTGCAAGCATGGCCACGGGATCGTTGGCGTACACCGATGCATCGGGAAATGTTTGTGCGTGCAGCAGCAGCGCAACGAGCAGGCAGGAAATGATAACGGCCCCTGCCAAAAAGACTTTCTTACGCGAACGATTCACCTTCACGGTTCTCTCCTCATCATGCGACGTGATCCTTTCCAACGGCTACCAATCGAGAATTGCGCCGTCCGCCGCACGTGCTACTGAAGTAGCAAATGTTTCCTGCTTGAAAGGATGTTTCGCTGCCTCAGCCTCATTCACTTCGATCCCCAAGCCCGGAGATTCGCTCTTCGACCAGTAGCCGTTCTCCATCTTCAAGCCATGCTTGACTACGTCCCAACGCCAGGCCACGTCCGTAAGCATATCTTCCTGGATGAGAAAATTCGGTGTCGATAGCGCAAAGTGGAGTGCTGCAGCATTGGCAATCGGTCCCAGCGGGTTATGGGGCGCCACGCCCATATAGTAGGTCTCTGCCGCCGCTGCTATCTTTTTTGCTTCGTAAAGGCCGCCGCAGTGGCACAAATCGGGCTGAATCACGTGGCACGCTTGCTGTTCGAAAACCTCGCGAAACTGGTAGCGAGAAACTAGTCGTTCGCCGGTAGCGATAGGAACACGAACCGCTTCACGAACCTGGCGCAGCGCCGGAATATTTTCCGGGGGAACCGGCTCTTCACAAAAATACGGGCTAAATTCTTCAATCGCGTGAATGTATTGGATCGCCATGGCGGGCGAGGTTCGTCCATGGAAGTCGATCATGATGTCGATACTGTCACCCACGGCAATGCGCAGCTTCTCGAACATCCGGGAAAACTGGCGTACATACTGGCGCCCCATCAATGGCTCGGAATAGGGAACAAACACGACTTTAAGCGCAGTATAACCGCGAGCGACCACCTCATTGGCAAGATCGATGAGTGGCTGGGGATCGAAGGTCTGGTAGACGGACTTCATATCCCCGCCACCAAGGTGGGTATACATGCGAACTCGGTCGCGCACTTCGCCGCCGAGTAGTCGATACACGGGAAGTCCGAGCGACTTGCCGAAGATATCCCAGCACGCTTGTTCCAATCCGCTGATCGCGCTCATGCCGATCACGCCCATACGGAAAAATGAATGGCGATAGAGCTTCTGATAGAGGTGCTCAATGTTGCGCGGATCCTCACCAATGAGCATGGGAGTGAAATCTTCGATAGCGCCGGTTACCGCCCGCGTCTTCCACTCCAGCGATGCCTCGCCCCAGCCAAACAAACCCGCCTGGTCGGTGATGACCTTTACAAATACCCAATTCCGCATCTCTGCGTTGACGACGATGGTCTTAACATCAGTAATTTTCATAGAGCTTTCTAGAAAATGAATGAATCCCCCCAACATGGAAGGGGCGAATTAGAGAGTCTGCGTGAGACCTAGAAAAGAAACAGCAGGTCCCTCCACTACGCTTCGCTCCGGTCGGGATGACAATTCTGTTAAGCCGCCAGAGCTTCAGATAGATCTTGACGCCTTAACAGAATTGTCATCCCGACCGGAGCGAAGCGTAGTGGAGGGACCTGCTGTTTCTTTTCCCCTTCAAATCACTTCCAGCCCCGACTCAGTGCGTATGCTTAGCGGCAACCGCACTCTGCGGCAGCGCAAACGCAAACAACACACTACCGCTACTCGTTAGCAAATATTGCTGGCCGTCGAGTTCATAGGTAATCGGAGAACTTCCGATGCGCGCTCCCGACCCAGAATGCCAAAGTGTCTTGCCGTTGCTTGTATCCAGTGCAAGAAAGTTCCCTTGAGCGTCCCCGGTGAAGGTGAGTCCCGAATCCGTGGTCAGCACGCCGGCGCCGGAACCACCCGGGCCAAGTTCGTGGCTCCACCGGATCTTCCCCGTTTGATAATCGATCGCCTCCAGCACGCCCTTCCCCCACAGCCCATAATCCGCACCCGCCCAACCATAGGAACCATCCGCCGGCTTATTGAAATAGAGGCTATAGGCGGGGTGAGCACTGACAATAAACAGCCCGGTCTTGGGATCGAAGCTGGGCGAACGGTAGTTCGTAAGTCCACCCTCGTCTGGAGCAATCAAGCGGCCGTCCGGCGCCGGATCCTTGGCCGGGTCCGGAATAGGACGCCCTAGCTTGTCCACGCCCGACGCCCAGTTCACAGGTCCGAAGGGAACCGTCAGCAGGCTCTTACCATTGGTCCGATCCAAAACGAAAAAATATCCGTTGCGGGAACTTTGCATCAACATCTTGCGCGGTTGTCCATGGAAAGTTCCGTCCACCAGCACCGGGATCTCGACCGCATCCCAGTCATGAGTGTCATGCGGCGACGGTTGAAAAGACCACACCAGCTGGCCTGTATCGGGATTCAGAGCAACGATGCTGCAGGTATGCTCGTCGTCTCCCGGCCTGGCGTTACCGTCCAACACCGGCGTGGGGTTTCCCGTTCCCCAGTAGATGAGGTTCAGGTCAGGATCATAAGTACCGGCCATCCACGTCGTGCCGCCTGTGGTGACGTTCGGGCCCGGCGGAGGCGTGACATTCCACTTCCACTGTGTCTGGCCCGTCTCCGGATCGATCGACTTCAGGAACATCGGTATGTTATCCAGATCGCCGCCTATACCCACCAGGACGTGGTTGCCCACAATGAAAGGCGCCTCGGTTGCCCAATAGCCTTTGTTTACGTCCGCGAGTTCAATAATCCATCGCACCTTGCCGTCTTTGGCATTGAGCGAGACCAGGTGCGCATCCGGGGAGACGAAGAACAGCCAGTCCTTATAGATGGCTACCCCGCGCTGGCCAATATGATCCCCTTTGTTGGGTGGATAGGTGTATTGCCAAAGTTTCTGGCCGGACCGCGCATCGATCGCCCAAACATTGTCCGGAACGGTAAAGTACAACACGCCATCGACCAAAATCGGCGTGGATTTGATCTCTGCCGGTTGGTTCGTTTGAAAGGCCCAGGCGAGGCTCAGACCGCTCACATTTTGAGGCGTTATCTGTGTCAGCTTGCTGTGCCGTCTCCCGGAGTAGTCGCCATGGTACCCAGGCCAGCTATCGGCCGGCGGATGCAGAAGCATGTTCGCATCCACATTCTGCGCCTGCAGCGGACATGAAAGTGCAAAGGCCGTTACCGCGCCTACGGCAAGAAGCAGGATGTTTCTCAAAGCAGTCAAGAAATGCTCCTAACGCAGGGTCTGTATATAGGCCATCAGGTTATGAATATCGTCATCGGTGTATTTGGGGAACAGAGCCACATGGGCCTCAACGGGTGCGTCAACGGAGACCTTCACTGCGCTTGTCGGCCACGACCGGTAAGTTCCTGTAGCATCCCGCAAACCCACCGTGAATTCATCCTGGTACGCCAGGGTCCCAGTAACCTTTTCTCCCGAAGCGAGTGTCACCGTTACCTTGCTCTTCACGTCTTTGGGATACAGCATTCGCTCTTCCAGCTGCAGCCCCTCGTATCGTGAGGCGACTCCGGCCAGATCGCCGGTGGGTGAGTGGCAGGTCGCGCAGCCGCCCGCGCCATTGAAATAGGCTTTACCGGCTTCTACGTTCCCTGTCTGAAGGTCAGATACATCGACCCCTTTCCTCTTGCCGCTCTGCGCCATTGCCTTGGTTTGCTGGGAATGGATAAAAGCGGCCAGCTGAGTGATCTGGTCAGCGGAGAATGGGAAAGCAGGCATCCCCTTATCAGTCCGCCCATGCAGCACTACATCCCCGATCTTGTCTCCGCCTACGTCAGCAGTCACCAGCTTTGACCGGGTGAGGTCAGGACCTGTTTCTCCCCCGCCGGCATCCCGGCCGTGGCAGAAGGCGCAATTCTGTTGGAAGAGGGAGCCGCCCGCGGCAGCCAATTCAGCAGTCTGGGCCGGCGGTGCATTGCCACCGTGGGTGGGCCCAGCGTTTTGCGTTGCCGGTGCGGCCGGCGCCTGGCTTGATGCTGCATAGATGTGCAATTGTCTGCCCTGGTAGGCAGCCAAGCCTGCGATCGCCGCCAGCATTGCAAAATCCCGGAATCTCTTCATCCTTGTAACACCACCTTCATTCCCATCGGGTTCTACTTCACTTGCCCACTTACTTGCTGGGTCCGGAGCCGGCCGGTCGCGCATGCGACGTCGTGCTTCCCTCGGTCATCCCTAACGACCACTTGATCGCCTCGAAATACATCTTCCGGATGTCCGGATCTTCCCAAGCCTCTTCGGTGTGGCCAAGGGTGGAATAGAAGACCCTCCCTTTACCGTACATCTTGCTCCATGCCACCGGGAAATCATGATCCGCGCGATGAATGCGCGGGTTGTTCTCGTAGTTGAGCTTGCTCGGGTCCAGGCTGAGCAGCACGTTCACGTTGTTTCGCGACCAATCCTTAGGCTGATAGATTTCGTCATATTTGACGAACGCCTTGGGGAAATGACGCACCGCGGGAAAATCCGGGTCCTCATTAACAATCGGCGCATTGAACGTCATCCATGGATGCTGATCGAACCATCCCCCGATCATCTCGCCGTATTCCGGCCAGGTATAGTTCGTGTCCAGCGCGGCGTGGATCCCCACGAAGCCTTTCCCGTCCTCCTTGATGAATGACATTAAATCCTGCTTCTGACCCGCGTCCATGTCCAACTCACCGGTGGTGCTGGCGAAGATGACGGTGTCGAAATAGTTCAGGTTCTTTGCGTTGTTCTTCAATTCCTTCTTCGTGAGTAGCTCAGTGTCCGTGCGCAGCATGGTATCCCAGAGCCCGCTCTGCTTGCCCATGTCGTAAATGGCGGCCATCGCGGGTGAGACCGAGTCGTGTTCGAAGCCCTTGGTTTGACCGATCACCAGAACGTGCTTGAGGTGAATCTCCTTGGCGTGCGGCGGGGGCGCCGGCATGTTATTTGGCGCCTGCTGCGCTTCCACTTTGCCGGTTTGCACCAGGAATTGGGGGCTGAGAACGGCGAGCGAAAGAAAGAGGAAGATCCGAAAAGCGCGCACGTAGTCTCCTTACAAGCCTGGGAAAACCGGATTTTTGCCCGGAGAGCAGTTTATTGAGGATTCCGTACAGACGCAATCCTTCAGCTTTGCTGCATACGCGCCGTTTTGACCGGAGCGGCTTCTATCCACTAGAGTTCGGTGCATGAGACGAGCTCTGATGCTGGTGTTGCTTATCGCCACCGTCGCCCAGCTGGGAGCGCAAGCGGTCAAGCGCCCCGCCATCACCGGAATCGCTTTTGCGCGCTTCTATACGACCGATCCACCAGGAGCCCAAAAATTCTACGGGGACACTCTGGGCTACAAACGCCTGGAGTCGAACGGCGTTTGGATTTACCCCGTCAACTCCTCCCAATGGATTGAAATACTGACCTCGCCGCCGCCACCCAAACCGGACGTTCGCATGGCCGCTGTCGCATTCACCACCCACAATGCGGCCGGGCTGGAGCGTTACCTGGTTGCCCACGGAATCAAGACGGAGTTGCCGTTGAAAGCGGGGGAATTCGGGGTGCGCGACCCCGAGGGCAATCTGGTGATCTTCGTGCAGCGTGGCTCCAACAAGCTGGTCGCCAAGGCGCCGCCCTCCCCGGACGCCACCAGCAAGCGTGTCATCCACGTCGGCTTCATCGTTCGCGATGCCGCAAAAGAGGACGCATTCTGGCGCGATGTCCTCGGTTTCCGCCCCTATTGGCACGGCGGCAAAACTGACTCCCGGACGGACTACGAAAGCATCCAGGTGCCCGACGGAACGGACTGGCTGGAATACATGCTGAACGTGTCCCCCACACCCACCCTTAAACAAAGCGGGGTGATGGACCACTTCTCGCTTGGTGTGGCCCACATGGCCGATGCCGTGGCTGCGCTGGAGCGGAACAAATGCGAGGGACCCAACTGCGCCAAAACCCAGGTCGGTCGCGATGGCAAAGTGCAGCTCAACCTCTTCGACCCCGACTTTACACGGGTGGAGTTTATGGAGTTCACTCCCGCCAAAGAGCCCTGCTGCTCTCCCTTTGTGGGCGAGCACCCGGGCCCCGAGGAAAACAAATAGGCCCGTAGATCGGTTCCGTTTATTCCGACCCAGCTTCGGTTTGAGATCCGCTAAAGAAACAAATTGGGGCAAGGTAGCGCCGTTGTCATGCTATTGCTTGTTCGCTAGTTGCTTGAGGGTGCTCCCCCCGGCTTGGCCAGAGCGCTGTCGCGCTGTTTCTCTGTCGCCACTGCCGCGGTTACATTTCCTTCCAGCCGATAGGCTGAGGCCAGGGCGCTATACATCGCCGCATCCGGTGCACCAGCCTCCACCGCTTGCTTGAGATAGGCAACTGCTGGCTGAGGTTGCTGCTGCGCCAAGGCGCAAAGGCCGCGTCGATAGAAATTGACGGACGAGTCCGCCGAATTGGTATAAGAAGGGTTCGTAAGATTCCACAACTGTCGATGGTTTCCTCCGACCAGCCGAAAATTAATTGCCTGCGAGGTAGTCTCGTTGCTCTCCGGATCAGTCACCTTGATGACCAGGCGATAGTTGCCAGGGTGCAAGTCAGTCGTGGCGAGATCCGTACCCATCAATAAATTTCCATGGATATCAAAACCAGATCGGTCGATCTCCTGCGACTGCTCCTTCTTGTCAGCCATGCCGAGCTGGCCTATGAGGTACGAAACCTCTAATTTCTTTCCCTTCATTTGAACGGGGGAACCCGGCTGCTCCCAAAGTTGATAAATCACTCTCACGGGGTCGCCGCCAACCAGATCGGTATTATCCGCCCCGGCGACAGGAATTTTCACTCCGGAAAAGCTAAACGGCTGGGTCTGCTCAAAGTCGCGCTGGGGTTGTGCAAGCGACGCGAAGATGACCTGGCTCACACCTAACCCGTGGTCGAAATTCGGGACCAGAACGCCTCGCATAAGTGAAAAGCTTTGTTTGGTAACTAGATTTGTTACGTCAACGCGAAGCTGGTACTTGCCAGGTATGGCAGCCAGGCGGCCGGAGATCGCCAGGGGCCGGGTTTGCAACTGGTCGACCTGCTCGGCAGTGAGGTACTCATGCAACTCTTGCTTGTCGGTATAAATCACCTTATCGTCCGCGCCCAGCAGCTGCGATTCGATGGACAGCGAATAATAGGTGCGTTGGGTCGCATCTTTTCCCAGAACAAAGTCAGCGGGATTCAGCAGGCGGAACAGATAATGTATGCTGGCTTGGTTTTCGGTATCACGCGTAGCCAATGCAGTAAGGTCGCTATAGTCCTGACCCAGCAAAACGCGATGGGTTACGCCTTGGAGCAGAGCCCGCCGATTCGCCAGCAAGTCTACATTGGACGGCAGATTCCGATAGTTACGGATGTTGTTGATCAGGACGTCCGATTCGAGCGTCCGTGTACCCGCCTTGTTATCTACCGGCTCATTGGGGAATAGGGAAAGCGAAATGTTGGCTACCTCGTTTCCCAGATCGTTCTTGATGATCTTCAACGCGGTGGGCGGATCATTCACCGCATTGGTGCTGTTGATCAATTTTTCCGGGCCGTCGATGTAAGGCGAGTAGATCTTGTAGTCTTCTGCGGCGCTTCTCTTAAAGAACAACAAATAAAAATAAGGCGCCAGCGCGCGCGCCGGATCCTGATAGAACCAGATCTCCATCGGCTGCAGGTTCATGGTGTTGGGGTAGGGTCTTTGCTGCTGCGGGGGACCGAGCGTGATGTACACCATGCCCCGGTCTGTGCGCCAGCCATCATTCATTCCAGGCGTGCCGTAGTGGGAGTTCGCATACTCGATTCGCCGGTAGTGTTCGTCGCGAAACGCGTTCGAAGGCGAGTTGGGATCGGGGTTACGAATCGCCCAAAAATTCTCGATAAATGCGTCGCGATCATGATCAGTGAGCAAACGCACAAACGCCTTCTGCTCCTGATTCGTGATCAGATAATTAACCTCCTGGTTGAGCCAATGCTCATACCTCGGAGGGAGCGGTGGGTTTTTGGCAGCTACGGCTGGAAGGGAGCACAACAATAGCCCGGTAACAATGGCAACCAATAGCCCGTTCCCGTAGACAGAACGCTTCAACAATCTCTCGCCTCAGGGTGTTGCGCCATGGCTGCTTCGAAAATCCCATGGCCGCTATTCACATGGTTCTAGTGTAATCGAACGCGGAGAGTGGAGGCTGCAAGGACAATAGACAAAAGAAAAGGGAGGAGGACGTTTGCGTCCTCCTCCCTTGAATGATACGGCCTTTAATTAAAACTCAAAGCGTACCGATCCGCGGCCATAGAAGGCGCGCTGGAAGGACAACGGCTTGAGGAAGTCAACGTTGGTATTCCCATAAGAAAGCGCACTGTCTTGATCGACAGCGGTAAGCGAACGGGAATTAGTTACGTTAAAGGTGTCAAAGGTGAACTTGACGCGATACCTCTCACCCAGCTGGAGAGGGTAATCAAGGTGAGCGTCAAGTTGGAAGTTGGAGGCCGTCGTGCCTATCGCGCCACGACCGCCCAATGGGATTTCGCCCTCATTGTCGTACACGGGGTGGGCGCCCAGGTTGGTAATCGGCGTGCCTGAGGCGGCCCGGAAACCCATGCCTACGGTAAGGTTCTTGGCAAAGCTCCTCGGAATCACATAGGAGCCGAACAGATTTCCTGTCTGCCTGCGGTCAGTGTTGAGGTAACCCGGCGTGTACTGGTCTCCTAGCATGCCGAGAACCCCGGGCGTGAAGTCAAACAGCGAGGTCAGGCCTGGATCAGACTGGCCGTTGTCATTGCGGTAAAGGCCTTCGTAATTACCGAAGAGCTTTGCGTAACGGTAGTTGACACGGAGCAGGAAGCCGCGGCTAAAGTTTCTGTTCGCTTCCAGCTCAAACGACTGGTAATGACGGTGGACATTCGGTGCTCCGTCCGGCTTGCCATCCGGGGTAGGGATACCCGCTGTATCGACGTTCTGTCCGCAAGCACCACCTACGCCGGCAACCTCGGCGGCGGAATTGATGAAAGGGGTATCGCCAATGCCGCCGTTATAGTTGGTCACGCAGTTTGCAGGCGCCCCATCGTTCGGCGCGCCCGCAACGAACTGGTAAGGTAGTTCCACTTCGTTGACGAAGTAGTCGGCGCCGGAACTGGGATTTCCGATGATAAAGTTTTGTGGCACAAAGCCTGATTGGGCACCCTCTGGCGAAGCGCCTGACATATCGTCAATCGCACGTAGAAGCCGACGGTCCATGTAGCGAGCGCTAAGGGCAAACCCCTTGTATTGGCGCTCGATACCGGCTACGTACTCTTCCTCAAAATTCAGCTTTGTTTTGGGAGCGATCAGTTCCGCATATCCGCCGCCGCTGACCGAAACATTGGCGCCCGCGGTCGGGCCCGCGGCCGGATTACCGCTAAGCAGGTGAGCGCCGTCGAGTACGGGTACCACCGTACCATTGGTCGATATGACGGCAGCACCGGAGGCGTCAGCTGCCGGCATCCAGTTAGCCCGGTAGACGTCCAGTTCCTGGTTCAATTCGCGGATGGCCGCATCGTCGGGAAGTTGCTGGGTATAGCGGCCCCAGTTGAAAAAGAACTTCGACTTGCGATCACCGAACGGATCTACGTTGATGCCCAGGCGGGGCGACCAGTTATCGTTAAAAACGTACTGCTGTACCACGCCGTTGATCTGCTCCTCATCCCAGCGGATGCCCAGGTTGAGAGTTATGTAGCGGTTGATAGTGTAGTTATCGTTCCCGTAAATGGCATGGTAAGACTGACTCGCATTTGCGATGGATCCGCTATACAGTCCGCGATTCTGGTCCAGGTACACAGGCACCTTGTTGGGGCCGAAGGTGGGGCAAATCAAACAATCATCCGCTTCCTCCAGCTTGAAGGCGGCGCTGGTAGACGCACCGATTACCTCCGGAGTATTGGCAATGTCTCCGACCGGAATTCCGGCTGAGTTGGTGGAGGGAAAGGTGAAACTATCACCGCTATAGTTCTTAGCCAAATCGTAGATGTTGTGGCTGAAGCCCCAACCAACCGAGAAGGTGTGCGAACCAAAGAGCTGTACAGTCTTTTCCGTGTCGATCTGGAAGCCATAGTCATGGGTTATGGGGTTCTGTGTATAACCAAGGCCCTGAGCGGTAAATACGCCGGGCTGGAGCTGACCGGTGTAGTCAACGATGTTGTACGCATTTTGCAGGCCGACTTCATCGAAGTTGCTTTTCTTAGCGGAAACCGCCATGTTCAGCTGCCAAGTGGGAGACAGTGAGCTGGTAAGGTGCACCGTCTCACTGCGGGTACCGTAGGTCCAGCGGCTAAATCCCGTCTCGTTTGCGAGATTCAGGTCGGGAAAGAAAGGGAATGTATCCTCATTCGCTACGCCGTAGCCTGCATTGGTTCTTGATGGGTCACCAAAAGCAGAGGCGTCGATGCTGGTTGCGTCATTGAGTTTGAATGTGACTTTGGCCGCCCAACTGTTGGCCGTGGTGTTGTTGGTATAGGGACCATGGGCGTAGATGCCGGCGACGGAAGGAGCCAACCAATAAACCCGGTTCAACGCCGGGTTGTAAGCTCCAAAAAAGAAAAGCCGATCTTTTAAAAGCCGTCCGGGAACGTAGCCGCCAAATTCCGCGGAGGCGTCAAACGCAGGCTCGGACGCGATGTGTCCGTGCACGTTTACGCGATCGAAATAGTCGTCAGCGTAGCGCTGGCCGGCACTGAAGGCGTCTGGGGCAAAGAAGGCAGCAAGTGCCCCGTGATACGCGGTGCCGCCGGACTTGGTAACGATCTGGATCACGCCGCCGTCGCCTTTGCCGTACTGCGGTTCAAACGCGCCTGTCTTTACCTGGACTTCCTGAATGAAAGTTAGATTGATACCGGTTCCTAAAGAGCCGTAGATCGGGCTGAAGACGCCCAAACCGCCGTAGCCGGCATCAGTGATGTTGACTCCGTCCGCTATGTATTGGTTCTCCAGTCCGGTCGCGCCTTCGATAGAAGGGTTGGCCGTACCGGTTCCGCCGCTGTTGGTCGCTCCCGGCGCCGTGTAGAACAGGCTGCCCACGTTTCGCGCAACAGGAACGTTGTTATAGAAAGTTGAATTCAGGTTGGAACTGAGAGCGGTAGACCCGGTGTCGATACCAACCGCCGCTGCATCGACCTGGACGGTCTGAGCCACGGCACCCGGCTGAACCACTAGGTCTACACTGACAACGCGGCCGATTTCGATGCTAATTGACTTTGCTACCGTCTGGGTAAACCCCTCCCGCTCAACGGTGATCGTATAGGCTCCAGGGGTCAAACCCGTAGCCTCCCAGTGTCCGGAGGCATTCGTGGTCACCTTTCGTGTGTCCGCAGTGCCCGCGACCGTTACTTGCGCGTCCGGCACAACGGCGCCGCTGCTATCGGTGACGATACCTTGAAGGCCGCCCTTGATCCCTGAGAGTTGCTGCGCCGAAAGGCGGGTGGGCAGGCAAGCCGCAGTCGCGAACGCCACTAGGACGAGCAGGCTGCCCATCTTGCAAATAAACTTGTGAATTCTTGTACTTGTCACGCAATCTCCTTAGAAATAGCTCCACGGACGACCTGGGCCGGGATGAGAAGTTAGGTTGTTCGGAATGGCCCGAAGCTGTTTGGAAGGCTTTACATTCGCCCGCGTACGACATCCGCCAACAAGCAACAATCAATAGATCCAGGGCCCCATTAGGTGAGTCCAGCTTGATCCATCTTGAAACGTACTGCAGATGCCACACCTCAGTCTTAGCAATTGGGCTGCCTAAGTAGCACAAAAGTTGCAATTACATGGTAATTTTCGTTAAGGCGCATCGAATCAGTAAATTAATACTTAACGAAGGCATCGGGTGGATAGAGGAAGCACTGTTAATATTTCATAAATCATAGGCTCGGATGGATTAGTCCGGTTTTTCGTACAACGTGCGGACTACTCTCCGAGCGATTAGAAGTTGAATAGGATCGCGGTTCTCCGCACGGCGAACCTCAGGACCGAGATTCGTCTCTAAGAAGTTGTTCACCGGCGGGCGAAGACGTCTGTCCTTCAGCTTTGGACTCCGGCGGGCGTCCCGGAAGCGGGAACTTCGAACCCGGGTAAACAGGGCACAAGATGGATGCTTGTGTCGGGCTCTGAGTCACTTTCTCGGCGTGTTCCTTAAACCTGATCCCAACGCCCGCGAAATTATGGAAATCCGTAGAGCCTTCAAAACCCTCATCTGAAATTCAAAAGATTCTTGAATTGAGCCGCCGAGTGGCAAAGCGGCCGAAGTGCTGTGAAATCCGCAGTAACTCTTATGTAAATGGGGCGGCGCGTGAGCAGCGACGGCAAATGCTTCACCTCATGAAACCTGTGGCAATTCACGTGCTACACCGACGGTTGCACGACCAGCCTCTAGAGCTATGTCTTGGAGTTTGCACGCGCTGCTGGGCGATCTAGGAGAGCAAAATGAGGGAAATTAAAAGGCTTGTTGGTCGACTGCTGCTGTCTGTAGCCGCTTCGCTAGTTACTGCCGCTACCGGCATTCTCTTTATTGCCCCTGCTGCCTATGGTCAGGGCATCACAACCGGAACAATCACTGGAACAGTAGTCGACCCCAGCGGAGCGGCAATTCCCAACGCCCAGGTTACCGCGACCAGCACCACCCAAGGTACTAAGCGCGAGACCACCTCAGGAGCAGCCGGCGAATTCTCGTTTTATGCGGTGCCGATCGGCCAATATACCATCGCTATCTCAGCGGCAGGCTTCGCCCCGGCGACGGTCAACTCTGTTCAGGTTAACGCAGGCGCTGCGTCTGGCCTTAAGACAGTCCGTTTGTCTCTGGGCTCCTCTGCCACCCAGGTGGAAGTGAATGGATCTTCCGCTGCTCTGCTGCAAACCACCGATTCCCAGGTCACAACTACCTTTGACGCCCAAGCCCTGCAAAATATACCGCTTAACAACGGATTTGATACAGTTGCTGAACTAATCCCTGGCGTGGTGAGCACCCACGCCGCCGGATTCTCGAATACCAACGGCGACAATTTTTCCGTGAATGGCCAGCGTGGGCGGGCGAACAACTTCGAGATCGATGGTCAGTCGAACAACGACAACACTATTGCTGGGCCTCAATTCTTCTTTGGCAATCAGGACGCAATTCAGGAAATACAGGTGATCACCGACGACTTTAGCGCCCAATACGGGCGCAACGCCGGGTCGGTGGTGAATTACATCACAAAATCTGGAACCAATGCGTTCCATGGCTCTGGATTCGAGCTTTACAACGGCTCCTTCCTTCAGTCGTTGGAGCAGCAGAGTAAGAGTCCGCTCGCCGGCTTCTGCCCTCCAGGGGTGAGTCCTTCTACCGGTTGCCTCCCGGTCTCCGTACCCCGCGTGGTCGAGAACAGATATGGAGGAACCATTGGCGGGCCCATTATCAAAGACAAGTTGTTCTTTTTTGGCAGTACGTACTGGGATCCAATCCGCAACGGTGCATCGTCCTCAAACTCCGGAACAGCATTGACTCCCACTCCGGACGGCCTCACGGCGTTGCAGGCTGGCTTTCCGGGCAACCCGGCGGTCGGTATCATCACCAACTACGGTCCCTATTCCATCAAAGCCGGTAACCCGGCCCCGGTACCCGGCACGACGGTAAACGAGACCTTCACGAATCCTGGCGGAGCGATCGTTACCGTGCCCTTTTCGGCCATCCAAAGAACGATCGCCTCTATTGACAACGACCAGGAAGACTTAGGCAAGATTGACTGGCAGGCGACGAGCAAAGACCGTTTCACATTCCGTTACCTCTACCAAAACACTCTGGCTGAGGCGGCATTCGAGGATATTCCCTCTGGACAATGGGTGGACGTTCCGGGAACGACTCATTCCGTTGGGGCGGACTGGACCCACATCTTTAGCGCTCATTGGCTGGACCAGCTCCGCTATAGTTTCCAGCAGAGCAAAGGCAACTTCCAGGGCGGCGCGCATCCAAATTGCACAGTTACTGACATAAGCAACTGCGACGCTTTTCTCGATTTCTTCGATGGGACCGACGACAGTTTTGGCGAACCTCTAGGCTTTCCCCAAGGCCGGACGGTAAAGGTTACTCAAATACAGAACAACGCCACCTGGACCCACGGCAACCACACTCTGCTCTTCGGCGGCGAGTTCGACTATCAAAATTCCACCAATGTTGGTCTAACTTTTTACAACCCATTGCTGGGGTATAGCGATTTTTCAGATTTCCTCTCAGATAGCGGCGATGGCATAGGCCTGGTCGCTAATGGAGCCGTGGTCGTTCCCTTTACGGAACCGGATGCTGCAGCGTACATCCAGGACGACTGGAAGGTGACACCGAGCTTTACTGCCCACATCGGCCTGCGGTGGGAGTTCTACGGGCAGACAGTCAACCTGCTCCACAATCTAACCGTCGCCCGGGAAACGAACGCTGCCACCGCTTTCTGGGACCAGTCCCTGCCGCTTAGCGTTCGCACCGTTCCCTATGTGCAGCCGGTCTACCATAACTATCAGCCTCGGCTCGGATTTGCGTGGAATCCAGATTTCAATAAGAAAATGGTCGTGAGTGGGGGGTACGCCATCAATACTGACCCGGAGTTTACCAACCCATTCCTGAACGCCGCGCAAAACGCCCCGGTGGCCAATAGCGGCACCTTGGGATGCCCCTGTCAACCGGCCAGCGGTTCGTTCACAGGGGCCGCTACTCGTGCCGTTCTTCTTCCTGGTCTGCCTACCGGGGGGAATCCACGGATTGACGATTCCAATTACGTGAGCACGAATTACCACAACCCGTATACGCAGACATACACGTTGGCCGTGGAGTACCAGGTCGCCAACTCAGCGGTGGTGACCGCTCGCTATGTGGGGGCTCACACAGTGGGCAATTTCCAGTCTATCGATGCCAATCCCTTTCTTTTGCCGGTGGCCACAGACTTTCCTAACTACACCGATCCGGCGTCTCTCTGTCAGGACATTACGCAGCCTGGCTTCGGCCGGCCGGATTGCACTTATTCCAACCGGCTGATCGTCAATAACGGTGGTTGGTCCATCTACAACGGATTACAAACCAACCTCACCACGCGCAACTATCACGGGCTCACTACAACCGTCTCCTATACCTGGAGCCGAACTCTGGATAATGCCAGTGAGATCTTTGGCACTGCCACCGCCGGTAGCGTACAGCAATATTCCCAAAATCCCCAGGATACAAACCTGGGCGAGCGCGGCGTGAGTGGTAACTCCTACCCCAATGTACTCGGTTTGTCCTTTAGCTATGAGCTTCCCACCTTTGCCAAGGGAGGCGGATTCATGTCGCGGATCTTGAATGGATACCAACTGAATGGCTTTTACCGCTACAACAGTGGACAGCCGTTTCAGGCTTTTCAACCGCTCAGCATTTCAAACCAGTTTGGTCCAGATGCCAGCCTCTGTGATACGACTTTCCAGGCCTCCACGGTCGGGTCGGCTAATGACACCTGTCGGCTGGTCTTATCCAACAAGAACGCACCTCTAAATACCATTGCTTATTTGAATCCTTACGGAGGGCCCAACCAGAACACCCCGGTATACGTCGACTACAACACCGATTCCGTCGACGCCAACGGCGTCTATCACGCTGGAACCCCCGTGGACCCGGCCTCCTCGCATTGGATCATCAACAATGAAGCGGAGGCGCTTGCGGTTGGCAACCCCTACCCCGGATCAGGCAGAAATATTCTGCGGGCACAGCCCTTTAACAACCTCGACGCCAGCATCTACAAAAATACAAAGCTGACGGAGCGCGTGACGTTACAGCTGCAGTTCAACGCCTATAACGCCTTGAACCATGCTGAGCGCTCGGCTGCTGGTGATACTCCAGATGGATCGCTCACTTCGAATGTGGGTGTCTACAACACGCAGGGACCTGGCCAACCTCAGGCCTTTCTCACCAACGTGTACGGGTCTTCCAACCAGCGCTTCATCATTCTTGGCGGGAAGATTATTTTCTAGGCTCTCTGCTGGTGCGCTTACCTCGAAGTGCTACTGACATCCTCCCGGAGACGGCTGAAAACCCGGTCCATGGCGGAGATGGTGCGTGCCCCATCATCTTCGCTGTGCACCGTGGACACGTACATGCGGCCATCAGGCACCAGGCAGAGCCCTTCCCGCAGGCTCTCAAGCAGGCATCGTTGCAGCAGGATCGGATTGTCCTCCAGGACGTCGCGATAATCGCGCAATTCCGAACGCTCGGTAAAGTGCAGGGCAAAGGCGGTTCCAAAACCGGTGACTAGCAGCGGAAGGCTATGCTTGTAGGCCGCTGCCTGGATTCCCCGCATGATCTCCTCGCCCGTCTTATTCGCCTGCTTCAGCGGCTCTCCATCCGCTTGTGCCAGTTCAGTCAACGTCGCTAGTGCCGCGGCCAGCGAGAGGGGATTGCCGTTGAACGTCCCGCCAAAGGCCACTCCCTCTTTGAACATCATTTCCAGGATTTCGCTGCGGCCCACAATCGCGCTTAGGGGCAGCCCGCCACCAATGGCCTTGCCCAGCGTCGCCAGATCGGGGGTCACGTTGTAGTAGCTCTGCGCACCCCGGACGTCCCTGCGAAAACCGGTGATGACCTCGTCGAAGATCAGCAGCGCACCGTGGCGCTTAGCCAGTTCCGCCACCTGCTCTAGATAACCGTCGCCCGGTTCAAGGCATCCGCTGTTGCAGAGAACAGGCTCCGTGATGATGGCGGCAACCTCCGAACCGCGCTCCCCAAGCAGCGCCTCCAATCTGCTGGCGTCATTCCATGGCAGAACCAGAACGTTGTCTCCGGCATTTGCCACCTGGCCGGCCGATCCAGGAACACCACAGAGAGGTTCAGCTTGCCGCAGTTGGTCGGCGCTTGGCTTATAGCTCAGTAGAACCGAATCCATCCACCCGTGATAGTGACCCTCGAACTTTACGATGAGCTTGCGCCGCGTGAAGGCCCTTGCCAGCCGCAACACGATCTGCACTGCCTCGCTTCCACTGGAGGTGAACGCGACCCGCTCAGCGCAGGGGACCAGCTCCTGAATCATCTCCGCCACTTGATATTCCAGCTCATGCTGGGCGCCATAGATGTGCGGTCGGTCGGATTGCTCGCGCACCGCCGCAACCAGCTTCGGATGGCGGTGGCCCAAAATCAGCGGACCCCAGGCCAGTGCGTAGTCGATGTATTGATTCCCATCGACGTCCGTGACCATGCTGCCTGAGGCATCCGCAAGAAAAAGTGGAACCGGGGCCTTGGCACGAAATGGGCTGCTCACGCCGCCGGCCAGCGATCGCCGAGAGCGCTCCAGCAGGGAACGCGAGGTGCTCCACGGATCGCTGGGCGGTTGCGCCTGCATAAGGGCTTGCACTGGTTCGGCCATAACACCGACAATTCTACCCGTGAGCCAAGCAGGGAGACCGCAGGATATGGGCAAGCAGGGCCTTACAAGACGAGACTTTCTATTTCAAAGTGCCGCATCGCTCGGAGCCATGGCCGCCACCCCGGCATGGGCTCAGTCCGTTGCCGACGAGCGGCCAGGGAACAAGAAAGTCATCCACATCATCGGCTACTCCCACATTGACGCAGCCTGGCTATGGCCGTGGCGCAACGGCTCGGACACGGTCCTCACCACTTTTCGCAGTGCTTTGAACCGCATCAACGAGACTCCGGGATTCTGTTACAGCCATTCCTCCTCGGCCCACTATCGTTGGGTTGAACGCGCCGACCCTGAGATGCTGAGCGAGATTAAGCAGCGAATTCGCGAGGGCCGCTGGGAGGTGGTGGGCGGTTGGCCCGTCGAACCCGATTGCAATATTCCCTCAACCGAGAGTTTTGTTCGCCACTCTCTCTACGGCAAGGCTTATTGCCAGTCGACTCTGGGAGCGGAAGTAAAGATCGGCTTCAATCCCGATTCCTTCGGTCACGCCGCGGGTCTACCCACGATCCTGAAACGTGCGGGCTACGGTTATTACGTCTTCATGCGACCCCAGGAACACGAGATGAATTTGCCCCTTCTGTTCTGGTGGGAGGGCGCCGACGGATCGCGAATCCTCACCCTGAGAATCTGGCGCACTTACGACGCCAGCCCCAAACTGATTCAACCCGCGGCCACCGGAGCATTCGCGCCAGGCTTCGACCATGCGGCGTTCTTTCTCGGAGTAGGCGATCACGGCGGCGCCGTCACCAAAGAGCAGATACAACAGGTTCTCGCCTTGCAGCAGGACGCAAGCTTGCCTCAATTGCGGTTCAGCACACTGCGCGACTTCTTCCTCGCCGTCGAAAGCTCCCCAGCCTTTGCTGGTTTGCCAGTGGTCCGAAGCGAGTTGCAGCACCATGCGCGCGGTTGCTATTCGGCCTATGGAGATGGGAAGTTCCTCAACCGGCGCGCCGAGCGATGGCTGGGCGACGCCGAGACCATCTCTCTTGTAGCCAATCTCAGCGCAAGCCGCGCATATCCGGCAGATCAGTATGCCGAGGCATGGTGGAAAGTCCTCGTTTGCCAGTTCCACGACATGATGGCTGGAACCTCGCTCTATTCTGACTATCAGGATGTGCGGGACAGCGTTGGTTACGCTTGCGAAGTCGCGCAAACCTCAAAAGTAGAAGCGCTGGAAATGATGGCCAAGCGGGTTGATCTGAGCACCGTGCAAGAGGGCGCAGTCTTCCTCTTTAACCCGCTCCCTTGGAAACGAAAAGCTTTAGTCGAGTACTACACCGAACAGGATCCATCGCGTAAGGCGTCCCCCATCACCTGCCTCGCGTCTAAAGACGGCAAACGAATAACCGTACAGTGGAGACCGTCTGCGAGCATGACCAACTTCTTTCCCCGGCTGTCGACCTGGGTGGAGCTGCCTCCGTGCGGCTACCAGGTCTTCACCCTGGAACACGGTGACCCACCCGCCCCTGAGGCCTATCGTGACTTTGTATCGGTGTCGAACTCCGGCTTCGGCATTTCTTCTTTGAAGGCCGAAGATGGCACGGAGCTGCTGGCGGGTCCGATAGGGATGGTCGTCATCAGCGACACCAGCGACACCTGGGCCCACGGCATCAATGAATTCCGCCAGGAGATGGGCCGCCCCACCCTGGTTTCGTCCACGGTGATTGAGAACGGGCCGGTCACCCGGGTCACGCGTCAGCGGGCCTCCTGGCAAAATTCTGAGATCGTACTCGACATCGCGGAATTTGCCGGGCTCGATTTTGTCGAACTTCGCTTCGTGATCGACTGGCGCGAGCATGAGCAGATACTGAAACTCGAGATCCCCACCGCACTCACCCAGCCGAAGATCTACGCAAGGGTACCCGGGCAGGTGCTGGAGCGCACCACCAATGGGCAGGAAGAGCCCTATCAGGATTGGGCAGCAGTGCAGGGGAGAATAGGAAATGCCGACTACACCGTGGCGTTGGTCAACAATCAGACCTACAGCTACGACTGTTTGCATTCGCTGTTTCGCACGGTACTGATCCGCTCAGCCCCCTTTGCCCGCCACAATCCAAACCAGGTGCCGCACGATGACAACAACGCATGGCAGGACCAGGGAAGGCAGGAGCGCACGTTCTGGCTATTGGGTGGCCGTGGTGGCTATCCAGAATTGTCCCTCGATCGTCGCGCCGAAGAACTTGAGACCCCGGCTGAGTATGTGATGGATTCCGCGCACCACGGCACGGAACCATGGGAGCAGTCCTTCCTCGAGGTCATGCCAAGCAATGTCTGGGTGTTAGCGATCAAGCGCGCCGAACGAGTGCAGGACGGAACCATTTTGCGCCTGCAGGAGCGATCGGGAAAAACGACCCAGGCGACGCTCAAGAGTTCTGTCCTGGGTCTGGACCACTCCATCGACTTGGCTCCGTGGGAATTGAAAACCTTGTTGGTCACGCCGGTGAAGACCAGCCGCAGCCAAGTCAAAGAAGTATCGCTCCTCGAGGTATAGGCGGGACAAACGCGTTAGATCTGTCCTAAAGACACCGTTCGATCGGATTTTCCCCTGATGCACTGCAATTCGCGTCGAATCAGCCGCCGTAAAGTTTTATGGAAATCAGTAGACCTCACTCAAGCGTCGTCCAAAATGTGAGAGATTATCGTCTTCCAAGGGCGTTTAGCGCCCGACGTCAACTGGAGAGGTGGGTAGTCGCTCCCTCTCCAATTGGTCTCCACTGAGTCTCCAGGCGTTCTCCTCCACCATTGCTCAGTCGCCGCTATCTGTGAAATCACAACCTTCTTAAGCGCGTCGCAAAGCGGAAGAAATCTTTGGCGCTCTACTTGCGATCTACAGAAGTGAGAGCGGCGCGTTCGGAGATCGGCACCGTGATCTCCACCGCAATCGGGAAGCATCTGGTCGAGTGGTTAGTACCTGATTGAGTCAAGTGGTTATTGCAGCGCGGCATTTTTCTGGTGAACATAGTTACATCGGTAGGCAGTCGACTGTCACGCCGATGAGCCGGCGCAGCCGTTAGGCGTGCGCGCCCTTGTTCGAGTGCCTTCCCGGGGCTCCCCGTCGAGCCTTCGGAAGGCCCGCGGCTCTACACCACGCGTCAGAGGCCCCTTTTAACTCGGTTTACTTCGAGTGCCTCCTGGCGTTTGCCAGATCAGCCAGATGTCAGTGACACCACCCGCTCTCTGAAGGGGGCGTGGGTTGGCGCAATCTTGTGCGCACACGAAATGAGAAATGAATAAACAGCGCTTGAGACGCGCATGAACAACATGGGTTGAGACTTCGGAGGCCAGTGACCATGGAAGCGAAAAAAATAAAGGCGGAACTGATGATACGACGCGAGGCACGCAAGCTAAACCTGCTGTGTTTTACTCTCCTGTTGTGTGTGATAGGCCAAAGCGCGGCTTTAGCCCAGAACGCGACCACGGGCAGCATTAACGGCACAGTGGTGGACTCCGGCGGGGCCATCGTTCCGGGCGCCATCATCACCATTACTGATCTGGCCACCAGAGATGCGCGCGTACTCACCTCGAATGCAGAAGGCCGCTTCACCGCCCCATTCCTGAAGCCGGACAATTTTCAAATTTCGGCAACCGCCAGCGGGCTGCAGTCGACCACAACCACGGTGCAGGTTTTAACCGGTCAGCAATCAGCCGTCAATCTGATATTAACGCCCAACGCTACCACGCAGACGGTAGAGGTGAACGCGAACAATGCGCAGCTGATTGATACCCAAACGTCCAACACAACCACAACGTTCACTACCGAACAATTTCAAAACCTGCCCGCGCCTGGCGGCGACATCACCACCATTGCCTACACCGTGCCCGGAGTAGTCGTGGGCGCTGGTACCCAGGGCTTCGGCTCTATTGTTTCCGACGGACTCCCCGGGCTTTCGAACCTGGTCGTCATCAATGGCGCAGACTATTCCGTTTCGCTTTACAATATCGCGAATTCTGGTTCCTCCAATCTAACCCTTGGCCAGCAGGAGATTGATCAGGCAGCCGTGGTGCAAAATGGGTATAGCACGCAGTATGGCCGTCAGGCCGGCATTATCGAAACCTACGCCACCAAATCTGGAGGCAACCGGCTGCATGGCTTGGCGCAGTGGAACTATAACAGCGCTGGCCTCAACGCAAATGACTTCTTCAATAATCAGGCAGGCGTTCCTCGTTCCAAGGCGGTGTCCAATCAGTATGCTGCGCAGATCGGCGGACCCATCAAGCGTGACAAATTGTTTTTCTTTGCGGACACCGAAGGGATTCGATACGTTCAACCAAGTACCGGTTTTGTCAATCTTCCTTCACCCGTAATGCAGGCCAGCATTGCAGCCAATCCTAATATTTCCGCCGCCAGCAAAGCGTTGTACGGTGGGATGTTCGCGGGAACGAACTCGTCGCCGGCTTACAAGAACGCGGTTCCAGTAGTAACGGGCCCCGGGTCGCAGCAGGATGCCTCGGGGAGCTACGGGTGCGGAAGCCTGGCTGGGACACCGGACTATGCGACCGGTGGAACACTGGGCACGAGCGCCACCGAAAGCTGCATCGATTCAGCGTTCGTGAATGTCGGAGCACTCAACCGGGAGTGGCTGGCCGCAGGACGGCTTGATTGGAATATCAGTGATAGGCACAGAATCTTCTTTCGTGTAACCGACGACCAGGGCGAACAGCCCTCCTTTGTGAGCCTGATCAATCCCGCCTGGGACATGGTCAGCATTCAGCCAAATTACACTGGGCAACTCAACGACACCTACAGCTTCACGCCAAACCTGACCAATCAATTTATCGCCGCTTCACTTTACACTGGCGGCGTCTTCGGGCCGGCAAGCCTATCGGCCGCACTCGCAGCATCGCCCACAGAATTCAACGAAAGCAATGACGGTGGAACCAATGCACTGGCGGGTGTCGGACAGTTCTCCTTTTTTGCGGCCTCCACCACGCTGGGTGCTGTGTGGGATGACTTTCCGGGAGGAACCAACACTTCCCAATACCAATTCGTCGACGGTCTTTCATGGACAAAAGGGAGGCACAATCTCCGCTTCGGAGCCGACTTCAAGAGGTATAACTTTACCGACGTCAGCCTGCAGACATCCGCTTATGGCGGTTTCTATACCTTCGGTAGTTTCGCGGATTTAGCTGGAGGATCCCTGCCCGGAAGCACCGGTTCCACCTTTTCCCAAAGCTTTCCGCGGTTTGCCAACATTCACAACGCTGTCTATAACCTCGGAATGTACGCCCAGGATGAGTGGCGGGCTCTGCCAAACCTCGCCCTCGACTTCGGTATTCGTGTCGATCGCAACGGCAATCCCATTTGCCATGACGGTTGCTATACGCAATATATCGGAGGATTTCCTAACACCTCCGCAACGCTGGATACTCCCTACAACGCTACCCTTTCCGCCGGGCACGACAGCTTTGCTCCGGCGGTTGAACGTGCCATCGTCCAACCGCGCTTCGGGTTTAATTTAGACCTTCGCGGAGATGGGAAAACCGTCGTTCGCGGCGGAGTAGGATTATTTTCCGACAGCTTTCCCGGGCTTGTGCTCGAGCAAACCTTCCTTTCCTTCCCCAATCAGTATTTTGCGGGCGTGAACTCGGGAACAGTTGCACAGGGGGCAGGCAGTGCCCAATCAGTCGCCGCCGGTTCGGCCGACGCAGTATTGAACGGATTTTCGCAAGGAGCAACCTACAACCAGATCTCCGCGGCCCTGGCGGCGCAGGACATACCGTTCTTCCCTCCAAATTATGTGACCACACCCCACACCTTCAAAAGCGCGCGATATACGGAATTCAGCTTGCAACTTCAGCGCCAGATCACCCCAAGCGACGCTTTGATTATTTCTTACGCCGGCAACCATGGTTATAACCTGTTCATCGCCAACAACCATCTGAATCAGAATATCGGCACCACGCTCTACGGCAGTTACGGAAACGGAACCTTCGACGATGTCCCATTCAATTCACCGGATCCTCGGTTCGCGCAGGTTCAGAGTTTCACTAACAACGCCATCTCTAACTACGGCGGGGTTTCCATTCAATACAAACATATCGACCGGCGAGGTCTGACGGCCAACGTTTCGTACACCTACGCTCATTCATTGGATGACATCTCCAATGGGGGCAACTCACAGCTCCCTTACAACGGCAACACCTCCATTGGCTTTCAGATCACACCGGATCTCCCTTCCAGGCTGATGTATTCAAACTCCGACTACGACATCCGTAACAATTTCTTATTCGACCTCGTTTACGTGGAGCCATTCCACTTCAGCAATAAATTTCTTGCTGCTGGGGCCGCGGGGTGGACTCTGGGTAGCAAAGCATACTGGCGTTCCGGGCAGCCATTTAGCGTGCTCAATGTCAATGCAGAGTCTGTTCTGGCGGGCAACGGGTCAGGCGGAGCCACCACGGTGCTTGCCCAGGTGTTGAATCACAACTTCAACCACAAATGCAACTCCTATTCCAGTCCGTGCTTCCAGACCTCAGGTATCTTCAACGGCCAGTCTCTAACCACAGCCGCGGATGGGACGGTGGTGCCTGTAGGCCCAGGGCCGTCCCCGCAAACAAACTATGGCAATGTGCCTCGGAATGCCTTCTATGGTCCGCACTATGCGGATGTCGACCTGAATGTCTATAAAGATGTCTTCAAGCATGAATCGATGACTTTCCAGATCGGCGCGCAAGCCTATAACGCACTGAACCATGTGAACTTCGGCGCGCCGCAAAACAACGCGTCCAACCTAAGCACCCTGGGCCACATCGCTTCGGATATTAATGCACCCACCAGCCCCTACGGCTCTAGTCAAGAGTCGACGGTTTCTGGGCGCGTACTTGTCGTGCAGGGGCGTTTCCTCTTCTAGCAAGGCCAGAAGAAACCTGGCGACTTGTCGCGTTGGCAAACTCCATGCGGCTTTCCTGCAGGAAAGCCGCACATGCTCACGTTAGTCGAGCCCCGTGCAGGAAAACCCGGATAACGTGGCCCGAAAACGATGGGGCAAAGCGCTAACTAATTTGGCAGACACTAGAAACTTCGAGAAGACGCTGGTTTTTGGATGTCCAACGCGCCGCGAAACCGTCATCCTGAGAGCCAGTGACTTTATAGATCTTTCGTGTGGAACCCTCGACCTCAAACAAAAACGTCATCCTGAGAGCCTGTGACTTTATCGACCTTTCGTGTGGAACCCTCGACCTCAAACAAAAACGTCATCCTGAGAGCCAGTGACTTTATAGATCTTTCGTGTGGAACCCTCGACCTCACACAAAATCGTCATCCTGAGAGCCAGTGACTTTATAGATCTTTCGTGTGGAACCCTCGACCTTAAACAAAATCGTCATCCTGAGAGCCTGTGACTTTATAGATCTTTCGTGTGGAACCCTCGACCTCAAACAAAAACGTCATCCTGAGCGGAGCGCCTCACAGGTTTAGCGCGCGACACAGTGCTTGGTGGCGCGGAGTCGAAGGACCTCGGCGGTGCTTATCTTGCCCATGCTGCTCGGAGCTTTTCAACCACCGACGCCTCAGAATACGATGACGCAGCACGAACGTGATGGTCACGGGTGCATCTTCTCATCATCCACTGTACTCATCTTCCCTCTCCGCCGCGGGGCCACCCGGTGCTGGCTTCGGTGATTGAAAAGCGCTGAGCAGCATACGTAAGATGCGCACCGCCGAGGTCCTTCGACTCCGCGCTACAAGCGCTGTGTTACGCGCTAAATTTGTGAGGCGCTGCGCTCAGGATGACGATTTTGTTTGAGGTCGAGGGTTTCACACGAAAGATCTATAAAGTCACAGGCTCTCAGGATGACGATTTTGTTTAAGGTCGAGGGTTTCACATGAAAGATCGATAAAGTAACAAGCTCTCAGGATGACGATTTTGTTTAAGGTCGAGGGTTTCACACGAAATACCTATAAAGTCACAGGCTCTCAGGATGACGATTTTTGTTTAAAGTCAGGGACTTCACGCGAAGCAATCAAAAAAGTCACAGGCTCTCAGGATGACGTTCTTGCTTCAAACGAAAAGGCCGGATGGCTTCAGCTACTTCACGCCACCTGCGCTCATCGCCTTGCGCATCTGGGCTTCCGCATCGTCACTCCAGTATTTGCAATTGAGCTGGAGAAAGACAGACGTATACGGAACCGTCATGGTGGTCTTAAGAACAACGATATGGAAGGTCTTTCCCACCTCGTCCACTTTAGCGATAATCTGCTCGTGTGGCAGTGATGTGATCGCATGCCCCTTGAGAGCAGTCTTCACCGCGTCACGGTACGCCGTCACTCCGGGAGCATCTTTCTCCGTCACAAACGGAAGCTCCGCATCCATGTAAACAATCGGGCGCACATGGATCGAGCTGTCAATCGTGCCCAGCACCGTGCGAATCACTTCCAACTGGTCTGTGTTCGTCTCCAGCGTTTCCACACCAGCAGAGCTTTGCAGCGGATACGCCGAATCTACGATCATGATCCAATTTCGATGTCCCATCAGCGGCAATATCTGTCCCAGCCGCGCTTGCCACTCCGGCGGAGTCTGCTGCGCGCCGGCTACAAGGCCGCTCATCATCGATAGCGACGTGAACAAAGAGAAGATTGCCGTAACTGTGCGCATCAAAAGATCCCTCCTACAAAGCTTCTCTACGTTTCATGCGCGCCCCTACGAAGGAGTAAAGCGCGATTCCGCAGTAGCAGAAGAGCGGGACCATGTAGGCTGTCGCAATACTGTGCTGCGTCTGTGAAATCCAGCCCATAAGCGGTGTCAGCACCGCGCCCCCCACGATCGCCATCACGATCAGCGATCCGCCAATCTTCGTATTCTGGTCCAGCCCATCGATGCCCAGCGCAAAGATCGTAGGGAACATGACTGACATGAAGAAGCTGGTCACGAAGATAGCCCACAAGCCAACCCAACCGGGAAAAGCAACGCCAACCGCAACCAGAACAATGTTCACCAGGCTGTAAACGCCCATCAGGTGAGCAGGTTTGACGTACCGCATCAGCGCCGCGGAGCTAAACCTGCCCACACCGAAGGCAACCAGCGTGCCGGTAAGGAAATAGCCGGCGATCTTTTCCGGCTCATGGGTCCCATCCTGCACATACTGGATAAAGTAGCTCCAGGTGCCGACCTGTGCGCCGACATACAGGAACTGGGCAACGATCGCAAAGAGAAAATTAGGATACCGCAGCAGTTCCTTGAAGCTGCCATGATCCTGGCTATCCTCGTGTTCTCGAGCGATGGTGGGGAACTTGGTTCGGGCGATCAGGAACGCCCAAATCAGCGTAATCACCCCAAGCACCAGGTAGGGAACCACCACGCGCATCGTCTCATGCTGCAAGTAAGCATCGTACGTATTGGCCGCTTGCATGGCGGAGACCTGAGCCGGTGTCAATTCGATCCCGGAAAAGATGAAAACGGTCCCCCCCAGCACGCCGGTGATAGCGCCCAAAGGGTTGAAGGCCTGGGAAAAATTCAGCCGGCGGGCAGCGCTCTCAGGCGACCCCAACTGGGCGACAAAAGGATTGGAGGCCGTCTCTAAAAAAGAAAGCCCACTGGCGATGACGAACAACGCCAGCAGAAAAAAACCGTAGCGTCCGATAACCGCGGCGGGCCAGAAGAGGAAGCTTCCGGTAGCAAACAGCAGCAACCCCACCACGATGCCGAATTTGTACCCCATTTTGCGCATTAACAGCGCCGCGGGAATGGCCAGCAGAAAATAACCCAAATAGAAAGCCGACTGCACCAGCCCCGCCTCGAAACGGGAAATGGCGAACGACTTCATGAACTGGCGGATAAGAACGTCGTTGAGGTTGCTTGGAACTCCCCAAAGGAAAAACAGCGCGGTCACCAGGAAAAAGGGTACAGCCGCGCCCGTCGGGATCAGTGGTTGTTTCGTATCTCTGGTTTCCGTTGAGTCTGTAGGCAAAGGCCCGAGCATCTACGCGTGTGTCCTTTCCTGGTTAAACAACTCAATCTCCACAAAGGTGCACGTGGATGCCCAGCTCCGCCATCATAGCCGCCTTGGCTGCCAGCGCCTGGTCGGCCACCTGGCTGGTCGGAGCGTAGGCCACGTTGAGGTGGTTCGCGCGATGCCTTGCCATGAACTGGTCGCGCGTAATGCCGTGCAGCAGTGTATGCATAATAGGCCACTGCGGGGTAACCGACTTCAAGCGCCGCGCCGTCTCTTCGGCGGGTAGTTCAATCGCGGTTGCCCGGCCCAGGTCAACATGCAGTGCGCCACCTTCCACAAAAACGCGACTCCAAACGACGTGCCCGGGCTTGCAGACCCCGTTAAGCGTTCCCCCGCCCAGCCGAAAGTACATCGGTGGCTGCCGTTCGCTGCGCGCCTTGGCATAGCCGCCCGCGATATGCGAGGCGGGCACTGCGCCGGAAATCTGAAAGACCCAGACGAACTCGTCGATATCCCCCCCGCTGTAGTGCTCGCCCCAGCGAACGTCATGCAGCGTCGTGGCTGGGTCCAGTTGCATCGCATTCCAGACCTTGTTCGTGACCAGCGCGTCCAACCCTGCACATTCGTCCACCTCGTTGAAGTGCGGCAAGGGCTTCCCGGCATACAACTCCCGGCCCTTGGCATCGAAGACGGGCGGCCGGTCCACGTTATTGAGCAGACCCTCCACCAGGTCGGAAGCCGGTGCCAGGTCCTTCAATCCCTGCTGGTATTGGATCCCAATAGCATCGCAACCGAACTCGTCAGCAATTCGCATCGCCGCGATATACATCTTGCACTGTCCCAATATCTGGCGGTCGGTCAGATCGGTCTCTTCCTTGGTTCCGGTGACGAAGGTGAGGCCACGGCCATCCAGCCAGCTGCGAACCCCCTGCGCTTCGCTATCGGTAACCGCCGCCATGGCGGCTACCAGGGCCGACTGGCTGAGCCGTTCCTTGTAAACCCCCGTGGGGTTGAGAAGGTAGTCCTCGATGATGGCGTTGTACATGCCCATGCAGCCCTCATCGAAGACCCCGAGAATGGCCTTGCGCGTCTTCAAATTGTTGGCCAGTGACGCGCCCAACGCCCTCTCCGTTGCCGGCAAAGCTGATAAGTCCAGATCGTGCACATGGCTCAAATCATGTTGGATCACATGCTCCTTAAGCCATTGCTGCAAACCACGGCGGAAGAACTCATCCGTAAAGTCCTTGCTCCAAAGAGTGCTGAACGTCACTCCACCCTTGTGCAGGCAGCCATTCAGATTCAGCATGCCCACCAGGCCCGGCCACTGGCCTGACCAGTTGGCCACCGTGAGAATCGGGCCCCGATGATGCTCCAGACCAGAGAAAACGTTATGGCTGTACTGCCATACCGCCTCGGCAACAATCACCGGCGCGTCGGGATGGATTTTCATAAAAACATCCATGCCCATGCGCTGGTTATAGATGAAGCCGTGTTCCAGATCGTCGCGGTAGGGGTGCGCGCGGCGTAGGGTGAAGCCCTCGGCACGAAGGGCTTCCGTCAGCTGTTTCTCCATTTCCGACTGAGCCGCCCAGCAGACCTTATTTGCAGATTGGCGCAGGTCGCCGCTGGCGATGAGCAGAACTTCACCGGGGACAACAGGAGTGGGCGATTCCAGGACAGGGACTGCGTACGATGACATCTGCAACTCTCCTCAAATTCTCCCGAGCTCCTGCGTAGACGTTAGTGAAGACGCTGGCCGCGCGGCTATAGTTCGATTGTCTTAAAACGTGCATACGCCTCATCCCAGGCGTCGCTAGGCCGCGGAACCAGGGAAACACATTCGATTGAGCCGGCAATTGCCGTTCTTCCGGCCCTTATATCCTGCAGATGCCCGGTGGCCACTGCCTGCAGCATCACATTGCCTAACGCCGAAGCCTCGACTGGGCCGCATATCACTCTCCGGTCGCAGGCATCGGCAATCATCTGGCACAGAAAGTGATTGAGCGACCCACCCCCGACTACGCGAATGGAGTCGAGATACCGTCCGGTAAGCTTTTCCAGGGATTGAAGCACCGAGCGGTACTTTAAACTCAGGCTCTCGAACGCGCAACGTGCGATTTCTCCCACCGTCTCCGGAATGGATTGCTGTGTGCCCTTGCAATACGAGCGTATCGCCCCCGGCATGTCGGGCGGCACCTGGAACTCTTTTGCATTAGGGTCGAAGAAGCGCTGCAATGGCTTGGCTTCGGCTGCGGCAAACGTGATGTCGTTCCAGCTGTAATGGCGGCCTTCCCTCTCCCAGCAGCGAAGGCACTCCTGGATAATCCAAAGGCCGGTAAGGTTTCTCAGCAACAGAATCGCTCCATCCGCGCTGCCTTCGTTGGTGAAGTGTAACCGGAAGGCCTCCTCCGAGGTATTCGGTTCCCCTACCTGCACACCCATCAGGCTCCAGGTGCCGCTGCTGATAAACGCTGTGTGGTCGTCCAGCTCAGGAATTGCCGCCACCGCGCTGGCCGTATCGTGAGAGGCCACGGCGATCGCAGGCAAGACTGCGCTTAAGTTGGCGTTGCGCAAGATTTCCGGGTGAACCGGCCCCAGGATCGTCCCTGGTTTTACTACGGGGCTGAGGATTGGAAGCGGAATACCGAGGGAACCAAGCATCTCCCGAGCCCAGTCGCCGCGAGCAGGCGAAAACATCTGGGTCGTGGTCGCTTCGGTATATTCGTTTTGTTTCTCCCCGCACAGAAAGTACAGATAAAGATCGGGGATCATGAGAAGCTTCTCGGCGAACTCCAATTGAGGGTCGCCGGTTTGCAGCATGCAGAAAAGCTGAAAGAGGGTGTTGATCTGCATGGTCTGCACCCCCGTCTCGGCGAAGATGTCGCGCTCTGCGAATCGCTCGAAGACGAAAGCTGGTGTCCCATCGGTGCGTGGGTCGCGATAGTGGTGAGGGTTGCCGATCAACCGTCCACAACGGTCCAGCAAGGCGTAATCCACTCCCCATGCGTCCACCCCAATCCCCAGCGGAGGGTCGTCAAAACGCGACCTGTATCGGTGCAGTCCGGCTTCGAGCTGAGACCAGATCCCCAGCGCATCCCAATAGATGCCACCTGCGAGGCCAACGCCGGCATTCGAGAACCGGTGTAATTCGTCCAGCAGGAAGGAACGGCCGTCCCATCGGCCCACCATCAGCCGGCCGCTCGAGGCGCCGAGGTCGGCGGCTACGAAGTTGGCAGTATGGCTCATCCTTTGTTCTGAAGAAAAGTCATTACCTGAGAGGTCAGGTCACGAACAAGCTCTTCGATCTCCTCATCCCGCGCCGGAACCGGTCTCGTGGAGTTGCTCTTTACTGTCCCACCGACCGCAAGCCGTGGATCGGGCAAGCCCAGTCTTTTCTTGATTGCCAGCAGGTCGGCAACTTTATCGGCAGGAATCTCGTTAATCGGAGTTCCCAACTGGCGCGCGATCATCACCGTCTTGCAATAGGTGTCCACCACTTCCACATACCACTCCGCGTGGGTGATGGTGTCTCCCCAGCAGACAATTCCGTGGTTGGCCAGCAGGATCGTATTGTGATCCTGCACAAACGGCAGAACAGTCCTGGCAAAGGCCATGGTGCCTGGTGTTTCGTAGGGGGCCAACGCGACCGGACCGACGAAAACCTCCTGCTCGGGGATCAAATTGCCCGGCGGCACGGTGCCGGCGATGGCATACGCCGTGGCGTAGGGGGGATGGCAGTGGACCACTGCCTTGGCTGCGGGCACTGCCTTATAAATCTCCAGGTGCAGCAAGATCTCGCTGGTCGGGCGGGAGCCGCCGCAAATCTTGCGATTCTCCAGATCGACCAACGAAAGATCTTCCACCCGCATGTCACGCTTGCTGCATAAAGTCGGGGTGCAGATCACATATTCGTCTGCGATCCGAACCGACATGTTGCCGCCGTTGCCATCGACATATTGCCGGTCCCACAGCTTCTTTCCTGTGAGAATGATCTCCTCTTTGATAGCGTGGGCCTCGGGCGAGTGAAAAAGCTCCTCGGCCTCGCGGCTGGTCGAAGCGGAACCGGGAGATTGGAAACTGCCGATGCACTCAGAAACCGCACGGCGGACGATGGCGGAAACAAGAACCGGGTCGGGAATCTGCATGGGATTTGGAAGCAACCGCTAACGATAACAGTTGCACCTGGCTTGTGGCAAAATGGTGGTCTTGTTTGCGGAGCAATGGCATAAGCACATGAAAATAGACGCAATTATCGGATGGTTGCTTCTCCGGCAGGGCTGGCGGCCGACGAGGCTGGGCGTATGAGTGGCCATTCCGCCAAGCCATGGGTGGTGTTGGTAGGAGGCTTTCTAGGATCCGGTAAAACCACCTTAATTCTGGCTGCGGCCCGCGAGTTGCAGCGGCGTGGTCTGCGCAGCGCCATGGTATGGAACGATCAGGGGGTGGACCTGGTCGACAGCCGCTACGCGGCTTTGTCGGGCATGCGCTCGGGAGAGGTTACCGGAGGATGCTTTTGCTGCCGCCTTTCCCAGCTGATCGATGCCATCGGCGATCTGCGCTCATATGCACCGGACGTAATCTTCGCCGAGCCCGTGGGCAGCTGTACCGATCTCTCGGCCACTGTCCTCCGTCCTCTGCTCGAGTACAGCGAGACCTATCAGCTTTCGCCGCTAACGGTCCTGGTGGATCCCCTCCGTGCCCGCTCCATGCTTGCCGAGGATGCCGATCCCGATATGCGCTTCCTTTTCGACAAGCAATTGCAGGAGGCCGATCTAGCCTGTTTTACCAAGTCGGACCTCTACCCCGACTATCCCGAGATAGGTATCTCTCACGCGCGACAGCTGAGCGCCAAGTCCGGACAGGGCGTAGCTGCATGGTTGAACGAGGTCCTCTCCGGCTCCCTTGCCAGAGGCGAGCAAACACTGCAGATCGACTATTCGGAATATGCGCGGGCAGAAGCAGCCCTCGCCTGGTTGAACCTGCGCGCGGTCTTCGAACCAAAAGGCTTGCTTTCCCCAGCGATGCTGCTGGGGCCTTTGCTCGACCATCTCGATGCCGCCCTCAGTTCGGAGAAAATCTCCATCGCTCACGTCAAAGCGATCGTCACCTCGCCGACGGGCTTCCTCAAGGCAGCGATCTGCGGCAATGGGCAGGAACCGATCGTGGAAGGGGACCTTGATGCTTCCCCTGCCGCCAAGCTCGAGCTATTGCTGAATCTACGGGTAGTAGGTGAGCCGGCTCACGTGCGTGAAATCGTGGAAGGTGAGATTCGTAAGTTGGACGCCGGCCTCACCCAGTCTGCCGTCGACTGCTTTAGTCCCGCAGCCCCCGTGCCCGAACGTCGGATCCCCAAAGCAGGCTGATGACCGCCGCAAGGCTCATGGGTGAACTTCTAAAGTGAGGTCGCCGCCCTCGTCGAGCACCAAAGCTTGCTCTATCTGAAAGGTGGTTCGTCCGTTGCTCTGCTTCACCGTGTGTGAGTATGTGCGCCCGTTGCCTCGTACTGAAGTGGTAGCTCCTGTCCCGGTAATTTCGCACCAGCGGCAAGGAAGTTTGCCGGCCAGCACCCGAAGCGTCACCTGTGTCCCCCGAGTGCCCACAGGACGATAGGAGAAGGTTCCCCAGCCGGTTCCGGTAGACCAGAAACACTCGAATACGTTATGCGGGACTCGCGGCACTGCGACCACTGAAGCCCTCGGGCCATCGTAGTGAAATCCGCTCAAAGCAACCACGCTCGTCCAGGAGGCCATGGCCCGCGCATAATGATGACCGCACTCCGCCTCATCCCACGGATTGCGCTTTTCGCCATCGTACCGGGAGCGAATGTTTCGTATGGATTCGAGGCCTTGCTCGACCATTCCGGAGTAGAGCATCAACGCCGCGGTCGAATGCTCAAAACCCGTCATCACTTCCGCAAAATAGGGAAATGGTATGCGCGGCCGAGGCGCGGTGGCATAGTCGCAAATGACCATGGCCGCTTCGTCGTTGAGGGCAAAGGCCCGCTCCACATTGTCATGCTCCTCAAGGCTGCGCTTGTAGTTGTATTTGTAAATGGACTGCAACGTTGACTGTACGTGTTCTTGCGCCACCAGCGAACCCAATCCGGCGACCTGGGCGAGGTACTGTCCAATCAACTGATCGATCAGGCACCCGCCGCCCACCTGGTATTCGGGGCTCTCCGTATTTCCTGACCCCATGTCGCTGCGCAGATTAGGAGCAATCTCGTCCGAGCGAAAACCGCGAACTTTTTGAATATAGAAGCTTCCGTTGAAGAGATTGCTATCGATCCAACTGCTTCCCTGTCTGAAAAGCCTGCGATACTCGTCGGCCGATGCAGTGTCGCCCATCGCGCGGGCCATCTCCTCTCCGGCGCGAAGCGCACCCAGATAGTAGATTCCGCACATCGGGTTTGGCCCATAGAATTCCACGTCATAGGTGTTGTGCTGCACGCCTTCAAGAACGCCGTCGCGGTTGGCATCCCAGCCGCCAGGCACCCAGGCAAACTCCAAACCTTTTTTAATGCGCGGCCACATCGTCGCCAGCCATTCGTTATCACCCGAGAGCTTCCAGTCCATATAGGCATGGATGATCTGTCCCATCTGCCCGTCTGCGGCGGCAAATCCTGACCTCGCCTTGCCGTCGGGAAGAAGTTGGCGAAAGTGCATTGCTCCCGCCTCGTCCATCGAGTAGCCAAAAGCGGCTTTGCGCAGAGATCGTGCCAGGGAGGGAAAGAGATAGGCGGTAGCTGTCTCATAGTTCCACACATGGGTACAGTTGCCGAAGCAGCAGCCAATGTGATCGTCGACTCCTTCAAATGCGTGGAATTCGCCATCCTCAGTCCGGAAGCAGGTTGTCGACGCGAGCGTCGAGAGATTTGCGCTGGCGGCCTCCTTCACTACCGAAGGCAGCGTGCTCGCGCCAAAAGCCTTCGAAAATGCCCGCGTGCGTGATTCGAGTTTCTCTAGATTGATTGCAGTGTATTGAGCCACTTCCCAGGCATCCTTGAAGCGGGTGGCGTAGAAGTTGCCAATGATGGTGTTGCCTTCTCCCGGAGGAGCGGTCCAACCACACCAGTCGGGGGTGCGGTTAGGAAAGTTCCACGCCAGCAGAAAAGTGAAGTTTGCTGATCCTCCGGCCGGTATCGAGCTTTGCTGGCAAACCACTCCCACCGCATTGCGGAGCTCCGGTTCGTTCTGCAGCTGGCCTTCGCGCGAGAACACATCCCAGAACAGCATGGGTGAATTCCACCAGCGTCCCTGGGGCCAACCGCGCCAGTAGCTAACGGCCGCGTGATCTCTCGTGAGCGCTGTCAGTGCGAAACTACCCTGCAGTGGATCGCCTGCCGGCACACTCGGATTGCTCATGAGCAGGCCTTGCAATTCGCTGGACTGTCTGTATTCGTTCAGCCGTGAATCCTGTGCGGATCTGGCCGCTCCGCCCACTCTTGGTTCCGGCTTAACCGGGTTATCGATAGAAAAGGCAACCCCCACTTTGGCCGTTGAGTGACCAGGGTTGTGCACGCGGTAGCGCAGGATCGCAACCGGCAGCCCCGAATCGTCCGCGTCATGAGGAATGAATGGAGAGAATGCATCCAGTTCCACCTGAACGGGCAAATTCCGATCTTCAAATTGAATGTGGGCGAGCGGATACTCACCCGTAAAAGTCGCCCCTTGAATACGGCTCAGGCCCGGCGAATTATTCGAGCCGAGCCCGTCCTGACCCTCATACGGGGGCAAAATGCGTGCTTCAAGTACACGCGCAATGGGCTGGGAATTACCAGCTTGCACCCAAATTGACGGCAGGGCATAAGCGGGCGAGAACCCCTTATTCGGGCGGTTGAATATCTCCCAATCGCGCAGTTGTCCTCGGCCGCCCAGGCTCAGACTGCCCGCAGCCACCCCGCCCAGGGGAAACGCAATCATCTTGAGTTGCTGTCCAGTAAAACGACGAGGATAGGAGACATCTGCAGTCCCTCTCGTCGCCCCTTCTGCAAATCCGGTCAGATCCGGCCAAACACCGGCTTGCGTACTCGCGCCAAGCGCGCTCGCAGCCTGCTTCATGAAGCCGCGTCGGTCGACTTTATAGTCATTCCCCATAATGAATCTTCAGGTCCTCTGGATGGTGTGGGTGCCTACTCATAGCGTAGTTTGATTGAACCACCTCACGCCTCACGATTGTTCGCCTTTATGATCACTAGTGCACTTGCCGGAGCGGGGAGCCAAACTGTGCGTCGTCTACCTTTTCTATTGCCAATCATTGTCCTGACCGTCTGTCTGCATTGCGCCAGCTACACAGGCAACGCCCAAACGGCCAACTCCATCGCGAGCGGTGCTGCATCGCTCGCGATCCTTACGCCCGATGTCGATTCACGCATGGTGTCGCCCGAGAATCCTACGGGAGAAAAAGGCAAGGGAGCCATGCGAACGCCGGACCCAGCGAATCCAGACCTGGCGTTTTCCCGCGCAGCCTCCGATCTCGGCCGAGGATGGAAGGTTCGCCCATTTATCAAAGTGCCGGCCCACACCACGGCCACCATCATGGATGTCTCTGGGCCGGGAACCATCAAGCACATTTGGATGGCCGCGTCGGAAGATTTGCACGGGGTCGGCCGGGCAAGCATTCTGCGCTTCTATTGGGATGACGAAACCACTCCATCCGTGGAGGTGCCGATGTCCGACTTTTTTGCTATCGGACATGAGACCTTCGCGCCCGTCAACTCGGCCATGGTGGTCGATAACCCGACCTCCTCGATGAACTGCTATTGGCCCATGCCCTTTCACAAGCACGCCCGCATCACGTTCACCAATGACAGCGATAAGGATCTACCGCTGCTGACCTTTCAAATCGACTATGAAGCCGGCGCCGTTCCGCGGGAAGCGGGCTACTTCCATGCCCAATGGAGGCGGGCCAGGGTGGAACGCAGCAATCCCTCTTACACCATTCTTGACGGCGTAAAAGGCGAGGGGCGGTACGTTGGAACTTTCCTGTCGTGGACGCAGTTGGCGAGCGGATGGGCGGGCGAGGGCGAGGTCAAGTTCTACATTGATGGCGATGTCGAATTTCCCACGATTGCTGGTACCGGAACCGAGGATTATTTCGGCGCGGATTATGGATTTCCCGCCACCTTCTCCACGCCGTATGTCGGCAATGTGCTCGACCATAAAAGCAAGGACTATGAGCCGGGGATGGCGTGGAGCCTGTACCGGTGGCATGTGCCGGATCCCATCAATTTCCATAAGGATCTAAAAGTGACTATCCAGGATTTGGGCTGGTGGCCCAACGGGAAGTATCAGCCTCTGGATGACGACTTCGCCTCGACGGCCTACTGGTATCAGATGGAACCTCACGCTGCATTTCCCAAGCTTCCGCCCCTCAGTGAGCGCTGGACACGATGATCCCGGGGCCACCGCCGGACCGTAGCTGTATTGAGTCCTCCTATGGCGCAGACTCTGCAGGGACGATTGAAAAGTTGCAGTCAAGGACGTCCTCCACTTCAACCGTGACATTTACTGCTATCTGCCGGAGTAATGAAGAATGCATTGGTACTCACGCAGAGATTTCGTTAAAAACGCCTCTATCGCCCTCGCCGGACACCGAGCGCCTTGGTTTCAAGAGGCAGCGTCGGCGGGGCATATCGATCTCAAGGAATGCACCCTCGTCACCTCTCAAAACCCTACTCCCCGTGAGGTCAAAGCGCTTGCTGTCCTGAGAGAAGAGTCGTACAAACGCAGCGGGCTTAGCTGGAAACAGCAGTCCTCCGATAGAGCCACCGCACCAGTTACGATATATGCCGGGCTTGCTCCCTCCCTGGGTAAGCTGGGTCCGCGGACGCAAGCAGCAACGTCTGCTCTCAATGGAAACGTCCCGGAGATGTACGCGATCCATGCCGGGGGCGATGGCAGCGAGCGTTGGATAACCGTTGCCGGCACCGACGAACGCGGAGTGCTCTTTGGTGTGGGTCAACTGCTCCGCCTGATCGACTTTGGCCGGCAAACGGCAACCGTTGAGCGCGGTCGTTTGCCTATACACAGTAGCCCCAAATATCCCGTGCGCGGCCAACAGCTAGGCTATCGCCCGAAGACCAATTCCTACGATGCATGGACAGTCGAGATGTGGGAGCAATATATACGCGATCTGGCCGTCTTCGGGACCAACGCCATCGAGATCGTCCCACCCCGATCCGACGATGAGCCAGACAGTCCTCTCTTTCCCCTCCCTCCGGCGCAGATGATGGTAGAAATGTCGCGCATCGCGGATAGCTACGGATTGGATGTCTCGATCTGGTACCCGGCGATGGATAAGGACTACAGCGATCCGCAAACAGTAACCAGCGCTCTGAGCGAATGGGGAGCCGTTTTTAAAATGCTTCCGCGCGTAGACGCTGTGTTTGTGCCCGGGGGCGACCCGGGCGAGACTGAGCCCAAGTATCTTCTGAGCCTGCTGCAAAAGCAAAAGGTCGGCTTGCGAAAATACCACCCCAAGGCCCAGATGTGGGTTTCTCCACAATCCTTCACGCGGGAATGGATGGAAGAGTTCTTTTCTATTGTATCTACGACAGAGACGAAAAGCTGGCTCGATGGTGTGGTGGTCGGTCCGCAATCGAGGTTAACGATGGCGGAGATTCGGAGGCGCCTGCCCGCACAGTACCCCATCCGCTTTTACCCTGACATCACCCACAGTCTGGCATGCCAATTTCCGGTTCCAGACTGGGACGTTGCTTATGCGCTCACCGAGGGGCGGGAGACGATTAACCCGCGCCCATTGGGTGAAGCCAACATCGTCAAGAAGTTCCTCCCGGAGACGATTGGCTTTATTACCTACTCTGAGGGCTGCAACGATGACGTGAACAAATTCATCTGGAGCGCCCTGGGGTGGGACCCGCAGAGAAGTGTGATCGACGTCCTCCGCGACTATTCCCACTATTTTGCCGGCAAGGAACAAGCCGAGGGGCTGGCCCACGGCCTGATGAGTCTGGAAAAGAATTGGCAAGCGCCGTTGGCGGCGAACGCCTCCGTTGCCGTGACTCTTTCCCAATTCCAGGACATGGAGCGCAATGCCGCGCCAGCGACGCTCGCCAATTGGCGATTCCAGCAAGCGCTTTATCGTGCCTATTACGATGCTTATGTCCAAAGCCGTCTGGCGGAAGAAACCGCGCAGGTAGAGCGCGCCATAGCTGTGCTCCGCCGTGTAGAAGAAATTGGCTGGACACCCGAGCCGCTCGAGATCGGCGCAGAGCCGGGCGCCACATCACCCAACGGCAAAGACCCGATGCTGCTGCTCGGCGAAGCGCGCAATATTTTGCAACAAACACTGATCCAGTCCGCGGGCGGCAGCCTACGGGCAAGGGTTCTGGAGTTGGGAGAAGCTCTGTTCCAGAGCATTCGGATGCAATTAGCCCTGGAGCGTTATCGCGGAGAGGCGGTGGAGCGCGGAACCAATCTGGAAACGCTTGACTATCCGGTGAGTGATGCTCCCTGGATGCTCAACAAAATTTCCGAGATCTCTCGAGAGACGGATACGGCGAAACAACTGGCCGGAATCCGGGCCTTGTTGCGCCGCACCGATCCTGGTCCGGGCGGCTTCTATGACGATCTGGGAAACGTTGCCAACCGCCCCCACCTGCTCCTGGGTGAAGGAGCAGAGCAAGACCCTGAGTTCCGGGCGACCCCACTCACGGGCTTTCTCTATCCTGATGTGCTTGGCAGTCATGCGCCCATTGCCTGGAAGCGATGGGCCGAGTCGCTCTTCGATGCGCCGCTAAAGATGCGCTACACCGGATTAGACGCAGCGGCGCATTACCGTTTGCGCGTGGTCTACAGCGGCGATCAACCCACGAATAAAATGCGGCTGGTTGCCAATGAGCAGTTTGAGATTCACCCCTATGCGTTGCGCCCGTGGCCGCCCGTTCCACAGGAGTTCGAGATCCCCGGCGCCGCAACTTCCGCGGGCGAACTCACTCTCTCCTGGACGCGCGAGCAGGGTCTTGGGGGTTCCGGACGAGGTTGTCAGGTTTCAGAGGTCTGGCTGATCAACACTGCGGAACCGGGCAGCAAGTAGTACGCGTCAAACGCGCTTAGCGTTGACTTTCGTGGCCAGGCCCACTTTTTCCAGCATCCATATTCCTATGTAGTTGACATCGAGTTCGTACCAGGCCATCCCATGGCGAGCCGAAACCGGGTGGGCATGATGGTTGTTGTGCCAACCCTCGCCCCCGGTCAGCAGGGCGACCCACCAGTTGTTGCGGGAGTCATCCCGGGTTTCGAACCGCCGCGAACCCCAGATGTGGGTTGCGGAGTTCACCAGCCAGGTGACGTGTAGGCCAAGCGTGACCCGAAAGAAGATGCCCCATAGCGCCCACGGCCAGCCACCTACTGCCAGCAGGGCAAAACCCAGCACTGTAACCGGCAACCAGTGGAATCGATTCAGCCAGCGGTAAAAGCCCTGTTTCATCAGGTCGGGGGCGTACCGCTTCAGAACTCCGCTGTCGTTGTGCAGCGAGCCGTTCAGGATCCAGCCCATGTGCGACCACCATTTGCCGTCTCGCGGCGAATGAGGGTCGCCCGGCTTGTCGGTAAATTGGTGATGCAGGCGGTGCACGGCGACCCAGTAAACCGGGCTTCCCTGCAGGGCCATGGTGCCCAGGATCGCCATTGTGTATTCCAGCCATCTGGGAACGACGTAGCCGCGATGCGTCAGCAGGCGATGATAGGAGAGGCCGATACCCACATTCTGGGTAAGTACCCAGGTCACGGCAAAAACCGCCAGGGCGGACCACCGAAACTCGAACAGCGCCGCTACCGCTCCCAGGTGGAAGATGCCGATGACCAAGGCGAATTTCCAATGGAATTTGCCCCGATTCGGCTCCAGGGCCCTCTGTAGCTCGGCTGCTTCCGTGGCTGTGCTTGCTGCGGCTGTTGCCATCATTACTGCTCCATATCCTCTTCAGTAGGCTAGTGGGTCGCAAGCCCAAAGCGGTGTAAGAGTTGCGTAATACCTGATAGCGGAACGTCACCCCCGCCCCACCCCGCTCGGGCGGACTCCAGGTTGTTGTTGTTAGGAGATAGGTCGTATACTGAATATGCGACCGCTGAGGTCGGAATTGCATCTCTAGGTATAGCAAGAATGCTTAGGCTCACCAAGAAGGCCGATTACGGGTTGATGGCGCTGAAGTTCCTCGCTGAACGCCCTGACATGCCTTCTCTGAGTGCCAAGGACATCGCGGAAGCGTACGGCATTCCGCCCCAATTGCTGGCCAAGATTCTGCAGCGGCTCACCAAGGCGGGGCTGCTCCGATCCCATGCCGGCACCAACGGTGGATATGCGCTTTCCCGGGCGCCCGAGGACATTACGGCTTTTGAGGTGATCGGCGCTATCGACGGGCCCCTTTTTATTACCTCTTGCGAGACCGGGCCGCACGGATGTGACCTGACGGATAGCTGCACCGTCCGGGAGCCGTTGCGCAAGGTAAACGAGAGTATCTCGAGTGTGTTGAAAGCAATTCGCGTATCCGACCTGTGTGACCATGAACCCGGCCGGAAATACCATGGCAAGCCGGTGGAATCCATGCTGGTGAGTTTGGGCAGCTGAACAGTAATCGTAAGCAATAAAGTTCCTAGCATTCGAGTCTGAGAATGTTGAGAGCAGGAGAGAGCGTAATGAGCACCGTTGAGACTGCAGTGACGGCCCCCGCAAACGTAAAGCTGCCAATCTATATGGATGACCACGCCACCACGGCGATGGATCCCCGCGTGCTTGAAGCGATGATTCCGTTCTTCACCGCCAAGTTCGGCAATGCAGCCAGCCGCAACCACTCCTTCGGATGGGAAGCCGAGCAGGCGGTCGATCATGCTCGGGAACAGATAGCCAAGCTGATCGGCGCCACCGCCAAAGAGATCATCTTTACCTCGGGCGCGACCGAGAGCAACAACCTCGCCATCAAGGGCATTGCCGAGATGTATCGCGAGCGCGGCAATCACATCATCACCCAGGTCACTGAGCACAAAGCGGTGCTCGATACCTGTAAACGCCTGGAAAAGCACGGCTATCGCATCACCTACCTGCCTGTTAAGGCAGATGGCCTGATCGACCTGGAAGACCTGAAGCGGGCCATCGACGACAAGACCATCCTGGTTAGCATCATGTTTGCTAACAACGAGATAGGCGTGGTGCAGCCGGTCGCCGAGATCGGTAAAATCTGCCGTCAGCACAACGTCATCTTCCATACCGATGCGGTGCAGGCAGTGGGCAAGATCCCGGTCGACGTGAACTCCATGAACATCGACTGCCTTTCCCTGACCGGACACAAGATTTACGGCCCCAAGGGCTGTGGCGCGTTGTACGTTCGCCGCCGCAATCCCCGGGTACAGATTTCGGCACAGATCGACGGCGGCGGCCACGAACGCGGCATGCGCTCCGGAACCCTCAATGTTCCCGGCATCGTTGGCCTGGGCAAGGCTTGCGAGATTGCCGGAGAGGAAATGGCGGCTGAGGCAGAGCGGTTGGGCAAGCTCCGCGACAAGCTGAAGGACAAGCTGATGGCCAAACTGGATTACGTCCAGGTCAACGGCTCCATGGAGCATCGTCTGCCGGCCAACCTGAACGTCAGCTTCGTCTACGTCGAAGGGGAGTCGCTGCTGATGGGCATTAACGATGTTGCAGTTTCCAGTGGTTCAGCCTGCACCTCGGCGTCGCTTGAGCCATCTTATGTATTGAAGGCTCTGGGGCTGGGCGACGACGTGGCACACAGTTCGATCCGTTTTGGTTTGGGCCGCTTCAACACCGAAGCCGAAGTTGATTACGTTGCGGACAAGGTCATCGATGTCGTGCAGAAACTGCGCGAGCTTTCGCCCCTGTATGAAATGGTGAAAGAAGGCATCGATATTTCGAAGATTGAGTGGCAGGCGCACTAAGAGCATTCGCTTTTTGGTGTGGACACGCAAACGCTGGATACGAATTTAGGGGAGATAGAAATGGCATATAGCGACAAGGTAATCGATCACTACAACAATCCGCGGAACGTGGGCCAACTGGACAAGAGCCAATCCGAAGTAGGTACGGGTTTGGTGGGCGCACCGGAGTGCGGCGACGTCATGCGCTTGCAAATCCGCGTCAATCCTGAGACCCAGGTGATTGAAGAAGCAAAGTTCAAGACCTTCGGCTGTGGGTCGGCCATTGCCTCCTCCTCACTCGCCACTGAGTGGGTTAAGGGCAAGACGGTCGAGGAAGCGATGCAGATCAAGAACACCGACATTGTGAAAGAGCTGGCTTTACCGCCCGTTAAGATTCACTGCTCGGTGCTCGCGGAAGATGCGATCCGCGCGGCCATTGGCGACTGGAAGAAGAAAAATGGCGTAACCGAAACGGCGGAAGCCACTGCTTCGGTAGCTCATTAATTCAGAGGCAAGATGGATTTAGCTGTCCTCAATGCGGAAAATGCAGCGCCGAATCAAAAGGGCATCCAGGTAACGGAGCGCGCCCTGAAGCGGATTCGCGTAGCCATGGCCAAAGAAGGAGTTTCCCCGACCGAGGGGGGACTCCGCTTGGGCATTCAGGGCGGGGGCTGCTCCGGTCTTTCCTATAACATTCGCTTCGACTCGCAGCCCAGAGAACGCGATCGCGTGTACAACTTTGAAGATGTGCGCGTCTTCGTCGATCCCAAGTCGTTTATCTACCTCCACGGCATGATTCTCGACTATGAAGAGACGCTGATGCGGCAGGGCTTCAACTTCATCAATCCCCACTCGACCAAGTCTTGCGGTTGCGGTTCATCGTTTTCGGCGTAGACGCGCCGCGGTCTGTTCCTCCGGATTTCCTGTGGAGCTTGTTGGCGTTGTCGAAGTTCATGCGGCTTTCCTTAATGAAAGCCGCACACGCAGTTGCATCCTGCTGCAGCGTACAGGAAATTCGGTTCGGCCCTTATGCAAACTATCGACAGAGTCAGTGCGCCCGCAAAATGCTGGTCCTGCGGCCAGGAGGTCGCGGACGGGCAGCCCTTCTGCGCCTCTTGCGGCAAAGTCCAGCCGCCCCAGCAGGCCGGATACTTTGACATGTTTGGCTTGCCGCCGAAGCTGGATTTAGACGTGCAGGCGCTGGAAAAGCAGTTCTACCGCTATAGCCGCAAACTGCACCCGGACGTCTACGCACGCGCCACGCAGCAGGAACAGGATTGGAGCCTCGCCCAGGCCTCGCTGCTGAACGACGCCTATCGCACCTTGAAGAATCCGCTCGAGCGCACCAGGTACCTCCTCAAGCTTGAAGGGGTGCAGTTCGAGGAGGAGCGCGGGAGCCGGCAATCTGAATCCCTCCAAGGTGCCGGCTGATCTACTGGAAGAAGTCTTCGAGCTGAACATGCAACTCGAAGAGCTGCGCCAGAACCAGAAGATGGGCGAGGACGACCCGCAATTGCGCCGCGATCTCGAGGCCGCAAAGAACCAGTTTGCCGGCCAGCTCAGTGCCCTCGACGAACAAGTGCGTTCCCGTTGGTCAGCCTGGGATGCCGCGTGGGAACACAACGACGAAGCCAAGAAAACTGCGGCCAAAGAAGCGATGACCTCCTTGTTGCAACGCCGCAGTTACCTGCAGAACCTGGTTCGTGATGTGGAACAGACTCTGGGAGAGTCTTAAGAGTTATGGCGGATGAGCGCGTAGTCGGTATTGACCTGGGCACGACCAACTCGTTGGTCGCCTTCATGCAAGGCGAGAAGCCCGTCGTCATCCCGGGGGAAGATGGCCTGAACCTGGTGCCCTCCGTGGTGGCGCTGGCGCCTGCCCGCGATGGCGGCCGCCCGGCCATGCTGGTCGGCAATGGAGCACGCCACACGCTGCTGCATGCGCCGGAGCAAGCCATCTATTCCGTCAAACGGCTCATGGGTCGCGGGGTCGAGGACGTTACCGAAGAACTGAAATTCTTTCCCTTCCGCTTGGCCGACGAAATTCAGCCCGGCGAGGTGCTGCGCATTCGCTTGGGAGATATCGGAATTCACTCCGCCGGAAATTTCCGCCCACATCCTGCGTCAGCTCAAGCGCAATGCGGAGCGATACTTCGGCGCGCCGGTGACCCAGGCTGTGATCACCGTGCCGGCCTATTTCAATGATGCCCAACGGCAGGCGACCAAGGATGCGGGACGCATGGCCGGGCTCGAAGTCCTGCGCCTGGTCAACGAACCCACCGCCGCTGCTTTGGCCTATGGCCTCGACCGCCAAAAAGAAGGCATCATCGCGGTCTACGATCTCGGCGGCGGAACCTTCGACATCTCCATCCTCAAGCTGCATGAAGGCATCTTCGAGGTGATCGCCACCAATGGCGATACCCACCTGGGTGGCGATGACATCGACAACCTCTTGATTGCCATCGCGCTCGACGACATCGCCGGCGATACAGGGACCGATCTGCGCCGGGAGCCAGAGGCCATCCAGGCGATACGTAAGGCAGTGATCGAAGCCAAGATCGCGCTGTCGTCGCAATCCGTGGCGCAAATCGATATCAAGCTCCCGCAGGGCAGCCGCTACCGGCGTGAAATTACCCGCGAGCAATTCGAACAGCTCATTCAACCCGTCATCGCCCGGACCATCACCCCTTGCCGCGACGCGCTGCGCGATGCGCACCTGGGGCCCGATCAGATCGACGAGGTGGTGCTGGTCGGCGGTTCTACCCGCATACCCGCGGTGCAGCGCCTGGTCAGCGAAGTTTTTGAGCTCCCGCGCCGCGGCAAGCAGCCCCGCACCGAGCTCAATCCGGATGAGGTAGTTGCCCTCGGCGCTGCCGTGCAAGCCAATATCCTGGGCGGCGGATCGAAAGCCACCGAGGATATGCTGCTGCTCGATGTGACCCCGTTATCCCTCGGCATCGAGGCCTTGGGTGGGGTGGTCGCCAAAATCATTCAGCGCAACTCAACCATCCCTGCCTCTGCCTCCGAATCCTTTACCACCGGGGTCGATGGGCAGACCAATGTCGCCATCCACGTGCTGCAGGGCGAGCGTGAGATGGCCAAGGATTGCCGGTCGCTGGCGCGCTTCGATCTCAAGGGAATCCCGCCCATGAGTGCGGGCCTGCCGCGTATCGAAGTCAAATTCCTCATCGACGCCAACGGCATTCTGCATGTGTCCGCGCTCGAGCAGCGCAGCGGCAAGCAGGCGGAGGTCTCGGTGAAGCCGGCCTATGGCCTGACCGACGAGCAGGTCGAGTCGATGATCCTGGAATCATTCGATCACGCCGAAGAGGATATTCATCTCCGTCAACTAGTCGAAGCCAGGAACGAAGCGGACACTATCCTCAGCGCAGTAGAAAAGGCTCCTTCCCATCCTGCCTGGCAGTTGCTTGAGCCGGACGAGCGGACAGAGATTGGTGCGCTCAGTGCAGAGCTAAGCGTGCTCAAGCAGGGCGATGATTTGCAGGCGTTGCGTGCCGGGACCGAAGCGCTGGACAAGGCCACCCACCGCTTTGCCGAGCTCATGATGGACGCGGCGGTATCGAGCGCAATCAAGGGCCAGACGATGCAATCTGCGGACGACAAGTTGGGCCAGGGACCGACAGCACCGCACCCCATCGCCCAGGCCGAGTTCATGGAAAGAAAGTAAACCGAATGACTGACAATATGGTCCACGTCACATTTCTTCCCGAAGGCCGTACCGTGGAATTCGAATACGGCACGTTGCCTTACGGGCATCATGGAAAGCCCATGTCCTTCCTCGACGTGGCTGAGCACTTCGACATTTTTCTCGATCACGCCTGCGGCGGAGCCTGTGCCTGCACCACCTGTCACCTTTGGACCAAAGAGGGCAGTGAGGCCCTTTCACCGGCCGATGACGATGAGCTGGACCGCCTGGACATGGCGGCGGATCTGCAATTGAATTCCCGTCTTGGCTGTCAGGCCGTGATCACCGGTCCGGGCAACTACGTAGTTGAGATCCCCAAGTGGAATCGCAACTATGTCTCCGAGGGCAAGCCGCTGAGTCTGGCGGAAGACAAGTGAGGGGTTGACGATGGCGCGAGAGATTACCTGGAATGACGCGGAAGAGATAGGTATCCAATTGCAGGAAAAATTTCCCGACCTGGATCCCTTCACCGTGCGCTTCACCGATCTGCACAAATACGTAACCGAGCTTGAAGGCTTTACGGACGACCCCGCAAAGTCGAACGAACCCAAGCTCGAAGCCATTCAAATGGCCTGGCACGAAGAATACAAAGACGCCCAATAGTCCACGGTGCTTCAGGGAGAAGGACTTTGCGGATTCGATCTGCTAACCACGTCCATGGCTTTAGACGGGTGTGGAAGCCGGACGGGTGCCCCAGGTTCGCCTCACCTGTCCCGGCGTGCCGTGGAGCGTACCTGGGCCGAAAACGATGGCGAAGCCCGCAAGAGCTTTTGCCATATTGACCAGCAGATCCAGGCTAGCTAGCAAAAAACAATCAAACATATCATTCTCAGCCACTGCCCGCTGGGCCCAACCAATCCCACCTTAGTTCTGCAATGCAACGACACAGTCCCGCAGGGACGCCTGAGTGTAGCCCGGGACGTCACTCCTGGGAAGATTTCAGAAACCTTATGTAGTCCCGTAGGGACGGCTGAGAGTAGCCCAGGACGCCAGTCCTGGGAAGATTCCAGGAAACCCTGCGTAGTCCCGAAGGGACGGCTGAGAATGTCCCAGGACGCCAGTCCTGGGTGCGTCCTAGGTGCGACCAGAGGTCAAATCGCACGCATAGCTGTATTAAACCTTCACCCCAACCGCCACCGGCATCCGTACTAGCTCCGCTTCCGTAGAGGCATCCGGAACCGAGCAACCCGGCGTAATGATGTATTTGCTACCCGCCTGCTCCCGCGCCAGTGTCCACTGCTTCCGGATCTCCTCCGTCGTGAGCTTATCGAAATCTACCTCATCCACACCGCCGGCGATCGCCTGCGAATAAACCTTGCGCACCTCAGCAACAGGAATACCGCTCGTCTTCACCGAGTAATTGATCACCGGCGCCGAAAAGTCCTTGAACTGCTCGAGGTACGGTCTCTCCAGTGTATGCAGGTGAAGCAGCGTTAGTTTTGTATCAGCCAGGGCCGCGAGCACGCGCTTGTCATAGGGCCTGCTGTAGCGCTCATAGTCTGCGACCGATCCAAACTTGCTGGTCGCATTAAAAATGCTCACCAGCGTCCCCGAGCACCCGATCTCCTGCGAGCGGCGAATATGGTTGATGGTCGATTGCGTAATAGCTTCCATCGCTCCCTCCCAGGCTGCAGTGTTCTCCTTCTGGAAGGTATGGATGCTGCTGATCACGTCACTCCGATCCTCTGCGTCTTTCTTGCCCGCGAACTCCGGCTCGGCCGCCAGCAGCAGCATCGCCGTCATATAAGGACCATAGAGCGTATCGATAAAATACGCATCGCCATGCAAGCCGTCCCGTACTAGCTCCAGGGTACGAAGCTGCTCCGGATACGGCGTCTGCAACGGTTTCAGTTCGTACCACTTACCAGTGGTCGATCGGGGATAGTCAAAGTCATTCATGATTTTGACAAAGTCCGTATCGTACCTGCGATGGAAGGCAAGGTGGTCCTGTGCTTCGAGCTCCGCGGTGGGGCGCTTGTAATGGTGCCACATGCTGAACGGAGGGCGATCCACTTCCTCTCCCCGCAGTGCGCGGTCGACTCGTTCCTTATGCGTGAGACGAGCGGAGCTCGCGAGGGATGATGGAACCGCCGTCATCGCTGTGGCCGCAGCCATTGCGGAGATGAATTGCCTGCGATTCAACAAGTGTGGCTCCTTTCAGGGGGTGACCAGAAGAAGAGTAAACTCAACGCCAATCGAACGCGCCACGGATCAGCTCAAAAGATTCCTGGGCTTCGTAGTAGATTGACAACACGTCGAAGCGAACCTGATCCGGAACCATGGGCATCGCCTGAAGATATTGCCGCGCCATCCGGCGGAGCATCCGGACCTTATCCTCGTCGACCGCCGCCTCAGCAGTAGCGAAGCTTCGGCTGGTGCGTGTTTTCACTTCGATAAAGCAGAGAGTCGTGTCTTCCCAGGCCACCAGGTCAAGATCGCCCCGAACCTTCGCGCTACGCCACCCGCGCGCTACCACGACGTAACCCCGGCGGCGCAGGTAGAAAAAGGCCGCTTCTTCGCCACGCCGTCCCACCTCCAGGTGTGCCGGACGCGTCGAGCCTCTCCTTAAACGGACGGCGAGGGAGTCGCTGGCGTGAACAAAGCCCTCGAGCAGTCGGAGAGCGACGGCAGTCTCGCAATTGGTGCAGACCGAGGCGGCCGGCCTTTTCGTGGTTTTCTTCCAAGGAAAACCACACCTCGCGAACTTTATCAGGCCATCGTAATTGCGAAACTGCCTAAGCATGGGCTCCATTGTCGCCGGAGCGCGCCTCTTTGCCAACTATTCCCGGTACCACCCCTCCACCGCGTCCGCGAATTGATCCCCATCCCAGTCCATAGGCTGGAAGCGAGGCAGCGTAAAGCGATTGGAAGACCGCGTCACAAGCCCGCCGAAGTTGGAGCAGGCACAGGCAAATCCATTGGCTTGTACGGTCGAGACCGTTTGCCGCGTGTAATGGTTTTTCTTGCCATAGGGATAGGCGAAGCTGCTGATGTTCCTGCCCGTCAGTGCTTCCAGCCTTCGTTTGCTACCGCCGATCTCGTGCTGTTGCTGATCCGGGGCTAGGTCCGCAAGCACAGGATGGGTCAGGGTGTGCGCGCCGATCTCCACCAACTCGCCCTCAGCCAGTTCCCGTAGCTCATCCTCGGTGAGACAGCGATGTTGCCGGTGGTCCGCGTACGGTGTCGCTCCTCGGCGGAGCTGTTCGAGCGCCTTTTCGCGCTCGCCGTCTGAAAGTTTGACCAGCATGCCATAGATCGCCAGATAGGCTTTCTGGCGGGGCCCGGGTGCGCTTTCCCAGGCTCTCCACTTGTTATGCGGATCTGGCCTGCCCGCCTCCCCTTCTTCCCGCGGAAACGCATAGGCGTAGTGATAGCCGTTCAAACTCAGGCTCAGTTCTTCTTGCCTCGATGCCGGATCGAGTAGCAGCTTTGCCAGTTCATCCCACCATAGGTTTTCCGGAACACCGATATATCCCGGTGTGACAAATACCGTACCCGGCACGCGATAAGACTCGAGCGCAGGCTTGGCAGCATACAGGTTGTCCGCATACCCATCGTCAAAGGTGATGCAGACCGGCCTGGGCGGAAGCTCCCGGTCCGATGTTGCGTTTATCAGTTCCTGAAGCGAAATCGGATTGGCGATCGTCTTGAGGACCTCTAGGTGCTGGGCGAAGTGAGCAGGACTGACGCCGAGCGCCCATGGGTCCACGTTGGCCTCCGCCACCCGATGGTAGACCAGGATCATCGCCTTCTTGTGAAAGACCGTGCGCAAACGGTGAAAGCGCCGTGCCGCCATCTTAAGCGTGCTTCTGAACGGGATGTTCTGCGGAACGTTGATGGCCTTTTCCTCGTGCCGGTGATCTTACTGGGTAACTAGCCGATCTGCGCCGGCGAGCTTGCCTTCGATGCATTTAACCATCCCTGCACCCTTTGTAACAGTGGCGTTTCTTCGGTCCCGGCTTGATGGCAGACCGCGGCCTTGTGCTTGCGCAGGTCCGGCATGATCCATAAGAGCACGAGCAGGATCAATCCCTGCGGGTAGTGGTTCAGCAGCAGCAAGAGTTTGCGGCGAAGATGACGTACCTGCAGAGTCGAAAAGGAACTCGCCAGCTCCGATGCCAACTGGCGGCCATACTGTCTACGCCAGGTGCGAAGCCCCTCGAGAAATGCGAACAGGCGCCGAGCATCGCCGCGAATATAGCGCGCTTGCCTTCTCAACACACTCAAGGTCATGGTCAGCATCAGCTCGGAATTGTGCGATACATTCGAATGGTGCTTCCGGTATTCAGCGACCACCGTAGAGTGGCAGCAGATGGGATGTTCCCGAGCGACGCGCAGATAAAGCTCATAATCCTCGGCCACGCGAAGCCCCGTATCGAATCCACCAACCTTATCGAAAACACTTCGGCGAAACAACACCGACGAGATCATTTCGATGAAGTTGCTTTTCAGTAGTGCTTCGTAGTGGGACTCGGCGAGGCACTCCTTACGCGAATTCGCCAGGTGCGACCCATCCTCGGAAACGAAAAGATGATCTCCTACCGCCATGGCGCATTCCGGGCGCTGGGCCAGAGCACGAAGCCCGGTCTCGATCGCTTCCGGCTTCAAGCGGTCATCGGCATCGAGAAAGACAATGTAGCTGCCGTTGCTCTCCAACACGCCCAAGTTGCGGCTTGCCGTAAGGCCGCGATTCGGCTGCCGTATGTACCGGACGGGAAACATCTGCGCAATTTCAGGGCTGCTATCGGTCGAACCGTCGTCCACCACGATAACTTCTACTTGGTTGTAGCCCTGTTCCAGGGCGCTCTCGATCGCTTCCTTAAGGAACGCTTCACCGTTGTAGCAGGGAATGATGACCGAGACCAATGGGTCTTGAGTCAATGAGTCTGCGCTGTGGTTCGCAAAGCCGAGCCCTGGTGCGTCAGCGATGTCGAAGGTAACGAGAGACCTCACAAGTCCTCCTGATGCTTTTCAGGCAAGCTAAGGCTTGGCCCTTGGTGTTTCGCGTCCATGCGAATCAGCAACAACGGTTGATGAATCATTCATCCATAGGGACACTTTTCCCGCCCCATAAAGCGGGTGCACACCCATAGATGTCAATGGCTCTAAGGGGTCATACATCAGGGGGAATGAACAGGGGTGTCTAACGCTTGTGGTCCACGCACCGTCGAGCGGCATTCACCGCCCGCTTTCGATCTCCAAGGCTCTTCCACACCCCGCGGTGTGGCCGACAGGTATTAAAAAATTCGTGAGCGCTGATGACTCCGGCGCTTCCGTTGTTTGACTATCCAAAGAAATAACATGGGCACCTTTCCCTCGCAAATTACCGGCGTCCTCACGTTGGTAACCAGTATTACTTTAATACTGTCCAGCTAACCTAAACGGGGTATTTCCTTTGGGGTGCGTCTTGGATGCGATCGGGTATCTAACTTACCTGCTGACGGAACCGTGCCCTAGGATTGCGCTCACGGATCGTGGGAATAATACGTAACAGTAGGAGCATGAACAGTCCTTGCGGATAGTGAACTGCCAGCCGCAGCATCTTGCGTAGAAGGTGGTCCATGGGCAAAGTGGAATAGGAATGCGCCAGTTCTGACGCTAGTTGGCGCCCATACTGTTTTCGCCAGGATCGAACGCCCTCACGGAACGCGATTAAGCGGCCGGCGTCGTTGCGTACGAATCTCGCTTGACCTTCCAGTACCTTCAGGGTCGTAGTCAACATTAATTCGGAGTTGCGCGATGTATTCGCTCCATGCTTCCGGTATTCGGCGACAATTGCTGTGTGGCAGCAGATCGGCAGAGCCCTGGCGATGCGCAGGTAAAGTTCGTAGTCCTCGGCCACCCGAAGCGTGGCATCGAATCCTCCCACCTCATTGAAAATGCTCCGGCGGAAGAGCACGGAGGAAATCATTTCAATGAAGTTACTCTTCAACAGCGCTTCATAATGGGAGTGGACGGGATTCTTCTTAGCGGAGCCGGCTAAATAGGAACCGTCGGCTGCGATGAACACGTGATCTCCCACGGCCATGGCGCAATCCGGACGTAATGCAAGGGCGCGAAGTCCGGTCTCGATCGCCTCCGGCTTCAGACGGTCGTCTGCGTCCAGAAAAACAAGGTAGTTGCCTTTGCTCTCTCGAATACCCGTGTTGCGCGCCTCCGACAGGCCGTGATTCTCCTGGTGTATGTACCGAACCGGAAATCGCCGTGCAATTTGAGCGCTGCTATCCGTCGATCCGTCATCCACGACCACAACTTCTACCTTGGAGTAACTCTGTACCAGGGCGCTACGCAGTGTTTCTTCAAGGAAAGCGGCTCCGTTGTAACAGGGAACAATGACGGATACCAAAGGATCGCGCGCTCTCGCCGAGGTTGCAGCAATGGTAGTCCCGGCCGTCACGTCCTGATCCACGTATCCCACCGTCAAGGTCTAGTCTCCGGGACTTCTTTTAGTCCTATCGGATGCCAGCCCAGGAAACTGAGGCATCATCCTTCACTTTGTAGGGCTGTTCCAATTGAAGTCATGATTCTCGAAGATCGTGCAAGATCGGGACACCAGCCATGTGCTTCGGCCGACGGGCTACACTACTGGAAGCGTGCGACGTGAAGACTCCGATCACCATCTCGAAGGAAGACTATCTAAAGGCCGTTCTCGAAGCGGAGAGCGAGGGGCAGGCAGTCATTCCCGCAACCCTGGCCCACTGGCTTTCCGTTTCCCCACCCGCGGTTACCATGGCGCTCAAGCGTTTGCGGCGTGATGGCTATCTCGAAGTTAAGCCGGATGGGATTGTGCGTCTCACACCTAAAGGCAAGGAGACTGCCTACCGGACCGCATTGCGCCACCATCTGATCGAACGCATGCTCGCCGAAATGTTCGGCATGGAGTGGTACGAGGTACACGACGAAGCGGAACGCCTGGAGCACGCCGTCTCCCCCGCTTTTGAAGCCAAGCTTCTGGAAAGGCTGGGCTCCAGGGGAACTTGTCCTCATGGCAACTGGGTCTTGCCGGAAACCCCGGAGCAGCGCGGTAAGCGCGGGTTGGTGCTCCTTTCTGAGGCCAGGGAAGATACCGGGTACACCGTTGTAAGCCTCTATGAGCGCGATCCCAAGTTATTACTTTTCCTGCACCAGGCGGGTATCGCGCCTGGGGGCCGTGTGAGTGTTCTGGCCAAGAACTACGACAGGACGATCTCCATCGAGACCACTGCCGGCCGCTCCACCCTGGGCCACCCCGCAGCGGAAAAGGTCTGGGTCAAACGGCGAAACTCAGGCAAAGCATAGGCGCAAATTGGTTTTAGAATTATCGTGGGTACTTGGAGCATTTTGGCTAATGGTGTAGACCAGGAAACGGGACTCGACGCGGGCATTCCGCCAAAGAATGGCCGCACATACCGGATCCCGCCGGACCACAGTATTAGCGAAAATGCATTAGAACGTAGGTTTCAGGTGCGATTCCCAAAGTAACGGATTGCCCAAGAGTTGTCGCATTGTGAACGAATGTCGTTGAGGTAGCCTCGATGCGAATGAGGAATCTGTCCTTCATCTGGTTCGTCGGCGCCGTGGTCTGGTGGATTGACGCCGCTGTAGCCGTTCACTATGGCAACAAACCGCACGCTATCCTGGCCCTCGCCGTCGCCTGCGTCTTCTTCGCCGCCGGCATCATGTGGGTAAAAAACACCGAAAAGCGCTAAAGCCTCTCGCTGCGGTTTCTTTTCCTGTCCATCTAACGGGTGTAATAAAGGTGACTTAACTTTGTCATCCCGCCTGTCCCGGCCTGCCGTGGAGCGTGCTCTGGGAGCAACCGTTCGCCTAGGCAGGTTGGAAAAGCTACTGCAAAATCGCCACGGTGCGAGGCCTGGAGGGACCGCTAAACGTGAGCCCAGCCCGGAAGGGCTGGGGCTCAATCCCGAAGATGATCGAGCGCCGTAGGTGCGGCACCCCGGCTAATGATTCTGAAAGCGCGCCTCGCTCAGGTCCAATTCGCGCTCGATTGTCCTCAGCAGCTCGTCGTTAATTTTGTCTTCATTGCGCAAGCTAACCGCCGTGGAACGCTCCAGTGCGCGCAGCTCCTGGGTAAGATTTCGTTCATAGCGGGCCAGGGCGATCTCTTGTTCAGGCTTTGGCTCTTCGCTGCCGGTGTCGATCAGGGTGGCGCGGGTCCGGTAGTGACGGATCAAGTCTTCGTAAATCGTCGCATGTTCTGACTTGGCTTGGCGCGACAGATCCTTCAGGTAATCGAGTACAGCATTCAATATGAGCAGCCGGGCTTGCCGTTCTTCCAGGTTCTGGTCGCCGCCGACTGCGAGCCCCAGCTTCCTGATCACCGCTGGTAGAGTGAGACCCTGCAGAACCAGGGTGGCGAAGATCACGCAAAAGGTAAGAAAAATGATGAAGTTCCGCTGCGGGAAAGGTTCACCATTCTGCAGTACCGTAGGCAGTGAGATGGCGGCGGCCAGGGCTAATACTCCACGCATTCCTGTCCAGGCCACAATGAAGATCTGCTTGTTGTTCGGAGGGCGCTCTTTCTGGTGCAGCAAATGGACCCGGATCCGGTAGGCAATCACGGCGCCTGGATATACCCAGAGAATCCTCAGCGCGATCACCAGGATCGCGAACGTCACTCCGTAGCGCGCGAGTTGACCCACGGAGTGGTGGTGGATACCGCTCAGAATCAGTCGCAGCTGCAGACCCATAAGAATAAAAACGATGCCGTTGAGGCCGAACTCCAGTGTCTTCCACACCGCTGAGCTCTCGATACGCGCATTGATGGACAAAACCTCGGAATTTTTTCGGCCAAGATACAAGCCGCAGACCACCACTGCGAGCACGCCGGATGCATGAAACCCCTCGGCCGCGAGGTAAGCCAGGTATGGGGTGGCCAGGGAGAGAGTGATCTCAACCGGAGAATCAGTGATCTCGAGCGAGACCCGGTAAATGATGAAAGCGGCAAAGAGCCCGATCGCTACTCCCCCCGCTACCAGCCATAAAAGTTCCAACATTGCCAGGCCCGGTCCAGGCCGCCGCCCGGCGACCACCAGGGCCACGGCAAATTGCAGGGACAGCAATCCGCTGGCGTCGTTGACCAGGCTTTCGCCTTCCAGCACGTCAACAATCCGGCGAGGAAGACCGAGACGCTTGGCGATAGAGGTAGCGGCGATCGCATCGGTGGTCGAAACCACGGCTCCCAGAACGGCGCCCAGCCGATAGTCGAATCCGGGAATCAACCACGTCGTTCCCACCGCAATGCCGACCACCGTAAACCCAACCAGGCCAAAAGCCAGCATAAGAATGCTGACAATGTTGTGGTTAAAGTCTCGCCATGAGGTATTGAACCCGCCGATATAGAGCAGCGGCGGCAGAACAACCAGAAACACAACATCGGGATTCAGCGCAATCTGGGGTAGATGCGGCAGCAGAGAGAGAACCACACCGCCGATGAAGAGAACAATGGGGTAAGGAATTTTGAAACGTTGCGCGAGCGTGGTCAGCCCAGCGACCAGGAGCACGAGAAAGAGAAGTGTGAGCTCGAGGTGGTGAATGCCTGCGGCCTGCACGGGGCGTTCTCCAGAAGTTAGGGACTAGAGCATTTTTTGCTAATGGTTTTAGACCAGGAAACTGAACTCAACGCGGCCATTCCGCCGAAGAATGGGCGCACATAACTGATCCCACCGGACCACAGTATTAGCAAAAATGCGTTAATCCAGAGAATAGCGCATGCCCCATTTCTCAAGGATGAGGCATGCGCTCAGGCCCTACACAGTTGCTGAGGCAAAGCTGACCGCCTGCGCATGCTCCTGCTCGGCCTGCGTCACGCACCGCTCGAAGATATCCAGGCCAATGGTCGTTTCATGTTGATTAATGATCAGCGGGGGTGCCAGGCGAATGGAGGTTTCCCCGCAGCCGAGGAGCAGAAGACCCTGTTCAAACGCCAGCGAGACGATCCGGTCGCGCAGCGCCGGGGCGGGCTCGCGGGTGAGCTGGCTCTTGACGATCTCAACCCCGATCATCAGTCCTCTGCCGCGCACGTCGCCCACAATCGGATGCTTCGCCGGCCAACCACGCAAGCGCGAAAAGAAAGCTTCTCCCATGGCGGCCGCGTTCGAGATCCCCTCGCGCTCCAGCACGTCCATGGTGGCCAGGGCCGCCGCAATCGCCACCGGGTTGCCGCCGAAGGTCGAGGCGTGGGAGCCCGGAACCCAATTCATCAGCTCCGCCCGCGTCATGCAGATGCCCAGCGGCATGCCTGAAGCAATGCCCTTGGCGATACAAACCATATCCGGCTGCACGCCGGAGTGCTCCACCGCCCACCACTTGCCGGTCCGGCCCGCTCCCGATTGAACCTCGTCGACTACCAGCAGGATGCCGTGCCGGTCGCAGATGCGCCGCAGCTCCTGCATGAAGATGTCCGGCGCTACCACGTATCCGCCTTCGCCCTGGATAGGCTCAACGAAGATCGCCGCCACCTCTTCGGGGGGCAGCGTGGTCTTGAACAGCTTCTCTTCGATGTAACGTGCGCAAGCCAGCGCAAAACGTTCCTCCTCCTGAGGGCCTCCGCTACAGCCGCGATAAGCGTAGGGATAGCGCACGTGCGTGACCCCCGGAACCAGGGGGGCAAAACGGCGACGCTGCTGCGGCTTGGAGGCGGTGAGCGAAAGCGCGCCCATGGTGCGCCCGTGGAACGCTCCGAAGAAGGAGATGATGTTCTGCCGCCCGGTGTGATAACGGGCGAGCTTCAGTGCGCACTCAACCGCTTCCGCACCGGAATTGCCGTAATAGAAGCGATGGGGGCCGGGCATCGGCGCGATCGCCGAGAGGCGTTCCGCGAGTGTCACCATGTGTTCGTAATAAAAGTCGGTGCCCGAGATGTGGATCAGTTCGGCAGCCTGCTGCTGAATGGCGGCGACTACCTCCGGATGGCAGTGTCCGGTCGAAACCACGGCAATGCCGGCGGCGAAGTCCAGGAATTCGTTTCCGTCCACATCTTCCACCCGCACGCCGCGGCCGCGCTTGGCCACCATGGGATACGAGCGGGTGTAGCTGGGGGAGACGTAGCGCTCGTCGCCGGCAACAATGGCGCTGGCTTTCGGGCCCGGGATCGGACCCAGAAGTTTCGGACCGTACTGGGCAAGAATCGTGCTGTTCATATGACCATTGTTCTGCATAATACTTTCTCTGCTTTCTTGGCGTCTTTATCGGCGCCGTGCCTAAGGCCAGTGAGAGACCGCCGCCTATGGAGTGGCTGGGCGGACGGAGGCAGGGCAGAGCTTCGGCGGAGTAAAGCTAGTCGCCGCCGAAGAGACTAGGTCGGGTGCAGGCGGGTGGCACGCTCAGGTGCTTGCGTGGCGCGATGGGACGCGCTGACCAGCGGAAGCAAGAAACGGGCATGGGTGAGGCACCGGTATCCGTACTGCACCGACTTTGGCTTCTCACACGCACCTTATGCATCCCCTTGCACCACAAGGTTAGCACGGCCCCATCTAAGGAGCGAAAAATGGAGCTGAAAGGTATCGGCTTCCAACCCGTGTTAATGGGCCGCAAGTACGATGGGCTTTACAACCTGCGTGAGAACCTGCCGCTTCAGAACACAGTCCCGAAGGGACGGCTGAGAGTAGCCCAGGACGCTAGTCCTGGGTAAATTTTGCACCACGGACCAGTCCCGAAGGGACGGCTGAGAATATCCCAGGATGCAGTCCTGGGCTACTTCACCGATTCTGCCAGATCCAGCAACACCCAGAACTGGCTTCTTGGGTTGCTTTAACCCCGTGCTCCGGGATGAACCTGCGGTTCTCACGCAGCCTCTAAGGCCTCTGCAGCCACTGATTTCGGTGGAGCGTTCCCGGAAAGCCCCCCGGCGGGCTATTTCCTCTTCCAGCGGGCGCCGTCTTTGGAATCCTCGATGAGGATTCCCAGCGCCGCCAGCTCTTTGCGAATGCTGTCAGCACGGGCGAAATTGCGCGTCCGGCGAGCCTGCTCCCGTTCTGCCAGCAGCGCGTCGATCTGTTGATCGCTAAGCGAATACGCAGCCAAAAGTTCGGGCGCCGCCTCGCCGCCTCGGCCTTCCTCTTGCGCCCATTGCAGTGCGCCACGGGCAATCTCCGCATCACGATCCTCGAGAATGGCAAACACCTCGTCGAACCGCCGCAGAGCCTCCAGGATGCCGGTGACGTTCCCGGAGTAAAGCTTGCCGGCGTCGGCTGCCACATTCCCCGCCCGCACCAGGTCGAAGATAGCGGCCCGTGCCTCCGACGTATTCAAGTCGTCTGCCAGTGCCTCAGAGAAGTGCTGCTCCGCCTTTGCTGTTTGGGCCTCCAGCTCCGCGTTTTGCCCTGCAGGCCATCCACCGCTACGGATCCGCTGGTAAAAGGTCCGCACCCGATCCACCGCGCTGGCTGATTCAATCAGCCCTTCCGTGGTGAAGTTCAAGGGATGGCGGTAGGGAACCGAGATAAGCAGAAAACGAATCGCCGATGCCTTGTAGCCTTTGAGCAACAAGTCACGCAAAGTGAAGAAGTTGCCTTCCGACTTCGACATCTTGCGCCCATCCACCAGCAGGAAACGCACGTGCATCCAGTGGTAGGCCAGGGTCTTCCCGGTGGCCGACTCGGACTGGGCAATTTCGTTTTCGTGGTGAGGGAACATCAGGTCTTCCCCCCCAGCGTGCAGGTCGAAGCTCTCGCCCAAATATCTGAGCGCCATCGCGGAACATTCAATGTGCCAGCCAGGCCGGCCGGAACCGAGCTTGGTGTCCCAGTGTTTTTCCCCCGGTTTGGCGGCCTTCCACAGCGCAAAATCGCGTGCCGAATCCTTGTCGTACTCGTCCAGATCCACCCGCGCGCCGTCGCTGATTGCGGTGAAGTCCTTCTTCGACAGCTTGCCGTACTCCGGAAATCCGGCGATGCGGAAATACCAGGAGCCATCCGGGGCTTGATAAGCCAGATCCTTCGCCGCCAGCCGATCAATCAGATCGACCATCTGCCCGATATTTTCCGTGGCTCGGGCGATAATCTCCGGCCGTTCACACCCGAGCGCATCCAGATCCTGGAAAAACGCGCGCTCATACTTCTCGGTGTATTTCTCGATGGTCAACTGCGCCGCCGCGGCATTGCGGATGATCTTGTCGTCCACATCCGTGATGTTCATGACCTGCAGTAACTTGCGCCCCTCTTGCTTGAGGAATCGGCGCAAAATATCCAGCGCCAGGAAGGTGCGAAAGTTGCCGATATGCCCGTAGTCGTAAACCGTAGGCCCGCACACGTATATGCGCAGCGTCTCGCCGTCGATCGGCTCGATAACTTCTACAGTGTTGGAGAGGGTGTTGAAGAGTCGGATGGTCGTCCGCAGCGGAGTCTTGGGGGACGCAATTTTATCGCCAACTGACCCCGTCGCTACCGGCATGATCCCCATCCTAACGTCTTCAACGATCCAACGTCCACCAAGCCCCTCCTCGTTGTACCCAGATTGGCAGCGCAGCTACCCCAGCAGCTTCTTAACCTCGGCCACTGTCTTCCCCTTCCAGTGGCGGGTGAAGTTGTCGAGCGTACATAGACTTACGCTGCGCATGCGGTCCACATAGAGCGCTCCGGACAAATGATCGATCTCATGCTGCAGGATGCGTGCGTACCAGCCGGAGGCGCGAATCACCTTTGCTTGGCCATGCTCATCCAGGCATTCGACCTTTACCTTGCGCGCCCGCGGAACCATGGCAACGAAGCCGGGTAGGCTAAGGCAGCCCTCAAAAAACTCGATTTCAGCTTCCGATTCCAGGGTCAGCACCGGGTTAATGATGACGTGGAAAGCCACCGGCTTCCGCTCCCGCTCAGCCAGCACCTCCCGGCTGAAGTCCTTCATATAGTCTTCGCGGTCTTCGATGACCGCAAGCTGCAACGGGACCCCGACCTGCGGCGCGGCCAGGCCGACACCCGGGGCATCCCGCATCGTCTCTCGCATGGCGGCGATGAGATCCCGGGTACTGGGCAGCAGGATCTCCTCCGGCTGCAAAGGTCTGGCGCGGGAGCGTAGAACAGGCTCTCCGACGGATCTGATTTTCAGAATCATGGATGCCCCAGCGCTAGCGATGCGTGTGCGGTCAGATCCAAGGGAGCGAAGCTACGGGCCACGTACCTGGGCCACGCAGCAGCTGCAATCATGGCCGCGTTGTCGGTGGAGAGAGCTACTGAAGGAAACGCAATCGGCAGCCCCCGCTTGGCGGCCTCTGCGGTAAAACGTTCCCGCAACTCGCGGTTCGCGGCGACACCGCCGGAAACCAGAATACTTTCCGCCCCCAACGCCTCAGCAGCCTGGAAGGTCTTTCGCTTGAGATCGTCGACCACCGCGCGTTGAAACGACGCAATCAGACCCAGCGTCCGGGCATCGCACAGAGAGAGTGCCGCAGCGGGTCCGGCCAGAGGCACGCCAGCCAGGGCTTCACGCCGCCGTTCGATCGAAGGATAGAGGTCGTGAATCTGGACGTAGCGAAGCACCGCCGTCTTGATGCCGCTGAAGGAGAACGGAAATCGAAGCGCGTCCTTGGGCGAATCGGGGCGATGCGCTTTTTGCTTCACCTGGGTGAGGGTAAAGGCGACGGACGAAGGATCCCCGTGTGGGGCGAGTGCGTCGATCCACGGGCCGCCGGGGTAGCCCAGTCCCAATAGCTTGGCGACCTTGTCAAAGGCCTCGCCCGCTGCATCGTCGAGCGTGGCGCCCACGTTGCGGTAGGTAAAGCTCTCCCCCTCGCGCTGGGTCAGATAAAGATGCGTATGACCGCCTGAAACCACCAGGGCCAGGGATCGTGCTAAGCCAACGTCGAGCATCTCTTGCTGCGCCAGCAGAACCGCGTGAATGTGACCTTCGAGATGGTTGACGGCGATGAGCGGCTTGCCCAGCGCGAAGGCCAGCGATTTGGCATACGCAACCCCCACCAGCAGTGCGCCCGCCAGGCCTGGGCCTTCGGTTACGGCGATCGCCTCGAGGTCGGAGAAGCTGATGCCGGCTCTGTCCAACGCCGCCCGAACCACAGGAACGATGTTGCGCAGATGTTCGCGCGAGGCGAGTTCCGGAACCACACCCCCATACGGCGCATGGACAGCGATTTGCGAGGCCACAACGCTCGACAGGATGCGCCGCCCCCGCTCCACCACCGCGGCGGCGGTCTCGTCACAGGAGCTCTCGATGGCAAGAATCAGCCCGCGGGCCGGGGCAGAAGCGCCTTCAGCGCCAGAGAGCAGCTGGCTGGGTTGACTCACGTTTCTATAGTAGTAGACATGGCAGTATCGGCACCCAGCAGAGCAGAGCGTGCAGCCGCGGAGATCGTCGCCCGGCTCCGCGCCGCGGGCCACCAGGCTTACTTCGTTGGCGGTTGCGTGCGCGACTTGCTGTTGGGCCGCGAGCCCGAGGATTTCGACGTCGCCACCAGCGCGCCGCCGGATCAGGTGCTCGCCCTGTTCGAGAAGACCTTTGCCGTCGGCGCGCACTTTGGGGTTGTCTTGGTCTGCTGTCAAGGGCCTGGCGGCGAGGAGGTCGTGACCGAAGTTGCCACGTTTCGCAGTGACGGCGCCTACACCGACGGCCGCCGCCCGGATGCTGTGCGCTTCTCCACCAGCCCGGAACAGGACGTAAAGCGTCGCGACTTCACCATCAACGGCATGATGTTGGACCCAGCCAACGGCGCCGTCCTGGACGTCGTCGGCGGCATGCAGGACTTGAACGCCGGCATAATCCGTGCCATCGGCAACCCCAGCGACCGCTTCACAGAGGACAAATTACGCATGTTGCGGGGGGTGCGCTTTGCTGCCCGCTTCACCTTTGATCTCGAGCCCGCGACAGCCACGGCAATCCAGCAACTGGCGCCTGCCGTGAGCCAGGTGAGCCACGAACGGATCCGGGATGAGCTGACCCGGATGCTCACCGAAGGCCGGGCAAAGCGTGCCTTCGAGTTGCTGGATGCGACCGGACTGCTGCTTCAGGTCTTGCCAGAAGTGGTCAAGATGAAAGGTGTGGCCCAGCCTCCGCAATATCACCCTGAAGGCGACGTGTGGGTACATACGCTGTTGTTGCTCGATGGGCTGCCCGCCGGCTGTCCGCGGACCCTGGCGTGGGCTGCTTTGCTGCACGATGTAGGCAAACCGGCAACATTTCGCATTGCGCCGGACCGCATTCGTTTCGACGGCCATGTGGAGGTGGGGGTTAGGATTGCCGAAGAAATCTGTCGCCGTCTGCGCTTCGCCAACCACGAGACAGAGCAGATCCTGTCGCTCATCGCCAACCACATGCGTTTCGCCGATGCGCCGCGAATGAAGGAGTCGACTCTAAAGCGGTTTTTCCGCTTGCCGCAATTTGACCAGCATCTGGCCCTGCACCGGCTCGACTGCCTGTCCAGCCACGGTTCTCTTGAGTTGTACGACTTTGTCCGTCAACGTTTTGAGACCCTGCCGCAAGACGAGGTTCGGCCCCATTTATTGCTCAGCGGTAAGGATCTGATCGAAGCCGGCTACCGCCCTGGACCCCAATTCACCCAGATGCTAGCCATGGCAGAAGATGCCCAACTAGAAGGAACAGTTCAAACCCGCGAGCAAGCGCTAGCGCTGATCAGGGAACGCTGGCCCGTCAGCCACTAGCAAATCCTTCCGCAAGCGCCGCCCCAAGACTTGTTCATCTCGGCTGCCCCTGCATGCCGTGGGAGCGTAGCAATCCTATCAGCCACTAGCCAATTCCTCATGGAAACGCCGCCCCACCCGTGTCATCCCGAGAGCCTGTAACTTTATAGTTCTTTAGCATGAAACCCTCGACCTCAAACAAAATCGTCATCCTGAGAGCCTGTGACTTTATAGATCTTTCGCGTGAAACCCTCGACCTTAAACAAAATCGTCATCCTGAGAGCCTGTGACTTTATAGATCTTTCGTGTGAAACTCTCGACCTCAAACAAAATCGTCGCCTGAGAGCCTGTGACTTTATAGATCTTTCGTGTGAAACCCTCGACCTCAAACAAAATCGTCATCCTGAGCGAAGCGCCTCACCGATTTATCGAGTGACACAGCCCTTGGAGCGCGGAGTCGAAGGACCTCGGCGGTGCTTGTCTTACCCATGCTGCTCGGAGCTTTTTAACCACAGAAGCCCGAAACAGGGTCTACCGCGGTACGCACTTTCTAGTTTCGGTTTTCGTGCAGTGTAACCGTCTTCCGTCACCAAGTCTGTTCAAGACCGGACATAGCAAGGATGCTAGCAAGTTCTTGGTTTTCGCCCCTCGAAAAAGACCTTGACCGTCCGCCCGGTGCGGCTTCGATTGTTGAAAAGCTTCGAGCAACAGTGGGTAAGTTAAGTACCGTCGAGGTCCTTCGACTCCGCGCACAAGGACAGTGTCACGCGATAAGTCCGTGAGGCGCTACGCTCAGGATGACGATTTTGTTTGAGGTCGAGGGTTTCACACGAAAGATCTATAAAGTCACAGGCTCAAGCGAAGCCGAGGGACCTGCTGTGCGCCTTTCCTGATCGCAACTGCTAGAGTGCGTCAGCCATTGACCGAGCCCGTTGCCCTGATTTCGATCTAACACAACTGCACAGTTTCGCCTACCTCCCAACAAAACTCATCGGGAGATAGGCGCCCCTGCAACCCAACTACTTCTGTGCGTGTTCGAAGCGCTTGTTGACCTCGTCCCAGTTCACCGTCCCCCACCATGCCGCAAGGTAGTCCGGCCGCTTGTTCTGGTACTTGAGGTAATACGCATGCTCCCAAACGTCATTCCCCAGAATGGGAAACAGCCCCTGAGAAATCGGATTGTCCTGGTTCGGCGAAGTCACAACCTTCAACTTCCCGCCTTCAAAAACCAGCCATCCCCACCCCGACCCGAACTGCTTCGCGGTGGTCTCGTTGAACAGCTTCTTGAAATCCGCAAAGCTGCCAAAGTCCTTCTTGATCTGTTCGGCGATCTTGCCCGTGGGCTCACCGCCCCCATTGGGCTTCATGATTGCCCAGAACATGCTGTGGTTCACGTGACCGCCGCCGTTGTTGCGCACAACCCCGCGGATGTCCTCCGGAATCGTGCTCAGGTTGCGCAGCAAATCCTCGGGCGAATGTTTTGCCAGCTCGGGATGCTTCTCGATAGCGCCGTTGAGGTTGTTGACATAGGCAGCGTGATGTTTGTCGTGATGAAGCTTCATCGTTTCGGTATCGATGTGCGGTTCAAGCGCGGCGTAGTCGTAGGGAAGTGGTGGCAGTTCGTAAGCCAAAATATCCTCCTGGATTGATCCCTCATCCACAGGGATGAGTCTGGGGACCAGCTCGCCCGGATCAGGGCGTGGTGCGGGTTAAAGCATTTTCACTTCTACTCTGCACAGGGAGGTTCAACGGATTGCATCATTTATTGGGCAAAGGCGCCTTGGCGTTCGTTGCTCTGTGCACACCAGAAGTGAAAATGCTGTTCGAGAAACCATTGGCGGGCAAAAGCCACTGAGCGCAACGGCTGCGCCTGATTGCCCACTCCAATATTGCTTCTCAATCGTATGGGATGCAACTCGGGCAGGTGAGGTTCCGGATTGTGGCAGCAAGAGACGCCAGTACCCAGGCGGTTCCCCTCACCCCTTATGGTGATGTCGATCAGGAACCACTTGGTTACACTCAAATTAGTTCGTTGTGCTGCCGCACTTGCTCTGATTTTGGATCTTGAGAATAAATTTGCATTGACCCGTACACGAATAACCCGCAGGCAGCTTTTGCGCCAGGCGGGCGCTAGCGGAGCGCTCGCCTTCGCTGTGCCGGGTCTGGCAAACAGTGAAGAGCCACAAAACCAGCCTTCTGCCCCAGCAAATACCCCTAAGACCGAGAGCCAGGCGGCGGAGAAGTACGCCCATCCGCCAGGCGTCTTCATTAATCGCCCTCTCACCCAGGTCTCCAGAATGGCGGAAGCCCTTCTGGACGACATGGCCGGCCGAAACTCCGATTTCTTCTTCAACGAGGCCAGCCCCAGGAGCGGACTGGTGCGCGACCGGGCGCCGGTCGTCGGACGGTCTCTCAGCCGTGTGGCGAGCATTGCAGCCACCGGTTTTGGATTGAGCGCTCTGTGCATAGCCGCCAAATATAACTACCTCCGCCCCATCGATTGCGAGCAGCGGGTAGAGAAGACCCTCGCGTTTCTGCTGGAAGAGTGTCCGCACGAGCACGGTTTCCTCTACCACTTCATTGACATCGACAGCGGACAGCGGCTTTTCGGCAGTGAGCTATCGTCGATCGATACTGCGCTCCTGCTCTGCGGCGTGCTTCACTGCCGTCAGTACTTCTCCGGCAATGCCCGAATCGAAGCGCTGGCCACGACGTTTTACCGCCGCATCGACTGGCAATGGATGATGAACGGCGGCACCACACTCTCCATGGGCTGGTTGCCCGACCAGGGCTTCCTCAAAAACAGATGGGATATCTATTCCGAGCTGACCACCATGTATCTCTTGGCGATTGGCTCGCCCACCCACCCCGTCCCCCCCGAGGCTTGGGACGCCGTGCAGCGCCCCGTCGTTTCCTACGGAGGAATCGACTACATCAGCGGCAATGCGCCGCTTTTCATCCATCAGTACCCGCAAGCCTGGTGCGATTACCGTAACCTGCGCGACCGGCACGCCAACTACTTCACCAACTCCATTGCCGCAACCCGGGCCCATCAGCTCTGGTGCCTGGTGCAGGGTCAGAAATTCCCCTGGATCGATCAGGACATGTGGGGTATCTCGGCCTCCGATTCCCGCCAGGGATATCGTGTCTGGGGAGGGCCGCCTTCGATCGGGCCCCTCGATGGAACGCTGGTGCCTTGTGCAGCCGCCGGTTCGCTGGTCTTTCTACCCGCCGAATGTTCTCACGTCTTATTAACGATGCGCGAAAGATTTGGCGATAAGCTTTGGGGACGCTACGGATTTGCCGATGCCTTCCAGCCTAAGGCTGGCTGGTACGGCGACGACGTAATTGGCATCGATGTGGGTATCGGTATGCTGATGGCAGAAAACCTGCGTAGCGGTTTTGTGTGGGACTGCTTCATGAAGAACCGAGAGATTGCCCATGCCATGCGTGAAGTTGCCTTCCATCCTGACCCCGACGCAAACACCCAGGTCCTTTAGCACTTTTGCTAATGGTGTAGGCCAGGAAACTTAACCCGACGCGGCTATTCCGCCAAAGAATGGCCGCACATAACTGGTCCGACCGGACCACCGTATTAGCAAAAATGCGTTAAATTCGCGGTTCCTTCTCCGTAACAATCTGTGGAAATCCACCGGCCTGGTTATTTTCAAGTCCTTTCTAACTTCGACCGCATCAATCGGTCAGGTAATCTGCAATCCCGCTTTCTTTTATGGTCGTGAGGAACAAAATTCGATGACGGATCAGGCATCCAGCTATCGCTGGATAGAGGGGCAGGGCCCCGCCTTCGGATCACCCGGAGTGGAACCACGTTGGACTTCGAGCAGAAAAGACGCTGTCGGCATGGCGTACTCCGCTTCCAGCCGCATCTGGTACACCGTCTCGCACGGCATTCTCAATGAGATTTACTATCCCACCATCGATCGTCCGCAAACCCGGGACATGGAGTTCCTGCTGACCGACGGGGAGACGTTCATCCATGAAGAGAAACGTGATCTGGAGCGGACCTTTGAATATATCGACAGCTGTTCATCGGCCGTACGGCTCACCAATTCCGATCCCCAGGGCCGCTACAAGATCATCAAGGAGATCATTGCCGATCCCCATCACCCCGCGGTGCTGATGCGGGTGCGGCTCGAGGGAGACGAGAGCCTGCTCTCGCGGATGAAAGCCTACGCCCTGTTGGCGCCCCATCTCGATGTCGGTGGAGCAGACAACTCCGGTTTCGTTTTGGATCTGTCAGGTAAACAGGTGCTGCTGGCGACCAGGAATGGTATCTCGCTGGTGATGGCGGCGAGTTGTGGATTCGCCCGCGCCAGTTGCGGCTACGTGGGCAGGAGCGACGGCTGGCAAGACCTGATGGACAACCTTCAAATGGATTGGCAGTTCGGGTGCGCACCCAATGGGAACATTGCGCTCACCGGCGAGATCGACATCAGCCGGCACCGCGAATTTGTTGTGGCGATCGCTCTCGGGGAGGGACACCACTCCGCGTTGACCACCGCTTTGGGTTCGGTGACCACACCCTTCGAGCCAACCCTCAAGCGCTTCAACGAGCAATGGCATAGAGCAGCCACCCCAACAGCCCTCAAGGGCGCCGCGCTGGATGCCGGCCGGCTGCTGCAAATAAGTCAAAACGTAATCCTGTCCCATGAGGACAAGTACTACTCCGGCGCCTTCATCGCCTCCGCTTCCATTCCCTGGGGGCAGTACAAAGGAGATGACGATGTGGGCGGGTACCACCTCGTCTGGACCCGCGATATGGTGCAAAGCGCCACCGCGCTGCTGGCCTGCGGTCGCGTAGATACCGCCCGGCGGGCCCTCGTGTACCTTGCCTGTACACAAAAGCCGGACGGCAGCTTTGCGCAGAATTTTTGGATTAACGGAACCCCTTATTGGAAAGCCATTCAGCTCGACGAGGTCGCCTTTCCCATCATTTTGGCCTGGCGCCTTTGGAAACAGAACGGCTTGGGCAATTTCGATGTCTTCCCTTTTGTGGAGCGCGCCGCCGGATTTCTGGTGCGCCATGCTCCGGTGACCCAACAGGAGCGCTGGGAAGAAGCAGCCGGTTACTCACCCTCCACCCTGGCGGCCGTCATCTCTGGTTTGATCTGCGCTGCCGATATCGTGCACGCCAATGGATCTGGGACGTTGGCACTCTTCCTCCAAGAACATGCGGACTGGCTTGAATCCCACCTCGAGGACTGGACGGTGACCAACAACAGCACCTTAATGCCCGGGGTGCCCCGGCACTACATGCGGATTCGTCCGCCCCAGTGCGGAGATCCCTATTCCACGGACGCTTGTGCTGAGGAAACCGTGCGGATAAATAACCGGGGGCCGGGGGAGAGGATCGACTTTGAAGCCCGCAACGTAATCGATGCAGGTTTTCTGGAGCTGGTCCGATACGGAGTGCGGCGTGCCGATGATCCGATAGTGATCGATTCCCTGAGGGTAGTCGACCACGTGCTCAAGGTAGAGACCCCTGTGGGACCGTGCTGGAGGCGCTATAACCATGATGGCTACGGACAGCGGCACGACGGGGGGCCCTATCTGGGCTGGGGTCAGGGTCGTGCCTGGCCGCTTTTGAGCGGAGAGCGTGCACACTACGAGCTGGCGGCGGGGCACGACGTCAAGCCATACATCCAGGCTCTCGAAGCGTTTAGTTCTCGCGGCGGCATGCTACCCGAACAGATTTGGGATGCACCCGACATGCCCGAGCTGGGGTTGCGGCTGGGCAAGCCTACCGGCGCGGCCATGCCCCTGGTGTGGGCACACGCGGAATATGTCAAACTGCTACGGTCGGTGACCGATGGTAAGGTTTTTGATCGCATCTCCGTTGTTGCCGAGCGCTACGGGCAGGGCGAACGGCCGTCACCGATTGAGGTTTTCCGCCTCGACCGCCAAATTCGACAGCATGGCTTTCAGGAAAGAAGCTGCGCATGCTGGCAAATGACCGCTTCTTTCTGGTATGGACGATCGACGATTGGAAGACGGTCAACAGCTGCAGACAGCCGCAACCTGGGTTGTGCAGGGCAATTCGCCGACATGGAAACCGCGCCGGGCAGCAGCGGCCGGGTGATTTTCACCTTGAAGTGGCGCCTGAACGATCGATGGGAGGGCCGGAATTTCGAAGTCTGGCTTGATTCTTCCGAGTAAGAGACCACCAGCGCGCGCCCTTCATCTTAAGTCAAAAAGGATGGTATGGCCGCGAGACGTTAACAGGAAACCGAAGTATCCTCGATAGGAAGGGTGAAGATTGCTATGAGCGAACTGGATCAGTTGTCGATCAATGCACTGCGGTTTCTTGCCGTAGATGCCGTAGAGAAGGCGAACAGCGGGCACCCAGGAGCGCCGCTGGGAGCTTCCCCCATCACGTATCTGCTCTTTCATGAGTTCATGCGCCATAATCCGGCGCACTCCAAGTGGACCAACCGCGATCGCTTCGTGCTTTCCAACGGGCACGCGTCCGCCATGCTCTACTCCGTGCTGCACCTGACTGGCTACAGGGTCACCATCGAAGACCTGCAGCAATTTCGCCAGTGGGGCTCGATCACGCCCGGCCATCCCGAGTACGGCGATACGGATGGTGTCGAAGTGACCACCGGCCCGCTGGGTCAGGGTTTCGCCATGGGTGTAGGAATGGCGATCGCCGAGAGGCATCTCGCCGCTCGCTACAACCGGCCCGGCTACAACATCGTCGATCACTTCACATATGTCATGTGCGGTGATGGCTGCTTGATGGAGGGAGTCTCGCACGAAGCCGCTTCGCTTGCGGGCACCCTCGGCCTGGGCAAAATGATTTATCTCTACGACGACAACCTGGTCTCGCTCGACGGGCCTACCGACCTCTCCTTCACTGAAGATGTAAGCGAGCGCTTCGAGGCCTATCACTGGCATGTGCAGTTCGTGGACGACGGCAACGATCTGGAAGCCATCTCCCAGGCCATCAAAATTGCCCAAAGCATCACGGATAAGCCCTCTCTGATTCGCGTGCGCACCGTAATCGGCTACGGCAGCCCAAGGGCCGGGACGAACAAGGCGCACGGTGAGGCCCTCGGCCCAGAAGCAACCAAGGCTACCAAGAAAAAATTGAACTGGCCCGAAGACAAGAGCTTCTACGTCCCCGATGAAGCCAAACAGAACTGGCTCCAGGCCGTCGACAAAGGCAAGAAGTACGAGCAGGAGTGGAACGACCTGTTCGCCGCCTACAAGAAGGCATTCCCCGACGTGGCTGCTGAGTTCGAGCGCGTGCAGTCAGGTGTCCTGGCCGCCGGCTGGGAGAAGAGTTTGCCGGTATTCAAGGCGGATGCCAAGCCCATCGCTACCCGCAATGCTGGCGGCGAAGTCATGGATGCCATTTCCCAGGTGGTGCCGGAACTGATCGGTGGGGCAGCCGATCTCACCACTTCGACCAAGACCATTCTGAAAACTGGCGGCAACTTCCATCTCGATCCTGCCGGGCGCAACATCTGGTTCGGTGTGCGTGAGTTTGGCATGTGTGCGGCGGTCAACGGGATGGCAGTGCACGGAGGCCTGATTCCCTACGGATCGACCTTCTTCTGCTTTAGCGACTACTGCAAGCCCGCTCTTCGCCTGGCTGCACTGATGGAAGCGCACTCGCTCTTCGTCTTTACTCACGATTCGATCGCGCTCGGTGAAGATGGACCAACTCACCAGCCCATCGAGCAACTCGCCATGTTGCGGGCTATGCCGCACATGACGGATTTCCGCCCCGCGGATGCCAACGAAACCGTCGCCGTATGGCGGCTGGCTCTGGAACGAAAACTGCCCGCGTTCATGGCTCTTTCGCGTCAGAACCTGCCTATTCTGGATCCCGAGAAATACAAGGTCGCCGAGGGTGTGCGCAAAGGCGCTTATATTCTTCAGGACGGCGGAGCTTCCCCGGACGTACTGCTGGTCGCGGCTGGCGCAGAGGTCTGGCCAGTTCTGCAGGCTGCCGCGGATCTAAAGAAGGAAGGCATCTCGGCGCGTGTGGTCTCTATGCCCAGCTTCCGCATCTTTGAAGAGCAGCCCGAAGCCTACAAGCAGAGTATCTTCCCCGATCATCTCCCAGCGCTCGCGGTAGAAGCCGCGGCACCCATGCCGTGGTGGAAGTACGTCGGACGCCACGGAGATGTGATCGGGCTGGAACGCTTCGGCGCCTCAGCCCTCGGCACCAAAGCGCTGGAAGAGCTCGGCTTCAGCCCGGCCAACATCACCAAGCGCACCAAGCAACTGTTGGCGCGCGTACGGCCCGCGGTCGCGGCAGGCAAATCCTAAAGCCTTTCCCCTACCACCAATGACGGGTGCCCCACATCTCGCTCGTTTTTCGCGAGATGTGGGATACCACAAATCTTAATTCTCTTTTCGAGTGGCCCTCAAAGGCTGGCGGGTCAAAGCGGGTGGTTCCCCATCTAGCATCTGGGTAATACGTCGGAGACGCAGTCATGGTAGAGATCAGCACGATTCTCTGGGATGTCGGCGGCGTTCTGCTGACCAATGGATGGGACCACATCGAACGCGCCGCCGTCCTGAGCCAATTCGATCTGGACAGTGCTGCTTTCGAGCAGCGGCATGAGCTGGCCAACGACCCTTGGGAGAAGGGCTTGATGACGGCCGAGCAATATCTCCTGCAGACCGTCTTTTACCAGCCCCGCCCCTTTACTCCCGCAGCTTTTTTACAAGCCATGAAGGACAGATCCGTCTTGCTGCCCAACACTGCAATGCGAATCCTTCAGGAGCTTGCCGCATCAGAGCAAGTGGAACTGGCCATGCTCAACAACGAAGCCCGGGAGTTGAACGACTACCGGATCGAGCATTTCGAGCTGGGCAGGTACTTCGACGTCTTCCTCAGTTCCTGTTACCTGGGGCTGCGTAAGCCAGACGCCAAAATCTTCGAGTTGGCGCTGGACGTCCTGCAGCGCGATGCAGAGGAAGTGGCTTTCATCGATGACCGGCCGCAGAATTGCGAGGCGGCGGAAGCGCTGGGAATTCACGCAATCCGCTATCAGGATGAAGCACAATGCGTGCAGGCGCTGGAGCGGTTGGGGCTTGATACCGGCGTAAGAACCTAAAACACGACTTTCCGAGCAAGGAGTACCATCCCGTGGCCACCATGGAAGTGAAATTCTCTCCCGAAGATTTGAAAGCGGCGCAGAGTGCCGAGCGTATTCCCGAGCCTACGGTCGTCGTCATATTCGGCGCCTCCGGTGACCTGACCAAGCGCAAGCTCCTGCCTGCCCTCTTCCATCTCGAGCAATCCGGTCTCTTGCCGTCCCAGTTTTCCGTGGTCGGCGTTGCTCGCCGTCCCTTGCAGGATGAATTTCAAAAAGACATGCGCGAAGGCATTCTGCAATTTGGCGGCGTAAAAGAAGGCGAGCAAAAGCTGGACGAGTTCATGAAAAAGGTCACCTACCATGCCATGAACTTCGATGATCCCGAAGGCTACGGAAAATTGAAGACCGTGCTCGAGGGTATCGACCAGAAGCAAGGCACCAAGGGGAACCGGCTGTTCTACCTGGCCACGGCGCCGGAGTACTTCGCCGACATCATCGAGCAACTGGGCGCCCATGGAATGGCAAAGCCGGAGAAGGGCAAGGTGCACACCATCATCGAGAAGCCCTTCGGCCACGACCTGGCGTCGGCGAAGGAGTTGCTCAATGACGTGAACCGGGTCTTTTCCGAGGACCAGATCTTTCGCATCGACCACTACCTGGGCAAAGAGACGGTGCAGAACATCCTGGTCTTTCGTTTTGCCAACGGTATCTTCGAGCCGGTCTGGAATCGTAACTACGTCGATCACGTACAGATCACGGCCGCTGAAGATATCGGTATTGAAGGCCGCGGGCCCTTCTACGAGAAGGCCGGAGCGCTTCGCGATGTGGTGCAAAACCACGTAATGGAGCTACTGTCTTTCGTCGCCATGGAACCTCCAGTTTCTTTCGAAGCCGAGGCAATGCGCCGGGAAAAGGTGAAGGTATGGCGTTCCATCACGCCCATCCACGTCATGGACGCGGTGCGCGGCCAATACGGTCCCGGCAAGGTGGATGGCAAAGATGTCAAGGGCTACCGGCAGGAAGACCGGGTCGATCCAAACTCCTCTACCGAAACCTACGCCGCTCTGAAAATCGGCATCGAGAACTGGCGCTGGGCGGGTGTTCCGTTCTACCTGCGGGCGGGCAAGCGCCTGGCCAAAAGGGCGACCGAGATCACGATTCAATTCAAGCAACCGCCGCAGTTGCTTTTCAATCAGCAGTCCGGGTCCTGCAAGGAACTCCAGCCGAATCTGATCGCTATGCGTATTCAGCCGGATGAAGGCATTTCCCTGCGCTTCGGCGCCAAGGTGCCCAGCCCGAATATGGAAGTTTGTCCGGTCAACATGAACTTCAGCTATGCCGATGCATTCGGCAAATCGTCCGCCAACGGCTACGAGCGTTTGTTGCTGGATGCAATGCTGGGCGATGCTACCCTATTTGCGCACCGTGATGGCGTGGAGGCCACCTGGTCCCTCCTGACCCCGATTCTCGAGCAGTGGGCCGGCAGCAAGGCCAAAGGCTTTCCCAATTACGCCAGCGGTACCTGGGGACCGGAATCGGGTGATGAACTGCTGTCGCGCGACGGGCGTGCTTGGCATAAGCTTTAAAGCGGAAAAGGAAACTGGTAATCGAGTCGCATGGCTGAAACCATCGAAGTTCTCTACTACGTGGATGCGAACGCGGAGGCGGTAACCCGGCGTACGGCGCAATACTTTACCGATGGCATTCGTGCGGCCGCGGGAGCGCGAGGCAAGGCGCGCATTGCCATCTCCGGCGGCCACACCCCGAAGAATGCCTTTGCCCTCCTGGCCGACCCCAGCGCCCAATACCGGGAGCAGATACCCTGGGAAAACCTCGAACTCTATTGGGTTGACGAACGCTGTGTACCGCCCGATCATCCGGACAGTAATTACCGGATGACCCGCGAGGCCCTGCTGGACCAGGTACCCCTCAGCGAGACCCAGATCTTTCGCATCCAGGGCGAGCTCGATCCCGAAGAAGCCGCGGCCAAATATGAGTTTGCCATCCGGCAAAGCTTCCGTCTGGAAGGCGCGGAGGTCCCCACCTTTGATATGGTTGCGTTGGGGATGGGCCCCGACGGTCACACCGCGTCCCTTTTCCCCCACACCGCTGGTTTACACGAAATCATGCGCATCGCCATTGCCAATCACGTTCCGCAACAAAAGGAAACGTGGCGGGTCACGCTAACCTGGCCGGTCATCAACCGCGGACGGGATGTCTTCTTTCTCATCGAAGGTGCCGACAAAGTCGCCGCGCTCAAGCAGGTTTTTACCGGGCCCTATGATCCGGAAACCTATCCATCGCAGTTGATCAAACCCGCCAGCCGCCGTATCACCCTTCTGCTCGACGCTGCGGCCGCGGCCGCATTGCCCCCTCCCGGGGCTGATGGCATCGGCAAGCTGGAGATCGCGCGATGATTCTGGCAGGGGACGTAGGCGGCACCAAGGTCGATCTTGCCTTATGCAAGTTTGAAAACGGGCAGTTGCAGACCGTGCATGAACACAAGTTTCATGCCAAGGAATTCGCTGGCCTGGTCCAGGTAGTGGAAGCATTCCTGGAGGAATGCAAACAGACCCTGGGGCAGCCTGTTGACGTGCTGGCGGCCTGCTTTGGAGTGCCCGGTCCGGTGCGCCAGGGCCGTCTGAAGCTGACCAATCTTCCCTGGGTACTTGACTCCAGCCAACTGAGCGCCGATCTCAAGATCGAACATGTTTTCCTGATCAACGATCTTGAAGCCAATGGATATGGCATTGCCGAGCTAACGCCAGACCAGATTCTCGTTCTCAGCAAGGGTGACCCGGCCGCGGAGGGGAATCGCGGCTTGATCGCCGCCGGCACCGGGCTGGGCGAGGCCATTCTGGTCTGGAATGGGCACACCTATCTCCCCATGGCCTCTGAAGGCGGCCACAGCGACTTCGCGGCACGCAATGAAGAAGAAGTTGGGCTGCTGCGCTATCTGCAAAAAACCCTGGGCGGCCGCGTCAGCTCGGAGCGTGTCATCTCCGGCATCGGCCTGGCCAATGTCTACGCCTATTGTCGTGATGTGAAAGGCATGGAGGAACCGCCCTGGTTGAAGGACCGTATGCGCACCGAAGATCCGAACGCGGTCATCGGCGAGCTGGGTGAGTCGGGCGCCAGTGACCTTTGCGTGGAAGCTTTGAATATATTTGTCTCTGCTTACGGAGCAGAAGCCGGCAATCTCGCCTTGAAGATCCTGGCTGTCGGCGGCATGTATGTAGGCGGAGGGATTGCTCCCAAGCTGCTCAAAAAGATGCAGGATGGTACATTCATGAAGGCGTTCACCGACAAAGGCCGGCTGAGTGATCTGCTGGTTCAAACGCCGGTGCGCCTCATTTTGGAAAGCCGCGCTGCGTTAATGGGCGCCGCAGCCTATGCTGAAGCTCGTGCGGCAGAGATAGGCGGGCACTCCGAGCGCGCGCAATCCGTGCAAATGGCGCCATCCTAGCCGATGTCGTTATTCCTGGAGAGAGTAGCTATGCAAAGTCGATCGCGGCAACGTTTTGCCTCCGTAATTATCTTGTTAGTCGCGGCCCTGATGGCTGCGAGCCCGCGGATGGCGCTGGCTCATGCGGTGTTGTTGAGTTCCACGCCCCAGAAGGATGGTGCCGTAAGCGGCCCCGACATTACGATCAGTCTCAAGTACAATTCCCGAGTCGATGGGGCTCACTCATCCCTCACCCTGGTTAAGCCGGATGGTTCGACGGAAAGTGTCGGCGCTCTCACCCAGCCTCTTCCCGATACCTTGTCGGCAACCGGGCATAAGCTCACCAAGGGAGCCTATAAGCTTCGCTGGCAAGTGCTGTCCAGCGACGGTCACATCACGAGGGGTGAAGTTCCCTTCCAGGTTGAATGAGCTTCTTCGAAGCCCCGTCCACAGGTATTGGCACGCGGAGGCCCTTTTTTTTTCTACTTGAGATGAACGTTTGATCTGGCTCCTGCGCGATATTGATCTCCTCAGCACGTTGCTGCGTGCGGCAAATCTTTCCTTCGAGGCCTTGCTGCTCGGGGGCATCGCGTATTTGCTGGTCGTCGCCCGTCCCGCAAAAGCGAGCAACACAGTTGAGTCCTATTGCTTCCGCGGCATTCGCTGGGCCGCTGTGGCCCTGGCGATCTCTGAGCTGGTCACGGTCCTTCTCTCCGCCGCATCTTTACTCGGCGATAGCGATCTGCGCCTCACCGATCTGATCAGCGCTAAATCTCTTCAAGCCGGACTGAGCGCTGCCCTGCTCGCTATGCTTTTATGGGCTTGTACGCGGGTAAAAGGCGTCAAAGGCGTCGCGGCCATGATTCCGCTCAGTCTGCTGCTATTGACCGCTGCGGTTTCAACCAGCCATGCCGCCGCACGCATGGACGACCGGTGGTTGCTGGCAACAGCGACCGCCTTCCACCATCTGGCCACAGCGGCGTGGATCGGAGCGATGCCCTTCCTACTCGTTTCCCTGGCACACGCTGAAACCGTCGAAGAAGCGCGCGTGATGGCCAGGCGTTACTCCACGATGGCGGTGTTCAGCGTCGTCCTCCTCGTGCTGGCCGGCTTGTGCCTCGCTTGGTTCTACGTGGGGACGTGGAATGGGCTCTATGGCACCAGCTATGGCGTCCTTCTGATGGCCAAGATCTACCTGCTGCTGGTCATGCTGCTGATGGGTGTGGGCAATTGGCTCATGGTGCAGCGGTTGGATACTGACCCGCAACCTTTGCTGTCGAAGCTTCGGCGATTCGGCGAAGCCGAGGTTGGGCTGGGATTCACCATTATTCTGGCCGCGGCGTCGATGTCCTCCCAACCGCCGGCTGTTGACGTCCCCAATCAAGTTTCGCGGCAGGTAATTGCTGCTCGCATGCACCCGCAAGCTCCTCGTCTCAAGAGTCCATCCGTTTCGCAGCTTACCCCGCCCACGTCCATCGAAACGGAAGTTCAGGTGGCGGAGTTCCACTCCACCGGCTCGAGCGATGAGACGGACCGGGAATGGTCGGAATACAACCATCACTGGGCAGGTTTGATCGTATTGGCTGCCGGCCTGTTGGCGTTTCTAAGCCGCTTTCGCGGGATGCATTGGGCGCGCTTCTGGCCCCTCTCCTTCGCCGGTCTATCCGTTTTCATTCTGTTGCGCGCCGACCCCGAAAACTGGCCCTTGGGACCGCGTCCTTTCTGGGCAAGCTTTTCTTCTCCCGACGTATTGCAACACCGTGCCGCCGCAGTGCTCATTCTCTGTTTTGCAGCATTCGAGTGCGCTGTGCAGGCGGGCAAACTGCGGGTTCGATGGGCCTCGATGATTTTCCCCGCCATGTGCGCATTGGGGGCCGCGGTTCTGCTCACTCACAACCACGCCCCCAGCGATGTACAAGAGGACTTGCTGGCTTCGCTGAGCCACACTCCTATCGCCTTACTCGGTGCTACGGCTGGCTGGGGCCGCTGGCTGGAACTGCGGCTGCCTCCCGGCCGCACGTCCAGGATCGCGGGCTTCCTCTGGCCGCTCTTCCTGGCTGCAGCCGGCCTGGTCCTGCTGAACTATCGCGAAGCCTGATCCCGTCGAAGCGGCCCTTGTACCACGGAAGTCAAGATGCGTCAGGCTTATCCAAACCAGCCTTTTTTATCACGGGGACTCAGGTCCAATTTACCCGGCCTCGATTGCAGTAGGGATGAAGATGGTTCGCGCTCAGCTCTTGCGAGCCCCGCGCCAAAATTCCTCGTGTAGCCGCGCGCGATCGGCGCCATGCAAATCCAGCAGTCTTTGCGCTGCCTGCTCACTGGAGAGGCTCTCGACCGACACCTCAATGGTCTGCACTTGATGCCATGGATAGACGAACTTCTCCCAGATCAGAAATCCTGAAGCCGCCCAACCTTCGAGCAATCCGGTCACTTCCTTCTTGACGTCCGTCTCATGTCGCACCGGAAGCAGTTCCACCGTTTCGCCGGTTACCAGGTGCGCCTTGACGTGAGCTATGAGCATTAAAAAGTCTCCTCCCGGATTGGATGCATAACCATGCATGTACAAATGACCGAGTATTGCACAAAGGTTGTACGGTTAAACGCGATCTGTCACTTGAGTGGATACATTGCTTCTGCTTCAATCGTGAAGTGAACCCCGAGCCCCATTCCCCAGTTTCCACTTTGCAGCAGCCGGTCCCGGGCAAGGTCGTTGAGTTTGCCGATCTTCGCCTGTCAACGCCCATGACGGGCCAACCAGTTGTGCTGTTTGAATATGAAGACCGGCAAGGCACCCGATCGATTCACCAGGTAGCGTTAACTTGCACTGGTCAGGGTCGCGGCGGTCTCATCTACTTTGGCGGTTATGACAAAGGCAAGTTCAGCATCTTCCGCGCCGATTGTATTCACCGCGTAGTGACGCTCTAGGAGACCCTGTTTTCCTACTAGTAGCAAGAGAAGGATCTATCCCCCCGCCCTGCCTGCCCGGCTTGCCGTAGGGCCGGCGAACAAGCATTCACGACAATCTTAAGTACCCCCGGAAGAATCGATAGAGTAAACTTTCGTGCGCTCTCTGTACGGATGCCCATAAACCTCTGATTACAAATAACAAATCAATCATTTCTTGTTCTTCTTGAGGCCCTCTTTTGGTGCCTTGGCGGGCCCCATCAGGACCGCTTTCCTTCTTTGTGTTTCCAAAAATTGTTTCATTCTGCAACAGCAAACGTGTACCCTTAGCTCCACTCCCCATGAAACTGCAACTTTTGTGTTAGAGGGCAACGAATTTGCCTGTTTGGGACCCTCTACGCGTCCGCGCGTCAAAAGGAGTTGCAACTTACTAACCTCCCCGTAGACTAGGGAGGACCGAACAAAAGTTGTACAGGAGTCCTGTTGCCATGTCCCTTATGCCATCGAAATCTCTCTCCAAGGGTTCTCCGTCAAAGTGGAAAATCTTCGCCATTCCCAGCCTTGCACTTGTTTTCTCCGCTGCCGGCGCATGGGCACAAGCCCCGTCCGTTCTCGTCGACGCACAACAGAACATCGCGACTAGCTTCAACAGCGCGCAATCCCTTGCAGTGTCCAAGAACGGCACAATCTTCGTAGCGGATACCGCCAACAATCAGATCGTCTCTATCGTGAATGGCGTTAAATCCACGGTCCCGACTGGAACGTTCGTCCTGACCACCCCGCAAGCCCTCACCCTGGATGCCAACGGAGATCTCTTTGTCGGTGACACGCCCTCCACTGGTGGAACAAGTTCTGGACGCATCATCGAGTTGGCTGGGGATGGAAAGGGAAATCTGACCGGGGTGGCAACGTCGGTTTTCGCAGGGGCTCCGCTGGCCAATCCGATCTCGCTTGCGGTTGACGGTGCAGGCACTCTGTTCATCGGAGACTACCCGCCTTCGGGCAACGGAGTCATCTATTCGCTGGCTTCGGGTGGCGCCACACTGCAGCTGTTGAATATCACAGGCCTCAACGCTTCCTACACTCCGGCGGCGTTGTTGAGGGACTCTTCGACCAACCTGTACATCGCAGATAATGGCAACTTCACAGGAAGCGACGGCGGCGTATACATCGCGCCCGCCACTGGGGGAGCTGCCCAACCGGTGGCCACGGGGTCTTTTATCATCAACCAGCCTTCCGGTTTGGCGTTTGATTCTGCCGGCGACCTCTTCATCCTTTCCCTGTTGGGAACGGGCACTGGCTTTAACGCCGGCCAGCAAGTGGTGGTTATCCCAACTGCTTCGCCAACCACGCCCTACATTCTGCCCAATTCGGGTCTTGGAACCAGCAGCAGCATGGCGTTCGATCCGCAATCTAACCTCGATGTGCTTGATTTTGCCGCTGGGAATATCACGCAACTGGACTATATCGCCCCGGCCAACCTGGGCAGTACCAACGTCGGCCAGACTGGAGCGAAGGTCCTCTTCAACTTCGAATACAACCAGCCCACGACCCTTCACGGATTCCAATTCGTCTCTCAGGGCGACACCGGCACTGAGATCATTCAATCCACCGGCGGGACCTGCACCAACGGCAATCACACCAATTTGCCCGGCGGTGGCCCCCGTATTTCTAACTACTTCCCTTACACCTGCCAGGAAAACTTCATCGGCAACCCGGCGTTTCCGGGTATTCGCTCCTCCGCCATCCAGGTTAGGGGAGGCAACTTCGGCACTACGATCCTGGCTTCCACGTCCGTCTATCAGACCGGCCTGTCTGGAGCAGAAGTCACCTATCCTTTGAATGAAAGTACGACCGCGACCAGGCTGATGCAGCCGCAAGCGCTTGCGATCTCGGGGCTGGACAATAAGGTCTACGTCGCCGACACCCAGGCGGGCAGAGTCTATTCCATCAACGGCCTGGGAGGGACTGGATTAACTCGCGTTTCCACCGGAACCATCCCCATGCAGTCGCCGAGCGCAGTCGCTCTCGATGGAGCCGGGAACCTGTTCATTGCTGACTTCGACCTGGGCTAAGGTGATCGAGGTACCAACCACTACCGGTCTGGCGCCCTCAGTGGTCAAAATGCCGGCAGGATTGCTGCAACACCCGATGGCTTTGGCCTTCGATGTTCTCGGCAACCTCTATATCGGCGATGCGGGTCCCGCTGCTATCGATGCCGGCGCCGGCGACCCGGGCTTCCTGGTCAAGCTGCCGGCAGGTGGTACGGCGTTCAAGATGACGATCCCCAACACCGTTTCGATCATCTTCCCGCAGGCGTTGGCGACTGATCCCAAAACCGGCGCCCTGTGGATCGGCGATGGTGGAGACGCCGCCAGTGGCGTCGGGCAGGTGGTTCAGGTTTCCGCGGACGGCTCCACCGCCACGACAACCGCGATCAACGGCGTCACCGATCCAACTGGACTCGCCTTTGATCCAGCCGAGGATCTTTACGTCCTCGACGGCAACGCCGATACCATCACCGTTGTTCCACCGGCAAACCCCACGCAGTCCTACTTGGTGGACTTCGACAACACTACGCTCGCCTCTGCCAGCGCCCTGGCCATTTCCGCAGGGGGGCAGAGCTTTGTGATTGCCAATATCGGCACCGGCAGCAACAACAACCTGGTGTATCTGAACGGCAACGCTTCCCCGCTCCCGTTCGGGAACGTCAGAGTCGGAAGGCAAAGTCCGACCATGACGGCGACCGAATATAACATCGGGAATCTGAGTCTGACGCTCGCTTCGCCGTTCTTTACCACCAACCGGCGAAATACTGCATTCAGCATCCTGGGTAGTTCAACCTGCGGTAATGGCTTGGTGCTGATCACTTCCGCTTCCTGCACCATCAACGTCCAGTTCACGCCGCAGTTTATCGGCGGGACCAACCAGCAAGTCAACGTACAGAGCAACGCCTACAACGGCGGCCAACCGACCCTCACCCTTTCAGGAACCGGCACCCAGGGTGGGTTTAGGCGCGATGAGCGCGATCGGCGCGACCAGCGAGATGTCCGCGACGGGCGCAGATAGCAACGGTAGCAACAGAACGCCGGAACGCAGATTATCGCGTTCCGGCGTTTTTATTTCTGGTGTACTTGCCAGCTTAGCTTGGGAAAGTACGTCAGCTGGATCGACCCAGTGAAATCGTGCTGTGGTCCCGGATACCAGGCGGGAACCTTCCAGAACTCTGCCTGGCCGTAGGCATTCAGCTCCAGGTTGGGTTTAAGGCGGAGCACGGCTCTGATATCAAAGTCGTTCTGCGTTGTGCCCCCGGGGACGAAATTTTTGGAGACCTTTACATTTCGGTAGCCCAGCTGTAGGTATTCTTTGGGACTCAGCCAGTCGGTCAACCACGCCTGGCCTCCTTTGCCCTCGCGGCCCATCCAACTGCCGAACATGTTTCCCTTGTTCGTATAGCCGTCTGGATATTCGAATTCGTAATAGATGAACTGGCCTCCCTGGTTGGACGCAACCGGGTCCGTGTCTACCCCCTCGACACGCAGATCCACGTGCGGGAGTCCCGGAACGTGCGAGAGGTAGAGGCCGGGATTGACAGCCGCGCGGCGCGGAGCAGCCAGGGGGCTTACATCATCGTGAACGATGGAATCCGAGTACAGAGTCAGCCATTTCTCTACCCAGGGAAGTCTCCACGTAAAGTCAAAGCTCGAACTGCGGAAGCCGGGGTCGTTACGGCTCTCTTTCTCCTCGAGACTCACATTGCTGAAGCTGGTGAAGCTGTGCCAGAACGTGCCGAAAGTAAGAGGCACGTGGTCTTTTCCGGCGAAGACGATCACCCGGGAAAAACCGAATTCCAGGTTTCTGGTCGGCTTGAAGCTGAATTTTTGGGCTTGGATCCAGGGCGCGTTAGGATAACGGTGCCCTTTGAGCGAGCCAAACAATCCTTCGTAGCGAACGGGTCCGAAGATGTCGGAAAACAGCGGAATGCGCAGCGGCACCACGCGATTGATGCGCAGGGCATAGATGGGCTCTATATTGTTGCTCAGCGCCATGCTTCCGGCTTGGGTCGGGCCCCAATAGTCATCCGCTTTGCCGACCGAGATCACGTTGTTGACCACCGAAGTGGAAAAGTTGGCATTAATCAAGCGAAAGACATTCGTCGCCGGTACAGGCTCGGGTGCGACCAGGGGAGTGCTATCAATCTGGGCAAAGATTTCCTGCACGGATTCGGGATAGGCTCCACGTCCGGGCGCGTGCTGATACTCTCCGCGCACATCGAGAGAGAAGTGGTAGCCCTCGGCCCTGGCGCTGAAACCATCAAGAGCGTTGAAGCCTTCCTGATACGGCCGCCCATAATCGTTGATAAGCGTCTGTCCGAAGTGGAAGGAGTCATTGATGGGGGGGCCCTTGATGTACATATTCCGGCTGTAGACATTCGCCACCTCGGCGCGAGGCACGGCCGGTCCCGCATTGGCTCCAAATTCCACTGCGAGCGCCCGGAAGATGTTCCAGGCCTCTTCGTCCTGGGGCGCATTCTGCAGCTTCGGGTAGGTCTCCTCAAGAATCTGCAGGCAGCTGTTGCGCGTCCAGGGCCGCATGCCCAGGTACGCGGAGTCGGCATAACCCAGAGCAAACAGGCGTTCGAAGGCCGGATAGATCCAGCTATCGAGCGGTTCGTAGACCAGACCATAGTCGCTGCTTTGGTCAAAATCAAAGCCGGAGAAGAGTGGCTCGAGGGCAGCCGGCAGAGTCGGTGGTGGGGGAGCAGTTTGCTGGCATAGCACAGGCCGCCAGGGCGATGCGGTCACCGTAAAAACTAGAGCAAAACGAATCCAGGCCCTCGGCATCAATGTTTGCTGCCGGACGTACCGGCCCCACTTCTGTGCAGATTCAAAAGCCACCTGTATCGAGCATAGCTCAGAGGGCAAAATGACCCGGATATGTTTTTAGAATCTTCCGATCCTCCGCACAGGACCCCGAGGATGGTCTGCAACCCAAGCCGAGGGACCTGCAGTGCGCCCATCCCCCGAACAACTCCCTACAGAACCACTGCCAGAGCAATCAACCCGATGGCCCTAGCTACCCTCCCGGGTAGCCGACCACTCGGCGTGGCCATATTCCCCCAAACCAACCGTCCCGCTCATGGAATCGCCGTTCACCGTACCGCGGAACGAGTAATGAATCTCGTTTCCGCCAACCGGCATGGCGCTATGAAAACTAACCTGCTGCGCGTGCACCTTCCCGGTCAAATTCCCGTTGTAAATCTCGCCTTGATGGACTCCGGTGACTCCGCCTTCCTGCTGCTCCAGCAGGAACCGTTGCCCGCCTTCGCCGCACAGGTATTTCATTTGCACCTTCCAGATCCCAGCGACATTTGACGGGGTGCCCTGCGGAATTTCCGGGTCAGTGAACTTCGGCGGGTGTGAGAGGGTGGCGAAGATCGCATCCGCCACGATCTTGTCATCGCCCGGCATCATCATGTACGGCATGATCGTGAGCGAGCTTTCCATGTGGTCCGGGCGAGTGCCGCTCGATTCATCGAACTGAATGCGCGGTGTACCCGCGTCCAGAGTCTGGGCCAGCTCAGTGCCGGTAATCTTCAATACATTCCCGTCCCACTTGATCAGCAGCCGCGGCGAGTGATTCGAAAGATCCTCAGGCATCAGATATTCGGTGGTGACCGAGGGCAATGGCTTGACCTTGGCTTCGATGTTGGCCAGCCACTCCTTCCACGTGTTCCACTCCGCCTTGTGGTCGCGCTTGGTCCACATCTCGACCGCGGTGAGCATGCCCATGATCTCTTCCTTGCCCACCTTCATGGAGCGTCCAACGTTGTGGTGCGGTGCAGCCTGGAACCACGCTGCCTGGACCAGTTCCTTCCTTCCCAGCAGCAGCCCGGCGCATTGCGGCCCGCGCATGCATTTGCCGCCGCTATAACCGACCAGCGTCGCGCCCGCTGCAAGATGGATATTGGGGATGGTGAGCTCTTCCGCCGCCGCGTCCACGAAGACAGGAACGTTCCTGGTCTTAGCCGCCTGGCAGATGTTAGCGATGCTGAGCGGGCCGCTGGCCGCCGCGGGCGAAGACAGGATATAAATCATCGCCGTTTGCGGACCCATCTCGGCCTGCAGCTGCTCCGGCGTTTCCACTTCCACGATATCGACACCGAGCAAACGGCAACCTATGTCATATTGATTGCGCGAGTGCTTGGGGATGATTACCTGGTTCTTGAGGCCACCCTTCACCATGTAAGGCATTATCTGCGACTTTTCCGGATCAGCCCCGGCGACGCAAGCCGCGGTGGCAACGGCAATGGCGGCCGCACAACCTCCGGTTACGATCCCCCACTCTGCACCGGTGATCTTGGCCAGGCGCGCACCCACTGCGGCCATGAGTTCGTCCATATTGACGTAGTGGCGCCCCGCCTCTTCCATCGCCTGCTTCACCTCAGGCAAAGAAAGGGAACCGCTGATGATGGTGTAAGTGCCCTTGGCGTTGATCAGCGGACGCACCCCGATCTCCTCGAAGAGATTCGGGCCGACGGGCACAGGAGCCGTCGCAGCCTGACCCGCCGTCGGCAAAAGGGAAGTGGCCGCTCCAGCCATCAACGAGCGCTGCACAAACCTGCGCCGGCTTAAGTTTGACCTCGATAGAGTTTCCATTGCTGTCTCTTTGACCTCTTAGCACAATGAAATGAAAGCGGTGCAACCATCTAGGACATATGTCCTAGCAACTAGGGGCTGATTCTAGACAGAGTGTCCGCTATGCTCGCGTAGCGAGTCAAACCCGGTATCTCCAGCAAGATACAGCTCTCCCGTGGTTCGAGAATTCTTGACACCGCGCAGGATCACCGTTACCCTCTTTTATCATCGTTTAGTTTTCTTTATCGTCGTTTGGTTTCGAGTACCCTGCTCCACTGATCCTTATTTTGAGAGAGGTCATACCTGTGAATCGATTCCTGAGATTAGTGTCTCTTGTTGGCGTTCCCTCGTGTTTACTCCTGGGGACGCTTGCCGCATGGGCAGCCATAACCGGGTCGATTTCTGGGGTGGTCACCGACCCCAGCGGCGCGGTAGTCCCGGGTGTGACGGTCGTCGCCACCAGCGTCTCCACCAATGTGCAGAGCACAGCCACCACTGACTCCAAGGGCTTCTATAGATTTGCCACGCTCAGCGTTGACACCTATAACGTCAGCGCCAACCAACAAGGCTTCCGGGATTATTCGCAGACCGGGGTTAAGATCGACGCGAATTCCGATCTCCGCATCGACATCACGATGCAGCTCGGGACCGTTACCAATACGGTGAACGTCAAGAGCGACGCGCTGCAGGTGGAAACGCAGAGCACGCAGAATGGCGTCGTCATCCCCGACACCAAGATCACCTCCGTGCCGCTCAACGGACGTTCCTACATCGACTTGTTGAAGTTGCAACCAGGCGTATCGCCTTACTCCCACAGCACGGACAGCGAAACGTCGGGTGTCGGCGCGACGCAGGTATCGGGTGACCTGGACAACGGCCAACAATCCGTCAACGGCGGCCGCACCGGCTCGAACGCCTTCATGGTCAATGGGGCAAATGCAGAAGAAGGCGTGCACAACGGCGCCGCCATGATTCCCAATCTCGACTCCATCGCCCAGTTCCGTATCATCACCAACAACTTCGACGCGGAGTATGGAAACTACAGCGGTGGCCAGATCAACGTAGTCACCAAGTCAGGAACCAATCAGTATCACGGGACGGTCTTCGACTTCCTGCGCAACACGGATCTTGATGCCAGAAACTACTACTCTCCAACCCGCGGCGTTTACATCCAAAATCAATTTGGCGGAACCGTCGGGGGGCCGATCCGCAAGAACAAAATTTTCTGGTTTGTCGACTACCAGGGAACACGCCAGATTCTGGGAGCAACCCAGAGCTATCCAGTGCCTTCGGACGCCAACCGCACGGGAGACCTCTCTGACTCGGCGGATTCGCTCACTGGCACCGTCGTCGGCGCCGGCTGGGCCAACACTCTTTCCCAGACCTTGGGATATCCCGTAGCGCAGGGCGAAAACTACTACACTCCGGGCTGCGCAGACACCGCAACCTGCGTCTTTCCCAACGCCGTCATTCCGCAGAGCGCGTGGTCGCCGGTTGCCACAAACACGCTGAAGTACCTGCCTACAGCCAATGGGGTTGTCAACGGTAGCCCGAACTATTCCACCTCCGGCTTTAACGAAACGTTGACCGACGATAAGGGTAGTGGCCGGATAGACGTTCCTACAAAATTCGGCGCTGTCTTTGGCTACTACTTCTTCGATCGATTCAATACGGTGAATCCGTACAGCCAGGTAAACGTGCCAGGCTTTGCCGCAACCAACAAGGGTCAAACCCAAATGATCAACTTAGGGTTGACCACCACGTTTAACACCTCGACCGTCAACGATCTCCGTCTCGCCTATCTGCGCGATGTAAACCAGACTGGCCAACCCACCGCGGGACAAGGTTTGGGCGTCACCCTTGCCTCGCAAGGGTTTGTTACTCCGTGGAGCCCCGAGGGTGGTATTTCCCCCATCCAACCTTCGTACGAAGGTGTTACCAATTTGATGTTCAACAACTTCAGCCTTGGTGTCCCGCCAGATGCGTTGAGGCAATACAACAACACCTTCCAGATCATCGACAACGTCACCAAGATCTTAGGCACGCACACTCTGCAGTTTGGCACCAACCTCCACTACAACCAGATCAACGAGCGCAACTACGACTGCTATGACGCGTGCTTTGGTTTCAACGGGTCAGAGACCGGCGTGGATTTTGCCGATTTCCTGATCGGTGCGCCTGACAGCTTTGTGCAGGCCAGCCAACAGCTTCTCGACTCGCGCAGCAAATACTACGGATTCTATGGTCAGGATAGCTGGCGTGCGACCCGCACTCTCACTCTGAATTACGGCCTGCGTTGGGAAGCCTCTACTCCCTGGTACGACACCCAGAACAAGCTGGAAACAGTCGTTCTTGGTGAGCAGTCACAGGCATTCCCCGGCGCCCCACTGGGCCTGGTGGTGCCCGGAGACCCGGGCATACCTCGCACCCTCGGTCCAACCAAGTACACGAACTTCGGTCCCAGGATCGGCTTTGCCTATGCGCCGGATGTGAGCGACGGATTTCTAGGAAAAATTCTGGGCGGAGCCGGAAAAACGAGCATACGTGCCGGTTACGGTATCTTTTATAGCTCTATTGAGGACGCCACTGGATTCGTCGAGGTAGGCGATGCTCCTTATGGCAACTACTATTCCGTTTCATCGACTGAACTGGCCACCCCGTTTGTCGATCGGCCGTCGGGAATTTCGGCGGGGCAGAAGTTCCCCTTTGTCTTTCCTCCAACCAACGTCTCTCCTCAAAATCCCGATACCACCTTCAATTGGGCGGCCGCGACACCTATCGGCGGATCTGACTACTACTACTATAAAAACAAGATCCCCTATGTTCAGGAATGGGAACTCTCTTTCCAACGGCAATTGGGAACCGCAACCGTGCTGAGTGTGAACTATGTGGGCACCGTTGGCCGGCAGCTGCTGACGTTTGAAGAGTCGAATCCCGGCAACCAGGCCCTCTGCCTCCAATTGAGTAACCCCGCCAATGTGGCGCCCGGTTCGACCACTTGCGGCCCCTACGGCGAAGATACGGCCTACACTACCGCGAGCGGCGCGACAGTGAACGGAACCAGACCCTTTGGTCTCAACTTCAACAGCAATCCGTACATGAAAACGGCGGTTAGCTCCAGCTTCAACTCGCTGCAGGTTTCGCTCGAGCACACTGAAAAATACCTCAACTTCCTGATCGGATATACCTTTGAGAAGTCGCTGGATAATGGTTCGGATTCCTTCGATGCGACCAATCCGATAGATCCGGGCCAAACCCGCGCATTATCGAGCTTTGACGTCCCCCATAACCTGGTCGCCAGCTACACCGTGCAGTTGCCCTTTGATCACTTTATCGGCGGAGGAGATCTTGCCAAGCGGTTCACCGCGGGCTGGGAGCTTTCCGGCGTAACTACCTTTGCCAAGGGAGAGCCGGTCCAGTTGTCTGAAAATGACGATAATTCACTGCTCGGCGCCTTTAACGCAAACGTAGATGTGCCCAGCTACGCAAACAACGGCAGCACTCTTTATGTAAACAAAAACCCGCGCAAAGGGCTGGCATATTTCAACCCGGACTTCTTCACGCCGGAACCAATCGGACAAGTAGGCAACGCAATGCGGCGATATTTCTCCGGTCCTGGCATCGACAATTACGATATGGCTCTATTAAAGAGCACCACCATCACCGAGAGCACCAAACTGCAATTCCGGGCAGAAGCTTTCAACGTCTTCAACCATGCGCAGTTTAACAATCCGAATGGGACGGTCAACAACACCGGCGTGGGCGGGTTCGGTTATGTGACCGGAGCGCGTGATCCTCGCATCATGCAAGTCGCATTGAAGTTCCTGTTCTAACGTGAGAAGAGGATCTTTGGCGAGGATGGTTTCGGGGCGGGCCAGCTTCGTCTGGACCGCCATGCTTGCGCTGCTGTCGACGGCCGCGTTGCATGCCCAGCAGCCGGGCGCTGCCATCTTCGCCGCCAACTGCGCCGGTTGTCACGGCGCGGATGGCCGCGGCGGGGAGCACGCACCCAACATCGCCACCGCCCCGGAAGTACAACATCTCATGGACCGCGAGCTGGCCGGCATCATCCGCTATGGAATTTCCGGTGCGGGCATGCCGGCTTTCTCCACGCTCAAGCCTCCGGAAATAGCGGATGTGGTTAGCTACCTGAGGGTTCTCCAGGGCAGAGGAGATATCGTCAAGCTTCCCGGCGACGCTAAACAAGGAGAAGAGCTCTTCTTCGGCAAAGCACAATGCTCCAGCTGTCACATGGTCAATGGCAAAGGAGGATTCATCGGCAGCGACCTGTCTCTTTATGGGGCGGACGCCAAGCCAGATCAAATCCGCGCCATCATCCTCGACCCCGATAAGAACCTGCCTGCCGACAAGAAAGCCACCACCGTGGTGACAATTGCCGGGCAAGAAATTACTGGCATGCTCAAAGTTAAGGACAACTTTTCCCTCTCCATACAAACGCCCGACGGGGCGTTTCATTATCTCCCCAACTCGCAGCTCGCTCACGTCAATCTCTACTCCAGTTCGCTGATGCCCGCCGGATCGACATTGAGCGGCAAGGAAGTGGATGACCTGGTCAGCTACCTGCTCCGCACCGGCGATGAAAACAGCAAGCACTCTCCTACAAAATCTGACGATGACGACAATTAAGGATTTGCCGCGTACCATCGCGATCGTTGCTGTGGCCTTTGCAGCGATCCTCTCGCTCAGGGCTGACACTCGTCCGTTTTCTCTGGAGGCCGTCGAGCCGGGCTTCTGGCATCTCTTCGACCGCAATGCACAACTGACCAGGGTGGCTACTGGCTTCGGCTTCACCGAAGGGCCTGTCTGGGACCCAGCCGGCTATCTGTGGGTGAGCGACGAGACGCTCAACAAAATCTTCAAGGTAAATACCGTCACCGGCCAGAAGCAGGAGATCATCTCCCTTGGAGATCCGGACGGCAACACCTACGATCGGCAACACCGGCTGTTGGATTGCGCCAGTGTTCTGCGCGCGATCATTCGTCTCTCGCCCGATGGAAAAAGTTACTCCACCGTTGTGGATCGATACCAGGGAAAGCGCCTCAACAGCCCCAACGACGTGGTGTTGGGCCCGGATGGAGCTATCTACTTTACCGATCCAACCTCGGACCTGCCCAAAGACCAAAAGCAGGAACTCCCCTTCAAAGGTGTCTACCGCATTGCCCCCGATGGGCAGCTTCAACTGCTCACCAAGGAAATTGAGGATCCCAACGGCCTCGCCTTTTCCCCCGACGGCACAAAGTTTTATGTAGACGATTCCACCCATCGCAACATCCACGTTTACGATTTCAGCGCCGGCCGGTTGAGCAACGGACGCATCTTCGGCGTCGAACCAGGCGGTAAAGACGAGGGCGTACCCGATGGCATGAGGGTCGATCGCCAGGGAAACTTATATGTGGTTGGCCCCCGGGGCATTTGGGTTTGGGATCCAGCCGGCCATCATCTGGGAACGATCGTGGTGCCGGAGCAGCCCGCAAACCTTGCCTGGGGAGACTCCGATTACTCCACGCTCTACATCACTGCCACTACCTCTGTGTATAAGATCCCGACCCTTGCCCATGGATTTATTCCGTACTTGTGAGCCTGCGAAATGATGCAACGATTCTCCCGCTTCTCCGTGTGTCTGCTGTTTCTGACGGCATCTCTCTCTGCCCAGAGCTTTCACGTCGTCCAGCCGCCGGGCTACACAGCCGGCGCTCAGGTGTCCACTCCTGCTCTTCTGGCTCATGGCACGCTGTATCTATCCGGCCAGGGAGGTGGATCCACAAAGGACTTTGCTGGGCAGATGGGCGAGGCCATGGCCAAGGTACAGACCGTGCTGCACAGCGCGGGAATGGATTTTGGCAATGTTGTTTGGATGAACATCTACCTCACGGACGCGCACGACCAGGCCGCGATGGATGATGTGTATTGGAAGATGATTGGATCAAGCCCCCCGGCGCGAACCGTATTGACCGTTGCCGCCCTGCCGCATGAAGAGAAGGTTGAAATCAACTGCATCGCCGTCGCCGATGCAGCGCAACGCAAGGCAGTCTGGCCTGCCGGATGGCCTCGCGGGCCACGCGTCGATCCTCCCGCGATCCTGGCTGGTGAAATCCTCTACCTATCGGCACAAGGCGGAGAAGATCCACTGACCGGAAAACTGAAATCCGATTTTTCCGCCGAAACCAGGCAAGCTCTCGACAATGTGAGCACCGTCCTGCACGCTGCGCAGATGAGCATGAAGAACGTTCTATGGGTCAATCCCTATATGAGCGTGGGTGGCCAGTATGACGTCATGGGTAAGGTTTATAAAACCTACTTTGAATTCGGCAATACGCCCGGGCGCGGGACCATTCAGGTAATTGGCCTCCCTAAAGGAGAGCACATGATCTTCAGTTGTATCGCGGGTGCCGATCTAAGCAAACGCAAAGCTGTGCGTCCACGCAATATGCCTCCCAGCCCTACTGCAAGCCCGGGAATCCTCTATGGCGACACACTCTACTTATCGGCCAAGGATGGGTTCATTCCCGGTCAGGGCATGGTTACGCCTCTCTTCGATTTGCAACTTCGTCAGTCCATGCGCAATCTCCTCGATGGCCTGGAAGAGGTCGACATGGATTTCTCCAATGTCGTCTTCAGCACCGTTTACCTGCGCGAGATGAAGGATGATAAGCAGATGAACGAGCTCTACGGCAAATTCTTCAAGCCCCCCTACCCCGCCAGAACCACGCTCCAGCAGAATCTTGAGACTGGCGAAGAGGCTGCTGAGCAAATATCCTTTATCGCGGTAAAAAAATGAAACGTAGAACGTTCGTGAAGTGGGCTGCTGCTTTCCCGCTGCTGGCACAGGTTGGCATGCAGGAGGCATTGGGAACCGGCTGGGCAGAAGTTGCCCGCAACTCAACCGACAATATCTACACCCGCCTTGGCGTAAAGCCACTGATCAATGGGCGTGGTACCTGGACCTATCTCAGCGCCAGCCTCGAGCTGCCTGAGGTGAGAGCTGCTCAAGTCGAAGCCTCTCAGCACTTCGTGAACATCTTCGATTTACAGCGCGCCGCAGGCAAGCGTCTGGCAGAGCTCACCGGCGCGGAGTCCGGCATGATCACCTCCGGCGCGGCAGGCGCCATGGCGGTTGCTACCGCAGGGTGCATTGCCGGAACCGACCCCGACAAAATCTGGCAGCTCCCGAATACCGATGGGCTTAAGAATGAAGTGGTCATGGTCGGTGGGCGCAGCGTCTTTGACAGCGCCATTCGCCTGACAGGAGCCAAGCTGGTCCTGGCCGAGTCCGCGGAGCAGATCGCCAACGCCATCACGCCCAACACGGTGATGATCTACACCTCCTCGTTGCCCGACCAGTTGGCCAAGGAGATCGCGGTCGCCAAAGCGCATCATGTGCCCATCTTCATGGATGCGGCCGACGGTATTCCTCCCGTAGACAAGCTGCAGCTATTCGCCAAGATGGGCTGTGACCTCTACACCTTCAGTGGAGGCAAAGGCTTGTGCGGGCCGCAATCGAGCGGCCTGCTGCTTGGTCGTAAGGATCTCATCGAGGCCGCCCTGGCCAACAGCAATCCGTGGGAGGGCGCCGTCTGCCGCCCCATGAAGGTCGGAAAAGAAGAGATCATGGGATGCCTGGCGGCGGTCGAAACCTGGTTGAAGATGGACGTGCCCAAGCTCAACAAGGAATGGGGAGCGCGTGTGCAACGCATTGCAACCCTGGTCGGAACCGTTCCAGGAGTTGAAACCAAGGTTTTCACCCCTGAAGAAAACCAGTGCCCGACGCTCAGCATTTCCTGGGATCAGCAAGCGTGGCGCTACACCACGGCCGACTGCGCAAAACAATTGCTCGAGGGCACTCCGGGCATCGCTGTCCTGACCGAAGACAATCCCAGCGACGTCCTATCCCAGAAACCAAGCGCTGCGAGAACTCCGAGGAAAGACGATAAACTCCAGATTGTTTCCATGACGCTGAGGCCAGGTGAAGAAATTATCATCGCTAAGCGGCTGAAGGAATTGCTGACGCAAGCCCGGCGCCAGGGAGTTTAAACGATGAGACGTTCTACGATACCCTGCCTGCTGGCCGTCGCCATGGCAGCCTCTACGGCAAGTGCTGCGCCTTCTCCCTGCCAGGTTCATGCAACCGTCTATGAAGGTTGGCAGGCACAACAGGTTTCGAATGACTGGGTGCAACTCACCTTTATTCCGCAGGTGGGCGGCAGGCTCATACAAGTTGCTTTCAACGGGCACCCCTATCTGTTCGTGAACCCCGAGTACAAAGGAAAATATATTTCCCCCGCGGAAGCTGCCGGTCGCTGGATTAACTATGGCGGTGACAAAATCTGGCCTCTGCCGGAAGGGAATGACGATGAGCAGCACTGGCAGGGAGCTTCCACCCCTCTCGATGATGGCGACTATGCCTTCTCTGTACTCGCCCGGGGTGCGCGCTGCACTGTGCGCCTCGAAGGTCCCCCCGACCCACCCACAGGTCTCCAGTACACACGGGAGATCAGCATAGGCAGCGACTCCCCGGAGATATCCTTCCACGCGATCACGAAGAACTACACTGGCCACACCATTACCTGGTCGGTGCAGTCGGTTTCCCAGTACAACCTATCGGACGCTACCGATCCCAAGCAATACAATCACGACTTCTGGGCCATCACTCCGCTCAACCCAAGCTCCAGCTATCTGCTTGGCTACCACGCGCGCGACGGGCTGGCGAACGATCCAGCCTACGGAGTCCAGGATGGCATGTTCCGGTTGAACTGGAAGTACCTGGAAAGTGAAGTATGGCTTGATTCCACCGCCGGGTGGGTCGCAATCATCGACGGCTCGACCCAATATGCCATGGTAGAAAGAACAAAACACATTGCCGGAGGGGATTATCCCAGCAAGGCCACCACCATCTTTTACAAGAACGGACCAACGTTGGAATTGGACAAGCAGGGGATGCCGTATCTGACATCCACCGATTTAGCGAAAACGCCGTACTACATGGAAGCAGAGCTGAACAGTCCGATGGTAGTCCTGGAGCCTGGTGAGAGCTACGCCTTCGATACAAACTGGTTTCCCTCGCGCCTCACCCACGACTTCACCACCGTAACCGATGCGGGTATGGTCGGGAAGCCGCTGGTAGCGCGGCGTACCAACGATAAGATAGACCTCACCGGCTCCTTCGGCGTGTTTTTCCCTGGGGAGTTGAAGGCCTATCTCTACGATCGGGGTGGACTGGGGCAGACTGAAGTTTCACTGGGCGCAGTTCGACCACAGGATCCGATCGCGCTGCACCAGGCGATTGCTGCAGACAAGAACATCGCCAGGGTTTCTATTCACCTCATCGATAGCAATGGTGCTGATCGCGGAGCGCTGGGAGAGGTATTCGTTACCATCGACGATGAAGGGCGCTGATCGCATGAAGCTTCGCCGGCTGTGGGTGTTGGTTATTTGCGCGTGGGGCTTCGCTGCCAATGCTTCGGCGCAGCAGATCACCGACACCATCAAAGACGATTGGCCTACTTACAACGGAGACTACACCGGCCGCCGCTTCAGCAGCCTTACCCAGATCACTCCAGGGAATGCCGCACACCTTCAGGCGCAATGGGTCTTTCACACCAAAACGCCTGGGGTCCTTGAAGCGACGCCGGTGGTTGTGAACGGCATCATGTACTTTACCGGTTCCAACGATGCCTTTGCGCTCAATGCGCAAACCGGAGAAGTGCTCTGGCACTATGCGCGATCGGTTTCGAGAGGCCTCATCGATGATGCCTCCGGTCACATCAATCGCGGCGTGGCCATCAAAGGCACCCGCCTGTACATGGAAACCGACAATGCTCACCTGCTTTGTCTCGATTCCCGGTCAGGCAACTTGATTTGGGACATCGCTTACGCCGACTGGAATAAGAACTATGGGGCCACCGGCGCCCCTCTCATCCTCAAAGACAAGGTATTGGTAGCGACTTCTGGCGGAGACGATGGTGTGCGCGGCTTCCTTGCCGCCTACGACGCCACCACCGGAAAGCTGGCGTGGCGCTTGTGGACGATTCCGGCCCCCGGAGAATTCGGCTCTTCCAGTTGGCCCGGCGATACCTATCTTCACGGCGGCGGCACCGCATGGATGCCCGGCACCTATGATGAGGAATTGAACACACTCTACTGGGGCACCGGCAATGCTTCGCCGGATTACGATGGAAGCGTTCGTCCCGGCGACGATCTCTACACTTCCAGCCTGCTGGCCATTGATCCGGACACCGGCAAGCTGAAGTGGTACTTCCAATTCACTCCCCATGACCTCTATGACTACGACGGCGTGGAGACACCTGTCCTGGTGGACACGCAATACGAGGGGAAGCCGAGAAAGCTGATTGTCGAGGCCAATCGTAACGGTTACGTTTACGTGCTTGATCGCACCAACGGCAAATTTCTGTCGGCCACGCAATTCGTTAAGACTCTGAACTGGGCGAAGGGAATCGATGCCAATGGCCGTCCCATTGCCAGTGACTTGCTGCCGACTGCGGAGGGAACGCTCATCTGCCCTGGGGTCGAAGGCGCGACCAACTGGTATTCGCCCTCGTACAGTGAGACCACGCGTCTCTTCTACTTCATGACTCTTGAGAGTTGCTCTGTTTATTTTCGTAAGCCGGCGAAATTCGAAGAAGGCAAGGAGTATTACTCCACCGGAACCAAGCGCAATCCGGGTGAGAGGAGCACGCAGGTCCTTCTCTCTTTTGACCCGCGGACCAAGGAATTTGTCTGGCGTTATCCGCAGTCCGGTGATGCTCATGGCTATGGTGGCGTCATGACGACGGCTGCGGGCTTGGTATTTTTCGCCGACAATCAAGGCTTCTTCGAGGCTGCCGATGCCAAGACAGGAAAATCGCTCTGGCATTTCAACACCGGGCAAAGCCTGCACGCCTCCCCGATGAGTTATGCGGTAGGCGGCAAGCAGTACGTCTCCATCGCGTCCGGCAGCGACCTATTCAGCTTCGCCTTGCCCCAATAGAAGGCGAACTGCAATGGGCTGAACGATAGGAGCGTCCATGTCTGCGTGGGAACCGCAGGACCAGAGAAAACCCGATCGTTCGAGCTGGGGCGGAACAGCATTTACTTGGGGTTAAGTGGAACTGCAGGTCCCTCGGCCACAGCCGAACCTGTTACAAGCACTTGCTTACGGGCTCCGGATTCTACTTGAGAACCCACAGTCAGTTGCTCAGTAATGGGCCTGGACCCAGGGCTACGTCCAATAAGCGCTAACTTGCTCGGGATGTTTTTCTTCAACTCACGCAAAATCGTCATCCTGAGAGCCTGTGCCTTTATAGATCCTTCCTGTGAAGTTCTCGACTTTAAACAAAATCGTCATCCTGAGAGCCTGTGCCTTTATAGATCTTTCCTGTGAAGTTCTCGACTTTAAACAAAATCGTCATCCTGAGAGCCTGTGACTTTATAGATCTTTCATGTGAAACCCTCGACCTCAGACAAAATCGTCATCCTGCGCGAAGCGCCTGACAGATCTTCCGCGTGACACGGCACTAGATGGCGCGGAGTCGAAGGACCCCGGGGATGCTTATCCTGCCTATGCCGTTGGAGGCTTTCAACCACCGAAAACCGCGCCTGGCGGATCCACCTCGTTCTTTTACCGTGACCTAAAGTGCGTAACGCAGGAATATCCTGTTCTCGTACCTCCGTGGTTGAAAAGCTCCGAACGGCATAGGCAGGATAAGCATCCCCGGGGTCCTTCGACTCCGCGCCATCTAGTGCCGTGTCACGCGGAAGATCTGTGAGGCGCTTCGCTCAGGATGACGATTTTGCGTGAGTTGAAGAAAAACATCCCAAGCAAGTTAGCGCTTGTGGGACGGAGGCCTGGGCAATTCTCGGCCGACCCTACGGAACTCATCTCCTGCGCAGGAGGTTCTCACGCACACACTGAAGCCCGTACCCTTCAAATACTCTGCACCACGCAGCAAAGCAGGTGCTAAAGGCGCGGGGAAAGGCCTTTGGGCAGATCTACCAGGAACTAGTAGCAGCGCCTCTTACACCAGCACCAAATCAATCTTCTTGGCATCCGGCTCCAACGGCTTAACCCGGAAACTGCGAATCTGTCCCACGTTAAAGCCTTCCGGTTTAGCGGCGCTGCTGCTAGGGCCGCCCTTCCAGCGCTCCTTCAACATGGAGGTCAGCGAAGTCAGATCCACCCGGCCTTCGCCGGTTGGTGCTTCGGCGACAGTTCCTTCCGCGCCGGTCCGGCATGTGCCCTCAATGCCTTCGCCCAATTCCACTCTGGCCAGTCCTTGTGCAACCTCGACAATGCGGCCGCTGACCACGCTACCCGGCGGGTGTTCCGCAAGATATTCGTCCAAGCTCACCGTTACCCGTTGCTTCATGCTGAGCCGCAGCTGTCGCTTCGCCTTATCCACTTCGAGCACTTGAGCTTTGACGATCTGACCCGCCCGAAGCACATCCTGCGGGTGATGAATGTGTTTCTCGGCGCTGATCTCGCTCACGTGGACCATGCCTTCCACCCCATCCGCAAGCTGCACGAACGCTCCGAATTTGGTGAAGCTGGTAACCGGTCCTTCAATGGACGAGCCCGCCGGAAACTTCTGCTCGATTTCTGCCCAGGGGTCGCCCAGCGTCTGCTTGAGGCCCAGCGAGAGCCGGCGTTCGCCCATGTTCACGCCCAGGACCACCGCTTCCACGGTGTCTCCTGTCTTGAGCACATCGCTCGGCTTCCTCACCTTTTTGGCCCAGGACATCTCTGACAAGTGAATCAACCCCTCAACCCCGGGCTCTATCTCAACGAATGCCCCAAAGTCGGCGACCCGTGTCACGGTGCCGTGTACGCGATCCCCGGCCTTCAGTGTTGCTGCGACTCCGTCCCAAGGATGGGGGAGAAGCTGCTTCATGCCGATTCCGATGCGCTGTTTCGCGGAATCAATTTTCAGCACCTTGGCTTCGATCTGCTGCCCCACCGAGAGCACGTCTTCAGGATTGTTTACCCGGCTCCAGGAAATATCGCCGACGTGCAGTAACGCGTCCACGCCGCCAATATCGACGAACGCGCCATAGCCGGTAAGGCTGCGCACCTCGCCATGCACCGTTTCACCTTCTTTGATCTCGGAGTACCGCCGCTCCTTGGTGGAGCGATCTTCTTCTTCCGTGACCACGCGGCGATCGACCACCACATCTTCATCGCTCACGTCCAGCTTGATGATGCGGCAGCGGATCTGTTGTCCGACGAGGCGCTCCAGGTCGGCCGCATCGCGCGCTCCGCTGCGCGAAGCAGGCATGAATGCCCGCACGCCCACATCCACGCTGACTCCGCCTTTGACCACGCCCGTCACCGTCCCGGCGATAATCGTCTTCGCGGTGAAGGCCTGTTCCAGTGCAGACCAGTCCTTGGGCTGTTCCACCTTAAAGCGTGAAAGCTCGTAGTAGCCTTCGAGATTTCGACCCTTGACCGATACCAGCAAGCGGTCACCCGGCTTTACCGTCTCGTTCCCGCTTTGAAATATGGCTAGAGGCAGCACTCCTTCGGTCTTATAGCCGATGTCTACGAAGACCGAGTCGGCAGACACAGCGATGACGGTTCCTTCGATCTGTCGACTGCCGCCTTCGCCCTTGCGAGCGTGGCTCTGCTCATACTCTGAAAAAATCGCGCCGAAGGATTCGCTACTTTCGGGAGCGGCTTCTGGTTCCGAATTGTCGGGGTGCGGACTAGGCATGGGGACCCAAATTTACCAGCAGTTGATTCCGCTCAGGATACCACCTCAGGAACTCCGTCCCTTGCCACGACCCAAAGGTCGCGGCCAAAGTAAGCTGCTGTAACTCGATTCTCTCAACTTACGGCAGAACCCCACAGGAACTGGACGGGTGCCCCAGGTTCGCCCGAGCGTACCTGGGCCGAAGAAGACGGGCGAAGCCCACCATAGCTTTTGCCACATCGGCCACAAATGCTGGGTATCCCGTGTAAGCCGCCTAATGGCTCGAGTGGGAAAAATGCAGCAAAATTACCCCACCACCGCCTCATCCTCTTCACGCTCGCGCGGCACAATCATAAGGTGCTTAAGCGCGGTACCGCGCAGCAGACTAATGTTCTGCGGCTTCCCAGCGCGCTCTGTGGTCAACAGGCGATGCAGGTCATCGATGCCGCCCACCGGTTGTGCCGCAAAACCAATAATCACGTCCCCCTCCGCCAACCCCGCAATCGAAGCCGCGCCATTCGCCGCCACCGCGGTGGCCATCACTCCTGAAGGCAAAGGAAGCTTGTACTCGTACGCCAAGCGCCGCGGGATCGGCACATTCTGCGCCGCAATCCCAATCGAGCTACGCCGAACCCTGCCATGCTGCAAAATCTGCGCCACAACATACTTGGCCGTATCGATACCCACAGCAAACGAGAGCCCCTGCGCCCCCTGGATGGTTGCAGTATTCACGCCGACAACAAAGCCGGCGGAATCAAGAAGCGGCCCACCGGAATTTCCTGGATTAAGCGGCGCATCTGTCTGGATAATCTCTTCCATCGTGCGCCCGGATGCTGACCGCATCGTGCGCCCCAGTGCGCTTACCACCCCAGCAGTCACCGAGAACTGAAACCCGAACGGATTGCCCACGGCGATCGCAATCTGCCCGATGCGCAGCTTCTTGGAGACACCCAACGGGGCAGGGGAGAACACAGCGTGGTCGGTTCTGAGCACAGCGATATCCGTATCCCGGTCCTCTCCAATAAGCACCGCGCCACTGCGAGCGCCATCAGTAAAAGTGAGCGAAATCTTTGCCGCATGGTGAACCACATGGCTGTTGGTCAGGATCAAGCCATCGGGAGTAAACACAAAACCAGATCCCGACCCTTCGTGGCCCGGCCGGTTAGCCCTTCGTGCGCTTTGCACGTCAATTTTTACCAGCGACCCGCTCACCCGCTCGACCGCTTGCGTCACCGCGCGAGAGTAGTTATCCAGCAGATCGGAGTCGTCGAGTCTGCTCGCCCCCACACCAGCGTCGCCAGAGAGTACAGATTCGTGTTCCATCGTGCTTCCCTTCAAATTGCAACCAAGCCGCGCGTCACGCCAATCGTCACAGCTTCTGTCCGCGTACGCGCACCGAGTTTAGCCATAACCGAGCTCACGTGAAACTTTGCTGTATGCTCGGAAATATTGAGTGCAGCAGCCAGCTGCTTGTTCCGATGGCCGCGCGCCATTAATCGCAAAACCTCCACCTCTCTGGCCGTTAGATGTTCGCTGCCCGGAATCGATTCTTCCGGCCCGGCAGGCGACCGTGGCACAGTGACAGCGAAACCCGCCACCGTGGCTGAGAGGGCGGCGACGAGTTGTGCGGTGGTGACCTCCATCGGAAGCACGGAATAAATCTTCATGCGCGCAGCACTGCGTACCACAGCCGCTCCCGGCGCGGCCGCGAGCAACACCGTTGGCGTCTCCGCAAACACTTCCTCCAGCGCCGTACGATGCCGCACGCTAGCCAGGAAAGCCTCGCCGGCCGCAATCAAGATCGCGTCCGGGTTTTCACTCTGTGCGCGAAACAGCAGAGTCGACGGAAGCGCGACTGGCAGCAACGTCAACTGCGGCGCAGAGTGAAGGGCCGCGAAACGGCCAGCGTGAATCATCGAATCCACGCTGGGCAAAACTACCACTCGTTCATGTGTGCGCTCTTCAGCCACGGTCCGCAAGAATTACCGTCAACTCTATTCTTACGCCTCCGCGGATCACGACCACCGCAACCGGGCTTCCGACCTTCAGACCCGCGATTCGATGCTGCACATCGTGCACATTGTTAACCGGGTGTCCGTCGACCGACAGCACCAGGTCACCCACCAGCATTCCGGCTGCAGCCGCAGGCGCATTGGCTTCAACGTGCAGTACCAGCAACGCCTCGTCGACCCCTGCGGCGAAGTGCGAGCGCAGAGCCTCGGGAACAGGAACGGCTTGCATAGCGGCGCCAAGAAAGGGGCGCGGCACATGGCCCCGTTCCAGAATTGCATCCACCACTCGGTCGATGGTTGCTGCCGGTACGGTGATGACTGCGTTCCGTGCCAGCGCCGAACTGTTGATGCCCAACACGCGACGGCCTTCGTTCACCAGTGCACTGCCCGACTGGCCAACGTAGAGTTGCACATCCGCGCGGATAAGCCGATCCATCTGCCCGCCGCGCCAGGTACGCCAACCGCTGCCCAGGCGCGCGACAATTCCCGCACTGGCCGAAATGTCGCCCAGGGCGGAACGGCCTACGGCCAACACCACCTCGCCTACGCGCGTTGGCTGGGAACCAATGGACTCCGCTGGCTTGCCTATGCTGTTGTCAACGCGAAGTACCGCAAGGTCGGTTCCCGCATCTGCGCCTGCAAGCGTGGCCGGGAATGGATCACCGTGGTGAGCAGCCTGCAGCGAGTCGCTGCGGCGCAATCCGTGACGCACGGTCACGATCACTCCAGGCCGCCACACCACTCCGCTCGCAGTGGAGCGGCCACCGCCATGCACCGTCACGATGCTGTCCTGAACGGCTTCAATTGTTTCGGCTATTTGCTTGGAGAGCCCGCTCCAAACCCCTGAATTCTGTACTGCTGTTTCCATGATCTTCTCCATTAAGGACAAGACCATGGTGACACTTCAGGGGAGTGAGCACATCGCCCAGATGACTAGGTCGTCGTTTAGTCTGCTCTCTGATGGAAGACGGAGTTGTTGATATCCGGCCAAACTTCCTTGAACGCGAAGGTACAGCCATCAATGGCGAGATTCGTGATCCATCGCTGGTAGGTTTTGGTAAACGTGCGTTCCTGGCTCGGATAATAAAGATTAGCCACGCCGGAAAATGCGCCGGCTCCCAAAACTTCGCTGAAATTAAAGGTCTCGTGACCCTCATCGGAACGCGTGATTAGGATGCGCGTGAATGCGTAGCCCAGCCGCTTACCAAAAGCTCCCCGGCCTAAGGTGTAATACCGTGTGTCCTGATGCAAGACCGAGGGGACGATGAACTCGACCCACGTGTTCTCGTTGATGGCGTCGGCCAGTGTGTGCCAGTAATATCTGCCATAACCCTTGGCTCCCTGGCCAAATTCAGGGTACGAGTTGTTGGCTTGCGCAACGCCGGCCTGTCCAGCAACGAAGATGAACGAGGAATAATCAACGCTGTCGAGCATCGCAGTCTTGAACTTTTCCTTCACCGACTGCGGCGGTAGATGCTCATCTGCGCTGACTGCGCGAAAGTTGGGGATGACATAAAGAATGCGCTTCGTCTGTCTTCCCTCAGCGAGTGGATCGACAACGACGCCCGATGTGGATCCCGATGGAGGAGGCTCGCCCGAAGCTGTCTGTACCTGTTGCGGAATGCCGGCGCCGGGATCGTCGGGCAGGTCTGCATCCGCGACATCAAAAGATACTGTCGTTAGATAAGCGATAGATCCATGCTGGTTCGGAGCCTGTACCTCAAGGGTCGTGCTTTCGAGGGGAAATTCATCCGCGCTTGCTTTCGCTGCCGGGGCACACACACCTCCCAGCAAAAGTCCAAAAGCAAGAATAGAAAATCTCCAGGAGAACCTCATACGAGCCCTTTGATTCCGGTGGTGTGCGGGTGGGTGTAAACCACTCGTATTAGTAAGATCTCTCACGGCAGTAACAGAGCGATATCCCTCGCTCGTTGGATTCATCTTTGCTGCTTCTGCTGTGTCCTTACTGGTTCTTTTGTTTCACGCCATGGAATCTGGGCTTTTCACCGGCTGTTGCCGGGTGTTCTGTGATTGCGCTCACACACGATCACGTTTCTCATAGACGACGGTCTCATATTTTGACGAGGGAATCGAAGCAGAAGTGTGCCGCGGGGCCAAAAAAGTTCCTTCCAAGGGACTGTTGGCCTACAACCTTTAGGGGAGGAGGTATTTTTTCAGCGCCGCCAAACCCGCTTCAATAGCCTGTGGATCGATGGCGTAGCCAAAGCGCACATGGCCCTCGCCCTGTCCTCCGAAGACCACACCAGGGATGGTGGCCACATGAGCTTTAGTGAGCAGCATCCTGGCTGCGGTGCGGCTGTCCTTGCTGATCTTCGTCACCCGCGGAAAAGCGTAGAAAGCCCCTTGCGGCATCTCGCACGGCAGCCCGACTTCGTTCAATCCGTTCACCAGCAGATCGCGTCGTTGGCGGTAGTCCTCGCGCCGCGCATCGATCTCGCTGCGCGGAACGCGCAGCGCTTCCAGAGCGGCCCACTGCGTCATGGTGGAGACGCCATTTACGGAATACAGAACCAGCTTGCGCAATCCGCTCATGAAAGGCTCCTGGGCGACGGCGTATCCTACCCGCCATCCAGTCATGCCATAGGACTTCGAAAAGGTGTACGTCGTAATAGTGCGTTGCCCCATGCCCGGTAGGGATGCAATCGAGAAGTGTTCCCCATCGTAGACCAGGTCTTCATAGGCTTCGTCCGCAATGACCACCAGGTCATGTTTCCGGGCGAACGCCGCCACTTCCTCCGCTTCCCAGCGAGAGAAAACTGTGCCCGTCGGATTCTGCGGCGTGTTGTAGTAGATGGCGCGCGTATGCGGCGTGGTGAAGTCTTCGAGCGTGCGCGTCAGACCTGCGCTGCGCGCCGTCGCGGTCGGCACCAGCAGTGCCCGTGCCTGGCAGCCGGTGATCATCTCGCGGATCGGGGTCCAATAAGGAGAGAAGAGCAACACATCGTCGCCCGGATCAAGCACCGACTGAAAGGCAACATACAACGCGTGCGCTCCTCCGGCGGTCACGATCACATTTTCCGCCGAGACCTCGAGTCCATTGCGTTGGTTTAACTTGTTAGCGATTGCCTGACGCAGTGGTTCGATGCCTGAGGAGGGTGCGTACCGGGTCTTGTTTTCGACAGCGGCGCTCATCAGCGCGTACTTTATGGAAGCAGGGGTTTCGAAAAAGGGCTCGCCCCCATGGAATGCGTGCACCTTCTGGCCGGCTGCTCGCAGCTCCATCACTTTGTTCCGGACCTGGACGATATCCGAAAAACCTACTTCATCCAGTCGCCTGGCCAATCGCATTGCGTCTGCCGCCATGTTGCCCTCATCCCTCCACATTGCTAGTGTTGAGCAAATGAAGTCCAGATATCTCTACCTTGCGGCGGCCGCCGGCTTTCTGGCAGGTGCGGTCGTAGAGTTCTTGCCCCCGCACAATATCACTGCCGCCGTTCTTGATGCGGTCGCGGGTGCCATCTTCCTCTTTCTCGGAGCCGGTGCGAAGAAGCACAACTAGATCTTGATAAACACTTTCTTCCGGTACATCAACACCACCGGTATGAAGCAGACCAGCACGAAGGCAATCGCGTAAAGCAGCGATCCGAAAGACGGATTGATCACCGGGAAGAAAAAATGCTGGTAGATGTATTGCTGCAGGCTAATGACGTGGGCGCCGTCGTGCACGCGAATGGTATCGATTCCGGCCGCCAGCAGTTCCGAGAAAACATAGGCGGTAATGGCGTTCGAGCCGAAGACCAGCCACGGATACGTCCAGCCGCGGGTCCACTTTTTGATCTCGACTGCATAAAAACAAATGGACAGTAGCAACAGCGTGCAGCCTGCCGCAAACAGGACATAGGAGCTGGTCCAGAGTTTCTTGTTGATCGGGAACCAGACGTTCCAAATCTCTCCCAGAACCAATCCGCTGATCGCCGCACCCAGTAGTCCGGCCGCCTTGGTGGATAGCGATTTAGGGCGCCGCAGCCAGATACCGGCGAGCACACCGAAAAGGATGGTACCCATCGCGGGGATATCGCTCAGCAGACCTTCTGGATCGCGCACGCCTTCATAGAGGTGGCCGGACAGCAGCTTGCGGTCCAGATACGCCACCCAGTTCTGGTTGGGGTCGAGCAGGGGCACGCTGTGGGTGGGAACGCCGATACCAGGAATGGGAACCCAGCGCATCAGGATCCAGTAGCCCAACAACGCCACAATCGCAGTGGTAGCGGCTACCCACGCCCGGCTATTCCATAGATAGAGCAGGCTGGCCAGAAAGAAGCAGATAGCGATGCGTTGCAGCACGCCGTAGATGCGCAGCGTTCCCAGGTGAAACAAGGGAAAGCTATTGACCAACAGACCAAACAAAAACAGGATCACCGAGCGCCGCAGCACGTGCAGACGCAGCGTGGTCTTTGATTCTCCGCGTGCCAGGCGAGTCTCGGTCGAGAGCACGATGGAGATGCCGGCGATGAAGAGGAACGACGGGAACACCAGGTCGGTGAGTGTCCAGCCGTTCCACGCGCTATGCTGCAACTGGTGGTAGCTGTACTGCCCGCTGCCCCCGTTGTTTACCAGGATCATGAATGCGATGGTGATCCCGCGCGCAACGTCGAGCGAGACCAGCCGGCGCATGGTGTTAGTTAAGCTTTGCGGAGCTGTAGTAGTTGTAGCCGCACCCTTAGTAGCTGAGGTAGCCATGCTGGGAAGTGTATCTGCTGCATCGAATCAGTGTCGACTGGTAATCTCCGTAGGATGCGGGGCTCTGTCATCTGGTTCGTGCTAGCCGTCGCCTGGGCGGTGGACTGCCTGCTGGCTTTCCTCCATCACAACCGGTTGCAGGCAGGCCTCACCGCCTTTTTCGCCGGCTGCTTCTTCGCCGCAGGCCTGCTCTTCCGCAAGCGCGAACAAAAACTAAACCGTGTCACACGTAGAACCCACTCAAGCCACACCAGACCTTAACCCCTGGACGGGTGCCCCATGTTCGCCCCAGCGTACATGGGCTGAAAAAGACGGGCGAAGCCCACCATTGTTCTTAGGTCGCGAGAATCCCGGAGTACACCGCCATTCCAGCGACAGCGTCCACGTCAATCGCGTCCAAAGCATCAATCTCCGCTTGCTCGCGAATCCCACCAGCGACAATCAACTGCCGTTTCGTAATCTGTCGCAACCTCTGCGCCACCTCGATAGGAAAGCCCTGCATCGTCCCTTCCCGATCGATATGCGTGTAAAGAAAGGCTTCACAATAAGGCTCCAACTGTGGAATGGCTTGATCAGCCGTAAGCTCCACCTGGTCCTTCCAGCCCTTAACGGCTACGCGTCCGTGCTTTGTATCGACGCTAAACACCAGCCGCTCCACGCCCACCTCTGCAGCCAGCGTCCGTGCAAACCCGGTGTTCACCAACTCCGCTCCACCAAAGAGCGCCGACCCCACAATCACCCGCCGTGCCCCTGCGCCCAGCACCGCCGCCGCTTTCTCAACCGTGGCGATCCCACCCCCCACCTGGCAGGGCAATCGCAGCGCGATTTGGGCGATCAGTTCACTGTTTTCCCCTTGCCGCATGGCTGCGTCGAGGTCGATCAATTGCACCAACGGATAGTGCTGGAACCGGCCGATCCAATATTCGAAATCGTCGAAAGCCAGCTTAAGCTTCTCGCCTCCCACCAGCTGCACAATCCGCCCACCCATCAGGTCAATCGATGGAATCAGCATGGCAGCCTCACCGGGACACCCCGCATTGCCAGCTCCTGCTTCAGCGCCCGGACGTCGGCGATGCCGAAGTGAAAGATGCTGGCCGCCAGCGCCGCATGTGCCTTGCCCGCCTGAAACACCTCGGCAAAGTGCTCCGCGGTCCCGGCCCCTCCAGAGGCAATCACAGGAATCTCCACCGCCTCGCTGACCCGGGCGGTCAGCTCACAATCGAAGCCTGCCTTAGTACCGTCAGCATCCATAGAGGTCAACAGGATCTCACCCGCCCCCCGCGCCTCAGCCTCTCGCGCCCATTCGATCACCTGGCGCCCGGTACGCGTGCGGCCACCGCTCACAAACACCTCCGCCTGGCCCACCGGATCAACGCTATCCGTGGCCCGCCGCGCATCAATGGCCACAATCACCGCCTGGGCGCCAAAGCTTCGCCCGATCGCGTCAATCAGACCAGGATCGGCGATCGCCGCTGAGTTAACGCTCACTTTATCCGCCCCGGCATCGAACACCGCGGATGCCTCATCCGCCGAGCGTATACCGCCGCCCACCGTGAACGGGATGAACAACTCCTTCGCAGCTCGCCGCACGGTATCCAATAAAGTCCCGCGGCCCTCGTGTGTAGCCGTGATATCCAGCAAAACAATCTCATCCGCGCCTGCTGCGGCATGCCGCTTGGCCAATTCCGCCGGATCTCCCGCATCCACCAGGTCGACGAACTGTACCCCTTTCACCACTCGCCCATTGCGCACGTCCAGGCACGCGATAATCCGTTTGGTCAGCATGCCAACTCCACAAAGTTGCGCAGCACCCGCATGCCCGCGACCCCGGACTTCTCCGGATGGAACTGAACTCCCATCACGCTGCCCCGCTCCACCGCCCCGGAAAAAGGCCCGCCGTACTCAGTGACCGCCACCGTCTCAGTCACCACAGGAGCCCGATAGGAATGGGTGTAATAAACAAAAGCGCGGTCTTCCACCCCGTGCATCAATCGCGATTGGGGATGGACGCGGACCTCATTCCAGCCCACGTGTGGAACCTTTACCCCAGGGGCAAACCGCTCACACTCGCCAGGAAACAGGCTCAGCCCTTTCACCGCCGGGGCCTCTGTGCTGCCCTCGAACAACCACTGCAGTCCCACGCAAATTCCCAGGAAGGGAATGTCCCGCGCAATGGCGTCGCGTACGGCGGCCGTGAGCCCGGTCTCCTCCAGCAATTGGGTAGCTTGGAAATGCCCCACGCCGGGCAGGATGACCTTCGTTGCCCGTTGTACCACCTCGGGATCCGCGGTGACCGTTGCCTGGCAACCGAGGGCATCGAGAGCCTTCATCACCGAAGTGAGATTCCCGGCCTTGTAGTCGATCACCGTGATCACAGCAATCCTTTGGTGCTGGGCAGCATCTTGCCCATCTGCTTGTCCTTGGAGCAGGCCACGCGCAGCGCCCGGGCGAAGGCTTTGAACAGGGCTTCAATCTTGTGGTGGTTGGAGCGGCCGTACATCGTGGCTATATGCACGTTGGCCCGCGCGCCGCGCGCAAACCCCTCAAAAAAGTCCTCCACCAGCTCACTCTGCAGGTCGCCAACCAGGCGCTTCTTTACCTTGGTCTTAACCACGCACGACACGCGTCCGCTGAGGTCGACGGCGGCGACGCCCAGGGTCTCATCCATTGGCATCAGGAAGTATCCCGCGCGCAGGATACCTTTCTTGTCCCCCAGCGCCTGATCAAAAGCCTCACCCAGTGCAATGCCTACGTCCTCAACCGTGTGGTGCTGATCCACGTCCAGATCGCCATCGCAGAGCAAGTCCAGATCGAAGCCTCCGTGGCGCGTAAACAGCTCCAGCATGTGGTCGAAGAAGCGAATGCCCGTCTTCACCTTGTAGCGCCCGGTGCCTTCTATCGCGAGCTTCAGCGAGATCCTGGTCTCGGTTGTCTTGCGTTCAATCGCGCCCCGGCGCACTTTCTGCTTTGCCATTAAGTTTTCTCCCACCCGATCTCGTTCAGCGCCTCTGCCATCGCGGCCACTGCCTGCTTCATCTGCGCCCGCGTGCCCACGGTCAAGCGGACACATCCATCGCACCCCTGGTCCTTTGACCGGTCGCGCGTGAGCACCCCGCGCCGGTGCATGGCCTGCACGAACTCGGCATGCCGGGGCCCAATCTTTACCAGGATGAAGTTGGCCTGGCTAGGCCACTGGGGAACACCCAGTTGGCGCAGGCTCTCCACCATCTCCGTCCGCGCTGTCTTTACTTCCTCCACATACCACTGCAAGTACTCCTCGTCATCCAGCGCCGCCGGCAGGCAGGCCAGCGCCAGCGAGTTCACGCTATAGGGGGAGATCACCGTGCGCAGCCATTGCTGAACCTCCACCGGCGCGGCGAGCATTCCCAACCGTAGCCCGGCCAGCCCATAGGCTTTGGAGAAAGTGCGCGCCACGATCAGGTTCGGCACCTGTCCCACCAGGTCGATGACCGTCTGGCCGCAGAAGTGGTAGTAGGCCTCATCCACGAGCACGGCGGCGTGCGGCGCACGATGGAGAACCTCAAGAATCTGTTGCCGGCTGGCGACCGTGCCGGTAGGGCTGTTGGGGCTCGCTATGGCGATCAAACGGGTCTTTGGCGTAATTGCCGCTAGCAAGGCCTCGAGCGGGAAGGCAAAATCCTCTTGGGACGGGACCGTCTTGACGGTCGCATCGGTGCAGGAACCGTAGACCTCATACATCGAGTAGGTCGGGGTAGGGAAGAGAAACTCATCTTCGCGATCCAGATATGTCTGGCAGAGCACGTGGATTGCCTCGTCCACCCCGTTGGTAAGCAGCACCGCAGCAGGGTCAAGCCCAAGGTGCTGGGCAACCTTTGCCTCTACCTGGCCTCGCTCGGGATACTTTGCCAGGTCCGCGGCGGCGATTCTCGCCAGGGCCTCGAGCACTCGTGGGGAGCAAGCGACCGTGTTCTCGTTAAAATCCAGCCGCAGCCCCTGCCGCCCACCCAGCGGAGGATGGTATGCGTGCATTCGCCTCACCGCGGCCCGTGGCTCTGGAGTTTGTTGCAACACACTCTCAGCCATCGATCCCCCTTGCTCGCACGGCCTCTGCATGGCCAAGCAATCCTTCCGCATTGGCCAGTGTGATTGCAGCCGGTCCAAGCTTCTGCAATCCCGCCAGCGTGTACTCCTGCACCGTGATCAGCTTCAAAAAGTCCATCACGCTCAGCCCGCCGCGCACCTGGGCCACTCCGCCGGTGGGCAGGGTATGGTTAGGGCCGGAGACGTAGTCCCCCATGGGCTGCGGTGAATAGCGGCCAATAAACACCGAACCTGCATTGCGCACCCAGTCCAGGTCCTCGTTGGCATCGACGCTTAGATGTTCGGGAGCCAGCCGGTTGGTAATCTCGCGTGCCTCGTCCACCGAACCCGCGACCAACGCCAGGCCGTTTCGCTTAATCGCCTGCTTGGCTATGGAATTCGTTTTCACCCGCTGCGTCACTTCCTTCACCACCGCGCGCGCCAGGGAATTGTTGGTAGTGATCAGAATAGCCAGCGCCTCAGGGTCATGCTCCGCCTGGGCGACCAAGTCAGCGGCGATCCCAGCTGGATCGCCGTTTTCGCTGGTCACCACGATCTCCGTGGGGCCGGCCAGCATGTCGATCGCGCAATCGAAGGCGACCATTTTCTTAGCCGCGGTCACATACCAGTTGCCCGGCCCTACGATCTTGTCCACCCGGTGGATGGTTTCGGTGCCGAAAGCGAGGGCGGCGATCGCCTGGGCGCCACCGATGCGATAAAACTCGCTGATGCCGAGCAGCGCTGCGGCCGCCAGGGTCTCCTTGGCCGGCTTCGCCGAGACCGCCATGATCCGCTCCACTCCGGCCACCTGCGCCGGGATAGCAGTCATTAGCAGGGTAGAGGGCAAGGGATACCGCCCGCTCGGTACGTAACACCCCACTGCGCCCAGAGCCCGCACCCGCTGTCCTGTAGTCAGCCCATTGCTGGTCGAGCTCCAATCCGTCGGCATCTGCCGTTCGGCAAATTGACGGATGTTCGCAGCCGCGGTCTCCATCGCGTTCTGCAGAGGCTTAGGCGTAGCGACCCAAGCCTCCTCCATCTCGGCACGGCTTACGATGAGCGGCTGTTTCGGCGTCAGGCCATCGAGCTTAGCCGCGTAACGGCGCAGCGCCTTATCCCCGCCCTTACGCACATCGGCCACAATGCGTTGCACCACCGGCATCGTGCGCGCCGTATTCCGGGCGCCTCGCAACTCCAGTTCGCTCAGCATCCGACGGGCCTGCTTGCCATCCCGGCCCTCCGTCCTCACCAGCCTCATGCAGACGCTCCTTGTGCGGTTCTTTTAGCCACTAGCGAATTCCCCATGAAAGTGCTGCTGGGGACCTGCGGTTTTTCAGCCACCAGCGAATTCCTCATGAAAGCGCTGCTGGGGACCTGTCGCTTTTTCAGCCACTAGCGAATTCCTCATGAAAGCGCTGCCCTCCCCTTGTCATCCCGACCGGAGCGAAGCGGAGGGGAGGGACCTGCTGTGCGCCTTTCCTGAACCCAACTGCGCAAGTGAGTCACGCTCCCCTCCGCGTCTGTCCCACCCTAAAAAACAATCTTGTTAAGCGGATACTCCACAATCCCCGTGGCCCCCACACTCTTAAGCTTGGGAATCACGTCTCGCAGCACGCTCTCTTCGAGCACCGTATTCAACGCCGCCCACCCCGCATCGCTGAGCGTGGAAATCGTCGGAGAATCCAGCGCCGGCAGAATACCCAACACCTGGTCCAGGTGCTTCTTCTGGACATTCATCATCAATCCCACTCGGCCCTGCGCGGCAATCGCGCCATTCAGCATGAGCGAGAGATTGTCGATCTTCTGCTTCTTCCACGGATCGCCATACGCGGCTCGATTGGCAATCAAATGGGTTTCGCTTTCCATCACGGTATCGATAATGCGCAGCCGGTTTGCCCGCAGGGAGCTACCCGTCTCCGTCACCTCCACAATGGCATCGGCCAGCGTGGGCGGCTTTACTTCCGTCGCACCCCAACTGAATTCCACTTTGACCGGAACCTTTTTGCCGGCGAAGTAATTCTTCGTCACCTCTACCAATTCGGTAGCAATCACTTTCCCGCTCAGATCTTCCGCCTTCTCAAAGTGAGAATCGTCAGGCACCGCGAGCACCCAGCGCACCTTGGTCCGCGTCGCCTTGGAATAAGTCAGCCCAGTAACGCTGACCACGTCGAGCCCGCTTTCCACTACCCAATCGATGCCGGTGAGGCCTGCATCCAGAACACCCTTCTCCACATACCGTGCCATCTCCTGGGCGCGAATCAGCATGCACTCAATCTCGCTGTCGTCGATGCCTGGAAAATAAGAGCGGCCGTTGGCATAGATGTGCCACCCCGCGCGCTCGAATAGCGCGATGGTTGCGTCCTGCAGGCTTCCCTTGGGAATGCCGAGCTTCAGCTTACCTGCCATTCCGGGCCTCCATATTCGGCGCCGTGGGCAGTGCGATGACATTTGTAAAACAGCTCACCGTCCCCTCGTGGCAGACCAGACCGTCGCCTTCGACGACGACGCGAAAGACCACTGCGTCCTGGTCGCAGTCGGTTGCGGCGGAGACTACGCGCAGGCGGTTTCCGCTAGTCTCACCCTTCATCCACAGCTTCTGTCGCGTGCGGCTCCAAAATGTCACAAAGCCTGTCTCCAGCGTCTTGGCATAGCTTGTCTCATTCAGAAAGCCCACCATCAACACCTGTCCGCTCTCTGCATCCTGCACGATTGCAGGCAGCAGTCCGTCCATCTTTGCAAAGTCGAGTTTCACTGCTTCAGTCATTACCGGCCATCCCTCTCTTTTCGCAACACCGTAAACGCAAAAAAGCCCGCGTGCGCATTTCGCGCCGGCGGGCTTTTCCTGATCCTGGCTTCCTGGCCTTTATCGCTGGCCGGAACCGTCCGCCGACACGCTCGTCACGTGATGATGGTGATGACGATGATGGTGGGTGCGGACTTGCATAGCTAATAAAAAGCTAACTGTCTCTTCCCTCGGTGTCAACTCTTTGAGGTCAATTTTCACGGTCCATCCTGGCGTCTGGCCGGTCTGCTACCATGCGGCCGGAAGCATTTTTAATATTGGTGTAATCGAGGAGACTGCTCGCAACGCGGCCATTCCGCCAGACTGGGGTGGAAAGAATGACCGCACATAACCAATCCCCTTGGATCCACAGTATTAGCAAGAATGCGTTTATCGCCTCCATGCAAACCAACCCTGCCAAACTTCCGTACCTGTTGCTGACCATCTTGGCCGTTGGTTCAACGCTCTTTTATGCCGCCAGCACGGCTGCGAACTTTGACAGTTTCCTCAATGCCAACCGCGCCCGGCCGCCGCTCGATTACTCCCATAGCGCCCGCTTCCTGGTGCAGCCGCTCCCCGAGTCGCAAAACGCTGGCATGGTGCCTGAAGACGAGGTCCTTTCCGTGGATGGGCTCCCGTTCACCGGCATGGCAGGGCTGATTCGTCAGACCTTTCATGCTCGTCCGGGGCAGATGACTGCCATCGTCTATCGCAATATGGCCGGCGGCATTCGTACCGCGCAGGTTCAGTTGGCGGCCCGGCGCACGGCTCGTCCTAACGTCACTCGTTGGCTCATCAACATCGTGCTCATTTTGATCTTCCCCGCATTCTGTCTCCTGCTGGGATATTGGGTGGTATTGGCCAGGCCGCTCGAATGGAATGCCTGGTTTTTTCTCGGCATCATGAACGCGGTCCCGGCCTTTCTCGGTCGAGAGGGATACTTTCCCGGCTTTCTCGCTGCATTCACCATCTTTTGGCAGATCTTCGCCTTTCAGTGGATGTTCGTTTCGCTCATCCTGTTCAGCATTTACTTCCCCGTCCGCTCGCGCACTGACATGCGTTATCCGTGGCTGAAGTGGCTGATCATTATTCCGCAGATTCCCATCGTTCCTGCGATGTGGGCGCTGCAGTACGGCTTGCTTTATCACATCCGCTTTATCCAACCCTACCTCTCCGCGTTTGACCCGCTGCAACTCGCGGGCAATGTCTTTGCCGCGATTTCGCTCTGCATCTTCATCACGGCGATCGTCAGTAAGCTCTTCCACGTACCGGAACCCGATGCCCGGCGCCGCCTGGCGGTGGTAGCCGCTGGCTCGCTGCTCGGCCTTGGCCCTTTGCTCGTCCTCCTGCTCAATTCCACCTTCTCCCAAAAGCCAATCCTGGAAATGGCGCCTTCCTGGGCCCTGTTTACCGTGGCTGTGCTCTTCACCTTTTTTCCCCTTTCGCTCGCTTACACCGTGATCGTGCAGCGCGCCCTCGACCTGCGCATCATCCTCCGCCAGGGCACGCGTTACGCCTTTGCCCGCGGCACGCTGTGGGTGTCTACAAATCATCGTCTTTGTCTTCCTCTTCTTCCGCATCTTCCACTTTGCTCATACTTCCGGGCGGGCCGCCCAGCTCGTCGCCCCGGTGGTCTTCGTCGTCGTCATTCTCTTTCTGCGCCTGCGCATTGCCCGGCCTCTTTCCCTATGGCTTGACCGGCGCTTCTTTCGCGAAGCCTACTCCGTCGACCAGGTATTAACGGACCTCTCCGAACAAGCGCGCACTTTCACCGAGACCGAGCCGTTGTTGCGCACTATCGTTGAGCGCATCAGCCAGACGCTACATGTGGAGCGGATCTCCTTCCTGTTGCGCCGCGGAAATGTCTTTAGCCTGCAGTACGCGCAAGGAATTCCCGCCACCATCGACGTGTCCCTGCCGGACAATTCCTCCACCATTCGCGCCTTGGCAATTGGTAGCAGCCCCAAACAGGTCTACCTCGAGCGTCCCGACCCCTGGCTGGCCTTAGCACCCGCCTACGAGCTCTCAGTGCTCAACCAGCTCGACGCGGAGTTGCTCCTGCCTTTGCCTGGCCGCTCCGGCTTGATCGGCGTGATGGCTCTCGGACCCAAGCTCAGCGAAGAACCATACTCCCGCTCCGACCGGCGGTTGCTCTCTTCCGTTGCTCTCCAAACCGGTCTGGCCATCGAAAACAGCGCCCTCGTTCACCGCCTGGCGGAGGAATCGGCCCAGCGCCAGCGCATCGATCGCGAAATTGAAATTGCCCGCGAAGTGCAGGAACGCCTCCTGCCGCAGACCTATCCAGTCGTCGCCGGAATTGATTTCGCCGCCTACAGCCGTGCTGCGCGGGAGGTGGGCGGCGACTACTACGACTTCATCCCGCTCGAAAACGGCAGCCTGGGTATCGCTATCGGCGATGTCTCCGGGAAAGGCATCTCTGCCGCCCTGTTGATGGCTTCCATTCGTGCCGCTCTGCACGGTCTTACCTTCAGCGGCGATCTCGATCTGTCCCGGGTCATCGAGGGCCTCAACCGCATCATCTTCGATTCCTCCACCAGTAATCGCTTTGTCACCTTTTTCTTTGGTGAATACGATCCCGTTACGCGCACACTGGACTACGTGAACGCCGGTCACAACGCCCCACTGCTGTTGCGTCCTTCGGCGCACGATGGTTTTTGCAACCCTGAGGCGGAGTGCACTGTGCAGCGCCTGGAAACCGGCGGACCGGTGCTTGGCATTTTTACTGAGGTTCACTATGAGCAGGGCAGAATCCAGTTGCGGCCTTACGATGCGCTTATCGCCTTCACCGACGGAATTAGCGAAGCCATGACTGCCGATCTTCAGGAATGGGGAGAAGAACGCCTGATCACTGCTGCCAGGGCGAGCACGCACCGTTCCGCGCAGGAGATAGTCACGGCGGTGATCGCGAGTGCCGACCAGTTCACCGCGGGTGCGCCACAGAGTGACGACCTGTCGCTGGTCGTGCTCAAGGTACTCTGAGATGCTTCTTCGCCGGTTGGTTGTTTTCGCTCTGTTCGGGTTGGCCGCCGTCGTGCAGGCTCAAACGCCCCCGGTAGAGTACGAAACCTTCATGAGCCAGGGCAAAGCCGTTTCCTGCGCGGTCTATGGCAGTCATGAAGCCACCGCGACCATCATCTTCCTGCGCGGAGCGAGCCCTTCCGAGTTCTCCCTCGGCCGGTTGGAGGCGCGGTTCTTCGCCGACCACGGCTTTCGCGTTTTATTGCCCGACTATCTCAGCGCGACGCCCACGGCCAAGCCGACCGTCGCCAACTATCGGCGGTGGGCCCAGGTGGTGGAAGATATCGTTGCCGATCTGCGTTCGCGCCCGCTGTTCCGCAACAAAAAGATCGGCCTCGCCGGCCAGTCCCAGGGAGCTTCCGTGGCCCTCATTGCCGCGACCCAGAGGCTAGAGGTCGAGGCGATCGCAGAATGGTCCGGCCTTCTCCCCAACGAATTCTTCTCCCAGGTGCAAAGCATGCCCCCGCTTCTCATCCTGCACGGCGAGCTGGACGAGCAGGTGCCGATCGTCAATGCCCGCCAGTTAATCCGCCTCTGCCAGCTCCGGGACTTCACCTGTGAAATCCAAATCTATGCCGGCGAAGGCCACCTCTTTGGCGCCCACGTCACGGACTCCGCAAACCAGCGTGCTCTAGCCTTCTTCCGCGTCTACCTGCACTGAAAATGCTTTGAGTCATCCACAACCAACTGAAACCCGTTAAAACAGGACGGGTGCCCCATGTTCGCTCAGGCGTACATGGGCCGAAAAAAATGGGGCGAAGCCCCCACGATCGCATTTGTACAATCCCCGCAATCTAGCTCTGGATAGCAGGCTGAAGTCAGTCTCGTCCAAATTGGCTTTTTTTCAACTCTGTCCATCCGCTTCCAATCATGCCAAGGTGGGCGACCGCCCTTAACTTTGTCATCCCGACGGGAGCGGACCTGGATTTCCTATATCGCGGTGCCGGCCAGGGCGGCGTATGAGACTTTCCCTTAGGAAAGCCTCACGAAATTCGCCAACGCCACTAAGCTGGACAGGAAATCCGGGGGAGCGTAAGGGAGGGACCTGCAGTTTCACTTGGCCCGCACGCAAATGCCGACAGGCGGTCCACAACCCAACCCGATTCTCTGTGATGCCATGCGCCCCCACAAAATCATTTATGCGGGGGAAAGAGCGCTTTAGCGCTGGCAATGCCAAAGCCTCATGAGTTCCCTGCGTGAGAGAAGCGCAGAAGAGAACCCCTCCCCTAGGCCCGGAGGGCCGGTACCAAACGTCAGCCCAGCCCGGCAGGGCTGGGTAGCGATGAGGTTGATCCCGAGCGCCGTAGGTGCGACACTCGCTCTCCTAATCCCAACCTCTTTCGCCCTAATCGGTCGGGGTGCTGGTTTCTCCAATTAAATCAACGCCGCAGAGTCAACCATTCCGCTAATTTGGACAGCCAGTCCAGGACATAGTCCTGGGCATCCTCACCGTGTTTTGCGAGAAGACACCGAGGGCCACCATCGGATTTATGCTTTCCCAATCAAGCCAGACCCTCCACGAACACTAGAGCAATCCAGCAATATCCTCAGCCGGGTCCTTGAGCCCCAGTCCCGTCATATGCAGCCGGGATGCTTCTTGCATGTAGTAGTGCAGCCTGCCCGCCGCCGCCGCGTAGCTCAAGCCCTCTTCCCGGATGTTCGAGATGCAATTCCGTTCAGCGTCTTTTCTGCCTCGCCGCGGTTCCCAGGTAATGTAGACCCCGAGAGAATCGGGCGAGCTTAATCCTGGCCGCTCCCCGATCATCACCACGGCCAGGGGTGCGTGCAACGCCGCTCCAATCGCATCCCCAACCGCTACGCGGCCCTGCTCCACAACGCACACCGGCGCCAGTCGCCAACCGGCGATCAAGGGCAACACCTCTTTTAGCAAGCGCAGTGCATGCCGCTCCACAGCCAGAGCCGAGAGCCCATCCGCGATCACGAAGACCACGTCGTATTCTCCAGGAGTAAGCAGCGCCGCGGAATCCTTGCTCAATGTCCGTCCCAGGTCTGGCCGTCTCAGATAGCTGGCGCGGTCCCCGGCTTGACTTTCCACGGCAAGCGCCGGCAGTCCCGACCGGCGCAGCTCATCGCACAGCATGCGCACATCGATGGCCCCATGGACCGCATCGCGCGCCCGCGCATGCGCCAGTTGAAAGTCGAGTAGGGGACGCGTTGCCAGGCTCACCCCGCTTCGCTGCAGGGCAACCCGCGCCGGCGTGAAACTGCGCAAGGCCTCGCGCGCCGCGTGAGACATCTCGGGCAGCGTCAAACCCAGATCGGGTTCGCTCTCTTGCGGCTTGGGATTCCGCTTGCCAAGCATCGGTGGTTACGCGAGAAACGCGGGTACACTCAGGCGCAAACGAGCATCACTGTTGAGCCAGGCCTCAAACTCCGGCGCCGGCCGCAGGCCCAGCGTTCGCCTCAGGTACAGCGCATCATGAAACGATGTGCTTTGATAATGCAACATCACGTCATCCGCCCCGGGCACGCCCATGATGTAGTTCACACCCGCGGCGCCCAGCAGTGTCAGCAGCACATCCATATCGTCCTGGTCGGCTTCGGCGTGATTGGTGTAGCAAATATCGCACCCCATCGGTAGCCCCAGCAGCTTCCCGCAGAAATGATCCTCCAGCCCGGCGCGAATGATTTGCTTGCCATCGTACAGATACTCCGGACCGATGAATCCCACCACCGTATTCACCAGCATGGGCCGGTAGCGGCGGGCAACGGCGTAGGCGCGGGCCTCACAGGTTTGCTGGTCAACCCCGTGATGGGCATCGGCGGAAAGTGCGCTGCCCTGTCCTGTCTCGAAATACATCACGTTATCGCCCAGCGCTGGTTTGTGCCCATTTTGTCCCGCGAAGGTTGTCCCGCGCTTGAGCTCCCGTGCCGCCGCGCAGGCCTCATCCAGCAACGCCAGGTTCACCCCGAACGACTGGTTGGCGGCTTCGGTGCCGGCAATCGATTGAAAGACCAGGTCGACCGGGGCACCCTGTTCCAGTGCCGCCATGAGCGTCGAGACATGCGCCAGCACACAGCTCTGCACCGGAATTCGATACTTCTCGCGCACGTGGTCGATCAACTGCAGCAGAGTCTTCACACTGTTCACGTTGTCTGAGGCGGGATTAATCCCGATTACTGCATCCCCCGATCCGAGCATGAGCCCATCGACGATCGCCGCCGCGATGCCCGCCGGATCGTCCACAGGATGGTTCGGTTGCAGCCGCGTAGAGAGCCTCCCGGGCAAGCCTACCGTGGTCCTGAACCGCGTCACCACGCGTATCTTGCGTGCCACCAGGATCAGGTCCTGCACCCGCATCAACTTGCTGACCGCCGCCGCCATTTCTGGCGTTAAACCCGGTGCCACCGCCGTTAACGCCTCGCCCGTCGCCGCATCGGAGAGCAGCCAGTCGCGAAGATCTCCCACCGTGAGCGCCGCTACTGGAGCAAAGGCAACAGGATCATGAGTATCGACAATCAGCCGGGTGACCTCGTCTTCCTCATAGGGCACCACGGCCTGCTCCAGAAAGGCGCGTAGCGGAACGTCGGCCAGCGTCATTTGCGCCGCGGCGCGCTGCTCGCCGCTTTCCGCGGCAATCCCGGCCAACGCGTCGCCCGAGCGGTACGGGCTGGCCTTGGCGAGAAGGTCGCGCAGATCTTCGAAGTGGTAGGTGACTTCGCGGATCTTTCGGCGCAGTCGCATCGTTGCGATCATAGTAATACGGTCCGGCGTGCGCAGAATCGCGCTCCTGATATCCTGCAAACCATCTTGGCCACCCGATATAAATACGATCTAATCTGCCGCCGAGCCGCAGCTTTGGCGCTTGCACTCTCAGCCTGTATCTCGTTCGCGCCGCACTCGCTGGCGCAGTCGCCCCCTCACGCGGTCGTTCTCCATGCCGCGCGCTTGCTCGATATCGAGGGCGGCCGCGTGCTTGTCCCCGGCGAGGTCCTGGTTGAAGGAGAGAAGATCGTTGCCGCCGGCTCCTCCGTCGCCCATCCCGCCGGGGCCGAGACCATCGATCTGGGCGACACCACCCTGATGCCGGGCCTGATTGACGCCCACGTACATCTCTTCCTCCATCCCGGGGCGGAAGATTTACAAACAGTGATTGAGTCCGTGCCTCAGCGGGTGATCATCGCCACGCTGGCTGCCAAGGCCGACCTTCTGGCCGGCTTCACTGCCGAGCGCGACATGGGTACGGAAGGCGCGGGCTCGGCTGACTCTGCCGTTCGCGACGCCATTGATAAGGGACTGATACCTGGACCGCGCATGCGCGTCAGTGGCAACGCCATCAGTGTTCTCGGAGGCCACGAAGATGCCGTTCATTACAACCCCGAGCAGCACGTGCTTCCTAATGCCACGTACGCCAACACCGGCGATGAACTGGTAGCCGTCATTCGCCAGCAGATCAAGGACGGGGCGGACTTCATCAAGATCTACGAAACCGGCCGCGACTTCTTCAAAGACGGCCAGTTTCACAGTATTTTTCAGTACTCTGAGCCGCAGCTGGTGCAAGCCGTCGCTGAAGCAGAACGCCTGCAGACACGCATCGCCGTACATTGTGAAGGCGAGCCGGGCGCCCTCTACGCCGCCCGAGCCGGAGTGGCCTCAATCGACCATGCTGACCAGCTGGGCGACGAGACGATGCGTCTGATGCGCGAGCGCCAGATCTACGCTGTTCCCACATTTACCATTCAGGAATACTTTGCCGCGCATGCCAGTTCACCTGAGGAGGCGGCGGAAGAGCATCAACTCCTCGACTATCACGTGCAGCAGTTTCACCGCCAGTTGGAGCACGGCGTGCCCATGGCGGTGGGTTCCGACGTTGGCCCTTTTCCCCACGGCACCCAAGCCCGCGAGTTGGAGTTAATGGTGGAATACGGCATGAAGCCGCTCGATGTGCTCAAGGCTGATCTGCTGAACGGAGCCCGCCTACTCGACTGGGAGCACCAGATCGGCGTCCTGAAGCCCGGCTACAACGCCGACATCATAGCCGTGCCCGGCAATCCCCTGGAAGACATCCACGTGCTCGAACGCGTCTCCTTCGTTATGAAGGCTGGGGTGGTCTACCGCCGCTAGTCTCGTGTCAGGCCAAACATATAGACGTTGACCGAATATCCGTGACCCAGCATCCATTCCAGTTCCTTTGCCTGGAGAGTGGCATCGGTCTGTGCATGCTCGTCACCCCATGCGTCATACCAGCCGGCCCAATATTCGCCCGTCATCCACGGCTGGTTGAACTGGAACTCTCTCATCGTCCAGGCCAGATAAAGAAAGGCTACGAAACGCTCGGCATAGGACCGTTCGGCCTTCCCGGGACCGAAGTTAATCACCGGAAGAATCCCCGGCAAAGCGTCGTTGGACAGCAGCCTGGGGCTGTCAGAGGTGAAGAAGACCGAGCCTGCAAACCCGGCGCGGATCAGCAACCGGTGTATTTGCTCCATGTACTCTCGATCATTCCCAAACGTGCCGTACTCATTCTCAACCTGTACCGCGATGATGGGACCGCCGTTGGTTGCCAGCAGGGGAGTCAGTTCCTGTCCGAGCCGGGTGAAGTATCGTTCGGTCGCGGCCAGAAACCTGGTATCTCTAGTGCGTACCTTTATTCCGGCATCGGCAAAGAGCCATGGCGGCAGTCCGCCTGCTTCCCATTCCCCGCAGATATAGGGACCCGGGCGCACAATCACATTAAGACCTTCCTCCTGGGCCATGCGCACGAATGCCGCGATATCGTTGTTACCGTTGAAATCGAAGACTCCCGGCCGCGGCTCATGCAGGTTCCAGAAAGCATAGGTTTCTATCGTGTTTAACCCCATCGCCCGCGCCTTGCGCAGCCGGTCACGCCAATACTCGCGCGGCACACGGGGGTAGTGGATCGCTCCGGAAATAACCTGGTAGGGCCTGCCATTGCGCAGGAACTGGCTGCCCGCAATGGTGAGTGACCGAGTGGTCGCAATCTGTGCCAGACCCCGTAGGGCTACCGCCCCGCCTATCGCGGTGCATAAGGCGCCGAGAAGCATCAGGGCGGCTGCAACCCTCCGGCGGCCCGGCGACAGCTCATCGTCACCGCCTAAGATGCAATTCTTCATCCCCAACCTAGCCCTCCCGATGTATCCTTCTCCGGGTGCGGGGGCCGAAGAAATTTTGCCGGATCGTACTGTAGTACCGCGGCGTTTGCATCCAAGCAAGATGTCGCTGTTCTGGCGGATAAAAGCCCGGCCATTACGGACAAAATGGAAGCGGTCATTAATTTTAAAGAGAAACTTGTATAGTATCCTCAACGGTTACCACAGCAGTTACTCCCGATCCGTTTAGGGCCCATTCGTGTGTGATGGTGGTCTTTTGCTGCAAATGGTCGACATAAGTCTTAAGGAGAGAGCATGAAAAGAACAGTAGTGGCGCTAACCCTGATGGGCGTGATGGTTCTACCCGCGTTCGGGCAGGACAAAGAAGCGGATCGAGTGAAGGCCGCGGGAACGGTAATTTCCGAGATCATGAATGTTCCCGATGACATTCCACAGAGTGTGATTGACAAGGCGGATTGTGTCGTCGTGTTACCGTCCGTCCTCAAGGCAGCTTTTGTTGTCGGTGCCAGCTACGGGCGCGGAGTGATGACCTGCCGTACTGGAAAAACCTTTCACGGTCCCTGGAGTGCGCCAAGCATGATGGCCCTCGAAGGAGCGAGCTTCGGATTGCAACTCGGCGGACAAGCCACCGATTTCGTTCTCCTGCTCATGAGCCCAACGTCGGCTGCCAACATGCTCAAGAGCAAGGTTAAGCTTGGTGGCGACGCCTCCGCCGCAGCCGGTCCGGTTGGCCGCAATGCCTCCGCTGAAACGGACGCATCCATGCGTGCAGAGATCCTTTCCTACTCACGCGCGCGGGGCCTTTTCGCCGGCGTCTCCCTGTCGGGTTCCACTTTGCGTGCTGACAATGACGCCAACAAGAATCTTTACGGGAAAGAAATCTCTGCTTCGTCGATCGTCTTCGACAAGGCAGTGCCCGCACCACCTTCGGCGGCACTGTTGTTGCGCACGTTGAACAGGAAGTCCCCCAAGAATCTGTCCAAGTAAGAGGGGTTTCTAGTACTGGAATAGCCGCCACAGCCGCCCGCCAGCTCTTGGTGCGCGGCTGTGTCCGGCAGTGTAGCGACGGGCCTGCTTATCGTCTTCCGATCGAGGAGGAGTCATGTTTAGCCTGTTGTGGGAAGCCATCATCGGCCTTATCGTTGGCGCGCTAGCCAAGTTCATCATGCCGGGAAAAGACCCCGGCGGCATCTTTATCACCATGTTGATCGGGGTGGCCGGCGCATTACTAGCCACTTTTATCGGAAGCCACGTTGGGCTGTACCAGGAAGGCCAGCGCGCCGGCTTCATCATGTCGCTATTGGGCGCCATTGTGCTGCTCGCTCTTTATCGCTTGATCAAGGGCAAAATGGCGACCGCCTAAATCCGTGCCGGCCCCGGACTTCATTCTGGGAACGGTCTCGGCTGTCAGCGGTTATCGGAACCAGTCCCGAAGGGACGGCTGAAAGTAGCCCAGGACGGGAGTCCTGGGTGATGTCGACGACGCGGATCAGTCCCGCCAGGGACGGCTGAGAATATCCCAGGATGTAGTCCTGGGCTTCAGCACTCACAGCTTGGATTCCGCTTTGTTCCCCTGACTCCTTGGCCTTGTTGGGCTCGTCTATCGCCAGGTACGCTGATCGACCCCTGGACCGGGGCCGCGCCCGCCGGAGCCCCCGACACCTTCCACCAGTCGCGACGCTTCGTCGTCACGATAACAGTCCCCCTTATCCACTGATTCCACATTTCCGAGCCCTTTACCACCGGGGCACAGCCTTGTTCGATCCATTTTCCAGGCGTAGCCTCAATCCAGAGGCCTCACTGGAGCCTCCCTCGCCGGTTTTGCCCCAGCTTGACGGGGCGCCAGCCGATCCGCCGATAAAGCGAATGGGCCGATATCCGCGCCTGTAGCTGCGTTGCGCCGTTCTCCACAGCCATTTGTTCGGCTTTGGGAATCGAATAGGGAGAATATGCATATAAACTACTAGATGTAGTGGTTCTGGCTTGACACACGCCATGGAGAGCGGTACTTTCGCATCTCACGGTCTTGCTCTTTCAATCTTCGGTTCCACCGTTTTTGGGTGTTTCGTCCGCCAAAGCCTGGGTTTGGTACGTGTTTCCAGTTAGGCCGGTTTGACCCCTGTTTTTTAAGACGCCAGCTACGAGCGTCCGGGGCGGCTTTTCTGTCAATTCTTTAAAATAAGTGAGGAGATCTAATGGCCGAGGCCACCAATTCCGTAACTTCCGCCGCTCAAAACGGCTGGGCCGCCCACTACAGCCAATCGGTGTCGAAGCCCCAATCCACCACCGGCGTGCATTGCACGCGCCTCTTCTCCAAACCAGGCGTTTCCCCCTACAGCGAGGTCACCTGGGAGCGCCGCACGGCTTCGATCACCGATGCCGGGGGAGGGACGATCTTCGAGCAGAAAGACGTCGAGGTTCCCGCCGACTGGTCGATGACCGCTACCAACATCGTTGCTTCCAAGTACCTCCACGGCCACATTGGCACTCCCCAGGGTGAGTTTGGCTCCCGCGAAACCGGGGTTCGCCAACTCGTCGCCCGGGTCGCAGAGACCATCCGTGACTGGGGTATCGCGGGCGGCTATTTTGCCACCCCCGAAGACGCGGCTACCTTCCATGACGAGCTGGTCCACCTGCTGCTTACCCAGAAAGTGGCCTTCAACTCGCCCGTCTGGTTCAACGTCGGCTGCGAGCGGCTGGAGCCCAATTCGGATGCCCAGAACTGGCACTGGAATGCCCATAGCTGCGCCGTCGAGTTCTCCGTGACCGGCTACCGCAGTCCCCAGTGCTCCGCCTGCTTCATCAACTCGGTCGAGGATTCGCTTGATTCCATCCTGACCCTGGCCAAGACCGAAGGCATGCTCTTCAAGTGGGGATCGGGTACCGGCACCAACCTTTCCAGCATTCGCGGATCCATGGAAACCCTCTCCGGCGGTGGCACCGCCAGCGGCCCGCTGAGCTTTATGCGCGGCTTCGATGCCTTCGCCGGCGTCATCAAGTCTGGCGGCAAGACACGCCGGGCCGCCAAGATGGTCATTCTGAACGTCGACCATCCGGATATCGCCGAGTTCATCGAGTGCAAGGCCAAAGAAGAAACCAAAGCCTGGACCTTGATGCAGGCCGGTTATGACGGCTCGGGTCCGGACTCGGAAGCCTATAGCTCGATCTTCTTCCAGAACGCCAACAACTCCGTTCGTGTGAACGACGAATTCATGCGCGCCGTGGAGCGCGACCAGGACTTCGTCACCCGCAAGGTAAACGGCGGCGAACCGGCCAAGGTCTACAAGGCTCGTGACCTGATGCGCAAAATTGCCGAGGCCACCTGGCAGTGCGGCGATCCCGGCATGCAGTACGACACCACCATCAACAAGTGGCATACGTCCAAGAACTCGGGCCGCATCAACGCCTCTAACCCATGCTCCGAGTACATGTTCCTCGACGACTCGGCCTGCAATCTAGCCAGTTTCAACCTGCTTAAGTTCGTTACCCCCGTGGGCGCCTTTGATGTGGATGCGTATCGCCATGCCATCGACATCATGATTACCGCCATGGACATCCTGGTGGACAATTCCGGCTACCCGACCGAATCGATCGTGCGCAACTCCCACGACTACCGGCCGTTAGGCTTGGGTTACGCCAACCTGGGCGCACTGCTCATGGCCATGGGACTGCCTTACGACAGCGACGCCGGCCGTGACTTCGCCGCCGCCCTCACCGCCATCATGTGCGGCCAGGCTTATCTGCAGTCCTCGGTCCTGGCGGAAAAGGCGCCGGCTATTGTCTCCGCCACCGCCCTCTGCCAGCAAGCGCAATACGCAGATGGAGCCAACGGTCTATCCCAGCGGGGCGGCGCGTGCCCCGGCTTCTATGTCAACCGGGAGCCCTTCCTCGATGTCATCCGCATGCACCGTGCGGAAGTGAACAAGATCGGTCATGCCAACTCCGCCGAGCCCTTCACCACGCCCCAACTGGCTTCGCTCATCGAGGCCAGCAAGGACTGTTGGGACCAGGCCCTGGCCCACGGCGAGCAGCATGGCTACCGCAATTCACAGGTCACCGTGCTAGCTCCCACCGGCACCATCGGCTTCATGATGGATTGCGACACCACCGGAATCGAACCCGATCTCGCCCTGATCAAGTACAAGAAGCTGGTCGGCGGGGGAATGATCAAAATCGTCAACAATACCGTTCCCACGGCCCTCTTCAAGCTCGGCTACACCAATCCCCAGGTGGATTCGATCGTCAGTTACATCGATTCGACCGGCACCATCGAGGGCGCGCCCGGCATCAAGCCGGAGCACCTCGCGGTCTTTGATTGCAGCTTTAAGCCCAGCAAAGGGACGCGCTCTATCCACTCCTCCGGCCACATCAAGATGATGGCTGCTGCTCAGCCGTTCCTCTCCGGGGCCATCTCCAAAACCGTCAACCTGCCCCACGACGCGACCCTCGACGACATCATCCAGGCCTATACGGAAGCCTGGCGTCTGGGCCTCAAAGCGGTGGCCGTCTACCGCGACGGATCCAAAGGCGCTCAGCCCCTCAACGTCTCCGACGGCAACAAGGCCAAGGTCATCAAGAATGCCTTGGGTGCGGAGAGCAATGTGGATGAAACCGCCAGCGCCGCCGCCGATCGCGTCCTCGCCGCCATGGCTCAGGGGGAGACAGCCTCAGTCAGCGACGATCTGAAGCTGCTGGAGGGTAAGGTTTCCGCCCGGCTCGAAGTCACGGCCAATTCCGTCGTAACCGCAGCCAATGCCTTTTCCGCGTCGGTTGCCAATGCCGTCACGCTGGGCCAGGCAGCTGCGCTGCGCGAAGAACCGGAAGCAACCCAGGGACCGCCCCGCGCCGTTCGCCATCGCCTGCCGGAGGAGCGTCCTTCGTTGACGCATAAGTTCTCCATCGCCGGGCACGAAGGCTACATCACCGTCGGCCTTTACCCCAACGGCCAACCGGGTGAAATCTTCATCAAGATGGCCAAGGAAGGTTCCACCGTCTCCGGGCTCATGGACTCTTTCGCCACTGCGGTCTCGCTCTCTCTGCAGCACGGGGTTCCGCTCAAGGTGCTGTGCGAGAAATTCGCCCACACTCGCTTTGAGCCCTCCGGCTGGACTGGCAGCGAACAAATTGGCTTTGCCAAGTCCATCATGGATTACATCTTCCGCTGGCTGCAGTTGCGGTTTCTTTCCGGACATCAACTGAGCCTCTTCACCGGCTTGGCAGCAAGCGCGCAATCTCCTGCGTCGCCTGCCTTGGCGGCCGATGCAAGCGATGAGCCGGCGAGTCCAGCATCCGGCTTCGAAATCGCAAGATATGAAACCAGGCCGCCGGCCAGCGGCATCGTGCCCGAAGCTGGGGCTCTCGGTCAGGGCCGTGCATCCTCAACCAGCTTCAACATGGAAGACCGCGGAATCTTCGGAGCGCCCGAAACCCGAAAGGGTGGCTCTATCTTTCACGCGGCCGACGCCATGAAGGAGTACCTCGACATGGGCGACGCGCCCAGCTGCCACACCTGCGGCGCCATTATGGTCCGTAACGGCAGCTGTTACCGGTGCATGAGTTGCGGCTCGACCAGCGGCTGCAGCTAAGCTGACCTGGGGTCACCAGATAAACCAACGGGTACCTCATCCTTCGCAAAGGAGCGCGAAGAATGAGGCACCCGTTTTCTGTTCTCAGCCTGCCGCAAGATCTACAGCGTTGGCTCATACATCTGCTTCAGATCGCGCATGCGGCTCCGCGTCAATGTGATCAGGCAGCGCGTCCTTGAACTTGGCTCGCTCGACCCCGGATGCTTGATCGTGCCGATGTCGTAGACCTTCACCAGGGCATCGCACGCCGTCACCCGGTATTTCTCCCAAACCACTTCTGTTCCGTCCAGCGCCAGCGCATTGGCATCGTCCGGCGAACTCTGGATGAGAGCCTCCCGCAGCGCGTCGAAAAACTGGGTGTAATTCTTGTAGGTCTCCACCCGAGCGTCGTTCAGGCAGATGTCGCGGTCGGTTACGGTCTGCGCCTCCGGACAAGCGCCCACCTCATGCGCCATTTCGGCTTCATAGGCCAGCTCAGCAATGCGCTGCTGTTTGCCATTCTGGGCGGCGGCGCTGCGGGAATAGCCCACCGCGAGCAGCAAAAGAAGAATCGCGGCGGATGCGCGCGTGTTCATCGCTCCACACCTCCGCCACAATCTTATTCTTCAGGGAATTATCTGTGTGCCAGCCCCGGACTTTAGTCCGCGGAAGCGGGTTGCAAACCCGCGAGAAGGTGTCCGGGGAAACGCGGCTCGAAAGCTGCATTTCCCCAGCGGGGGAGAACGTCAAGGGCGAAAATGCCGCCGATCAATACCCGAGGAATTTACCCATGGTGCCGTAGGTCGGCTCGCGCCGCTCATTCACCTCAATGGGAACCGGCGTGTCCTGCCAACGTCCGGACGGTTCTGGCTGGACGGGCTTCTTAGCGGACAGTGGCTGACCCCTTTGCGCCCAGTTTCCGATTGCCGTCACAATCCGGGCCGCGGCCAACCGCCTGGAGGACGCGTCACCCTTGGTGCCGCCCTGAAATTCTCCCAGGGATTGCGGTGCGCGCCCATCTTCCAGGGCACTCAGGGTCCAAATACCGTCAGCTTGCGGCGACATAACAAAAATCGCCCGCAAACTACGCACAATAAATTCCACTGTCAGTTTGCCGTCCTGCAGATCCAACCGCGGATCGAGCTCCAGTTTTTCCTTGCTCGTGAAGTCGAATGCTGCCTCGATCAGGTGAGACAGTTCCACCAGCTTTGCTTCCCGTTCCTTCTCGCGAATCCGATCATTCTCTTCCGCCAGCCTGCGGTCGGTATCGACCACCAGCTTGCGCGCATGCTCAAACATCTCCAACAAAACCGGCTCCATACTCACACCCTCGGGAGCAGTATGCTGGCTAGAGATGTAGGCGGCCATACAACTAATGGCACATTCCAAAGTCACTGGCCAACTGTTCAGTGCCGCCGGCGATCGCGATCCCGGTTGCCCCCTCCGCCGCCACCACCCCCGCCGCCGCGGCTTTGCCGTCCGCCCCCGCCTCCGCCGCCTCCCTGTTTGGGTCGATAGCAGCTCTTGCAGTAAACCGGACGGTCCCCGCGCGGCTCAAATGGTACCGTCGTGGTTTGTCCGCAACTGGCGCAGACTACGGTTGTGCCTGTGCTCATACCAGGGCCGGCGCCCGAACCGCTGCTGTAACCGCCATCGTGTTGGGAATGGGACGGTGCGTGGCCACCTCCGGCCGAGCCCTGTTTCGCTTGGCGGCATGGTTTGCAGCGACGGGGCGAGGAGTAGCCGCGTTCCTGGAAGAACTGCTGTTCGCCGGCGGTGAAGGTAAATTCCTGACCGCAATCGCTACAGGTAAGTAACAGGTCGCTGCCGCTCATGGCTACGCCCCCTTCAGCGTGTGTACAGCAAACGCCCCACGCGCAATGGAATGTTACACGCAAAATCGCTGCTTCACACTTGTCTTTGGATAAGGCTGGCTGGTTGCACAAGCGGGTGGGCAGGCAAACGATTTAAACTAAGGCTTCTACCAACGCGAGGAAGCAATTGATGAGAAGACGATGGATGCTAGCGCTCCTGATCCTGTTATGTGCCGGAACGTTAGCGCCCGCCAAGCAGCTCGGCTGGCAAAAGCTTTTCGACGGTCACGACCTGAAAGGCTGGAAGCACGTAGGGCCGGGTGGCTTCACGGTGGAGCACGGTCTGCTCAAGCCTTATGGGGGAATGGGTCTCCTCTACTGGGCCGGCGGCCCTTTCAGCGATTGCGAGATCAAGGTGGAGTACCGGATGGAGCACGACAATGACAACTCCGGCGTCTTCATCCGCATTCCCAGCGAGCCTACCGAACCCTGGATGCCGGTCAACCGCGGATACGAGGTACAAATCGACAACCGCCCCGAGCTAGGGGGCGAAGATGATTATCACGTCACCGGCACGCTCTATTCCCTCACCAAGCCGCTGGCCAAGCCGGGCAAACCGGGTCCGGAGTGGAACACCATGTTGATTCGCCTGGAAGGAACGCGCACCCAGGTCTTTGTGAATGACGTCAAGGTGACCGACTACACCGAAGGCCAGCCCGTACCACCGAAAAAGCTCTCTTTCGAACCGGACCGAGGCCCTCGCCCCGACAAGGGCTGGATCGGCCTGCAAAATCACAGCGATAAAGACATCGTCTACTTCAAATCCGTCGCGGTCCTGCCCCTGGGCATCGAACAGGATTTAGGCTTCTAGCCGAGACGCCTGCTCTTCTCTCTGCCCGCCGCAAATGTTGTCCTCACCCGCTTGCCCCGACGAGCAACTCTTTCAGCCACTAGCCAATTCCTCATGGAAGCGCCACCCCACCCTTTGTCGATCCCGACCGGAGGGGAGGGACCTGCTGTGCGCCCTTCCTGAACACAACTGTCCCAGCGAACTGTCGGCATGGGCGAATGTTCGGCGTAGCGTAGTGGACCCGCGGTTTTTTCGGCCGCCCCCACTCACATCCCGTCATAATTAGGCCCGCCCCCGCCTTCCGGCGGCACCCAGGTGATGATCTGGTACGGGTCCATGATGTCGCACGTCTTGCAATGAACGCAGTTGGCGAAGTTGATATGTAACTGCTTGCCCTCCGCCCCTTCCACCATCTCGTACACCGCCGCCGGGCAAAAATGCTGGCACGGATTCCCAAATTCCTGCACGCAACGATGGTTACAAATATCCGTATCCCGGATCACCAGGTGCACCGGTTGGTCATCCTCATGACGCGTCCCTGAGTAGTACACGTCCGTTAGCTTGTCGAAGGACAATTTTCCGTCGTTCTTCGCCGGTCCCAGCGTCGCTTCGCGGCCGTAGGTCGAGCGGCCAATCGCATCCAGGTGACGCATATTTTGGTAACCGGCATGATTCTTAAAATCAGGCCCAAGATTTCTCCCGCCCAGAACCTGCTGCACCGCGCTATGCGCCAGTCCAGGCACCAACCCATGCTCGAAACCCTGATGAAAATTGCGTACCGGGTAAAGCTCTTCTTTGATCCAGCTGCCCTCGACCCGGCTCTGGTACGCGCCAAGAGCCGTGCTCGAGTTATCCCCCACCCGCATCGATTCGAAAGCGGTCTCCGCCGCCAGCATCCCGCTCTTGATCGCCAAATGGATACCCTTGAGCCGCTGAGAATTCAGCAAGCTCGCCGAATCTCCCAGGATCATCCAGCCCTTACCAGCCACCTTCGGCATGGTGAGCCAGCCGCCGTAAGGCAGGCTCTTGGCCCCATAGCGCACCATCTTGCCCCCATCCAGCAAAGGCCGCACCAGGGAATGTTCCTTGAACGACTGAAAAACGTGCTGCGGATCGAGCCGTGGATCCTGGTAATCAAGACCCACCACATACCCCACCGAAAGCAGAGTGTCGGAGATGCCATAGATCCAAGCCCCCCCATACTCTTGCCACGTCAGCGGATAACCCAGGGTGTAAATTACTTCCCCTTTAGCCACCCGGCCCGCGGGGACCTCCCAAAGCTCCTTGATCCCCACTCCATAAGTCTGCGCGTGTTCCGGATCTTCCAGCTGGAAGCGCTCGATCAATTGCTTGGTGCAGGAGCCGCGTGCGCCTTCAGCCAGGATCGTGATCTTCGCATGCAGATCGTAGCCCGGCTCAAAATTAGCCTTCGTCTCCCCCTGTTTGTCGACCCCTTTGTCATCCGTGCGCACCCCGGTGACCCCGTCCTGATCGAAAAGCAGCTCGCTGCCGGCAAAGCCGGTGAAAATCGTGATCCCGGCCGCCTCCACCTTCGCTGCCAACCACTTGACGAACTTGTTGATGGAGATCACATACATCCCGTGATCGCGCAGGGGCGGGGGCACGATGGGGAACTTGTGATGGCCCTTCTCGGTCAGGTAGTAAACCGACTCCTTGATCACTTCCGCATCGATGGGAGCTTCGGACTCAAACCCGGGCAACAGCTCGCGCATCGAACGCGGATCCAGCAGTGCACCAGACAGGCAATGCTGCCCCGCTTCGCGCGCCTTTTCCAGAACGTAAATGTTTTCCTTCGAAAGGGGCGGAAGCGTCGAGCCCTTGAGCGCGAGCTGATCGTTGTAGGCATCGATCAGTTGCGCCAGGCGCAGCGCACAGGCCATCCCGGCGGGGCCGCCGCCAATAATGACCACATCCGCCTCCATCTGCGGCCGTTCGATGCCCTCGATTGGTTTGCGGAAGTGAATCATGGCTTTTGGCGGGAGCCGCTTGCAGTCTTAGGCTTTCGCCTTCTTGATCTCTTCAGTGAGTGCCGGCACCACATCGAAGAGGTTGCCCACAATACCATAATCGGCGATCTCGAAGATGGGGGCCTCCACGTCCTTATTGATCGCGACAATGGTCCGCGCGCCCTTCATGCCGACGATATGTTGGATGGCGCCGCTGATGCCCAGCGCGATGTAGAGTTTGGGCGCCACGGTCTGCCCCGAACTGCCAATCTGCCGCTCCAGCGGCAGCCAGCCGTTGTCGCAGATGGGACGCGAAGCAGCCACTTCGCCCCCCAGCGCCTTGGCCAGGTCTTCGGCGATGGCCACGTTCTTTTGTTCCTTGATGCCCCGGCCAATGGCCACGATGACTTCCGCCTGCGAAAGGTCTACGGCCTGCTTGGCCTCCTGAAAGACCTCGTGCGGGGTAATGCGCAGCATCGGCGGCTGGGCCGCTTCCACCTGCTCTACCGCCGCCGTTCCGCGCTCCGCCTGATCCGCGCGATACGTTCCAATTTGCAAGGTCGCCAGCCACGGAGCTTCCCCGGCAAAAGCCACGTCAGCTACAAACTTCCCTTGAAACATCTGTCGCGTGAACAGCAGCTTACCGTTTTCGTACTTGTAGCCGATAGCGTCGGAAATCAAGGTGCGATCCAGGGCAAGAGCCAGCCTGGGAGCAAAATCGCGTACCTGGTAGGTGTGGGGAAACAGCACCAGCTTCGGCTGTTGGCTCGATATAAATTCCTTCAGGGCGTGGACATAAGCGTCCGAAGTGTAGGCCCCGAGCGACGGCCCCTCCAGCTCATATACCTTGTCGACCTGGTAGCCCGCCAAATCCTGCGCCAGGGCCGCGGTCTGGTTGCCCGGCAAAACCACTTCCACCGTCCAACCGGTCTCTTTGCCAATGGCCTGGGCAGCAGCGATAGTTTCCAGCGAGACGCGATTGAGCGTACCTTCGCGCTGCTCCGCGACCACCATGATCCGATCTGCCATGAAGGGACACCTCGCCGCAGCGAGCCTTAGAACTCCGGGGCGCCGCGCCGCAGGTAAGCTCCGCTAAGCCCGGAGATTCCCGAGATGCCCAGCGCAGCCACGAAGTAATAGAAGACAGGATGCGCCCATCCCGGCGCGTAGGTCAGATCCTGGACGACCCACAGCAGCAGCACCGTGGCGATAATCCCAAACTGGCCGGCAATGACCATGAGCATGAAGCCACGGGTTCTGCGTCTGTCCAGTTGCTCCACCTGGTCGGGGTTCAGGTTCTGTTCTTCAATGGGAAGCAGTGTATTGGCCATGCCGTAATCCTCTTGCGCAACATTGAATTGTACGAGATCACAAGTCTGCGGCGAAAGACCCGCTTTCAAATCACGCGAGCCGTGTTCTTCAATTGCTCAACCAACTTCTTTGCCACCTCGGCCGGAGGACCCTCCAGCATCTGGGTCTTCTTTTGCTTTACCGGCACGTAGAGCCGCTCGATCTGCTGCTGGTTTTTGCTTAGCTTTGGCTCAACCTCGGCCCAGGTAACCTTGCGCAGCGGCTTCATCTTGGCCTGTTTGATACCGATCAGCGTGGCATAGCGTAGCTTGTTGATACCGCTCTGGATGGTGAGCACCGCGGGCAGCGGAACATCCACGTGTTGATACCGCCCGGCCTCGAGTTCGCGTTTCAGGCGCAAGCCGGCGTCGGTCTTTTCGATGCCGATAATAATGGTGGCGTGCGGCCATCCCAGCACCTCGGCCAGCAAAACCCCCGTCTGGGCAAACCCAAAATCGTCAGACTGCAGCCCGGTCACGATCAAATCGAATGTTTCCCCGGCGATGGCGGCAGCCAGGGCCCGGGCGACATTCGCCGCATCCAGGGTAGCGAACCGGTCGTCCTCCAGATGGATGGCCCGGTCCGCGCCCTTGGCCAGGGCTTCCCGCAACACTTGTTGCGATCGCGCCGGCCCGGCGGTCACCACCACCACCTCGCCCCCGTGCTTTTCCTTTTGCCGCAGCGCTTCTTCCAGCGCGTACGCGTCCGGCTCGTTCACTTCATAAGAGACGTCTTCGCGAATCCAGGTGCCGGCCTCGTTCAGCTTGAGCGGCGCATCCTTTTGCGGTACCTGCTTGATGCACACCAGTATCTTCATGATTAGAGGAACGCCACCGACTGCAGGCTCGATACCTCAAACCGTTTGCGGCAGCGGATGTTCTTGCACCCGACGGTGTCATCTTTGCGCACCATATATGACTGGGCCTTGGCGAACCGGGCGCGGTCGCGCTCGTCGGGTCTGCCATGCAGTTGCGCTTTTTTGCGCCGCACCAGCCATCCCACCTCATATTCCTCGGACTTGCCACAATGTGGGCAGGTCAGCGTGTGTTTCCGCTGTTCAGCTTTTTCCTCGAAGAAGTCCCGTTCTTCCATGCCTGAGCCCCACTTTCTCGGCTGCGAAGGAAACTCCTTCCGCCGAAAGTATAAGAAGTATTCCATACTTGGACAGGGATTCCATAACCCCGTTCCAGGAAGATGGCGGCGGCACTCCGAAGGAGAATGACTTTATGGCAAAAAGAAAGCGGCGGCCGGAAAAGTTCTCCATCGTCAAAGCGGTCAAGGCCAACGCCCGGGAACGCGTAGGACAGCCCCGGCCGGAGCGCGTGATCGTCGACGACCAGAAGCGGCAAAATAGCCGCAAGCCAAAGCACCGGCAAACCATTCCGCAGTTATTGATTGCAGAGTGAGGGAGGGACGATGACACGAGCCACCGGTGTGGGTGGGGTCTTTCTGCGAGCCGCTGATCCAGCGAAGCTTCATGCCTGGTATGAAGAGAATCTGGGGATCAAGCGCACCGAAGACGGAGCATTTGCCTTCTTCAGCGAAGGTCCCCGGGAGATGACCGTATTCGCTTTTTTCCCTCAAGACACGGACTACTTCGGTCCCTCGAAGCAGCAGGCCATGCTTAATCTGCGCGTGGACGATCTGGACGCCGTCCTGGAAAAGCTGCGTGCGGCCGGTGCGGACATTGATCCCAAACGCGAGAACCACGACTACGGACGCTTCGCCTGGTTTAGCGACCCGGAGGGCAACCGCGTCGAACTCTGGCAGCCCCCCGGAATTCCACCTATCGACTAAATACGAGGCCAAACATTCACATGGTTCGCTGGAAATTCACGAAGCAAAAAAGCCCCCCACTCTGAGTGGGAGGCCATTTCTTACCGCCTGTGTACTAACTAGGCAGCGGAGACAACGAAGGGATCGACGATCAAGGGCTCGATCGCGGCCTGGGGCAAAATCTCGGGCATGTGTACGTCGGTATAGCGGCCGGCGGCGACGTCGACAAACACCACATTCGCGGTGTCTTCCGTGCGGGTGGTGCTGATGTGGAGTTTACGGACCGCCTTGATTGCCACGGTAGCCAGAAGGAACCGGTTCGCGATCTTAATTCCTGCCGAATAGACCAGTTCAGAGCGCATAGAGCCTCACGTTTTTCAGGTTGAATATCCTCTAAAGGGGGACTAAGGCTCATTAAGACAGGACGCAAGCCGAAGCGTTACAAGCACTCTTTCCAGCATACAGTCGGACTGCCGTAGTTCCTATCGAATTCGTGACCGGGATCGGCGCACCTACCCCATTGGTAACCAAGCCGTGCTCCAGGAGCGCGTTCTTCTGAAGGGTACGGCCTTCAGGCCGTACGTTGAAGGTCTTTAAAATCAATGTTTTTCTCGATACCCCACAAAATCGTCATCCTGAGAGCCTGTGACTTTTATAGATCTTTCGTGTGAAGTCCTCGCCTTCAAACAAAATCGTCATCCTGAGAGCCCGTGACTTTATAGATCTTTCTTGTGAAACCCTCGACCTCCCAAAAAATCGTCATCCTGAGAGGCTGTGACTTTATAGATCTTTCGTGTGAAACCCTCGACCTCAAACAAAATCGTCATCCTGAGAGCCTGTGACTTTATAGATCTTTCGTGTGAAACCCTCGACCTTAAACAAAATCGTCATCCTGAGAGCCTGTGACTTTATAGATCTTTCGTGTGAAACCCTCGACCTCAAACAAAATCGTCATCCTGAGAGGCTGTGACTTTATAGATCTTTCGTGTGAAACCCTCGACCTCAAACAAAATCGTCATCCTGAGAGCCTGTGACTTTATAGATCTTTCGTGTGAAACCCTCGACCTTAAACAAAATCGTCATCCTGAGAGCCTGTGACTTTATAGATCTTTCGTGTGAAACCCTCGACCTTAAACAAAATCGTCATCCTGAGCGTAACGCCTCACAGATCTATAGCGTGACACCGTGCTGTAGCGTGGAGTCGAAGGACCCCGGCGGTCCTTTGTCTCACCCATTCTGCCCAGAGCTTTTCAACCACGGAGCCCGAGAAATGGCGTCTGCTGCGGGTACCACCGCTTCCAATCAACCCCGCCCAGCCAAAACCTCAGCCAAATGAACGGCATGGCGAGGAGAATTCTGCCGTATCTGCTCCCGGCAACTAAACCCATCCGAGACCAGGATCGTATCCGCAGCAGCCGACCGTACCGCGGGCAGAAGCACCCGTTCCCCCAGCGCCTGTGAAACCTCGTACTTATCCTTCTCAAACCCAAACGGTCCCGCCATCCCGCAGCATCCGGAATCCAGCATGCTCACCTCGGCATTTGTAGCTTGCAGCAGGGAAAGCTCATCCCCCATCCCCATCAGCGCCTTATGGTGGCAGTGCCCATGAAGCACCATCTTCCGGTTCTCCAACTGAGGAGGCCGATAATCCGGCGCATGCCGGCTAAGAAATTCACTGAGCAGAAAGGTCTGCTTCGCCAGCCGCGCTGCCCGCTCATTCGTAGGAAAGAAATTCATCAGCTCATCCCGAAAAACGCTGGCGCAACTGGGCTCGAGCACCACAAAGGGCATTCCCGCGTCGATCTGCGGCCCCAGCCTCTCCAGAATCTTCTGCAAATACGTCCGGGCCTGGTCAAGAAATCCGAAATCGTACAGCGGCCGCCCGCAGCATATATGCTGCGCCGGAAACTGCACTTGGAACCCCGCCGACCCCAGCACCTCATGCGCCGCGCCCAGCACCTGCGGATGAAAGTAGTTATTCCAGGTATCGGGCCAAAGCACTACGGGCGCAGTCGCCGCGCCATTCCCCCCAGCGTATTTTCGGTACTCCGACTGAAAACTACGCCCGGCAAACTGCGGCAAAGTCCGCTGCGGCGCCACCCCGGCGATCGCTTTCACCAGGCTGCTCACGCCCGGGGTACGCATAGGCAGATTAGCCAGACCGGGAGCAACCATCGCCATCTTCGCCCAGCGGTCCATAAACCCGAAGAGGTAATGCTGCAGCGGGTGGAAACGCCCCTTATAGTGCTGCCCAAGAAACTCCGCCTTCCAGGTTGCCATGTCCACGTTGACCGGACATTCCGTCTTACACGCCTTGCACGACAGGCAGAGGTCCAGTGCTTCCTTGACCTCGGCATTCTGGAACCCGTCCGTGATGACCTGCCCCTGCAACATCTCCCACAGCAGGTGAGCTCGTCCCCGGGTGGAATGTTTTTCCTCCCGCGTAGCCATATAGCTGGGGCACATAGTCCCGTGGTCCTGTTTACGGCACGCCCCCACGCCCACGCACCGCAGCGTGCTTTCTCCAAAACCGCCGGGATCCGGGAATTGGAACCAGGTCTCCACCTTCTTCACCTGGTATCCAACCCCAAGCCGAAGATTGTCCACCGGTTCATACACCGAGCCCGGATCGATCATCTTCCCCGGGTTCATGCCATTATCCGGATCCCAGAGCGCCTTGAATTCCTGAAACGCCTTCATCAACTCCGGGCCATACATTTTCGGCAGCAGCGCCCCGCGCGCCTGGCCATCGCCGTGTTCGCCGGACAAGGACCCCCCGTGAGCCAGCACGATATCCGCGGCCTGGTCGATGAACTCGCGAAATTTGGCGATGCCCGGCGCCGTCTCCAGGTCGAAGGTAATGCGCATGTGAACGCACCCTTGGCCGAAGTGTCCGTACATGGGCGTCTTGTACCCAAACTTTTCCAGCAGCTGGTAGATCTCGCGCAGGTAGTTGCCCAGGTTTTCCGGCGGTACGGCGGAATCCTCCCACCCTTCCCATCCATGCTTTTCTCCGGGAACAAACACGGTCGCGCCCAGCGCAGATTCGCGCACCTTCCAAACCCGCCGCGCCTCGATATCGGAGTAGCGCCGCACCGTGCACGTCTTGCCGAAAGCCAGACCCGCTTGGGTGAACGTTTCCGCGATGGCGTCGGCGTCTTCCGGGGAGTCGGCGCCGAACTCGCATAGCAGAAACCCGCGCCCTTCGGGCAGCAACAGCACATCGTCGACCGCCAGATGCTTGCGCAACATGTAGTCGACCATCAGGCCATCGAAGCCTTCCAGTCCGATCGGCTTGTACTTGAGCACTGCTGGCACGTGGTCGGCGGCGATAAATGGATCGGCAAAACCCAGCACCACCAGCCGGCGATGCTGCGGGCTATGTTTGAGCTCGCAGCGCGACTGCAGCACGGTAACGCAAGTCCCCTCGCTGCCCACCAGGGCACGCGCGACATTAAATCCGTTTTCCGGCAGCAGCTCGTCCAGGTTATAGCCGGAGACGCGGCGCGGAATCTTGGGAAAGCGCTGGCGAATCAACTCGCCATAGGTATCCCGGATGCGCGCCAGGCCGGCATAAATCTCGCCCCGGCGGCCGCCCCCGGCGATGATGGCTTCGAGTTCCGTCTCCGAAGTAGCGCCGACGGTGAGCCGTGTGCCGTCATATAAAAGGATGTCGAGCGAATCGATATTGTCAACCGTCTTGCCTCCCATGAGTGCATGTACGCCACAGGAGTTGTTACCGATCATGCCCCCTAAGGTGCACCGGCTATGGGTAGCCGGGTCGGGAGCGAAGGTCAGATCGTGTTCTTCCGCCGCATCGCGCAGCCGGTCGAGCACGATGCCTGGCTGGACGCGGGCAAATTTCTGCACCGGGTCAAGTTCCAGAATCCCGTGCATATATTTCGAGAAATCGATAATCACCGCCACATTGCAGCACTGGCCGGCCAGGCTGGTCCCGCCACCGCGCGAGAGAACAGGAGCGCCCATCTCGCGGCAAGCAGCCACGGTAGCGACGACGTCCGCCTCATCCAGAGGCAGCACCAGGCCGATCGGCACCTGGCGATAATTGGAGGCGTCGGTAGCGTAAAGTGCCCGGGAAGCCTCATCGAACCGGACCTCTCCACGCACCACCTGGCGCAGCTTAGCTTCCAGCGCGCGGGAAGCAGAAAATCCTTCGTGGGCATGAACTGCGCGGGGCGTCTGCTGCAAGATAGGAAACGCGGTAGGGGCTGCCATAGTCAAGGAAGATGGTATCAAGACAAAAGCCGATTAGAGCACAGACCCGCCCGATCCGAGGTGGGAGCCCCCGCATTTATGCGGGGGACAGAGCGCTTTAGCGCTCTGTGAAAGAATCGCGACTTTGATCACGCGCTTTAGCGCTGGCAAAGCCAAAGCCCCATGAATCCCTGCGTGAGAGAACCACAGAAGAGACTCCATCCGCTCCTTGGCCCGCAAGTCTCCAGTCAACCCAAGGTAACCTCCGAAACGATAACCGGCGATTCAAGAAGAGATTCTCGGCTCTCAAGTCACATCCCGCAGCGCAGTATGCTAATAGGTAGACGATTTCGGCACAGCGGGCGGCTCTCGCGGACCTCTCGCTGGTCGGCAGTTGCCGGTAATTTAGGCCTAAGCGCGAGCGAAGGACAGTCTTACCGCTGTCCGGTGCCACACTCGGTCCCTGTCACAAATAAGGTAATCCCGCGCGCCCGCCTCGGAAGCCCCGGACCTTATGTCTTACAAATCCTCAAAAACACCCAAAAATATCGAATTTTAAAAATAGCGATGGCCAAAACCAGGATCGCGCGTCGTCGTGACCAACAGGGCAGCGTTGGAAAAGAGTTAGTTTGGACGAGGACGAACCACCATGGCTACTTCGCCGCGCAGGCCTTGCTACCGGTGTCCGCTATGCCAGCGATCAGCCACTTGCCCTCGGTGTGAACAACATTGAACAGATCCGTTCCGCAATGATCCTTTTTCCCGTCCACCAAAAACTCAAACGGCGCCCACACCACAGCCAGGTCGTGATCAATGCGCACCAGCGGATCGTGGATACGCTCTTCCATGTGCTTCTCGGTAGGTTTGCCAAAGAGATCCGCGAATGCTTCGATAGTCATCTGCTCCGGCTTGCCGTCTCGCATCAGGACCAGTATTGTCCCCGGCAGCGCTGCAGCCTTGATAGCCGCGGGGTCACGCTTCGTCATCCCCTGAAACATCGCATCGATGGGCGCAAGGACCGACATCTCTTGTGGAGATAGGCCGGCAGCTTGGGTCGATGGAGCCGCGAGGGCGAGGCTGAGAATTCCCATCAAACAAAAACGAGCTTTCAAGGGAGTACCACACTTGTTGGACTTGGAGTTCACGAATACCTATTATCGCTTGTCCTCGGCAAGTGTCGATGCCTAGGTATCCTCTCCCCTTCCGGACGAGACAACACACTGCGCCGAGCCAGGTTTCTAAGGCTTTGTATCAGGGCACGACTTCAGTCAGGCCGTAAAAGGGTAAAAAGGAATTGGGCTAAAGAGCTTGCGTGAGAACTAGACGCTGGCGGCCACTCCATTGCCAAGGCCCGGAGGGCCGACCGCTAAACGTCAGCCCAGCCCGGAAGGGCTGGGTATCAACCCCGAGAATGGTCCGAGCGCCGGAGGTGCGGCACCCGTCTCATCCCATCACGTATTTGGGATCGTAGGCTACGCGAGCCTCTTTTAGCAGCGCTAGGAACTCCTGCTCGAACGTCATCTTCTTGTGGTGGTCCGGCTGATTTTGAATGTAAGCGGTAACCTTATCGAGTTGAGAGCCACTCACGCTGAAGGCCCCGTACCCGTTTTGCCATTGAAAGACGAGACCGCGTTCGTGCAGGAATCGCGAGGAGTTTGTGAAATTCACCTTCGCTTCATCATCCAGCCGATGGAAATTCCAGTGACGACGCCTATCGCAATTCCTGTAGCGATGCCTATCGACAATGTCGCTACCACTGTTTCGACGGGATGCCGCTGAAGGCGCTTGATGGTGTCATCCATGAGCTCTTCGGCGGTGTCGCCGCCGTGTTTTGCGATGCGACGCGTTGCTCCTAAGCTCTCCTCAACTGCATCTGCAAGGGCAGTTGTCGCCCGTGAAGCGTGCCGCGCTGCTTCAGCAACTCGGTCGCCCGTCCATTCCGCCACTGATTGCGCCATGATTTCCTGTTCCCCCTCGTTTCTAGTTCGACCGCGCTTTTGCTTGGTCACACAGAGCCACTTTGCCTTCACGTGACTCCCATTGCTGAAAGCCGCAGTCTGTATGCTACGCCCCGCCATTGAACTATGGAAATTTGGGGCGTCAGAGCATAGGGCGATGCTCGCGGGCATCGTTGTTCGTTAGTTCGGAATATTGATCAAACCACATAAGAGAAGGAAACTGGGCACGGGAGGAAGAAGTTTTCACGCGTTCTTGATGGACCCATGTAGTGCACTACAGGGGAATTGGCGGAAAAACGGACCGTACCCTAAAGGAACAACCACAGATGCCAATGTCAAACAAGACGTCGCTGAGTACGCTCTTTGCGCATAGCGACTCCACCGTGTCGCGGGAACTTGGTTCGCATCGTTCGCTTATTTCGCACATTTCTGCCTAGGACCAAACAAGACGCCGTAGACGCGGGAGCATCGGAATTACCCTAAGGGCCCGCCCGGACGCATCCGACAGTGAAAAGAAACGATTCCCGGCGATTTGTCGTCCCTGCTGCGTTTGTTGCCACGCCGCGCTTCTGACCCGCCCGAGAGTTGTCCGGCCTTCCGACGCCATGCGACTCAGCGGAGTGCCTCTGCACTCAGTACTTGCAGGTACCGATGGGTACTCCGGCGGCTGTCCTCTAGGCAGGATTTCCCTTTCCTCACGACTATCGATTGATTTACTCTCACCCCACTTATGCGTCGAACCATTGCCTTGCTGTTTCTTCTTGCAGGGACTCTGTCTGCCTCCGCCCGGGACTCAGTGGATCACTGGTTTGAGGTGCGCACCCAGCACTTCGTTGTGCTCACAGACACAAATGAGAAGCAGGGTATCCGCGTTGCGGCCCAGTTTGAACGGATGCGCTCCGTTTTTCACCTTCTGATGCCGACCGCCTCCGACAGTGCCGGCTCACCCATCATTGTGCTTGCCCTAAAGGATAGGAAAGCCTTTCAGGCGCTTGAGCCGGAAGTCTATCTCGCTAAGGGACAAATGGACCTCGCCGGCTTATTCATGCGCGCGCCAGACAAGAATTACATCCTGCTGCGCCTCGATGCCCAGGGTGATCATCCCTTCGCCACCGTATACCACGAGTACACGCACTTCATGATGCGCAACGCCAGCGAGTGGATGCCCTTGTGGCTGAACGAGGGGCTAGCGGAGTTCTATCAGAACAGCGACATTCAGGAAAAGGATGTGCTGCTGGGGCAAGCCAGCCCGGAGGACATCCTGTATCTCCGCCAAAACCGGCTGCTGCCGCTTGCCACGCTGTTCAAAGTCGACTATAGCTCGCCCTACTATCACCAGGAACAAAAGGCTTCCGTCTTCTACGCGGAGTCCTGGGCGCTCACGCATTACATCGAGATTACGGATGGACAGAAGGGCACGAATCGCCTCCAGGACTACGCCAATCGGCTGGTGAAGAAAGAAGACCCAGTCGCCGCTGCGCAGCAGGCCTTCGGCGATCTGAACCAGTTGCAGCAGTCGCTGTATAGCTATATCGCCCAGGGCCAGTTCATGATGTTCAAGGTGAACAAGGCAGTGACTGTGGACGAATCCACTTTTCAGGTTCGCCCCCTCTCCACCCCAGATGCCGATGCCACCCGCGCCGATGTACTGGTCTACAATCAGCGCACCAAGGACGCGCAAGCGCTGATCGACTCCACCCTACACGATGATCCGAACAATGCCCTGGCACACGAGACCATGGGCTATCTCAAGTTCCGCGAAGGAGATATGCTGGCGGCAAGAGAATGGTATGGCGAGGCGGTAAAACTGGATTCACAGAGTTATCTGGCGCACTACTACTACGCCGCCATGTCCATGGGATCCGCGGGGACGGGTCAGGATCCAGAGATCGAATCCAGCCTTCGTACCTGCATGAAGCTTAATCCTGGTTTCGCACCCGCCTATGACGCTCTTGCCATGTACTACTCAAGGGACGCCGCAAAGGCCAACGAAGCGCACCGGTTGAATATTCAGGCGATCAGCCTTGAGCCTGACAACCTCAACTATCGCCTGAACGCTGCTACCGTTCTAATGAACGAGCACCGCTATACCGATGCCGTGGCGGTGCTGAAGGCGGCCGCCCACGTCGCCAAGACTCCGGATCAGGTTGTCTCCGTCCAAACCAGCATCGATCAGATCGAGCAATACAACGCGGCAGTGGCGCGCAGGCAGCAGGCAGAACAGGTGGCGAGCACCCAAACTGTGTCTACCAGCGTTACCGATACACGCACCATGACGATGACCAGCAGTGACGGCCGCAAACTCATCATCAGGGCGGACACTGCGCAGCAAACCCCGAAATACCCGACCGAAGCACCCACTGGTCCGCGTCACACGGCGAGAGGTATTCTGCGTAGCGTGCACTGTTCCTATCCAACCGTCCTAACGTTCAGCGTTGACCAGGCTGGTAAAGCCGTCTCTCTGTACCGCAACGACTTCAACCAGATTGAGTTCAGCGCGACGAATTTCACTCCCAAAGGCGATCTCAACCCCTGCACCGATATCGAAGGCATGAAAGCCAAGGTCGCATACGCTGAGGTGTCCGACAAATCCATCGCCGGCCAGATCCTCTCTGTCGAACTGAGCAAATAGTCGCCAGGGAGGAGATGCCGCGACGTCACTCATCTGATCGGTAATAGGCGCATGAATAAAAAGTCCTCCAACCACATCGGCCGCAGGCAATTTCTAAAAAGCAGCGTTGCGCTCGGTGCGCTCTCCGCGATTCCTAATCCCGCCATCGCATCCCCAGCCATTTCGCAGGGGAACGATCGCGAGTATTGGGTGCAAGTCCTGACCAGAATCTCGGGACCCGTCCTGAAGTCTCTGAGCGAACGCGAAGAAGCTCAACCCGACCACGCCCTGCCGGACAATTCATAACAGCCGGGAGACTGGAAACCAGTCTTTTCTCTCCACCAATGCAAAGGTGGGCGGCAGCCCTTAGACTTGTCATCCCGAGAGCCTGTGACTTCATAGATCTTTCACGCGAAAGATCCATAAAGTCACAGGCTCCGACCGGAGCGTAGCGCAGTGGAGGGACCTGCGGTTCGCTTTCGGGCAGAAGCGAATGTGCCTTGGACGAATCGCCTCCAGGCTTTGTTTTTCCGCCAAGGCAAACCGGAGGTCGCTTCGGCTACGCTCCGTCGAATTACAAGTCTAAGGGCGGCGCGGTCAGTCAAGTATATTGTTGCCCTGGACAAGGCTGACTTTCAGCAGTCCCCTTCGACAAGCTCAGGGCAGGCTCTTCGAGACTCGTCGCGCGCCTTCGGCAATTCGATGCCAGGAAATATCTTGATGACAGCCGAATCGTCTTCCCGTCCAAAACCGGAACTCGCCGCCTGCAGGAACATCTGGTGCGCGGTACTGGCCAAAGGCAAGGGAAACTTGTTGGCTCGCGCGGCATCGAGCACCAGGCCAAGGTCTTTAACGAAGATGTCCACTGCTGAGAGCGGAGTGTAATCCGCGGCCAGCACATGAGCCATCCGGTTCTCGAACATCCAGCTGTTGCCTGCGCTATGCGTAATCACCTCGTAAAGGGCCGCGGGGTCAACGCCCTGACGCAGGCCCAGAGCCATCGCTTCCGCCGCAACCGCGATATGCACGCCAGCCAGAAGCTGGTTAATGATTTTGACCTTGCTGCCATTCCCGGCAGCCGAGCCCAAGCGGTACACCTTGGCCGCCATCGCCTCCAATGCGTCACCCACTTTGGCATACGCATTCGGGTGGCCTGACGTCATCATCGTGATCTCACCCTTCGCAGCCTTGGCCGCACCGCCGGAGATGGGGGCATCGAGGTAAAGGATGCCTTTCTCGGCGAGACGCTTCTCTAGCGCGATGGACCAGCCAGGGTCCACGGTTGAGCACATCACGAAGACGCTCCCGGCCTTCATAGCCGCGGCTGCGCCACCCTCGTCAAACAAGACCGCCTCTGTCTGTGCCGCGTTCACTACAACGCTAATCACCACCTCGCAGGCCGCGGCTACCTCCGCCGGACTATTGCAGGCGACGCCTCCTTCGGCCCCAAAGGCCTCCGCCACCTCGCGGCGGACGTCGAAGACATAGACACCATAATCTGCGCGCCGCAAAGATGCGGCCATCCCCATGCCCATGGCGCCCAGCCCAACCAATCCAATGCGCTTTTCACTCATTCACTGTTCCTCTTCCATCTATGTGTATTGCTTTCGTGGGGAGGCCCATCCTGCCCCCGGGTGGTATTCTCTGAACGTGCAGATCACCCTCAACATACCGGATGGGCTTGCCGAGCGGTTGATCGCCGGCGGGAAGGACCCGGCGGAGGCGACTCTTGAAGCACTAGCGGTAGAAGGCTACCGCACGGAAACCTTATCCGAATCTGAAATCCGGCAGATGCTCGGGTTCGAGACTCGTATGGAAGTTCACGCCTTCTTGAAAGAGCATGGGGTTTTTCTTCATTACTCTCTTGCGGATGCTCAAAACGACCGGAAGTCCGCAAATGAGGTTCGCTCGAAGCGAAAGAATCTTCCAGATTCCGGTGAACGCCCCACGGAATGATCGTTGTCGCTGACACCACTCCTATCAATTATCTGATCCTCATTGAAGAGATCGATGTGCTCGCCACGCTCTACGGGCGCGTTGTAATCCCGGATGTTGTCCGGCAGGAATTGCTGCGACCACGTACGCCCGTCACGGTAAGAGAATGGACTGAACGACCGCCCGTTTGGCTGGATGTCCGAACCTCCAACCCGGTATCTGATCCGGGGCTCGCCCGGTTAGATGCTGGTGAACGGGCAGCCATTACTCTCGCAGAAGAGCTTGTTGCTGATCAGCTGATCGTGGATGACTCTTTCGCACGCCGAATTGCCGAATCGCGGGGCCTTTCGGTCATCGGCACTGTCGGGGTGCTGAGAGAAGCTGCCGAACTCGGTCTGCTCGACCTACGAATTGCCTTTAAACGGCTACAACAAACAACCTTTCACGTCTCTCCGGCTCTTCTCGCGAAACTGCTTGCCGAATTCGAGTGAGCTCCGGAGGCGCGCTTACCATCAATACTCGGGATGTGGAACCGCTGGCCTGACTCAGACCTCGACCAATCCACCGTCCGTCAAATCCTTAGCCGGCGTTCTGCCGGAAATCTTCAACACCAGCGAGACGACGCCCGCGACCAAAAGATTGATCGCCAGCGCCGGCAACGCTGCGTACACGTTATAGACGTGTCCGGCAAAGTGTAGAGGATAGATCGAGCTCCGCAGTCCGAGAGCCCCAACCATAGCCGTGCCCGCCGCCATGCCCGCAAGCCATCCGAAAAGCAGCGCGTGTCCGTGGAAGAAGCGCGTGAACAGCCCGCCCACGACTGCCGGCAGCAGTTGCAGAATCCACACCCCGCCCAGCAACTGCAGTTCGATGGCGAATTGCGCGCGCACCAGCAGAACAAACGCCAGGGCTCCTAACTTGATGGCCAGGGAAACAAGCTTTGCCATGGCCGCTTCCTGTCCACCCGTCATGGCGCTGGAAGAAAACGAGCGGTGAAGCAGTTCGCCATAAAGGTTGCGGGTGAAAAGATTGGCCGTGGCAATCGACATAATCGCTGCCGGGACTAACGCGCCAATGCCAATCGCCGCCAGGCAGAAACCGGCGAACCAGGCGGGAAACATGCTTGTCAGCAGCAATGGAACGGTACTGGACGAGTTCGCCGTGTGAACCCCAGCGGCAATGGCCACGTAGCCGAGCAGCGCGATCAAGCCCAGCAACAGGTTGTACGCCGGCATCAACGCCGCATTGCGGCGAATCACGCGGTCGCTGCCCGCGCTGAGGGTGCCAGTAATGGTGTGCGGATAGAGCATGAGTGCCATCGCCGATCCCAGGGCAAGCGAGGAGTAGCTCATGAACTGCGCCGGTCGCAGGATAATCGAAGCCGGCGGAGAATGCTGGGCCAGCGTAGAGGAAGCAACCGCGAAGACATGGCCATACCCGCCAAGCCGCGCCGGGATAATCAGCACTGCCGCCAGCACCATGATGTAAAGCATTACGTCTTTCACGATGGCGATCAACGCCGGCGCCCGCAGGCCGCTCGAGTAAGTATAGGCGGCGAGAATCACAAACGCCGCGATCAGCGGCCATTCCCCGCGAACGCCCAGGGCGCTGATGACCTCGCGCATCCCGATCAGCTGCAGCGCGATGTAGGGCATGGTGGCGAGAATGCCGGTAACCGCTACGGCGACAGAAAGCCAGCGGCTTTGGTAGCGCCCACGGACATAATCGGCTAGCGTGATGTAACCGTTTCGGTGGCATATGCGCCACAGAGGGGGCAGCACCAGCATCATCATGGGATAACTGATGATGCAGTAGGGGATAGCAAAGAAGCCGATTGCGCCGGCGCCGAAAAGCGCAGCGGGAACGGCAATGACGGTGTAGGCCGTATAAAGATCGCCGCCGATCAGGAACCAGGTGACCAGCGTGCCGAACTTGCGTCCCGCCAGCCCCCACTCATCCAGACTGGCGAGCTCCGACCGCCTCCAACGTACGGCCCAGAAACCCGCGCCGGTCACCAACAGGAAGCAAGCGCAGAAGACAACCAGCGCGGTTGCACGATAGGTGTCGCCGGTGAAAACGCTCTTCACGGGGCTTTTGGCCAGGAAAAGCCCCACCTCGCCAAGGCCGGATTGGGCATAGTAATCGTGGAACCGCGTTAAGCCAACGGGTTGGATGGGGGACGTCATGTGGCGCAAGAGCGTACGTCAAACAGCCATGCTAGCGCAGCAGTGCGCCATTCGAGCCCGTCCATTCATCCACCACCACTCCAAGGTCGTTGAGAATCTGGATGGTGGCCTCTACGTTCCGGCGGATCGCGACCCGCTCGGTTTTCGGTGCGGTGGGTGACTCCTCAATCGCAACCACCCGGCCATAGGGCCATACGTCGGGAGAAAGGGAGGTGAGTGCCTGCACCAAATCAGCTGGCCGCACATCGATTTCCTGCCTCCGGGCCTTAGCCGGACGCAGCACGCCTCCGCCGGTGAAGGCGTTCGGGTCCTGGTCACGATAAATGATCGTCAGGGTAATGGTCTGCGGATGCACAACAAGAAATGGATTGGCATACGCTTCCTTGGTGCGCACGCTGAGATAGCGATTTTTCGATGGCGGCGGAATCTGCTCCAACTCCTGCCGTGCCGCGTCCATCTTGCTCTGCTCCGCCCGGCGCTCCTGCCGTACCTCGGCTCGTGACGGCGCAGAGTTCGGTGCTGCTTGTTTGCAGCCGGTCGCCATCGCCCCCAGCGCGCACAGCAAAACGAGCTGAAAAGACAGGACCTTCCAGCGCCATTGCCGGCTAATCGGGGAAGAAACAGTCAGGAATTGCGGCCGAGCCACGAAATCAAGCATAGCAAGCGGAGTGCCGGACGGACGCAGAGTCTGCGTCCTCCAGTTACTGACCATGGTTCATTTACCGCTCCACTTCGCGGCACGCTTCTCGAGGAAAGCCTGCGTACCTTCCATCTTGTCGCTAGTGGAGCAAGACAGGCCAAAGAGCGAAGCCTCCAATTCGAGACCGCTGGCCAGCGGCAGATCGTAGCCCGAGTTCACAGCGCGGATGGAGTCGCGGATGGCAAGCGGCGCCATCCCGGCGATGGTCAGCGCAATCTGCTCTCCCCGCGCCAGCAATTGATCCGGCTCCACCACTTCATCGACCAGGCCCAGCCGCAAGCCCTCGGCCGCACTGATCGCCTCGCCGGTCAGAATCATCTTCAGTGCGGCGCCCTTGCCAATAAGCCGTGGCAGCCGCTGGGTCCCGCCGTAGCCAGGGATAATGCCAATTTTGACCTCGGGCTGCCCCAGCCGCGCGCTCGTGCTGGCGATGCGCAGGGTACATGCGAGCGCCAGCTCGCAGCCGCCGCCCAATGCGAAGCCGTTGATGCAGGCGATCACCGGCTTGCCGCAGTTCTCGATCAGGCTGAAGATGCGCTGCCCGCGTGTTGCAACCTGCTCCCCTTCCAGTGCAGAAAGCGTGGCCAGTTCCCGGATGTCGGCGCCGGCAACGAAAGCCTTCTCCCCTGCTCCCGTAAGCAAAACTGCGCGGATGTCATCGTTCCGCCGAATGTCCAGGAAGACTTGCTCCAGTTCGGTCATGCTGAGAAGATTCAGCGCATTGAGCACCTTGGGCCGGTCCAGGGTGACGACCGCAATCGGCGGCCGCAATTCGTAACGCATGTTCTCTAAATCCATGTCAGATCGACTCCGTGGGCGAAGCTGTGAGTCTAGAGCATTTTGCTATCGGTGTATGCGAGGAAACTGATTGGGCGCGCGGCCATTCGTCGAAAATGGCCGCACCTCGCTGATCCCAACCACATCACATTAATAGCAAAATGCTCTCCCAAACGACGCCAACAGAGGCGTAATCCGGGTGGTACAGTCAGAGAGATGATTAAGGGAATTACGATCGTCCGGCCGGCCGGCACATCCGAGGTTTATGCCAAGTTGGCCAGCTTCTTCTCCGCACTCGGCTTTGAGGCCGGCCGGGGATGGGAAGAGGAGCTAAGCCGAGGCGTCTCCTTCCTGGCGCCGCTAGGGAACCTGGAATTCGCGGACGGCGTCGAGCCCAGCCCGGCGGAGATCATGGTGGAGGTCACCGGCCTGGAGGCGGTGCATACCGTCGCCCGCGAGTGGATGACCCGCAGCTGGGGTGACCAGGAAGTTGCCCGCCGGCTGACCCCCGTGACCGAGACCAACTGGAAGACGCGCCTCTTTACCGTGGAGCCTGCGCCCGGCCATTCCATCGCTTTCTGGGAATGGGACGACCCCCACAAGGGCCGGCCGGTTGCGGTGGAGGGCGATTTGAGCGCGCACGGCATGCGTTTTGCCGTGGTGGTGGCGCGCTGGAACGCCGTGATCACCGATCGCTTATTGCAGGGAGCGCTCGACGGACTCTATCGCAGTGGCGCTGTGCGGCGCGATGTCCAGGTGATCCGGGTGCCGGGAGCATGGGAAATACCGTTGGCGGCGCGCAAGGCTGCCGCCGGAGGCAAGGTGGATGCCGTGATCACCCTCGGGGTGCTGCTGCGCGGCGAAACCGCCCACTACGAAGCCATTTACAACGAGGTCTCGCGTGGCATCGGCCAATCGCAGCAGGAGACGGGCATTCCTCACGCCTTCGGAGTGTTGACCTGCGAGACATTGGAGCAGGCACTGGATCGTGCCGGGATTAAAGCGGGAAATAAAGGATTCGAGGCCGCCATGGCCGCCATTGAGATGGTCTCGCTCGATCGCAAGATGAGCCTTTCATGAGCGCGACTGGTAAGCGCCGCAAGTCACGCGAACTGGCCATGCAGATGCTTTTTCAGGCAGATGTAGGCAAGCACACTCCCGACCAGGTGCGCAAAACCTTCTGGGGATCCCGCGAAGAAGTGGATGCCGAGACCCGCGGCTTTTCCGAGGACATTTTCCGCGTGGCCACCGCCCGCAACGAGGAAATTGACGAGCTGATCCAGGCTCATTCCGCCAACTGGAGGCTGAGCCGGATGCCGGCAGTCGACCGCAACGTCCTGCGGGCGGCGATCGCCGAACTGCTGGGCTTTCCTGACACCCCGGTCCCCGTAGTGATCAACGAGTCGCTCGAGATTGCCCGCCGCTACTCCGCCCCGGAGTCGCTGAACTTCCTTAATGGTGTGCTCGATGCGATCGCCAGGCAAAGGAAATCCTCCGCCCAGCTATCTCCGGCCGCTGCTGAAGAAGAGAAATAAGCTTAAGAGCGGGGGCAGCTAGATAAGGCCAAGCAGCATCGGCTTTTCTATCAGCGCACCACTTTCATCGCATGCTGAAAACCCACTGAACGAAAGGCACGGCGCCCTCCACCGCGGAGAGGCCTTTACAGGCTGCAGAAAAACTCATGCTTTGTATCAGGGCACGACTTTACAGCTTGCGAAAAAACTCATTTTTCTGAAGGGTACGGCCTTCAGGTCGTACGTAAGTGATAAAACGCAGGAACGGCTTTAGCCGCTGAGGGGACGATCCTTGCCCTAAAACCGACTTTTTCCGCAAGCTGTTTAGTCGGGCCGTAAACGATCGCCTGAATAGGGCCCTACGCGCTGCGGAAAAACTCATGCTTTGTATCAGGGCACGACTTTAGTCGGGCCGTAAACGATCGCCTGAACAGGGCCCTACGCGCTGCAGAAAAACTCATGCTTTGTATCAGGGCACGACTTTAGTCGGGCCGTAAAAAGATCGCCAGAAGAGGGCTTTAGCCCCTGGGCCTTTCTTGCCTCCTAGCAAAAAAACGCCGTGCCTTCGTCCAAGAGCTTTTCCGCGGTTGCCCGTAAAGTACCCCGACGCCGAAACCGCTTCTAATGCCGCTCCGTGTCCCAAAAGAAGACAAAGAGGCAATGGGGGCACTGCACATGCAGGGCATCCACTTCGATCAACGAATCGACGGATAACGACGACTTGCAATCCCTGCACACGACGGTAGGGCGCTCAAGCGCCTCATCGCGAGTATTGGTTAGCGATTCCTGAAGTTGAGACACATACGGTATACGTCCCTGTGCGGTTTTTGGATTTACGCTCCCGAACGGGCCCTATTTCAGATCCATGACCACGATCCGGCCATCGGATTCAAAGCTGCCCCCGGTCGCCGTTTTTGCTGTAGTCAGGGGATTACTGGGCATCACATAAGCCGCGCCGGCCAGAACCCCAGCTCCCGAGAAGCTCTGCTCCAGGAAGTCGCGCTCCTGGTCGACATTGGCATCGATGTGATGCGTGACTCCGCCGTTCCGCTGGTCTTTTTCAAAGCCATTGTCGTGGGTGGCCGAGCCTACCCAAAACTCTTCGCCGCCTACCGTCTCGGTGGTTTTCCACACGCGCAGATGGTGCCGGATCGCCGCGACCGCGAGCGGATCAGCGCGGGCAAACGACAAATCCTGCGACCGGCCAAAAAGGTAGAGGGTGCTCATCGGCATCTCGGTGTAAGCCGAGTGAGAAAGAGTGGATATCAATCCATGGACCACCGCGTCCTGGGTAGTCTTGTCTACCTGCACCCAGCCGGCGGCAGCAAAGGCCTTGGTTACCTGGTCCTGGGTGCCGATCAGGGCATAGTTCACCATGTCACCCGGGTTGCCTTGCAGGTCCCCGACCCGGCGGGGGATATTAGCGAACAGTTGCGGTGACAAAAGATGAGCAAGATCCGGCGCGGTGACCGCCTTCTGTGTCGGCTGATTCGTCAGCTTCATCTTCACATCGATGCTTCCGGTTCCGGAAAGGTCGGAGGTAAGGTTGAGCCGTAAGTAGAGGTGGCCGGTGGCGGAGATATCCATATCTTTGCTGGCGCCGATAAGAAAAGGAACGACCGCGGCGTCATTACCGATACGGCCGATCAGAGCGCCGCTGTTGGCGGAGTTGAGGGGATACTGGCGGAGCAGATCTTTCCATCCCCGGGTAAGGCCATCGGGCGGAGCCGTTCGTCCGTCGCCCAAAGCCAGGTTGCCGGTGGCGGTGAAGTTGAGGTGGTCGGTCGGGGTGACCTCGACGCCGGTGTCGGTCCAATCTCCGCTATCGATTTTGAAGGAATAGGAACCCTTGCGCGCCTTCAGCACCGAGGGATCCACGGTGGTCGCCTTAATCACTTCCACCGGCGGATGGCTGGTGCTGCCGGCCGCTGCGGGCGCCTGGGCCAACACAGGCGAGCTGAAAATCAGCAGGCAGCCAAGGAAAGAGACGTTCTGTTTCATGCTCATAAGACGTTTAAAAAAATGAAAGAGATCTGGGCCAAAAGGGAAGGGCCCCAGCCGGTTTGGCTAGGGCCCATTCATTGTACTTATTTTACTTAGTAGCGATAGGTTTCAGGTTTGTATGGGCCTTCCGGCGCCACGCCCAGGTAATTCGCTTGTGCCGCGCTGAGAGTCGTCAGCTTCACGCCGATCTTCTCCAGGTGCAGCCGCGCGACTTCCTCGTCCAGCTTCTTGGGTAGCACATATACATCAACCTTGTAGACATCCTTGTTCTTCCACAGGTCGATCTGCGCCAGTGTCTGGTTCGCGAAGCTGTTGCTCATCACGAAGCTGGGGTGTCCGGTAGCGCAACCCAGGTTCACCAGGCGGCCTTCGGCCAGAACGTAGATGGTGTGTGCCGGCTTTCCCTTGCGCGGCAGCAAAGTTGTACTGGTCCACCTGGGGCTTGACGTTGATCTTCTCCACTCCCTTGGCACTGTTCAGGCGATCGATCTGGATCTCATTATCGAAGTGACCGATGTTGCAAACGATGGCCTGGTCCTTCATCTGTGACAAGTGTTCCAGCGTCAGCACGTCGACGTTGCCGGTGCACGTAACGTAGATGTCGCCGCGGCCCAGGGTTTCTTCTACCGTGGTGACTTCGAATCCTTCCATCGCTGCCTGTAAGGCGTTGATGGGATCGATCTCGGTGACCACCACCCGCGCACCCATTCCGCGCAGAGAGTGGGCCGAGCCCTTGCCCACATCGCCGTAGCCGCAGATCACGGCCACTTTGCCGGCCACCATGACATCGGTCGCCCGCTTGATGCCATCCGCCAGTGATTCACGGCAGCCATAAAGATTGTCAAACTTCGACTTGGTGACGGAATCGTTGACGTTAATTGCCGGGACCAACAGCTTGCCCTGTTCCTTCATCTTGTACAGGCGGTGAACACCGGTCGTGGTCTCTTCCGAGACGCCGCGCCACTGCTTCGCTACCTGGTGCCAGTGCTTGGGATCTTCTGCGTGGATCTTCTTCAGCAGATCCTTGATCACTTGCTCTTCATGATTCGAAGAGGGCGTGTTAACCCAGGTGTCGCCTTCTTCCAGCTCGTAGCCTTTGTGGATCAGCAGCGTCACATCTCCGCCATCGTCCACCACCAACTCCGGCCCCTTGCCCTCTCCATGATCCAGGGCCTGGGCGGTGCACCACCAATAATCTTCCAGCGATTCACCCTTCCAGGCGAAGACCGGAACGCCTGCCGCCGCGATCGCTGCCGCCGCATGGTCCTGGGTGGAAAATATGTTGCAGCTTGCCCAGCGGACCTTGGCGCCCAACTCCACCAGGGTCTCGATCAGCACTGCGGTCTGAATGGTCATGTGCAGCGAGCCGGTAATGCGTACGCCGGCGAGGGGTTTCTCCGCGGCATACTTGCGGCGGATGGACATAAGGCCGGGCATCTCGTGCTCGGCAATCGAGATCTCTTTGCGGCCCCAGTCGGCCAGGGTCAGGTCTGCAACCTTGAAAGCAGGAGCGGCGGCGGTGCGGTCAATCGTAGCTGGTGTCATGTTTTAAAAGCCTCATATCGATACATCAGAATATATTGATACAATATCGAGAGATACCCATGGCGTCAATCGTAAAATCGCTGCGCATCCTGGGGGACACGAACCGCCTGCGCGTGGTGTTGCTTCTGGCGCAGGAAGAGCTCTCCGTGGCCGAGCTGCAGGAAATCCTGGGCATGGGGCAGAGCACCATCTCGACTCACTTGGCGCAATTGAAACATGCCGGCTTGGTGGAAGACCGGCGCACCGGCAAGAACATCTGGTACCGGTTCAAACAGGAGTCTGGAGTGTCCGGCCTGCTCGCTTTGTTGCAGCAGGCAACGGAGGAAATTCCGGAAGGGAAGCACGACCAGGCCGCCCTGGAGCTTATTCTGCGCAAGCGGCAGGACAAGACCCGAGCCTTTTTCGACGACATGGCCGGGCGGCTGGGTCGGGAGTATGTTCCGGGGCGCTCCTGGCAGAGTATCGCCGAGGCCTTGTTGCAGCTGGTGCCCCCCCTGGTGATCGCCGACCTGGGAGCGGGTGAAGGAGCCTTCTCGCTGCTGCTGGCCCAACGTGCGCAACAGGTGATCGCAGTCGATAACTCCGACAAAATGGTCGAGTTGGGGAGCGCCCTGGCCCGCAAACAGGGGGTAACGGCGCTCGAATATCGCAAGGGAGATCTGGAGGCTGTCCCAATTGCCGATGGCGCAGTGGACTTGGCGCTATTCAGCCAGTCCTTGCACCATGCCATCCATCCTGAGCGAGCCATCGCGGAAGCGTGGCGCATCCTGAAGCCGGGTGGACGCATCACGGTGCTTGACCTGCTGCAACACCGCTTCGCCGAGGCGCGGGAGTTATATGCCGACGTCTGGCTAGGCTTCAGCGAAGTGCAGCTGGAAGGCCTGCTCGGCAACGCCGGCTTCGGGAATGTGCACACCGCCGTTGTCCACAAGGAAACAGAAGCGCCCTTCTTCCAAACCGTGTTGGCTACCGGCATCAAGGCGTCCAGCTAAGGGCATGCATCCGACGCGCCGGTTATCACGGCCCTGACTCACAACCAAATTCAGTCCCGCAGGGACGGCTGAGAGTAGCCCAGGACGTAGTCCTGGGAAGAGATTAGAGAGGAGACCAGTCCCGCAGGGACGGCTGAGAATGCCCCAGGATGTCAGTCCTGGGCAACCCGGACCGGCAAGTGAATGCCGATGGCAACATGTCCGGCTGCCTCGAATCGCGAATAGTCCATTTCAGAGGGTGAGGCTGCTCGTCGGCAACTGCTCACTGTCGAAAGCCTTCCGTTTGTGGCCGAGAGGGGGGCTTATAGCGCTTATGGCGCTTTTAGCGCTCAATTTTTTTGGCAAGCCCTGGGGCTGCAGGCTTGTTCCGCATCCGGTTAAGGTTTGTTTTGCAGGCTCATCTTCTCCATACCCAATAGCTTCCTCTTGCGTTCGGTGCCCCAGCGGTAGCCGGTGAGCGAGCCGTCGCTCCCGATGACACGGTGGCAGGGAACGGCAATGGCTACCGGGTTGGAAGCGCAAGCCCGCGCTACAGCCCGGACCGCACTCGGTTGACCGACCGCCCGAGCCACCTCCGCATAGCTGCGCGTCTGGCCCCGAGGAATCTCGCGCAAAGCCTGCCATACCCGCGCCTGAAATGCGGTTGCGCGCACATCCAGCGGAATGTCGGTGGCTGCAGAGTGCTCGGTCATGGCGGCGAGAATAGCCGCCATCTGTTCCGCCATGCCGGGCGCATTCGCGACCACCTTTGCAGCGCTGAACTGCTGCCGCAGCAACCGCTCCAGCGTCGCCGCTTCATCGCCCAACATCACACTGCAAACACCGCGATCGGTGGCCGCTACCAGAAGCAGTCCCAGCTCGCAGCGAGCCGTCGCGAACCGGATGGTCTCGTTTAATCCGCGCTCCCGAAAGCGTGTTGGGCTCATCCCTAAATCAGTTGCCGCCTGCTCATAAAAACGGCTTGAGGACCCGTACCCGGCCTCATAGATGGCGCCGGTGATGCTTGCGCCGGGCGTCGAGAGACTATGCCGCATGGAGGTGGACCGCAGTTGCGCTTGATACGCACGTGGGCTCACGCCCAGGACCCGGGTGAACTTTCTTTGCACAGTGAATGGGCTGCTGCGGGCCACTTTCGCGAGATCCGCGAGCGTCACGGCCCGGTCGCGGTGAGCGGCGAGATAGCGGCACAGCTTGGCCACGGTTGCGGCCTCGTCGCGCTCGCCTAGGGGTGCACATCGCTTGCAGGCGCGATAACCCGCCGCCAGCGCTCCGGCGGGATCGGAGAAAAAACGTACATTGGTTGGGGCAGGACGCCGGCTGGGACAGGAGGGCCGGCAAAATATCCCGGTGCTGGCTACGGCATAAACAAAACTGGCGCTTGCGTCCCGTGAAAGCACCTGTTGCCAGGCCTGGGTTGGATTGAGATCGGGTTGATGATTGCTTGCCATGCCTGAATCATGAACCCAGGCCAACCTCGACGCTATCCGTATCTTGCCGGCAAAACAATCTTTGCCGGCAAGATACCTGAAGCTACTTGGCCGCGCCCACGAGCTGAGCTTTTCCCTTGAGACCAGCCGCCTCGCGCAGGGCCTGCGCTTTATCGGTGGCTTCCCAGGTGAAGTCCGCATCGGCCCGTCCGAAGTGACCGTAAGCCGCAGTTTTGCGGTAGATCGGACGGCGCAAATTGAGGCTCTCGATAATACCCTTCGGGGTCAGTTTGAAGTTTTCCCGAACGAGCTGCTGTAGCGTGGCGGAATCGACCGCTCCCGTGCCAAAGGTCTCTACCAGCACGCTGACCGGATCAGCCACGCCGATGGCGTAAGCCAATTGCACTTCGCAACGCTTCGCCAAGCCTGCCGCCACGATGTTCTTGGCAATGTAGCGGGCCATATAGGCTGCTGACCGATCGACCTTTGTCGGATCCTTGCCGCTGAATGCGCCGCCGCCATGGCGTCCCATGCCGCCATACGTATCCACGATGATCTTGCGTCCGGTCAGACCGGTGTCCCCCATGGGGCCGCCGATCACGAAACGTCCGGTCGGATTGATGTGGTACTTGGTGTCGGCATCGAGCAGGCTGGAAGGCAGGGTAGCCTGGATCACGTACTTGAGGATGTCGGCCCGCAAATCGTCGGTTGAGACGGTCTCGGAGTGCTGGGTAGAGATCACGACGGCATCGACCCGGACCGGGTTCATATCCTTGTCGTATTCCACCGTCACCTGGCTCTTACCATCCGGCCGGAGATAAGAAAGCAGCCCGCTCTTTCGGACTTGAGTCAGCTTATGGCTAAGCTTATGGGCCAGCGAGATCGGGGTCGGCATCAGGTCTTCGTTTTCGTTGGTGGCATAGCCGAACATCATGCCCTGATCGCCGGCCCCACCAGTGTCCACGCCCATGGCGATATCGCCAGACTGCTTATTGATGCTGGAGATCACGGCGCAGGTATTGGAGTCAAAGCCGTACAGAGCGTTGTCGTAGCCGATCGAAGCCACCACTCCGCGCACCAGGGATTGGAAGTCAACGTATGCCTTGGTCGTGATTTCGCCCGCAATCACCACCAGGCCCGTGGCGGTCAAAGTTTCGGCAGCTACACGGCTGAAGGGGTCTTGGGCGAGGCAGGCATCAAGGATGGCGTCGGAGATCTGATCGGCGATCTTATCCGGATGTCCTTCGGTTACCGACTCGGACGTGAATAGAAATCTATCGTGTTGTGGCAAGTAGCTTCCTCCTGTTTTCATCCCCGGGGAGAATTTCAGCGGTCTTTTCCCGATTTTCAGGATCGAGCGCACTCCAGCCGTGATCTCATCCGGCGCTCATGAGAAGGAGCGGCCGGCTCCCGGTCGCTCTCTAAGTCTCTTAAGACGGTATCAGAGGGGGGTCAGCGAGGCAAAGGCACCTATAGTACCCAATTCGATGAAAGATGGGCCGCGCTGGCGAAGGAGGTAGTTGCGGCCGCGGTATGGGTCACCTGCGCCGGGGTGACCAGCGAGATTTTCTTGTGGACATAACTCCAGACAAACCAACTGAGTCCGGCTACCAGCAGTAGCAGGACCCCAATTCCTGTCCAGCGCAACCGCTGGTCGGGACGGTTGGCGCCTCCGCCGCGGGCTTTGCTGGCATTTTCGGCAAATCGCATCCAGCCGTCTTCGTCCGGGTCCACCCCGGTTGAGTGCGCCGAGAGATAACGCCCGACCCACTCCTCTTGATCGAGGCCTACGACGCGGGCATACTCTCGCACCATGCTCTTGTTGAATACCCCGCCCGGGAGAACATCGAAGTGCTCCTGTTCGAGGGCTACCAGGTGGCGATTGCTGATCTTCGTAACCCGAGTAATCGCGTCCAGAGTAATCCCGCGAAACTCCCGCTCCTGCCGTAATGTGTCACCGAAATTCCCCATACATTACACCCATCGATTCAAAGCGATGGCTCCGTCGAAAGAAGAACGCGGGTCGGGCGCGGGTGAAGGAACGTCAAGTCCGGAACGGTAACCAGGGAATCGCTTGCCGGCTAATCCCTGCATGATCCTAAGATGACATTTTCAACCATACGGCCGCACACCTGCCAGGTCAAAAGCAATTCCCTATAGCCCTTTAGTTTGTGCGTGCTACAGCATCTTTTGAGTTACTGGACCGAGGTTCTCCGGGGAGCGGATTAAGCTACCACGCAATTTTGCTACACTCGGCTCAGTTAGGCGAATAGCATGAATAGGTTAGTCATCGGCAATCTGCTCCACCGTCCCTTGAGATCGTCGATCAGCATACTCGCGGTGGCCATTGAGGTCACCATGATCCTATCGATTGTGGGCATCATGGTGGGCATGATCCAGGGGAACCGCACCCAGACCAACGGCATTGGAGCGGACCTGATCGTTCGTCCCCCCAATCAGACATTTCTGGTCGGGGTCAGCGGGGCACCTGCCCCGGCAAAGATTGCCGACGTGCTGCGCAAGCTGCCCCATGTCACGGTTGCGTCTCCGGTCATTCAACAGCTTTCCACGCAAACTGCCGTTGAAACCATTTGGGGCATCGACTACCAGAGTTTCAACGCCTTGCGGCCTTTTGTCTTCCTCTCTGGCGGTCCATTCCAGGACCCGAATGACGTGATCGTGGATGATTTCTTTGCTCGCAACGGCGGCAAGGCATACCGGGTGGGTGACAGCATTCCCATCCTCAACCACACCTTCCGCATCTCTGGAATCGTCGAGCACGGCAAGGGCGGCCGGAAGTTCCTGCCCATCAAGACCCTGGGTGCTTTGCTGGGGGCGGAAAACAACGCCACGCTCTTCTACGTAAAGGCCGACCATCCGGATAACGAAGCTCTTATTAAGCAGGAAATACAGGCAGTTCCGGGACTTTCCGCATATCAGGTGCAAACCGTTCAGGAGGTTCTCTCCATGTTGACGCCGGATCACCTGCCTGGTTTCAACATCGGATTACATGTCGTGATCGGTATCGCGGTGGTGGTGGGTTTTCTCGTCATATTCCAGGCCATGTATACCGCTGTCCTCGAGCGAACCCGCGAGATTGGAATTCTCAAGTCGTTAGGCGCGTCCCAACTCTACATCGTCAATCTTGTCTTGCGGGAGACTGCGTTTCTCTCCCTGGTGGGCATCATTCTGGGTGTGGGCGCGGCCTTCTCGATAAAGACTGGGATGGGCATTCGTTTTCCCACGCAGCCATTTCCCATCAGTCCTGGTTGGATCACTGCGGCCACACTGATTGCGTTTGGTGGGGCGCTGGTGGGTGCAAGCTATCCCGCGCTGAAGGCCGCCAGAAAAGATCCCATCGAGGCCCTGGCCTACGAATAGACCTGCGCCTCGCGCCTAAGCAAGGCTGAGGAACTGGACGGGTGCCACAGGTTCGCCAAAGCGTACCTGGGCCGAAAATGACTTTTTTCGATTGCTTTTGACACCGGCTCTACGATCCGACTACCAAATGTTTAGGTAGGTATCCGCTTTAAACTTTGTCATCACGCCTGCCCCGGCTTGCCGTGGGACTGGAGCCGCCTGTCCCGGCGTGCCGTGGAAGCGGAGGGGAGGGACCTGCAGTTTCTTTTCCTCACCCCGAAAGCTGCTGCAATACCCCATCATGACTGCGTTCGCGAGCATATTCGGCCGGAGTTTTTCCCTGGTCGCAGCGCAAATCCGGCTTCGCCCCCGCTTCCAGGAGAATCCTAGTCACCTCGACCAACCCCGCGGCCGCCGCCTGGTGCAAAGGGCTGTAGCCTCCGGCCTGCGCCATGTTTACGTCCGCTCCTTGTTCAATAAGGATGCGCACCGTCTCCGGGTCGCGGCTCAAGGCAATACAAGCATGCAGTGGCTGATTGCGCATCGGGTTGTGCGAGAACCGGTGTACGTGTGCTCCATGAGCAAGCAGCAAAGCTGTTGCCTGGGGTCCGCCAAATGCGGCTGCCAGGTGAAGCGGACCCCAACCGTCCGCCGAGGTCGCATGAACCAGCATGGGATCCTGTCGTAGCAGCAGTTCGAGGCGGGTGCAGTCTCCCAGGGCGCACGCCTCGAATATGTCCAGTGTCTGTAGATGGCTGAGCAGGTAGTCCCTGATCAGAGGCTGCTGGTTATAAATGCTCCACAAAAAAGCAGAGACGCCCTGGGCGTCTCTGCAAGTAAGAAGCGATGGATCTTCCTCCGCCGCGGCGGCGACTTCTGCCGTTTGCCCATTGCGGACGAGATTAAGAAACCGTTGGCTCACCGCCCCAGATTAACATCGCCATCCGAGTCTCCCACGGAAGCAGCCAAAACCGCCTCCTTGGCCCCCTTCCCTACGGAACCCGGCTTGGTACGGTTGGAGTAGATGCGGAAGGTGACGACCATGTCGATCACCACCGGTACCGCCTGCCCATTCACCATCGCCGGCTGGAAGTGCGACTTCTTGACCGCGTCCACCGCCTTCTCGTCAAGTCCGAAGCCGATGGGGCGGGCGATCGCGATCTGCCGCGGAATTCCCGAGGCATCGACGACCGTGCGCAATAGTTCCATGCCAGCGATCCCGTATTTCTGAGCATATTCGTTCGAGCTGGGGTCGATGCTGTTCAGAACCTTGGGAGGCGTCATGCCTTCGCTGACAACCTTAATGTTGGTATCCGCGGGCATGTACTGCCGGTGTTGGCTCTTGCTGCGGAAGTATTCCTGCCAGTAGTCGGGCAAGTGGGAAAGCATGCTCTGGTCCATGTCGCTGGCGAAGATGTTGTCTAGAGCCTTGTTCATCACCATGGCGCTATGCGCTGGTGAGACGGCTGCCAGGGCGGCGTAGGTCTCGACAGCAGCCCCGCTCGTCGGCGGATTTGGCGGCGCCGCGGCCGTCGCATCGTTCCTGGTCTTTAGTGTCTGGGCCGCTGCAATCTCCTGCGGTGTCGGCTCACTCTTCTTCTTTTCCTTCTTCACTTTGGGAATGACGATAAGCTCACGAGCTATGGAGATGTGAACCGGCTTCTTTGAGATCTTGACCCTATCAAAGGACTTGCTTTCGTCTTCGTACGGCAGCGCGCCGAAGTAGTGCAACCCGTAGCGATCAGCCTCGATCTCCAGCTTGTGCTTGGAAAGCTTCACTTTCCTGACCTCGAAAGCGGAGAGCGTGAACGAGGCAACAGTTGGCGAGCCGTTCACTTGGCCATCCTGGTCGAAATTCAGATCGTCGCCCAGGTAGGATCCGCGCAGATAGATCAGCTTGCCGACGTAGCGGGCGCGCAGAGCATCTTCGGTAAGAGGAGGAGTGGACTTAAGCAGGGCCGAATTCGCCGACGCCGCCGAAACCGTGGGAGCTGCTGGAGACGCTGCAGACGTTGCCGGGGCCGGGGTTGCCGCAGGAGCAGGAGCCACAACTTCGTTGCCGGCCGTCTGCTGGGCGCTCGAGAGTGTGGTAAAAACACCGCACAGTAGGGCCGCGGTCATGAACGACGAGAGTTGCTTTTCGAACTTCATTCGATCTCCTTGCTCGTACTTCCCGGGCCGCGAGCTACGCGGTTCGGTCAGTTCGAGTGCCGGCAGCAGGGGTTTGCTGCTGCAAGCTTGTGGGACTGCCAGCCCGGGCTGGGTGCGACCGGGTCGAAACAGGAAGCGATTGGGCCTGGGCATTTTCGGCCATCAGCATGATTGCCAGAGCCAGCAACAATCCGATGCGGATAAGCACCGCTACCAGGGATTCAGAGGCACGTTGTGTCATACGAGGGGGGAACCTCCGCTATATTCCAAGGAGAGCGTATGACCTTCGGAATCTGTCGAAAATGCCTCTTTTGTGCGGCATGTGTAACTCCACCCCCGTTGACTCCCTTGCCCGAATGCGTTACTCTGAACTTCTTGCGCAGTGCCGCGTCCGGCCGTCTGTAGTCGCCGTCTGATCCGACGAGGTGAAGTCCCGGCAAGTCTGGGGAGCCACTTCACAGCAAACCGGTCTGAAGATTGAGCGAGCCCAGGTAGCCTGCCAGGAAAGCGAACCCGAAGATGCGCTTTGAGCGATTGCCTTTGAAACCGCTCTAAATCTAATCTTCGCCACTCAAGCGATCTGAACCTTTCGTTTGCGGGAGAGCAGTTGCCAGCCGCGAATTCCTGCGCTGGTGTGCAACGCTCGTCCGAACAAGGGTTCCCCTGGGAGAACTGGTAACGATGTCTACGTATTTTCCAAGCTCGCACGATATCACCCGCAAATGGTTCGTGGTTGACGCCAGCGGCAAAACCCTGGGACGTTTGGCGACCGAAGCGGCCAGCATGTTGGCCGGCAAGAAAAACCCGAAGTACACGCCCTTTATCGACATGGGTGATCACGTGATCATCGTCAATGCGGAAAAGATCGTGCTGACCGGACTCAAGAGTCAACAGAAGGTCTATCGCCGCTACACTGGCTTTCCTGGCGGCCTGCGGGAAGAGTCCTTTGTGCGCCTGATGGCGCGCCGCCCAGAGAAGATTGTCGAAGACGCAATCAAGGGCATGCTGCCCAAGAGCAAGATGGGCCGCCAGATGGCAACCAAGCTCAAGGTTTACCGCGGGGACAAGCATCCCCACCAGGCCCAACAGCCTGAGGTTTTGGAGTTGGCGGCTCGTTAACCGTCAGGCTCCGCTGGACATAGCAAAGAATAGGACGGACATGGCAGATTTGGTTCAGTACTACGGAACAGGGCGTCGCAAGGCGAGTGTAGCGCGCATTTTCTTGCGCCCTGGCAGCGGCAATTTCGTCGTCAATCAGAAACCTTTCGAGACTTATTTCGTTACCCATCAGCAGCGGGTTTCGGCCAAGCGGCCACTGGAACTGACCGAGCATGGCGCCAATTTCGACGTTTTGGCTACTGTTAAGGGTGGGGGAGTTTCCGCTCAGGCGGATGCGGTGAAGATGGGTATTGCCCGCGCTCTGCTCGAGTTCAACCTGGAGCTGCGCAAGACCCTGAAGGCTGACGGCCTGCTGTCTCGCGACGCCCGCATTAAAGAGCGCAAAAAGTACGGACAGAAGGGCGCCCGCAAGCGCTTCCAGTTCAGCAAACGTTAATGGCATCTGCCGGAGACAATCCATCGTTTCCGGGGATGCGTGCAGTGAAACGATGCGATTGCGTCAAAAATCTTCCCCGCCCCGGCTTTTTGGAGCGGGCGAGGGAAATCAATTCCGGCCACGCCGGAATGCAATTCAAGAGGAGGTAGTTTGGCCACTATCACGATGAAGGAGCTGCTCGAAGCAGGTGTTCACTTCGGGCATCAGACCAAGCGTTGGAATCCGCGGATGAAGGAATACATCTTCGGCGAGCGTAACGGGATCTACATCATCGATCTGCAAAAAACCTTGAAGATGTTCAAGGAAGCAAGCAAGTTTGTTACCGACCTGACTGGGCAGGGTAAGGTCATCCTGTTCGTCGGCACCAAGAGACAAGCCCAGGACGCGATTGCCGAAGAGGCGAACCGCTGCGGCATGTTCTACATCAACCAGCGCTGGCTGGGTGGATTGCTGACCAACTGGATCACGGTACAAAAATCCGTGAAGCGCCTTCAGGAACTGGATGAGATGGCCACCGATGGCCGCTATGAGCTCCTGACCAAGAAAGAAGTCATTCGGCTGGAGCGGGAACGCAAGCATCTGCAGGCCAACCTGGCAGGCATTAAGAATATGCGCCGGTTGCCCGACGCGCTCTTCGTGGTCGATTCGAACAACGAAGCCATCGCTGTCAAGGAAGCCCGCAAGCTAGGCATCCCAGTGGTCGCTGTGGTTGATACCAATTGCGATCCCACCGTGGTCGACTACGTGATTCCCGGCAATGATGACGCGTTGCGCGCCATCCGCCTGTTCACCTCCAAGATTTCCGATTCCGTAGTGGAAGGTGTGCAGATGGCTGGCGACAAGCGCGCTGCCGATGCTGGCGTAACCGCCGATGCGCAGCTTGAGGCCGCTCCGGTGGAGGTTTCCGGCCTGGAAGCCGGTGCCGATGAGCCCGCCGGCGATGGCGAAGTGGTCGATCTGGAAGCAGCACTTGGGGGAGGCATTCGCAAGGCCCCCGGGGTGATAGCCGTCGACGAGCCGGAAGTTGCCGAGCGCACCATCTAGCGGCGTTTCCACTTCTACGCAGCACCAAACCTTTTCCGCTTACCCATTCGTAATCGGGGATTTACGGCCTGTTTACAGGCCAGCAAAGGAATCGCAAGAGGATGTCAACCGTGACTGAAAATATCTCCGCCGCACAGGTCAAGGAGCTCCGCGAGAAGACTGGCGCGCCGATGATGGACTGCCGCAACGCGCTTCAGGAAGCCAAGGGCGACCTGGACCAGGCGGTTGTAGTTTTACGCAAAAGGGGCATGGCGTCGGCAGCGAAGAAGGCGTCGCGCAGCACTTCCGAAGGCGCCGTCGGCACCTACATTCATGCCGGAGGCAAGATCGGTGTGCTGATCGAAATCAACTGCGAGAGCGACTTTGTCGCTCGGACGGAAGATTTCCAGGAGCTGTTGAAGGACATCTCCATGCACATCGCGGCCACCGATCCCCGATACATTCGTCGTGAGGATGTAACCGCCGAGGACCTGGAGCGGGAGAAGGATATCTACCGGTCCCAGGCCGCGGCCACCGGCAAGCCGGCCCAGGTGATTGAGAAGATCGTGGAAGGCAAAATGAGCAAGTTTTACGAAGAAGTCTGCCTGCTCGATCAGCCCTTCATCAAGGACCAGTCGTTTGCTATCAAGGACTTGATCGCGCAGAAGATCGGCAAGTTGGGCGAAAACCTCAGCGTACGCCGCTTCGCCCGCTTCAAAGTCGGCGATCCGGTCTGGACCGTCGCCCAGATCAAGCCCAACGCCGCAGAATAGCCTTTTCAACTTGAACGAAGAGGGCCGGGAGATTCCCGGCCCTCTTTTCTTGGTCCCAGCGGAGCCTGCCTTTCGTTCCCTGACGAAGGACGGGTGCCCCATATCTCGCTCGTTTTTCGCGAGATGTGGGATGCCACAGTTCTTTCCTCTGACTCTCGATTCATCCGATGCACATAGCGGTCAACCTCGGTGGTATCCCACATCTCGCAAAAAACGAGCGAGATATGGCCCACCCGTCCTTGCGTCAGGGAACGAGGTCGTTCTCCTAATCCATTTGAGTTCCGGCCAGGGCGGGGTCTCGAATTCGTATCAGAATGAATCGCAAATACCCCCCAAACCGAGGGATAGCGGCTCGTCCTGGATGTGCGATACTTTGCTTGAATGTACAAAAGAGTCCTGCTCAAACTGTCGGGCGAAGCGCTAGCGGCAGACCGCGGCTTCGGTGTGGACGTTGCCAAGCTCCATGAGATCTCACTGGAGATTTTGGCGGTTCGGGATCTCGGCGTGGAAGTCGCTATCGTCGTCGGCGGGGGCAATTTCTTCCGCGGCGTGGCCGAACAGGCGCGCATGATGGACCGCGTTTCCGCTGACCACATGGGGATGCTGGCTACCGTGATCAATTCGCTGGCACTCCAGGATGCTCTGGAAAAATGCCAGGTCCAGACCCGCGTCATGTCTGCCATCGAGATGAACCAGGTGGCCGAACCGTACATCCGGCGGCGCGCCATCCGGCATCTAGAAAAAGGCCGGGTCGTTATCTTTGCCGCCGGCCTGGGAAATCCATACTTTTCCACAGATACCGCTGCTTCGCTGCGAGCCATGGAGATCAAAGCAGACGTCCTATTAAAGGCCACGAAAGTGGAAGGGATTTACGACGCAGATCCTGTTATTACCAAAGATGCAGTGAAATTCGAGCAGATTACCTATATGGAAATCCTTCGGCTCGGTCTAAAGGTAATGGACAGTACCGCAGTGAGCCTGTGCAAGGACAATAATTTGCCCATGATCATCTTCAACATGAACCGCCCTGGGAATATCCTGCGTGTGGTGAGCGGAGAGAAGGTCGGCTCCCTGGTGACCGCCTGACTCCCCAGAGCACACTCGCGGAACGTCCCCCGGCTCCTGCACTTAAGGCCACAGAACGATCGGCCCTCCCGGTGGAGGCAGCGAGCCCAGGCTCAAGCAGGGCCCGTGTTGGTGCATCCGGCTGCGGCCTCGCGCCGCTCACAGTTGCCCGCCCTCACGGGCGTCCGCTGCTTTGCTGCTCTCAATCTGGTCTTTTTCCATTTTGCCGATCCTCATTCGTTTGGACCGTTGAGCCCCGTGGTCAACGGCGGATACATTTCCGTTAGTTTCTTCCTGATGCTCTCCGGCTTCATCCTCACCTACAACTATGCCGATCGCGCCCAACGCGGGGCGCTCACTGCGCGCAGCTTCTGGTCCGCTCGCTTCTCCCGCCTCTATCCCGTCTATGCTTTCAGCCTGTTGCTCTCGGTGGGCATGCTGGCGCAGGAGGTGAACGCCCACACCCGGCTGGACTTTGGCCTGGGAGTAATTCTCACCCCGTTGCTGCTGCAGGGATGGCATCCCGCCCTGTCGACGTTTTGGAACACCCCTGCGTGGACCATGTCTACCGAGGCGTTCTTCTATCTTCTGTTCCCGTGGCTGATCACGCGTCGCCGTCCGCAACAGACGCGGACTATGTTGCTGATCCTGGTCGCGGTATGGCTCAGCAGCCTGGTCCTTCCCGGGCTTTATATGTACCTCAATCCGGATGGTGATGTTCACCCCGACCGCTATTCCGTCGGCATCTGGATGCGCGCGTTGAAATTCATGCCGCTGCAGCATTTGTTCTCCTTTCTCTTCGGCATGACGTTAGGATTTCTGAATGAAAAAATTCGGCCTGAAAGCCGCAAGCGCCTGGCGCTAGGGATTTTCGCTTTTGCGGCGCTCTACCTGCTTCTTTGCGTGGGCGACCACCTGCCGTACGCGATGATGCACGATGGTCTGCTCATGCCACTTTTCGCCGGGGTTGTCCTCTGCCTGGCCGGCCGTAATTCGATAGCGAGTTTCTTCGGCCTGCTTCCCTTTATCGCCATCGGCGAGGCGAGTTATTGCCTGTACCTGTTGCACTTCAATCTCTGGACGCTGCTCCACGACTCGCATTTTCTGGAGAAGAGCGGCCTGATCGTCTACGATCCTTGGATCTCTTACCTGCTGTTGATCATTGCCGCGCTGCTAACCAAGAGGCTCATCGAGCGGCCGGGAAGAAACTGGATCAGCCGGCGTCTTGCAGCCCAGCGCGGCCCGCGGAGCCTAGCAGGCTGTTTGTCAAGCGCCACATTCAGCTCCGAGTTTTTCCGTCAGAACGCGGTGGGCTTGTTAACCGCGTCAAAAATGGAAGATCAGGTCGCAGGCGGCGGTGAACTGGCTCTTGTGGGTTCCCCGGTCATACGACTTTTCGGTCCCATGCGTGATCGAAGCGGATCTCCGGAAGCAAAACCAGGGAAGCTAAGCGCAAGTTGAAGTCACTCGAGGGAGCGGGGAGGAAGCGAAAAATGGAATGGGATGGCTTTTGCAAGCATCCAGGCGCCGCCTCGCGATCGGAAGCCGATCCTAGCATAGGAATATTTCTCTCCTTGTGACATCTCGGCAGGTGTAGAGTGAGGCATGATCGAGCCGATTGACAACCTTTTGCAGAGTAAAAGTGAAAATTCCTTAACCCGAAGAACGCTGCTGTCGCTTCCTCTCGCGCTGCCATTCCTGAATCTGGCTACGCGCACGGCTAAGAGCGAAGAACTCTATTTCCCACCTTCCGACGCCGCAGGCGGCTGGCGAACCCTTGAGTCCTCCTCGGAGATCCGCAATCGGACCGGCATAGACAAAGCACGGCTGGATGAGGCCTTTCAATATACCCAGACCAGCAGTCAGCATGGCGGCCTGCTTGTCGTCCGTCACGGATACCTGGTCTACGAGAAGTATTTTGGCCGAGGCAACCGGGAAGCCAACCCCAATATGTATTCCGTCGGCAAGATGTTCACCAGCGCGGCTTGCGGAATCATGTTGTCCGAACATGGCAGCCGCTTTCCCGATGGACTGGCACAGAAGGTTTTTACCGAGGAGTATCTGCCCGAAGCCTTTCCTCTCAGTGACCCGCGCATGGCCGGCATTCAGCTCGGCAACTTACTCACCATGACCTCGGGGATTCAAGCCGCAATCTACGCACCACCCGGTAGGGAGACGGTCGCGACCGCAGGTCACCAAACCGCGATCGTAAAAGGCGAGAATGTCGAGCTGCCGAATTGGGTCTCGCCCGATCCGGTTCATGACCAGCTGCAGGACCAGGACGGTAGCGCACTCCATGGAAAGATGTGGACCACGCCCGGTGACGGATACCTGTACTCGCGCGATCCGCACATCGCCTCCATCGTCCTTCGCCGCGTCGTGGGCATGGAACTGCAGGAGTATATAAACCAGAAACTCGCCCAGCCCATGGGTTGGGGTCGATGGGGATATGCAACCCATCGACCAGGAGGGAACCTGCCCCATACTCCGGGCGAAGGAGGCATTGCTCTCCATTCCACCGATGCCTTGCGTTTTGGCTATCTGCTGGCCAGAAACGGCCGCTGGGAGAAACGGCAGCTGATTCCGCAGGACTACCTTGCCCTACTGAGCCGGCCCTCTCCTTTCAATCCGCATTCTCCGTTCAGCCTGCAATTCGAGGTGAACACAGATGGCCATGTAGCCGGCGCGCCGCGAGACGCTTTCTTCAAGTCCGGCGCCGGTGGTTTTGGTCTGTACGTGATTCCTTCGTTGGACATGGTGATCTACAAGATGTCTTCACTGAATGAGGAGACGTATGACCCGGCGGGCACTGGTCTGCCCCTCACCTACACCCCCGATACTTCCCGCGACACCTGGAAGCCGCATCCATTCAATCAATTCGTCGATGGTCCCATCTCCGGAGACGTAGGCGTGCGCAGAACACTCGAGATGGTCGTGGCCGCCGTGGTTGCGTGATGAGCTTGTGGTTCAGGCAAGGGACTGCGAATCGGGCCGGGAAAACGATTGCGAGTACGGGCCGGGCTTTTAGAGTCTGCGTGAGAACCAACAATTGCTGGTCCCTCAGTCTGAGGCCCAGGACTAACATCCTCGGATATTTTCAGCCGTCCCTGCGGGACTGATCGCGGTCGGAAGCACACCCAGGACTAGCGTCCTGGGCTACTCTCAGCCGTCCCTACGGGACTGATTGGTGCTCTCAAATCCTCCCCAGTTCGCGGGACTGATCGCGGTCGGTAAGTTTACCCAGGACTAACGTCCCGGGATACTTTCAGCCGTCACTCGCGGGACTGATTGGTGCTCTCAAATCCTAGCCAGAACTCGCCGGGCTGGTTATCGATGGATTTGGACAGCACCGACTGAAACAAATCAGCTATCAGGGTGTGTCGGAACCAGTCCCGCAGGGACGGCTGAGAGTAGCCCAGGACGCTAGTCCTGGGTGTGCTTCCGACCGCGATCAGTCCCGCAGGGACGGCTGAGAATATCCCAGGATGCAGTCCTGGGCTTCCTCACCTCTTTAGCCTCTGAGGCATTGCTTTCCTAGGGTTGTGCGATCGTATGGTGGTTATGGGTAATCGCAGCGCTGCAGGTAGGCTGCTGGGCGGCACCGAAGGGCGTATTCTGCACGCCCGAGAGTGCCCCAGTCGCGGGGTTCAGGTACAAGCCGGAGACCGTGTTGCTGAGAAAGTTGGCGGTATAGATATAGCGGCCTTCCGACGGCTCGATGAGGATACAAAGCGGCCCGCTGCCAACCGCGTAAGTGGTCGAACCAGAGATCGGTGTGGCGTTGCCGGTAGACGAGTCGATGGTATATGCGCTTACGTCGTTAGCATTGTAGTTGGCCACATAAACGTAGATGCCGCGTGGGTCTACTTCGACGGCATCGGGCAGGTTGTCAGTCTTGAATGGTGCCGGCATCATTACCAACGATCCACTGGACTGCACCAGGAAGCCATACATCTGATTGGAGGCACCGTCGGTGACATACAGAAATTTACCGGCCGGATCGCTGGTGACTGCATTGGGGGCCGTTCCAACCTTAAAAAGGCCGACCGAACTAAGCACGCCGTCTGACCCAACTTGTAACGCGGAGATGGTGGCATCGCCTTCATTTACCGCGTAAACGAAGTTTCCACTCGCCAACACGTGCACGGAAACCGGATTATTCCCCAAGGGGAAGAAAGCGTTTGTGCCATCTGGTACCGGCTGGCACAGGCTGCTGGTGGCGCCCAACTGACCATTTGCATTGATGGGGAAAACTACGAGCGCGCCGGGCCCGGGTATGTTAATGCTGAAGTTCGGCTGGTAGGTCTCCACCACGTACAGATAGGTACCTGCCTGGTTGATAGCCAACTGGGTGGGGTAGCTGCCTGGCATGTTGCAGGTCTGCTGCGGATAGAGTTTGCCATCGGTGCCAATGGCAAATTCCACGATTGTATTGTCGTCATGATTGATGACGTAGAGATTCTTCCCGTTGGCTGACGCCACATCAGCGACAGGATTCCTGCCCGCCCGAAGGATAGGGTGAATCGGCGATCTGGTACAAAACGCCCGCTTCGCTATCTACTTTGTATACGCTGATCTGTCCCGGATTGTTCTTGGACGCGGTGACGTAAAGATAATCGATTGTATTGCTGGGTCCGCATGCAGTAGCTCCGAATCCGAGACCAAGGGATACTACCGAAGCCAGGGCAATCCGGCCGAATTTACTCAACTTCATGCGCTTCCTTCATCCTGGCCCAACGAACCAATGGAGCAGGGCTGCAGCTTGCAGCAGAGCTATGGATAGCAAATCTTTTTGTTGTTTCCCATCTGCATTGTAAGAGGTTGGACCGCTTTCGGCCACTTGCTCCCGGCGGCTCCGGATTTCCTGCCACGCTGCTCTGGACATGGCCGCCTGAGCGGCTTTCCGTGAAGAAAGCCGCATGAGGTTCGTCAACGCCGCCAAATCCGGAAGCTGCTAAGCGAGGCAAGCATAAGCCGCAAGGTCCACGTCTCCGATTGCGCTTCTTCGCTCCGGATCTATACAGGATGACGCCGATACCATGCAGAATCAGGGCTGTACGACCTCGACGGAATGGTTGCCGTGGGTAATGGCAGCGCTGCAGGTAGGCTGCCCGGTGGCCTTGAAGGGTGTGTTCTGCACGGCCGCCAGCGCCCCAGTCGCAGGGTTCAGACTCAAGCCGGACACCGTCTCACCAAGGGAATTCGACGTGTAGACATAGCGCGCTTCTGCGGGTTCGATCAAGATGCAGGTTGGCCCGGCATCCACCGCATATGTGGTCGACCCGGCAATCTGCGTGGCGTTTCCGGTCGAGCGATCGATCGTGTAGGCACTCACGTCGTTGGCATTGTAGTTGGCGACGTACACATAAATACCGCGGGGATCGACCTCCACAGAGACGGGAAGAATGTCCGTCTTGAAGGGTGTCTGCATGTTGATCAGGGTTCCATTACCCTGGATCAGGAAACCAATCATCTGGTTGGCCGCACCATCGGTGACGTAGAGGAACTTACTGGTCGGATCGGTGGAAATCGCATTTGGAGCCACGCCGACGGGATAGGTAGCAATCAGTGTGAGAGCGCCACTCGTGCCCACCTGAAATGCAGAGATGGTGGCGTCATTTTCGTTCACCGCATAAACGTAATTGCTGCTGGCCAGCACGTTTACGGCTGCGGGATTATTTCCCACCGGGAAGAAGGCATTGGCGCCATTAGCGACCGGCTGACACAGACTTCCCGTGGCCCCCAGTTGCCCGGTGTCATTGACGGGAAAGACCACCAGCCCCCCGGGTCCGGGTTTGCTGGCGCTGAAGCTAGGCTGGTAAGTCTCCACAACATAGAGGTAGGTACCGGCCTTGTTGATCGCCAACTGAGTAGGGAAAGTACCCGGAATACCGCAGGACTGCTGCTGGGAGAGGCTGCCATCCGTGCTGATAGCGAACACCACGACCGCATTGCTGTCGTGATTGACCACGTAGAGGTTCTTGCCATTTGCCGAAGCTACGTCGGCCACGGGATTTTGTCCGCCCGAAGGATAGGGCGAGTTAGGAATTGGTATCAACGCTCCCGCTTGACTATCCACCTTGTAGACGTTGATCTGCCCTGGGCCGTTCTTGGTATTGGATGTGACGTATAGAAAGTCAATCGTATTGGGGGGTCCGCACGCAGTAACACCGAATCCCAGACCAAGGGTTACCACCGAGGCCAGTGCAATCCGGCCGAATTTACTCAACTTCATGCGCTTCCTTCATCCTGGCCCAACGAACCAATGGAGCAGGGCTGCAGTTTGCAGCAGAGCTATGGATAGAGAGTCTTTTGTATCCCATTGCATTGTAAAAGCTCAGGTCGCTTTCAGCCACCTGAGCCCTGAAGCCTTAGCCCTAGAACAGCGTACCGCTGACGGCGCACCAGGTCGGGTTACCGGGGCCGGTGAAGGAGGTGTTCTTCCGTAGCGTGGTCAGGGTTCCCGTCGAGGAGTTGATCACCGCACCCGTGATAGTGCTGTCTGCATAATTGGCCGTATAGAGATACTGGTTCGATGGATCCTCGAGAATGCACTGTGGAGAGGATCCGGAGCCAAAGGTCGTGCTGGTCGTGCTTGCTCCGCCGGAGAGCGTCGTCAATCTGCCCGTAGTCGGATCAATAAAGAATGCGCTGACCGAACTGGACGGGCTGGTTGGCGTGAGATTGGGTCCCATGTTCGCGAGGTAGAGGAACTTGCCTTGGTGATCGACAATCATGGGTCCAGGATTGGCCACCGTGCCCGAGTTCGTACACAGCGCCACCAACCAGCGATTGGAGCGCACCGTTGGTGCCGATCGTATAGGGCAAGATCATGCCCGAGGGGTTGACACTTTGCCCCGCATCGATCAGATATACGTACTTGCTGCTGCCATAGATGAAGCTCAGATCCTCAGCACCGGTGGGAATGGGCGTATTTTGCGTCAGGGTTAACTGACCACTGCTGTTCGCATACACAAAGACCGACTGCGTGGGATCGGAGAGCTTCCACTGCCCTTCTCGATGGTGTAGATAAACGAGTTGCTCGGAACCACTGCAAAATTGATGGGTGAGCTGCCTACGGGGAAGTAAGTAAGATTGACGCCAGTGGTCGGGTTCTTGAACTGCTGGTTGGTGATCAACGAGAGGCGGCCGGTATTGGGGTCGATGTTGAAGGATGTGATGTCGCCACAGACGGTGGCAGGATTCCCAACCACATAGCCCACGCAAGTCGTGGGATCGGGAACTTGGGAATCAAGCACGAATAGATGAGTGCCGGAAGAATCGGTCTGGATCGAGATCGGATAATTGCCCTGGCTGGTATAAGTTGTCTGAAAGCTCAGTGAACCTTTTCCGCCGATCGTGAAGAGCGAGATGTTAGGCCCGGTATTATCCGAGCTTGTTGCGGAGGAACAGGCCGCTTGCCCGGTTCCACCACAGCCTGCGTTTAGCACATAGAGAAACTTTCCCGCATTGGCCGTTATCGCCTTGATGGGATTGGAGCCCCCAGAAGCGTAGGGAGAGTTTTGCGTGGCGGTCAGATTGCCAAGATTGTTATCGATCCTGTAGCCGGAAACCTGATTATATTGCTGGCCGGTGACATATAGATAACCGACTGCATGATCCGTACTGCAAGAGGTCACTCCCAATCCCGTTCCCAGGGATACTGCCAAGGCCAGAGTCATCCGGCCGAATTTCCTGAACTTCATGCGTTTCCTTAATCCCCGTCGCTGTCGCGGTCTCGGGCTGCCTTTGCAGCTAAAACTGTATGAAAAATGGATCCTATCGCTAATTGTAAAAGCTAGAACCACTTTCGGCTATAGCGTCTCGCCTGTAGGTCTACTTCGGAGAGAGGCTGCTTACGCAGCTTTTCCGTCAAGAAAAGCTGCACCTAACCACCCTCGAAAGCATATCGCAACAGGGGAGATGCTCTAGCATCTCCCCTGTAGGTCTACTTCGGAGAGAGGCTGCTCACGCAGCTTTTCCGTCAAGAAAAGCTGCACCTAACCACCCTCGAAAGCATATCGCAACAGGGGAGATGCTCTAGCATCTCCCCTGTAGGTCTGCTTCGGAGAGAGGCTGCTTACGCAGCTTTTCCGTCAAGAAAAGCTGCACCTGACCACCCTCGAAAGCATATCGCAACAGGGGAGATGCTCTAGAGGGTCATCCTGCAGGCTCTGTTTCGACGAAAGAATCTGCTCCCGCACCTTTTCGTCGAGAAAGCCGCCTTAGCTACCCTCGAAAGCTATCGCAGCAGGGAAGCCCTGGAGCTCCCACTTGTTTAGACTGAAGCCCGCGCTGTCCGCTAGCAGCCTGCATTCCTCGGATCACCATACGCGGCAGGAGTTCTCCGGGTACATCGGGGCGCCCTTCTTGCAGCTGAAGGCTTTGCCGAACTCGTCGAAGTTCTGCACTGCGCCGTTCACCCGCCACTGGCCGGGGGAATGCGGATCCGTCAAGGCTCGACTCCGCGCGGCTTGTTCGCGCACGTTCTCGCACCAAATCTGTCCGAAGGAGAGAAAGAATCGCTGCGCCGGCGTATAGCCGTCGATCTGCGGCGCAACCGTGCCCGGTGGATTGGCCAAAGAAGCCATCAACGCCGCGTAGGCCAAGCGAAGGCCGCCATTATCCGCGGTATTCTCGCCCAGGGTCAGGCTGCCATTGAGCTTTTGCCCGGGCGCAGCCTCGAAGTTGCCATACTCCTTCACTTCGCAATCGGTGCGCTCGGTAAAAGCCTTGCGGTCATCCGGACTCTGCCACTCACGCACATTGCCGTGACCATCAAATTTGCTGCCCTGGTCGTCGAAGCCATGCGTCATTTCATGGCCGATCACCACTCCGATGCCACCGAAATTGACAGCTGCATCTTTGGAGAAGTCGTAGAACGGCGGCTGCAGAATGCCGGCAGGAAAGTTGATGTCGTTCATGCCTTGGCTGTAGTAGGCGTTCACCGTCGGCGGAGTCATGCCCCACTCCGTCTCGTCCACCGGTTTGCCCAGCTTGTCCAGGTTGCGGCGATCCTCATACACGGTCGCGCGGGCCACATTTCCCAGCAGATCATCGCGCTTGACCTCCAGGGTCGAGTAGTCACGCCAGTGCTCCGGATACCCGATCTTGTTGCGGATCAGCGCCAGCTTGTCCTCCGCATTCTTCCTGGTGGCCTCCGACATCCACGGCAACTGTTGAATATCCGTAGCCAGGGCCGCTTCCAGCGCCGTGACCAGCTTGACCATGTTCTCTTTTTTTTCCGGGCTGAAGTACTGCTTCACCCAATCCTGCCCGACCGCTTCCCCTAGCGCCTCATCGGTAGCGCGGGTGCAGCGCTTCCATCGCGGCGAGATCTCTTTCTGCCCCAGCAGCTCACCAGAGAAAAATTGGAAGTTCTCGTCGACAAACGCTTGCGACATCCAAGGGGCGGCGTCGTGCAGGGCACGCCAGCGAAGGTAGCTCTTCCACGCCTCCAGGCTTTGGGTGTCAATCTGCGCGTTCATGGCGGTGAAGAAGCCCGGGGTCATCACATTCAGAGTCTCGAACGAACCCATGTTTATGCCATGCAAGTAGGTGGGCCATTCAAAGTCCGGCGTTAGCTTGCCCAGATCTGCGAGCGTCATCATGTGATAGCGTTTCGCCGGGTCTCTCATATCCGTCCGGCTCGACGAGCCTTGCGCCAGCGCGGTTTCGATCGCCATCACGCTCTGCGCTTCGCCGGCGGCTTTCTCGGGTGTGTCTCCGGCCAGCTGGAACATCCTGGTCATGTGCGCCACGTATTGTTCGCGAATCTTCTGCTGCCGCGGGTTCTGCAGCAGGTAGTAATCGCGGTCCGGCAGGCTGAGACCTCCCTGACCGGCTTGTGCGATTTGCCGCGTCGAGTCCTTCTGGTCCTGCCCCACGCCAAAGCTGAAGAGACCGCTGATGCCGTGCGGTATCTCCAGCGTGCCCAGCAGCGCAGCCAGTTGCTTCTTGTCGCTGAGCGCATTGATGGTGTCTAAAGCGGGCTGAAGCGCCGTTACCCCCTTCTTGTCGGCGAGCCCGGTATTCATGCACGCCGCGTAGAAGTCGCCATACTTCTGTTCCAGGGCAGTCCGCTTCACGTCCGGCTTCGCCGCTGTCTCCAGCTCGCGATAGAGAAGCCAGTCATTTCTCTGTCTCAGCTCATCGAACTGGCCCCACCGGACCTGGTCTGGAGGAATTGGATTCTCTTTCTTCCAGTTGCCGCAGGCGTATTGATAGAAGTCCGTGCAGGGATCGGCTGTTTTGTCGATGGCGGTCAGGTCGAAGCTTTGCAGGGCCTTAGGCTCTGGGGGCCCTGGGGCCGGCTTGCTTTGTGCATGAGCGAAACCGGAATAAAGCAACACGGCAACGGCGATTGGGAGAGACTTCATATGCTGCCTTGTGGGTAGAGATTGTGCAACCCGGTCAGAAAATCTTCACGTGGAAAGTCAGGTACTTCTTGGGGTTCTCGCGGATAGCCGCAACCAGCCCCCGCGTTTCCGTCAGCGACTGATCCAGGTTGTTGTAAAGAGAAGGGTTGACAACCAGTTGCCCGATGGTTCCCTGGCCGCTGTCGACCTTGTTCAAGACCGAATCGAGCTTGTCTACCGTGTCTCGCAGCTTGGCTGCGAATTGGGGATCTTTGGCGATCATGCCCAGGCCGCCCTTGCCGGCATTGATGTCGGCAAGCAGCTGGTTGGCGCTGGCTACGGACTGGTTCAGGTTGTTGGCCAGCGTCTCATCTTTCAGCAGCTTGCCGATCGTCCCCTTCCCCTCGTCCACTTGGGTCGTCATCCTGTCCAGCTTGGCCACGGTGTCGTTGATGTGGTTGTACAAGGCGTCGTCCGCCACCAGCTTGCCGATCGAGCCCTTGCCGTTGGCAACGGTATCCACCAGTTGCGACAACTCGTTCAAGGTCGCCACTGCTTTGTTGTAAAGGTCGGGATTGTTGATCAACTCGCCGATCGAGCCTTTGGTGGAATTGAGCGAATCTGCAAGGTGGTCGACCTTGGCCAGAATGGTATTCAACTGCTCGATCGTTCCCTGGCTGGACTTGATGACATCGGAGAGGTTGGGAGTTTCGTTGGTTTTGAGCTCCGCGCCACTGTGCACGGGCGGACCGGTCGCGGTCTTGCTGTTGATGTCCACGACGGTATCGCCCAGTACGCCGATGGTCTCCAGGCTGGACGTGGAATCGGTACGCACAGCGTCCTTATATTTGGCTCCGATTTTGTAAGTCACCTCGACCGGGGTGAGCTTACGCGCGGGGACGATCCCAATTTTGGTCACTGTCCCGACCGTATAGCCTTCGAGGTTGACCGGGGCACCCTCTTTGAGGCCGGCGGCATTCTCAAAATAGGAGCGCAGGACGATCTTTCCCTGGAATATGCCACCCGTGCTGTTGGTCATCAGGAAGATGAGAGCAGTCAGGGCTGCCAAGGCCACGATGACCAGAACGCCCACTTTCAATTGTGACCACTGGACTTCCTGCTGACTTGGCACAGACCCCCTCGGGTTGAAGCGAGTGCAGCGGGGTATTCCCCACTGCGACTGAGCATATCAAATGGCCCTTTTGCCAGGCTCTCTCTTTCGCGAATGGACGCGGAAGAGACGATGTACCGGCTCTAGCCCTCCATCATCACGGTCGCCATGGCCAGGCTGCCGGTATGGGTGAGGGAGAGTGAGATTGCGCGTACCCCGAGTTCCGCGGCCAGTAGCGCCGCCCGCCCGCGCAGTTCGAGAACCGGCCGCCCCCCCGGGCTGTGCGCGACCTGGAACTCATTCCACGTGACCCCCCTGCTGATACCCGTGCCCAGCGCCTTGGCTCCCGCCTCTTTGGCCGCGAAACGCGCAGCGAAGCTTTCCGCGCTGCTGATCCGCTTGCGGCTGCAATAGGCGATCTCAGGATCCGTATAAACGCGGCGGAGAAAGCGCTCGCCGTAGCGTTCGATCGAATGCGCGATCCGCTCGACCTCGATCAAATCCACGCCTGTACCGATCAACATGCTGACCACATTACCATGGGATGTTTTTAGGTCATCTTCCCCCACCCAAAATGTAACCGTAACGGCTAACCGACGTACCTGTCCTGCTGTTCAAGATTGCTTTAAGGTGGCCGATCAACCTAAGCAGACGAGGTATATTCGAAGTTCGCAAGCTGGATTTGCTGACACACTTATGCCTGAAACTCTCTTGGATGATGTTCTCTATTTGACCGCGCTTTTGCCCGAAGACCAGTCCCTGGTCGTACCCCGTCTCAGCGGACTCATTCCCGATTGCGGAGCCTGGATCCGTAGCCGGTCTTACGTCGAGCCAGGTACGGCTCGATTCGTTTTTGAGTTTCCCCGTGACATCTGCGTCGAGATCTACAGTGCGCTGGTCTCGGTTGGGCTTCAACTCACTACGACCTCGCATCTGCTGCTGACCGAGCTTTGCCGCTGCACCCCAAACGTCTTCGACCTATCGTCCCGGACGTTGCCGGCCGTGGATGGAGAGACTCTGGATGCCGCCACGCGGTATATCTGTTCGCTGGAGATCATCAAGGTCCAATTGCAGATCTGGATGGTCAAGGACGAGGAACTGGAAACCCAGCTGGCCAGCAACCAATGCTTCGCAGCCTGAAGGGCTGGTAGACTCTTTCCCTAATTCCGCAACGAAGGACGGGTGCCCCATATCTCGCTCGTTTTTCGCGAGAAGGGATACCACCGAGTGGCTGTCCCATATCTCGAAACGAGCGAGATATGGGGCCCGTCTTTCGTTGCGGGAACCAGGGCCCTCCGGGGTCACCCGGCGTCTACTAACCCATAGCGGCGTTGCCAGGCCTCTCGCAGCCGGTTCCAAACCCTGCTCTTTTCCTCCTCGGTCGCCTCGCCGGCCGAGGATACGAACGACGCTGCCTCCGTCTTTGCCAGCTCCAGAAGAGCACGGTCGCGTACCAGGTTGGCTACACGAAAATCCGGGATCCCTGCTTGCCTCGTGCCAAAGAATTCTCCTGGCCCACGCAGCTGCAAATCCAGCTCAGCCAGTTCGAATCCGTTCTGCGTGCGTACCATGGCTCCCAGACGCTCCACCGCCTGGGGTGAAATCTTTCCCCCGGTCATGAGGATGCAGTAGGACTTGGCGCTTCCGCGTCCCACGCGCCCCCGCAGCTGATGCATTTGCGCCAGCCCAAACCGTTCCGCGTGTTCAATCACCATCATGGTTGCATTTGGCACATCGACCCCGACCTCAATGACGGTGGTGGCGATCAGCACATCCACCTCCCGCCGTTGAAACCGGCGCATGATGATTTCCTTCTCGTCGGCATCCATGCGCCCGTGGAGCAGGCCCAGGCGCAGGCCTTTAAGCGCGCCTGCCTTCAACTCCTGATACATCTCGGTCGCCGCCTTCAGCGACGGCGCCGAAGGGGAGGAAACTGGCTTGAATAACAAACCGGGAGTTTTGCCCTTTTTTCCCGGTAAGGCCGATGCTGCCTCCTGTTCGGGCTCACCGGAGGCGAAATCTAATTCGGGCTGATCCTCCTTCGCGCCTTCGATGACCGGGTAGACCACGTACGCCTGGTGTCCCAGCCGCACCTGTTCCCGCACCAGGTCCCATACTTCGCCGGCCAGGTCGTCGGAAACCTGACGGGTGAGAATGGGCGTCCGGCCGGGAGGCAATTCGTCCAGCACACTGAGGTCGAGGTCGCCGTATAGAGAAAGAGCGAGCGTTCTGGGGATGGGCGTTGCCGTCATGACCAGGACATCCGGTTCTCCGGCGTTGGGCTTCGTCATCAACCGGAAACGCTGCAATACTCCGAAACGATGTTGTTCATCGACCACCACCAATCCCAGCTTGGCGAAATCGACGCGCTCCTCGATCAGGGCGTGGGTACCAATCACCAATTGGGCCTCGCCGCGCGCGATCATTCCCCGGTTGGCGCGTTTGCGATCTTCGTCGAGTGAACCGGTCAGCAGAACCACTTTGTAGCGCTGCTGCGACCGTTCCAGCAGCTTTCGCGCTCCCAGGAAGTGCTGCGTAGCCAGGATCTCGGTGGGCGCCATCAGGGCTGCCTGGTAGCCGTTCTCGATGGCTACCAGCATTGCCTGCAGGGCCACGATCGTCTTCCCTGACCCCACATCACCCTGCAGCAGCCGCCGCATCGGCTCCGGCGTCCGCATATCAGCCACAATCTCGCCCAGCGCGGTTTTTTGCGCCTTGGTGGGGTGGAAGGGCAGCACCTGGCGGAGCGCTGACCGCACTGCTTCATTGGTCTCGAAGGGAATCCCTTGCCGTTGGCGAAATTTCTTACGCTTCAACTCCAGGCCTAGTTCGAGATAGAAGAGCTCTTCGAATATCAACCTTTTCTGCGCCGGCGTAGCCCAGGACTGGAGCTGGCTCATGGGGGTCCCAGCCTCCGGGAAGTGCGCCCAGCGCAGCGCATCCTCGCGGCTGGGCATCTCCAACCGGCGGCAAAGTGCCTGGGGAAGGGTCTCCGGGATGCGGCCTTTCATCTCCTCCAGCACTCTCCACAGGATGCGCCGTTGCCAGCGCGAAGCCAGCTTGTTGCCCAGCGACTCGTAGACCGGTGTGATGCGGCCTACCTCCAGCAGTTTTGACTCCTCGTCGTCGTGGTCGTCGGGCAGCACTTCCACCTGTGGCTGGATCATTTTGAAACTATTGCTGCTGCGGGAAGCCTCTACCTTCCCGTACAGGGCGACCCATTGTCCGGCTTTGAAGCGGTCTTTCAGGTAGGTTCCGTGAAACCACATGCACTTGACCTTGCCCAGGCCCTGGCTCACGGTCATTTCGAAGATGGGCATGCGCCGCGTGCGCATCAGGTTCATGCCGCGCACTTCGCCGATCAGGCTGGCCATCTCGCCCGGGACTAATTCCTCGATGGCTTGCGGACGAAGGCGGTCCTCATAACGGAAGGGGAGATGGTAGAGCAGGTCTTCGACGGTGGCGATGCGCTTGTCCTGCAGGCTCTGGGCGATGCGTGGGCCGATGCCCTTGACGAACTGCAGGGACGTTTCCAGAGTCAGTGGCACATCAGAGATGCTATCAGCGCGGCGAGTTGGAGCCCCGTCTGAACAACCCTAGCCCGAGGAGACCACGGCTCTTCACCGGCATCTCTCACCGTATCTACAACAAATCTCAAGGTTCGCGTCTCCCACATCTCGCGAAAAACGAGCGAGATATGGGGCACCCATCGGTCCACGGCGGGGAGAGATCCCAGAGGCGAATTATCTTCGCCTGAGAAGCAGCCAACCCGTGCTACCTGGCGGAAACAGCGTGCCGCCGCTTGTGGGCAGCAGCGTCCAGCATGTAGACACACCGGGCGTCCATATGCTCGGCCATTTGGAAAACTCTGTCGAGTTTGTCGTCCAGGGACGGTTTGCTTCCAGAACGAGGCAGAGAATAGTCACGCGAAGTCAAAGCAATTTTGTGTGTACTCATAATGAGTATTGGTATACGTCAGGCCAGGCGCCTCGGAAATGCGCCAATCACACTATTACCCGGCCACGAAGGGGGCAGCCCTCCTCCCCACTCGATCTCACCCCTGGTTACCTCAGTGGGGAGGCCTATAACCCGCCTCCGACTGATGGCGGCTATCTGCAACAAAACAGGTGGCGAATCGGCCAGGGCTCGGGATTACCAAAGTAGCTGTGGTACCCCAGCCTGTAAAATCGCCCGGTGACCGACACCGCCCAGCGCTTCACATTCAGCCAGCGGATTACCCTTGCGATTGTTCCCCGGCTGGTGGCGCTGCTATTGCGGGCACTCCATCGCACCTTGCGCTACGAGGTCGTGGTGGAGCCGGGGGCCGAGCCCGCCACACCGCCGGCTCTCCAGGTGTGGTGCTTCTGGCACCGCTGCCTTATTCCGTGCGCATGTTATTTTCACTCTCGATTTAAGGTGGCCGTCCTGATCAGCCTCAGCTTTGACGGCGAACTGATCGCGCGCACCATTGAACAGCTGGGCTTTTTAACCGCGCGAGGATCCAGTACGCGCTCCGGAGGCAGCGGCCTGTGGGCCTTGGCCAAGGCCGTTGAGCGAGGGCATGGGGCAGTCTTTACCGCGGACGGCCCACGCGGCCCGGTTTATAAGGTCAAGCCAGGTGCAGTGAAGCTGGCCCAGCTCACCGGCTATGCCATCGGCATCTTTTACGCGCATCCGGAAAAGGCCTGGATGCTGCGGTCCTGGGATCGCTTCCTCATCCCCAAGCCCTTCTCTCGCGTGGCTATCAGCTGGGGACGCAACATCGAGGTGCCCCAAAGCGACGATCCGCTGGTGATTGAAGCCAAGAGGCTCGAGGTGGAACTGGCCCTGGAACGTGCGCGCCTGAATGCTGAGCGGCACTTTGGTCAGGCGATGAACATGCAGTCGCCGTAGGAGAAGAAACGATAACCGGCGTCGACCGCATGACGATAGGCGGCCAGGGTCTTATCTTTCCCGGCAAAGGCGCTCACCAGCATGAGCAGCGTCGACTGGGGCAGATGAAAGTTGGTCAGCAGAGCCCCGACCACATTCAGGCGGGAGCCGGGTGACAGGAAAATGTTGGTTGTACCGCTATGCGGCTCCATTCTGCCGATCTGGGCGCAGTGCTCCAGTGTCCGTACCGTCGTCGTGCCGGCGGCGACAACGCGGCGTCCTTCGCGGAGCGCCCGGTTGACTTCCTCGGCCGTCTCCGCAGGCAGAGAATACCTTTCTATATGGAGGCGAATCTCCGATACCTCCGGCACACGGACTGGCTGGAACGTACCCAGCCCGACATGGAGGGTCAAGTAGGTAATGACGACACCTCGCGCGCGGATCCGTTCCAGGACCTCAGGCGTGAAGTGCAGGCCGGCGGTGGGTGCAGCCACCGATCCCCGTTGACGCGCAAAAATTGTCTGGTAACGCTCACGATCGAGCGCCTGGTCCTGACGGCGAATATACGGGGGGAGCGGCACATGGCCCAACTGCTCCAGCCGGGTGAAGAAATCATCTACCGGCGTGAAGCGAAGAAGTCGTTCCCCGAACTCGCCGCCGGCTACGACCGTAGCGTGCAGCCGCACCTCCCCATCGGGCGACGCGAAAGCCAGCTCCTGACCCACCGCCATCCTGCGCGCCGGGCGGGTCAGTGCCCGCCATTCCCAATCACTTAACTGCTCAGTCAGCAGCACTTCCACCTTGCCAGTGCTCCCGGGACGCGCGCCAAACAGCCGGGCGGGGATCACCCGGCTGTCGTTCAACACCAGCACATCGCCTTCACGAAGCAACTCGGGCAGCTGGTTAAACCATGAATCCCGCCATGCTCCGCTCTCCCGGTCCAGGAGGAGCATGCGGCTCTCTCCGCGTTCGGCTGGCGGTTCTTGCGCGATCAGTTCTGGGGGAAGCTCGAAGTCGAAGTCGGAGACCAGCACAGATCTGATTGTATGAAAGCGACAACCCATCCCCTGGAGCGGTATTCTCAAGAGAGGGAGAGGAGGTCACCGTGGCGACAACGACTCGTGTTCCTGTTGAGGTCTATCTCCGCTCTTCTTACGAGCCCGATGCCGAGTACGTGGATGGAAAAGTTGAGGAACGCCCAATCGGAGAGTTCGATCATGCGTTGTGGCAAAAGGCAATCCTGAAGTGGTTCTGGCAGCACGAAAAGGAATGGAGTATTCGTGTCCTGCCGGAGTTGCGGGTGCAGGTCGCTGCGACGCGATACCGTGTCCCCGATGTCACCGTACTTGACCGTACTGGACCCACCGAACAGATCATCACCCATCCTCCCCTTGCTGTCTTTGAGGTTCTGTCCCCTGAAGACAGCCTGCAGCGGCTAAAGAGGCGCCTCGAAGACTACCGCATCATGGGTATTGAGGACATCCGGGTCATCGACCCCGAGGACAGCACCTTCTATCGCTATGAGGATGGGCAGCTCCTACGCAACGACACCTTCTCGCACACGGGCAAGGGAATCGCTTTTGAGATGAAACAGATTAAAGATCTGCTCGACGAGTAATGGCTTCGCCTATCCAGCAAAAAAATCCCGAATCCAAGAAGCCCGTCTTCCTGCTGGACGCGATGTCGTTTATCTTTCGCGCCTATCACGCAATGCAGCGCCAGCGGCCCATGTCCACGCGCACCGGTGTGCCCACTGCGGCCACCTTCGTTTTCGTCAACATGATCAACAAGCTTCGCCGGGATTTTCAGCCGGAGTTCTTTGCAGCCGTCTTCGACGTGAGCGGGGCGGTCTTTCGCGATGAGCGTGCGCGCAGCATGGCCACGGTGCGCAAATGGAATATCAAGACTCAGACTTTTGACGAGATCGATTACGCCGGCTACAAGGCCAACCGCACCGAGATGCCTGCCGACCTGGCCCAGCAATTGCCGTTCATTCGCCGGGCGCTGGAAGCCTTTCGCATCCCGATTCTGCAATCTGAGGGCTTCGAAGCCGACGATGTAATCGGCACGCTGGCACGGCAGGCCGCCGAGCAGGATCATGATGTCTTTGTGGTTTCGAACGACAAAGACATGCTGCAACTGGTCACCGGTCGCGTCAAGGTGCTCAATCCTGTCAAGGACAACCTCATCCTCGATCGCGACAAGGTGGTGGAAGTACTCGGGGTAGCGCCGGAGCAAGTCATTGACGTGATGGCTTTGCGCGGAGATTCCATCGATAACATTCCGGGCGCGCCGGGAATTGGAGACAAGGGCTCGGTCGAACTGATCCAGCAATTCGGCAGCGTCGAAAACGTCCTCGAGCATGCTGCGGAAGTGAAACGCAAGACCTACCGCGAATCGCTGCAGAATAATCGCGAGTCGGTGCTGCTCAGCAAGGAGCTGGTGACCATCCACTGTGAAGTGCCGGTCGAACTCGACCTGGAACAAATGCGCACCCAAGCCCCGGATGTGAGCGCCTGCCGCTCCCTTTTCAACGAACTCGAATTCACCACCATGCTCAAGGAGCTGGCGCCCGACGAGCAGGCGACGCCGCTCACCATCGTCCACGATCCATCGCCCGAAGAGATCAGCCGTTTCGTTGAGCTGGCACGCGGTCAGGGCTTGGCCCTGGCCTTCGACACCACGCTGCTCGAAGTCGCTTCGGAACAGGTGACCGAAGAGGAAAGCGAGGCCATTGAGGAGGAAGAGCCGCAGCTGAAGAACATGTCGTTGCTCGGACTGTTCGATGATCCGGGGCAGCAGGGAGAACAACCGGCTCCCCAAACATTAAAGATAGCCATCTCAGCAGAGCCGGCGCGTGTGCTCGTAGTCTCGTTGGATCAGGATGTCGATAGCCGTGCTCCGGAGTTTCTGTGCAGTTTGCTTGCTGATGAACAAACGCCAAAGTCGGTACACGACCTGAAGGCGGCGCTGCGCATTCTTGATCGCCACGGGGCGAGTCATGGTCTCCGGCTGGCTGGTCCCATCGAAGATGTGATGCTGTACTCCTACCTCATCAATCCCACGCACGCCGCGCATCGACTGGGCGATGTGGCCGCACGCTTCACCACCCGGGCGCTGCCGGCGGAGGGTGATGAACTGTTGCCGGCATCGGCGCACGCCATCCACACCCTCGCCCCGCTGCTCAAAGAGGACGTGGAATCGCTGGGCACCGGCCAGGTGTATCGCGACATCGATCTGCCGCTGGTCCCGGTCCTGTTAAACATGGAGGAGGCCGGCGTCCGCATCGACCGCGCTGTTCTCGCCGCCATGGCTGATCGCTTGACGGTGGAGATGCACCGGGTGAGCGAGCAGATCTTCGAAGGTTCCGGTCATCGCTTCAATATCAATTCGCCCAAGCAGCTGGGCGATGTGTTGTTCAACAAAATGCACCTGCCCAAGCCGCTCAAGTATGGCAAGGGCAAGGTGGTTTCGACCGCGGTGGATGTGCTCGAAGAGCTGGCGGAGCATAACGAGGTCCCGCGCCAGGTGTTGCAATACCGGCAATTGGCCAAGCTCAAGTCCAACTACATTGATTCCTTACCCTTGCTGGCCGATGCCGAGGGACGTGTTCACACCACGTTCAACCAGGTAGGCACCGCCACTGGGCGTCTCTCCTCCACCAACCCGAATCTGCAGAACATTCCCATCAAGACGGAGTTGGGCCGCGAGATCCGGGCTGCCTTCATCGCGGCGCCGGGAAATCTGCTCATCTCCGCTGATTACTCGCAGATTGAGCTGCGTCTCATGGCGCATTACTCCGAAGATCCGTTGCTGGTCCGCGCCTTTGCCGAAGGGCAGGACATTCATACCCTGACCGCCGCGGAAGTATTCGGCATCGCAGCTGAGGGGATGGATAAGCAGACGCGCGATCGCGCCAAGGCGGTTAATTTCGGAATTGTCTACGGCATTTCTCCCTTCGGATTGGCCGCGCAACTGGGCATCGAGCAAAACGTAGCCAGGCTCTACATCGAAACCTACTTCGCCCGTTACAGCGGCGTGCGCCGCTACATCGATCAGTTGCTCGAGGAGACGCGCCGGGAGCAGCGGGTGCGCACCCTATTCGGCCGCGTTCGTCCGATTCCCGACATGCAAAGCCGCAATGCCAACCTGCGCGGTTTCGCTGAACGCACCGCGGTGAACACGCCGCTCCAGGGAACAGCCGCGGACCTGATCAAAATTGCCATGATCCGTATTGACCGGCGGCTCAGGGAAGAGAAGTTGCAGACGAAAATGACGCTCCAGGTGCACGACGAACTCCTCTTCGATGTGCCCGAGAAGGAAGTCGAACAGGTGAAGCAAATGGTCCGTCATGAAATGGAAACAGTGATAGAACTAAAAGTCCCGATCGTGGTCGACTGCGGAGCCGGCCCCAACTGGCGCGACCTGAAGTAAGGATCGGGAAGCTTACCACTGCATTTTACGGTGTCGTCTTATTGCTCAAACTACCCGGCGCCTCATGGATGTGGTGGATGACGATCGTGTCCCCTTTGAACTCCACCTTGTCGTAATCGCGTCCTGTGCTCTCCACATAGCACCCGCAATCTGTGTTTGCGTGATGAGCCTGCTCGATACCCTCAGTCGTCCCTTGCAGGGCGGCCTTGGCATGGATCAGCTTGTCCTGGGCGTCGGCAACCGCCTTGTTGGCATCCGCGAGTGCCTTCACTTCAGCCGGCGTAAGCTTCTCGGTCCGCTCCGCAGGCACAGCTGTATCGGGCGCAGGGGCGCTTAGGCCGGGGTCTTGTGGCTGCATGAGGGCGAGCAAAAGGATTGCGGTGATCATGGCTCTCTCCTCCCTAGATGATAACGGTTCTTCAAATCCCTATTTCGACCCGGATGGCCTGGGCGATGCGCTCCGCATGCTCGCGCATCTGCTGCTCCGATTCAGCTTCGATCATCACCCGCGCCAATGCCTCGGTGCCCGAGTAGCGCACCACCACCCGCCCATTGCCATGCAGATCCGTCTCCGCCTGCTGGATGCTCTCCATCACCGCGGGAATCTGCTCCAGCGGCCGCTTTTCCCGCACCCGCACGTTGACGATCACCTGCGGAAAGACGCGCAGATCGCTGAGCAATTCGTGGAGTGGCTTGCCGGAGCGTGCCAGGGTATCGAGCAACACCAGCGCTGTGAGCAATCCATCGCCAGTAGTGCCGCGGCGCGGAAAGAGAATATGGCCCGACTGCTCCCCGCCCAGGCTAGCCTGGTGCTTCTGCATCATCTCCAAAACATACTTGTCTCCCACAGGAGCGCGCAGCATGCGAATGCCGCTGCTGCGCAAGGCCGCTTCCAGCCCCATGTTCGACATAGTCGTCGCCACCACCAAATCGCCGGCAAGCTCGCCCTTGGCCTGCATATCGCGGGCCGCTACCAGCATGACTCCATCCCCATTGACCACCCGGCCGTAGGCATCCGCGAACAGCGCTCGGTCGGCGTCGCCATCCAAGGTGATCCCCAGGTCAGCGCCCAACGCCTTGGTCTCCCGGGCCACCACTTCAGGGTGCAGGGCGCCGCAGTTTTCGTTGATATTTCTCCCGTTGGGGGTCACGTGCGTCAGGTGTATCTCGCCCCCAAGCGAGCGAAAAAGCTCGGAAGCGATTACCGCCGCCGCCCCATTCGCACAGTCGATCACAATCTTCCTGCCGTCCAGGTTCAGCTGTGGGACCACGTTGCGCAGAAAGACCTCATATTCCTCACGAAAGTCCTTGTTGGCCGCAGGCGCGCTTAACTCCTTGAGGCCGGGCGGAGGCGACTCCTTGAGCCGGCGAAAGATTTCCTCTTCAATGGCCATCTCGGTGGAGTCAGGCAGCTTGTAACCGTCGCCGCCAAATACCTTGATTCCGTTGTCCTGCCAGGGGTTGTGGGAGGCCGAAATCACCACTCCCGCAGCGAACCCATGTTTGCGCGCCAGGTACGCCACACCCGGCGTTGTAATAACGCCGGCGTTCAATACTTCCGCGCCTCCCCGGCATAATCCGGCGGAGATGACCGCGGAGATCCAGGGGCTGGACTCGCGCGTATCCGACCCCAACAGCACCCGGGGCTGGGGATAAAGACTCTTCAGGGAGGATGCCAGGGCAAGTCCGGTGGCAAAAATGGTGGGTGGGTCCAGGGGCGCCTCACCGGCTACCGCGCGGATACCGTCCGTTCCAAAAAGTTTTCTCATGGTTTAGTTGGGGATGACTTCCTTTCCAGCACCCGGCTGGTCAGCGTACTGTGGGCAAACCGTGTGGTAATCACTCCGCTGTCCGGGGCGGCAACTGCCTCCCGGATCAGGCCCCCTGTCTCATCGAAGACCAGGGCATAACCGCGATTCAAGACCGCGAGAGGAGAGAGTGTCTGCAGCCGCCCCTCCGCGCTTACGAGCCTGGAGCGCCCCCGCTGCAGCAGCGACTCTTGCGCACGCCCGATCCGTCCGTCCAGCGCAGCGAGCCGCTCCCGCACCATACGCATGCGGTGGCTTACATCCTGGCGTAGCAACCTGGCCTCGAGCTTTTGCAACCTTTCCGTGAGGCTCCGGCTTTGCCGGTGCCAGGCGGCGTCCAGCTGGTACTGCAACTCATCTACCCGCTGCTGCCGCCGCGCCAGGGCATTGCGCATGCGCGCGAAAGCTGCTGGTGCGGAGAGCCGGGCGAAACGTTCCTGGGCGCGCATTAGCTGGTAGCGGGCCGCATGGGTCAGGCGCCGGTGCAGCTGTTCCAGGCGCTCCTCCACTTTATGTTGAGCTTCCGTCAGCAGTTCCGCCGCGGCTGAGGGAGTGGGCGCACGCAAATCGGAGACAAAATCGGCGATGGTGAAGTCGGTTTCGTGGCCGATGGCGGAGACAATGGGCAACTGAGAATTGGCAATGGCTCTGGCCAGCAACTCGCTGTTGAACGGAGCCAGATCTTCCAGCGACCCGCCGCCGCGGGCCACCACAATCACGTCCACCGTCCGCGACTGGTTAAAAAACGCGATGCCCGCGGCAATTTCCAACGCGGCCGTCTCGCCCTGAACCGCCGAAGGATAAAGCTGCACATGGAGCGCCAGGTGTCTACGTCCGGCTACATTGAGAAAATCGCGAATCACCGCCCCCGTAGGAGACGTAATGATCCCAATGCAGTGGGGAAAGGCGGGCAGAGGCTGTTTGCGCTCCGGCGCGAAAAGGCCTTCCTTTTGCAGCCTGGCTTTCAACTGTTCGAAGGCAATCTGCAACGAGCCTGCGCCCACCGGCTCGACGAACTCGGCCACCAACTGCATCTGGCCACGCTGCTCGTAGACCGAAACCCGCCCCCGCACCAGGATCTGCAAGCCGTCTTCCAGCCGGAAGCGCAGCAGCATCGCTTGCCGGCGAAAGAGCACCACCGGCAGTTGGGCGTCTCCATCTTTCAGGGTGAAGTAGACGTGGCCGGAGGGAGCAGGGCGATAGTTGGAAACCTCTCCTTCCACCCATACATCCGCGTACTCGCGCTCAATGTGGTTTCTTACTTCGCCGACCAGCTGGCCAACTCGCCACACTCGGCGGAGGTTGGCCGGTGCTTCCGGGAAAACCAGCCCCAGCTGGCTCAACGATTCCTCCGGATTGGGCACAGATGCCTCCAACAAGCGTCGAGTCTACACGCCACTCAGTCTAGAGCAGTTCGCAATTACTGTTGTCTGATGAGGATCGCGAGGTGTGGTTTTCCCTGGCGGAAAACCAGGAAAAGACCCACCTCTTCGGTCTACACCAATTGCGACACTGCTCTACCGGCGAAACCGTGAGAGCAAATAGAAGACCAGGGACAACACGACGCTCAGCAAAATCGACGTCCCTAACGGAAAATAAACGGAAACGTTGCGGCCCCGGTAGGAAATGTCACCTGGAAGCCGGCCTAGCGGGAATCCCGTACGCCCCAATAGCAGCAGCAAGCCGCCGGCGATGAGCAGCACCAACCCCACACCGATGAGCAGCCGGCCCAGGTCATTCATGCTTCCATTCTAGACAGGTGGGTTGGGTCCGCGGTCGATTAGCCGGGTCAGCTCCGCCAGCAGGACTTGCAGCCGTTCGATTTCCGCTTTGTCGGGCGGTGTCGACTGCCCAAAGAGCAATTCCGCCTCCCGCGCCAGGTCGGTACCTCGGGGCAGGCCAAACGTGCCCAGCACGCCCGCCAGCTTATGGGCGGAATCTACGGCGCGAAGCTTGGTCGCCGCATCCAGCCGGTTGTCGTTCCATAGCTCTCCCGCACTCTGTAGCAACTGGGCGCGCTCCGCTACCGTATGCCTGCTCCGTTCCCAAAGGGCGGAGATCATGCTTTGCATCTTTTGCTCTTGACTCTGCTCTTCCGGAGGCAAGCTGGCAGGGTTGCGCACGGTTTCATTCGGGGGTACGCGGTCTCTGTTGGTCAATCGGTCAGTCAAGGGATCAGTCGCCTTCTTTCCAGCCTAACGCCGCGGAAATCTGCCGCGCCAGGGTCAAAGGATCAAAGGGTTTGAACAGGGTCGCTGCCACTCCCATTTCGGCAAATCTGCGCTGATCCGGGCCTTGTACTTTCGCTGTCAGTAGCAATACGGGGATATGAGAGGTCATGCCGCTGGCCTTTAGCCTTAACAGCGTGGTGGGTCCGTCCATCTCCGGCATCATGACGTCCAGAAGAATCGCGTCCGGCTGTTCGGCGCTGGCGCGTTCGATCCCTTGCTTACCGGAATTTGCCAGCAAAACGTCCCACCCTGCTACCGTTTCCAGGCTCATGGCGGCCACCTGGCGGATATCGTCTTCGTCGTCAATGATTAGGATGCGGCGTGTCATAAGAGTGCGGGTCCCCCGGATTTCCTGTGGCGCTCGTCGGAATCAATCAACTTCAGGCGCTTTCCGTGAAGAAAGCCGCATAGGCGGACCTGTCTAGAGCCGCGTACAGGAAATTCGGGTCCGTAGAGGTCTTTAAACACTGGGAGAGGCGGTCCCATCCCATCCCAGCGGCACTTCATTAGCATCGTTTGGCTGGCGCAGCATCGATAGCACCAGCGTCTCCACATCCTGAGGCTGGACGCGCGCCTTGGTGAGGAACTCTGTATTCCCCAACCGCAGCTTCTTGCGTTCGCCCTCGCTCAGGTCCTGAGCCGAATAAACCACTAATGGCAGATTTTTCATCTCCTGTTGCTGGCGCAGCCAGTCGACCAGTCCAAAGCCATCGCCGTCCGGCAGGGCAATGTCGAGGATAACCAGATCTGGTCGCGACGAAACGCACAACTCCATCGCTTTGCGCTGCGTGGAGGCATGATGTACCTGGATGCCGGCACGTTCGAACGTGGCCAGGATCACCTTGGCCAAGTCCGCATCATCCTCTACCAGTAACACACGAGAGGGCTCCCGTTCTACCCGCAGCACCCTGGAGAGGGCGGCCAACATCGACTCCGTCTCCAGCGGCTGTTCCAGCCAGGCGTCCGCCGCCTTTTCCACTTCGGGATCATTCATGGCGCCAAAGGCGCTCAGCACCACCACAGGAATCGCCGCCGTCCGCAGGTCGTCGCGGAGCAGATGCAGGGTTTCCCAGCCATGCAGGCTGGGAAGGCTCATATCCAGCAGGATGGCCTGGATAGGGGTTTGCCGGGCCACCACCACGGCTTCATCGCCGGTGGCCGCTTCGAGCACCGAATAGCCATGTTCCCGCAGGCTTTCCACCAGCGCCGCCCGGGTCACCGGGTTTTCATCACAGACCAGGACAGAGGTCATGTTGTGCACCGGAGAGGCCGAGCTGTCTCCCAGGCGCGACTGCTCGCTGTCCCGCGTGACCGTGGGCAGGAACATGCGGAAAGTGGACCCGCGATCGGGATTCCGCTCTGCCCAGATGCGGCCGCCGTGCTGCATAACGATGGTGCGGCAGATGGCCAGGCCCAGGCCGGTTCCACCCTTCTGCCTGGCATCCGAGGCATCGACCTGCTGAAAGCGGTCAAAAATCGATTCCAGCTTGTCTTTCGGAATGCCGCGCCCGTTATCTCTTACGCTGATAGTGACCCCATCGAGCAGCCGTTCAATGGAAACCGTAACCTGCGACTGGGGCGGCGAAAATTTGATCGCATTGCTCAGCAGGTTGGTCATCACCTGTTGCAGCCGGTCGGGATCCACTTCCACTAGTGCGGGCCCGGCTTCCAGCAGCATTTGTACCTTGGCGGCGTCTCCCATGGGGGTCATGGCGTCGATTGCTTGCTTGGCCAGATCTTCCAGGTCGCAATTGCGATACGTGAGGGGTGCGCGGCCCGACTGCATACGCTCCAGATCGAGGATGTCGTTAATCAGGCGCACCAGCCTGTCGGAGTTGGTGACCGCGATGCGCAGCAGGTTTGAAGCCTTCTCTCCCATTTCGCCTAGCAAGCCGGTCGCCAGCAGGCCCAATGAACCCCGAATGGAGGTGAGAGGCGTGCGCAGTTCGTGGCTCACCGTGGAGACGAATTCATCCTTCATGCGATCCAGCGCGTAGCGCTGGCTGATATCGCGGAAGCTAAGCACGCTGCCTACGGCCACGTTGTGCTCGACCATGGGCGTTACCGAGAACTCCACCGGGAAGGAAGCGCCATTCTTGCGGTAGAAAACATCTTGCCCGCTGGTGCCTTCGCGCACCAGGAAGGCGCGGCCGGTGCGGCATTGATCCGAACACTTTTCCCGTCCTTTACGCTCCTCATGCACCACCGAGTGCACGGTGCGCCCGATGAGATCGAAGGCGTGGGCGCCCAGCATATTGGCTGCTGCCGGGTTCACAAAGACAATCCGGCCGGCGGAGTCGGTCCCAAAGATGCCATCCGCCACCGAGTTGAGGATCGACTCCTTCTGCCGGTTCAACTCTTCCAGGCGGCTCTCTTGCGCTGACCGCGCCATAAACTGGCCAATGGAGGCGCAAACCGTTTCCACCGTGGCCATCATTTCGCTGTCTTCCCGCTGCTTCTGGCGGCTGAAGAACTCGACTACGGCGATCACCTGGTTGCCCACCCGGACCGGCACACCCCAGCCAGTGACCAGGCCATCCGCTTTGGCGGAAGTGGCGCGTAGAAAGTTGTCGTCCTCCTGCAGATCTTCGATCCAGCAGGGGCTCTCGGCCTCCCAGATCTTGCCCGGCAGGTCCTTGCCCTTTTGCAGCACCCGTCCGATGCTGTCACGGTGAAACTCAACACACGCCCGGTCAGGAGGAAACCAACCGGCCAGGTAGCGGGTGTGATGGTCGCTGCTCACGAACCATAGTCCCGCCATATCGAAGCCCAGGTTGGTTCCCAGCGACTCGAGCATCGCCGGTAGAGCTTCGTCGGAAGTGGTGGACTCGCCAACCACCTGGCTGACCGCGAGCTGCATCGCCAATCTGCGTTCGCGCTGGTATTGGGCGGTGACATCGCGGAAGATACAGCGCACAGACACCGGTTCACCGCGATCCTGGCGGCAGCTCAGGCTGGCTTCCAGCTCGCGAACCATCCCATTGGAATCCTGCACCCGCAGGTTGGCGCGATCGATACGCTCGCCGTGCAAGGCCCGGTCAAACAGGGCTGCGGCATCGCTTTGCATCTCCGGCGGGAAGGCGGCCTCGAAACTGATCAGGCTCTCAAAGGCAGCTGCACTCTTGCCGAAGCATGTCTGCCAGGCGGGATTGACGTACAGGTACTTGGCTCGCGGGCTGAGGGTGGCAATCATTTCCTGCGAGTTGTCGAACAGGTCGCGGTATCGCTCTTCGCTCTCGCGCAGGGCATGCTCAGCGCGTTTGGTGGCTGTCAGATCGGTGGCAATGGCCAGCAACCCGGTCAACGCACCCTCCGTGTTCCTTACCGCGGAGAGGTAAACCATGGCGGGAAAGGTAGTCGAATCCTTGCGCCGGCAGAGGATCTCAAAGCCGCGGACACGGCTTACCGGGAAGCTGGTGACGTACTGGACGTAGTGCTTCAACTCCGGCGAGACACTGTCCAGGTCGATAGCCGGGGAGCGATCCAGACGCGAAACCAGCAGCTGTCCTACCCGTTCCAGTTCGCCTTCGGGGAAGAGATCATGCGCGTTGAGCTGGCCCACGACTTCGTGGAAGCGGTAGCCGAGCATCCGTTCGGCGGCGGGATTGAAGATGAGCAGGTTGCCTTCGAGGTCGGTGGCCAGAATCATCGGGCCGGCGGAGTCCAGGATGCTTCGCTGCAACTGGGCTACTTGTTGCACCTGCCATTCCGCTTCATCCTGGCGCGACGCATCCAGAAAACTGTGCACGCACAGAGCGATCAGCAGCACCTGGGCACAGGCCCACATGATCACGGCGGCGGAGAAGGTGCCGCCGCGTCCCAACAGCAGGACGAGTCCGCCATAGGCGGAAAGCAGCAGCGCAACCGCGAAAAGTATGGTGGAGGGTAGCCTATCTCGAAGCCAGGTCACTCGTGCTCGATCGATGCGGGTCTAATTAATGAGCTCTCGCCAAGTCAGTCGTCAAGCTAAAGAGACGATACCGGCCCATGCAAAACGTTAACTATCTACAGTATAGGCAACTCCAATTGGCCCATACAGTGCCTAAGAGTAGTCAACGGAGCATGGAGGAAGAACTCACGCACCTCCAACGGATCGGATCGGGGGAAAACCGCAGTGATGAGCAGTGCGTTCCATGTTGTGGGGTCGCGGACGCACTTGCTCTGCTTCTTCGAAAAACCTTAACCGCGATGGAACGGAATCACGTTGGCACGGCTCACTACCAATTTATCTGACATGGCCGACATACGGACGATGGACCAAAACCCTAGAAACAGCGCAACATAGCTAAAACCGGCTACACCAATGAGAAGAGACACTGCGAACCCCCAAAAAGTTGAACGACAACGTATTTGGGGGATGCCTCGAAGTATACCTATTTTGGAGCGCAAGCTATAGAAAAAGAGCGCGTTCCGCTGCCACTTTAGTACCAGCGAAGCGGTTCCATTAGTGGGGACACGCAGTGTGCCGCTTTAGGGCGCGGATCCCTAAACGGCACCCCCCGGTCCGGCTACGCCGTAACGGGCTCCAAGAGGCGTGACCAGCGGCGCTGCTTTCGCTCTGCAAATGCCTTCTTATGAAAGGCATAGCCGGTGATCAAAGGCAGCGCGAGGGTGGCTTCGCTGTACACCATCTGCTCGAATGTGGTGTCTACCTTACCCCAGGAGCTGGCTTCTTTCAGGGTGCTCGAAGAAAGAGCACCGTCGCGCACGTCGGCCACCGTGATCTGGATGGCATATTTGTGCATGGGCGCGTCCACTCCCAGGATCTCCGCCGAAACCACGATGTCCTGGGCAAAATTCTTGGGCACCCCGCCCCCGATCATCAGCAGCCCGGTAGTCGGGTTGGCGATCTTCAACTGCGTTAACTCGTAGAAATCCTTGACCGAATCGATCGAGACCTTGGGCTTGTCGCCACGTTCATGCTGGTGGGCAACCAGTCCAAACCCGGCTGAGCAGTCACTGAAGGCGGGCACAAAGATCGGTACATCCAGCTGATAGGCGGCCAGAATGATGCTGTCGACTCCGCCCTTAGCCGGGGTCTTGCCTTGCTTTTCCAGGTAAGCCCCCATCTCGCGGATAAACTCACGCGAACTGTAGGGACGGGGATCCAGGGAATCGGCGATGACCTTGCAGGTCTCGTCACAAAGGCGCAGTTCCTCTTCGTCGATGAGCGTGTCGTAGATGCGATCGATCATCAATTCGCGCAAGGTCGCGTCTTCCGTGCCCTGGCGGTAAAGGTCGTCCGCGATCCAGTGCTTGTATCCCAGCGCCTCGAAGAAATCCTGGTCCACCATGTTGGCGCCGGTCGAAACCACGGCATCGACCATGTTGTTGCGCAGCAGGTCGACAAAAATCTGCTTCAATCCAGCGCTGATCAGTGATCCGGCAAGGCAGAGGATCACGCCACAGTCCTGGTCGCGCAGCATGCGCTCGTAGATGGAGGCCGCCCGGGCGAGGTCACGGGAGCTATAGGCCATGGACTGCATTGCATCCACTAGCGGCACCACATTGTGCTGCTTGATGTCGATATGCTGGATTGGCGAGGTCAGAAGCTCTTTTTTCGTAGGCATAGCAATTTCAAGAATAGCAAAGCGGATCGGCTTTCGAAGCCGGTTGGGATGTTAAATTCTGCCATCGAGAGCCGGCAGCAGCCTCACTAGCAGGGCAGCCAATTGCGCCTGTACGCGCGCTCCCGCCTCCATCACTTCCTGGTGGTTGATGGGCTGGTCGAGGATGCCGGCAGCCATATTGGTGACGCAGGAAATGCCGAGAACCTCGATGCCCATATGTCGGGCAACAATGACCTCATGCACTGTGGACATGCCAACCAGGTCTGCTCCCAAACGGCGGAAGGCCCTGATCTCCGCCGGCGTTTCAAAGCTGGGTCCGGAGACCCCCAGGTAGACGCCCTCGGCGAACTCTCCAGCCGAGTGGGCCAGTAGGCGCAACCGCTTCGAATAGGCATTCGTCATGTCAAAGAAGCGTGGTCCGAAGCGTTCGTCGTTGGGGCCGGCAACGGGATTACGGCCGGTCAGGTTGATGTGGTCGGAAAGCAGGACCAGTTGGCCCTGTTGCAGATCCAGGCAAACGCCGCCGGCGGCATTGGTGACCACCAGGGTAGTTGTGCCCAAGCGTCCCAGCACACGCACTGGAAAGGTGACTTCCTCCGGACTGTATCCTTCGTATCCGTGAACGCGGCCCTGCATGACCGCGACGGGGGTTCCGGCCGCAGTGCCCACGACGAGGCGCCCGCTGTGGCCTTCTACCGTCGGGCGCGGAAAATGCGGAATTTCAGCGTAGGGAATCGCGACCGGCTGGTCGATCCGTTCCGCAAACGAACCCAGCCCGGAGCCCAACACGATGGCCACTCGCGGCTTGACCGCAATGCGCTCGCGGATGAAGGCCGCGGCCTCCTCCGCCTTTTCAAAAATCCCAAGAGCCAATAGCTTTCCTCCACGTGAAACTGCAGGTCTCTTCAGGCCGCGACCTTTTTGATGCTTTGTATCAAGGCACGACTGTCGTGCCCTGATACAAAACATGAGTTCTGCGGAGCCTGTAAAGTCGTGCCCTGATACAAAACATTAAAAGCGTCGCGAAGGACCTGCTGTTGCTTCCCACCTACCGCAGTAAAACGCTGACAATGGCCGCCGACATCAAATTGGCCATCGTCCCGGCCAGCATCGCTCGCAATCCCAGGCGCGCCAGATCGTTCCTCCGGTTCGGAGCCAGGGCTCCGATGCCGCCAATCTGCATCCCGATGGAGCTAAAGTTGGCAAATCCACACAGGGCAAAGGTGGTGATCGTAAAGGACCGGAAGTCCAGTGAGGACTTCTGGGCGCCTAGTAGCGCGTAGGCGACCAGCTCGTTTGTCACCGTGCGCGTGCCCAGCAGATTGCCGACCTGGTGGGCGCTATGCCAAGGGATGCCAATGAGCCACGCGATCGGAGCGAAGACAAACCCCAGGATCACATTCAGGCTGGAAGGGAAGGGAACATGATGGCCGCCCAGCCAATTGTGAATGCCCCCCAGCATCCCATTCAGCAACCCGATCAGCGCTAAAAATGAGATCAGCATGATGCCCACGTTGAAGGCCAGCCGGCCCCCGTCAATGGTTCCGCGAGCAATCGCCCCCAGCAGATTCTCGTTGCTGTGTTCTTCGTTGATGGGCATCGTCACCCGGCCCAAGGTGGCAGGAGTGTGCGTTTCCGGCACCAGCATTTTGGAGACCAGCACCGTGCCTGGCGCCGTCATGATCACGGCGGCCAGCAGGTGCTTGGCCTCGATCCCGTAGAGAATGTACGCCGCCATGATGCCGCCGGAGACGTGCGCCATCCCGCTGGTCATGATGGTCATCAATTCCGACTGTGTTGCTCCGGGCAGGAACGGCCGAATGCTCAGCGGAGCTTCCGTCTGCCCCATGAAGATGCTGGCCGCCACGTTCAATGACTCGGCGCCGCTAATGCGCATAGTCAGCTGCATCAATCGAGCCATGGCCTTGATCACAATCTGCATGATCCCCAGGTGATAGAGCACGGCGAAGAAGGCAGAGATAAAGATGATCGTGGGTAACACCTGGAAGGCAATGATGAGCCCAAAGGAGGAGTGCTGCTTGCCCAGATCGCCAAAGACGAACCCGGAGCCGACAAAGGCATAGGCCAACATCCGGTTTACCGCGTCGCCGGCAGCAGCCAGGGCTCGCTCCCCGGCGTCGAAGCGCAACACCAGCACGGCGAAGATCCACTGCAGCCCAAGTCCCCAAACCGCCGTCTGCCAGCGGATGGCCTTGCGGTTGGTCGAAAGCAGCCACGCCACCGACAGGATTACCACCAACCCCAGCAATCCCGTCAGTCGTCCCACGCGGTTCTCCTTACCTGCCGGTTAGCAGTTTGAAACGGTGGGGAAAGACCTCTTCGAAGCGATAGTCCTCCCAGTCCGAGTGGCCGCGAAAGATGATCCTGGAAGCAGGCAGCATGAACTCGCTCAATACCTGCAAACAAGCCCCGCATGGAGGACTAGCCGCCTGGTTCAGGTTGGTGATGGCACAGGCGAGCACGCGCATCTCCGGCCCGTGTTCGGCGACGGCGCGAACCACCGCCGACCGCTCTGCGCAGATAGTCAAACCATAAGAGCCGTTTTCCACGTTGGCGCCGGTAACGATAGCTCCGTTCTGCAGCAGCAACGCAGCTCCCACACGAAATTTGGAATAGGGTGCGTAAGCATGGTCAGCTGCATCCGCCGCCTGGGTGGTCAGCTGGCGCAGAAGCTCCGGGGTAAATCCATTTTCGCCTGCTTGCATCGTGCCCCGAGCCTAAAGGCAGCTGGGGAGGCGATGCAACAAGATGTTTTTGTGCATGGTCATCACACCGGCCGTTCATAGAAGCCGGACGTGTGCCCGTGGTCCCACCTGCCCAGGGGGCTAAGCCCTATAAGTGGTCACTTTTTTAGGCTGTATTCGTTAAACTGCCACAAAACCGTCCTCCTGAGAGCCTGTGACTTTATCCTTCGCGTGAAACCCTCGACCCTCAAACAAAATCGTCATCCTTGAGCGAAGCGCGTCACAGATTTATCACGTGACACAGCGCTTATGGCGCGGAGTCGAAGGACCCCGGCGGTGCTTCTTCTACCCATGCCGCTCCGAGCTTTTCAACCACCGAAGCCCGAAAAAACAGGATCTTCTACGGTATGCATTTGATGGCCGGGCTAAACCTTTTCAATGCAATGTAATTAGCTTCCGCCCCAAGTCGCCGACATAGCGAGATCTTACAGTTCTTGGTTCTCGGCAGCCCTAGGTAACAACCGTGGCGAGTCCGCCCAGTGCCGGCGTCGGTGGTTGAAAAGCTCCAAGCACCATGGGTAAGGTGTAGTACTGCCGAGGTCCTTCGACTGCGCGCTACCAAGCCTCTGTCAGGCGATAGGTCTGTGAGGCGCTTCGCTCAGAGCCTGTGACTTTTTTGGCTACTTTAGACAATTTCTAACTCTAACCCGTTTGATTTGAGAACCGGATTTTTCAAAAATCAATAAAGTTACAGACTCTCAGGATGACGATTTTGTTTGAGGTCGAGGGTTTCACACGAAAGATCTATAAAGTCACAGGCTCTCAGGATGACGATTTTGTTTGAGGCCGAGGGGTTTCACGCGAAAGATCTATAAAGTCACAAGCTCTCAGATGACGAGTTTGTTTAAAGTCGAGGACTTCACGCGAAAGATAAAGTCACAGGCTCTCAGGGGGACGATTTTGTGGCGATTTGAAGATGCAAAAAAAGGCGTCTTCTTGGAATGCCTTCTCTGGAAAACAAGTTAGCACTAATGGGGCGAAGCCTCGTACGGCCGCTCTCCTTGATCGGTCAAAAAAGCCACCTCTCCCCGCGATTTGCGGCCCATGGAAAGCTCCGTGCAACCCAACCTCCCCTTACAGCTATCCTTGAAGCAGCACCTATGGCGGCGAAGAAGCAAACTCGACCGGCAGCAACGGCCCCGCCCGAGGACGTCCTGGCTCTCTTCCATCCCGTGACGGCGGCCTGGTTTCGCGCCGTCTTCGAGCAGCCCACCGCCCCGCAGCGGCTAGGCTGGCCGGCGATCGCGCGTGGCGAAAGCACCCTGATTCTCGCTCCCACCGGAACCGGCAAGACCCTGACCGCGTTCCTCTGGTGCCTGGACCGGCTCATGTTGCACCGCAAGGCCACGGACACCGAGGGCTGCCGGGTCATATATATCAGCCCCCTCAAAGCGTTGGCCGTTGACGTGGAACGCAACCTGCGTTCGCCGCTTGCCGGCATCGCGAATATGGCTCGGCAGGCCGGAGTCGATTTCCACCAGCCGGAGATCAGTATCCGTACCGGTGACACATCGCAAAAAGAGCGAAGCCATTTCCGCCGGCACCCAGCCGAGATTCTCATCACCACCCCGGAGTCTCTCTACCTGCTGCTCACCTCCGACGCCTCCGCCAGCTTGCGCCAGGTGGACACCGTGATCATCGATGAGATCCACGCCGTTGTCCCCACCAAGCGCGGCGCGCACCTGGCCCTCTCGCTTGAGCGGCTGGAGGCCATCACTGAGGGTCGCGTGCAGCGCATCGGTCTCTCCGCCACTCAGCGCCCACTGGAAGAGGTGGCGCACTTCCTGGGCGGAGCGTCAGGAGAAGCCCCAGCATCCACGGAGCCAGGGGACAACGACTCAGCCGTGATCCCCTATCGCCCGGTTACCATCATCGACGCCAGCGAGCCCAAGAAGCTCGACCTGCGCATCGAAGTGCCGGTGGAAGACATGGCGCGTATGGGCCAGAGGGAGGAACTCCCCAGTGGCCCTGCCTCTCAGGGCCCCAAGCGGACTTCGATTTGGGCCGCCATTCATCCCCGCCTGGTCGAAATCATCCGCCAGCGCCATTCCACCATCATCTTCGTCAACAGCCGGCGCATCGCCGAGCGATTGGCCGGCGCGATCAATGAGCTGGCGGGCGAGCAACTGGCCCGCGCTCACCACGGATCCATCGCGGCCCCGCAGCGTGCGGAGATCGAAGAGCAGTTGAAGGCTGGGCGCCTGCGCGCCCTGGTGGCCACTTCTTCGCTCGAACTCGGCATCGATATGGGCGCGGTCGACCTGGTGATCCAGATTGAGGCTCCCCCTTCCGTGGCCAGCGCTATGCAGCGCATTGGACGTGCCGGGCACCATGTGGGCGCAGCCAGCGAAGGCGTCATTTTTCCTAAATATCGCGCCGACCTCGTCGCCTGCGCCGCAGTCACGCGCGCCATGCACGAGGGCTTGGTGGAATCCACCCGCTTTTTGCGCAACCCGCTCGATGTGCTGGCGCAACAGATCGTCGCCATCGTGGCGCAGCCTCCCATCCTGGCTCAGGTGGATCGCAAGCAGCAGCCGGCCCCGATTATCGAGATCAGCGTAGAAGAAGTCTTCCGCCTGATACGCGGTGCAGCCCCCTTCAGCAGCATTACCCGCGCAGCCTTCACCGGCGTGCTCGATCTGCTTGCCGGCCGCTACCCATCCGACGAATTCGCCGACCTCAGGCCGCGCATCACCTGGGACCGCGGCCGCGACACGCTGGCCCCGCGCGAGGGAGTCAAGATGCTGGCCATACTCAATGGTGGCACCATTCCCGATCGCGGTCTCTACGGCGTATTTCTTGCCGGGACCGAAGGTAAGTCCGTTCGTGTGGGCGAACTCGACGAAGAGATGGTCTTTGAAAGCCGGACTGGCGACACCTTCATCCTGGGTGCGTCGACCTGGCGCATCGACGAAATTACCCACGACCGGGTGCTGGTTTCGCCGGCGCCGGGCCAGCCGGGCAAGATGCCCTTCTGGCATGGGGACAACGCCGGGCGGCCGCTGGAGTTTGGCCGCCGCATCGGCCAGCTGGTCCGGGAACTTCGCGAGATGCCCCGCAATGCCGCGTTGAGCCGCCTCACTCGCGAGCACGACCTCGATGCCCTGGCAGCGGAGAACCTTATCCGCTTTCTCGCTGATCAGGAGATTGCTACCACCGTAGTTCCGGATGACCGCACCATTGTTATCGAGCGCACGCGGGACGAAATGGGCGATTGGCGCGTCTGCGTGCTCACCCCCTTCGGCAGCCGCATTCACGCGCCCTGGGCTATGGCCATCACCGGCCGTATTCGTGCCAGTGGCGGTGGCGATGTGGAAGCGATGTGGGGTGACGACGGATTCGTACTGCGCTTCCCCGACAGCGATGCACCACCGGACTCCGAGCTGTTTCTTCTTGATGCGGAAGAGGTCACGGACCTGGTCCTGCGCCAGCTCAGCGGCACAGCGCTGTTTGCGGCGAAGTTCCGTGAGAGTGCCGCGCGGGCGTTGCTCTTGCCGCGACGTCGTGCCCAGGGCCGTGCGCCTTTGTGGCAGCAACGCAAGCGAGCCTACGACCTGCTCTCCGTCGCCTCCCGTTATCCATCGTTTCCCATTTTGCTGGAGGCGTATCGCGAGTGCATGCGCGACGTCTTCGATATGCCGGCGCTGCTCGAAACGCTCCGCGCCATTCGACAGCGCAATGTGCGCGTGCATGTTGCCGATACCCGCACCCCTTCACCCTTCGCCTCATCGCTGCTCTTCAGCTATGTAGCGAATTACATCTACGATGGCGATGCGCCGCTAGCCGAACGCCGCGCCCAGGCCCTCTCCATCGATCAGGAACAGTTGCGCGATCTACTGGGCGATGCCGACCTGCGCGAGCTGCTCGACGCGGACGCCATCAACGAAGTGGAAGAGCAGCTGCAAGGTCTGCTCGAAACTCAGCGGGTGCGCTCCGCGGACGGCATCCACGATCTGCTTCTGCGCATAGGTGATCTCACGCGCGAAGAACTGGAACGTCGTCTCGCGGCCCCTGAGCTAATGGATCAATTGACTCGGCTGCTACGTTCCCGGCGTCTCGTGGAGATCAAGATAGCTGGAGAAAAGCGCCTCATCGCGGTCGAAGATGCGGCGCGCTATCGTGATGCACTGGGCATTCCTCTTCCCCCCGGCATCGCGCCCGCTCTGCTGCAGCCAGTGGCGGCTCCGGTGTTGGAACTGGTTCGCCGTTTCGCCCGGACTCATGGACCCTTCACCCTACGTGAAGTCACCATCCGCTTCGCATTGGACGCGCCGCAGGTCGAGAGTGCTTTGCAGGCATTGCTGCTCGACGGGCGCATTCTGGAAGGGGGATTCCGTCCCGGAGGTGTTTACCGCGAGTGGTGCGACGCCGAAGTGCTGCGTCTGGTCCGGCGCAAGTCGCTGGCCAAGTTGCGCCGCGAAGTAGAGCCTATCGAGCAGCAGGCACTGGCGCGTCTGGCGACCCACTGGCAGGGTGTGTTGCAGCGCAGGCGCGGCCTCGATGCCTTGCTCGACACCATCGAGCATTTGCAAGGCGCGCCGCTGGCCGCGTCGTTGATCGAAACGTCCATTCTGCCCGCGCGCCTGGTCAACTACGCGCCCGGTAGTCTGGACACATTGATTGCTGCCGGCGAAGTAGTCTGGTGCGGCCTCGATTCACTGGGCGAGCATGACGGGCGCATTGGCTTGTTCCTGGCCGATAAGCTGAGAACCCTCTTGCCTCCGCGCGCCGAAGCGAAGCCGGAAAATCCGCTGAGTCCTCGTGAAGCGGCGCTGCTGGAACAACTAGCCCGAAGCGGCGCTGCTTTCTTTGCCCAACTGCACGAGGCGGTCGGCGGCGGGTATCCGGGCGAGACGCTGGATGCGTTGTGGAGCCTGGTCTGGCGCGGCCTGGTGACGAATGACACCTTCCACGCGTTACGCGCCTATGTAGCGCGGCCCGCGGCTTCTTCACGGCAGCCCAAGCGGCAGCATAATTTGCCCTCCTTCCGTTCCCGCCGTACTACTCCACCCAGCGCCCAGGGCCGCTGGAGCCTGGTGCCTTCCTCGCTCGCTTCGGCGACGGAGTGGAGCCACGCTTTCGCCCAGCAATTGCTCAATCGCTACGGAGTTCTCACCCGCGAGTCAGCCGCGACAGAAAATCTGCCCGGCGGGTTCAGCGCCATTTACGACGTTCTCAAGGCTTTGGAAGAAAGCGGCCGCATTCGCCGTGGTTATTTTGTGGCTGGTCTGGGCGCGACTCAGTTTTCCCTTCCCGCGGCGGTCGATTTGTTGCGTTCACTGCGCAATGGCCCTTCGCTGGAGAAGCCGGAGATGGTAATTCTCGCGGCCACCGATCCGGCAAACTTATATGGTTCTGTCCTTCGCTGGCCTGCGCAAGGCGAGGAAGCAGTGGACGGCGCGCCGCGCCAGCTCACCCGCAGTGTCGGCGCCAGCGTGCTCCTGCGCAACGGAGAACTGGTGGCGTATCTGCGCCGCAGTCAGCCCAGCTTGCAGGTCTTCTTGCCCGCGGATGAACCAGAGCGCTCGTCGACTGCGCGCGACCTGAGCGTATTTCTCGCGTCACTAGCCCAGCAGGATATGGAGCGCCGGGAAGACCAGCGGGGCGGCATGCTGATCTCGACCATCAACGGCCAGCCCGCGGCGCAGCATTTCCTCGCTCCCTTCCTGCAGGATGCCGGTTTCCACCTCGCGCCGTTGGGCCTCAACTTCCGTCGTGTCTTACTGCCCAACCCATCCGTGCAGCCGTCGGGCATCGCACCCAACGTCCAGTAGGAGGTCGGTTCTTTCTTGCCTGAAGGCGATACCATCTTCCGCTCCGCTCGCGCTCTGCAGCAGGGATTTGCTGGCCACAAAGTTATCCTCTTTGAAACTGCCTATGCGGCGCTGGCCAGCGTGCACGATCAGAGCCCGGTGACCGGCCGCATCATCGAGCGAGTGGAGTCGCGCGGCAAATGGCTGCTCATTCATTTCTCCGGCGACCTCATCCTGGCCACGCACATGCTCATGAGCGGCAGCTGGCACATCTACCGCGTGGGGGAGCGATGGCAGCGCGCTCGCAGTCACATGCGCGTAGTGCTGGGCACAGATGAGTTGCTGGCAGTCGCCTTCGATGTGCCGGTCGCCCGCTTTTACACCGCGAGCACCCTGGAGAGGTTTGCTGGAGTCGCCGGCCTGGGACCCGATTTGCTGGGCACTTCGTTTGCCGCCGATGAGGCCGAAACGCGCTTGCTTGAGCATGGCGATGAAGAGGTAGGCAATGTGTTGCTAAACCAGCGCGTGATGGCTGGGATTGGGAACGTCTTCAAATCCGAGATTTGCTTTGCGTGCGGAGTAAATCCCTTCCGCAAGGTGAGTAGTTTGCGCGCACAGGAGATCGAGTGCCTGCTGGCAACGGCGCGACGCTTTCTCGTTGCCAACGTCGCCGACGGAGCCGCTGACGGCATCGTGACCTACACCGGAGGACGCCGTACCACGCAATCGGGCGATCCTTCCGCCAGGCTCTGGGTCTATCATCGCAAAGGCGCCGCCTGCCGCCGCTGCGGAACAACCATTCTCGCGCGCAAACAAGGTTTGGGAGCCCGCTCCACCTTCTGGTGCCCAGAATGCCAAAAGCAATAATCAGGCTGTGGCGAAGGCGGTGTCCTAGCAGAACCCAGTAGGAACTGGACGGGTGCCCCACGTTCGCCTCAGCGTACGTGGGCCGAAAACGATATTTTTCAATTGCTTTGGCTCGGTCGGGATTTGCTGGTCGATATGGTGAAAGCGTTGATGGGCTTCGCCCGTCTTATTCAGCCCACGTACGCTGAGGCGAACGTGGGGCACCCGTCCAGTTCCTAAGGGGTTCTGTCGGCAGACTGACTTCTGCCGCAGACAGTTTCATATAGAGATTAAAGTTCATTCACGGTTACATTCACGCTAATGCGGTTGTGCGGCGTCAGGCTGCGCCGGCGGCTTGTTGTCGTTATCGCCTTTACCGCCGAATAACCTTCCGAAGAAGCCTTTCTTCTTTTTCTGCTGCTGGTCAGGAGGGGGCGGAGCCGGGCCCGGCTGAGTGGGCGCTGCTGCTGCCTGCGTGCCCACCGCGGGTGGCGGCAAAGCCGGGGTCCCGTTCGCCGGGGTCCCAGGAGACACAGTGGCCTCCTTGCCAATACCAAAAAGTTTTTGGAAAACATTGCGCTGATCCCCGGCGCTCTGGTCGCAGGTCTGCGTGGGCGCTGTCCCGTCGAGGAAGACCGCATCGTAGTCCGACGGACAGCTGGCATCGGCAAGCAGGTTGGTCACTTTATCCAGCCGCACCGTCGAGACCCCAGTGGGAGGGGTGAACTGGCGGGTATCGGAATATTCCGGCAACTTGACCGCGCGCTTCATGAACTCTGCCCAGATGGGCGCTGCTATCTTGCCCCCGTCCAACTTGATATCCGTATAGTCGTCATTCCCAATCCACACCACGCAGAGCAGGTTGCTGGTAAAGCCGGCGAACCAGGCATCGTGCGAAGTGCCGGTTTTGCCCGCCGCAGGGGCCGCGAAGCCGTCCGCGCGTACCACGGCAGCTGTGCCCGAGTTGATGACATTCTCCATCAGGGCCAGGGTCAGATAGGCGACCCGAGGATCGAGGATCGGCTTGGAGTTCGGTGGATAATCGTTGAGCACATCACCGTTTGCTGTCCGTATCGACGCCAGCAGCCAGGGATCGATCTTGACCCCGCCATTCGCAAAGACGGTATAAGCTCCAGCTATCTCCAGCGGAGATGATCCATAAGCGCCCAGGGCCACCGACGGCGTTCCACGGGCAGATTTGATGCCCGCATCCCGGGCCAACGCAGCTACGTTGTTGTAACCGACCATGTCGGCCAAAGTCACAGTTGCGTTATTTTCCGAGAACTGCAGCGCGGTGCGCGCCGTGATCTGTCCCGTAAACCGCTTGTCATTGTGATAGTTGCTCGGAGTATAACCGCCTTCATAGGTCGAAGGATCGTTGTTAAGCAGGGTGGCGGCGGTAAAGATCCCGCTTAGTCTGCCTGGATCAGGGGGCGCAGGATCGGCGGACGCGTTATTAGCCGCTACAGGATTCGTGGATACTGCCTCTTCGCTGGCCGGCGGCACGACTGCCGGTTGGGTGAGCACTGTGCCGGCCAGGCTGGTGTTGAAAGCCGCGGCGTAGACAAACGGCTTGAAAACGGAGCCGGTCGGCCGGTTCTGCACCGCATGATCGAACTGGCTCGCGCCGTAATTCCGCCCTCCCACCAGTGCTAACACCTGGCCGGTGTGCGGGTTCAGTGCCACCAACGCGACCTGCGGATAAGTAATGGGTGAATCGTCCCCTGCTTTCACTCGGCGCGCGTGCAGTTTTTCCACCTGCAGGTCGACACCCTTCATGCCTTCGTCCACTGCTTCCGCGGCCACTCGCTGCAGATCTGGGTCGAGCGAGGTGTAAATGCGCAGCCCGGAATGGTTGAACTCCGCCTCGCCCATGTGCTGCACCAGCCGGTCGCGTACCAGGTCAACGAAGTACGGCGCCTCGCCTGCGTCTACGTTTATAGACTTCAGGTTGAGTGGCTCCGCCTTCGCTTGCATCGACTCGTCCTTGGTGATCTTGCCGGTTTCCACCATGGCGTCGAGTACCAGATTGCGGCGTTGAAGAGCCCGTTCGGGATGGCGGTACGGATTGCGATAGCTCGGGCGTTGGATCATCCCGGCCAGGAATGCGCATTGGGCGAGATCCAACTGCCTAACGTCTTTGCCAAAGTAGGTCTGCGCCGCCTGGCCGAAGCCGTTGATGGCGAAGCTCCCCTGCTGCCCGAGTGGAATCTCGTTGGCATAGATCTGGAAGATCTGTTGCTTGTTGAAGCGGTTCTCCAGTTGAAAAGTGATGGCAATCTCGATGATCTTGCGCTTGACTCGCTTCTCCGGGGTCAGGAAGAAGCCGCGCGCAAGCTGCATGGTAAGGGTCGATCCTCCCTCCGCTCGGCGGCCCGCCCTCAGATCGTCGCGCAGCGCCCCCAGCAGGCGGAAGTAGTCGACTCCGCCGTGTTCAAAGAAGCGCCGGTCCTCGATCGAAGTTACGGCATTGACCAGATTGGGTGGCAGTTCGTTAAAGCTGACCAGGCGGCGCTTGGTGCGGTTCTGCCCTTCGGAGAGCCCGGTGATGAGCTGTGGTTCCAGCTCATAGGCATCCAGCGCCTGCCCCCCGTCGCCGGAAATCTGCCTGATCATGCCTTTGTCGAACGTAACCGTGGCGGGTTGCTCTGAGTGGTAAGACTGCGGCCCGGGTTGGATGGTAATGCTGGAATCGTTGAGCGAGTAGGTGCCCATGCGCGATTTCTCGCGATCGTCATCTCCGCTGTAGCCCGCATCGCGCAATTGCCTGGCGACTGCCTCCGGGGTCAGCTTCTGCCCGACGCGTAACTCCTTCGGCGCGGCATAAATCTTCGCTGTCTGCTCGAAGAGTGGCTTCTGCAGCCGCTCGTCCACAATATGACGGTAGGAGTAGTAGTAGTAGCCGAAGATTGATTCGCAAACCACCAAGCCCAGGATGAGAGTGCCCACCAGCGCGATGAGGATTATGTTGCGCACTGGGTGCTCAAGCAGGCTAGCGCGGACAACCTTGATTTTTACGGTCAAATGATGAACTCCTACGACATCCCTTAGACGCTATCTGCAATCTCCCGCAGCCGCGGCGCGATCTCTGCAATAGCAACATCCTGGCTGGTCGCCGTGGAGCGTGTTACCAACTCCACCCGGCCTTCGGCCACTTTCTTACCTATATTGATGCGGTAAGGCACGCCGATAAGGTCCGCATCCTTGAATTTGACACCTGCCCGCTCGTCCCTGTCATCCAGCAAAACATCAAATCCAGCGTCCTCGAGCTTCTGTGCTACCTGCTCGGCGGTGGCCGCCAGGTTGGCGTCGCCCATGTTGGTCACGGTCACCACGACATCGAAGGGAGCAATGGAACGAGCCAGCCAGAAGCCGTTGGCATCATGGTTCTGCTCCACGGCCGCGGTCAGGATGCGTTCGATACCAATCCCGTAGCATCCCATGATGGGTGTCACTTCTTTGCCTCCGGGGTCTAGTACGCGCACCCCCATGCCGTCCGAGTACCGGTAACCCAGCTTGAAGATGTGTCCTACCTCAATGGCTTTTGCTACCCTCAGCGGGCTGCCAGGCACAGCCGGACACTGTGGGCAATTTTCCCCTTCCAGGACGTTGCGAACATCGGCGATCTGGGTAGGAGTGAAGTCTCGGCCCCGGGTTACATTCCGCAGATGATATTCCTCCCGATTGGCGCCGGCGACCAGATTGTGGCGTCCTTCGAGCGCGAGATCCAGAATGACCGTCACCTTGCCGCTTTCCGACTGTTCTCCGGCAGCCAGGATATCGAGACCGATGGGCCCCAGGAAACCGGCCGGCGCATGAAACGTATTCAGGATCTCCTCGGCAACCATCGGTCGCAATTCCCGGGCGGCAGGAAAGAGGGCAGCGAGCTTGGCCTGGTTGAGCGTGTGGTCACCGCGCAGCAGGACCACGACCGGAGTGGCGATCTCCGGCGCGCCCACCTTCGCCCGCGGAGTTAACGCCATGTAGGCCATGGTCTTGATCTGGTATTCCGGCCCCAGATCGAGAAGCGCACCTACCTCCTCGATGGTGCGCCGCCCCGGAGTGTGCACCAATTCCGGTTCACCATTGCCGGTTGCCGGCAGGTCTTCGATCGGAGGCAGCAGCGAGGTAGCCTTATCCATATTGGCTGCATAGTTGCAGTGGGGGCAGCTGATGATCAGGTCCTCGCCTGCTTCGGCGTAGACCATGAACTCCTGCGACTGGGAGCCACCCATCGCGCCAGAATCTGCCTGTACCGGGACAAAGCGCAGGCCGCTGCGGGTGAAAATTGCCCGGTAGGCGGCGTCATGCTTGTTATAGCTAACATCCAGGCCCGCTTCATCCAGATCAAAGGAGTAGCTGTCCTTCATGATGAACTGGCGCACCCGCAGCAGTCCCGCCCTGGGACGCGGTTCATCGCGGAACTTGGTCTGAATCTGGTACCAGATTTGGGGCAATTGCTTGTAACTGCGTAGCTCTTTGCGGGCGATGTCGGTCATCACCTCTTCTTCTGTCATGCCCAGGACAAGCCAGGCGCCCTTGCGGTCCTGCAGCTTGAACAGGTTCTGCCCCATGACCGTCCACCGCCCACTCTCTTCCCACAACTCGCGCGGGTGGAGCGCCGGCAACAGGAACTCCTGCCCGATGCGGTCCATCTCCTGCCGGACAATGGCCTGAATCTTGTTGATGGAGCGCTGGCCAAGGAAGAGGTAGGAGTAGATGCCCGCCCCCAGTTGACGAATGTATCCGGCGCGCAATAGAAATTTATGACTGGCTACCTCGGCATCGGCCGGGGCTTCACGCAGGGTAGGGATAAACAGCTTCGACCAACGGTGCATTCTGGGGGATACTTTCTCGATCAGCGTGACCCAATTCTAAATGGTTCAGAGATGGTTCACATGTCCGCGATGGCGACTCCGGCGCTTACGCTCATGGCGACGTAGGCGGTATTTACCGGATTGTCATCAAACCGGGCCGCGCGCTTTCTACAATCACGGATGCTATGTATAACGAACCTTTGAGCTTTGAAGTCGTTCCCGGCAGCAAGGCGGATACCCGCATCTTTCGCCTGCACGGCCCGATTACCCTGAGTAACTTGTTCGACTTTCAAAAGGTCCTCACCGGCGGCCCGGAGAAAGTCACCATCCTCGACTTTACCGAGTCCGAATACATCGATTCCGCCGGGCTGGGCGTCATCCTCAATTACTACGTCTCCGGCAAACGCCACGGCCGTACCATCCGTCTTGTTGCCGTCAACTACCGCGTGGCCGAGCTGCTAAAGCTAACCAGCGCAAATACCTTGATCAAGAGTTACGACAGCATTGAAGCCGCAGAAGCAGCCACGTCCTAGCGCCGAAACCCGGAGGGCCGGTACTAAACGTCAGCCCAGCCTGGAAGGGCTGGGATCTCACTCCCAAGACGCCGCCCAGCGCGTAGGTGCGGCACGCCAGCTAAATCAGCTCAAGTCCCCACAAATCATGAAGATGGAGAACCCCCGCTACGGCACGCGCGGGGTCGACGACCACCAGCGAGGTGATCTTCTTTTCCTCCATAATGCTCAGGGCGCGGGCGGCGAACTCATCTGGGGCAATGGTTCTAGGCGCGGCATTCATGGCATCGCCTGCGGTCATGGCCAGCGCCTCCGGTCCCTTCCGCTCCAGTAGGCGTCGCAGGTCGCCGTCGCTCATGATGCCGATCAGGGTCTCACCGTCGATCACGGTGGTCATGCCCAGACGCTTCCGGCTCATCTCGTAAATCACCGCGGGCATTGGTGTGGCTGCGGATACCCTGGGAATCGGCATCCCCGGCGTGCATCAGCTCTCTCACTCGGGCCAGCTTTCTGCCCAGCTTACCGCCGGGATGCAGGTCAGCGAAGTCTTCCGCGCGGAAGCCCTTTTCGAGCGACGCGGCGATCGCCAGGGCGTCGCCTAATGCCAGCATCACCGTGGTGGAAGCGGTGGGCGCCAAGCCCAGTCCGCACGCCTCCTGCTCCACGCTGACGTCCAGAACCACGTCGCTGGCCAGCGCGAGTGTCGAACCCAGCGCGCAGCAAAAGCTGACTAAGGCATCGCCCATTCGCTTAAGCGTGGGCAGCAGCCGCAGGATCTCCTCCGTCTCGCCGCTGTAAGAGAGTGCGAGCACCAGGTCACCCCTGGCCAGCATGCCCAAGTCGCCGTGCAGCGCCTCGGCTGGATGCAGAAACAGGGCCGGTGTTCCGGTCGAGTTGAAGGTGGCGACCAGCTTCTGCGCGATGAGGCCACTCTTGCCTATGCCGGTCACGACCACCCGCCCGCGTCGCCGCCCGCAGCCCACCACCAGCTCCACGGCCTGGGCAAAGCTGGCCGACATGCCGTCCTCAAGACGGGCCGCAAGTCGAAGCAGCGCCTCGGCTTCGATACGTATCAATTGGGCCGGAGTCGGTGTGCTCATGGATCCGCAATCACAAAACAATTGATCGTAACAGCACCAGCGGTGAGCCTTTGGAGCGCTATGTGAAGCCGTCCTTTAGAATGGTAGAGGCATGAGTCTATGCAACTGCAAAGTTGCTCCCTCGCCCGGAGAAGGTCACTCGACGTGAAGCGCAATCAATGGGTTATTGTCGTGGTGCTGGCCGCGTTCGCGCTTATGGTGTGGTCGGGTTATGCAAACTACAAGCGCCGCAAGCAATACGCACAGCGCCAGGTACAAGGTGCTGTTGGTGCTGAAAACGCCAACAACCAGTCGGTCCAGCAGGATGTGGCCGCAGACGAGGGCCTGCCTGATCTGCGTGGCAAGCGCGCCCCCGAGTTCAGCCTGCGCACTGTCGAAGGCAAGAAACTTTCTCTCTCCGACTACAAGGGCAAGGCGGTATTGATCAACTTCTGGGCGACCTGGTGTGCGCCCTGCAAGATTGAAATGCCCTGGCTAGTCGCCTTGCGCAGCCAGTATGCGCCGCAGGGCTTTGAAATCCTCGGCGTCTCTGAAGATGATGCGGATACGCCGCGCGCCAAGCTGGCAAAATTCGGACAGGAACAGGGCCTGAATTACCCGTTGCTGGTGGGCGACGATGCCGTTTCGCGTAAGTATGGCGGCGTCGAATTCCTGCCTACTTCCTACTTTGTTGGCCGGGACGGAAAGATTGTCGCCGAAACCGCCGGCCTGGTTTCCAAGTCTGAGGTCGAGGCCAGCATCAAGAAGGCGTTGGCCGCCGGGGGCAAATAAGTGCTCCGCCCTACTGTCATGCTTGTCGCTGGGATTGTTTGGCTTGGCGCTTCGGGGCAGGTATTAAAGAACCAGCCCCTACCGCTGCCCGGCGGCGCCACTCAGCGAGGCGATGCGGCTGCAGCGGTCGAGTTTCTTTCCCCGGAGAAGGTAAACGTTCCGGCCCGCCGTGCGGCCCAGATTGATCTGCACTTTCGCGTGGTTGATGGTCTACACATCAATTCCCACGCCCCGACGGACAAATCCCTGATCCCTGCGCGGCTCGCTGTGGTCGAGGTGCAAGGTCTCAATGTCACCGCGGTCGACTTCCCGCCGGGTACTGAGTATGCCCCGCAGTTTGCTCCCCGGGAGAAGCTCAGTGTGTATACCGGTGAATTCATCTTGCACGCCCACCTGACGGCGCAGCCGGGAGAGCATGTTTTGGCGGGAGCCCTTCGCTACCAGGCCTGCGATGCGAACGCCTGTAGGCCGCCGAACTCCATTCCCGTCTCGGTCACCGTCGTGGCCCAGTAGCGCAGCAACGGGTTGTCATAGCTGAAACGCAGAAAAACTTGTTCAGGAAGTTTTTCTTCATCCTCCCATAAAATCTTCATCCTCCCATAAAATCGTCATCCTCCCATAAAATCGTCATCCTCCCATAAAATCGTCATCCTCCCATAAAATCGTCATCCTCCCGCAAAATCTTCATCCTCCCATAAAATCGACATCCTCCCATAAAAACGTCATCCTCCCGCAAAATCGTCATCCTGAGAGTCTGTGACGTTATAGATCTTTCGTGTGAAACCCTCGACCTCAAACAAAATCGTCATCCTGAGCGAAGCGCCTCACCGATTTGTCGCGTGATGGAGCACTTGGTGGCGCGCAGTCGAAGGACCCCGGCATACGCTTTTCCTACCCATGCTGCTTGGAGCTTTCAACCACCAACGTGGGGTGCTTATGTTGCATGATGCGCAGCTACAGGTGATGAGCACGTAAAGTGTGCCTGTGTGGCTGCTGAGAATGTAGATGTACTGCCCTTATAGCAAAGTTCTTAGTTCGTGGGCTTTGGTGATTGAAAGCTCAGAGCAGCATGGGTAAGAAAAGCGCCGCCGGGGTCCTTCGACTCCGCGCTACCGGCGCTGTGTCACGCGATAGATTGCGAGGCGCTTCGCTCAGGATGACGATTTTGTTTGAGGTCCAGGGTTTCACACGAAAGATCTATAAAGTCACAGGCTCTCAGGATGACGATTTTGTGGGACTTTGAGGGATTTTGTGGGAGTTTGAAGAAAAACATCCTGAACAAGTTAGCGCTTATGGGGGACTTGGTCCCACGATCACATTTGCTGAACCCAAGCGCCCGCTATTTCACGTCCAATTGCTCTTGTGGAGCGGGGATCTCGCCGGCCGCCTTTAACCTCTTTACCACCCGCTCCCTGCCCAAAGCGGCCATCACGGCGAAGAGGCTCGGGGCTACGCCTTGCCCCGTTAACGCGACCCGCGATCCATTGATCAGGGTGCCGGCCTTGACGCCCTTTTCCTCGGCAAACGCTCGCAGCAACTGCTCTGCCGCCGGCTCGGTGAACTCGTCCAGGGATTGATAGCGATCGCCCAGTTCCATCAGCAGGCCGCGGCTCCGCTCGTCGGAGAGGAATTTAGTCACAGCGGCTGCATCGTATTCGTAGGCGTCGCTGAAGTAGCCGCGAAATGCTCCGGCAAAATCCTTCAGGCTGCGCGCCCTGGGCTGCAGTAAAGCAATCGCTGCCAGTATTTCTTCCCTCGTCCTGTCGGAGGAGAAGGCGGTCTTCGCCCACTCCGCTTCAATCAGAGGCAACAACTCCGCCGGCGAGTAGCGGCGTATCCATTCGGTGTTAAACCAGGCCAGCTTTTCATTGTCGAAAACGGCATTCGAACGCGAGATGCCATCCAGCGAAAAGAGGCTGATCAGCTCATCGGAGGAGAAAATCTCCCGATCTTTTTCTGCGCCCCCTGGGGTCCACCCCAGCAGAGCCAGAAAATTGCGGAAGGCCTCAGGCACGATGCCCATGTCCTGGTATGCCAGGACGCTGGTGGCTCCGTGACGTTTGGAGAGCCGGCTCTTGTCCGGTCCGAGAATCAGCGGAAGGTGAGCAAAGATCGGCAGACTCTCTCCCAAGGCGTGGTATTGCAACACCTGCTTGGGCGTATTCGAAATGTGGTCCGCGCCGCGAATGATATGGGTGAGGCGCATATCCAGGTCGTCGGCAACCACGCTCAGATGGTAGGTAGGCACGCCGTCGGAGCGCAGCAGAACGAAATCTTCCAACTCTGCGTTGGCGAATTCCACCCTGCCGAAGACCGCGTCCTCAAATGCGGTCGCTCCCCCCTCGGGGACGGCGAAGCGCAGGGCGCCGGGCTCACCCGCCTGGAATCGACTGGAGGCAGTGACCGGATCAATCGAACGGCATCGACGGTCGTACATCGGGGGTCTGCCGGCCTCCGCAGCCTGCTTCCGTCGTTGCTCCAGCTCTTCCTTAGTACAGAAGCAGTAGTAGGCATGGCCGCTCGCGCGCAGTTTTTCGGCCGTAGATCGATAGAGGGGAAGCCTTTGGGATTGAAAGAATGGTCCCTCGTCCCACTCCATGCCGAGCCAGCGCATGCCATCGAGGATGCCTTGCACCATATCCTCGGACGATCGCTCGAAATCAGTATCCTCGATGCGCAGAATGAGGGTGCCACCGGCGTGCCGGGCAAAGAGCCAGTTGAAGAGGGCAGTGCGCGCACCGCCTACATGCAGATAGCCGGTAGGCGAGGGCGCGAAACGAACGCGAGGAGGTTGGGAAATTTCTGGCATCGCTCTTCCGATGCTATTTCATTTCAATGGCTGGTGTATCATGGGCCCCGAAAAGTCGTGCCCTGGTACAAGGTCTAAACCGTGGTTTCTCTCGCAGACACGTTCGCGCCGAGGCCAGGATTTTGCGCGCTAGGTGATGTCTTCGGTATCGAACACCGGCAGCGGAGGCAACCGCCGGCTCTTAGTACTGCTAAGGCCTTCGCTCGCTCCGATCTTGGTCAGTACCTCGTCCACTGTCTCGGGGTCGTCGATTTCAGCTTCCAACAATCCAATCCCGCTCTTGTCCTCAAATTTTTCCAGCAGAACCACGGCGTGCGCCTGGGCTACGTGATCCTGATTCAGGCCTTCCGGCGTCTTGGCCTTGATACCCACCGCGTTCGGCTCAATATCCAGCAACTCCGCCACCCGCTGGCGCATATCGCCGGAGATGGGCCCAATCTTGGGCGCGGCCAGCACCAGCGTGGTGTCCACGTTGACGATGCGATAGCCCGCGGTCTCCAACTCTTCCAGGGCCAGGTTCAGAAAAATCGCGGAATCGGCATTCTTCCAGCGCGGATCGCCAGGAGGAAAGAAGCTGCCGATATCGCCCACGGCCAGGGCACCTAGCAGGGCGTCGGTAATGGCGTGCAACAGCACGTCGCCATCGGAGTGCCCAGCCAGGCCCTCTGGATGATCGATGGCAATGCCCCCAATTTTCAACGGCACGCCGGGCTGGAATGCGTGCGAGTCCCAGCCGTAGCCTATTCTCATGCTCATTTCAGGACCTGTCTTGCAAATAGAACTCTGCCAGCTTCAGATCGCCGGGATGGGTAATTTTTAAGTTCGCCGGGGATCCCAGGACCACCGCTACCTGTGCCCCTGATCTCTCGACGAGGCTGGCCTCATCGGTTCCCACAAATCCGTCCGCCTCCGCGTCGGCGAAGGCCCGGCGCAGGATACTCCAGCGAAAACCTTGCGGCGTCTGCGCTTGCACAATATGCTCCCGCGGGATGGTGGCCGTCACAATGGCCCCACGCGCGGTGCGCTCCACCTGCTTGATAGTATCCACTGCGGGCAGTCCTACAATGGCAGCGCCGTAAATTTCTACTGCTTCGATGGTTCGCTCGATGGTTGCGGGGTCGATCAGCGGCCGCACCGCATCGTGAACCAGGATGACGTCATCGTCCGCCGCGGAGAGAGCTTTGAGTGCCTGGCTCACCGACTCCTGCCGGGTATCTCCACCTTCCACCACCTGCACCCGCGTCGCCAACGCATGTTCGGCAATCATCGCTTCCATGCGGCTGATCTCCGGCTTACGAACCGCAACATAAATGGAACTCACCCGCGGCACGGCCGCGAACGCACGCAAGCTGTGAACCAGAATCGGTATCCCATGCAAGGCTAGAAACTGCTTGGGAGCATTCGGGGTCGCGTGACCGGGCGCCATGCGTGTGCCCATTCCGGCAGCCGGGAGAATAACGAAGACCCGCATAAACATCGGAGTATAGCAGGAAGCGCTCAGCCCTCTACTGGCTCCACGAAGAACATTTCGTTGGTTCGGCGGAAGCCGTTGCTTTCGTACAGCGGCTTGCCGGCATCGGTAGAATGCAGCGCGACGACACGAATTTTCTGTTTGCGTGCCTCAGCCAGTGCTTGATCAATCAGGTGGCTGGCCAGCTTCTGTCGCCGATGCTCCGGCTCCACGTAAACATTCAACAGGTATCCACGCTTATCCTGGCGAGGATCAAGCGGATGCGGCGGCCAGTCGAGGATGATCAGGCCCGCACCGGCAACCACCTTTCCACCTTTGCTGGTCAGCCAGCCGAAATACCGTCCATCCCCCAGCCGGGTTTCGACCCATGGTTGAAAGTGCTCCGCCATCACGTCGAGAAGCCTGTTGTCCTGGCGCCCGGCGTCCACAAACATACGCCGCCTGTGGTGCGTGATGATGGCCGCGTCTGCGGGCGTCGCTGCTCTTGTCTGATACATGCCCGCAGTATAGCGATGTAATTGTGGGATTGGTCTACGGTTCCACGATGGGTCTACGATAACCGCAGCGATGCAGTCGCCAACCCTGCGAAACCGTCTCTTTCGTCCCGGCCAGCGTCTTGCCGTCGCGGTCTCAGGGGGCGCCGACTCCGTCGCTCTGCTCCGCCGCCTGATCGAGGAACACCACGCGCTGGGCATCGTCCTTTCCGTCGCCCACGTCCATCACGGTATTCGTGGCGCCGCGGCCGACGAAGACGAGGAATTTGTAGGCAGCTTAGCCGCAGCCCATGGCCTGCCCTTCCATATTCATCACGCGGATGCCCCTGCCGCCGCGGTCACCCTCCACGAAACCCTGGAGGAGGCCGCCCGCAATCTCCGTTATGCCTTTTTCCGCGAATTGATCACCGGGGGCAGTGTCGACGCCGTTGCCACTGCGCACACCCTCGACGACCAGGCGGAGACGGTGCTTTTCAAACTGCTGCGCGGCGCCTGGACTGAGGGGCTGAGTGGCATCCATCCCGTGCTACCGGTTGAGTCCGGCGGCATCTTGCGGCCGTTCCTGGAGAACAACCGCTCCACCATCGAAGCCTGGCTTCTCGGGCTCCAGCAGCCATGGCGGGAAGACGCAAGCAACCAGGACATGGCGCATACACGCAACCGCATCCGCTGGGAGTTGCTGCCCCTGCTGCGCACCTTCAACCCCCAGATAGCCGCCCAATTGGCGCGTTTAGCGTCGATTTCCGCCGACGAAGAGGCCTACTGGCAGCAAGAGCTAAGCCGAATTCTGCCCCCTCTGCTGCTGCCGGGCCGGCCAACCCGGGGTGGCGGCCGTTCCGCCAGCACCCACCCGGAGGAGGAAACCGTGGCTATCGAACAGGCCCGCTTGCACGAACTCCACCCAGCCGTGGCCCGGCGCGTGGTGCGGGCGGCAGCACGGCGCCTGGGAGCCAGGCTCAGCTTTGAGCAGACGGAACAACTGCTGGCCCTGGGCGAGTCCCGTCCCGGCAAATTTGAACTGCCGGGCGGCATCAAGGTGGAGCGCAGCCTGCGGGAAATCCGTCTCAGTCGAAGTGCGGCTCCCTCGATTCCTGGTCCGGCATATGCCTTTTCTATCCCGGGCGTGATTCGCGCCCCCGAATACGGGCTGACTTTGCACGGCGTCCACACCCGGGACGGCTCGTCCAGCGCGTCCGCCGTCTTACGCCCCTGGAAAGCCGGAGACCGGGTAACACTCGCGCACAGCCGGGGTCCCAAGAAAGTTGCAGAGGTTCTCGATCGGCTCCACGTGCTTGGCGGAGAGCGAAAAAACTGGCCGGTGGTCGAGTGGGAAGGGCGGATTGTCTGGATGCGCGGGATAGAAGTAGATGCGCCCGAGTTTGTCTTTACCGCCCATTTCCTGGCCTAGAGACGGCAAAGCCGGGGTAACCAGATCGCCGGTACCCTTCACGTATAACTTCGGACACGCTTTCCCACGCTTTCGGAGACGTTTCCAGCTTTAGCGGAGTAGAATAAATTTGGCGCAAAGGGTAGGGGTGGACGTATCTAAATTTCCACCAGTCTTCGAATCGGCAGCGGATTACCGCCGTCTAATAGATGTCAAAGGCTGCAAGAACGTTCCCGGTGTAGCGATCAGCTCCGCCTTGAATGGTCCCTTCTCTTCATAGAGGCGCAGTAGAAAGAGGGTTTTTCGTGAATTCGACGGTCAAGACAATTATTTTCTGGGTTTTCATCCTGGCTTGCCTTGTTCTACTTTGGCAGATCGTCCAGAAGAGCACGGGCATGAGTCATGACCGGGAAATTTCCTTTTCTCAATTCATGCAGGACGGGCAGCAGGGCAAAATCAGCGATGTGACCGTAATCAACAGTGAAGTTCACGGCCACTACGCCAGCGACAGAGAAGCATTCCACACCACGGTGCCCTCCAACTACCCTGACATGTTCAAGATCCTTCAAGACAACCATGTCAGCATCACGGTGAAGGACACGCAGGGCAATTCGTGGCTGCCGATTCTTCTCAACTTCGCTCCCATCATCGTAATAGCCGCTTTGTGGTTCTTCATGCTGCGGCAGATGCAGAGCGGCGGCAATAAGGCTTTGTCCTTTGGCAAGAGCCGGGCCCGTCTGCTTTCCATGCAGCAAAAGAAGATCACCTTCAAGGACGTGGCCGGTGTGGACGAGGCCAAGGAAGAATTGAAGGAGATTATCGAGTTCTTGCGCGAAGCCCAGAAGTTCCAGAAATTGGGTGGCCGCATCCCCAAGGGTGTGCTGCTCGTCGGACCTCCAGGCACCGGTAAGACCTTGTTGGCCCGGGCTGTTGCCGGCGAGGCCAATGTACCGTTCTTCTCAATTTCCGGTTCCGACTTTGTGGAGATGTTTGTCGGCGTCGGCGCAAGCCGCGTGCGCGACCTGTTTGAGCAGGGAAAGAAAAACGCGCCCTGCATCATCTTCATTGACGAAATCGATGCTGTTGGACGTCACCGCGGCGCTGGCCTGGGCGGCGGACACGATGAACGTGAGCAGACACTGAATCAGTTGCTGGTTGAGATGGACGGCTTTGAGTCCAACGACGGTGTCATTTTGATCGCCGCCACCAACCGCCCCGATGTGCTCGATCCCGCCCTGCTGCGTCCCGGTCGTTTTGACCGCCGCGTCGTGGTAGGCCGGCCGGATGTTCGTGGACGCGAGGAAGTGCTCCGCGTGCACGCCAAGAAGGTTCCTTTGGCGGAAGATGTCGACTTGCGCATCCTGGCTCGCGGCACTCCTGGGTTTTCCGGCGCCGACCTGGCCAACATGGTGAATGAGGCAGCGCTCAATGCAGCCCGCGCCAATCGCAAAGCTGTGCATCAGTTCGACTTCGAACTGGCCAAAGATAAGGTCATGATGGGTGCCGAGCGCAAGTCCATGCTCCTTTCCGAGGATGACAAGCGCGATACGGCTTACCACGAAGCAGGCCACGTTCTAGTGGCTGCCATGCGCGATCATGCGGACCCGCTGCACAAGGTCACCATCATCCCGCGCGGCATGGCTTTGGGCGTGACCATGCAGTTGCCCGAAGAGGACAAGCACACCGTTACCAAGGATTACCTCGAAACCCAGCTTGCCATTCTCATGGGTGGCCGTTGTGCCGAGGAGATCTTCATGAACCGCAAGACCACCGGCGCCGGCAATGACATCGAGCGGGCGACGGACCTGGCGCGCAAGATGGTTTGCGAGTACGGCATGAGCCGCATGGGTCCTTTGACTTTCGGTAAGAAGGAAGAGCAGATCTTCCTTGGCCGCGAGATTGCTCAGCACCGCGACTTCTCCGAGGAGACGGCGCGTCAGATCGATGCTGAAGTGCGTAGCCTGGTGGACGATGCGTACAAGTCGGCCTATTCCATCCTTGGCGACCACAAGGACACGATGCACCGCATGGCGCAAGCCTTGCTGGATCGTGAAACCCTGGATGCGAATGACATTCGTATGATCATCGAAGGCAAGGAACTACCGCCGCTGCCACCGCTTGGACCGCCGCCCGGCAATTCAACCGGCGACGTGCAGCATGTGATCAAGCCTGAACCCGGCCGGGCACCCGGTTTCGGCGGCGAAAGCCAGCCGTCACCCGCTTAGCCGCAACCAGCATCCACAAACAAAGGCCCATTTCTTCGGAAATGGGCCTTTCCTTTTGCGCGCGAAGCTTTACAGGAAGCAACACCTCAGGAGCTAAAAGAATCTGCGTGGAAACAAAGCTTACAAATATCAGTCCCGAAGGGACGGCTGAAAGTAGCCCAGGACGCAGTCCTGGGCAGACGTAAAAGCCGGGAACAGTCCCGTCAGGGACGGCTGAGAATATCCCAGGATGCAGTCCTGGGCATCCCTTTCCAAATGCGAGAGATTTCAGAAATTCCAGAACAGGCCTCTTTCGGCCGTGCCTCTGGGATTGTCAGTTCTGACCCCTGAGGTTCTCACGAGAAGCCCCTGGAGGCACCTTTCCGCGCCCAACGGAAGGAGATCCCCGACCCCGGATGCGACAATAGGCACAGCATGCGCGGTTCCTTACTCCTGCTAGTTGCACTTGCTGTACTTGGCGTCTCCGGTTGCGGATACCATACCCTCGGATCCGCCACTCATCTGCCGGCCACGGTCCATACGCTCGCCGTCCCCATCTTCAAGAACAAGACGCAGTACTATCACACGGAAGTTCCCATGACCCAGGCGGTCGTCCGGGAGTTTACGGATCGCACCCGCCTCGCCGTCGCGCCGGACGCAGGCGATGACGCCGACGCCACGGTCAATGGGACCATCATCTCCGAATCGGTGCAGCCGCTGACCTACCGTACCCAGACCCAGACCACCCCCGTAACAGGGCAGACAACCAGCGTCACCTCCAGCTTCCTGATCACCATCAACGTGAACGTCATGGTGACCGATCGCGACCACCGCGTTCTCTACCAGCACACCAACTATGTATTTCATGAGCAGTTCGAAACCACCACGGATCTGGCCAGCTTTATCGAAGAAGATTCTCCCGCCGTGCAACGGCTCTCGCGGGACTTTGCCCAAGCTCTGGTGAGCGATATTCTGGAATCCTTCTAGAGCATTTTTGCTAAGGGTCTAGACCAGGAAACCGAACCCCACGCGGCCATTCCGCCAAAGAATGGCCGCACATGACTAATTTCAACGGACCACAGTATTAGCAAAAATCTCGTTAAGGGGAGAACATGCCTACGGATGACCCCAGCAAGCTCCGCAGCTTCTCCTCTTCCGATCGCTTCGTAGCGGAGGTAAAGGCCGCTGCTGCCTCAAGAGCGCCGTTGCGCGCCGGCTACGTCTTCGCCGGCGATGAGGTCTTCCTCTACGAACGCTGCCGCCGCGCTGTCATAGACTCGCTCATCGACCCCACGCTTCGTGAGTTTTCGCTGAGCGAACTCGATCTGGCCGAGACCAGCATTTTTCATGTGCTCGATCTGGCCCGCACGCCTTCCCTGATGGCGCCCTTTCAAGTCATCTTCGTAAGAAACCTGAAAACCCTCTATACCCGCGGTGCGAAAAAAGAAGAGTTCGCGGCGCTCAAAGACTACTTCCGCTCGCCCAATCCTCAGGCTGTGCTCATCTTTGTCGCGGACCACCTGCGTCTTCCCGCTGACCTGAGACGAATGGATCTGCAGGACAAAGACCGCTACGAGCGAATCCGCGAGACGTTGGGCGATGATTGTGGCTTGGTGGAGCTGGCCCGGGTGGATGAAGCCGATGCGGTGCGCTGGCTGATCGCGACCGCCGAGAGCCGTGGGATGAAGTTCGATCCAGACGCGGCGCGCGAGCTCGCCGATGCCCTGGGCGCGGATATGATGCTCATTTCGAGTGAGCTGGAAAAGCTTACGCTGTACGCGTTTGACCGTAAGCGCATCACGCTGGGAGACGTCGAGACCATGGTGTTGGCGGCTAAGCAGCGTTCCCTCTACGAGCTGACGGACGCCATCAGCGCGCGCGACAAACCACGAGCCCTCGCCCTGCTGCATGGCCTGCTGAATGCCTCCGACGGTGGTGAGGACTCAGCGATAGGGCATCTCTACATGCTGGCGCGGACCTTCCGTCAGATGGTCGTTATCCTGGAGAAAAACGTGCGCGACTCGCGCGCCATCTGGCAGGCGTTATGGCAGGGTTTCCGCATGCCTCCCTTTGCGGCAGAGGACCTCATTCGCCAGGCCCGCCGATACCGCTCACGGCGGGACCTCACACAAATGCTCCGCTTGATTGCGCACGCTGACCTCGAATTGCGCTCCTCCCCGCCCGACAAGCGCCTGGTCCTGGAGCGCCTGGTGATGGAGCTAGCCAGCGAACCGCGTCCCCGGGCTTCTGCCTTGGCCGGAGCACAATACGGCCAATACGTGATGGAACTCTAAATCTGTTTGCGGATGTGGGCGGCCACGAGCCTTAACCGCCCCACCAATACGCTGCCACTTTTCTTGCGCCGCAAAGAGCCTTTGCCCGCTTCCAAGCGACTTGCTGAATTTCTTCTACACTCAAAGCAAGCGTGTATCGAATGCCCAAACATCTTCTTACGCCCGCCGTGATCGTGCTGGTCTTCTGGCTGGGCGGGGCTACTCTCTCCGGGTCATCCCATCGCAAGGATCCACCCACCGCGGGGCCTCAGGATCGCATCCCGGTCGCACCCCTGGGGTACCGTCCACCAGGGTCGCTCTACATGCTGTCGGGGAGGGCGTTCAGCTCCCTGGACTTTATCGATGCCCATCACCTGTTGTTCACCTTCCATCTGCCCCGGCTGATGCGGCGCGAGCCAAATCCAGACCGGTTCGAAGACGACCAGATCATTCAGGCTGTAGTTCTCAGCCTGCCCGGTGGGACGGTTCAGGCTTCCTCGGAATGGCGGATGCATGACCGGTGGAGGTATTTGTGGCCACTTGGCGGCGGCAAGTTTCTGGTGCGCCAGAAGAATGCTTACTCGCTCACCGACGCATCGTTGAAGCTGCATTCCTACATCGAAGTTCCTACTACCGTCCTCTCCACGGAGGTGTCGCCCGATGGCCGCGTCCTGGTGATCGAGCACCAATACGAACGGCACACTCCTGAGCAGCACCGCAAGCTGGAGGCGCAGGCGCAGGAATTCGGAGAACCGCCTCCACCTGAGGACACCCAGATTACGGTGGTGAATATACCTTCACGAGAGATACTGGCTGCGCTACGAACAGAGTCGCCCATCCATGTGCCCATCACCTCAACCGGATACGTGGGCGTAGCCAAAGATAAAGGCGAAGACCAGTTCCTGGTCCGCTTCGTTCCCTTTGAGGGCGAGTCGTCGGTATTGGGCAGGGTGGCATCTACGTGTACCCCCCACGAGAATTTCCTGAACCAGAAAGCCCTGGTCATAGAGAGTTGCGGCCCCAAGTCGTCGGATACTTTTCTCGACGTATGGACCACGGATGGAAAGAAGCTATGGAACGGCCATCGCGACGGCCATCTGGTGTGGCCGAACTTCGCTTATTCGCGAAAGGGGGACCGCTTTGCCGTGAGCATGCTGCACGTGTCCCATCCCATCGACCTGCTGGACGCACTCAACGACGAGGATGTGCGTGAGCAGGTGGTACAGGTCTTCGATTCGGCAACGGGTGCTCTGCTGATGGCGACCAATGCGTCGCCCATCCTGACCGCGGGCCAGAACTTCGCCCTCTCGGATGATGGGGAGCGTCTGGCGGTCCTGCGCGAGGGAGCGATCGAGATCTACGATGTGCCTTCCCCTGCGGCAGCAGAAAAAACCGATGCTTCGCCGCCGCAGAAGAAGTGATTTCTTAAGCAGCCTTGTGGGTGAGCGCCTTCACGCGCGCATGCAAGCGGGCTTTGTAGCGGGAGGCGGTATTCTTGTGCAGCACACCCTTTTGCACGCTCTTGTCGAGAGCGGAAACGGTCTTGCCATACTGTTCAGCTACCGCTGGGGAATCGCCTTTGGTAATGGCCTCGCGGAGGGCGCGCAGTGACCTGCGAACGTGACTCTTATTGGCGCGGTTAACCGCGGTGCGCTTGACTGTCTGACGGGCGCGCTTCAGCGCCGACACATGATTTGCCATGGTAAACCCTTAGCTTTCTTGAAACTGGGAGCAGGCAGCAGAGAAGTTTCAAGGCGCCTGCAAACCTCAATTTTACGGTCTTTGCCGCCCCCGGTCAATCGAATGCCTAATCTCCTGTCCGGGTAGAAGGCGTCCCGACGGCACCGTGGTGCATCCAATACAAAAGAATTCACGGATTAGGCGTTGACGCCATGTCCGGCAAACGCTACTCTGTGCCCATCCACGGGAAATATCTGGTGATTATCGCCAACCCGGCTAACCATCTGATGCATGTGCAGTTTCCTGTGCCTCTGCCTTCCTACCGATTTTGTTCTGAAACCACCCCCCCAATGATGTCAGTCCCTAGGGAACTGATAGGAGGTCATTTCTCCGCTTGATGAAAAAAGCGCTGGAAATCACGCCCAACCTGGAGCCCCTCTTTGGGACTCGCGATGAGAACCTCAGACTACTCGAGCAAAACCTGCACGTCCGCATCGATTTGCGTTCCGATGCCCTCCATGTGGAGGGCTCCCCGGAGGCGATCGCCCGTTTTGAGCGGGTTTTTGCCGATTATGAGCATTTGCGGCGCAACGGCACCCTGCTGTGCAACGGCGAGTTGCATGGCATGCTCAAGTTGGTGACCGCCGATCCGGCGGTGACCCTGCGCGGGTTGGTGGAGAGCGGCAAGCAACGCTCGGCCGGCATCAAGCGCATGGTTCAGCCCCGTTCCATCAATCAGAGGCGCTACTTCGAAGCCATCGAGGAGTGCGATATGGTCTTCGGCGTAGGCCCGGCGGGCACCGGCAAGACCTACCTGGCCGTCGCCATGGCGGCTTCCGCGCTGCTGGCCAAGAAGGTGAGCCGCATCATCCTGGTAAGACCCGCGGTGGAAGCGGGCGAACGCCTCGGCTTTCTGCCCGGAACGCTGCAGGAGAAGGTAGATCCCTATCTCCGTCCGCTCTACGATGCGCTCTATGATTTGCTGGAGCAGGATCGCGTCGACAAGATGTTGGAGCGCAATGTGATTGAGGTCGCCCCGCTGGCGTTCATGCGTGGGCGAACGCTCAACGACGCTTTCATCATCATGGACGAGGCTCAGAACACGACCAGCGAGCAGATGAAGATGTTCCTCACCCGCCTGGGCAGCAATTCCAAAGCCGTCATCACCGGCGATGTAACCCAAATCGACTTGCCCAATCCCAAGAAGAGTGGGCTGGTCGAGGCCATTGAGATTCTGCGCGGTGTGGATGGCATCCGTTTCTGCCATTTCGAAGACGGCGATGTGGTTCGTCATCACCTCGTACAACGGGTCATCCGGGCGTACGACAGCTTTGGCCGGGCGCAGAGGGAACTGCCCCTCAATCTGCGAGAAAGCGCTCCAGCCAAATCGGCGCCCAAACCGCAGTAGGCTTCTCGGCTTTTGGGAAAATAGCCGGCCAGATGCCTGATATTTCTCCTGAAAGCCGCGCGGCAACGTAGTCTCATGGCAAGATGATCGTTATCGAAGCTGCCCGAGCGAAGAAGCTGCCGGCAGCCTCTGCTCTCGGTAAGCGTGACCTAAACCAGTTCCTGGTCAAAGCTACAGAAGCACTTGGTCTGGCCGGTGATTTCTCCGTCCTTCTGACCGGAGATGAACAACTACGCGCGATGAATCTTCAGTTCCGGGGCCTGGACAAGCCTACCGATGTGCTCTCGTTCCCGGCATTACCAGAGGCCGCGAACTGCGGTCAGGGCGGTGACCTGGCCATCTCTCTAGACACCGCAGCCATCCAGGCGGCGGACCATGGGCACACATTACAGATGGAAGTTAAGATATTGATCTTGCACGGTCTACTGCATTTGGCCGGATACGATCATGAGCGCGACCAAGGGCAGATGCAGCGCCGCGAAAGCCTGCTGCGCAAGCGATTCGCCTTGCCTGCCGGCCTGGTCGAGCGCACCTTAAAAGAGCGCCGACGGCCCGCAAGCCGACGGCGGGTGCCAAGGGGCGGCAAGCCATGAGCCTCCTCTCTGGACTGGCGATCGCCCTCCTGCTCTTCATCCTGACCATCTCCTCGTACGTCGCCCGGCTGTACGCGGAGACGGGCAAGTTTCTTTCCGGCGAGTTCCAGGAGAACATCGATGTTTGGGAGCTGAAGGTTGAGCCCAAGTTAGGTCTCAGCCGTGAGCGGATCGCCCTTTCCGCGGCCGTACTGGCCCAGTTCACCCTGGCCTCGCTGGCTCTCTTCTTTGGTGTGCTGCTCTTTGCCGGGAACGGGGGGGTTCGTCCCAGCCTGGCCGAGGCGGCGCAGGCGGTGCTGGGCGCGGTCCTGGTCATCGTGCTCTTCAATCAATTCCTGCCCTTTGTTTTTTTCACCCGCACCACGGGCCTTTGGGTGGTGCGCCTGACGCCCCTCATCCGTGTGCTCTTATACCTCGTTTTGCCGGTGACCCTGTTGCTGGCATTTCTGCTTTCCATCGCAGCGCTGGCGGAACCCCTTCCCGGCAACACCGAGGATGATCCAAGCGAGGCGGCGGTGGAAGCGCTGATCGAAGCGGGCGAGGAAGAGGGAATCATCGAGGAGGGCGATCGCGACCTGGTGCGCTCAGCGGTTGAATTTGGCGACAAGGTGGTACGGGAAGTCATGACCCCGCGCCCCCACGTCTTTGCTGTTCCCGGCGACATGACCCTGGAAGACTTCATCTCCGGGTTGAAGCAGCATCCGTATTCGCGTGTCCCGGTCTTTCGCGGATCGCTCGATCACGTGACCGGGATTGCCTTCGCCCACGATCTGCTTCATATCGCCGATGCCGCCGCCAGCACGCAGACGGTGGCCAGTATTCAGCGGCCTGCCGCCCTTGTTCCCGAAACCAAGCGGGTAAATGAACTTCTGCGCGAAATGCAGCGTGAGAAACAGCACATGCGCGTAGTGATTGACGAGTACGGCGGGGTGGCTGGCCTGGTCACCATCGAAGATCTGCTGGAGGAGATCGTCGGCCGCATCAGCGATGAGCACGAATACGACAGTGAACAGGATGTGCCGCTGCACGAGGCTGGCGGTACGTGGCTGGTTCCCGGCAACCTTGAGGTGGCTCGGCTTGAAGACCTGCTCAGTGGCGGTTATCAGGTCGCGCAGGAATATCAGGCAGCTACAGTCGCAGGCCTGGTAAGCGAGATTGCCGGACGGATCCCTCTGCCAGGCGAAGTGATCGTTGCCGACTCCCTACGCTTTGAAGTGGTGGCATCGACCGACCGCCGGATTGAACGGGTGCGTGTATCGGCCATCGAGAGCGACGACCGGGAGAGGGGTCTACACTAAGGTGTGCGATCTGGTTTCGTTTCCATCCTCGGCCGTCCCAATGCAGGCAAGTCGACGCTGCTGAACGCGTTCATCGGCGAGAAAATCGCGATTGTTACCGATAAGCCGCAGACCACACGAAACCGAATTCAAGGAATCGTAGAAGTGCCTGCGCGCAAGGGCAAGAGTGCGGCACAGATCGTTTTTGTTGACACCCCCGGCGTCCACCGGCCCGGCTCTCAGCTCGACCGGCGCATGATGCAGGAAGTGTATGAGGCACTGGAGAGCCGGGACATCGTCATCCTGATGGTCGACGCGTCCCGCCACAGTGAAGTACCCGAAGCCGGTAAGAAACCGTCGCGCCGTGCGGAACGCGAAAGCGTTGAAGACGCGTTTGTCATGCAACTTATCCAAAAGCTCGACTGCCCGGTTTTTCTCGTGATCAACAAGATCGACCTTGTATTGCGCTCCAAGCTTCTGCCGCTTATCGAGCGATTCACTGCCTTGTATCCGTTCAAGGAAGTGATTCCTATCTCCGCGCGCAAAAAAGATGGCTTGGATGTCCTGTTGGCGAAGCTGGTCGAGTACCTGCCTCAAGGTCAACGGTACTTCCCCAAAGATCAATTCACCGACCAGCCCGAGCGCTTCCTCGTTGCTGAGCTCATCCGCGAGCGCATACTGCTCGAGACCGGGGAGGAAGTTCCCTATGCTTCCGCGGTGGTGGTGGAGCGTTTCGAAGAACCTGAGCCAGTCAAAGGTCCAAAGTTGCCTCTGACGCGCATTGCTGCGGTGATCTATTGTGAACGCGCGGGGCAAAAGGCGATCCTGATCGGCAAAGGCGGCAGCAAACTCAAGAGCATAGGTGCGGCTGCACGCAAGGAGATAGAGTCGCTGCTGGGCACGAGGGTCTATCTTGAGCTGCACGTGATCGTAGAAGAGAATTGGCGTGAGTCGAGGTACTTTGTCGACTCTTTAGATTGGCGCAAACAACTCGAAGACCTGGCGCAAGCCAACCCTTCTCCAACAGAAACGCTGCGGGAAACCGGACGGGTGCCCCAGGTTCGCCGTAGCGTACCTGGGCCGAAAAAGAAGGGCGAAGCCCCACCATTGCCTTGATAACTCCGTACTGACGACGAAAGTCGGGTGCCCCATATCTCGCTCGTTTTTCGCGAGATGTGGGATTCCACGAGTCTTGATTGAAAGTTCTTGAACGGAAAGATTTGACCGGATAGCGCAGTGGAATCCCACATCTCGCGAAAAACGAGCGAGATATGGGCCCACCCATCGTCTGTCGGCACGGAAAAATTCCTACAGCTACTCGCGGACGCTGATGCCCAGGCTCTTCATCTTCCGGTACAGGTGACTGCGTTCCAATCCCAAAGCTTCCGCAGCGCGGCTCACATTCCCATGGCACTCATCGATCTTCTTCAAAATGTAATCCCGTTCGTAAGCCTCGCGGGCCTGGTGCAGGGTGCTGAATTCCTCTCCCTTGCGGCTGTTCCCGCGGAAGACCAGCATAGGCAAGTGCTTGCGTTCGATGCGTACCGTTAGCGGGTTCAGGATCATCACCCGCTCGATCACGTTTCGCAGTTCTCGCACATTGCCCGGCCAATGGTATTGCTTCAGCACCGCAACCGCCTCATCACTCATCTCAATCCGCGGACGGCCATACTGGCGCCCAAACTCCAGCAGAAACTCGCGCACCAGTAGCGGAATATCCTCTTTCCGGTCGCGCAAAGGCGGCACATAAAAAGGAATGACATTCAAGCGGTAGAAAAAATCTTCGCGGAAGTTTCCCTTGGCAATCTCCTCTTCAAGGTCCTTGTTGGTGGCCGCAATCACCCGGACATCGACCTGAATAGCCTGCGTGGCGCCAACCGGGGTAAATCGCTGCTCATCCAGCGCGCGCAAAACCTTGGCCTGCATCTTCAGGCTCATGTCGCCCACTTCATCAAGAAAGAGTGTGCCGTTATCAGCTCGTTCAAAAGTGCCGCGCTTTTCAACCGGACCATTGGGAATTGCGCTATGGCGATAGCCGAAGATTTCGCTTTCGATGTAATCCTCCGGAATGGCGGCACAGTTCAGCTCCACAAATACCCGGTCGCTGCGCAGGCTCTCGCTGTGGATGGCGCGAGCGATCAGTTCCTTTCCAGAGCCGGATTCGCCATAGATGAGCACCCGCCCATTGGTGGGCGCCATCAGCCTGATCTGCTGGCGCAGAGCCTTGATGGAGACGCTCTCGCCGGTAATGGGCACGTGCATGAGCAGCTGGCGCTTGAACTCCTGGTTCTCGCTGCGCAGCCGCCGCGCTTCCACCGCATTCTTTAGGAGAATCAGAGTGCGATCGATGGAGAGCGGCTTCTCCAGAAAGTCGAATGCGCCCAGCTTGGTCGCGCGGACCGCGGTTTCGATGGTGCCGTGACCGGAAATGATGATCACTTCGGGCAGGCTTTCAATCTCCAGCGAACGGATCTCGGTCAGCACTTCCAGGCCGTCCCGGTCGGGTAGCCAGATATCGAGCAGCAACACGTCATAGGACGCGTCCCGCAGCAGCACCATAGCCTCGGAAGCACTGGCCGTGCTGGTGACCGCGTACCCATCTTCCTTGAGGATTTCGCCCAGGGATTCGCGGATCTCCGCTTCGTCGTCGACGATGAGGATATGGTTCATGCGTGCGCCCTGCCGTTAACCCCTACCAGAGCTGCTTCATGCGCGCTCTTGGCATCGGCCAGCGGCAGTTCGATGATGAATCGCGCACCGGTAGGGCTGTTCTGTTCCGCGCGAATGGCCCCACTATGTTCCTGAATAATTTTTGAGGCGATCGCCAATCCCAGGCCGGTGCCGCGCTGCTTGGTCGAGAAGTAGGGGAGGAAAAGACGCTCGCGCATTTCGTCGTTCAGGCCATGACCTGTATCAGCGACCACGATCTCGGCTGTGGTGTGCCCCTCGATCAGCCCGGTTTCGATGGTCAATTCACGCAGCAGGCTGCTTTGCATTGCTTCCGCCGCGTTGTCGATGAGATTGGCCAAGGCGCGCTTCAACGCCTCCGGATCCGCCAGCACCGGGGGAATGCCAATGCCCAGCCGCTGCACAATGCGAATGTGATGCAGCCTTCCCGCAAACAGGGCCAGGGCGCTTTCTACGATCGAATTGAGGTCGCAGACCTTGGGCCGCGAGGTAGGGAACTGCGCCAACGAGGCAAATTGATCGACCAGCCTGCGCATGGTTTGAACGGATCCCAGGATCACTTCGCTGCACTTGCGAATCACCGTGTCGGATTCCGGCAACGGCCGATCGACATGCTTGCGGATGCGCTCTGCGGAAAGCGCAATCGGCGTCAATGGATTTTTTATTTCGTGGGCCACCCGTTGGGCTACTTCCTTCCATGCGACCTGACGCTGGGCGTGCAGGAAGTCGGTGACGTCTTCCAGCACCAGGATGCATCCCTCGCGATCCTTGCCCAGCTCCAGCCGGGCGATGGTGGCGGTCACGTTCAGGGCGCCGCGCGGGCCCGGCAACTCGATTTCCGTGGCCGCCACGCCCATGCGTTTGCTGCGCCGCAAGAGCACAATCAACTCATCGGCGATCTCCCGCGGCAAAATCGACTCCAGCGGCTTGCCGGCAAGGTCGTGATGCTCGCGTGGGCTGAGCAAGTTCCGCGAGGCGCGATTGGCCTGCAAGACGCACATCTGGGGGTCGAGCGTGACCACCGCGCTGGGGATGGTCTCCAGGACCGTCTCCAACTCACTGCGGCGCTCCTCGAGCGCCCGGTTGGCGGCCGAAAGCTGGGTCGTGGAGGTCTCCGCCAGGGCGCGGCTTTCTTCCAGATCCTCCGCCATGCGATTGAATGACCGCACCAGTTCTCCCAGCTCTTCCGTCGCCGCCACCCTGACCCGGTGAGCATAATGGCCGGCGGCCACGGCATCCATGGCATCCGCCAGAGCCTCCACCGGCCGTGTCACCTGCTTGGAAAGAAAGAGCGCCAGCCAGCTGCTGGCGAAGAAGACCAACGTCGTCAACAGGAACATCAGAAGCAGGTAGGTGCTGCGGATCGTCTTGCGCGCGCGATAGAGGGCCTGGTAGTCCCGGGCGCCGGAGCGAATATCCTGCACAGTCGCGCTCAGCCCCGCCGGAAGAGGTAGGCCGGCGACCACGATGCACCCCTCCACCGTGCTTGCTGCCCCCATCACATATTCATTTTTTGCGGTCACCAACATGGGCACATCGCTGCGTTGGGCGGCATGCAAAACGGTCGTCGCTAATGGCTCGTGTCCCTGGGCAACATCGCTTTCGCTCTCATCCATCCAGGATCGAACGATCGCCTTGCCATCATCGCGGGGCAACTGATATTGCCCCACAACATCGCCGTTGCGGAAGACAACTGCAAATCCGCCTTCAAGGGTGATGCGGTGGGTTGCGATCTCCCGCATCAGGGCTGGCGTATTCTCGTTTTCCAGGGAGTGAGTCAGGCCCGGGGAACTGGCCAGCGATTCAGCCTCCGCCCTGGCGTTGGCGGCGGCGTACTGAGAGAGCTCCATGGCTACCAGGGTGGAATCCTGGCGCATTTGCGAGGAGGGCTGCGAGAACCAGCGCTCCATGGCCCGATTAAGCAACCCAAAGCTGAACAGGAACATGAACACGGCGGGCGCGAACGAGAGCAGCAGGGCGCCCACCAACATGCGGCTGCGAATTCTCGACCCCAGCACCCGGCTGCGCTGATCGGCCAGCAGCTTCACAATGTTGCGGAAGAGCAGGATGAGCAAGGTGAGCAGCAACAAAAACGCGAACACCGAAAGCGCGGTGAACAGGAGGATCTGGCCGGTCCCGTGGGGACGCAGAAAAGGTGGAAGGGGATTGAAGGCATTCAGCGCGGCCAGCGCGAGCAACAGCAGGAACATGCCGCCACCGAGCGCTGCGACCGCATTGCGGCGGTGCTGGGACTCTGTTCCCATGCGATTCCCCCTGTGTGTCTAACAGCTTACAACTCTGGGCAGAATCCCGCATACGGGCAGGGGGAACCGCTGATCGCCATGGTTGGGTAGGTGCGGTTTACAGGCTCTAGAAAGACTTCTGTCTTGTATCAGGGCGCAACTTTGGAGCCTGCGGGAAAGCTCCTGTCTTTTATCAGGACGCAACTTTGGAGTCTGTAGAAAACCTCATGTTTTGTATCAGGGCACGACTTTAGTCGGGCCGTAAACGATTAGGAATATGACGGGCTTTAGCCCCTGGGCTTTGCTTTTCTGGCTTTTCGGAGGGAAGCCTACAGGGAATTCATCTTGAGCAGAAATTCGGCGTTATTGCGGGTTTTGCCCAGACGGTCAACCAGCAACTCCATGGCTTCGACCGGCGATAGCGGATTGAGGACCTTGCGCAGGACCCAAATACGTTGCAGATCTTCCTTGGGGATAAGCAATTCTTCCTTACGCGTACCGGAACGCTGGATATCGATGGCGGGAAAGACCCGCTTGTCGACCAGCTTGCGGTCCAGGATGACTTCCATATTGCCCGTGCCTTTGAACTCTTCGAAGATGACTTCATCCATACGCGAGCCCGTGTCCACCAGGGCTGTGGCGATGATGGTAAGAGAACCGCCCTCTTCAATGTTGCGCGCGGCCCCGAAGAACCGCTTCGGGCGTTGCAAGGCATTGGAGTCGACGCCGCCTGAAAGCACCTTGCCCGAAGGCGGAACGATGGTGTTGTAGGCGCGCGCCAAGCGGGTAATGGAATCCAGAAGAATCACCACATCGCGCTTGTGCTCAACCAGGCGCTTGGCCTTTTCGATAACCATCTCGGCGACCTGCACGTGGCGCGCTGCAGGCTCGTCAAAGGTAGAACTGATGACTTCTCCCTTAACCGACCGCTGCATATCGGTTACTTCCTCAGGGCGCTCGTCAATCAGCAGAACGATCAGGGCAACCTCTGGATGGTTGGTAGTCACGGAGTTGGCAATCGACTGCAAAAGCATCGTTTTGCCGGTACGCGGGGGAGCGACGATCAGCCCACGCTGACCTTTACCCACCGGGGTCAGCAGATCCATGACCCGCCCGCTGGTATTTTCGTGAACCGTCTCCATCTTGACCCTCTCCTGGGGATAAAGAGGAGTCAGATTGTCAAAAAGGATCTTGTTCCGGGTCTCTTCGGGCGACTCAAAGTTGATAGCCTCGATTTTGACCAGGGCAAAATATTTCTCCCCTTCGTGGGGAGGGCGCACATTGCCACTAATGGTGTCACCGGTTTTGAGGTCAAATTTCCGGATTTGCGAGGGGGAGACGTAGATGTCGTCGGGGCCGGGGAGGTAATTGTAATCAGGGGAACGAAGAAAGCCGTACCCGTCGGGAAGTATTTCCAGCACCCCTTCGGCAAAAATGTGGCCTTCTTTTTCACTCTGGGCCTGAAGAATCTTAAAGATAAGATCCTGTTTGCGGAGGCCGCTGGCGCCCGGGATTTCCAGGGTGCGGGCAATACGGCTGAGCTCCGTTATATTTTTTTCTTTCAACTCGGAAATGGTCATTTTCACCTACGGGGGGAAGTTGTGGAGGGGTTTACCGGGCAGGAATCTTGCTGGCGTTAAGCGGGTTCGAATCTCTGGGGAAGGGGTGGCGAAGGCCCAGAACAGGGCCGCGCTTAAGCTGCGCGGCGCTGCTGGAGCTGGGTTGCTTCCGGTGTAACGGCGGACGATGCCGCCGGGCTCTCATGATGGAAGCGCACTAGAACCTCATTGGTAGTGTCCTGAAGACGGGTATTGGGCTTGTGCAGCTTACGCGTGGCCTTTGAGGCCAGCTGACACAGTGTATAGCGATTCGTAACGTGGGCAAGTGCCCCAAAGATAAGATCAGAGCGCATCTCTATTCTCCTTCATCCTTTGACCGTCCATGTGCGCATTTAAGACGGCAAAGAATTTGCCTCGCGCGGCGTCGGTCGATTTTCTCTGTTTGTTAGACGCGAATGCTCTCTTGCGGGAACAATTTTTTCGTCTGGGTTCTTGTTGTCCAACCGGGTTACTGGAGTGTTCCCCTGGCCCCAAAAACGGGCGCTTCCGGCGGAATTTCCCTCGCGCGGAACCTATATGCAGAGGCGCTTTTCAAAGCCGTGGCCCCCGTCTCAGGTTGCGCATGCTCACAACTATGTGCATGTCGCGCTGCTGTGACCTCTGTGCCTAAAGAGTTCTGTTTTTCGGGCGCTCGATGCACTTCACTGAAGCTGGATAACCGCAGGAACGTGCCAGGTAGCTCTGATTCATGCCCGAAAGGCGCGTTCTCATCAAGCCATGTAGAAGTTAACTCGATCGAAACGGGGGGTCAACACTTTTTTTCATAGAAATTACTCGCTTGATTCCCGAAAATGGAATATCCGGCTCTCTAGGCAAGTTTTGGGCAACTGCGTACCATGAGCGAAGGCATTGCCGCAAACCATTGCCCCTATCCTCCATGACGAAAAAAAGCACGCCTGACGATCCCGTCGCTGAACCCACCCCACCCCCACTTTCGCTGGAAAAAGCGGAGAAAGGCTCACACCGCTCTATGTGGGAACTTTTACTTCAATTGCGTGTACTTGTGCCCTACCTGGTCCGGATCGTGCCCCTGCTCGACCGAGGCCTACTTAAGGGATCCGCGGACAATACCGAGCTTTCCAAGGGCATTGCCGAGATGCGCAACGGCAGCCGGGATTTAGAGGTGCAGGCCAGGAATCAGGCGCTCCAACTGGAACGGATCGAGCAGCAGATGGCCCGTCTGCGCGTCGTTCAAGAGAACGACATGGAGGAGAGCCGCAGGCTATCCTCCGAGATCCGATCGCTCCGTAGCTGGTTATTTGCTATGGCGATCCTGATAGTCGTGCTTCTGCTGGTTTCCGTAGGGCTGCTGACCTTTCTGGTGATCCATTCGTAGTCCACTCAGTTCGCTATACAGGCAGCGGACAACTCATGTTTTGTATCAGGGGATGACTTCACAGGTTGCGGAGAAACACTCTCAACGAAGGGCACGTGTTTAGCCGCGCCTGAGTGCGCCGCAGAGTACCAAGGGCTTTTTCCTCAGCCCTGTTGCAATTTTTACTCTGTTGTTTACGGAGTGAACAATATTTACCGCCACACAAATCCGACTTCGCGACAAGGCTAATTTCCGGCGGAACCTTTACGCCTTCCTGTTGCCAGTTGTTCTAACGCGGGACTAGGATACGCGATAGTTCGGTGCAGTCCTCTTCTTGGACGTGCCAGATCTCCCCTACGAAGTCGTTCCAGGCCTCACGATAGCAAAGAAAAGCTGGCGACTTTTACTCGTCAGCGTGTGTGGAGTGACTCTCTATGGCATGGTATGCCTATTGTATTAGTGAAAAGCAGGCGTTTCCTGAACTCAGCCGCCACCGAAAACCCATTCCAATGGAATCGGTGATGGGAATCTCAGGAAATCAGATCTTCCTCTATCCAGCCAGCGACTTAGCAGTCATCGTCAGTGAACACCATCCCTCAGAAAATTTAGACCAAAAGGCAGCCGTCGAACACGCACGTGTGATCAGCGACTGTTTCAAACTATCCACAGTTCTTCCTTTCCGCTTTGGTACGGTGTTTGCGGACGACGAGGCCCTGAGGAAATCGATTCGCTCTAATCAACGGCAGTTTCTTGCCAATGTCGACCGTTTGCGCGGCAAGGCCGAGATGCACCTTAAGGTGCTTTTGGATGACTGCTGTCGCGAACAAGGCACTCCAGTTCCCATGGACAGGGTAGGCAAAGAGTACCTGTCGAGCCTGCGGGAGAGCGCTACTCGGCAACGCGAACGACAGACCAAGGCGCGGGCAGTTTCGGTGCAGATGCACCGTATGTTCAGCCCGCTCGATGAAGAGATCAGTTGCCGCAGGATGGATTCCGGCAAGATGCTGCTCGACATCGCTCACCTGATCGATCACAAGTGTATCGAGCGCTATCAGAACAAGTATTCAAGCGCCAGCCAGCAGCTGAAGGATTGCCATATGCAACTCTCCGGACCCTGGCCTCCCTATCACTTCGTGCAGCGGCTGACTCGTCCGGTGCATGTACATGCGGTACCTGCATAAGACGATTGTTATTTGGAAAGCAGAGACCCCGGCTATTTGGCCGGGGTCTTTTGCTTTTGCGCTGGAACCACGAGAGGGTGCGGGCGAAGCGTGAAGACGCAGCGGTTGTCTGCGTGAGAACTTCGCTGCCACTCAGTCCCGCCAGGGACGGCTGAGAATGCCCCAGGACGTGAGTCCTGGGTGTACCCGCACAGCACGCAAATGTTTTGTGACTATGAGATATGGTTTCTGCCGCGACTCGTCCTCTCATCCGAGCGTACCCAGGACGAATGTCCTGGGATATTTTCAGCCGTCCCTGGCGGGACTATTTCTGCTCTTATCGTTAACCCAGGACTACGTCCTGGGCTACACTCAGCCGTCCCTGCGGGACTGAACGTAGTCTTGGGCATCCTCCAGAATTCTGCCAGACCCAGAAAACCAGGCTGCTTAACTGACCTTGTTTGCAGCGGGAATATTTTTTCTGCGGCTGAGTACGAAGCTGGCCTGGGAACGCCGGTCGGCGGAGGCATGATCGATCTTGCGCCAAAAGGCGACGAAATAATCCACTGCGGAAATGATCGATACCAGCACCATGAAATAGATTGCTGCGATGGCGATCCACTCGACCGGCAAAATAAACCAGCCAAAATGCCAGGCATACCAGCCGTGCGCCAGGATGACTGCGACCACCGAGACAATCTGGATCACCGTCTTGAGCTTCGCCAGATCGCTGGCCTCAATCGTGAAGCCTTCTGAGCTGGCAATCGAACGCAGGCCACTGACTAGAAACTCACGGCCTATGACCAATACCGCCACCCAGGCCTTCATGAGGTGAGGGTTGAACTGCACCAGGCAAACATAGGCTGCCGTGATCATCAGCTTGTCGGCCAACGGATCGAGCAGCATGCCCATGGTCGTAATCTGGCCGCGCTTGCGCGCCAAATATCCGTCCACCCCATCGGTGATGGAGGCCAGGATAAATAGCAAGGACGCAGCAATCTCCTGCTCACCGTGAACGCTACGAAAAGGATAGAAACTGGAGAGCATCCAGATGAGCAAGGGAATGCAACAGATGCGGCTCATCGTGATGGAGTTTGGCAGGTTCACGATAGACTCGGCTGGTGGAGGGAAGGCCCGTTTGCCCTCCTCATCATTATGCACCAGTCCGAGCCTGTTACTTTCGTACTGCCAATGGGGCCCCTGAGCCTGGAGCCCCGTTGGCCAGGAACTCAGGCGTAAATGCCCCGCTGCTTAATGGTGAAGGCCACCCGGTCGATGGCCAGCATATAGGCGGCAATCCGATTGTTCACCGCGTGGGCTTCTGCATAGCGAACGACATCGCCGAAGCTCTCCGCCAGGATGCTTTCCAGCTGCTCGTTCACCACGGCTTCTTTCCAGAAATAGCCCTGGCGGTCCTGCACCCACTCGAAGTAGGAAGCGGTAACTCCGCCGGCATTGGCCAGAATGTCAGGAATGATGAAGATCTTCTTGTCGGCCAGGATCTCGTCGGCAACGGCAGTGGTTGGGCCATTTGCGCCTTCGCAAACGATGCGCGCCTTGATGCGATCCGCATTGCGGCTGGTGATGACGTTTTCCGTAGCGGCGGGGATGAGGATCTCGCAATCGGAGGTCAGCAGTCCGGAGGTATCCACGGCTTCCGCACCCTTGAAGCCCAAGACTGTGCCGTTGCGCTGGCGATACTCGAGCAACAAGTGGATGTCGATGCCGTTGGCGTTATAAAGACCGCCGTCGTACTCGGCGATACCAATGATCTTGTAACCCCTCTCCATCATCAGCTTGGCCGCGTTCGAGCCCACGTTGCCGAAGCCCTGAATGATCACCCGGCAGCCTTCGCGCTGCATATTCAAATAACGCAGGGCCTCGTCACAGACCACGGCGATGCCGCGTCCGGTAGCTTCGCGCCGTCCCCGCGAACCGCCGATGTTGAGCGGCTTTCCCGTAACCACTGCGGTCACCGTCTGCCGCATATGCATGGAGTAGGTGTCCATGATCCACGCCATGGTCTGCTCGTTGGTGTTGATGTCCGGGGCGGGAACGTCTTTTTCCGGCCCGATAAACTCAATCAGCTCTGAGGTGTAACGGCGGGTCATGCGTTCCAGTTCGCCGATGGACATCTTCTTGGGGTCGCAGATCACGCCCCCCTTGGCGCCACCAAATGGAATGTTGACCACAGCACACTTCCAGGTCATCCAGCTGGCCAGCGCACGCACCTCATCCAGAGTTACGTCGGGGGAATAACGGATTCCGCCCTTGCCCGGTCCACGGGCAATCGAGTGTTGCACCCGGAAGCCGGTGAATACGTCAATGCTTCCGTTGTCCATCATGACCGGGATGTGCACGATCACCTCGCGTGCAGGGTAGCGCAGTACCTTCCACAGGCCCTCGTCCAGGTTCAGTCTTCGTGCGGCAAAGTCAAATCGGGCAGCCTGGGCTTCCCAGGGATTAATCTCCTGCTCGAGCGATACTGTTTGCATAACCAATCTCCAAACATGGACTGCATTTGGCAGTCCTCCGTGTCCCACCGCGGTTGAGCCGTTCGCGCCCGGGCGGGACGGCGCAGGCACATCGACGGGGTGAAATCGAGCGTCGGATTCAGCAAGATTTTCCCCGGCGAGCCCTACGCGCGTTTCGCGCCCACTTGGCCGGGACCTGTTTCTCGCACTACCCCAAACCTATCGAGTATAGGCGTCCCAAAGAGGCTCGGGCAAGCCGCCTACCAGCGCTCAAATGCTTGAGATGCTTTGCTTGCGCCCCCCCATGTTCAGGAGAAATCCTCTACTCTTGAGGTGCTCGCGGCTATGGCCATTTAGTATGAGCAAGAATGCCGGCAGACATTACCATTTCACCCTCGCGTGCGGAATTCCTCCAACTGGCCGCCACCCATAGCCTGGTCCCGGTCTACCGCACGCTTACGGCCGACCTCGAAACCCCGGTATCCGCCTTCTTGCGCGTCGCCTCCGATGAGCCTCAATCCTTTCTCCTCGAATCCGTGGAAGGCGGGGAAAAGGTTGGTCGCTATACCTTTATCGGCATCCGGCCCTATCGCACCATCCTGTCCCGCGGGAGTTCGATTTCCATCCGCGAGCGAGGCAAGATCCGGTCCCTGCAGGGAGATGTCTTCGCGCTGCTGAAGGACTTGCTGGCCGGGCAGAAGCCGGCGCATATTGCCGGGCTGCCGCCGTTTACCTCGGGTGCGGTCGGGTTCTTTGCCTATGACGTAGTACGCCAGATCGAACGTTTGCCCCAGCTGGCGGAGGATGACCTGGGCGTCCCCGATGCCTGTCTGATGTTCTTCGATGAGGTTTTGGCGTTCGACCATGTGCGCAAGCAGATCCAGCTCATTGTGACCGCGGACCTTTCCCGCCAGAAGCCTGCAGCCGCGTACGCGGACGCAAAGCAGCGGTTGGGCCGCCTGGAAAAGCGTCTGGCCCGGCCCCTCCCCAAGAGCCGGCGCACTCCGCCCAAGGGCAAGCTGTCGGTGACCAGTCACACCCTCAAAAAGGATTTTCTGGCCTCTGTCGCCAGGATCAAGGAGTACATCGCGGCCGGCGATATCTTTCAGGCCGTGCTTTCGCAGCGTTTTGAACTGAAGCCGGGTGTCGATCCCTTCTCCATCTACCGCGCGCTGCGCATCGTCAATCCTTCTCCGTACCTATATTTCCTGCGCTTCGGTTTAGAAAATAAGAGCAAGCCGGACAAGTCGCCCACCTGCCTGGTGGGCTCGTCTCCTGAATTACTGGTGCGCGTGCAGCAGCGCCACGTCGAGTACCGTCCCATCGCCGGCACCCGCCCCCGTTCCGCCAACGAAGAAGAAGATCTCCGCATCGAGCAGGAGTTGCTGGCCAATGAGAAGGAACGGGCTGAGCACGTAATGCTGGTTGATCTGGGACGCAACGATATCGGCCGGGTATGCGAGTTCGGCACCGTCCGGGTCAAGAGCCTGATGCATGTGGAGCGTTACTCCCACGTGATGCACCTGGTCAGCGCGCTTGAGGGGCAACTGAAAAAGGGCCTCTCCGCGGTGGATGCCTTTTGCGCCTGTTTCCCGGCCGGCACCCTTAGTGGGGCGCCCAAGATTCGTGCAATGGAGATCATCGAAGAATTAGAGCCGACGCGGCGCGGCATTTACGGCGGCAGCGTCTTCTACGCTGACTTCTCAGGAAATTTCGACTCCTGCATAGCCATCCGCAGCATGCTCCTTAAAGGAGAGCAGGGCTACATCCAAGCCGGCGGCGGCATCGTAGCCGATTCGGTGCCCGAAGAAGAGTATGAAGAGTCAGTAAACAAGGCGAAAGCCGTGGTCCGAGCAGTGGAAAGAGCGCGGGCCGTGGCCACAAACCGCAAATGAGCCGGCATTGAAACCTGGGGAATAAGCACCTTTTCGGGTAGTTACGCTCCGATGCTTTGTATCAGGGCACGACTTTTAGTCGGGCCGTAAAGGACTAAAGAAAATTGGGCTTTAGCCCCTGCTGACGGCGCATCCCATGCGAAATGCTTGTCCGCGCCGCAAAGAAAAGGCCCAGGGGCTGAAGCCCTCATCTATGGGGTTGGCTACGGCCCGACTAAAGTCGTGCCCTGATACAAAGCGTGAGCTTCTCGGCAACATGTAAAGTCATGCCCTGATCCAAAGCACATGAGTCGTACCTAACGGAAAAGTCACCCATCCTGCAAATTCGGTCGCGCTGAGTGCTCTACACTGGATTCAGTGGCGCCTATGGTCTTCGTTCTCGACAACTACGACTCGTTCACCTACAACCTGGTGCAGTACATGGGGGAGCTAGGGGCCGAGATGATCATCCGCCGGAACGACGAATTGACCGTGGAGCAGATAGAGGATCTCGAGCCGGAGCGCATCCTCCTTTCTCCCGGACCTTGCACCCCGCAGGAAGCCGGCATCAGCATTCCCCTCATTCAACACTTTGCCGGCAAAGTGCCGATACTAGGCGTTTGCCTGGGCCACCAGGCAATCGGAGCCGCCTTCGGCGCAAATGTAGTGCGCGCACCGCAGCTGATGCATGGCAAAACCAGCCCCGTGGAGCACGACGGCCGCAATCTCTTCGCCGGCCTTCCCAGCCCCATGACCTGCACGCGCTATCACTCTCTGATCGTTGCTGACGAAGATCTGCCGGAAGAACTTGAAGTTACCGCGCGCGTGCAGAACGGCCACGGCAATGGGACCATCATGGGTTTGCGGCATCGCCAATTTCCCATCGAGGGCGTCCAGTTTCACCCCGAGAGCGTGCTCACCACAGACGGCAAGAGCCTGATCCGCAATTTCCTCAATCTCTAACAATGCTGGTCGAAAAGCTAAAGCCACTCGCGCCAGGCCGGATGCTCCTAATCGGCTGTTTGCTCGGCTTTCTCCTCGCCGGCGCCCGGCCGCTCGCGGGCCAACAGCCGATCGGCCGAACCTCGGCCACCGAAGTGCAGGTCTCCGGCGCGGTGGACATCTCTCATGGCGAGACGCGGCTGGGCAATGGGAGCGAGATTACCGCAGGAGATCAGGCGGTGAAGATTACGCTCGAGCGGGGTGGATCGCTGCGACTGTGCTCCACCAGCAGTGTGCACCTGTCGAAGGACCGCTCCATCACTGACCCAGCGAGTAGCGCGCTCATGATGGCGTTGGACCGCGGGGCCATCGAGGCAAACTACGTAGTGGGCACGTATTCCGATGTGCTGCTCACGCCCGACCTGCGCATTCTCATTTCCGGCCCAGGAGAGGCTGACTTGCGCATCCGGATTAATTCCAAGGGAGATACCTGTGTGGACAATCACGGCGCCAACGCGCCGTACATCACGGTCACCAGCCAACTCGAGGGTGGAGCATACCGGGTGCTGCCAGATCAGCGCGTCAACTTCCAGCACGGCAGCTTGGGCGAAGTGGTCGATCACGAACCGGAGCCTTGCGGTTGCCCGGCGGTTCCCGTTATTTCCGTCGCCAGTACAGGGGCGACGACAGCCAACCCTGCACCGCCGGGGCGGCCGGTCGGCGGCCCTTCCTCTACGCCCGCGGATACGGCTTTCCCCATCGCACAAAGCGAGGGGCTGGCTGCGCCTCCCGCTCCCCGCGCCGCGCCTGTGGTTCCTCCCGGAGAAACGCATGCCCAGGTGACCGTTCCGCTGACCTACAACGGAGAAAATCCGGCTCCAGCGCCGCCCGCCCCTCCCGCTCCCGCCCCGGCAACTCCAGCGGCCGCCAAGTCTACTGCTGCGCAACCGGAGGTCGCTTCCGCACCCGCAACCCCACCCACCAAACAAGGCGGCTTCTTTCATCGCATCGGCCATTTCTTTTCCAAAATCTTCGGCCAATAGGGGTAATTCCAGGCAGGAGCTACAATCGACTATTGAGGCGATCCCCGGGGTCCTGTTGGTACTGGTGGCGCGGGCGAACTCCATGCGGTCCCGGCTGGCCGGGACCGCACACGCGGCGGCGTCCAGTGTAACGAAGCAGGAACCCGGGTTCACGCCCATTCCAGCAAGAGATGAAGGAGTTTTTCTTTTATGGCGATTCCCGCCACTCAGATGCGTCCGGGCATGATCATCAAGCACAATAACGAGCTGCACACCGTCTTCAGCGTTGAGCATCGAACCCCCGGAAACCTGCGCGCATTCATCCAGGCCAAGCTTCGCAACCTGCGCACCGGCGCCATGTTCGAGCACCGCTTTCGCTCCCCGGACCCCATTGAACGGGTCATTGTCGATGAAGTTCCCATGGATTTTCTCTACGCGGACGGCGACGACTACTACTTCATGAACACCGAGAATTACGAACAGACCAACCTCAAGGGCGCGACCCTGGGTGATGCCATCGAGTACCTCATCCCTAATCTTCAGATCAAGGTCTCGTTTTTCGATGGCGTGCCCGTAGGTATTGACCTGCCTGGGACGGTGGAGATGACGGTCGTTGAAACCGAGCCCGGTCTGAAATCGGCGACTGCGTCCTCGGTCACCAAACCGGCGAAGCTCGAGACCGGCCTGGTGGTGCAGGTGCCTCCCTTCATCAACGAAGGGGAAAAGATTCGTGTCGACACCGCAGAGGGCACCTATCTTTCCCGGGCATAAGGCCGCAGGCGCTCCGCGCATGAAGCCGCTGGCGCTCGTCTCATCACACTCAATCACAGGCTCAAATCTATGGTCCGCTATTACGTCGTCAAAGGCCGTGTGCAGGGAGTTGGCTTTCGCTGGCTGGTCCATCAGGAAGCAGGAGCTCGTGGATTGAAGGGATGGGTTCGCAATACTGAAAGCGGCGAAGTGGAAATTATGGTGGCCGGCAGCGAAGAGAAGCTGGCCGAACTTCGCTCCGTGCTGCAACGCGGCTCCCGTGGCAGCCGCGTGGATGCAGTGCAGGAGCGTGACATGGACGAAGCTTTGGCCGAAGGACTCGAATCGTTCCGAATTGAAGGAGCCTGGTAAGTACGCATGCCTCATCCCCCAATCAACTGTGAGCCCCTGAAATCTCTTATCCGGACCATCCCGGATTTTCCCAAACCAGGAATTCTGTTCTACGACATCACCACCCTGCTCAAGGACAAGAAGGGTTACGCGACCATGGTGGACGCACTGGCCGCGCACTACATCGGCGTAGAGGATGTGGATTTAGTTCTGGCCATCGAGGCACGGGGATTTATTTTCGGCCCCGCTCTCGCCTATCGTCTGAACGCCGGCTTCGTGCCCGTGCGCAAGCCGAACAAGCTGCCCGCGGAAACAGCACGCGTGACCTATGACCTGGAGTATGGAACCGATGCGCTGGAAATTCATCTCGACGCCATCGAACCAGGACAGAACGTCCTGATCGTCGATGACCTGCTGGCTACCGGAGGAACGATGGAAGCAACGGTAAAGCTGGTTCGTCAATTGGGCGCCAGGATCGTTGGCCTGGCCTTCGCCATCGAACTCGATTTCCTCAATGGACGTGACCGGTTCAAGGAGTACGACGTCTTCAGCCTGCTGCATTACAGCGAGTAGCTACACAACTCTGCGACCGGTCAGCAAGTGAATAACCAGCGCCACGGCGGCGACGATGAGCAGGATATGCAGGGCAAAGGCAGCGAGGTGAAAGAGCAGGAAGCCGCCTACCCAGAGCAGGATCAGAATGATCGCCAGCGCTAGCCACATTTCTGGTGCACCTCGCGGAGAGTATCTCATTCTACCGATCCAGTGCCTAGACGTAAGATGTTAAGAGAGCGGACTGTGCCTGTCCTGCCCCCTGTTCTGTCAAGAGGAGCGATCGCAGCCATGCTTCTGCACACGTCATTGGCCATGTTGTCAGGAGCGGCGTTGTTCGCGTTGGGGCCGATAGCGCTCGCCGCGGCTCCCGCGCAATCCTTGGGAGTCACCGCTCTGACCCACGTGCGGGTGATCGACGGCACCGGCCGCCCTCCGCTGGAAGATGCAACGGTCGTGATCCAGGGTGATCACATCCTGGCCATTCATGCCGGGGCGGGCCCAGTCCCTTCGGGTGCGCGAGTACTCGATTTACACGGCGACACCGTGATGCCGGGGCTGATCAACGCCCACGGTCATCTGGCTTTGGTTCAGGACGGCCAGAACTCGGCTACGGCTTACACCGCAGAAAACGTGCTCGCAGAATTACGGCAGTACGAGAGCTACGGTGTGACCTCGATGTTGTCGCTGGGGGTGAACCGTGATCTGCTCTATGCAATTCGCCAGCAGCAACGGCAAGGCAAGCTGGATGGCGCCACCGTCTTTACGGCCGATCGCGGTATAGGCGTTCCGGATGCCGCTCCTGCCTTGCCCGCCGCCCCTGATCAGATCTACCGCCCGGCAACAGCGGAAGAAGCCCGTGCCGCGGTGGACGCAATAGCCAAGCGGCATGGAGACATAGTCAAGATCTGGGTCGACAGCATGGGAGGCACCAAACCCGCCATGTCACCTGAGATCTACCGCGCAGTGATCCAGGAAGCGCACAAACACCATCTGCGGGTGGCGGCGCATGTCTACTACCTGGCAGACGCCAAATCACTGGTCAACGATGGAGTGGACGTGCTGGCTCATAGCGTGCGTGACAAGCCGGTCGACCAGGAGCTTATTTCCGCGATCAAGCGGCGGGGTGTCTGGTACATTCCCACCTTCACAGTCGATGAATCGTTCTACATCTACGCCGAGCATCCTGGCTTCATGCAGATTAATTTCTTCAAGGAAGCGATCTCGCCCGTGCTTCTGACCCAGTTGACCAGTGATGCGTACAGCAAGAAGGTGAACGATGATCCGAAGACCGCGCAACATAAAGCGGACTTTGCCATGGATCAGCAGAACCTGAAGACTCTCTTCGACGCTGGGGTTCTTGTCGGTTTTGGAACCGACTCAGGCGCCATGCCCACCCGCATACCAGGATTCTCTGAGCATCGGGAACTGGAAGACATGGTGCACGCGGGACTCACGCCCATGCAGGCGATTGTCTGCGCGACCAGCAACAACGCTACGCTACTCGGCATCGGGGCTACGCGCGGAACGTTGCGACCGGGCAAGCGCGCGGATCTGATCGTACTGGCCGCCAACCCTCTCGACGACATCACCAACACACGATCGATTGTGACCATCTTCCACGACGGGCGCACCGTTGCCCCGCGGGTTCCAGTAGTGATGGCTAAGTAGCCAGGATGATTCCCGGCGGAGTCTGCGCCCTAACAGAACCGACTAGGAACTGGACGGGTGCCCCACGTTCGCCCCAGCGTACGTGGGCCGAATAAGACGGGCGAAGCCCACCACAGTTTTTTGCTTCTTTACCTTACTTTCCTGGCGGCAGGACCTGCTTCGCGCACTTCCGCGGGCGCATCGAATTTGGCGAAATTCTTGGCGAATTTCTCCGCCAGCATGACCGCCTGTTGATCATAAGCGTGCGCGTCTTTCCAGGCGTTACGCGGATTCAATAACTCCGCCGGAACGTCCGGGCAACTGAGCGGGATGCTTAAGCCGAACGTTGGCTCGGTGACGAACTCGACGTTGTCCAGTCTTCCCTCCAGCGCAGCGTTGACCATGGCGCGGGTGTACTTCAAGCTCATGCGCTCACCCGTGCCGAAAGCGCCGCCCGTCCAGCCGGTATTCACCAGCCAGCACTGCGCATGGTGTTGCTGTAGCCGTTCACCCAGCATCTTCGCGTATACCGCGGGAGCCAGCGGAATAAACGGCGAGGCAAAGCAGGTGGAGAACTCCGGCACCGGTTCGCTGCCCAGTCCTGCTTCAGTCCCCGCCAGCTTGGCGGTGTATCCCGAAAGAAAGTGATACATGGCCTGCGCTGGGTTGAGCCGGGCGATCGGCGGCAGCACACCGAACGCATCAGCAGCGAGGAAGAGAACATGATTGGGATGACCACCCACGCCGGGAATGACCGCATTGGCGATGAACTCTACCGGATAGGCAGCCCGGGTATTTTCCGTGTAGCGGATATCGCTGTAGTCTGGAGTCCCGGTTTGGCTATCGATCACCACGTTCTCGAGCACTGCGCCAAAGCGGATCGCATGGTAGATCTGCGGTTCTTTTTCCGGGGATAGATCGACGCACTTGGCGTAGCAGCCACCTTCAATGTTGAAGATGCCGGCCTCACTCCAGCCGTGCTCATCATCGCCGATAAGCCGCCGCTGCGGGTCCGCGGATAACGTGGTTTTTCCTGTGCCGGAAAGTCCGAAGAACAGCGCTGTGTCTCCGGCTCTTCCCAGGTTGGCCGAGCAGTGCATCGGAAAAACGTCACGAGCGGGCAAAAGAAAATTCATCACACCGAAGATCGACTTTTTCATCTCGCCGGCATACTTCGTGCCTCCGATGAGAATGATGCGGCGGGAGAAATCTGTAATGATGAATGTACTCGAATGGGTACCGTCGCGCTCCGGCACGGCCTCGAACTCGGGAGCGGCAATCACGGTAAATTCAGGCTTATGGCCGGCGAGTTCCTCTGCCGGCACGCGCACGAACAACTGCTTTACGAACAGGGCATGCCACGCATACTCGGCAATAACTTGCACGGGAAGGCGGTAGCGCTGGTCAGCACCAGCGTACAAATCGAGAACGTAAAGGTCGCGTTCCCGCATGTGAGCTGCGACCCGCGCCAATAATTCTTCAAACTTTGTCGAATCGAAGGGCTGATTTACCTTGCCCCAATCCACGGTGTCGCTGGTGATGGCATCCCGCACGATGAACTTATCTCGCGGGGACCGTCCTGTTCGCGCGCCGGTGAGCGCCACCAGTGCGCCATTATCCGCCAGACTGGCCTCGCCCCGGGCAATCGCTGCCTCCACCAGTTGCGGGGTCGATAGGTTCCTGTGGACGTGGGCGCCTTCCACCAGCTTCGCTGTCAATGTGGTTGCCTTGACCGAATCCACGCGGGCACCTCCTGGCGACTACTCAGGTAAGTGAGTTTACCCGTGCGTACCCGTTGCGGCAACGACTTTTGAGCGCCTTACCCAATGGCTGTTGCCTTGCAAGCAATGACCCGGACCCGGATTTCCCGTGAAGTTTGGTGGATTGATGAATTTCATGCGGCTTTCCTCAATGAAAGCCGCACACTTGGGGTTGCCCGGTGCCGCGTGCAGGAAATCCGGAGGAGAGGGACTTGACAAACCACCGGCACGAAAGCTCGCACCCATTAAGAAGTAGGCATTACCGGTAATTCAGGCAGCAGGGTGGAGTGCCCAACTTCCTCCATGACGGCTGTAACCTGCTCCAGGACTTCAGCCACGCTCATGGTGTACATCTCGCGCCCGTTGTCGTATCCGCTCTCCGCGGCCTGCTTCAAGTAGCGGCCCGCCACCTGCGCCGCCAGCCGGTCGGTGATGACATGCCCGGAGCGCTCTTTCTGCACCACCCAGGCCTCCGCCGGCATAGCAATCCAGACTGGCCGGCCATTTACCTCGAATCGGATGTCGACCGCATCCGCGTGGCGGGTGGCGATGGCGACCACGTTCGCCGTCCACCGGCAGTGCAGGTCTTCACGGGTCCAGTGATCGGTTACATGGAAGTCTTCATACATGGCTAATAGCCTAGCATTTCAAGGCTTATCCTCCGTCCTGATCCCTCCGCAACGGGTGCCGGAGATGGGTTCTTCCCTTGGTACAGCAAACAAACGAGAAAAATTTAAAAAAGAAAGAGAATTTACCCTGAAATCTGCGTCCAATTAGGCGACACTAGTACGAACTTTTGACCGTGTTGAGGAGCAACTAAAAAAGTGGTGCATAATCCCGAAATCATACAGCGATTCGAACAAACGCTTCGGCGGCAGGAAAAGCAGTTGGAGCACTCCATGCTCTCAGCCGTAGAGCAGGGCCGTGAAGTGGCAGCAGACAGCGCTCTGGATGCTGCCGACCAGGCCGTGCAGTCTTACCAGAAGGAGATGCTGTTCAGCCAGAGCACCAGCGGACACGAGCAGCTAGCCTTTGTGCGACTGGCCCTTAAGAGAATCGACGAGGGTAGCTATGGAGAATGCATTCACTGCGGTAAGACCATCGGTCTGAAGCGGCTGGAAGCCCTTCCCTGGACCCCTTACTGTATCGATTGCCGGGAGAAGATCGAAAACGGCGAGATCGAAGATCCAGTTGCCGCTGCGTAAGGCGTTCGGCATTTCTTAACAAGCGCCGGGGTTTGTCGGTTTGACCCGCAAACTTCGGCGCTGCTAAACTTTAGAAGCCCTCGCAGACGGCAAAAAGTCACCGCTGCTGAACTGCGACCCGCCTAAGACCGGCTTCTGAAGGAAATTAGTGGACACCCAGACACGTCACGCGCTCAAACAAGACCGTTTAGTCGAAGCCACCAAGACCAGTGTTGACTGGTTTCAAGAGAATCGATCCAGGGTCATTACTGCCGGCGTTGCCGCGGTCATCTGCCTGGCCCTCGTGGTCGTTGGATTGGTGCTTTATGGGAAGCGCTCGGCAGCGGCCGACTTGGCTTTTGGCGAGGCGATGGATACCTACAACGCGCCTCTGGCCCAACCGGGACAGCCTCCGACCCCCGGGCAGAGAACTTTTGCCACCGCCGCGGAACGGGCGAAGTTGGCTAATCAGCAATTTCTACAGATTGCCGACCAGTACGGCTTATTTGAAACGGGCAAGACCGCCCGGTACTTCGCCGGAATAACGGCGATAGACCTGGGCCAGACCGGCACTGCGGAAACCTCCCTGCAGAAGGTCGCCGATGGGCACGATGCCGCGTTAGCGTCGCTCGCCAAACTGGCCTTGGCCAACCTGTACCAGCAGACCAACCGCAGTAGCCAAGCCGTGGTCCTTCTGCAACAGCTCATCGCGAAACCCACCAACACTGTGCCCGCCGATGCTGCCAAGTTGCAATTGGCGGCGCTTTACGAAAAGACGAATCCCGCCGAAGCCAATAAGCTTTACGCCCAGCTTAAGAGTTCGAAATCGGCCGCCGGCCAGATCGCCGCGCAAAAGCTACAGCAGAAGTAGCAAAAGCCCATCAGTGTGCCGGAGGCGCAGTAACCGTAGCTCCCGGTTGCTGTTCGGCGTCGGTTTGAAACTTTTTATATTGGTCGAAGCGAATATCGACGTCGGCCCGGATGCCCGCTACCAGCAAGGCCCTCGCCTGTAGATGCAACGTGATCGCCGTAGGCAGCCACGCCTCGTTGCGGATCAGCGCCTGATCAAAGACCATGTTGCTGCCCTTGGCCACTGAAGCCAGCAGGCCGAAGCCGACATGGTAATTCTCGTCGAGGGTCGCGCTCATGCGCGAGACCTCGCGGTCTGCTTCATCGATCCACACCGTTCCGCTTACTTTCTTGAGTGCATCTTCGTCCCGGCCGTGCGTTTTGGCATGTTCATCGCCGGCGAAGTCAAAGGCGATGGTATCTCGCCCATTCAGACTCACGCGGCGTGGCCTGGAAAAAGAAACAATCTGCAGCAGCCGCGCGACCGTGATGTCATCTTTCTCCGTGTTGTCCCGATAGCCCGGTTGCGAGATCTTTACCACTTCCTTATTGACCCGGTCTTGTTCTTTGCGCGCCTGGTCTGGGGTGAGATCCTTGCCATCCTTGCGCACCAGCTTTTCCACCCGGTGGCCGTTCACAAAGAAGACCTCGTGCTCTTCGGTTTCGATCTTTTTCGTGTGCCCGCTGCTGTCCAGTTGCCGGGTGGTCTGGACAGCGCGGAAAGTATAGTTCTCCCGCATTTTGTCCAGCTGCTTCTGGTGCGCCTCCACCTCGCGCAGCATGGTCGCGGCATCCGGGATCGCCGTCTGTTCGCTTGCGGCCGAGGCTTGCGGAGGCAGCACAACGCCCCGCCCGCCGAACGCTGCCAACGCGGTTACCAAAGCACTCGTTGCGAGCCATGGGCTCGAGCGCATATCTTGCCCCTTACCGCTCATCTTAGCGTAGGCTGTTACAACGAAAAGCTTCCCTGAATCCTTTGCCTTCACTCGACAGGATCACGGGTTTCTGGTGCGAAAGGAAATCAACACGATGGTGAATTTGCTTTTGAAGTGGGTTCTAGGCGCCTTGGCCCTGTTAGCGGTAACGTATATCGTTCCCGGCTTCCGGGTGGTGAGCCTGCCCTCAGCCCTGGTGGCAGTCCTGGTGATTGGCTTTCTGAATATGACGCTGGGTCTGCTGTTGAAGGTGATCACCTTTCCCTTCGCCATTCTCACGCTGGGTTTGCTGTTTTTAGTGATCAATGCGCTCATGCTCATCCTGGCGAGCAAGATTACTCCAGGACTGCAAATCGCGAGCTTCGGCGCCGCCTTCATTGGAGCCGTGGTGCTGGCCGTGGTTCACGTTGTGATCGAGGCAGTGCTTTAGCTTTTCTGGGTTCGCGTGGATGGGGACGCGCGCATTAGTGAGCCGAGTCGGCCGCCGAATCAGCGCCGGCAGTGGGGACAGGCGCGTGGGGCGCCGCAACGCCGCGCGGCAGCGGCGTCGGGGCACCGTTTGGGAGCACAGTTCGACCCGACCTCGATCGCCCGCGTCCCTGGTTAACGGGTGTGGGCTGTACTGGAACCGGCTCTACGGGCACGTGCACCGCCGATGCAGTCCCGAATCCCCCCGCCGCTGGGGCCACCACGCGGGGCGCGCCGGCCACCGGCACGCTTTGGGCGGCATGGTGGTGAAGCACAAGGTTGCGCAGAGCAGGGTTCAGCGCGACAGCGGACAAGGCAACGCCTGCCGCCACGGCGCAGGCGGAGATAGCCTGGATCATCGAAACGGAAAAGCCCTTGCGTGGAGTGCGTAGACGGAGGTTGACGCGCCGCTCCAAACCGGGGGGAGGCTCAACGCTACCCAGCCGGCGCAGTGTCTCGTCGATTTCTGAATGCATGCTCATTGCAATGTCCCTTCCTGCTCCAGCAAGGCCGCGAGCGCATGTCGCGCACGGTAGAGCCGGGAGCGGATGGTCGATTCGGTTGTCTTAAGTACCAGGGCTATCTCTACGGTCGAAAGTTCCTTCACCGCGGAGAGCAGCAAGACTTCGCGTTCTCTGGCCGGCAAAGTGTCGATGAGACGAAGAATCCGCGCGTGACGTTGGGCGGTGATCACCATCTTTTCCGCACTCAGTTCGCCCGCCGGCAGAACCCGCGCCAGGTCTTCAAAATCGTCCGTCTGTGGCCGTGTCTTGGCACGCCGTTTGCGGTCGAGGACAAGGTTCCACGCGATGCGAACCAGCCAAACGCGATAGTCGCGCACTTCAGCCAGCTTATTATGGTGCCGCAGAACGCGCAGGAACGTCTCCTGCACTACATCTTCCGCATCGGCTGCGTTGCGCGTGACCGAATAGGCCACGCGGTAAAGCGTGGTCGAATACTCTTCTACCAGCGCGGTCACCTGGGCGTGCGTATCCTGCTCTGGTTTGGCCACGGCCTCGGCCTCCAGCCATCCGACGAATTGTCCTTCAACGGTTCCCATAGCGGTAGTTGGTGCCGTGTGTTGAACGGAGAGACTGTCGCATATAGAGACGCATCATACGCCCTTTCCGCTCGCCCTCGGTTTTGGCGCCGATTGACATCGACTGTCGATTTCTTGCTGACCGGGTGTGCGGACGGCATCTATGATCCATTCGTCATGTACGCCGCTGCTTCACGAGTTATTCGCGTCCGCCCCCGGCTCTCGGGCACCCTGGCGGTGCTTTGCTGGCTCATTCCGGCCGCTTGTGCCGGAGCACAAGTGCCGAGCTCGACCGGGAAGGCTACCGTCGGCTTTGTCTGGCGGCAAGAGGCTGATCTTGCTGGCACTTACCAGGGCCACGCGCCGGCGGCAGATGCGGCCAAACGGGTCTTCACCCTCAACCTGGCGTCGGACGGCACAGCCGTTTTCGACACGCTGTACGTTGGCAAAGACAGCGTGACCCAGCATGGCCGCTGGATGCAGAGCGGCAGCCAGATCGTGCTTACCTTTGACCCGATGGGTCCCCACCAACCGCCCCGCCCGATAACCTTTCGTCATCGCGACCACGAGCTCAGCCCGATTCGATGGGATCCCAGTGAGTGGGGCCGGGGTGGTCCGCCTGTTCTGCACCGTGCACGGCCGAAAACAACCGTGCAAGGCGGGTTCTAACGATGGATGTGTTTTACAACATCATGCTGGGCTATTTTTTCGGCTTTGCCCTGGGGGTTGGCTGCGCGCTGGCGGTCTTTTACGCGATCTACTCCGGCGGATACAGGAAGGCCGTCGAGGACTCGCTGTTGCCACAGAAGACGAAACGCTACCAGGAGGCGATGGTGGCGGCTGTGCGGCGCCTGGAAAAGGAAAAGGCAACCGAACCCCCGGCTGGCATGAGCTAGCGCGGCAGAGAAGCAAGTCGCACAAGACCCTTACCCCTGGACGGGTGCCCCATGTTCGCCCCAGCGTACATGGGCCGGATACGATCTTTTTCGAATGCTTTTACTCGATCTGTCATGGTGTTAATCCATCGAGTAAGAGCAGCCCTTTCGTGTGTGGACTATGCCGACTGTGAAATGCTTCAGGAATAATTGATCTTCAGTGTCTTCAGCGAAGGCAAGAAGGCCGGGTGCACCTCCACCCTCAATCGTCCCGCTTGCACTCCAGGATCGGCGGAGGCGATAGCCAACGCCTCTGCGGCGCTGCCGGCGGCGATAATCGAAATCCCCACCAGCGGTCCGTCATCGGTAATGGGACCGGCCAGCAAATAGCGCCCGGCTTGCACCTGTTCGCGTATGAACGCCAGCTGGCGCGGCACCAGGTCGGCCACGTCCGCACCCTGGGTATCATTCCACCGCTCGCCCTTGAGCAGAAATGCAAGGAAGTAGGGCTCGACATCACGAGGAATATTTTTTATCCGCGGCTTTTCTGTGGGGGACGTTTCTTCCGTCACTTCGCCGCCTCTTCCAGCAACTGGTGCGCCGCCTCGGTCTTGCCTTCCTTCTGCAAAAGGGCGGCATGCTGGCGCAGAATGGCGCGCCGCTTCTTCTCCGCCGACGGCTCCCCCGAGTTAAACGACGCCTTGCGGAAGTTCGCTTCCGCTGCCCGGTAATCGCGGTCGGCTTTATCCATTTCACCCAGCTGCGTGTAGATCATCGCCCGATGCCAGTAGGCCGTACTCCACTCCGGCGACCCGGGCTTTACGGCTTTGGGCACCAGCGCGACCTCCAGGTCGAACTCCTCCAGCGCCTCCTTCTTATGGTCGAAGGCCGCCAGGGCGATCCCGTACTCGTCGTGCGCCAGCATCTTGTCCACCATGCGCTCCCGAGGAGGATATTGGTCGGCCAGATCGCGCTGCTGCTTGCAGTAATCCAGCGAGAGAGGGTCCTGGGCGGTAAGCAAGTTCACGCACTTCACCATCAATTTGCCAACCTGGTCGCTCAACTCGTTCGCCTTGTCCTCGCCGCTCAACGGAGAGGGGGGCGGGGCATTCGGTGCTCCCGCCTTTTGTTGGCCAGAGACCTGTGCACGCAGGAATTGCGGTTGGCTTCCAATCACGAGCAGGGCCACGCAACAGCAGAGGCAAACGCGCATATTAACCTTCATTCCGGGGCCTAAACCTACTAACTGATTATGCCGGATGGGCAAACCGGAGTGGCGCTCTCAGAGCGCCCGGTTAATAGCACTATTGTGTAGCTCGGAGGCTCTGGGCCTCGCTGTGCTTGCCCTGTCGCTCCAGCACGTCAGCGTGCTGCGACCGGACCCGCTGGCGCAGTTCCGTAAGATGTTGCGCCAGCGCCGCATTTCCGACGGCAGCTGCAATGCCCTTGGTCAAGGTATCCTCCGCCGTCCCCAGATCGCTGGCCGCTTGTTCCCACTGGCCCAGTTGCTGATAGGCGGTGGCGCGGTGCCAGAAGGCTGCCGCCCATTGCAAGCTGTCAGGCTTGACGGTGCTTGCCGGCAGGAGCGCGATCCCCTTGTCAAAAGCATCCAGTGCCTGTTTTGGCTGGTGCGCAATGGCCAGCAAGGCAACACCATATTCGTCATCGGCCACGATGCGCGCCATCCGCTCGGTAGCCGGGCCGCGTTCGGCTTCATCGACTTGCGCCTTGCAGGCCGCGACGGCTTTTGCGTCTTGCGCCTGCAACAACCCGGTGCAGTCAGAGCTGGGTCCCTGAGCAACCGCAGCCCCCAGCCCCCACAGAAGAGGAAGGCTGGCGAAAAGGGCTCCCGCTTTGTTCATTGACAACGTGAATCTCCTCCCCGAGCATCCGCTGCGGGACCCCGATTCCCTGTACGCTGCGTTGGACACGACCGCATGTGCGGCTTTGCATTAAGGAAGGCCCCCATGAAGGGCATCAACGCCAACTGGCTCCACAGGAAATCCGGAGGCACGCGGTGCTCACAGATAGAATAACGTGCAGCATGGCTGACCGGCTCTACTACGCTGACCCATCGATGGCCTCCTTCGAGGCGCATGTTTCCGACATTCGCGAGGTTTCCCGGAACCAGGGACGGTCGCTCTGGCAAATCGCCCTGGACCGGAGCGCCTTCTACCCCACCAGCGGCGGCCAACCTCATGACACCGGAATGCTTACGGCCACCTCTTCGGGCGGCGCTCTGCTGGAAGCCCCCATCCTCGCGGTCGAGGAGGACGAGCACGGAGAGGTGTGGCACACCACGCCGAAGCCGGTCCTGGCCGGAACCGCCGTGCGTGGTTACATTGACTGGAGCCGTCGCCGCGACCACATGCAACAGCACTCGGGTCAGCATCTGCTATCCGCAGTGGTTTATCGCCAGCTGGGTGCGGCAACTGTTTCTTTCCATCTGGGCGAGATGACCTCGACCATCGATCTCGCCCGCGAAGCCATTTCACCGGAGGAATTGGAGCGAGTCGAGGACGCGGCCAACGAGATCATCGCCGAAGATCGCGCGATCACCATGCGTACCCTCCCGCGGAGTGAAGCGGAGATGCTGCTGGCTGCCGGCTCTCTCCGTAAATTGCCCGAAAGGGAAGGAGACATCCGGCTGATCGAGATCGACGAGATCGATCTCAACGCCTGCGGTGGTACCCATCTGCGAGCGACGGGCCAGATAGGCGGTCTATTCATCCGCGGAACCGAGCGCATGCGGCAGGGAATCCGGGTCGAATTTGTCTGTGGCCTGCGCGCAGCGGTGACGGCCCGGCGTGATCTGGCGACGCTCACGCGAGCGGCATCCGCGCTCTCGGTGGGTCGTCTTGAGGTGGCGGAGGCCGTGGATCGGCTATTGGCTGAGGGGAAGGCAGCCCACAAGGTGCGCCAGAAGCTCACCGAGGAGATGGCCGGCTACCATGCCTCGATGCTGCTGCTTGAATATCCTTCAGGGCAGGGCCGCCGAGTGCTGCGGAAGATCTTTACCGACCGCGATGCCAACTATCTCAAGCTGTTGGCGTCGCGGCTGGTGGCTTCGCCTGCCGAAACCTGTGTGCTGCTGGCCTCCACCCAGGAAGAGCCGGCCCGGGTGGTAATGGCGGCCACCGCCGATTGGAAAGTCGATTGTGGCGCCCTGCTGCGTGAGGCGCTTGCGGCTTATGGTCTACGGGGAGGCGGGTCCCCTGGAATGGCGCAGGGCCAGATTCCCCAGGCTCATCTGGACGCCCTCTTCAGCGGCCTCGAAGCCCGGCTCGCATCACATTAATCGCCAAAATGCTTTAAACTGATGCTGGTTGTTCCCGTCTTGTGGGGCTATAGCTCAGCTGGGAGAGCGCCTCGTTCGCAACGAGGAGGTCAGCGGTTCGATCCCGCTTAGCTCCACCAAAGAATCAACAATTTGCGCAGCGTCTGACCTCCTTTCGTAAGAATTGGAAAAGCCTTCCATCGTGGGCCCGGATAGTGGCAGCGCTCCAGATAGGTCGACTCGGTGACGAAATTCCAGTCGTGCAGTTTGCCATGCCGGATTAGCTGAAGTGATTCGCCCGGTCTTGGGTAAACCCAATTCGCCTTCGGCTTTCTGGGTGACCAGAAGGTTTCTGACGGCTGCCGTCGACACAAAGGTATGCTGAACATGCCAACGCGAAGAATCGTACCTGTAACGAAAGCCTTCTTTCACGGATATCGGTGCAGTGACTGCGGATGGATTCGTTCTGCGTCCTTGGAAACATTACTCGACCGATCTACGAGAGCAAACGCCAGGGCAGCCTTCAACGCGCACAATTGTTCCCAATATCCACTCTCACCACAGCTGGTTTACCTCAAGGCTGCCACGTCGGGCTTCAACGGTCCCTCTCGCGTGAGTTAGTGGCCGGATTGCTCCGATTTGAAACCGCTCATGTTTCTTTCGCGCGAGTAAAACGAAATCGCCTTGAAATCTGATCTCGTCTTTGACCTTAATGCGAGTTGCGAAAGAACCTCTTCGAACGCTCGCAGCTAACAAGCACCTTTGGCGCGTCATAATTGCCAGACTGGACGTATCGTAAGACTGAGCTCATCAAGAATCGCAATAAATGAGCGCTTTCAGCAAAGAATCCTCATGCATCTTGGGTACTATACTTGTGGCGTAACTTAGCACCTGAGACCAGCCCCGGGAACCCGGGAAAGCCCCTTTCGAAAACCTTGTTAAAGACCGGCGAGTCGCCTGAATCGGAGTCTCTCCCGAATGATTGGGCAAACCATCTCGCACTACCGCATCATCGAGAAACTTGGCGGTGGTGGGATGGGCGTTGTCTACGAAGCGGAGGACACTGAACTCGGCCGCTTTGTCGCCCTTAAGTTTCTTCCTGAAGACCTTGCTCTACAGCCAACGTCGCTGGAGCGGTTCCGTCGCGAAGCCCGCGCTGCATCGGCCCTCAACCACCCCAATATCTGTACTATCCACGAGATTGGCGAGCATAAGGGCCAACGCTTTCTGGTCATGGAGTTTCTCGATGGCAGGACGTTGAAGCATTGCATCTCCGGGAAGCCTATGGAGACTGAGCTCTTACTTGATCTGGCGATTGAGATTGCCGACGCGCTCGAGGCTGCTCACACCGAAGGGATCGTTCATCGTGACATCAAGCCGGCCAATATCTTTGTGACCAAGCGCGGCCACGCGAAGATTCTGGACTTCGGTCTCGCGAAAGTCACCAGCAGGGTTCTTGCAGTGACGGTTCAACAAACCACGGTGACCGAGGAGCACCTGACCAGTCCGGGCGCTCCGCTGGGCACCGTCGCCTATATGTCACCGGAACAGGCACGAGCAGAAGAACTGGATGAACGTAGCGATTTGTTCTCCTTCGGCGCGGTGCTGTACGAGATGGCAACCGGTGTGCTGCCCTTCCGTGGCGGGAGCACTGCCGTCATCTACCGCGAGATTTTGGATCACGATCCGGTGCCCGCGGTGCGGCTGAATCCTGATCTTCCCCCCAAGCTGGAAGACATCATTAACAAGGCTCTGGAAAAGAACCGGGAGCTGCGCTATCAGAGTGCGGCAGAAATGCGCTCTGACCTGAAGCGCTTGCGGCGCGATACCGAGTCAGGGCGTTCGCCCGGACTGATCGCTGGTGCGATCGCAACGGCCAATGGGTCCGGCACGGGGCATGGTGAGGTAGCTCCCCCAAAAACTGCCCCTAGCTGGCGCGGGTGGATTGCGGGCGGCGCGGCGGTTCTGCTCTTAGCCGGAGCATACGCGTGGCACCTGGCGAACACCCGCCACGATGCCATGAGTAATCCGCCCATAAGCTCGCGTCAGCTTACCGCCAATCCCATAGGGCACGGCGCGACGCAGGCGGCGGTCTCGCCGGACGGCAAATCCTGGCCTATTCCGACGACTTGGGACTGCACATCAAACTGTTGGAGACCGGAGAAACAAAGCCGGTTCCCCTACCGGCTGAAGTGGCATCGAGCCATGCTACCTGGCTGCCAGTCGCCTGGTTTCCCGACGGAGCCCGGTTGCTCGCAAACCTGGAAGTCGCTGGCAAACCGCCGAGCATTTGGGTTCTATCCCTGATTGGCTATGCGCCGCGAAAATTCCGTGACGACGGCTACGCACACTCCATCTCGCCTGACGGAGAAAGGATTGTTTTTACCAGTGCCAGCACGGGGTTGAGCGAGCACGAGCAACACCGGGTGTTTGGCGATCACACGATTTGGCTGGCGGAGATGAATGGCCAGCCTGCAAAAAAAATAACTGAGGCCGATGGTTCTACTGGATTCACGAAAGTGGTCTGGTCTCCCGACGGTAGTCGAATTGCATACCTCGCTGTTCACCAGGTTCCGGACGCCGTCGAATGCACTCTCGAGAACCGTGACCTGCAGGGAGGTCAGCCGGTGAAGGTAACGGCAGGCGCTAACTTATGCCAGAACCCCGAGGGATTCTGGTGGGCGCCGAATGGCCGGCTCATTTTCTCACTCACCGAGGCCGCCCCCAACGGAAAAGACGCCAATCTCTGGGAGGTCAAGCTCGATCCCCGCACCGGAAAACCCGAAAACAAGCCACATCGGCTCACCAGCTGGGTTGGCTTTTCTTTTGCTTCTCCTACATTCACCGCGGATGGAAAGCGGGTAGCGTTTCTGAAGTCGAGTTATCAGACCAACGTTTATCTCGCCGAACTGAAGGCGGGAGGTTCCAGGCTGACGACTCCGCGGCGGTTGACTCTCGACAATCGCAATGACTCGCCTACAACTTGGACCAGCGATAGCCGCACAGTGATCTTCTGGTCCGACCGCAACGGTTTTGACCAGGTTTTCATGCAGAATATTAACCAGCAGACTGCCGAAGCCCTGGTCACGGGTCCTGGACATGCCCGAATGCCCAGATTGAGCCCAGATGGGGCCATTCTTTATGTGACGGGCAAACCCAGCAACACACTGCCTCGCCAAGCTACGGATGAGTGGAACCGTATTATGCGAGTGGGGGCGAACGGGGACACGCCGGAGCTGCTGATGGATGTACCGGGGCTGGCCAACTATGCTTGCCCGCTGCCGCCTTCAGACGTCTGCTTCGTGGGGCAATTCAGCGAGGACAGGCAGAAAACCCATATTAATGTGTTTGACCCAGTGACGGGGCAACGGCGCGAAGTACGCACCGTCGGTATTCACCCTGGAGTAAACAACAATTGGATGCCGTCGCCCGATGCCTCGCGCATCGCTTTTTCGGAGTTCAATCTCCTGGAAGGCCGTATCCGGTTGTTCTCGCTCCGGGGCGATCCGGACCGCGACATCGTGGTCAAGGGCTGGGCGGGATTCAACGCTGTGAACTGGGCTCCGGATGGCAAATCGTTCTTCGTTTCGAGTCAGTCACCCACTAGCTCAACCCTGCTGCACGTGGACTTGGATGGTCATGCGACGCCTCTTTGGGACCAACGTGGGTCCTGGCGAATCTACGGGGTCCCCGCGCCGAACGGGCGCGAACTCGCCATCGCCGGTATTACAAGCGACAGCAACGTCTGGATGATTGAAAATTTCTGAAAATCCATTTACTGGAACCGCCTGACAGACGAAACGTAACTGTATCAAAAAGCCCGAATTGCAACGCGATACGGGCCGTTCGTCTTGCGTAGCCTCGTCTGCCAGCGGGTTTAGTTTTAGCGTCGCCTAATTTGTCCCAGCGGGATCTCCGGGGTCAAAGACAGTTATGTCGGTCCACAACGACAGACCCCCATCGTACTGATAATCGCTACCCATCCACCAGGCGCCTTCTTGCGTGCCGTCGAGGTAAAAGATCCAGAACGTGACTCCGCCCGTGTGGGGCGCGATGCTCCCCGTAACCAGGCTGGCATTGCCGACGAATCGTTCGGGCGGAAAGTCGGAACTGCCAGGGGCCGGCCCCTCTGCCGCTGTAATTACGACATAAGAGTCATGCTGAATGGCATCCCATTCAAAGTTGAACCGGTTTGCGATGGTGTTGCCCCAATAATGACGATAGTGTTGCGGCATTGCCTTATCCTTTCTGCGTCGGATCCATCTGCTCGTCGGCTTTCGGCGGCCGAACTACCAGGGTCCCGTTGAGTGGAATTGCAGTGAGACGAATGGTGAATCCTCCGAGCGAATTGGCAAAGGCCGTACCGATGCGTTGCCAATTATCCTGGGGCTCCGTGACTTTTGCTCTTCTGTCGGGATCAACGACACTCGGATGGGCCCCATACGCAACTTTCGGGGCCCGGGTTACTGTGAAAACGGGCATCCACTTATCTGCCGCCACTATGTCGACTCCTTTAACTGTGATTTTTCTGCTTTGGTCCGGGACCGCAGTAGGTATTGCTGTCTCTTGATCGCGCCGTATCTCAAAGTGCCTATTGAGGGGCTCTCATCTGGTAGTGCAAATTCCCGGCAATCCGTATCAATTTCCTGATGTCATCCTGCGGCTTCAGAAGTGCATCAGTTCCATGCGCCGATTGCGCGCGCGGCCTTCCAGGGTGTCATTGGTGTTCTTCAGTTGCGACCTGCAATCGGCCGTTGTCAGCTGTTCGATCGTTTTTCCCGTGACCAAGGCCGCAGTCTTGCAGAGTACTCGTAGCTCGTTGCAGGAAAGGTATCGCCTCAAGGAAATCTGTCAGGACCGTTCACCTGCCCACAGCAATCAGCGCTTTAGCCCCCCTCCGAAATAGCAGTGTTCTATTCCATGTCGATTCATTTTGTGAGATGCTCATTCTTCCAAAGCGAATTTCCACAGCATTTCGGCTCCAGCCGCGGCAGGCACGAAAAGGATTGGTGTTCATTAGGCAACACGTTCGGTCATCCGGACGCAAAATCACATCAAGGCCAGAAAGGTCACTAATGTCCTACGAAAGTCGTGAGGCAAGAGGCCGCCAAATTAATCCAGGAGCGTATCAACTTTCCCCGGTGGATGCCCCTTCCTCAGCCGGAACGTTGGGCTCGAGAAGCAACAATGCGGAAACAGCGGCTCATCAGGCCGCTCCGAAGACTCAGTCGGTACCAACGCTGGCGAAGGCTTTGCAGATTTTCGAGGCACTGGCAATATCGAAGCGTGGCAAAACCCTTTCTCAATTGAGCCGAACTCTCGGATTACCAAAGAGCTCCGCTCATTCCATCCTCCTCACCTTCGAGCGCGAAGGATACCTGGAGCGGGACGATCTGACTGGCGCCTACAGAGTTGGCTCGCGCCTGTTTAAGATCGCGAACATGGCAATTGGTGGAGTGGGCTTGCGCGAGCAAGCATCCCCCCACCTACGCCGGCTTAAAGACAAAACCGGGCTAACCGTTCATATGGCAATTCCTGAGAATGACGAAGCAGTTCTCATTGAAAGGATTGCGCCTGAGGGACAGCTATCGGTTTCGACATGGATCGGTAAGCGCATGGGTCTGCACTGCACTGCTCTGGGTAAATCGCTCTTGACTAATACCTCTGATGAGGATGTGGCACGCCTCGTTCGCCCACGTATGCTCCGCCACAATGACAACACCATTAGTTCGATCAATCGGCTGTGCCGGGAAATTCAGAACGTCAGAAAGCTTGGCTATTCTCTTGACGATGAAGAAGAAGAGCTCGGAATTCGATGTTTAGGCGCGCCCGTCTTCGACCACGCGGGCGAAGTCGTGGCCGCCATTAGCGTGACAGGCGACACGCGGCAAATAGATGGGGAGAAGTTTACGGCATTTGTGCACTTGGTGAAATCCACGGCGCAGGCGATCTCATCCCAGCTGGGATACAGATGCCTCGAACCTACTCCATCTGAAATCGATGTGCCCAATCCTCTATCTAGTTTGAGATAAAGTCGAAAGAGGATGGACGCGGAGTTCACGTTGGAGCTGGCCCGGTCACCGCTCCGGTTGTTCTGTTCGGCATCTCGAACAGTTTTCCGCTTTAGGTCGTCCTTTCGGTTTTTGCCGCCCTAGTCTTCCACTAGTATTTGGCCATGGATTTCGCAAGGGTTGTGAGGGTGGCCGCCACACCTGAAGACATCGCGTTCTTTACCCATATAGAGAAAACCCTCTATACCGCAGTGGTTTCCGACTCGCTAGATGACATTGGCTATCGGAACCAGGCCATGATGCCGCATCTGCGTCCCCTATTTCCGGATACCCGTTTCGCGGGATGGGCCCGCACTATCGCCTGCGTGGATGTCTATCACGTTCCGACCGACCCCTATGGGCTGCAGATTAAAGCCATCTACAGTATCCTCCTGGGCGAGGTTGTGGTTGTCGGCACCGCTGAATCCAAACGCAACTCGCCTTGGCGAGAACTGCTGCCGCTCCGCTGCCCGCGCTACAGGTGCGCGCGGGCGGTAATCGACGGGTTGGTGCGAGATGTAAAGAAAATTCAGGAGCTTGGCTTTCCCGTATTCGCGACCGGCATTCGCCCCATCGACTCGAAGGGGCGCGGTATCGTGATGGACTACAACGTGCCTGTTGAGTGTGGTGGAGTGCTGGTGAGCCCAGGTGACCTCATTTTTGCAGACTACGATGGCGTCATCGTGATCCCAGCCGAGGTGCTGCCGGAGACAATTGCCCTTGCGACGGAGAAGGCGACGCGTGAGAATGACAGCCGGTCGGAACTCATGAAAGGCGCGTATCTCCGGGATGTTTATGAGAAGTTTGGAGTTCTGTGACTTACTCTGGCCCGGGTTGCGCTCTCATCGCGTTACTGGCTGCTTATCGTAAATCGCTGTGTGTGTGACAGATAAGTGGAGGCGGCGTGAGCGGGATACGCCAGCTTAAGGGATCGATCTCGCGGTAGAGCGGAATCATGATTGTCAAATTGGGCGAAACCGCAGCAAAGCCACCTCGTGGCCTCGACGATAAGAGCTAGCAATGCTCGAAACTCCTTCAGCACCTGTATGCGCGGATTCTTAAGATGGCCGAGGCGGTGTGATGTGATCTACGCCAAGGCTGCTGCTGCGTGGCTGACCGTCGTGACGCTGATTCTGTTTGCCAACTCCGTTCGTGCTCTCGGACGCTATGAAGTTGTGCAGGAACGTGGTGCGATTACGAAAATGCGGGACGGGATTGTTCTACGGTCTGATATCTATCGACCTAATGCCGGCGGGAAGTTCCCTGTACTTCTGCAGCGAACTCCTTACAACAAACGCGACGAGCACAATAGTGTTGACTTCGCTCTTAGGGCCGCCGCTGATGGATTCATTGTTATCGTGCAAGACGTTAGGGGGCGCTATACATCAGAAGGGGAGTGGGATCCGTTCAGGCACGAGTCCGACGACGGCTACGACACAGTTGAATGGGCGGCCGCCTTGCCGTACTCGAGTGGAAAGGTGGGGATGTGGGGTGACTCCTATGATGGAGCAACACAAATGTTGGCGGCTATCGCTCACCCGCCGCACCTGGCGGGCATTTGCCCTGTTGTCGCGACCAGTAATTTTCACGATGGCTGGGTATATCAAGGAGGAGCATTCGAACAATGGTTTAGCCAATCGTGGACCTCAGCGGTCGCTCAGGAAACGTTGAGCCGCGTCGTGGCGAAAAGCACGAATGCTCTGCTCGGGGCGCCCACGCTTCCTCTTACCGACTATCCTCTCTTCAACTTATCTACCCAAGCGGGCGCCACTGGGTCGACCGCGCAATTGGCGCCATACTTCCTCGATTGGTTGTCGCATCCTGATTACGACGACTACTGGAAACAAATTTCGATTGAAGAACATTACGCGGATATAACCGTTCCTGTGCTCACCGTCGCCGCATGGTACGACGTTTTTCAAGGCGGTTCCCTTCGCAACTACATGGGGGTTAAGACGAGTGGTGGCAGTAAGTTGGCTCGCGATGGGCAGCATTTGCTGGTCACGATCGGGGGTCACGCAGGGGATGGCAGAAGGATCGGCCAGATTGATTTTGGCGCAGCCGCGGCCGAATACGATGAAGACACTCTCACACTGCACTGGTATCAATATTTATTTCAAAGCGCCCAAAACGAGTTCTCGGGAAAGCGGGTAAAGATATTTGTCATGGGCATAAATCAGTGGCGAGAAGAGGACGACTGGCCACCAGCCCGCGCTCGGAACATCAAGTATTTCCTGCACTCGAGCAAAAGTGCTGCTTCGTCTCGCGGAGACGGAAAACTTTCTCCGGCCGTATCGCGATCGGAGCCGCCAGACAGTTATGTCTATGACCCTTCGAGCCCGGTACCGACGATTGGCGGGCCCTTGTGCTGCGACAGGCAGCACCTTCCTTGGCCGGCCCCAGAGATCAGCGCGCGGTGGAGGCTCGCGACGACGTTCTTGTCTACACCACGCCCGCTTTCACCGAGGACGTGGAGGTGACCGGGCCGGTAAGCCTGGAACTATTTGCAGGGTCTTCAGCGGTGGATACAGACTTCTGCAGCCAAGCTGGTGGACGTTGGCCCGGATGGCTTTGCCAGGAATCTGACCGAGGGGATCCTGCGAGCTCGGTATCGCAACTCGCAGGAGAAACCAGAATTAATGGACCCGGAAAGATCTACAAACTTACCGTCGATTTGTGGTCGACGAGCAACGTCTTCGTCAAAGGACATGCACTTCGTCTGGAAATTTCGAGACAGGAAAAATCCTTCCCCGCTTTGACCGGAATCTGAACACCGGTGCACTCCAAGCATCAGGCAAAAGATATTCGCTGGCGACGAACACGATTTATCACGATGCCCAGCATCCTTCGACGCTTATTCTGCCTATCGTGCAGGCTCATTAGATTCGCGCAACCTTCTCCACCTAAGGAGCGCTCCTGCAGGGGACGGCGCCTCCTCGATCCATTCGAAGCAGCGACATCGTAGGCGGCGCGCCTCCTCGTTGAGGGGGAACTGCTTTGCATCGCGCGAACGCCCACTCGTGCGCGCTCGTCTGTCGCCCCAGGCTTGAGCCGGTCTGTTGGCCTTGCGCGGCTGCTCCCCTCGGGCTGTGGGGGGAAGGACGGTAGCGCGCAACCAACGGTTCTCGAGCTCAATGCGGTCCGTCATGGTCAAAACTTGTAAGCGTATTTCTCTTCCAGTGCGGCCTCGTCTAACTCCACGCCGAGGCCGGGCACTTCCGGGACTGCCACAGAAGCCATTTCTCACTCGAATATCCTGGATAGTGATTTCGTTGCGTAGACCCGTGGCCTCCTGAGCTACATATTCCAGAATGAAGGAAGTTGAGATGGAGGCGAGGAAGTGTAACGCCGAGGCAATGTTGATGAACGTCGTGAACTCATGGTTGACTACCGGCAGGGCGCGGTCGTTTGCCAAAGACGCGATCTTCATTGCTTCCGTGAAGCCGCCACAGCGAGTCAGGTCAACTTGAACGATATCAATTTTCCCGCGGTCCATCAGCTCAAAATCGTTCGGCTGCTCTCTTCGCCTGCGGCGATGCGCAGGGTGGTGGATTCCGATAAGCGGCGATATCCGTCATAGTTATCGGGTTGCAACGGCTCCTCGAACCAGTAGGGGCGATATGGCTCGAACTGCCTCGCCCTTTGAATGGCTGTCTTTGTGTCGTAGCAAAGACCTGCATGATCATCAGATCAGCTTTTTCTCCCGACTCCACGTCGCGCACCCCGGACGAGCGCGATATCGTTTTCCTCACTGGTGCCGAGGGGTGCCCAGCCAAATTTCACTGCCGTAAATCCCTTGTCCACCATCCTCCGTCCGCGCTCATAGGTTTGTTCGGGAGTTTGTCCGAACAGAACACTGGCATAAGCGCGAATGCGTTTGTGAAAGCCTCCTCCCAGGAGCTTCCAGACGGGCAAGCCCAGCGCTTTGCCTTTGATGTCCCACAGTGCCATGTCAACGCCGCCCATGGCGTGAATCGCCAAGCCCCGGCGGCCGGCGTAAATATTTTGCCGGTACATCTTCTCCCACAGTTTCGTTTCGAATGGATCTTCGCCAAGGACTATTTCCCGCAAGCCGGAGGTGATCGCGTGCGAGTAAGGAGCGCAAATCATTCCACGGACGGCCAGGGGCGCAGAATCAACCTCGCCCAATCCGGTGATGCCTGCGTCCGTGTGGACGCGCACTATGAGCGCATCTTGCCCGCTGTCGGCTTCGTGCCGAATACTTGGCAGCCGGAGATAGATGACTTCCACGTCGGTGATCTTCACGGCATGACTCCCTAGGCAGCGTTGTTAGCGAAGCAAATGGATGGATTATTCGGTTATTCGCGCATGGTGCAGCCAAGCTAGAATATCTTTTTCATAGACCGTCACTATCAAAGTGCTGACGAGCACGACCACGCCTCCCTCCATAGTCGCCGTGTGAGGGGCTCATGGAACAAGGCAAATCCGAATAAGGCAATGAAGAACGGTAGCAGGTAATTGCCAAGTATTGCCTGTGTAACATCCATTCTTTTGAGCACATAGAAGAACAGCAGCATGGGCACGGTATAGACAAAGATTGCCAACTCAGCCGCGCCCCAGATGGCCGGAGCGCCGGCGGAAAAGAAGTCCTTGAAATGGAAGGGCTCGAACCAAATGAGAAGGGGGAGGCCGGCAATGCTTCCGACTGCCGATGTATAGGCCAACACCTCGATTTCACTATATCCGCGATCAACAAGCAGCTTGCAGTACACGTTATAGAAGCCGCATGCGGCGCACGATGTTAGGAAGATGAGATTGCCGGCAAGATAACTCCGCGTAGTCAGGTTCGCGTTTGCGGAGGTCCTGGAGGGAGAGGAGTAGCACCCCGGCGAGGGCCAAAACGAAACTTGCTGCGCGAACTACATTGAAACGCTCGCCAACCAGGAACGACGCAGCGATGCCGGCAAACGCGGGAATTGTTAATGTGATCAGGCCGGCATTCGCCGCCAAGGTTCGTTGTGAGCCGAGAGTGTAGGTGAACTGCAGGAAGGCTAATCCGAATAGCCCCGCGGCAAGGAAGTGCCGGGCGTCCTTCCATGGGGCACGTCGCTTTCCGAGTAAAAGCGGCGACACGATCAAACAGCTTGCAATCATTGGTAAAAAGCTGATCGCGATTGGGCCGATTCGGTCTCCGATTCCTTTAATCACCGGCACCTGCGTGGCCCACATCACATTAATAAGAAGAATCAGGCCCCAATCCAGATAGTGCTGCTGACGCGAATTCATGGTCCCATTATGGCGGACTGTTCGAGAGCGAAACGCTGCTCCCGGACCAAATCGGCAAATTTCTGTTCAGAACCCCGGACAACTCCGGTCGCGAATGTTCCTCCGGCATTGACGCCGACAACCTGTCCTCGACTGGCTAGGCGCAAAAATATTGCCGCGGATTCGTGATCATAAAGGTGTCAATCTCGGTTCGATTAAATCCTGACTTGAGCAGCTTCGGAACGGCAGAGGTCATCAAGTAAGCGACCGTTCTCCGGGAGGCATTGGGGTCCCGTCCCGGCGGCTCGCCGCCTTCAAAGATCTTCTCGCCGTTCTCCCAGTGCCAATTGGAGTCCATCGAAATCATAAGGCGCTTGGTAAATCCCGCATCACAATAGAAACGCAGGAAAGCCGTCAAATCAGACCACGGCGTGTAGAAGTCCTGGCCAAATGTATCGACTTCAAAGTAGCTGCCCGATTCGAGGAGTGGCAACAACGCCTTCAGCCGGGCCGGGTCGCTATGAGTTCCGACATCCATGTGGCTGAGAACAATCTTTCTAGGGTCCGCGCCGTTTTCCACCAACACGGCGTGTTGTTCGGGCGCGGAGGACGGCCCAGAATGGGTTGCGATCGGCACTCCTGTGGCTTTCTGCACACGTCCCGCGGCACGAAAGACCTTCTTTTCCCAATCTGTCAGGGGTGCGCCTTCCGAGGCAACCTTCATGATTCCTGCGCGAACGGATGTTCCACTGATGCCCTGAACGATTTCCTTGTGCATCAGGTCTTCCATGGCTTTCTCGTCCTCTATTGAGGACCAAGCCGCCGGAATCTTCGCGCGGCGATAAAAGCCGGTCGACGGGACGATATTGACGGTGGTCCGGCGAGCGATCTGTTGATAAAGATCGATCGGGCGATAGGGTGTCAGGTCCACAATTGTTTGGATACCCGCTTTGCCGGCCTCGTTCAAGAGGCTAGCAGCGAAATCGACGGACTTCGCGCGGAGGCCATCCGGGATCGGCGTGTAGCCGGCATCAGTCAGTCTCGGCCCGACGAATGACAGGACGTGTTCGTGAATAGACGTCCGACCCAGCGAGGTGCATGACACAGGGCCTGTCATCGTCGAAATTAGGGGCGGGGATGGTTTTACCGCTGCCATCGCAGCCGTGGACAGGATGCTGGTCAAAAAGCTGCGGCGACTCAGAGTTCTGGCGTTTAGGGAGCGTTCTCGCGTAGCCATTGACGTGTCTAGCGCTACTCTATCCTCCGTGTCCGCTAAAACAGAACACCGTCGGAGAGAAATCATCGACGGTGTTCAGCCGGAGGGACACTAAGAGCAGGGCAGGCTCGCCGGCCATGGACAAGCCGCTCCGTTAGAATCACGCCCCACGAGGTTGGAACGTTGGCGAGCATGACCCATTACAAATGGCGCAGGGCGCGTTGATTACGATGCCGCTTATTAACATCAGCGGGCAGGAAGTCGAGAGATAGAGGTCACTCGAACGTCTGCAGTGGTTATTATCGTGCGCCGAGTGTTGCCAGCTTGAACTCGCTTGACGAAGTCCTGCGTCCAGCCCAACCCCCTTATATTGAAAGTTCTTTAATTCTCAACCACTTGAGCCCCGGGCAGAGATGGCGTCAATAATCCAACAGCTGGCGCATAGGGCAGGTGCGGGCACGGTTTAATCCGCGTTTAACCGTAATTTTCTGCTTCGGCCCGGGACCGCAATAGTTATTGCTGTCCCTTTATCGCGCCCTATCTCAAAGCGCCTATTGAGGGGCTCTCATCCGGTAGTGCAAATTCCCGGCAATCCGTATCAATTTCCTGAGTTTGAAGAGGTCCTCAGCCGGCCCCCCGAAGACTTTGTACTGGCGCGACTATGTGCTCTGGTTTGCTGAGCCGGAACGAGCGCGCAGACTCACCAATCCCAAGGTCGTGAAGGCCGTACCGAGCAGCAGCATGGCGCCCACAGGTTCCCAATTGCGTATGCCGCGATCGATCATGGCTGTATCTTGTTTGCCGGGTTGATACAGCACCGGCACGGAATCGCCCACCTTGTAAGGTGAAGGATTCGCCCCTACGCGATCCAGAAAGTGCATGATCGCGCCATCCGTGCTGGTGAACTGCACCACTGGATACAGGCCCGGATGATTGTTACCCGGCCTATTCGACGTGTCCCTATCCAGCTGCAAGACAGTGCCTTCCGTTCGTGTTCCGGTTCGCAGCAGGAGCAGCTTGTGCACAGGGATGTACGCGATCGCGAAAATCACGAGACCTGTGATGCAGAAGATCATGCCCGTACGTCGCGACTTTGAGCTCGTGACCTGGACCCGATTTGCTTCAGGCGACCCGCCGAGTGTTTCGGCGGTCTCGATCGGGAGTGCGCTCCACGCATCGGAAGCACCTGGCTGCGAGCGCATCTTCGTCAGGTAAGGCGCAAGCCAGCGCCAGAGCCTACGTCCCACATACACTGCGGCCAGCGCAAAAAGGATCCAGGTGATCGTGCTGCGCTTCCACATGGTCACGGAGTGATACGTGAGCCAGCCGCCGCCAAGCACCAGGGCCAAAGCCAGCGCCCACGTCACCGCAGCAGCAGCCTCGTGCGCCTCATCAGGATGGTCGGCCATGACGCGGATCTCGAGGCGCCTGCCTGTGTTGCGACCCTTCAGGCTGCTGCTGCCTTGAACCGAGGTGGCCTCGCGCAACCCGCCACCGGGCTGCGCGTATCGATAAACGCTGTGGAAGTACGGTCCACGCCGGCGGATGCCGATGATCTCGCCCTCGACGCCCTGGGCGTGCAGTCGCCAGTACGCGATGCTGTAAAGGATTGCCACCCCCAGCAAAATCAGGAACAGCCCGGCGAGCACAGCGGCCATCTGCCCGAAGAGGAAGCCCGGTTCGATCTGTATTTCGTTGCCGTTCATTCGTGCCTCCCGCTCCTTATGTCAGCGCTGCGGCCTCTAGAAGCGCATCAGCTCCACGCGCCGGTTGCGAGCGCGCCCTTCCAGGGTGTCATTCGTGTCCTTCGGTTGCGACTTGCCGAAGCCGGCGGATTTTAGCCGGCTGGCATCGATGTGATAGCGCGTAACCAGCGCCTTCACCACGGCAGCCGCGCGTCTTTTTGAGAGATCGAGATTGTACTGATCTGTCCCGATGCCGTCCGTGTGGCCGTTTACGGCCAGCCGCCAGTCGGGGTGGCGAGTCATGATGTCCGCAATTTCCTTGAGAGTGGGCGTGGACTCATCCCTCAAGGTATCGCTGTTGAACGAGAAGTAAATACTGTAGATATCTACCTTCTGCTGGTTTGCCAGCGCCTTCTCAAGACCACTGCCGCCTCCCGCGCCGAGGCCGCCCGGCGCTTGCCCTGCCCCTTTGCCACCGCCGCCTGCACTACCGGCGGATGGCGCCTGACAGCGGTATTCAATCTTCACTACGCGTAGTGTGTCGCGATCTCCGCCGTTCGGCTTGTCGCAATGCACGCCGCCTGGCAGAACCGCTCCACCACCTGCCTTTGACAGCGCGGCGCAAAACTGCACCTGCTCCGGGATGAGCGGTTTGATGGCGCCGACACCGATGCGAAAAGCAAGCGTAAGCGGATTGGCTGGATCGTCCAGAAACAGGAAATCAACCTTGTCGTCCACCAGCGTTCCCTGAGCGTGCACAACCGGTAGATCCACCGGCACGTCGTTCACGATGACTGAAATCGTCGCAGGTCCCGCGACGCGCTGCAGCACTCCGCGTTGCAGGTAGCTGTAGTAATTGGGGTACTTACTCGAATCGTTTGAAAGCGCCAGGTCAGCGTATGCGTTAGAGAACCCGAAAGTGCTCTGGCCTTTGGACTTGAGATTCTGCAGCACGGCGGTCGAGGTACCTATCGAAGTGGTTCCGGGGATCTTTTCATCCGACTTGTCCAGGTACACCTGCTGGTAGTCTGTCGCCGATTGCAGATCCTTGACCAGCATCGTGCGACCGAGAATCACGGTCTTGAGCTCCGGTCCCGACGAGAGCATATCGGTGTTCTTCATCTCGGCGGAATACCTGAGGCGTACCTCCGTGCCCGAAATGGACTCAACTGTCTTGATCGACTCGTAATCACCCGCCGGCTGGCTGACCGCGGTCACCACGGTCAGTCCAGGGCAGAGCGGAATACTGTCAGCGGCCCTGGCTTCGCCTGCGTGCATCAGCGCCCATACGACCGTCATGCTTAACGTGGCCCTTGCTGCGCCGCTCCTGTGTGTCTTCATAGTTAGCTCACTTCGGTGGTGCGAACTTGAAAGGGGCATCGTTGAGCGTGGGATTCGCCTGGGGATGGAAAATCGTGGTTGTCCGATCCAGCATGCCCGGTGCTGCAGGCGCTTCCTCAAGAATCTTTCGTATGAGGTAGCTTGTGGAGTCAATCCACACGGTGAGATTGCGCACATTCACCTTTTTCCCTGTTTCGGCGTAGAGGTCGCTGGTTGTTCCCTCAAGCCGGTAGCACTTGTTCCCCGCCACATCCTCCATTCCTGCCAGGCGATCCGGCTCGAAGTGCGGAATCGCGCCGGCCAGACCGGCCTTGGCGTACAGCAGGGGAGGAATTTTGGTGATCGCCCCGCCGGTCGGAAACTCGCTGAGCGTGATGGCGCCCGTGTTCTTGGGGTTGGGATATTCGGTGACCTGCCCGGTGGTCTTCCACCAGACATGAAAGGCATCGGGATCCCCCCAGATGACGAGCCGGTCGCCGCTGGGCTTGCGGTAGTCGAACAGGAAGTGGCGCGGTGCGCGAGTGAAGTATGTGGTAAAGCTGTTCTCGTCGTGGCTGGTCGGACTGTATTCCCTAAGCGCGGTGCCGGTATCCGAGTAGCTGCTCAGCGCCGCGTATACCGAGCGCGTGTGCTCGAGAATGGCCGCCGGTGATTCTTCGCCATGCAGCGCAAGCGCAGGCAGGGCAAGTAGGAGCCAACAACTCGGAACAACAGAAAAGCGCATTCAGTATTCCTCTCAACAATCGGGGTTGCAGGCTTCGATGTCGACGCTGTATTCGCCCATCGCGCCGGCGCCGGCCCTCTGGTTCGCGAAGTGCTGCTTGCCACGGACCACCTTGTTCTGGGTTTTTAAAGCAATGGGATAGGTGTCGGCCGCACGCTCAAATATGAAGTGGACGGGCTTGTAGGGCAGAGAGTAAACCTCGTACCCCATGGATAGCGACAGCACCGCCGCATACAGCACGATGGCGCGCGCCTTGGCGTCGGTATCGTGACCGGGGGGGCCAACCACAATGTTGAGCTGGTCTGAGGTGGCCGTGCCGTTCACCTCAAACATGAAGGAGCTCGGGGTCACAAGGTTGCCAAACACCGAGCCCTCTACACTGTTCAATTTTTTGAACAAGCCGGTCTGGGTCTCGGCCGGCGCCAGGGGCAAAATGTAGGCGTGCTTTTGCACGGCGCTGGTCATCAGCCCGGGGAACTTTACCGTGAGCGCGTTATCCCAAACCTTGTAATTGGTGGCGAAGCCCTCGATGCGGCCTTTCAAAGGAACGCTGCCGCCGCTCGCACCTTTCGGATAGTGCAGTGTGAGCTGCGCGCGCACGTCGAAACTGTACTCCCACCATTTGAGGCCTTGGTCCGTGAATGTCGCATGCATGTGCGCCGTGACCGGACCGGTGAACTGCTCGCAGTACTGGTTCATGACGCGATCCACCAGGAAACCAAGGACGTCGTTCGTGATGCCAACTGCGTTGCCGAGATTGAACTGCAACTTCCTTGCGTTCTTTTCTCCTTGCACCGAAACGTTCTTCACGGCTTCTCCGGACACGAAGCCGCCGAGCGCGCTTCCGCTCCGGCTCTTGACCTGATCACTCACAAACGCGGCCGTAAAATCCAACGCGAAGTTCTTCGCGATGCCGGCTGCTCCGGACATGAAATTGAACATCACGCTCACAAATTTGATACCTTCGGCCACCTTTTCCAGGTTGTCGCAAGTGAGCTGCTCCATTTTCAGTTTCTGAATCTCCTGCTGCGAGCGCTGGTGGATTTGGCTGGCTTGCCCAAGTACCTCAACCAGGGCCTGGCGGTCGGCAGCGACCTTGGAAAGCGTCATCTGCATGTTGCCCGCGACGCTTCCACCGCCGCCCATCGTGTAGTTCCCACCGACCGTTGTGTTCCCGGCTCCCGAGCCTGTCGGGCCGTTACCGGCAGGCTGCGACGGCGGGGGCAGATCGGCGGTCATAGGGATCATTAACCCCAGGTTGCCGGACAACTGCTGACTGACCTCTATCAGCTCGCCCATGCTCTGAGTCAGGACATCGAGCTTCTGCTCGGCTTCGTCCCGGGCGGGCGAGGGAGGAACGTTGTCGAGATTTTTTCTGTTAATACGGACGATCTCACCGGCGTCCTGCGCGAGGTCGGCGAGCCCCTGGGCTGTCGCTGGACTCAGCTGACGCGGATTCTCAACCGTGAACGATGCCAAAGCGTGACCCTTACCATCCGGCGCCAACGCATCGACGGTGTAGGCTCCCGCCACTTTGGGTACATAGCTGACCTTGAACGTTCCGTCGGCGCTTCGCACGGCGGGCAGCTTGGTTGACTGCGGTGGTGTGGATTTCGGGGCGGTGATGGTCACCACCACATCATTATTCAGAAGCGCGAGCGTGCTGCCGCTCAGTTCGACTGCGCTACCGGCGAGCGTCGTGGCTGGCTTCGCGTCGATGGTGATCGGAAACGGCTCACTGTCAGGGCCCGCACTCAAATCCGAGGCCGCCGTACTACTCGGGGGAAAGGCCGTCAGCGCTGCGACGCCCACCACAGTGATGAGGAGAGACGCCGTCCGTGAACGCCGCAATTGCATTCTGGCCCATCGCAGCAGGAACACGCGCCCGGAGGACCAGCGCTTGGCTGCGATTGAACGCGCGAATTGCCCCTCCTTTTGCATGGCGGCTAGCATCCCCCGTCAACCCCTGCCCGTCAACAGAACCGGTGCTTAATTTCAGGTCAACCGGTAAGTTACTTAAAATGTGTTCAGTGGGTCTGCATATGAACTGCTTTCAGGTGGTACACTCGCTCCGCAATTGTCGTTTCGGAATGGTCTTCTCAGGGACTTGGCTATGGCAGAGACGAAACAGCCGACGAGAGTGGTCTACCGGTTCGGCAATTTCGAGGTAGCTCCCGAAACCGGCGAACTGTATCGCCGGGGCCAACGAGTCAGGATCCAGGAATTGCCTTTTCGCGTCCTGGTCAGCCTGCTCGAACAGCAGGGACGGATCGTTTCCCGTGACATTCTTGCCAAACAGCTCTGGCCAGACAACACATTCGTCGAATTCGACCAGGGACTCAGCACAGCCGTAACGAAACTTCGCCAGGCAATCGGCGACCTCGCGGATAATCCGCGTTTCATTGAAACTGTGCCTCGCCGTGGCTACCGGTTTATCGCTCCCGTAACCGTAGAGGGCCTGATGTTAGAGAGCTTGCAGCCGCCTGCCTCCACGGTTGCAGTAGTCGTGAGCGAGCCGCAGCCGGAATCACCTCCGCCCACACCCCCTCCCGAACTCCCAAAACGTCGTTTGCCGGGTCTCTGGAAATGGTCCGCTGCGGCTTCCTTTCTCGTGTTGCTGGGCCTTTGCGTATTTCTGTTCCGCGCGCCCTTCCGTGCCCGGGCGGGTCTTCGAGCCAACGACCGCGTGGTGCTGGCAGACTTCGACAATGCGACTGGCAAGGGCGTCTTCGATGACACGCTCAATAGCGCATTGCGCGTGAAGCTGGACGAATCGCCGTTCTTTAGCCTGGTTCCTCAGAAAACCGTGCAGACGGCGCTGGAACAACTCGGCCGCGCAGCCAACGGCCATTTATCGCCCAAGGACGCTCAGCTGATTTGCCACGCCGTCCACGCCCAGGCGATTGTGCATGGCTCGGTTTCGCCCGCGGAGGGTGGTCTGCGTCTGCGCTTGGAAGCACAGTCCTGCGGTGCCGAAGGGACGCTGGCGGAAGAAGCAGCTCTTTCACCGGCGATGGATCTGTTGCTCACCTCGCTGGGGAACGCTGCCGATAACCTTCGCCGCGGGCTGGGCGAGCCGGAAAGCTCAGTGCAGCGGTTTGGCACGCCTATGGTACAAGCCACCACGGCCTCATTCTCTGCCTTGAAGGCGTTTGCCTCGGGGGAGGAGAAGCGCATGCGCGGCCAGGACCACGAGACCATTGGCGACTATAAGCTGGCCACCGATCTTGACCCCGAATTCGCACTGGCGTACGCGCGGCTGGGAACAATCTATCTCAACGAGAACGAGGCTGAACTTTCTCGTGCTGCTTATCAAAAAGCGTTCGATCTCCGCCTTCACACGACGGAACGGGAGCGTCTTTACCTGACTGCTCACTACTACAATTCGGCTATCGGAGATATGGAGAGAACGGTTGAAGTGTATAAGCTGTGGAGACAGCTTTACCCCCAGGATCTGATTGCCCCGAATAACCTGGCAGACATCTACGAGACCCTGGGAAAGCCGGATCAAGCCCTGTTGATGGCGCGAGAAGCGCTCCGCATTAATCCCGACAATGCCTTTCCCTATGCGGGACTGCTGCAAGCGAACCAGAGGCTCGGCCGTTATCAGGATGCGCGCCAGGTATGGGGTCAAGCGACCGCCAGGAAGCTGAATGATTCGGTAATTTCCCGCATGGCGATGTTCCGCGTCGGGGTTGCACAAGGCGATGATGCGCTGATCAAGCAGCAGACGGATTGGGCCGTGGGTAATCCCCGGGAAGGCGAAATATTGATGCTGGTGGGATGGGTCAAGGCAGCGTCGGGGCACCTTCGTGAAGCGCAAACGATCTTTCATCGGGTAGAGGAAATCGCACTCGGTAATGGGCTGAAAGAATTCGCAGCTGATACCGGGGAAGACCTGGCCCAGTTTGAGTCAGACTTTGGCGAAACAGCGCAAGCGCGCGCAGAGGTGGAACACTCGCTGAAGTTGGCTCCCGAGGAACTGAATGTGAATGCATTCGCGGCCATGGTCCTGGCGAACGCGGGCGATTGGAAACAGGCGGAAGCGCTCAGCCACAAGGTTCAGGCGGCGGCCCCCCAGAACACGATCTTCGTCAAAATGATACTGCCCATGGCGCAGTCTCTTATCAGCCTGCGACGCTCCGACCCAAATAAAGCGGTGGAGCAGCTAAAACCGGTCGCTTTCTATGATCTTTCACGGGTCACGGAACTTGCGTCCATTTACTATCGCGCGCAGGCATTTCTTGCAGCCAAGCGCGGCCCGGAGGCAGAAAAGGAATTTCAACGCCTTCTCGATCTGCGTGCGACGTGTCCTATCTCCCCCTACCTGCCGCTAGCGCATTTGGGCATTGCGCGTAGCAGGCGTTTGACGGGCGACCAGGAGGGCTCTCGCGCGGAGTACGCAACATTCCTTAACTTGTGGAAGGATGCTGACGCCGATATCCCGGTTCTTCGTCAGGCTCGGGCCGAGTATCTGGCAGGGCCCAAAGGCAGGCATAACTAAGCCAATTTCTTGGCCCAGGCCAGCTTGTCGTTCGCAGCAACGTACCAGACCCGCATGACATCAGTTTCCTTCCGTCTTCCGCTGCGCAAGATGCGTCCCCGCTGATTGACATCCCGATGCACGCGGGGGCACCATTATCCGCAAGAGAATCGCCACTGCCAGGAGCTGCCCCATGCCGATAACCGATGAAGCCACGCCCTCTGCGATACACAAGCCTGCACTCGGTGCAGCCGCGGCTGCATTCATGGCCAAGAAACATCAAATGCTCATCGACGGTAAATGGGTGGACGCGCGCAGCGGACAAACCTTTGCCGTCGAGGATCCCGCGACCGAAGAAATAATTGCCCACGTCCCGGCAGGGGATAAGGCAGACATCGATCTTGCGGTCGCAGCCGCGCGCCGCGCCTTCGAGACCGGGCCCTGGTCCAGGATCTCGCCCGCCGCGAGACAGCGGATCGTCTGGTCAATGGGCGACTTACTCGAGCGCCACGCCGACGAGCTCGCCGAACTGGAAGCGCTCGACAATGGCAAGCCGGTGACCAATGCGCGCCGCGATGATGTCGGCGGCTCGATTGAGATGTTCCGCTACATGGCGGGATGGGCAACGCGCCTGAACGGCGAGCAGATCCCGGTCTCCTCGGCAGGCAATTGGCACGTCTACACCATGCGTGAACCGGTTGGGGTCGTGGGACAGATCATTCCCTGGAACTTTCCCCTGATGATGGCGGCGTGGAAGCTGGCGCCGGCGCTGGCCGCGGGATGCACCATCGTGCTCAAGCCCGCGGAGCAGACCCCGCTCTCCGCCATTCGCCTGGGCGAATTGATTACTGAGGCCGGTTTCCCTGACGGCGTAGTGAACATCGTCACTGGGTTTGGGGAGACGGCCGGGGCCGCCCTCGCTGAACATCCCGATGTCGACAAGGTCGCCTTCACCGGCTCGACGGAAGTCGGCAAGCTGATCGTCAAGGCAGCCGCGGGCAACCTGAAGCGCGTTTCGCTCGAACTGGGCGGCAAATCGCCCGCCATCGTCTTCCCCGACGCGGATCTCGAACTAGCCATCGCCGGCACAGCCAGCGCCATCTTTTACAACCAGGGCCAGTGCTGCACCGCGGGCTCGCGGCTGTTCGCCCACAAATCGGTCTTCGACAAGATCGTTGAAGGCGTCACCAGGGAGGCGGGCAAGCTCAAGATCGGGCATGGTCTCGATCCATCGGTCAATCTTGGGCCGCTGGTCTCGAAGGAGCAGCACAACCGCGTGACCGGCTTCCTCGAGTCTGGACGGAAGGAAGGCGCTGAAGTCGTTACCGGCGGCAACGCTAAGGGCAACCAGGGTTACTTTGTCGAGCCGACGGTGCTGGCCCGGACGGATCGCAATATGAAGGTGGTGCGCGAAGAGATTTTTGGACCGGTGGTCTGCGTTCAATCCTTCGACGATGCCGACCTGGACGCAGTCGCGAAATTCGCCAACGACACTGAATATGGCTTGTCTTCAAGCGTCTGGACCCAGAACCTGAAGGCGGCCCACATGATGGCGCGCAAGATCAGGGCGGGCACGGTCTGCATCAACGCCCATAACTACGGTGATCCCGCGTGGCCGTTCGGCGGTTACAAGCAGTCCGGCTGGGGCCGCGAAATGGGCAAGGAAGTTATGGAGCATTACACCGAAACCAAGGCTGTCGCCGCCCGTCTCTGACGGCGACCGCTATGGTGTTTGTCCGTCGGCGGAGAAGGTATTGCAGGCACTCACCTGCCCGCTGTTGAGCCCGCGGTTGAACCATCCCACGCGCTGCTGCGACGAGCCGTGGGTAAATGAGTCGGGGGTCACGTACCCCCGCGCCATCTTCTGCATCCGGTCATCGCCCACTGCGGCTGCGGCTTGCAAAGCGGCCGGCACATCCCCTTGTTCGAGGATTTTCCGGTCAGCGGTGGAGCGTGCCCACACTCCGGCAAAGCAGTCTGCCTGTAGCTCCATCGCCACGGATAGCTGGTTACGTGCCCGCGGGTTCTGCTGCTGCATCGCCCGCACTTTGCTCTCGATGCCCAGCACATTCTGCACGTGATGCCCAATTTCATGTGCAATTACGTAAGCCTGGGCAAACTCGCCCGACGCACCGTACTGCTTCAGCTGATCCCAGAATCCGAGGTCGAGATACACCTTCTGGTCGGCGGGGCAGTAGAACGGGCCGGTCGCCGATTGGGCAGCACCGCAACCCGACTGCGTATAGTCGCGGAAAAGTACCAGCTTCGCCCGCGGATAGCGGATATTCTCCCGGGCAAGAATCCGCGTCCAGGTGTCTTGCGTGTCACCCAGCACAAACGAGGCCAGCTGCGCGGAGCGGTCTTCTTGAGGCGACACAGGCCGTGGCGCGCCCTGCTGCATTTGGGCTGTGCCACCGCCGCTCGAAAAATAAGCGCCTATGTAATTGCGCCCGGTAACCAGGCTAATGACCAGCAGGATGAGAAATCCCACGATCCCAAGCCCACCACCGCCGAAGCCGCCGCCCGACTGGCCTCGCCGATCCTCAACGTCGCTGCTAAGACCACCAGGAGTCCAACGCATAAAGTGCTACGAGTGTAGAACGATTCAGCCAGGATGAAGGTGAAATCTGCGACTTTTCCCTTTCCATAGCGTCAATGTTTATTCGTTAGCAGCGAACATTCCAGGTGGGCCCTTCGTCCATTCTTGTAATTCCAATCTGCCGTTGGGCCCTGAGGAACAACAACTCGAGAAGGAGGCCGCACGTGAAAGCATCGATCTTGATCGTGGGAGACGACCCGGTTCTGTTGCATACACGTGCCGAGCTGCTGCGGGATTGGCAGATCGTGACCGCAAACTCACGGGAAGCAGAAGAAGCCATCCTGGCGCGAACGTACGACCTATTGATCTTCAGTCAAACTGTACAGCAGAAGGCGGTAAGAGGCCTGATTGACCAGGTCCGGCGGCTGCATCCTGAATCTCGGATATTGGCGATTCGGTCGGGAGGAGAGCGGCACGCGGGATTACCAACTTACCAGGTGGAGTTGAGTAACCCGGGTGGGTTGCGGTCCGCGGTCGCCAAGATCCTGGAATCCTGCTCAACACACCCGTGGAACGGTGAACCTTCCACATTCCCTACATGAAGGCCAGCGCTATACCCAGGAGCACGACCAGCACGTGAAAACCGAAGGTGCGCAGGAAACGGCTGGTGATTTTGGCGCCGCCAAGTAAATCCACTGACGATTCGTTGGAATGCTCGATTTGTGGATTGTCAGGCGCGGGGGAAACCATACAAACCTCTTTCCGTTCCTGAGATTATCGACGGGTTCAGCAGAAATTCGCTCCCCTTCTATCTACAACCTTTAGTGGAGGTACCCTACTTGCGCCGGGGAGGGATCACTTTTTTTCGCCATATTCGGTAAGTCTTGTCCAAGTTGCCTTTTTTCGGTCGACCGATTTGCGCAGCACCCACTGAAAACAAATCAGCTATTAAGGTGTATCGGAACCAGTCCCGCAGGGACGGCTGAGAGTAGCCCAGGACGTCAGTCCTGGGTATATTGCCACCGAGATCAGTCCCGAAGGGACGGCTGAGAGTAGCCCAGGACGTTAGTCCTGGGTATATTGCCACCGAGATCAGTCCCGAAGGGACGGCTGAGAGTAGCCCAGGACGTTAGTCCTGGGTATATTGCCACCGAGATCAGTCCCGAAGGGACGGCTGAGAGTAGCCCAGGACGTTAGTCCTGGGTATATTGCCACCGAGATCAGTCCCGAAGGGACGGCTGAGAATGCCCCAGGACGCCAGTCCTGGGTGAACTTGGACCGCACGCGAATGCAGATTGGCATACAAAGCCAACCCGACTCTCTTTGAGACCGACCGATTCCAATAGTCAACGGATTACCGACTGCACGCCAAACCCGATTTATTCGCTAATTCGGACCGCCCCAATATCCGGTAGTGGATCACCCTGCTTCGGCAGGTCGCCGACCGGATAGGCGCTGATGCGTGCCGGCGGAGCTTCTGCGCCGGGCCCGCCACTAGGCGCGGCATCTGGTTCGATCAGCCAAACCTTTCGGTCCGGATAATGCTGAAGGAGCTGCACATTCCAAGCCGGCTTCAATTCGCGCGCCCAGACAACTTTCTGGTCGTCTATTTCAGCCAAATTCCAAACCCATTCGTAGAGCACATCATGCCCTGGTCCATAACGCACGATCGCCAACTGTTTACCCGGCTGTTGTTCCAGAAATCTCTGCGCGGCCGCCCGCGCCTCAAGACGATTCTCGTAGGAGGACCAGTTGAAAGGTGACTCTCCGTCCACGTGGACATGAAAAACAGCCAAAACCGTGCACACCAGGAAGAGTAAGCCGCACCCGAGTGACAGGTTAACCACCATCGCTCGGCCCGTCCCCGCGCGTCGGCGCCACGTTGCCAAAGAGCGCATGCCCACAGCAACCAGGACAAATGCCGGCGCCACAAATGGGGACTCGTACGTTGGCATATGGAAGGTGGTCAGCAGTGAGCAGAATGCTCCGCAAAGGAGCATAACCATAAGCAACCGCAAACCTGGTTCTAAGCGCGCGCGGACCAGCAGCCATGCAGCCCAGGCATACCAGATCAACGTCACTGGAAACGAGTGGCCGAGCAGAATGGCAACCAGGCCAACAGCCACAAAGAGCCCATCGGCCACGATGCGCCCCTCCCGGGCAGGTTCACGGTCTTTCCTGACAAGCAACGGGACGAGGAACGGCAACAGCAACAGTGGCCGAAGGAAGATCTGCAGAAATTGAATCGGCCGCTCCATCACGCGCAGCATTCCAAGGCCAACGTTCTGCCGCAGGTGGGTCCAGTAGGACATCTCCCAGACCATATTGAACTGCCGGGTTTGCAGAGAGTAATAGATGGGCACCGTCTTACGGAGCGGTTGCCACAAGAAAGAGGGGACGACCGACTGCTGACGCCGCCAGAGCTGGTATGCGGAGACGGCCGCGTGCCCGGTACTGGCAAAATTGTCGTAAGCGAGCCACGCAAAAAACGCAAACAGCATGCCGCTGATGGGCAGCAGGGTGCGCACCAGGCGAAAGCGGCGTTCCCTCCAGTTCTCTGACCTGATCCACCATGCCAGCAGCGCAATCGCCGCCGGCAATACCAGCACAAATCCTTCAAAGGGCCGCGTAGAAGCAAGCAGGCAGCACCCCGCGCCAAACCACCATGCGTCGCGCATTCTCTGCCTGCTCAGCAAGCGGGGAAAAGCGCCCACCACCAGCGCGCTACCCAGCGCGATCACCGATCCGCCCCAGTAGGAGTTGGTCCAGTAAGTAAAAACACCGAACCGAATTGCGAAAATGACAGCGATCAGCAGCGCCCATGCAGGCCGGGTCCACGCGCGCAGCATCCAGTAAAACGCCCCGCACATCAGCCCCACGCTCAAATAAACGCCGAGCCAGGGCATCCCGAAAACCACCTGGCCCAGGCACAGGAAGACAGCCTGGCCCGGCGGCCGCGCCGAGGCGTAGTGAGGAGTCTGTATCAACTGGATGTTGTCGAAAAAGACCGCCATGGGATGCGTGGGGTTGGCCAATCGGCCATGGGCAAAGGTATCTGCCCCCATCAGGTAGCTGAACTCCTCCTGGATCTGCGGTTGGGGCACGGGGATCCACGGCAACAGTGCGAGGCGAAGCAGCAAGGGGAGAGCCGCCACCAGCAGAACAGAGAGGTAAGTGTGTCTCGCTATGCGCCGCAAGTGGTGCAGGGTACCCGCATAGATTCGCAGACTAACGCGGGGTGCTCGGAAAGCCAGCAGCAGGCCGAGCAGCGTGACGGCGAGTTCGAGCACATAGAGCCAATGTGCACTTATCTGCAATGTTGCCAACTCCGTTAGCGAACCATTCATGGAATGGCTGTCTTATGCCAACGAACCCCGGGTGCCCCATATCTCGCTCGTTTTTCGCGAGATGTGGGATACCACAAATCTTAACGTTTTTTGCCTATGGGGTTCGAAAGGGGCGGGTTCAGAGCTGTGGCATCCCACATCTCGCGAAAAACGAGCGAGATATGGGGCACCCGGGGTTCGTTGGCATAAGGAGATGGTTCAGCCTTCGTCGTGCAGATAATCTTTCCTGGTGCGGCTCTCCGTCTCGCCCAGGCGCAGGATGCTTAGAAAGCAGCTGGCAAAGGCGACTTCGACTCCCAGCATCATGGCGCAGGCGGCAGGCAGAGTGATGCGCAACATTCCGCTGGTGTTCAACTCCCCAAAACCAGTGAGACGCCATAGCTGCACGCCGTAGAGTGTCCCGGCAAGGCCGGCGAAGGTCAGCAACGCTCCCAGAACCAAGCCTCGCTCGAGGGTCACGTAGTCCAGCCATTTTTCAATCCAGGGGCGCGGCGGCAGCAAACCGGCCATGATGCCGTACAACTTGGCAAAACAAGCGAAGACGATCGCCTGAAAGCCGATCAAAATTGCGCCCAGGGCGTAGACCAGGGTGTCCACGTCGAAAGAGACCCCACCGATGTAACGCCGGTGCGGCAGCAGCCACAAACTGCCGCCCAACCCTAACGCCATCAGCAGCAGGCCGGGGTAGAAAAACAGCCAGCGCGGACTGTAGAGGAAGAGAAAACGGAGACCACGCCAGCCGTCGCGCCAGGTGCGGAGATGCGGCGCACGGCTGCGGCCATCGGGCGAGAGGGTCGTGGGCACCTCCTCCACGCGCATGCCCGCCAGGGTGGCCTTGACTACCATCTCGCTGGCGAACTCCATGCCCGTGGTACACAGGTGCATGCGCTCAAAGGCATCTTTGCTCAAGCCGCGCATGCCGCAATAGAAATCCCCGCACTTGGCGCCAAAAATGAGCCGTCCCAGGAAGCTCAGAGCAGGATTGCCCAAATATCGGTGCAGAAAGGGCATCGCGCCCGGAGCGATGCCGCCCTTGAAGCGGTTTCCCATCACCAGGTCGGCGCCGTGGCGCAGCGGCCCTACGAATCTGGGCACATGCGCAAAATCGTAGCTGGCATCGGCATCGGCCATGACCAGGTAGCGGCCATAGGCCTGGGTAAATCCCCCCATGAGCGCCGCCCCATATCCGCGGCGTCGTATGGAGAGCAGCCGGGCCCCGAAAGCGACCGCAATCTCCGGCGAGCGGTCGGTGCTGCCGTTATCGGCAACGACCACTTCTCCATCGATACCGGCCTCGCGCATGGCGGTGTGCGCCTTCTCGATACAGCTGGCAAGCGTTTCCGCCTCGTTGAGGCAGGGGATCACGACACTGACTTCACAACGGCGATGCGATGATTCAAGCAAGACGGATATTTTCCAGGCTCTAGGATAAAAGAGCAGTTGGTAAGAGCATAAGGCATCTCTGAGCATGTACTACATCATTGGTTCCGGGCCTAGCGGGGTATCGTGTGCATACGCGTTGCTGCGCCAGGGGCGGAAAGTCACGCTGCTCGATGCCGGGTTGGAACTGGAGGCCGGGCGGAGACGGCAGCTGGTAGCCTTGCAGGCCATACCCCCCCGGCAATGGGGGCCGGGCGAGCGAGCGTTCCTGAAGGAAGGCATGGGAGCCAATACCGGAGGCATCCCAGCCAAACTCGTGTACGGCTCGGATTTTCCCTACCGCGAAGTGGGCGGCGCAACAGAAATCAAACTGGAGAAGGCAAGCGTCGCCACCTCCTATGCTCAGGGAGGCTTCAGCAACGTATGGGGGTCGGTTGTGCTGCCGTACCGAAAGATCGATATGGAAGACTGGCCCATCGAAGAAAGCCGGCTCGCCAGGCACTACCGCTCAGTCTTTGAATTTATGCCCTTAGCCGCTCGCCGGGACGGGCTCGAGCAGCAGTTTCCTCTCTACGCCCAGAGCTACGAGCCACTCGAAATGAGCCGCCAGGCCGCTGCCATGCTTCACGACATGGAGTGCCACACGAGCAGCCTGGCTGCAAAAGGAGTCCAGTACGGAGCAGCTCGAATCGCCGTGCATGCGCGGCAGAATGGTCACGATTGCGTCCAGTGCGGGCTCTGCATGTACGGCTGCCCCTACCAATTGATCTATTCCACGCAGACCACGCTGAGACAACTCCAACAGAGTCCGGACTTTCATTACGTCTCCGGCTTTCATGCGAGGCGAGTCGAGGAAATCGGGGACCAGGTGAAGATAAGCGGCGTGTGCTTGCCCGGACAAACTGCCCAAACCTTTACAGGCGAGCGCGTTTATCTGGCCTGCGGCTTTCTCGAGACCACGGCGCTCCTCTTGCGTTCGCTTGATAGGTACGACCGCGCCACCCCGGCTTCGGACTCGCAGTACTTCCTGCTGCCCTTTCTGCGGCTTCGCGGCGTCACCGGGGTGCGTACCGAGTCTCTGCATACTCTGGCTCAACTGTTTCTCGAAATCGATGATCGAACGGTAAGCCCCTACACCGTCCACCTGCAGACGTACACCTACAACGATCTTTTCGAGGTCGCCTTGCGTTCCGCATTGTGGGGGGCAGGTAGAGTCCTGGCCACGAATGCGTTGCTTTCGCGCCTGCTCTTGTTTCAAGGCTATTTGCACTCCTCGCAGTCAGGCCGCCTTTCGATCGAACTCCGCCGGCAAAGTTCGGGAGAAGATCTGCTTCACGTCTCGGCCACGGAGCAACCGGAAACCAGGCGGCAGATCAGCGCGCTCATCCGCAAACTCTTCACCATGGTGGGTGACCTCCGCGCTGTACCGCTGGCGTCACAGCTGCGGGTTGGCGCTCCCGGCCGGGGTTTTCACGGCGGCGGCAGCCTGCCGATGCGCCAACATCCCCAAGGCCTGGAGACGGACGTTTTTGGGCGGCCGGCGGGCCTGGGCCGCATTCATGCGGTCGATTCGTCGATCTTTCCTTCGATCCCCGCAACTACCATCACGCTGACCGCCATGGCCAATGCGCACCGTATCGGTGACGAATGGGAGCTTTATGCATGAGTGACAACGCGAAGGTCTGCGCATTAACCGGCGCCCACGGGTATGTGGGTTCGGCTTTGCACCGCGGCCTGACCGCGGCCGGCTGGACCGTAGTCTCCTTATCGCGAAGAGAGAAGCTGGCCGAGGACGAGATTCGCTGGTCACTTGACGATGCCTCGGGTTCCGGATCGAACGCTCTCTCTGACGAACTGCGACGCCGCGAAGTATCGGCAGTGGTCCACGCTGCCTGGGACCTGCGCCTGGTGCGCCCCCGTGATCTGGAGCGGGTGAATGTGCAGGGTTCCCTTCGACTCCTCGACGCGGCCCGCGCAGCGGATGTGCCGCGATTTGTCTTCATCTCCAGCATCAGCGCCTTTGAGGAAGCTGAGTCATATTATGGAAAGACCAAGCTGGCCGTAGAACGTGCGGTGGCTCGGCAGGGCGGGGTCGTGATTCGGCCGGGTCTGGTCTATGGCGAAAGCCCCGGAGGAATGTTCGGCGCACTCCAAGCGCAGGCAAGTAAAGGAGCCATCATCCCGCTGCTGGGCAACGGCCGCTATGCGCAATACCTGGTGCACGAAGAGGACCTGGCTGCGGTCGTAGTTGCTGCCGTGTCTGCGGAGAAGGTGCCGCAGAAGCCGATAACCGTTGCGCATCCTGATGCCTGGCCGCTACGCACCCTCATGCGGCATCTGGCTCAATCCGCGGGCAGCCAGCCTCGTTTTGTTTCTGTACCGTGGCCGCTGGTTTTTCAGGGACTGAGACTCACCGAGGCAGTCGGGCTGAAGCTCGGCTTTCGCAGTGACAGTGTGATCGGGCTAGTGCGCCACAACCGGCATCCACATCTGAATGCCGGGCTGCTTGGGGTTGCGCCCCGACCGTTTACTGGGCGGAAGCAAACACAACATAATTCCGGTTGATGTAGAGCCGGTAGTGGCCGGGCGTGGTATCGGCGAGCACCTGCAACGGTGTGGGCCGCTTCAATGCTGCATCGTGATTTCCACTCACGGTAAAGAGTTCGTGGGCGCCGACGTCCATCACAATGAACTTTGTGCCCTCGATAAAGCCCACCCCATACGCTCCTGGCTTCAGCGTCTGCCCGTTGATGTCGAGAGGCACTTCGGTGATGAAATAGGCTTGATATTTTTGCTGCACCGCGGTCGAGTACCCCGAAGTATCCACCAGCGCGCAGAGTACCAACATCCCATCGGCCAGCTTCACTCCGCCGGAGTTGCGTGCCTGTACGCTTGCCGACTGGCCGCGGAAGAAGACCGTGGCCGGAAGCACCTTGCCCGCGTCCGCCGCACTCATTATGCTTGCGCCGGACGAAGAGTCGGCGGCGTTCGCTGTCATCGCAAGGGAAAGGGACAGGACTGCCAGGGCGCAGAGCACCCAGGGCATGATATGAAGACGAGCGAAGTTGGCAGCGTACGATGTTCTGGACAGCAAAGACCCTCCTTACCGAGTCGCTTGAGCAGCCGAATCCGGCAAAGATGAATGTACCATCGCGACCGGCTCAATTTCATTGCCTGGAAACTCGCCGTGCGGCTCCTCGCCCGCAGCCGCATCAAACCCCGGAGAGGTCTGCGGTTCCGCTAGTTCTCACGCAACCCCCCTGCTGTCCTGGATGGAGTAGCGTTCAGGAAATCCATGCCGATGATCCCCTAGAAATTTTTAGATTGGAGTTCTTTCGTGCCTCTGCGCAAGTTAAGAAAAACCCCGCATCCCGAACCGCCCGCTGGCGCGGGTGGTTCTCAAACCCAAACCGAGCTGGACCGGCCAACCGCGGATGAGATCTACGAGCAGGTTTCGCGTAACGCGCGCCACGAGCTGAATCGCTCAGTGATCGGCCTTTTCATTTCCGGTCTGGCCGGTGGAATCACTATGGGCTTAACCGCCCTGAGCACGTCGATTGTGATCGCCCAGCTAGGGCAAAGCCCAACCGCCAGGTTCGTCGCCGACCTCTTATATCCCATCGGCTTCATCGCCGTCATTCTCGGCCGGGCGCAACTGTTTACAGAAAATACCCTCTACCCTGTAGCCCTGATGCTCGCGGAGCGTCGTCATGGTTGGAGAACTCTTCGCTTATGGGCCATCGTTCTTCCCAGCAACGTTTTGGGAGCGTTTCTCTTCGCGCTGCTCGCGGTGCGGACCGGAGCCCTCCGTCCGGAATTTGTGGCTGCGATGACGCGTATTGGAGTGGAGGCTGCCGGCGTGACAGCGAGCCATGTCTTCTGGAGTGGGGTGATCGGCGGCTGGATCATTGCGCTGGTCGCCTGGCTGGTGAGTGGCAGTCACTCCATCACCGGCTCAGTTATGCTGATCTGGCTATTGACCTTTGTAGTGGGGCTGGGAGGCTTCGCACATTGCATTGCAACCAGCGGCGAAATCTTAGCGGCGATTCTCGATCACCAGCTGGCAGTGTCGAGGTACTTCGCCTGGCTTGCCCCAGCAACGCTGGGAAATATCTGCGGCGGCGTCCTGCTGGTTACTCTGCTCGAGTACGGCCAGGTAAAGGGCGGAGAAGACCAGAGCTATTACCATTAGAGCTGTTTCGCGATGGGTGTAGACGAAGCAAGGAAAACCACACCTCGCGATCTTTATCAGGCCACAGTATTGCGAAACTGCGTTAGAGTTGGCCCTGCTAAAGTTGGGCCTGCACGAGGATGGCAAGAGCCGTGACAGAGATAACCAAGAAGACCTTTGCTCCCATTGAAAGCTATGCCGTAATCGGCGACTGCGAGACCGCCGCGCTGGTCGGCCTGGATGGTTCGATCGATTGGCTTTGCTGGCCGGAGTTCTCCTCCGACGCCTGTTTCGCCCGCCTGTTGGGGTCGGAGGAAAACGGACGCTGGTTGCTGGCGCCCGCGGCCGAAGGTCTTAAGACGACCCGCAAGTACCGCGATCACACACTCATTCTGGAGACGACCTTTGAAACCGCTGATTTCGCGGTGATGCTGATCGACTTCATGCCCATTCGCGGTACTAACTCTGACATCGTACGCATCGTGAAGGGCATTCGCGGAAGCGCGCCGATGCAGATGGAGCTGTCCATTCGCTTCGACTACGGAGCGACCGTGCCCTGGGTGACGCGCGATGACGGCGGTATCCGCGCCGTCGCCGGGCCTGACCTTGTGGTCCTTCGCACCAAGGCGCCGCTCGCCGGTGAAGATCTTACGACAGTCAGTGAATTCACGGTGAACGAGGGCGAGAGCGTCGAGTTCGTAATGACCTATGGCCGTTCGCACTTGCATGCGCCGCGCGCGATCGATGTAAGTAAATCGATGGAACAGACGCAGAGATTCTGGGAGGAATGGGCCGCCATCAGCAGCTACAAAGGACCGTACCAGAACATGGTCGAGCGTTCGCTGATAACCCTGAAGGCTCTCACCTACCGGCCGACGGGTGGAATCGTTGCCGCCGTAACCACGTCACTACCAGAGCAGATAGGCGGTCCGCGCAATTGGGATTATCGCTATTGCTGGCTGCGCGACGCAACCTTCACCTTGGATGCCTTCATGCATGGCGGCTATTACCAGGAGGCCAAGGCTTGGCAGCAGTGGTTGCTGCGCGCCATCGCCGGCAGTCCCGACCAGGTTCAGATCATGTATGGCATTGCCGGTGAGCGCTATCTGCCCGAACGCGAATTGACCTGGCTTTCCGGATATGAAGACTCCAAACCAGTGCGCATCGGAAATGCCGCTTCAGAACAGTTGCAGCTCGACATCTATGGCGAAGTGTTAGGCGCTTTTCACCAGGCGCTGAGCCGGCTAGGCAAAGAAGGAGAGGTATCCTTCTCCATGCTTCGCGTCCTGGTCGAGCATCTCGAGACCATCTGGCAGCAGCCCGACGAGGGAATCTGGGAAACGCGCGGCGGCAGGAAACACTTTACCTATTCCAAGATGATGGCGTGGGTCGCCTTCGATCGGGCCATCAAGGCGGCTGGGATGTTGCATGCCGGTGCTCCCGTGGAACGCTGGCAGAAGGTGCGAACAAAAATTCACGATGAAATCTGCAGCCAGGCCTATAGCGAGAAGCTGGGTAGCTTTGTGCAAAGCTACGGCTCCGAACAGTTGGATGCGTCTCTGCTGTTGATGCCCATGACGGGCTTTCTTCCCGCCTCGGATCCGCGGGTCAGCGGCACATTGAAGGCGATCGAACAACAGTTGATGTCCGGCGGCCTGGTGCTGCGCTACAACACCGCAAAGTCTTCGGATGGGCTACCTCCGGGGGAGGGAGTCTTTCTCGCCTGCAGTTTCTGGATGGTGCGTGCTCTCCAGTTGCAAGGCCGTGATGCCGACGCAAGAAAGCTCTTTGAGCGGGTTTTGTCGCTGGCCAACGACGTGGGCTTGCTGGCGGAAGAGTACGATCCCGGGGCCAAACGCCTGGTAGGAAACTTCCCCCAGGCGCTTTCGCATATTGCCCTGGTGAATGCCGCCTTCAGCCTGGGCAGCCCCGGCGGGGCATCCCCGTCGAAGTAGGCTTCTTCCTGCATCCAACTGGAAATAACGCATTCTTACTCTTACCAGGGTGTGGGCCAATACATTTCCGCCTACGTACCCCAAGGAATCCGCCGGAGGAATGGCATGCACGTATTTGAAGTCTGGGCGCCTTATGCCCGAACCATGGAAGTCAAAATTGGAAACGAGAAGTTTCCCATGGCCGGCAAGGGAAGGGGTTGGTGGTCCGCGGAGGTGGCCAGTGCGGGGCCCGGCACCGACTACGGGTTCGTGATCGATGGCCTGGAGCCGGCGCTTCCCGATCCTCGCACGCGATGGCAGCCGAACGGTGTGCATGGTGAATCACGCGTGGTGGATGATGCCGCATTTACGTGGAGCGACCGCGGCTGGCAGGCTCCGCCTCTCTCCAGCGCGCTCATCTATGAGCTGCATCTGGGCACCTTTACCCGGGAAGGAACGCTGAAGGCGGCTGAGTCCCGCCTGGACTATTTGAAAGACCTGGGCGTGACCCACGTGGAGTTGATGCCCATCGCAAATTTCCCCGGTAAGCGTGGATGGGGTTACGACGGGGTGGATTTGTATGCGCCGTTCAATGCCTACGGGGAACCCGACGACCTCAAGCGGTTCGTGAATGCATGCCACGGCAAAGGGCTCGCCGTGTTGTTAGATGTGGTCTATAACCACCTCGGTCCGGTGGGCAATTATCTGAGCAAGTTTGGCCCTTACTTCACCGATCACCATTCCACACCCTGGGGTGACGCGATCAACTTTGAAGAAGCCGGCGCGACCGAGGTGCGTCGCTTCCTGATAGACAACGCGTTGATGTGGCTGGCCCAGTACCACATGGATGGATTGCGCCTGGATGCGGTCCACGCATTCAATGATCGCTCTGCGATCCACTTTCTGGAGCAGCTTGCGGGGGAAACACGCAGACTGGAATCTGCCTTGGGCAAACATTTCGTTCTGATCGCCGAAAGCGATTTGAACGATCCCAGGCTCGTAAAAGCGGAGGAGGCGGGTGGATACGGTCTCGATGCTCAATGGAGTGACGACTTCCACCATGCCCTGTTCTCTGTCATCTCCGGCGAGCGTGAGGGATATTATGCGGACTTCGGCTCCCTCGCTGCGTTAGCCAAGTCTCTGCGCTGCGTCTTCGTCTACGACGGCACCTATTCTGAGTACCGCGGGCGCCACCACGGACGCCAGGTGGTCGGGCTTTCCGGGCATCGTTTTGTCGGATTCGTACAGAACCACGACCAGGTAGGCAATCGTGCCCAGGGCGAACGTGTCAGCCATGAAGCCGGCGTGGGGCGCGCCAAGATAGCTGCCGCGCTCGTGCTCACCGCGCCCTTCGTGCCCATGCTCTTTCAAGGGGAAGAGTTCGGAGCCTCTGCGCCCTTTCTATATTTCACCGATTACGATGATCCCGAGTTGGGGCGGGCGATTTCCGAGGGGCGCAAAAAGGAATTTGTCGCTTTCGGCTGGAGCCCAGACCAAATTCCAGATCCTCAGGCGGAGCAAACCTACGCCGACTCCAGGTTGAACTGGTCCGAGCTAAGCGAGCAGCCTCACGCCTCGCTGCTGCAGTTTCACAAAGACCTGATCGCCTTGCGCCGAAACAGCAGCGAATTATCGGACGGAAACCTCAACGCCGTCCAGGTGCAGTTCGACGAAGCGGCGCAATGGTTAGTGTTGCAACGCGGTGGTTTCCGCATTGCCTGCAATCTGGGCCAAGCGCCGGTAGAGGTGGAAATCGGCAGTGGCGGCCAGTTGCTGCTAGCTTCCGACGACTCCATCGCCCTAAGCGGCGCCAAGGTCAAGCTGGGGCCCGACAGTGTGGCGGTGGTGTCCGGACTCAAGTGAAAATGCAATAATCTTAGCGAAGCACTGAGGGAAGTTGCCTGTGAGTCGATGCATTTTGCTCGTATACCTGGCTGCGAGCTTGCCGCTCATAGCGCTGGGTCAAAGCGCGCCCTGGCAACCGAATCTTACCCGCCAACAGACCTACACCGCGCATCGCGCCTCCAGTGTCGATCCCACTGGAGCCAATGCCGACCGGCGCAAGGTGGCACCCGGTGAAACGCTCACCGTGCTCGACACGGATGGCCCGGGCCTGGTCTCGCACCTGTGGTTTACGATTGCCAGCTCGGAACCCTACCATCTGAAACGGATCGTCCTGCGCATCTATTGGGATGGCGAGCAGACCCCCAGCGTGGAAGCCCCGATCGGAGATTTCTTCGGCCTCGGTCTCGGCTACTACAACCCCTGGCAGTCTGAAATGCTGTCGGTGGGCAGCGTAAAAGATTTGAACTGCTTTTTCCCCATGCCCTTTCAGCGGCATGCGCGGATTACTGTGACCAACGAAGGCAAGCTCCTCATCAAGGCCTTGTACTACAACATCGATTACCGTACCGACACAACGCCCCTGGCGCCGGGCACCTTGTATTTCCACGCGCAGTATCGCCAGGCCCAACCCAATCGCGGTTGGACAAATCGCTGGGTATCGAACGGCGAGCCGCTGGTGAATAAAAAGGCGAACCTCACCGGTCAGGACAACTACGTGTGGGTCGATGCCAAGGGAAGCGGCCAATACGCAGGCGTGACCATGTCCATCTTGCAAAACCAGAACGACTGGTGGGGCGAAGGCGACGACATGTTTTTTGTGGACGGGGCAAAGACGCCGACCATCGCAGGCACCGGCGCGGAGGATTATTTTCTCGGTGCCTGGGGTTTCAAAGACCATCCATTTTCCTACCAGCTGTACGGCGCGCCCATCGTAGGTAAGGGAAGGGCGGGGTCGAGATCGAGCGTATATCGCTTTCATCTAGACTCTCCCATCGTCTTCAACACATCTTTCAAGGCGACCATCGAACACGGCAACGCCAACCACCGCTCAGATAACTACTATTCCGTAGCCTATTGGTATCAGACCGAGCCGCACGCGCCCTTTCCCCCATTGCCGCCAGTAGACCAGAGGCTGCCCATGCTGGAGCCGGTCGGCGGACCAGGAAGCGCTGCGACGACGACGCCCACTCCAGCAAAGCCCACGGGAGCAAAACCCTCAGCGAAGCATTGAGAGAAAAGCGCACATAGGGCCTGAGTGTCTGGGTGAGAACTTCACTGATGAGCTCAGTCTCGAGGGGACCGCTGAAGATATCCCCGAATTACATCCCATAAGCGATCACCTGCTTAGGATGTTTTCCGCTAAAACTCTTACAAATCGTCATCCTGAGAGCCTGTGACTTTTATAGATCTTTCTTGTGAAACCCTCGACCTCCCAAAAAATCGTCATCCTGAGCGGAGCGCTTCACAGATTTATTACGTGCAAAGCGCTCGGTGGCGTGCAGTCGAAGGACCCCGAGGGGCTTGTCTTACCCATGCTGCTCGGAGCTTTTCAAAACCGAAGCCCGAGAACACGTTTCATCCGTCCCCAGGTCTGCGCAAGGTCTTTGAGCTCGGAATGCTCGTGCGAATGAGATTAAATTCTTTTCGCGCCGCCAGCCTTCGAAGTTGTTTCCAGGAGTGAGGGCTGTGCGAATATCTTCGTCTGCTCAGTGCAGGCTTCGGTAGTTCAAAAGCTCCGAGCAGCATTCGCAGGATAGCTCCGCCGAGGTCCTTCGACTCCGCGCCACAAGCACTGTGTCACGCGACAGATCTGTGACGCGCTGCGCTCAGGATGACGGTTTTGTTTGAGGTCTGAGGGTTTCACGCGAAAGATCCATAAAGTCACAGGCTCTCAGGATGACGTTTTGTGGCGAGTGAGAGATGCCGACCATCGCGCTTTAGATACAGAAGATGTATCGAATCAAATAACCGCAGCCAACCCTAGTGTGAACAACAATCCAATGAACGAGAGCATGGTCTCCATCGTCGACCAGGTCTTCATCGTATCGGCCACGCTCATGTTGAAATACTCCTTAACCAGCCAAAAGCCGCCATCATTGACATGGGAAAAAATGAGCGCTCCCGTTCCCGTGGCAATGGCCAGCAACTCCGGGCGGACGCCGGGGCTATGCAGGAGGATAGGAGCGACGATGCCGGCCGCTGTAGTCATGGCCACAGTGGAGGAACCCGTGGCCAGACGAATGAGTGCAGCGATCAGCCATCCCAACAACAAGAGGGATACATGGGCGTGCAGGGCAACCCCGACAATCGCCTGCGAGACGCCGCTATCCTGAAGAATACGTCCGAATCCGCCGCCCGCTCCGATCACCAGGGTGGCATTCGCCGTCGGTGCCAGGCATTCATTGGTGAATTTCAAAATCGTTTCCCGGCTGTAGCCGCGCATTTTGCCCAGCGTGACAAAACTGACCAGGACTGCAACCAGCAAGGCGATATCGGCACTACCCAGCAGGTGCAGCGTCCGGTTGGCCGCAGTGCCGGGCGCTGTTATCAAGCCCGCCCAGCTTCCGGTTAACATCAACACCACGGGCAGCAAGATGGTGGTCACGGCAACGCCGAAGCCGGGCAAACTGCGATTGGTCTCGTGCTTGAGAAATTCTTCCGCCATGGGATTGTGCTCGCTAAGGACAATCCTGGGGGCGATCCAGCGCGCGTAAATGGGGCCCCCAATCACCGCTGTGGGAATGCCGATCAGCAGGGCGAATAAGATTGTGCGCCCCACGTCGGCGTGGAAGATGGTAACCGCCAGCATGGCTGCAGGGTGGGGTGGCACAAGCGCGTGATCCACGGAAAGGCCGGCAAGCATGGGCAGCCCAACCAGGATCAGCGAAGTGCGCGTGCGTCGGGCAACGGTAAACACAATAGGCATCAGCAGAACGAAGCCCACCTCAAAGAACACGGGCAAGCCCACGATCAGCGACGCGCACAGCATGGACCAGGGAACATGCCGCTCACCAAAAAGCTGTATCAACGTCTCCGCGATACGCTCCGAGGCTCCGGACTCCGCCATCATCTTCCCCAGCATGGTGCCCAGGCCAACTACGATCGCGATATGCCCCAGCGTGTTGCCTGTTCCTGTTTCAAAGGAGCCAACGATGCTTTCGAGCCGCATCCCGGTGGCCACGGCGAGTGCCAGCGAGACTGAGAGCAAAGAGAGGAAGGGGTTGAGCTTGACTACCGCAATGAGCAGAATCAGCACCGCCACAGAAGTAGCGGCTGCGATCAGCAGGTAAAGGCCGTGGCTGTCGATCATGGGTGGAAAGGATCCGGATGAGCTGGGTTCATTGTCTCCTGCGCGGGCGGGGCAGGAAGCGTCCGCCTCGCAGCCCGGTCGTATCCCCATCCTGATAGGACAACACGCCATTGACCCATACCGCCGCGATCCCGTCGGCGCAGCGAATCGGATCGCTGAAAGTAGCCGTATCCTTGATGGTCTTCGGATCGAAGAGCACCAGGTCGGCGTGTGCGCCTTCGCTGATGCTTCCCCGGCCATCCAGTCCGAAGCGCTGGGCGGGCATACCAGTCATTTTGTGCACGGCATTTGCCAGCGGGAAGAGGCCTTGTTCCCGGCAGTAATAGCCCAGCACGCGGGGAAACGTCCCCCACAGCCGGGGATGGGGAAGCGGGTCGTGGGGTAACCCATCCGACCCGATCATGGTTGCCGGATGCTGCAAAATGCGGCGCACATCTTCTTCAGACATACAGTGGTAAATGGCTCCGGCGGGTTGCAAACGCTCCGCCGCTTGCCGCTGGGGAACTCCCCAGGCAAGGGCAATCTGCTCCAGGGTCTGGCCGGCAATTTCCGGATGAGGTGTTGACCAGGTGATGACGATGGGCACGCGCTCATCCACCTGGCGAATGTCGAGCGTGCTCGACGAGGCTGCATAGGGATAGCAGTCACACTGCACCGGCTGATCTGCTCGCGCCGTATCCAATGTGTTGAGGATCTCCGTGCTCCTGCCCCAGTTTGCGACACCGGCGCATTTCAGATGAGAGATAACCACCGGCACCCGGCATTCGCGGCCGACTTGAAATGCTTCGCGCATGGCTTCGACGATCGCTTCAGCCTCCGTGCGCATGTGCGTGGCATAGACCGCGCCTGCGGCTGCGAGCGGTTCGGCCAGCGATAAGATCTCTTGCGGAGGAGCGGCGTTGGCCGACAAGTAAGCGAGGCCTGTGCTCAACCCTAACGCACCGGCTTCAAGCGCCTCGATGAGCTGCTCGCGCATGGCCTGGATCTCGGTCGCGGTAGCCGCGCGGTCCAGGCGATCCATATGGTTGCTGCGCAGGGCCGTGTGGCCGGCCAGGGCAGCCACATTCACCGCCGGCATGGCCGCATTGACGGCCGCGACATATTCCGCGAAGGTGGGGTAACGGAAAGCGTCGGCGTTGCCCAGTAAATTCATAGGATCGGGTGGCTCCCCTGCCAACTTCACCGGCGCTGCGCTGATGCCACAGTTGCCGACGATCACCGTGGTGACCCCCTGGGACAGCTTGGCCAGCATCTGCGGATTGCGTATCACGCTCGTATCGTCATGCGTGTGCACATCGATAAAGCCGGGAGAAAGTGCCCGCCCGTCTCCGTCAACAACCTGCCGGGCGCTGGACTGAGATAATTCCCCTACCGCGCGGATGAGCCCGGCGTCGATGGCGACATCGGCCTGGTAAGGCTCGCCGCCGCTGCCGTCCAGGACGGATACATTTCGGATTAGGCTGTCAAAATCGGGCATAGTGCACCATTCCTATTCCGGTATACACCATCCTTCTCAGCAGGAGAGAAATCAGTCTAGACTGATCCAGACGTGTTTCACTTCAGGAGGTTGCACCATGTCCGACGAAGATCTGAGGGCAGAGATTGAGAAGCTGCGCGCGGAAAACGATCAGCTCAAAACCAAGAGTGTCCGTGGACTGAGTTTGAAAGTGAGTGAAAAGGGAGCGGTGTCGCTTTACGGCGTCGGCCGGTTCCCTGTGACCCTCTACAAAGAACAGTGGACGAAAATCCTGGGCATGAAGGATGAAATCGAAACCTTTTTGCACAGCAACGCCCATTTGTTGAAAACCAAGGAATAGATCCGGTCAAATTTTAGCGTCGCCCTGGAGTTTCACTGCCTGAGAGATCCCCGATTGGGCGGCGCCATAAATAGCTTCAATGATCGCCATGTCGACATAGCCGTCCCTGCCACAGGATGGCGGACGAGGTCCGCCCCGAACCGCCTGGGAAAACGCGTCGATCTGCGGGCCGAATTCATCCATCACCGGGAATTCCCTATGCACCAGCTCATTTCCCAAACGCCCATTGAGCACGCGAACGTGCTCGTAAGGAAACGCCGGGGTGAGCGAGACTGAGCCCAGCGTTCCTTCCAGATAGAGCATGGAGCTGAGGGCAGCGCTGTAGCAGGTGCTCGCCTGTGCGACCAGCCCGCTGGGAAAATACATAGAGAAGGCAATGCCCTCTTCCACCTCGCGGAAGAGCGAATGGTCGTGGGTCCACTGGAAAGCCGAGACGCTCGTGGGAATTTCTCCAGCCAGCCAGCGCGCCGCGTGAATGCAATAGATTCCCAGGTCCATCAGGGGCCCTCCACCGGCAAGCTGCCGGTCAAGAATCCACGGGGGCGAAGTCTGGGGGCCGGTGTGACGCTCGCTGAAGGAGGTGTGCAGTATCTTGAGCGCGCCCAGCCGGCCGGAGACAATCAGGTCGCGAATAAAGAGCGTCGAGGGCTCAAAACACTTGCGATAGGCGGTCATCAACAAGACGGACTGCCGGGAGCATATAGCCACCATCTCTGCCGCTTCTGGCGCCGTCACCGCCAGCGGCTTCTCACAGAGCACGTGCCGCCCAGCGCGTGCCACGGCTTTTACGTCCTGCAGGTGGATGCCGGGAGGAGTCGCGATGTACACCGCCTCCACCTGCGGGTTGTCGAGGCATTCATCCAGGCTGTTGTAGCAGAAAGCTGCTCCGTGTACTTTGCTCAGGCGACGGGCCTTTTCGAGATCGCGGCTGACTAAAGCCACGAGTTTGGCCGTTTGCACACTGCGGAAGGCAGGCAATATCGCTGTCTGGGCAAGGGCGCCCAGGCCGAGAACGGCAAACCCAACCGGAGGCATTAGCTCTCGCGGTCTGCGCGTGACAACCGCTGGTTGCGGATTACCTTGTGATCCAGCTCGCGCAGGCCATCTATATTCTTGAGCACCTTGTGTATCGCCTCCACGATGGGGTCGATGTCAGGCCCTGGGACCGAGGAAGATCTGGTGCGGAAACCAGATGGCCTCACGGTACGCTGCCTTCTCCGATCAGGAAGCACAACGATAACCCATCGTCCTCACTGCTTGCAAGCAGGCCAGGGGCCAAATTCAAAGCGATTAGATCGCAACCCGAGCGACGTCGCAGTATCGATTTCCTGGAAGAGTCACCATGGTGCGAGTTCCGCATTCACGCTGAGCTGGTGGCGTAGGATTCAGTCACGGGGTTCGGGATTTCGCTACTAAGCGGTTTGTAAAATTAGATAGTAAGTCCTGGGAGCCCTGGACCGCGAGGGGATGAGGGTAAACAGCGGCAGAGTTATCTGTGCACTGCTAAGTCGATAGTTCTGCTTGAACACCGGGATGTGCGCCAACCAGACGCCTAAGGCGAACCCATTGCCGAAGGCGAGAGCGGAACCTGCTTTGTGCGCGGATGCTGTCTGCCGTTGTTTCAAAAGGAATGGCTCAGAGATGAGCTGTCTCCTTTACGTAAGACGAAGCCGCCTGTCAACCGAACGCGATAGAACCTCTCTCGGCATCTTTCCGGATCCACTCCGAGACTGTACCATTCGAATCATTCCGCCTACCGTAGCGGTAGCCAAGGCTAGAGATGCGAACCGCAGACCGACAATTGGTTCTCAAGAGCATATTGGTCAGCTCGCTCACTCTGCTTCTGTTGTTGTCCGCTTGCAGAAAGCAGGCGGCTCACAAGGAAACACCCGCGGCGACTCCGGCGGGACCCCAGTATCCCGAACTGAGCGTAAGTGCGGCCGGATATCACGGCAAGCATTTCGCCGGGCCCATATACATTCCCCGGTCTTCTCCCATGGAAGATGGCACCACCGCCTATAACGTGACTTATCAGGATGGCGTCACGGTGGTCAGCAAAGACGATACGATGCGTCACCTGGTCAACATCGATCGAGATGGAAATTATCTCTTTGACTCCTCGGCCGCCCAGATTGCCAAGCTGAGAAGCGGGAGCGTGCTGTTGCTCTCTGGCCTGGCGCTGCGCACAGTGGTCGATGTACAGAAGACCAGCGGCGGTTACCTGCTCAAGACAGCACCGGCCATGATTACCGATGCCATTAAAGACGGCCGGCTGGAGGGTACGTATAAGATCGACTTCAGCAGGATGCAGGCCAGGAGATCCTCCTCTGTGCACGAGTGGCTTCCCTCCAGGTTTTCTCCCGTTGGTACTGTATACGCTGCCGGGCGCGAGACAACAGTTGCGGCCGGTGTGGTGGAGTTTGATGTGGACTTCTCGGGTTACAACTACCACGTCAAATTCACGCCCGGAAATGATCGCATCGATGTGCAGGCGACCATTAAATTTGGAGGCAACCAGGGCAAGCTGGCTTACGAAGGCGTCGGCTATCTCAGCAACTTTGTTTCCACCATCAAGATGCAGATCAAAGATGGCAACCTGACCAGCCTGAACTTCACCAACTCCAACCTTACCGGCCAGGTCGAGCTGAAGTGGTACGCGGTCGCGACCGACGACATGAAGGCGGGCGCCATGGCCAAAATTACCTCCTGGCCGGCGGAGCTCGTGAAGAGTGCCTTGCTCTCCAAGGCGGCTTATCATGTGCCCATTCTCGTGGGCGCGGTGCCTTTTGACCTGAGGATCTCGCTTGGCTTTAGCTTTATTCCCGCGTTCACCTCGAAGAATAGCGTGGTTGAGGGCAGCAAGCTCATCAAGTACAGTGGCAACGGCGGCTTTATTCTTGCCAACGGCAAGACGAGCCCATCCGGTTCTTTAGACGTTCAGGGAAGCGTGACCACAAACGATGTCCGGGTGTCGGCCGTGGGGCCGGTGGGCTTTACTGCAGCTACAGAGGCGCCGCGATTGGAACTGACCTTGGGCTGGCCACCGGCGACCGCTCCCGTCGCCGGCTATCTCAACTTTGTCGCCTCCTACGGCATTGTCACCAACGGCATGGTCAGTCCCATTCCTTGCCAAACCAACATCATGGCATTCAGCGTAAACGCGGGATCTACCTACGCCTCCACCAACACCTTCGCCACCTGGCTGGGAATGGCTACCGGTGCATCTTCGTCTGTCTCTCTTTGGTCGAAGACCATCAAATCCGCCGGCGCCGGTGGCATCCTCTGCCCCAGCTAAACCTGGATTTAGCACTGTAATTGTTCCATAAAGTAGCCAGCTCCGGGACGCATGCCGCACTGAGCCCGGAAGGATGTGTCGCCGATCTGCGAAGCGCAGCCGTGGAGTGAGCTCGTCGCCTTCCTTGGCCCGATCTAAGTTAGGTGCACATACTAAGCCATAAGTTGTCTCAAGGCTTGTGCGCGCCCATCGAACCTACAACAGCAACGCCCCGCAAAGCATCATATCGCCTGCTCGGCCGAAAGCCCGCAACAACAGTAGAAAGGAAGTTCCATGACAAGAAAGAATCATTACAGGGTGGCATTCATCTGCGGCATTACGCTAGTGTTCGCAGGTTGTAACAAGCAGGACAACTCCAAGGCGAACTATCAAGCGGCCATCAACAATTACTACAAGGCGCGTCCCCTCTGCCTCTGGCAGGACACAAAGAAATTTCCCGTGCAAGCCGCGACCTCCGATGACGCCAAGACCGAAGGCTTTGACGCCCTGACCGACGCGGGCCTACTTGCCCGCACCACTGCTGAAAAGAAGGTGTTCATCATCGCTTCCAAGCAGGTGAACAACTACGATTTGTCAGCGCAAGGGCGCTCCGCCTGGACGCCGGATACGGCCCAGCCCGGATACGGTAATTTCTGTTATGGTCACCGCACTGTGGATTCGATTGATAGCTTCACCGCCGGTGTTAACGGTTCTGGCTTGAAGACCGCAGAGGTGAACTACCACTACAGTTTGGCCGACGTTCCAACATGGGCGCAATCCGAGGAGGTCAAAACAGCATTCCCCTCCCTGGGGGCCGCACTTGCGCAAAGCCAGCCTGCTCACGATTCGCTGGTGATGAACGGAAGCGATTGGCAAGTGTCTAAGTAAACCGGCGCCTCATCCTTGGACCCGCTGCTTGGGTTCAAGGATGAGCACCGTCGAAGATCAGACTGCCTTATGGTGTCTCCGCCTTCAAAACAAAGACCAACAAAGAGCGTGCCGTGACACCGTAAGTTTCGCCGACCTTGAAGCTTCCTTGCTCGCTGTTGTCGGTGATATTGGTGTCGATCAGCAGCCACCATGTATCCCCGCCCGGGCACTCGGGTAAAGTGAATTCAACCAGATCGTGATGGTCGTTGATTACGATCAAAATCGTCGCTTCTCGTCCGCGTTGCTTTATTCCAGTTACCTGTGCGCGCCCGTCCAGCAGCATGCCAAAGCAGCGCATGCCGGTATCACCCCAGTGCTCCTGCTGCATCTCCGATCCGTTGGCATTGATCCACGTCAGATCCTTAACCCCCAACTCCTCGTCGTACTTGCCGGTGAGAAAGAGGTTGCGGCGCAAAATAGGATACTTGTGGCGCAGGTTCGTCAGTCGGCGGGTAAAAGCAATCAGCGACTCGCCCTTCTCCTGCAGATCCCAATTGAGCCAGCTGATTTCGTTGTCCTGGCAATAAGCATTGTTATTGCCATTCTGCGTGCGGGCGAACTCGTCGCCGGCCAGCAACATGGGAGTTCCCTGGGCTAAAAGGAGGGTGGCCAGGGCATTCCGTATCATGCGCTTGCGCAGAGCAAGGATGTTCGGGTCGTCCGTCGGGCCCTCTACGCCGCAATTCCAGGAATTATTGTCAGAACTTCCGTCCTTGTTATCTTCACCGTTCGCTTCGTTATGCTTTTCGTTGTAGCTATAGACATCATTGAGTGTGAAGCCATCATGGGCGGTGACGAAGTTGATCGATGCCCAGGGTCTCCGTCCTTGGTGGTTGAAGGTGGAAGCGGAAGCACACAGAATCTCAGTCAGCGCGGCTGCCGGCGCATTGCCAAGCCAGAACTTGCGCGTCGTGTCGCGGAATTTGTCGTTCCACTCTGCCCAGCCGGGAGGGAAAGCGCCCACCTGGTAGCCGCCCGGACCGCAATCCCAGGGTTCGGCGATGAGCTTGATCCTTGACAGGCACGGATCCTGGCTGCAGGCTTTGAGAAATCCGCTTTGGTTGTCAAATCCATTTGGCTCTCGCGCCAAAATGGTTCCCAGGTCAAAGCGGAAACCATCGACGCGCGTCTGTTCTGCCCAGTAGCGCAGGCTATCGGTCACCATTTGGATGACTCGTGCGTGACTCAGGTTCAGCGTGTTCCCGGTGCCCGTGTCGTTGATGTAATAACGGGGCTTGTCGGGGAGCAGGCGATAGTAACTTGCGTTGTCGATTCCCTTGAAGGATAAAGTGGGGCCGCGCTCGTTTCCTTCCGCCGTGTGGTTGTAAACCACGTCCATAATGACTTCAATCCCCGCATCGTGGAAGCGCGCCACCATCTCCTTGAACTCGCGCAATGCATGGCGGCGGTCGTTGGCATACCGCGCATCGGGCGCAAAAAATCCGATGCTGTTGTAGCCCCAGTAATTCGTCAGGCCCTTCTCCAATAGGTTGCTGTCATTGATGAAGAAATGGACCGGCAACAGCTCCACCGAGGTAACGCCCAACTCTTTGATGTACTTGATGACCGGCTCAGCGCCCAGGCCTGCATACGTGCCCCGCAACTGCTCGTCCAGCCCTGGAAATCGCTTGGTGAAGCCTTTGACGTGGAGCTCATAAATAATCGTGTCGTCAAACGGTATGCGGACCTCGCTCAGCACACTTTGACCATGCCAATCGAAGTTGGGATCGACCACTACGCACTTCGGCATAAAGGGAGCGCTGTCCCGCTCGTCGAACGTAGTGTCGTCCCCCGACTCCATCTTGTATCCAAATATCGCCGGGTCCCACTTGAGCTCGCCGATGTGAGCGACGGCATAGGGATCGAGCAGGAGCTTGTTGGGGTTGAATCGGTGCCCGGCCTCAGGCTCATAGGGTCCATGAACCCGGTAACCATAGACCGCTCGCGGCTTCACACCCGGCAGATAGCCGTGCCAGATCTGATTGGTGTACTCGGGCAGCTCAATCCGCTCCAGCTCTTTTTCCCCGTTTTCGTCGAACAGGCACACCTCTACCTTGGTTGCGTGCGCTGAGAAAATAGCGAAGTTGGTGCCCTTCCCATCCCAGCAGGCGCCGCGTGGGTGGGGAAGGCCTTCGGTAAGGGGGCCGGTAAGCGTTTCCGGCACGATCGTTGTAGCCATGATGATGAAGTCCTCTAATGTTTACTGGTGTCGGTTCGATAGATGCGGATTCAAGCGTTTTAGCTGGTTTGTGTTCCGCCCCTTACTAACACGAGCGAAGTTCTTTCAGCCCATCAACGTTGTTCACTCTATGGTTTGGCAATCGGGGTGAGCAAACCCTGATCCCGCAGCCATTCCGCGAGCAGGGCCGGCCATTGATCCAGCGCTGCGCTTCCCGCTCCCATACCGCTGCCGTGTTCTCCCTGGCGGAAGATATGCATCTCTACCGGCACTCCGGCGGCAATCAGGGCGTTATAGAAATCCACACTGGCGCTGATCGGCACCGTGCGATCGTCCGAAGTACTGTAGATGAAGGTGGTTGGCGTCTTCGCAGTGACGTGCAGGCTCGGCGTGTATTTCTGTTCATCCAGCTTGCAGGTTTCCGGTGGAATGGTCTTGATCACCGAGCAGTAGGTGATGTAATCGCCACTCGGCTGCATGGCGTTTAGCCATGGGTAGCCGAGCACCAGAAAATCAGGCCGGCTGCTGAGCCGCTCCAGTGGGTCGCCGGCATCCGCAGTGCCTGCGTCGAAGAGCGTGCCCGTGGCCGCTGCCAAATGGCCTCCCGCAGAGAAACCAACGAAGCCAATACGATCGGGAAGAAAGCCGTAAGTTGCAGCCAAAGATCGCACCAGGCGGACTGCCCGCTGCGCATCCTGTAACGGAATCGGATAAAGATACTTCGCGCCCAGCCGGTACTTAAGCACAAAAGCAGTCATGCCTTGGGAGGTGAACCAATCGGCAACCTGCCGCCCTTCCAGGTTGCTGGCAAGGCCGAGGTACGCTCCGCCGGGGGCGACGATCACGGCCGACCCCGTGCCCCTTCCCTTCTGCGGAACGAAGACAGTGAGTGTAGGCAAATCGTCCGTAGGGGTGCCCTTTACCTGCGCTGCTCCGCTCGGCCACAGCTGTAGTGTGGAGATGCCAAGGGCGGGATCGAGCGCCTGTTCAGCCTGACTCGAGGAATTGGCAGCCTGCGCATCTACTATCCTGGCCGAAAGCAGGCAGAGAAGTACTGCAAGTAGAGTCTTGTTCATCTTTTGTCTCCCTATTGCCATCACCATTGTCTTCCGTGTCCTCGGACCAGACCGGATTCGCCCAATCTTAACAATCAGGTTGGTCCTCAAGATACTTCTTCGAAGGGGTGTCGACCCCCTCGAAAGGATGGGTCTCTCGCACTTATTTGTCGCTGCTTTTGTCACCACCCTTGGCGGCGGGGCGATCGTTTCACCAGTGTTCATGCGCTTTTTGCCGCTGGAACCGGCTTCTCGTTCTCGTTCTTTATGTAACTTGCTCAATCCCAAATGGTTGGTTGAGATCGGCCCGAATGAGGGTTTCGGCGAGACGCACAGATCTTTAACTTCAAATCATCGTTGCACGCTTCCTTCATAGTTTGCTCGAAAGGTGGTCCCGCCGATGCTGAATACTAACCTTGCAGTCAATTCCGTCAGCCTATTTCCAGGGGTCGTTTCACGGAAGATGCCCCTTGGCAAAGTTGTTCCTTGCCCGCCCCCGACGCTCAGTCTGGTCGAAGCTGGAACCTACGGAAACCGCATGGCGAAGCACCTCCACATGGCGACCGCCCCCATGATCAGCGTGAAAACCCGGCACAAGGCGCACCTTGCCGTCACCCGGCTGCGTTCGGAAACGGGCTTGGTCGACAGAACCGCACCATTCGCCTGCGAGCGGGCCTTCGCAGTCCAATTGCATCTGCGGCCCGTGGCGCCGGTCAAACACTGGCTACATGGCCGGCCGGTCTCGGTCGAATCCGCGCAAGAGGGGAGCGTCAGCATCATGCATCTGGAGCAGGAGCCCTCCATGTACCTGGGGAGTGCCTTTGATATGGTGCAATTTTATGTGCCTCGGGTCGCCCTCGACGAGTTCGCGGATGAGAACGCCGGCTCCCGGTGCGAGATGCTCAGCTGGCCCTCTGGCAAGGTAGATCCCAGACTCCAGAGTCTGGCCATGTGCCTCTTGCCCGCGTTGGAGAGGCCCGAACTCTCGAGCGAACTCTACGTCGACCACCTTGTCTTTGCCGCGCACGCATACATAGCTCGCACCTACGGTGGGATCAAAATAGCTCCATCGATTGTGCGTGGAGGGCTGGCCCCATGGCAGCTGAACCGCGCCACCGATATGCTGAAGGCAAATCTTGATGGACAGATCGCGCTCTCTCAGGTCGCCCGTGAATGCAAGCTATCGGTCAGTCACTTCGTCCGCGCCTTTAAGCAGACGATTGGGGAGCCACCGTACCGCTGGCTGTTGCAGCAGCGCATCGACACCGCCAAAGAGCTTCTTCTGCATTCCGGGCTGCCCATGGTAGAGATCGCGCTCAAGTGCGGCTTTGCGGATCAGGCATGTTTCATCCGCGCCTTCCGGAAACTGCTCAACACCACCCCCGGGGAGTGGCGCAGGATGCACATGCAATAGCCTGCCCTGCATTATGGACAAGGTGGAAAGATCCAAATCTTCAAAGCACAGCTATGAGGGCTTTAGCCCTGAGGGACGTCTTTCCGCGCTCGGTGCAGACTTTGACCGCAACCTCTTTGGTCAGGCCAGTAAGACTCAACAAAGATCCGAGCTTTACTTGCGAAAAAACTCATGTTTTGTATCAGGGCCCGACTTTACAGCTTGGGGAAAAAGTCGGTTTGAGGGCAAGGATGGTCCCCTCAGCGGCTAAAGCCGTTCCTGCTTTTAATCACTTACGTACGACCTGAAGGCCGTACCCTTCAGAAAAATGAGTTTTTCCGCAAGCTGTTTAGTCGGGCCGTACAAAGCAAGCAATGAGGGCTTTGAGAGTCTGCGTGAGAACCTGCCGGTTTAGAACTAGTCCGGATTTCTCACGAGTGGTGAGTTTTTCGTGGTTGATGTGGTTTGAGGGATCTGCGGGGTATTTTGTGGTCAGGATTTTGGTTGCGAGGCGATGTTTGTTGCTGAGCTGCCGGTTGGTTTGAGTTTTTGGTCGTATTTTGCGCACGCCGGGGCGGAAGCGAGGCCAGCAACATGTTGGAGAGGGCTAGTCCCGTAGGGACGGCTGAGAGTAGCCCAGGACGTCAGTCCTGGGTTAGCATCTGCCAACGACCAGTCCCGAAGGGACGGCTGAGAATATCCCAGGATGCAATCCTGGGCGTCCTTACCATCTGCGAGATCAGCTAACCCAGTAGTGGAGTCTCAGTTTGTTTTAACCATCCATCGGGGACGAACCCGCAGTTCGCACGCAGACTCTCTAGCCCCTGCGCTTTTGCCGGCTAGAAGCGCCAAGGGATACGCATGCCATGGCACGCGTATCCCCGCAAATCCTTCGAAGGGCCCAGACGAATTAGTCGACGCTATCAATAATTTCACCCAGGAACCAGCACCTGCGTTCTGTCTCGTCGATCCAGACTTCAATCAGGCTGGCAGTCGCCACGTCGTTGTGGCGGTCACACACTTCATGGGTGGAACGCAACGATGCCGTGAGCTGCCGGTTGTCGGCATACAGTTCGCTGAGCATGGTCTTGGGTGGAAGGTGGTGTCCGTTATTGTCCTTAAGCCGTTGATGGCTCGCGACCTCGCCGATGGAGTGAAGGGTAATCCCCCCCAGCTTCCGAGCCCGTTCTGCCACCGGGTCGGTCATGGCAAAGATTTGATCCGCCTGCTCATCGAGCAGCAAATGGTAGTCGCGGAAGTGCTTGCCGGTCATGTGCCAATGAAAGTTTTTTGTCTTGAGGTAAAGAGCGAAGAGATCCGCCAGCAGCTGACGGAGCTCGCCTGATATTTCCTCGACTGCCGCGTGATCCAGCAGTCCGACGCTCTTGTTCGTCGTCGCTTTCTCGTTTTTTGTTTCAACCTTTTCTGCTGTTGCCATCATCGTCTCCTTTGTCCACTTGAGAGTAGCGTGGATTCTCCCCGTAGACACTACCTGTATGGATGCGCGCCGTGCCTGAAAACGTTATTTAATTTTTGCCCTCCTTACACGCCCGTCAGGGCACGTGCATGGCAGCAAAAAGAGCAAATTATCAGCAAGCAGAAACAAGATGTCTAAAGTCCTCCCTGGCTACTGTTAGAGAAAACAAGACCATCTCAAGCGAGGAAATCTCTTTGGCTACCGCACGGCAAAAAAAGCGATTCCCAGGGTAGGAAGATGCGCTAATCCAATATCTTTGAACCGCACCACCCTGGGGGCGATCGAAAATCGATACTGCCACCGGTGGGCAACGGTTTCGGAGATCGGGTGAATGGGCACCGCTGCAGAAAGAGGAATTGTATGCCTGAGATTGAGCATTACGATGCCGTTGTGCTAGGCACTGGAGAAGCGGGAAAGTACATGGCCTGGCATTTGGGTTCAAGCGGGAAACGTACTGCGGTCATTGAGCGCAAGTTCATCGGAGGTGCCTGCCCCAACGTTGCCTGCCTGCCCAGCAAAAACGTGATTCAGTCAGCCAAGGTCGCTTCCTATTTCCAGAGAGGCGAAGAGTTTGGCATGTTGACGGACAAGTGGACCGTTTCCATGCCGGGCGTGCGGGCCCGCAAGCGGCAGATGGTAGATGGCCTTCACCAGATGCACATGGAGAACTTTGCCCGCAGCAAGGTGGAGATCGTGATGGGGGACGGCCGTTTCATCGGCGACAAAACCCTGAAGGTCTCACTGCACGGGGGAGGAGAACGTATTCTGCGTGGAGACCAGGTCTTTATCAACACTGGGACCAGGGCAGCGATTGCCAACATACCCGGCCTCGCCGAGGCTTCTCCCCTCACCCATGTCGAAGCGCTGGAACTCGATATCGTCCCCGAACATCTATTGATTCTCGGTGGGGGCTATGTCGGGCTGGAATTTGCCCAGGCGATGCGTCGTCTGGGTAGCCGCGTAACCATCATGGAGCGGAATGATCGACTGCTCCACAGTGAAGACCACGATGTTTCCGAGGCCATCACCCAGCTCTTCCAGGACGAAGGCATCGTCACTGTGGCAAATACCAACCTGGGACACGTCGAAGGAAAATCAGGTCAGGGCGTGCGGCTCTACGGCTCCAGGCGTCAGTCTCAAATCATCGTCGAAGGCTCCCACCTGCTGGTAGCGACGGGACGTCTACCCAACACAGAAGGCATCGGCCTCGACCTGGCTGGCGTAAAGATCACGAAACAAGGTTTTGTCGACGTGAATGAGCGGCTGGAGACCAGCGCTCCGGGTGTCTGGGCGCTCGGCGACTGCGCCGGGAGTCCCTTGTTCACCCACATATCGTTCGACGACTTCCGCATCGTCCGTGACAATTTGCAGGGGGCCCACCGCACAACTACAGGAAGGCAAGTGCCATCCTGCCTTTATACCGACCCTGAACTGGCCCACGTAGGGCTTGATGAATCGCAGGCCAGGGAGCAGGGCATTCCGTACCGTCTGGCCAAGATCCCCATGACAGCCGTGCTGCGAGCCCGGGCGATGTCTGAGACCAGGGGATTTCTAAAAGTGCTGGTGGCTGCGACCGATGACCAGATCCTGGGCTTTACGGGCTTTGGCGAGGGTGCCGGGGAAACCATGGCTACCATTCAGCTCGCGATGAGAGCGGCTATTCCATACACCGTCTTACGCGACATGACGATCACTCATCCCACTCTCGCCGAAGGAATCGTAGCGCTCTTATCGAAGGTGCCAGCCATCAAATAGTTCAGAGTCGTCACATTGCCAATCCGCCAAGCGCGATCAGCAAAAGCAGTCCACCGATAAACAAATCTGCGAATTGTTTGTCCGCCTGGGCTGGTTGGGTGACGCCGGGCTTGACGACAAATCCATTTGCCACTTTGTCTCGCCAATCCATTACGTCCCCCTTCCTGGTAGCAATCAGCTCATTTTTGCTGGGCAGCTCTATACCATCGACTTGCGCAGAGCCACCTTGGCGCGCGCCAGCCGAGACTTGGTGGCCGGGACCGAAATCCCCATATTGCGAGCGATCTGTTTCATCGAATGACCCTCCATCTGCCCCAACTCTACGACCGATCGCAGAGTGCTTGGCAGGCGGCAGATGGCTCGCTTCAGCCGCGCGGACTTCTCGTGTCCCACGTAATGTTGCTCGGGGTTTGCGGAGTAGTCGGCAATTTGCCACGCCTGCCACGTCTCCCCATCCGCGCTTGCATCCATCGAAGTCTCCAGACGAATACGCCTCTTACGTAAGATCATGAGAGCCGAATTGATGCCAATACGGGTAAACCAGGTGGCGAAACTGGATCTCCCGTCAAACTGTTTCAAGTGCAGGAACGCTCTCATCATAGAATCCTGGAGCGCATCCTCCGCATCCTCGCGATTCTTTGTCACACCATAAATGGTGTTAAAGACACGTTTAGAGTTACGTGTGCAAAGTTCGACGAAAGCCCACTCCTGGCCGGCTTGCGCTGCCTCAACCAATAGATCGTCTCCCATAGCGTTGGGTTCAAGACGATGGGCAATGTTGCTACTTACCACGCTGCATGCACTCATAGAAGCAACCTCGGGGGAAGATTTTGGAATAAGCGATTCGGGGCCTAAGCAAAAGTAGCTTGGGGAGTGGGACGATAGCTTGATTCAAATTGCTTTGAGTTTGCTGATCTTGCGGAGAGAAGCGACGGCCTGACACGCTGGGTCGGCACGTAGCACCCCGAAAGGGTGGGTGTTTTGTAACAGGTTCATCCCGCGAGGTCGCTTATGATGCAAGAAGGAGAATGAACATTGGACCAGAAAGATTGGGCTGGAGTATTTCCAGCCATCACAACCCCATTCCTGGCTGATTTATCCGTCGACTACGAAACCTTTGCAGCCCAGGCTCGCTGGCTGGTCGAGTGTGGCTGCAGCGGAATTGTTGCACTGGGCTCTCTCGGCGAAGCGCCGGCGCTGACCAGTGAAGAAAAACTTGAGCTCCTGAAACACGCCAGGCGTTCATTGGACGGCAAAGCGCCGTTGATTGCCGGCATCTCCGCGCTGAATACCGCCGAAGCGGTTTGGCTTGCCAAAGAGGCACATCGGGTCGGTGTGGATGGCTTGATGGTTTTACCCCCGCTGGTGTATCGGGGTGACTGGCGCGAAACGCGGGCGCATCTGAGCGCCGTCTTTCAAGCGACGCCGCTTTCCGCCATGCTCTATAACAACCCCGTCGCCTACGGAACAGACGTCCTTCCGGAGCAGATCATCGAACTGCGCGAGCAGCATCAGAACTTCCATGCGGTGAAGGAATCGAGCGGCGAGATCCGGCGCATTACTTCGCTCAAGCATCTGGCCGGTGACTCGTTGGAGATCTTCGTGGGCATGGATGATGTGTTGGTCGAGAGTGTAGCCGCAGGCGCGACCGGCTGGATTGCCGGACTGGTGAATGCCTTCCCCGAAGAATCGGTGCGTCTGTTCCAACTGGCGCAGCGCGGTCCATCGCCGGAACTGCAATCTCTGTACACCTGGTTCCTGCCTTTGCTGCGTCTCGACACCGTGCCCAAGTTCGTGCAACTGATTAAGCAGGTTCAGGAAGAGTGCGGTGGCCCTTCTGCGCGCGTGAGGCCTCCCCGGCTGGAACTCACAGAAACGGAGCGCGAGGAGGTCGCCTCGCTCACACGCAAGAGCCTTGCCGGCTGCCCACGCTAGCTGCATCGAACACCGTGGTGCAAGCTCCGTCTTGACCACTGATGAACGGCTGCTCCACGCGTAGCGCCTTTAGTCGGGCCGTGAAAGATGGCGTGATGAGGGCTTTAGAGTCTGCGTGAGAACTAGCCTCTCCAAATTCAGTCCCGTAGGGACGGCTGAAAGTAGCCCAGGACGTACCCGGATTTCCTGTGCAGTTTGGTGGAACCAAGGAGCCTCGTGCGGCTTTCCGTAAAGAAAGCCGCATACACAGGCCTGTCCAGAGCAGCGTGCAGGAAATCCGGGGTAGTCCTGGGTTCAAATGAGTGCGAAGGAGCAGTCCCGAAGGGACGGCTGAGAATGCCCCAGGATGCAATCCTGGGGTACTTCTACTTCTGAAACGGACTGTTCGCGAATCGAGGCAGCCAGCCATGTTGCCGATCGGCATTCACGTGCGGCCCACGTTCACCCAGGACTGCGTCTGGGGCTACTTTCAGCCAGTCTTGTCCAAATTAGCTTTTTCGACTCCTGTCCATCCACCTCGGCATGGGTGGAGGTGGATGGACAGAGTTGCCACTGCAGCAACCAACTCGATCTCGGTTGCCCACGGTCGCTTCAACCTATTCAGCAAAGTACGAGGTCCAGAAGGCCGTTGCTCCGCTAATTTGGACAGCTCTGACTTTCAGCCGTCCCTACGGGACTCGAATTTGGAGAGTGTAGCTCTCACGCAGATGGGCTTTAGAGCCTGCGTGAGAACTGGGAGAGAACAACTCGCGTTTCTGGTAGTCGCGGCTCTGAGGCTTTGTATCAGGGCACGACTTTAGTCGGGCCGTAAACGATGGCGTGATGAGGGCTTTAGCCCCTGAGGTTTTGCTCTCCCGCCCGGCGCGGACTTTGTCCGCGGCCTGTTTTGCCAAGCGGGCACGAATCTGGATACCATCCCGGGATCAAGTCTTTCCCGTGCTTTGTGACTGAAGGATGGATTCTTGTTGATCACCTGTCATTCGGCGCCAGCTGATCAGGGCCATCATCAACAGGGCCGCGGCGCCCGGCACCATCAAGCCAATGCGCAGTGAGCCGGTAGCGCTGGAAACGGTCCCCGTCAACCAGGAGAGCACAGCTCCTCCCAGTCCGGCGGTGGCAAACACCCAGCCTGCGTTCCGCGACCCCCCTATCTCGCCCAGAAACAGCGAGAGGATAAGCGGGAACAACGGCGCCAGGGCAAGCCCGGTAAGAGCCGACCCAGCCAGCAGTAACAGTGGACTATGCGCCGCCAGTAACAATGAGATTCCGGCAATGGTTGCGATGACCGAGGTTCGATAAAGACGGAGTTCCGTCAGGAAGCGCAACATTACCGGCGTCGTTGCCCGCCCCAGTAACAACGCCGCCCAGAAGACGGCCACCGCCAGGCTGCCGCCGGAAAAGTTCCATGCAGTGGCGCGCGTTGCGTACGTGCTCATCCAGTTGCCAACCGAGGCTTCCATCCCCACATAGAGAAAAGCCAGCAACGCAAAGTAAACGATGGTGGCCGCCTCTTTGATTCCTGCTGGCGCCGGACCGAATACCGTCGACGCAGCTAGATCACGCTGATCCGCGAGAAGGGGTAACAGAGCAAATGGGATGACCAGGAGTCCGATCAGGCCGAAGGCGGACCCGCTCGCGGCATGGCGTAGAAACTGCGCCACCAGAATGGGACAAGCCACCGCGCCCGCGCTCCATGCGAAATTCTGTATAGCGAGCGCTGCTCCCATGCGGTTTGGATGGCGTCGTCCGGCGAGCATATTATTCGCCGTCATGGCCAATCCGAGACCCAGACCATAGACCGCAAACACCGGCAGGGATCTTTGTTGCAGCAGAAAAATACTGACTCCGCCTGCGCCAAAAAGCCCGAAGCCCCACGCCAGAGCCTTCCAGAGATTGCGCCGGACCAACAAGGCTCCTGAGGCGGAGGCGGTAAACTGCACCAGCAGCAGTAGCGCTGCGTCCTTATCCCGCAGGTGCCATTGCGCAGAAAGCCGCGGCAGAATCGAGCCCAGCAGCACCGTGCCGACGCCAGTAAGAGCAACTCCAAGATGGAGCAGGGGCTCCAGCAAGCGATTGCGAAGGGTCATCGCCGCACTGTGATTTGCGTGAGGCATCCAGAGGGGGCGTTCATCGAGCGCCTGCTCGGGCACTCGCCCTATCCACTGTACGCGCTGCGCAGCCGAATCACGACCCATGCGCTCCGCAGGAAAATGGGTTGCGGCTCCGTTCGCCGAGGTCAGCCTGAAGCGCCGGCGCATGGTTTGACCCTGTGCTCTGCGGTTGTTACTATCAAGGTGCGGGGTGGAGCAGTCCGGTAGCTCGTTGGGCTCATAACCCAAAGGTCGCTGGTTCAAATCCAGCCCCCGCAACCAATAACGGCTATGATTCTAAAAGACTTCCATTTTCAGCGAATGGAAGCTTTTTTGTTTGATGGCAGTTAAGCGGCCAGAATCGTCGGAATCCTTCTTAACGTCAGCAACAGCCTTCGCTCTCGAGTCTCCCAATCTCTGTGCAGCTTCCTTGTTCTCTCGCCCGTCGAGCGTGTGGCCGTACACGTCCAAGGTGAACGACCCTGTCAGTGCATGACCGATGCGCTCCTGAATCGTCTTCAGCGGGACCCGCAAGGAATCCTGCATGGCTCTGCTCTTTGTCAGATTAGTTAGGGCTGTCGCAGTGACCGTGACTATGGTGAGACCTTCCTGCAATACGGGGTCTCGAAAATGCCCATAGGTGGGTTCTTCAGCCGCAGATATTAACGATGGCAGCTTTCATTTTTGCACTCCCTTCTGCTCCGTCAGGCGCAATAACCACTCTGAGATGAGTAGGCGTTCGGGTTCAGTGAGTACGCTCGTCACTTCGCCCGGCTTTGACAGCAGTGCATGCAGCCAGTTTGCGATTGAGGCTACCGAGGGTGTCGAGATCGGGACAGCATCTGTCGTGATGCTGCTCAACGCATGGTCGCGAGCTACATCCGAAAGCGAAAGATCGCGCTCTTCCGGACGAATCGATAGGAAGTAAATGACAATACCAACGGCTGCGGCGTAATAAAGAGCGCACGCTTTTGTCACGCTGAATCGAAGCCGTCCGGTAGCGGCCAGGCTTTGCATAAGATCCCCAAGCATCTCGAAGGAATGCCAAGCCGATGGGCTCTCGGCGATGGGACGAGGGCTGCCGTACATCAAGAGGTAAAGCTCCGGGTTGGCAAGACCGAACTCTACATGTGTAGCCCACCCAGTTCGCAAGGTGTCCAGTGGGTCTTCCGTGGGAGCCGGCCGATGCTTTTTTGCGATGTAAGCCTCGAAACCATAGGCTGCAACCGCATCCAGCAATCCAGTCTTGTCGCCGAAGATTCGATACAAAACGGGCGGTTGAACCTTTGCAGCCTGGGCCACGCTACGCGTGGTGACTGCATCTCGTCCCTGTTTTGTCAGCAGTGCCAGCGCGGCTTTAAGGATTCGCTTCCGATGCGCATCGTTGACGGTTGTTTTAGCCATGATTGTATTTTAGCTTCGGCAACCATCACCGGAAACATAATTTTGTTATCATTGATAACAGGTTTAGCGGAAGACGCTCGAAAAAGGAGATCGTCATGATCGTTGTCACTACTCCGACCGGGGACATTGGCCATCAGGTTCTTGCGAACGTCGTTCAAAGCAGCGAAGCCGTACGGGTTATCGCGCGTGATCCGTCGCGCATTCCGAAGGAAATCCGCAAGCGCGTCGAGGTTGTGGAGGGATCGCATGGCGACGCGGCAATCGTTGAAACGGCTTTCAAGGGCGCGGATGCGCTCTTCTGGCTGATTCCACCAGAGCCGCTGATGAAGTTGAACAGCATTGAGGAAGCATATGTGGGCTTCACAAGACCTGCAGCCGAAGCCATCAAGAATTGCGGCGTCAAACGTATCGTAGCTATCTCTGCCATCGGGCGCGACTGGAAGAAAGGTGCGGGCCTGGCGACCGCCAACATCAAGGCGGACGATTTACTTGCAAGCACGGGAGCCGCACTACGCGTCCTCACAATGCCTTCCTTTATGGATAACTTGGTTCGTCAGGCGTCCGCGATAAAAGAAAAGGGGGTGTTCTCATCGCCAGCGAAAGCTGATCTCAAGACTCCGCTGGTCGCTACGTCAGACATCGCCGCCGTGGCAGCTAAGTTTCTACTGGATGCCACATGGATTGGTCAGGCGGATGTGCCAGTACTCGGTCCAGAGGATATCTCTCCGAATCACATGGCAGAAATCCTCTCCGATGTTCTGGGCCAGCCCGTTCGCTTTGAGCAGACTCCGATAGAACCGTACAAAAACCGGATGGTCAGTCGCGGTATGTCCGAAGCGTTCGCTCAGGGCCTGGCGGACATGATGACGGCCAAGAATGAGGGTCTTGATAATACCGTTTCGCGCGCGGCCGCGGCCGACACTCCCACCACATTCCGAGAGTGGAGCCAGTCAGTTCTAAAGGCGGCCGTTGAAGGTTAGCGTCACCGCCCCGTCTTCCAGTGGAAGGCGGGACACAAGGCCCTAGTGGTGCCTGTGGATCAGATCAAATCCCATTGAGGAAGTCGAGACCAGCTTAGTTATAAGTAATGAAGCTCCTCAAGTATCCGTAAAAAGAGATCTGAGGTGGTCGCTCTATGCGGGTGCTTTGTATTCGCTTTTGAACGATTGCAATATTCAAGGGTCACTTATTCATTGGGGGAATAAGCGACTGCTTTCACGCACCATTCAAGATGGTTAATGCGCGCGTCTGCGGTCCTCTCGCGTTCGATCAAATCAGAATGATTTGCTTAAAGCAGTTTTGCGTGACACGAAAGTGCGTGATGAATGCTGCGGGGGCCAAGCCCACCAACGCTATGTGGAAACGATCTTTCCGCTAAGGGCCAGCGATGCCCGCAAAGCATCGTTGATCCGCGTTTGCCAGCCATCCCCGCTCGCCCGGAGCGCCGCCATGACATCGGCATCCAACCGGATTTTGACCGCCTCTTTCGTGACTTTCTGCTTGCTTCCGATTGGGCGACCGCGACGGCGAGCGACAATCTGTTCTGGTGTGTGAACTCGCGCAAAATCGCTGGCCTTAGCCTGAGCCAGAGACTCGCGCAATCCCGGCAACGCTTGGCCCGCATCCTCTTCGATTGCGCGGGCCACTTTGTTTACGTCCATCTTCTTCAGTGTCTTCATGTTTCACCCCCGCTTTATGCCCTTGGGTTTTACGCTGGCTCGCACAGCCTTGGCATAGACCATCACTAGCAACACAATCTCTTCGTCTGTCAGGTGAAAATAGATCACCCTCACGCCGCCGCGCTTACCCATTCCAGCACGGCTCCAGCGTACTTTGCAGGCACCGTCCGCGCCCTGGAATGACATCGCCTGCATCCGGGTTGGCAGCGATCCAGTCGATGAAGGCTTCGCGCTCTGCATTGTTCCATGCCGCTTTCGCCTGCTTCTGGAACTCGGCAGTTTCTACGACAGTCTGCACGTTTTATTGTGCCCCCATTTAAATAGGTAGGCAACGAAATTGATAGAAAGAACTGAGCCCTCTGCGGATGGTAATCCGGGCCCTGCCGCATCGGCCCACCTCCTTGCACGAGGACGGAGAAGAGCGCCGCCATGGTTACCAAAGAATTCCTTTCTCTCTCAGCTCTGGACGCGGCTCAAAAACCGTACTACTGTCGAAGTAAGAATCCATATGTCGGCGCCGTCTTGCCATGACGGCTCTGCTTGGCCTTGCACCGGCGCCTCTACCCGTGCAACTGCCGCCCACCACCGGATACCCGATCCTGGGCCACAGGAACGGACGCCGGAGCATAGACGGGACGTTCGCCAATACGTAGCGCGTAGCCAGAGATATCGCCCCTGTTTGTCAGTTCGAGGCGTAAGTAAAGGGGAACGCTCTCCTGTCGAAATTCGGACAGAATCGTCCCCGATCAACAAAGGATCGCCAAGCCGACACATGAAAAGGGGGGCTTATAGCGCTTATGGCGCTTTTAGCGCTCAATTTTTTGGCAAGCCGACACATGAAAAGGGGGCTTATCACGCTTATCACGCTTTTCACGCTCAATTTTTTGGCAAACCATCCCCTCAGGTGGCCCCTACGGGGAAAGAACGCGTATACCGCGCTCTTTCCCCACGTGACCCCAGCCCCACACCCAGGCACGCATAGAAAAATCCACCGCGTCGTGCGGATTTAGTTCGCACATTTATGCGCAAAAAAAACTGGTCATCATGTTTTCTCAGCGGGCCGGCGCTGCCAGGAGCCGCATCTAGGTCAAGCCAAGTTCTTTGAGTGCCAGGCGTGCACCCTGGAGATTGGCCAGTTTCATCTCAGAATACTTTCGTGACAGAATGACGCCATCGGCGCCGCCGTGGAATGCCGCAAGAACCGCGTCTCTCGTCCCCTCCGGAGTGCACTTGCTGTGATTCGGAGCCGTCGGAATATCAATGTCGATTCCAGGCCACAGCTGAGTCTTGGTGCCCTCGAGTCCGGCGCGTGCGCGTTTGGTTTCGCGGTACACATAGTCGGCCGACCATCCTTTAAAGGGGATCTCGGCCAGGCTCTTTTCCTGGTAATCCAGCACCCGGTAGTGGAAGTCCAGCAGGTCCTGCTGTGGCACATCCCCGTAGAGCGTCTGGTGGACGCTCTCAATGTACTCGGCCATGCGTTCGCCACCGCAATTGTGATAAATAACAATTTTCAAGAAGTCAGAAACCGGCGCAATCGCCGCCAGATCCTGCTCCGCACGATAGATCGGGTTGAACGAGTTCGTGTGCCAGATGTGCCAGCCGACGCCCAGGGAAGGTTTCGCATCCTTCACCTGCTTATGGATGGCTGCATAGGTTTCACGGAGGCTGTCGGTCCACAGCATCTCCCATGCAAGGAGTTCCGGATATCTCAACATCAGCCGCCAGATAGCGACGTAATATCCATCCACCGGCCTCTGGCCTTGGCGGCCTGCATCCACGAATTTTGCTAACTCGACAAACCCTTGCCGTGCCCGCTCAGGATTGATGCCGCGCTCCCTTGCCTTGGCCTCGCAAAACGGGCAAAAGCAAGTCACGTTATGAGGATTGTTGGTCCGGCCGCCGGCGCTCGCGCCCAGCGCATTCGAAAATGGGCCTTGGCGCTCCGATCCCCACATCACTCCATCGATCTCATAGGAGTGGGACCAATCATCGACGATACCTAAGAGAAAATTCCGGTAATTCGGATTGTTGAAGCACAGCGTCGTTGCGTTCTGGCCGGACAGTTCCTTTTCTTGTAGCTGCTCGATGTTGGGCAGGTCTTTGCGGAAGACGTCTTCGAACCAACAAATAGTCTTGATGCCACGCTTCCTGGCTGCCGGCAGAACGGCCTGCAGCACGTCGTAGTCGCCCAGGTCAGTCGCGCGCGTGCCTTGGAAAACCGTGTTCTTGTAGTACTGCGGGTGGATGGTGGCGTAGTTGCCGCCATAAAATGTGCCTGTGTCATACTCCTGCTTGCCGTGATCGGGCAGGGGCTGCCCGGGCACTTGCCGTCCGGCGATACCCCGTCCATAAGTAAATGTGGCGAGGAAAAGCGTGTTCACCGAAGCGTCCCGCTGAAATTCATCCAGCACCTTGTCCGCTCCTTCATCGAAAAAGGAAACAGCTCCCACCTGGATGCCTATCATTTTCTCTTTTGCCGGAGCAGGCGGAGCTTCGGCCTCTGCTGTTGCCGGCATAGATGCGGTCAGGGCCGCCGCGGCAGCGCCCTGCAAAAAAGCCCTTCGATCCACATTTACCATCTAAGTCTCATCACCCTTTCCGAACGGATCCCCACCCCCTGCGAGTCCATGACGAACCAGCAGGGGGCGGGGGTTTAAGACAAGATTATGCTTGTGGCGGGCTTCCTGGTTTCGCAAAGCGGATGGCTCCCCGCGAAGCGATCTGCTAACCGGCTAAGTCTATCGTTGGGGCGCCCGGCGATCGTAGGTTTCGGATGTCCCGCATCGGTGGTTGACCGAAGAAGCGGCTGTATTCACGATTGAACTGGCTGACGCTTTCATATCCAACCTCAAAGGCTACCGTCGACGCGTCCAGGCCATCGACAAGCATTCGCCCTCGGGCCGCCTGCAATCGTAACTGCTTTTGATATTGCAGAGGGCTCATATGGGTCAGCAAGCGGAAATGGTGATGCAGCGTAGATACGCCCATGCCCGCGATCTCTGCCAGACCGTCCACTCGTACCGGTTTCGCATAGTTGTCCCTGATCCAGGAGACTGCTCTCGCGGTGCGATGGCTCTGATCTCCTGAAGTCGCAATCGCTCGAAGGCGAGCGCCCTCGGGTCCGGATAGAATCCGGTAAATGATCTCGCGCTGGATGAGGCCACTCAGAAAAGGAATATCCCGCGGATTGGCGAGTAGGTCCACCAGCCGGCAGCATGCGCTCAGCAATTCAGCCGTGATCTCCCCCGTGACCATGGCAGGCGTGTCCGGTGATCCCTCACGTACGTGGACTTCTTCGCGGCTGAGAAGTTCACGGACCACCGGCATTTCGAGTTTCAGCGCCAACGCAAGAAGAGGCTTCGCTTCGCTCGCTTCGACCACCTGGCTGACAATGGGCAGGTCGATCGACGTCAACAGAAATCGTGACTGGTCGTAAATGAACGTTGCCTGGCCGAGGTCGACGCGCTTACTGCCCTGGGCAACCACGATTACGCTCGGCGTGTACGTTCCTGAGCAGGGCGCGGTGGGTGCAGTCCTGCGCGAAAGCAGCAGCCCAGGCACTTCCGTGATCCGTCTCTCTGAAGAGCCAATGAACCAGGCAATGTTCATCGCCAGCTCGGCCCTCAGGTCCTGTATCGACCGGGCTACTGGAGGAGTGCCGGAACGCCTGCCCTTCATACTCACTCCGCCTTTCCCTCCATTACCAGCTTACCTGTGGCGGCTCGCAGGATACCAACTTAAAACTGGTCTTCAAGAGAATTAGGCAAAGAATCGGCAGAATCGGGATAACAGCTCTCGACCGATTCTTCCTACACTGCATGGAGAGAGGAAATTATGCAAAAGCGAAAACTGGGAAGGTCCGGCCTTGAAGTTTCAGCTGTTGGACTCGGCTGTATGGGGCTGAGCTTCGGGTACGGCCCGGCAACGGAAAAACAGCAGGCAATCACACTGATCCGGACAGCCTTCGATCGCGGTGTCACGTTCTTTGATACCGCCGAAGCGTATGGTCCGTTCACGAATGAAGAAGTCGTCGGCGAGGCGGTCGCGCCATTCCGTGAACAGGTTGTGATCGCAACGAAATTTGGCTTTGAGGGCGGTAAGCCGGCTGCGGGGTTGAACAGCCGGCCTGAAAACATCCGGGCTGTCGCAGACGCAGCACTCAAGCGGCTCAGGACCAATGTTATCGACCTGTTCTATCAGCACCGCGTCGATCCGGCTATGCCGATCGAGGAGGTCGCAGGAACCGTGAAGCAGTTGATTCAGGAGGGCAAGGTCACGCACTTTGGCATGTCCGAGGCAGGTGCGGCAACGATCCGGCGAGCCCATGCGGTACAGCCTGTCACGGCACTCCAGAGTGAATACTCACTATGGTGGCGTGAACCAGAGCAGGAGATCCTTCCCACACTTGAGGAACTCGGCATTGGGTTCGTGCCCTTCAGCCCCCTGGGTAAGGGCTTCCTGACGGGCGCCATCTCGGACACAACAGAATTCGACAAGACGGATTTTCGCAACATCGTTCCCCGCTTTTCAACGGAGGCCCGCAAGGCGAATCAGGCGTTGGTCGATGCTCTTGGAGAGATTGCTGAACAGAAGCGCGCGACCAAGGCGCAGGTCGCATTGGCGTGGCTTCTGGCACAGAGGCCCTGGATCGCTCCCATCCCTGGAACGACCAAGCTGCATCGTCTCGAAGAAAATCTCGGCGCTGCAAATATTGAATTGAGTTCTGATGACTTAAATGCGATTCATGAGGCGATCTCCGCAATCGACGTGCAGGGAGAACGATACCCAGCTCAGTTGCAGAGCTTGGTGAATCGCTGAGGGTGGCGACGAAAGTCAGGCGGTAGACGAGTTTCTTATCAACCCGTCGGTTCGATTTGAGACTGGCGCGATAGCGGCGACAGGCTCTTCAGCAACACGGGCGCCAGTTGCCGCTGAAACTCGGCGCGGTGGTGCTTCCACCGTCCTGGATATGGAAGCTCCAGATGCAGACCCGACCAGCCGGCCATCATCTGGGCCCGTTTCACGCTGGTGCGAATCGACCTGACGAGTGTGACGATGACTGTCGGGCGAAGCACTCGTATCGTTCGCGCGAGACGCGCTTCGCCGGCACAACAGATGCCTGTTCGCATGCTGCGCGGCATTTGATCCACTGGCTCACCGCACAGGTCGACAAGATAGCAACCAAATGCACGAAACCCGTCCAAAAATTCGTCTTTAGGCAACGATGGAAACACTGCAATGAATGTGTCTCGAACTGCACGGTAAAGCCCGGAATCCTCCTGATAGAAGAATCGTCCGGATGCCGGAGGTGATTCTCCCACGAATAGGATGCGCACGCGATCTGGCCGATACCGTCGCCGCAGGCGTTCCCGCGCACGCAGAGCATTCCTGTTCGTATGATGATCGACCTTGACTCGCGTTTGTTTTGAACCCGCTTTCGCGCGCATTCAGCTTTCGCGGCTCCATCGAGTGCGTGCAATCAAGCGCCTTGCACGCGGGCATGTGTAGTCACAGTCCAGTTGTTACCGCAGATCACGCGACAGACTGGTCGTAGAACTGGTGTATATGCTTCGAAATGTACTCCAGGCAGTCTTCGACAGCAAAGTGCCCACTCTCAAGTCGATGCATCTCTGCTTTCGGCAGAACCTCCAGATAGGCTTCTCCGCCTTCCCGAGTAAAGAAGATGTCATCCTGGCCCCAAAAAATGATCGTCTTGGGTTGCTTCTGCTTGAGAAACGACTGCCACTGCGGATAGAGCGCAACATTCGTACGATAGTCGTAAAAGAGATCCAACTGGATCTGCCGGCCGTTAGGCTTCTGGATGGTCGTGAAAAAATCCGAGTTCCAGTTATCTGGGCTGATCAATTCCGGCTTTTGCGACCCGTGCAAATAGATGGCCTTTACCGTGTCATAGGCCAGCAAACCGGCTACGGCTTCTTCGTTTTCGTGCGTCCGGTTGTGCCAAAGCGCATCGCGCAAACCGCCCCAGGCTGCTGTAAATCCCACCTCATACGCGTTGGTGTTCTGAATGATGAGCCACTCGAGCACGTCCGGAGTTTTGGTTACGATTCGAAAACCAACCGGGCCGCCGTAGTCCTGTACGAAGAGGCCGAACCGGTCAAAGCCTTTCTGCCGGAGAAGTTTCCCGGTGATCTCGGCAAGGTGGTCGAATGTATACGCGAAATCGCGCGGGGCCGGTGCATCGCTGTTGCCGAAGCCCGGGTAGTCAGGTGCAATCACATGAAATCGATCCGCAAGCGCGGGGATAAGGTTTCGGTATTGGTGCGAGGAGGATGGAAATCCATGAAGAAGAAGCAACTTCGGGTTTCCTGGCTTGCCGGCCTCACGGTAAGCGATCTTTAGGCCGTCGACTTCTTCGACTGCATACTGCACGCTGCTGCCGGTGACTTCCGGAGTGTAATTCGTTTTCATGACAGATCCCTTCAGAAACTGATTGAAGAACACGGTCCATTGGATCGTGTTCTTCACTAGAAGTTGCGACGTTTGTTCTGATTGCATTCATCAGAAATACTGATATCAGCCTGATACACTCTTGTTCTATGGAGCTGCGCCATTTGCGCTACTTTTGTGCGGTTGCCGAAGAGCAGAGCTTCACTCTTGCCGCGCGGCGCCTCCATGTCTCTCAATCGGGCGTGAGCGGCCAGGTGCGAGATCTGGAGCAGGAGTTAGGCGTCGCACTCTTTCGTAGAAATCAACGGAGTGTTTCACTGACGCCAGAGGGTTCGGCTTTTCTTAGCGAGGCCCGGGACATTCTCGATCGAGTTGAGCGGGCCGTTAAGATGGTGACGCAGGCCGCCAAGGGGCGTTGCGGCAAACTCAATGTCGGGTTGTGCGGTCCGGCTACGGCGCCCTTTCTCCCGCGGCTGATCCGGGAATTTCGAAAGCGCGAGCCGGGTATCGCACTCTCTCTGAAAGATCTCGATCCGGCACATCAACCAGAAGCGTTGGTTAGCGGGGAAATCGACGTCGGCTTTACCCGGGGAATCCCCGCTTCACTCCGCGGGAGTCTTGGGAGCGAAGTACTTTTCCGCGAGTCGTTGGTTGCAGCTCTGCCGCAAGGGCACAGACTTGCAAACACCGAGGCCATTTCGCTCAAGGATCTGGCCAGTGATCCCTTTGTTCTCTACGCAAGAGAAAATGCGCCCGAACTCTTTGACGTGATTATTAGCCTGTGCAAGCGGGCTCGGTTTTCCCCCGATATCGTCGATACACCCAGTCTTTGGCAATCTGTCTTGACCATGATCGAGGCCGGAGAGGGAGTTTCGCTCGTGCCCGAAACCGTAAAGCACCTTCGGTCTCGGGACGTCGCTTTCAGGCCGCTGCGGGATCGCGGAAGCGCAGTCGAAGTCGTCCTGGCCTGGCGGTCGAATGCCCCAGACGCCGTGCGGGATAGCTTCTTAGCTCTCCTGCGTACCCATCAAGCCGAATGGAAGCAGAGTTTCAACCGCCGGTAGATTCGCTCCAACCAGACAACCGCCCTGAGCGCGGCCAACCTGATGGTGGCGTGGTTCGTGGCGCAGCAGAATGAAGTTGCCCGCGGCTGGCGTGTCCGGCTCGCCTGCGAGATACTGTGGAAGCGGCGATTCACTAAAGGAGTTCGCTATGGCCACCATCCGAAATTGTCCATCTTGCGGGAAGCCGAATCGAATTCCCGCAAAACACCTTGCCGATACAGGAAGATGCGGTGCCTGCAAAACACCGCTACCCGCGATGGCCGAGCCCATCGAGGTCAGCACCGAGGAGTTCGACGAGATTATTCGCGACAGCAAAGTTCCTGTCTTCGTCGATTTCTGGGCGGCGTGGTGCGGTCCTTGCAAGATGGCGGCGCCGCATGTTGCACAAGTCGCGCGAGACCTCGCAGGACAAGCCGTCGTGCTGAAGGTGAACACGGAGCAGTTCCCCGAGCTTGCTTCACGGTACAACGTCCAAGGTATCCCGAACTTCGCGGTATTTGCGCGCGGAAGCCTCAGGTTCCAGCAAGCAGGCCTGGTGGACGCCACCACGATGAAAAGTTGGCTCGCACACGCCGCCTGAGACGTTTCAAAGAAAGTGATTGTAAAAAAAGTAGTTGCCGTAGGCTGCTGTTAGTGGGACTCTTAGAGCGGCACAAATCCGGCGTGCCCGATCCTTGTTATCGGCGGGGAGGCGCAGTCCAGATGGCACCTGTTGCAAACATACCGTCCCCCTGGCTGGGAATTATAAAGTTCCTTTTGTTAGTCATTTTGGTAGCCATGATTTTTCTGCTTGGCCAGGAGATGGTGCGCCACCGCTTCTTCCGAGGCGGCTGGGTTGACCAGCGCGACGTACTAAAGCCTTAGCAGCCGTTAGTCGAAACTCCGCAGCCAGATATCGCGCACAGAGATCTTGCACGGCTGGCTTTCAATCTCGAAGCCGATCAGTCCCGGTTGGTTATTGATGGAGTCTTTCGTGTCATCGATGAAGACCGCCATCAGTTGACCGTTCATGATGTGCATCATTACGCCGCCGCGAGCGATGATCTCGTAGTCATTCCAGTCGTTGACCTTTACATAGCCGCCGAGCGCTTGTATGTCGCCGATGTTGGCAACCAGGCGATTGGTCTGGCCCGGCAGTGCCTGCGTTACCTGGCCGCGATAGGCGAGGATGCCCTGCATCGTGTTCTCCGAATACCATTGGCCCGTGTACGACGCAGTGCGCGCGGTGACCGGGAACCAGAAGTCCGCCTGCGGGCCAGTCATCATGAACTTGAGGTCATACGGCGGCTGGCCCTCCGGTTGAGGCCGGGTCCATGGCACGCCGGTGACGCTGCGATACTGAATGCCGCCGCCACCACCTTTTTCTATCTTCATCTGCAGCTTCAGGTCGAAGTCGCGGGTCTTGTCGCCGCGATAGACGATGTAGTTGTTGCCCTTCGGTTTGCCTTCAAGGGTTTCTCCCACCATGACGCCACCTTCAATGCGCCAGATGCTGGGGTCGGCGTCCCATCCCGTGAAACTCTTACCGTCAAAGATCTGCTTGTAGCCCGTATGCTCGTTCATGTCATAGGGTGCGGGGTCATGAAACTTGGGCATCCCAAGGATCTTCGCGCCGTTTGGACCCGTCTGAGGCGGCCCCGCAGCAGGAGACACCAGTGCCGGTGGTACAGACTGAGCAGTGAGCGCCGGGAAAATGAAATTCAGCCCGGCTGCAAGCAGAAGCGATCGACGAACAAAAGACTTGTAGGGGCGATAAGACGCGGACATGGAGTTTCCTGCCTCCCGATTGACACGGCTCAGAAACAATAGGAGTTTAGCTGGAGAAGGTCAAGAAAGCTGCTGCGGGCGAGTCATCGCTTGAAATAGGCAATGAGATCCTGCCGCTCTGCGGCCTTGGGCACATAAAAATCCATCTTGGCATCTGGCACTACCGAGTCCGGGCCGCTTAACCATTTCTCCAGGGTCGCATCGTTCCAGGTCAGCCCTGAATTCTTCAATCCCCGCGAGTAGTCAAAGCCCGGGACGCTCCCAGCCGTTCTTCCGTATACTCCGGCGAGCTTGGGTCCTTCCCCGTTGTATTCCATCGCGTGGCAGCCGGTGCAGCGTTTCTCAAATACGAGTTTGCCCCGTGCAGCATCCCCAGTCCCAGCCGACGTTGTCTCACTGCCGCCTGCATTCTTAGCCAACATCGCAAGCGTGTGCACATCCGCCTGCGAAAGCTTCGCTTCCCAGTGCAGTGCCACGTACTGAAGGGGTGGCATATGCCCGCTTTTAGTCTCATGACTAATCTTGGCCAAGAGCAGTTGCTGCTGCTCCATCGACAACAGATCCCAGCGGGAGAGATCCATATGCTTACGGGCCTCGACGATGTCCCGTTCTATGAGCCAGGATCCCGGAGCAACGCGGGCGTAGATTGGCCACCGCGTCTCGCTCGAGTGGCAATCCGCGCATTTGGTTACCAGCAACGCCTTTGCGTCCGGCGGCAGGTTGGCGCGCTGAAGCAGCGTGCCGAGTCCTCTCGCGGGCTCGACACGCGGATTACCAAACGGATGCACATACCCCAACCCCGTCACCGAGGCCGTGACCAGCAGAGCCACGATCCAAGCCCGCTTCACGCTGTCTCCGCCAGCGAAGAGTCGACCACGGCAAGGTGATTGTGCCCGCGAACGACCTTGACGTTGGTTACCCCCAGCACGCTCTCCAGTTTGCCGGCGGGAACTGCCATCGGGCCCGGCCCCGGAGCAGTTCCAGGTGCAGGCTGCGGGAACGCAGTCGACATCGCCGTATGAAAGCTGACGTTGCCCTCAACCTTCTGCACTATCTGATGAATATGGCCATTCAAGACCGTGACCGACCCAAAACGCTTCAGATAGCTCAGCGCGGTCGCCCCATCCTGCGTGCCCCAGCCCCACTTCTCATAGACCATCCACAGGGGAATGTGCGCGAACAACACCACGGGCGTCGAGGCACTGAGCGCACCCAAGTCAGCTTTCAGCCATGCCAGTTGATCTGCACCCATGTTGCCCATTGCATCCACCTGCACGCAATTGTTCAGGCCGACAAAGTGAACACCCTTATAGTCATGGCTGTACCAGCCATTGCCTAGCGTCCCTTTGCCAAAGCGCTGCTTGTATTGTTCGCCATCGTCAAGCGAAAAATCGTGCTCTCCGGGAACATAAAACACCTGCCCCGTCCTTGCGCCCTTGATCACCTGCTCGGCCGTATCGAACTCCGCCGCCTTTGAACTCTGCGTGATATCGCCGGTATGGATCATGAAATCTGGTTGCTTCATTCCCGCGCGTCCGGCATTGATTTTTTCGATAGCGATCTTCAGCGTGCCGGTCACGTTTTGGTTGGCCGCCTTATTGAAACCGATATGGCTGTCGCTGATCTGCACGAAAGAGAAGTCCTCTACGATCTTTTTCTTTCCTGCATTTGTCGTATCGGCCAGCAGCTTAGAGGTCGGTACGCCCGCAACCATCGACCAGACCAGTCCCGTACCCGCCCATGCCATGCACTGCAGGAAGTTGCGCCGGTCGATGCCGTCTCCGGCGAAGGCCTTTGGCTCATTCTTGTGTTTCATGTCCATCTCCCGCTTCATCGTTATTACCTCTGCAGCAGAAAACTGAGCTCGCGGGCTTTTATTCCCTGTACTCGCAAAATAATTTCCAATCGCTGCAGGTGCGGGACGGAGTTTGTAAGTGTGCTACACCCTCAGCTATCCCTACGGGGGACTCATTTGATGATTGGAGTTCTCGGACAGACTAAAGCTATCCGCACTATTGCGAAATCTCTTCCAGCGCGAGATTGCGGGTGCGCGGGCCCATCAAGCCAATCACCGCCATCACGATCAACATCGATGCCGCAATGAGCGCGAACACGCCGGTCGTGCCGAAGTTCTTGAGCACGCCGGCGATGGCAAACGAGGTGAAGATCGCCGAAAAGCGGCTCCAGGAGTAGACGAAGCCTACCGCCGTCGACCGGATGCTGGTTGGAAAAAGCTCTGCCTGGTAGGCATGAAAGCTGTAGGACATGATGTTGCTTGCGAGCGTGAGCCCCACGCCCATAGCGATGAGGAGCATCCCACTCGAAACCTGACTGAATGTCAGCCCGCAAACCACAATGGCTGCCGCGGTCGCGACGATCACGCTCTTCCGTTCAAATTTGTCGGCGATCCATAGGCCAATCAGAGGCCCGATCGGCGCCGAAATTGCAATGATCGATGAGTACAGCAGGCTCGTCGTAAGCGTGATGCCCTGCTTGACGAGCAGCGTCGGCACCCAGTTCGCGAAGCCGTAGAAGCCAACCGTTTGGCAGACGTTAAAAATGATCATCATCGTTGCGCGTTTGCTGTACGGCGCCTTCCACATGTCGAAGAACTTGTGGCCTGTAGTTACGTGTGTGGGGTTGTTCGCAGCAGGGAGGGGAAGTGGGAACTCTCTGGCGACGACCGCCTCCAGCTTCGACACCACACGGTCCGCTTCTGCGAGCCGCCCCTTTTGCGCCAGCCACCGCGGGCTTTCCGGCAAAGCTCGACGAATGAACCAGACGAACAGAGCTCCATGCGCTCCAATGATCACAACCCAACGCCAGCCATCGAGGCCGAAGGGCTTCTTCGGCACCAACATGTACGACAAGAACGCCACCACAGGGACGGCCATAAAGCCCACCGCCTGCTCGCAGGCAAAAGCGCGTCCGCGGATATGCTTTGGCACCAGTTCGGATATATACGTACCGATGGTTACCAGTTCCACTCCAATGCCGAGCCCTGCCATAAAACGCCAGAAGTTCAAGCCGAAAGCTGTGACCTGAAATGCCATGACAAGGTTCGCGGCGGTGTAGAAAAGCAGCGAGTAGGTAAAGATCGCACGTCGGCCAAAACGATCAGCGAGAAACCCGCAACAGATGGTCCCTATAAACAGCCCGGAGAATAGAGACGCAATGAAAGCCGCCACCCCAGTCATGCCAAAGAAAGAGGTGGTGGTCGTTGTAAGGATGCCGCTCCTCACAAGTCCGGGCGCGATATAGCCGGAATAGAGCAGATCGTAAAGTTCAAAGAAAAATCCAAGGCTAAGCAAAACGACGAACTTCCACATCGTTCGTGTGGCCGGGAGCCGGTCAAGCCGGGCAGAAATCGTGGCCGCCGAAAGAGGAAGGGGCTCACCGGGAATTGTCGTCGTCTGCAAGCGTTCCAAGAATACCGTAGCGCTGGGACTACGAATCCACAGTGGCTGAAACCACCCCGGACCTGACACTCCTGAGAATCTTGGCCACCCGAGGCCGTTCGCGGATGGGATCAAATCGGGCGTCAACAGCCAGCCATGGCAGTTCAGCTTCTTTCTGCTCCGATGATTCGTTCAGCAGGGAAATTGCTTTGGTTGCATCTCCCAGGGCCAGCGAGAGCCCAGCTTTCCGGAATTTGCTGTTAGGATGTGCGGGATTAAGCAGTCCAAATTCTTCCACGATTCCCGTTGCCACGGCTCTGTCTCCGGACAGAGCGAATATTTCAGCGATAGCTGTCTGGAACAGGGGTTGCGGCCCCGCACTGCGCTGCAGGGTTTGCGCTATCTTTTTCGCTTCCTCACTTTGGCCAAGCTGGACCTGCACCAGCGCCTGGTAGATAAGCACTTCCGGCGGAAGCGGCCCATACATCAGCGGCTTGGAAAAGTGCTCTGCGGCTTCCTTAAATCGCCGGCTCCAATAGAGGAATCGGGCGTAGGATGCTTTCTGACGATAGGAAAATGGATCGATCTGTTGCGCAACCTGGAGATAGCTCCACGCTTCCTCAAACCGCCCCAGGGCAGCCAGGAAGGCTGAAAATTGGCGATATGTCCCATGGTGCGATCCCAGCTCCAGGGCTCGCCTGAAGTTGGTTTCGGCCTCCTTCCAGTTCCACTCCATCGCCAAGGCACAAGCCATGGCCGAATGAGCTTCGATCATCTCCGGATCCAGCTCCAGGGCACGCAGCGAGGCCTTCCTGGCCTGGGCAACAAGTTGGGCTGACTGCGGAGCACCCCGCTGAGCCATGCCAAAGTAGCATTGGGCAATGCCGCAGTGCGCCCGGGCATACTCCGGCGCGGATTGTGCCACTGCTTGGAACCGAGCGAGTGCCGCCGGCAGGTCCGCCCCATTTCCCTGTTCAAGCAGTTCCTCGGCAGCGAGAATGGCCGGATAAAGCTTTAGCAGGGATGGAGCGGCCGAGGCTTGAAGTTTGCGAACGACGGATTGCCGGGGTGCAACCCTGCTCACCAACGCAGATGCAACCTGTTCTTCAATCCGGAATAAGCTGTTGGCGTCCGGCTCGGCTTCGAATCTTTGTGACCATAGCTGAAAGCCATCCGCGTTCACCAGCCTTGCCGTTACCCGGATGCGGTTCCCCTCTTCCCTTACCGTTCCTTCGAAGACGAACTGAACGCCCAGTTTATCCGCCAAAGCAGGGATGTCATTCGCCAGCGAGCCTAGCTGCATCATCGAGCTCGCCGCGATGACACGGCAGCCGTCGGTGCGCATCAGTATATGGATAAGCTCATCCGTGATTCCCTGGGCACAGGCGGCAGACAAAGGACTCCCCGACATGTCGACAAATGGAATGACAGCTATGGGAGATCCATTGCCTGGTATAAAGAGGCCGTTTTCGCCGGTAGCCAGGGATAACGAAGGGGTATCAAGGTTTCCTCTCCAGCGAAATACGGGGACGTAACTGCCAGGCCGGAAGTAGATGAAGATAGGGTCGCCCTTGCCCTCCCCCTCGTAATATTCCTTCAGCTTACTTCTCAGGCGGCGAGCCTCGGTCCGCACGATAGAGTCCTGGCTGGGATGGTACGGAGGCTTGCGGTCATAGACCTCGGCGCCGATCAGATATTCCTTAAGGAGATCCTGGGTGCCCCCGATGGCATGCTCGACCGTGAATCGCAGGAAGCGGCCCAGCCGGTCCGACTGCGCAAAAATCGGGCTCTGTAGAAGGCGCTCAAGCTCTTCGCGGACTGCTTGCTCCGAAACCACAGTATCGTTCGCTTCATTCACTCGGCTAAGGCTCCAGACTCTCCCGATCCAAATATCCCATGTCTGCCAGATAAAGATGACTAAGCCAAGGGGCAGGACTTATCTTATTGGCTTCGCCGGCCGGGCAGCCGTTTGACATCACGGTGATCTCACCGTTGCTTACGCAAAAATCGTAAGACGATTCTGTCATTCTCGCATCCATAGATCGAGAGGCGGGGTGTGACAGAGACACACGAGACGGTGCAGGTCTTTGCTTTAGCATCGCCAGAAATGCAACGAGAGCTGCGGCGCCAATTGGCTCCCCTCGGCTTGACCCTGATCTTCATTGAACGGGCAGCCGAGCTCTCTTACATTACTCGAGGTCAAGCCTCCTACCATGTGGCCCTTCTTCCTTCGGCGCTGCCGGACGCCGACTGGTGGGCACTTTGGGGAAGCATCTCTTTACTGAATCCCCGGCCAGCGCTCTTGGTGTACGCTCACTCGGCCAACTTTCAGCTATGGTCCGGGGTGCTCGAAGCCGGGGGATACGACGTGATCGTGGAGCCGTTCACAGATCGGGAGATCCAGGGTGCGGTACTCAGGGCAGCCGCAAGTTTCGAGGAGCGGCGCCAAAGCGAGATGAGCAACGAATAACTTCGCGATCGTCGGGTCGCCAACGAAAGGCAGCTATGTTCCAAAAAGTCGTGGCAGCGTACAACGAATCTCCAGAAGCGGAGCGGGCTCTCATTTCAGCCATCAAGCTGACCAAAGGTTGGAACGGCGAATTGCAAGTCATCACTGTTATGGCGGACCTTCCCGCTTATACCGCATTTGCCAGCGCGGGAGATCCCTCGTTACCGCACGCGCTGAGACAAGATCGCGAGAAGTTCTATGAGCACTTGCAAGAGAAGGCCCGTGCACTCGCTCTCTCCCACGGTGTCGAACTCCGCAGCCACCTGGTCGAAGGGCATGGGGTCGAGGCCATCGTGGATTTCTTACGTGCCCAAAAGGCGGATCTCCTGGTGATCGGATTACACCAGCGCGATTTCTACATATCGCGGCTATGGAGCACTGTCTATGAATTGGCACAGGAAGCGCCTTGTAGTGTCCTTGGGGTTCACTAGTTCTAAAGATCTGCATTGCTAACCCGAAGTTATGGGGGAGTCAAAAGAAAATGTCGAAGCGAAGCATCATCGTTCCGGTGGTAACACTTGGGGTAGCGGCTCTGCTCTTGTTCACCATCAATGGCTGCTGGAATTCGTGGGAGGGCCGGGCTGGGGAACAGAAAACAGACGATGCCTACGTGCGCGCGGATATGACCCCCCTCAGCACGCGCATCTCCGGCACCGTGCGCAGCATGGATGTTGACGACTATCAACCGGTGAAGCTGGGTCAACTCATGGTCCAACTCGATGATCAGGACTATCGTGCCCGGTTGGAGGAGGCGAAAGCAGCATTGGCGGGTGCAAAAGCGGAATTAGCTGACAACCAGGCTGCGAAGTTTATTCAGGACGCCAAGATTCAGAACGCGGAGACTGGTGTAGCGCGGGCAACCGCTGGCGTAAGTGCTGCACAGGCGGCTATTACTGCCGTGCAACCCCAGGTTGAGCGAGCAGAACTCGAACGCAAGCGCCAGCAGGCTCTGATCGCTGCACAAGCAACTACTCATCAAACACTGGAGCAGACAAGCGCCGCTGCAGACCAACTTTCAGGAACGCTTGTGGGTCAGCAAGCCAGTTTGACCAGCGCAGAAGCCGCGCTTGCCAGCAGCCGCGCTCTGCTTGAAGCAGAGAAGCGGCAGCGTACAGCGCTCAATACGAAAGACGACGTCTATAAGGCAGATATCCAGGCCAAAGAGGCGGCAATCATTGTTGCTGAAGTGAACCTGGGTTATACCCGCATACTTGCCCCTACCGCGGGGGCAGTTGGAGAACGCCATGTACGGGAAGGCCAGTTGGTCTCGCCCGGGCAGGAGGTCATTGACCTGGTCAGGGGTGATGTGTGGATCGAGGCCAACTATAAGGAGACCCAGCTTACCAACATACGTCAAGGAGACAGGGCAGACATCAGGATCGATACCTTTCCGGGAGTCGTTCTCCATGGGAAGGTGGTACAGATCTCCCCGGCGAGCGGTTCGCAATTTGCGCTGCTGCCTCCCGATAACGCAACCGGCAACTTTACCAAGGTAGTGCAGAGAATCCCGGTGAAGATCGCGCTCGACCCAGGGCATCCCTTGCAGAACGTGCTTCGCCCTGGTTTTTCCGCGGTGGTTACCGTGCATGCCTCGGGCAATAACAATCGTGCGGGAGGTTCCCAGCCTTGAGCACCCCTCCACCCACACCCGGGCCAGCGAATCCAACCACTCCACCATCGGTGATTACGACCCACCCTCTGCTTGGTGTTGCTGGCGTATTGCTTGGCGCGAGCGTTGCGACTTGTACAGGCCGTTTGATGAGCGTAGGCCTGGCTGACCTGAGAGGCGCTTTGCATCTGGGCGTGGATGAGGCTTCATGGATCAACACAGCATTCAATGCATCCTTGATGTTCATCGGGCCCTTTTCTGTATATCTAGGTGGACTGCTCGGCGCCCGGCGCGTCCTGTTGGCATGCGCGGCTTTGTTCACCCTGGTCAGCCTGGTACTTCCCTTTGCCCCGAACCTACCGGTAATGCTCTTCTTGCTGGTGCTCGCGGGCCTGACAGCAGGGACCTTTTACCCTCTGACTTTGTCCTTCGTCCTCCGCAATCTTCCCATGCAGTACGTGCTGCTGGGCATCGCGATGTATGCCGTGGACATTCTGTTTACTACGAACTTCGCTACTTCGCTGGAAGCGTTCTACGTAGACCACTGGTCCTGGCGCTGGATCTTTTGGAACAGTGCTGTGCTCACCCCGGTGATGATGGTCCTGGTGTATTTCGGTATCCCATGGCAACCCCTGCCCAAGCCTAAGGAAGGGCAGCCCAAACCGAATTGGAGAGGTTTCCTTTATGCCAGCCTTGGATTGTCGCTGCTGTATATCGCGCTGGACCAAGGGCAACGGTTGTATTGGACGAACTCGGGCGTCATCGTCGCTCTCATAGCTTCTGGAGTCTTCCTGCTTGGCGCATCCGCAGTACGCCATTTCGTCATCCCCAATCCACTGATCAACTTCAAGTTTCTTGCCCGGCGGAACACCATTTTGTTGAGCGCAGTGCTCTTCCTCTTTCGTTTCGTGATGCTTGCGTCGGTGGTTGCCATCCCCAGCTATCTGGGCTCAATTCATGGTTATCGTCCATTGCAAACAGGTCCTGTCTTGTTGTGGGTTGCCTTGCCGCAATGCCTACTTGGGCTGCTCGCCATCTACCTTTTGAAGTACATTGATGCCCGGCTCATCCTGACGTTGGGTTTCGCGCTGGTGGCGATTGCCTGCCTCATGAATGCCCAAGTCTCCTCGGTATGGTCGGGTGAGAACTTTGGCCCATCGCAGGCAGTCATGGCAGTGGGCCTGGCGCTCGCATTCAATGGCATGGTGGGATCGATCATTCTCGAAGTCCTCAATACGGGAGCGCTCACTCGTCCGGTGGACGTTCTCACCTTCGCCGGTTTTTTCCAGACGATCCGGCTCTTTGGTGGCGAATCGGGCAGCTCTTTGATGGGACATTTCATTCCCACGCGGGAACAGTTCCACTCCAATATTCTCGGTCTCGGGGTCGGCCTTGGCCGGACGGCTACTGATCAACGGCTATTCGGGCTGACAGCAGGGCTGTCCAGCCAATCCCCGGGCTTGACGACCGCCGCCGGGCGAGCCGGCGAGATCCTCAACCTGCAAATCAGGCAGCAGGCGTTCACGCTGGCCATTGCTGACAGCTTCAGGCTGATCGCGTGGGCCGCTATCTGCTGCTTGATCATCGTGGCCTGTATGGAAAGTGTTCCCACTCAATATCGCCAGGTCATGCGGGCTGCCCCCGGACCTGCTTGATGGGAAGTTGGGCCTGAAGGATATGGATATGTGGCTAAAGATAACGAAGCGCTGCTCACCTCAATTACTACTGCGGATGCTGGTGTGCGTCGTGTGGCTGACGGCAATTTTTCCAGCTGCCCGAGCGCAGCAGACGACCGCCATGCACCTTACACTGCCCCAGGCAATCGATCTTGCCCTCAAACAGAATCGAAGCCTCGGACTGGCACGGCTGGGCGTTGCAGACAGTGAGCACAAGAAACAGATTGCCCGCTCTGACTATTTCCCCCATATCAAAAACGAATCTAGCGTGCTCCACATCACCGAACTTGCAGGAGTCGAAATTCCGGCCGGGGCTTTCGGCAATCATGCATCCACGGGCCCGATTCCGGGGGAGACCCTGTTCCTCGATCAGGGGTCGCTTACGACCTATACCAGCGGCACAGGGCTGGCTCAACCGCTTACACAAATGTTCAAGATTCGAGAATCGAACCGCGCCGCCACTGCCGATATCAATCGTGCAAAGATTCAGGTTGATCAGGCAGAGGATGACGTCGTACTCAAAGTACGGCAGGTGTACGACGAGCTGTTGATTGCTCAACTCAAAAAGCAGGCCGCAGTCGAGGAAGTAAATGCAAGCCAGGTCAAGGATCAGGAAGCTCAGGATGCAGTGCGGAACGGGAGCGCTCTCAATGTGGCCGCCATGGAAAGCCGCGCGGGTCTCCTGGACGCGAAGCAGCAGGTTCTCACCCAAACCCTGCAGATCCACTCTCTCTCGTTGACGCTGAGCGATTTGCTAGGGCTCCCGCTGGAAACGCAACTTGAACTTGATGATGATCCATCCATGGGGTCGTTATCAAGTCCGACTCGCGAAGAGTGTATTCAGATCGCCCAGGACCATAGTCCCGAGATTCGCTCCGCGCAGCAAGCGGTGGTAAAAGCCAAGGCCGGCCTCGCAGCGGCAAAGGACGCCTATATTCCGGACATCACCGGGCTGGCACGCTATAGCTATCAAAGCGGAGTTCCGTTCCTGGTGCATAACTTCGGAACCTTCGGCGCCTCGCTCACCTATGAGCTGTTTGACGGAGGCCGCCGGATCGAAGAGATCAAGGATTCACGCACGCTCCTTTCCGAGGCCGAACTCAATCTCGCCAGGGTAAAGGACGAAGTGGCCGTGCAGGTGGAGACGGCCTACGACAAGGTAGAGCAACTGCAAAACATGGTGGGAGTCGCGGAGGAGGCCTTGAAGGTCAGGGTCGAGCTCGCCCGGCTGTCAGACCGGCAGCTCGAACAGAGCGAGGTGTTGGCCTCCAATCGCTCCGAGGCCCACGCAAAGGCGGCCTCCGCAAAGGCCTCTTACCTGGAAGCGACGTTGGGACTGTCGCTGGCGCAGGCCGATCTCAAGCGCACCATTGGCCAGCTGCCCCGCTAAACGCTAGCTGAGCGCGCGTGTACAAGACAAAGCCGCGCACACTTGAAGAGTGTGCGCGGCTTCTTTCGGAAGAACCTCAGACGGAAACTGTTGCTTCGGGCATCTCAGGTGTCTGCGTCGAAACAATAGACGCGGCCGCCTCGATGCTTTCTTTCTTAGAATGACTGCATTTGGTCGATTCTTGCTGTATTGTCTTCGACAGACGAAGGAGACTCTATTGACGGGGATCATCACGGGAATTGGATGGCATATGGTCGGCGCCGCATCGGCTGCCGGGTTTTACGCGCCGATCAGCAAGGTGAAGCGGTGGACATGGGAATCTACCTGGGCTGTGGCGGGCATTTTCTCCTGGGTCTTATTGCCTATCTGTGTCAGCGCCATCCTGCTACCCGATATGCGATCCTTCTACGGATCGCTGGACACGTCCGTCGTTCTCAGGACTTTCCTGTTTGGCTGCATGTGGGGAGTCGGCAACGTAAGCTACGGTCTCACCATGCGCTATCTTGGCATGTCGCTTGGCATCGGAGTCGCCATCGGCGTCACCCTGGTGGTGGGAACGCTGATTCCTCCGCTCATCCATGGTCAGGGTGGCGACCTTATCAGTACCCGCGGCGGCCTGCTCACGCTCCTGGGTGTTGCCGTTGCGCTTTGCGGCATTGTCATTGTGTCCGTGGCCGGGCATCGCAAAGAGATCGAGCTGGGTGCGGAAATTCGCGAGTTTGATGTGAAGAAGGGACTGATGCTCGCGGTTATGTGCGGCATCTTCTCCTCAGGCATGTCCTTCGCTATGGATGCCGCCAAGCCCATTCAAGCCTCGGCGATTCTTCTCGGGGTTAAGCCGCTGTACGCTGCGCTTCCCAGCTACGTCATCATCATGGGCGGAGGAGGTCTGGTCAATTTTGCTTACTGTTTCAGCCGGCTCATCTTCAAGAAGGAGCTTTCGTTGAAAGCCGACCTCGCTATGCCGGGGGCCACGCTGCTCAAGAACGGGTCGCTCGCTGCCACCGGCGGCATCATGTGGTATCTCCAGTTCTTCTTCTACGCGTGGGGAGCAGCCAGCATTCCAGCGAGCTACGCTTATGTGAATTGGATGCTGCACATGAGCGGCTATGTCCTGTTTGGTGGGTTGGTTGGGCTTGCGCTTGGCGAATGGGCTGGTGTGGGTAACAAGCCGGTTCGCCTGCTGTGGGCAGGGATGGTGGTCATCATTGTGGCGGCCAATATCGTTGGCCTTGGTATGGCTTCGTAGGCGAGATATCGGATACCACCGATGTTGACCGCCAAGCGCATTAGATGAATCGGGACTCAGAGGGAAAGAGTAGTGGTATCCCACATCTCGCGAAAAACGAGCGAGATGTGGGGCACCCGTCAGTTGTTAGGGACCAGGCACAAAAGGGAAAAACTATGATGGGCTTCGCCCGTCTTTTTCGGCCCAGGTACGCGTTGGCGAACCTGGGGCACCCGTCCTATTCCTAATTGGATTCGGTTGGAGAGACTCGGGGGTACCTTTAGCCCGCGATTTCTATCTCCAATTGCTCACCTTCATGGAGTTGAATCAGATCGGCCAGATAAACCCTCGTCTGCTCCTTGTTCTTCTCTACTCGCGTGGCGATTTTCTTGCCGGTCAATGACGCAGTTGCCTTGGAGCCTGGTGCGGACAGCGTGCAGGAGCGGCACGGCAAAGTGCCGGCCAGCGTCTGAATGGTGAAACCCACTCCACCGCCTTGCATGCGCTTGAGAGAATAGGTTCCCCAGCCTGTGCCCGTTGCCCAGAAACAATGGAAGTTCTCGTGCGGCAGCCGCGGTAGCGCCATCACATGGGCGCGATCCCCTTCGTAATGGAATCCGCTGAGGGCCACAACGCTTGACCACGAGGACATAGCCCGCGCATAGTGGTGGCCGCACTCCGCCTCATCCCAGGGGTTGCGCTTGACCCCGTCGAAGCGGGCGCGCAGATTCTCAACGTACTCTACCCCTTGCGGAATCATGCCGGAGTAGAACATCAGCGCCGCGGTCGAATGCTCCAGGCCAGTCCATGCTTCTGCGTAGTAGGGAAACGGAATATGCGGCCGAGGCGCCTTCCCGTAATCGCATACCACCACGGCAGCTTCGTTATTCAGCGCATAGGTACGCTGTACAGTGTCATGGTCTACCAGGCTGCGTTTGTAGTTGTAGCGGTAAATCGCTTGCAACGCGGTGCGCACATGCTCTGGCGAAACCAATGGTCCTAACCCGGCTATATCGGCGAGATATTGTCCCAACATCTGATCGATCAGACATCCCTCGCCAACTTGATACTCTGGCTGTTCCGTATTCTCGCTGCCCATGCCACTGCGCAGTTGGGGTGAAATCTGGTCCGGACGGAAGCCTCGAATCTGCTGGATATAAAACTCATTGCGGAATAGATTGGTGTCAATCCAGCGACTGCCCATCTCGAACAGTCTTCGATACTCATTCGCCGAGGTGTCATCGCCTGCGGCACGCCCCATCTCTTCCGCCGCGCGCAAAGCCCCCAGGTAGTAGATACCGCAGAGGGGGTTCGGGCCGTAGAACTCCACGTCGTAGGTATTGTGCTGAACACCATCCAAGACACCGTCACGGTTCGCATCCCAGCCTCCGGGGATCCAGGCGAACTCTATGGCCTTCTTTACGCGCGGCCACATGGTCTTAAGCCATGCCGCATCTCCGGAAAGTTTCCAATCGAGGTAAGCGTGGATGATCTGCCCCATCTGCCCGTCTGCCGCTGCGATGTGGTATCGCTGCTTGCCGTCCGGAAGCAGTTGGCGAAAACGCATGCCGCCTTGGTCGTCCATGCTGTACCCAAAGGCAGCCTCACGCAGCGATCGCGCATACGAGGGAAAGAGAAACGTGGTTGCCGTCTCGTAATTCCACACATGGGTGCAATTTCCAAAGCAGCACCCTAAATGATCATCGGAACCCTCGAAGCCATGGAATTCGCCATCCGCGGTGCGAAAGCAGGTGGTCGTTGCCAACGTGGAAAGGTTAGCGCTTGCCGCTTCTTTGACAGCGGCAGGCAGCGTGCTGGAGGCGAATGCGTTAGCAAAGGTGCGTGTGCGAGATTCCAGCGACTCGAGATTTGTCGCGGTATATTCTGCCACCTCCCACGCATCCTTGAAACGCGTGGCGTAGTAGTTGCCGATGATGGTGTTGCCTTCGCCTGGGGGAGCGTCCCAACCACACCACTCCGGGGTGCGGTTGGGGAAGTGCCAGGCTAACAGGAAAGTGAATTCCGCCGACGCGCCGGCCGGGATCGATCTCTGCTGGCAAAGTGCCCCCACCGCGCTCAGTGACGCCGGCTCGTTGAGCAGTTCGCCATCCTGCGAAAAGGCATCCCAAAACAACATGGGCGAATTCCACCAGCGTCCTCGCGGCCAGCCGCGCCAATGGGTGGTCCGCGCACCCTGACCAGAGATAGCGGCAAGGGCAAAGCTGCCCTGCATCGGGTCGCCGGCGGCCACGCTTGGGTTGGTCATCAGGAGACCTTCCAGCTGGCTCGCCGTGCGGTGCTCATTCACTCGCGGGTCCTTGGGGTCGCCTGCCTGGTCGGTTCTAGAGGGGGCCTTAACCGGGTTGTCGATGGAAAACGAAATGGCCACGGCCGCACTCGAACGCCCCGGGTTGCTCACGCGATAGCGCAAGACTGCAACCGGCAGGCCCGAGGCGTCAGGATCATGTGGGATGAAGGGCGAAAAAGCGTCGAGTTCAATCTTGACCGGCACGGTGGGGTCTTTGAATTGAAGATGCGCGAGCGGGTACTGCGCGGTAAATTCGGCGGTGGCGATGCGGCTCAGACCGGGCGAATTGTTCGAGCCCAAGCCATCCTGGCCTTCGTAGGGCGGCAGAATGCGTGCTTCCAGAACGCGCGCGATGGGCTTCGCATCCCCGGCCTTGATCCAGATCGCGGGAAATGCGTATGGCGGCGAAAAGCCTTTGTTGGGCCGATTGAATATCTCCCAATCGCGCAGTTGACCTCGCCCTCCCAGGGCCAGGCTTCCGGAGCCGACACCGCCCAGTGGGAAGGCAAGCATCTTGAGCTGATCGCCAGTGAAGACGCGTGGAAACGCGATCTTTTCCGCAGCTTCGCGTGCGTGCGGCTTCGCGCTCTCTGCCTCCGCAAACGGAGACCAGTGGGGAATTTGCGTGGTAGCGCCGATAGCGCCCGCAGCCTGCTTGAAGAAATCCCGACGCCCTATTCGATACTTACCGGCCATTTGACGCCTCGCACTATTTGCAGACCTAGTGTAGTCGCGCGACGCGTTGATTGACTTCGCGGGATACTTTACTCATGTCATTTTTCTGCAAGTGGTAGGTGTCTACTAATAAGTCCCCGCCGACATACACTTTGGCCAGATTCATAGCATTGCAGGCGAGCACCACGGCGGCATAGGGATCGACTACAGGCCCGCGCTCGACCAGCTTGGGATCGACAACGATGATGTCGGCAAACTTGCCTACTTCGAGACTGCCCACTTTGTCCGCGACCCCGAGAACTTCCGCGCTTCCCATGGTGTGGAAGCGCAGCACATCAATCGGCTGCAGAATTTTCGCGCTTTCGTATTTCGCGCGAATGACGTAGAGGCCCATACGCATATTCTCGAATGGATCCGGAAGGTCCGAACTTCCTTCGCCATCGACCCCCATGCCCACTTTCACGCCCATCTTTCGATATTTGGGAATGTCGGCGATGCCCGATGCCAACCGGCCATTCGACATGGGGTTCCAAACCATTCCGGAGCCGGCGGCTGCGACCGTCTTCAAGATTGCATCATCGGGATGGATGAAGTGCCCAAAGCTCACGTTCGGGCCCAGGATGTTGGCCGCAATAATGTATTTGAAAGTCTCGCGCTGCGCCTGCTGGTTTACTGGAGATTCCAGGTAATGAATCTCCGAATAGAGATGGTAATCACGCAGAAACGAAGCATCGAGCTGCAGGGCCTGCGGAGTGGTGATCCATCCTGAGTACGCCATCTTCAGGACAGTTGGGCGGGACATATCCTTCCTGGCATAGGTTAGAAATTTCTCCAGGTTCGCGCGGCGGACTGCCGGGGTTGAGTTGCCCGACGGCTCGTAGGAATGAATAAAGCGCATTCCGGAATCGAGCTCTGCCCGCCACTGATATTCCTCAAACGCCTCGTTATCTTTGCGCGCATAAGCGAAGTTGTAAACGGAGGTGATTCCATGGACCAGATGGTCGAGTGCGCCTTGTAGGGTGAACCAGTAGTAGTCTTCCGGACTGGTCCCCATTTCCCGGGTTTCCAATGCTTCCACCCAGCCGGTAAGGGCAGGGTATTGGTAGACATATTGGTCCGTAGCCAGCCCGCGAAACGCGCTCTCCGACAGATGACTGTGCGCAGAGATGAAGCCAGGGAGAACGAACTTTCCTTTGGCGTCATAGGTGGTCTGCGCTTGCGTGCCTGGCGGAGGGTTGCCCTTGCCGATTGCTTTGATTTTTCCGTCGCTGCCTACGAGGATGTAGCCGACGAAAGGCTCCGTCTGCCCGGGTTTCATGGTCAGGTTTGTACCGTTGACGATGAGCAACTTATCTACGGCGAAGACGCGGTAAGGGCACAACAGAACAGCCAGGAAAGCCGCACAAAAAGAGCCCCAGCGACCGGGAAAGATCATTTTCTCGGATCCTCCATTTTTATCCCCGCGCAGTAGCTTCCGCGCGAGCGAATACATCTGGGCCTATGTGATTTGTTTGCCAGCAGGGGATATAGAGTACCACTATTCCCGCGGATTTCCTGGAACTAGCGATCTTCATGCGCTCCGGCTCCACGGCAGGCGGAAGCGGGACCCGCGGTGAAAAAGGCTGGCGACGATATCGAGCGGCCTGTAAAGTCATTGTTACCCCCAAAAGCTCAAGCTGACGTGTGTCCCTCTGTAGACTGAATTGCGCTATCCGGCCCCCACAACCTGAACGTATGCTTTGAAGGCTTCCCGAGGTGAGCACTTTGTCCATCAGCAGTTCAAGAGATGGCCTGGAATCCGTTTTGTCTGCTTTGTTTGCCTGCACCGCAGGCTCGGCCGGAAGAACCAAGCGGGGCAAGATCCTGTTTATCGAATGCTGCTTTGCCGTGCTGGCGCTTGCCGGACTGCACGCCTTTGCCGATCCGGTTTCAACGGGGACCAAATTGGAGATTCGCCTACAACAGCCGATCAGTTCCTATGCTACGAAACAAGGGACCAGGATCTCCGGCGTTCTGATCGCACCAGTGACAGAGGGAGGCGATATGCTGCTCCCCCTTGGAACTACCGTGCAAGGCTCCGTTGTATCCGTGCGCAAGGTGGGGATCGGGGTTGTCCATGAAACCGCCCGGATACAACTGCAGTTTGATCGCGTGCTTCTTTCCGATGGAAAAAGCCTTCCTCTGCAATGCCGCCTTACAGAAGTAGAGAATGCCCGAGAATCCGTCGACAAAGAGGGCCGTATCCAGGGGATCCGTTCCACCGCCACCTTGAGCTACCGCGCTTCGGGTTTTGTCGGCAGCCTTGCCTTTGGCGATCCGATCGCAGCCATCTTCACTACCGCTGCTTCTGCTTCCGTCCTTAGATTCTCGGAGCCCGAGATTTATTTACCCTCGGGCACGGAATTAATCGCCGAGTTAACCTCTCCTATTGTCCTTCCGAAGGAGGAAGAAGCACACGTCCCTCCCATTGCGACCACGAATTCTGCAAGGAATGAGCTGAGCGATCTGGTGGAGCAGTTGCCGTTTCGGACATATACCGAAAAAGGTCATATTCCGTCCGACATAACCAACCTGATATTCATCGGAAGCGCCGGCGCTGTGGAACGCGCGTTCGCTGCCAGTGACTGGGTGCAAGTAGACTCGCTCACTGCCGAATCCACCTATGCCACGATACGCTCGGTCGCCGAGAATCAGGGTTACAAGAGCGCGCCGATGTCGACCTTGCTGCTCGGTGACCAGGCTCCTACTTATGCCTACGCCAAGACGCTGAATACTTTTTCCAAGCGGCACCATCTCCGCATATGGGCGAGCTCTCTAGACTGGAATGATCAGAAGGTCTGGACCTCCTCATCGACCCATGACACGGGCATCGGTTTCTCCAAGAAGAACAAGACGTTCATCCACCTGATCGACACTCATATCGACAACGAACGAGCTAAAGTCGTAAACGATCTCATCTTTACCGGGTGCGTTTCGGCCGTGCAACTGGTCACCCGACCGTGGATTCCCAAGGATGCAAAGAACGGAACCGGGGAAGATCTCATCACGGATGGACGAGTTGCGGTGCTGCAGTTGAACGATTGCCGTGGACCGCAGGATGAGACGGAGCTTGCCAGCGATAGGCTGCCGGTGCATGGTAATCGCGTGGACCGTGTGTCGCGGCAAACCGTGCTCACGATTAAAAACAATATCCTGCGGGATAACGTGGGAGTGATGGCTTATTCCGGCATTCGCACCGGCATTAAGGAAATGAAGAAGAAGGAAACCCCGGGTTCCCCGCGAAGCATGGATGTCGACGGGGCAAAATACACCATTAGTGGGGGAAATGGCCACCAGAACGAGTACACATTCTCGTCCCAATCGATTGCGCGCAGCACTCCGGAGACGATCGACGCACCTGACCGTTGGAGGCCGCCCTCGGTCGAGATCGGCTTTCGGGGATCGTGGTTGCGCTACGCAGGCGGAAATGGGGGTGGAATCGGCTTTATTCTGGACTCCATCGAGGGGCCCGCGGATCAGGTTGTCATTGCGCTCGGGAATTCCATGCACAACGGTTGGAATCTCGGTGGGTCGGTCACCCTCGACTCGCAAAAGTATCTGTCTCAGGAATTTAGTTACAATTACAGTTTCAGTACGTTTCAGATGGGATTGTCGGTGGTGGATAACGACTCCACGACCGCTACTGTGCAGAGCGCATTTGCTTTTGCCAACACCGGGCTCCGGACTTCCCAGATGGCCTATAACCTGCTTATCAATACGCGTCCAAAGGCATCGCGGTTGCGTCCCTATTTTGCTGTCGGGCCTGCTCTGCAGCTCATGCATTTGGACGACGCGCCGATCAAAAAAGCGCCCAACTACTTTAAGCTTGGGCTTAGCAACATTGGGCTCCTGAGTGCCGCCTATAATTTTGGCAGTACGCCTCCTCTGGAGGGCGGTGGCATCTTTCAAGTTGGGTTCAACTACGGCGGCGGCATTCGCTACCGCGTCTCGCCCCGGTGGATGATTCGCCTGGACTATCGCGATACGCTGGTGTCGCAGCCCGATTTCTGGACGAAGTCAAAGGCCAGTATTCTCACCGGGATCGAGTTGGATAATGCGACCCTGACCTTCGTCGGACCTGTACTCCAAGGCGCCATGCGCCAACAGCGCCTTGGCGGTGGACTGTCTTTCACCTTTTGAATCGGCGGCAAAGGCGGGAGGGCTGATGAACGCGGGCGAGTTTCGCGAAGTTGGGCATCGCGTGGTGGATCTACTCGCTGAGTACCTGGAGAAAATCGAGGATCGACCGGTGTTTCCCGATGTAGAGCCGGCGACCCTTGCCAGGCTCTTTTCCGAGGCTCTGCCCCAGGATCCCAGCTCTGCGGAGTCGGTTCTGGGTGAGCTGGAGCAGAAGCTTTTGCCAAACTGCACCCATGTCGGGCACCCAGGCTATATGGGGTTGATTACGCCCTCGCCGAGTCCAATTGGAATCATCGCGGACTTCATCTGCTCTGCTCTCAATCAAAACATTGGGACCTATACGGTTGGCCCTGGCGCGGTCGCCATGGAACGACGCACCGTCCGCTGGCTCACTGACCTGGTGGGTTATGGTCAGGATGCGGGCGGCAACCTGACTAGCGGCGGGATGATGGCGAATTTCATCGGGATCAAGTTGGCACGGGACTCGGTTTCCGGTGACCGCATTCAGCAGCACGGGGTGCAGGAACGATGGGCTGTTTACACGTCAGAAGAACGGCACGTCTCGGTGGATAAGGCGGTGGACGCTGTGGGGTTGGGACGGGAGGCGCTGCGGGCGCTGCCCAGCGACCATGAATTCCGCATACGGCTGGATGCGCTCGAAGCTGCCATCGCGGAGGATCGTAAAGCCGGCATTCGGCCGATGTGCATCGTGGGCATTTTCGGAACCACCAACACCGGTGCGATCGACCCGGTGCGCGCTCTGCGGGCGATCGCAGACCGCGAAGGAATGTGGCTGCATGTCGATGCCGCTTATGGCGGCGGCATGTTGCTCTCCCACGCATGGCCCATGGGTGACCAGGGATTGGAACTCGCCGATTCAGTCACCATTGATCCGCACAAGTGGTTCTACGCGCCGCTGGATGCGGGTGCGATCCTGGTTAAGGACGACCGCCGACTGACCGCGTCGTTCGGCTTGAGGCCCGCATATCTTACCGACGAGGTCGATCGCGCGAACGAGCGCTATCAGTATTACGTTCACGGCTTCGAGCAGTCGAGACGCTTTCGCGGGCTGAAGGTGTGGATGAGTTTCAAGCGCTACGGGGCACGCCAGATCGGGGACTGGATCGACAACAATGTACGCCAGGCGAAGCACCTTTACTCGCTGATAGAAAAGCATCCTGATTTCGAGCCGGCAAGTGAACCGCCGCTGTCGGCGATCTGCATTCGTTATCGAGGCGCGAAATTCGATGAGGCGCAGTCCAAGGAACTACATGCCGAGGTTGCCAGGCGAGTGGAACAGAGCGGGAAATTCTGGTTCTCGACGACGGAGTTGAAAGGGAAGGCGTACTTTCGCATCAGCCCGGTGAACTTTCGTACCCGCACCGAGCACATGGACCAGCTACTGGCCTTTCTTGAGCAGGAATGCCATACCGCGTCAGAAAGCATCACCGCGGATAAGCGGCAGAGAGGTTAGCTGGGAGCGGGGCGTTGCCCACGTGCAGCAGCCTTGCTTTGCTTTCGCGCCAGCGATGGGTGTCCGGACGAGGCCCTCGCGGTGGATTCCCGTATGACGAGTTCCGGTTCCATGATTACCTGTTGAGCGTAGGGCGCGTTGGGATGGTTAATCCGGTTCAGCAATGCTTCAGTGCCTGCTTGCCCCATGGCGCGGAGGGGTTGTCGAATGGTGGTCAGGCTCGGTATGCCGAAGGGGGCGCTGAGCACATCGTCGAAGCCGATCACGGAAACGTCTTGTGGCACCCGAAGACCCGCTTCGTGAAGGGCTCGAATAGCGCCGAAGGCGGCGATATCATTGAATGCGAAAAGCGCGGTGAAATTCCTGGTGCGCGACAGCAGAGCCTTTACTGGGCCATACCCCAGGGCGGGTGACCAACTGTTCTCAGTCAGCTTGATCAGCAGATCCTGGTGCACTTCCAGCCCGAAGGCGCAGGCCGTTTCCATGATCTCCCGCCAACGAGGGTCCGTATCAACCGTCTGTTCCTGACCCTTCATGAACGCTACTCTGCGGTGTCCCAGGTCCGCGAGATGTTTGAGTGCGAGATAGGCGGCCTGCTTGTGGTTCAGTTCGATATTTGTTACTCCAGCAACATTCTGGTGCCCGGAAATGGACACGATCGGCACCGAGACCTGCGGCGGAGTCGGAGTATTCACCAGAAGTAGTCCGTCGACCGACCGTTCGAGCAACATCCGTGGATATTCCTCGAGTAGTTCCGGCTGCCAGTAATGAGCGGCCAGCAGGTAGAAGTATTTCGCCGCCATCAGGTACTCTTCTACGCCATTCATTACCAGCGTAAAGTAACCCTCGCTCATCTCCGACACCAACACGCCCACGGACATGCTGCGCTGCTTGCGCAGCGAGCGGGCGAAGTAATTGGGCCGATACTGCAACTCGCTGGCCGCGGCAAGGATTCGTTCCCTGGTGGCGAGCGGAATCGCCTGCGCAGCCGGTGCATCGCTCACGACGACGGATACAGTCGTCAGCGAGAGCCCAAGGTGGTTCGCCAGGGTACGTAGGGTTACCGGTCTATCCTTTTCGGGTGTTTTCTTCAAGGGTAGACGGAGTGTTGCATTCTTGGTCGTAGGTTGTCAAAGCGAAAACGTTCCTGGTTAAGGCAACTGGCTGGGGCAGAGATTGAGAGGTTTCGGGCAGCTCAACCCGGGAGGGCGGGTGTTGGTGGCGCCCGTGCAGGAAATCCGGATACGTGGCCCGAAAATGTTCTGTTTCGACTGCTTTTCCGACCCCTTTCCCGGGAATGCCAGTTATCCAGCAAAAAGCTGTCGTGGGCTTCCGAAGTACGCTGAGGCGAACTTGAGGCACACCCCCTATTGGGTTCTGTTAGGGCACAGACTCCGCCGGTTTGAGTTCTCGCGCAGACACTGAAGCCTCATCAGTCTTCGGGCTCTCGTCTCCGCCCCTGAAGCTAACGCATCGTGTGATCCGATGTCTGGCACCCGGCGATTCTCATCCACCATCGCTCATGTGTACGTGATTCTGTTACTAATCCTGCTGGCCGTCCGCGAACACCTGGATGTTGTTAGACCCCACGGCTCTGTCACACGTGGCGGTGCAATTTTTAGGGGTGAAAGTGCGCACGACGTCGAAGGCAAAAAAAAGACGCATGACATCGCACACTGCCTTCGATGGCACGAAATTCCCTTTAAAGAAACGATTCTTCTGTAGATCGTGACCTTGACAGCCGTATGTCGCATTCGATAATCTCGCCCTCGGTCGATCATCCTCTTCTCGCAAGTTCTGAAAATGACAGATCGCCGAAAGACCTGCCAACCCGCGCGTGCGGTGTGAGGCAGTAACGACAGTAAACGTTCGTTCGTGGCCTTTTGGAGGAAATATGTCTTGCGAGAAGTTGTGGCAGAGCCCTGCCTTCTATCCGACTCAAATCCTGCTTCCGAATTCCACAAGTTATCCTGCCGGCGTCGAATGCAAGCAGCGATACGTTGTTACAAATGCGCTCCGGAAGCCAGGATTCATTTTTCAGCTCGCCTTGCTGGCGCTTCTTGGCGTGTTATTTTCCGGCACCAGGCTTCACGCGCAGACCGGCCAGATTACAGGTACAGTGGTTGATCCGTCGGGTGCGGCGATTCCCGGAGCTCATGTCCAGATCATTAACCAGGCAACAGGCGCCACTACGCGCGATACGACAGCTGACGCCAGCGGCACGTTCCGTGCGCTGAACGTGCCTGCCGCTACCTACAGGGTCAAGGTGAGCGCTCCCGGTATGGAGGAACTCCATCGCGACGGGGTAGTGCTCGACCAGGACCAAAGTCTTGGTTTAGGGCAGTTGGCATTGACCCTCGGGCAGGCCTCGCAAACCGTAACTGTCAGTTCGCAAACTCCTTTAATTGACACGGCCAACTCAAATAATTCGCAAGTTATCGACCAGCGACAAGTCCTGGAGCAGCCGCTGAACGGTCGCGACTTCGAGTCTCTGATGACAACCCTACCCGGCGTAGTCACGAACAACAACTCGCAATTCCGCCTGGTCTTCAACCAGACCGACGATTTCTACGTCAACGGAATGCGGGGCACGGCCAACAACTTCTTTCTCGATGGCGTGATCAATACTGACGTGGGAGCCAACGACGGCGAATATACGAACCTGAGCATTGATGCCGTAGGCGAATTTAAAACACTCACAGGCAACTTCAATGCGGAATACGGACGCAGCCCAGGTGTCATGATTCTGGTCAACACCAAGAGCGGCGGCCAACGCTTTCATGGAACCGCATACGAGTTCAACCGCAACACGGACTATAACGCCAACGACTGGTTCAGCAATCATGACGGTTCGCCGCGAGCGGATTTGAAGTTCAATCAGTTTGGCGGCAACATCGGCGGATATATCCCGATCCCGAAGATCTCACCCAGAAGCGACAAAAGAGCTTTCTTTTTCTTCAACTATGAAGGGACACGGGCCAGTCGCCCCAACGGCTCCACCTACTACACCATGCCGCAGCCGTCGATGCTCGGCATAGGCACCCCGAACGGCGAGGCCGATCTCTCGCCTACTTACCGCTCGGGCAACATGTGCGACTTCAACGGAACCGCGAACTGCACGCCCATTCGCGATAGCAATGGCAACCTGGTACAGAACGGCCAGGTATTCGTTCCCGGAAGCATCAAGTACAACTCGTTCGGCGAGGTGCAGAGCGGCACAGTTTATCCCGGCAACATCATTCCTGCTTCGAACTTTAACAGCCAGTACAACGCAATGATCAAGTACTTCACTCCCGGCTACCGGGGGACGTTTGTTCATCCCACCTTCAATAATGGATTTGGCGACGAGCAACAAATCAACTTTCAGGACACGTACGTCTTTTACAAGAACCAATACGTAGCTCGTGTGGACTTTAATATCGGGCCGAAGGCAAATGCGTTCTTCCGTTATGTGGATGACCGGCAGCAGGAAAGCGATGGTTACGGCATTTTTTCAGGGAATAGCTTCCCCGTTCTGCCGCAGTACCGGAAAAAGCCAGGTAAGAGCTACGCCTGGAGCCTGGTGAACGTGATCTCCCCGACGCTGACCAATGAAGCAACGGTTGGTTGGCTCCATTTGACGCAGGTGGTGGATATTGTCCAGGGCACCTCCCCGGCCTTATACAACAAGACCGATGTCGGGTTCACCTTCGAAGATATCTATCCGGCAACCAATACCCACAACCTCGCCCCGAACATCAACACGGGAGACGGCTACATCAATATCAGCCCATTCCCCTCCGGTTGGACTTCGACCGGGAATACGGTGGTGGCCACGGATGACGTAACTAAAATCTGGCGCAACCATGTGATCAAGTTCGGTTTGTTTGCCGACCTGAACGAGAATGGCCAGGAGGGAACCTGGACAGAAAACCCCAATATAAACTTCGGCGCCAGCAATCAAAACCCCGCCAATAGCAACTCAGGAATCGGGAACACTCTGCTAGGCAACTACACCACTGTCAGCCAATCAAACCTCTTCGCTTTCGGCCACTTCCACTTTTTCCAATATGAGGGCTATGCGCAGGATAGCTGGAAGGTAACCCCGAGACTCACGCTTGACTACGGTCTTCGTTACGAATTCGTCGGCCCAACGTATACGGTTGCCCCTTACCACGCGTACTACTTTAGTCCGCCGGCCTACAACCCGACCGATGCCGTGGCGATTAACATCGCACCCAATATTCCTGGACAAGTGCCGACGCAGGGCTCCATCATTACCGGTTCTGGAAACCCGTACAACGGTATGGTGCAGGAGGGTACGCCTGGGTTCCCCAAGGGCGGCCTGAATTATCGCTGGAACAACTTCGGTCCTCGCCTCGGCTTTGCCTATGATGTGTTTGGCGATGGCAAGACCGCGCTTCGCGGTGGGTATGGGATCTTCTATGAGCGGTATGAACAGAATGTCTTCAACTTTGGAGGAGTCAGCAATCCTCCCACGGTTTATACGCCGACCATCTACGGCGGTAACATCGGGAATATCTCGCCCGCATTGGCGAATGGTGCTCCTCTCACTCCGGCATCCGGAGTTCTGGGGACCAATCGACCGGGCCAGATTCCTACGACTTATGGCTACAACCTTGGCCTGCAGCGTGAATTGCCGTACAACCTGGTTTTTGACATCAGCTATGTGGGCAACGTCAGCCGGCACCAGATGTACAATCAGCAACTGGAACAGTTACCGCTAGGGACGACCACAAGCACGAATATCCTCTCTACGGTCAACAATGTGCAGGCAGCTATCTTGCCTTACAAAGGCTATAGCTCTATTCAGTACAACGTCTTTGGAGCTAAGAGCTCTTACAACGCCCTGCAGGTCAAGGTGTCTCGCCGTTTCAGTAGCAAGCTCACCATCAACGCGGACTATACCTGGGCCAAGGCTATCGATCTGGATGACGTCGACAACGATCAAAACGTCTTCCCGGAATACACCAACCTCAAACCGTTTTACGCTCCTGCCGGCTTCGACCGCCGGAACGTCTTCAATTTTCAATACGTCTACAACCTGCCCCAATTCAAAGGCTCCAGCAAGTTGGTGCAGCTTACCGCCGGCGGCTGGGAGTGGTCGGGCGTCACCCAGTTTTGGGGTGGAACTCCTTGCCTGAGTGGCGGCGCTACGGGTGCAACTACGAATGATTCCTGCGACCTCGCTGTCACCGGGGGCGGCAACTTAGGGAATGGAGGGTTCGGTCACATCCGGCCCGACTACACGGGCGGTCCGATTATCGCTGCGCACAACCATAACGTGCCGGCAGGTCAGTTCCCTATGTGGTACAACCCATCGGCCTTTGCGGTTCCCGCCAATGGCAGCTACGGCAACTTCCGGCGCAATTCGATCTACGGCCCGGGGGTCGACAACTGGAACATGTCTCTGTTCAAGAACTTCAACTTTACCGAAAACACCCGGATTCAGTTGCGGTTCGAGGCGTATAACGTCTTCAACCATACGCAGTGGGGAACGATCAACAACGATTTGTCAGCGCCAACGCCTGGAACGTCTTTTGCTGGTGCGAATGCGGGTTCCTCCGGTCAGATCACCTCGGCACGTGATCCCCGTCTGCTGCAGCTTGGGGGTAAGTTCTACTTCTAAGTTTGTCGGGGATGAAACAGGCCGGACCCACATCCGTGGATCCGGCCTGTTTTTTGCGGCGGCTCACCTTCGCATGGGTGGAGATGGATGGACAGAGTTGCCACTGCAGCAACCAACTCGATCTCGGTTGCCCACGGTCGCTTCAACCTATTCAGCAAAATACGAGGTCCAGAAGGCCGTTGCTCCGCTAATTTGGACAGCTCTGACTTTCAGCCGTCCCCTTCGACAAGCTCAGGGCAGGCTCTGCGGGACTGATCACATTTCACCCTGGTGGTTGATGAGGAAAAGTGTGATCTAAACTGGGGAAGCAGACTTCTTCATGAAACTTCTTGTATCCGCGATTTTGATTGTCTTGCTCTTCTCTCCAAGCGCGGTGCGGGGGCTGGGGGCGGATACAGCCAAGCAAACCTTTGAGTCTGCAACCCAGGCTTTGAATGCGGGCGACTACCCGGCGGCGGAATCGGGTTTCAATAAAGTGCTGGCACTTGATCCGCGCAATGTTAGTGCGCTTGCCAACCTTGGTGTCTTGTATGCCAAGACCCATCGCTATGGGAAGGCAATCGAGGTGTATCAACGGGCTCTCCGCATCAGTCCTCAGTTGCGTGAGATTCAACTCGATCTTGGGCTCGCGTATCTCAAACAAGAAGATTACATCGATGCGTTGCCATATTTCCGGCAGTTGCACGAGCGATCGCCTTCCGACCATCAGGCCACCATGCTTCTGGCTACATGCCTCACCTTCAGCGGCCATCCCGATCAAGGCCTGGGCTTACTGAAGCCGTTGACGGAGGTGGACGATCCGGACCCGGCAGCACTCTATCTGTTGGGTGTTGCTTATGCACGGGCTGGGCAGGCGCAACAGGCCCAGGAGGTATTTAGCAAGCTCTTTGCCGACAGCGCGACTCCGGCGCAAGCCAATTTTCTGCTGGGCCACGCCTATTACGACGGGGCGCAATTTGCCGAAGCGGAGCAGGCCTACCAGGCAGTGTTGCAGGCCGATCCTTCGTTTCCCGGGGTTCATCGCGAGTTGGGCAAGGTATACATCAGTTTGCAGAAGAACGCCGACGCGGAAAAGCAGTTGAAAGAGGCGATCGAGGCGGACCCGCAGGATGCGAGCGCCTTGTATTTCCTGGGTGCGCTGCTGGTCCAGTCGCAGCATTATCCGGACGGTCTATCCTATCTCGAAAAGGCGCAGCGCATGACCCCGGATTCGTGGGCCACCTACTTCTATATGGGGAAGGCGCAGTTTCAGCAGCACAATACCGCAGCCGCTGTGCGCTTGCTCCGCCAGGCCGTAGAGATGAATCCTGAGGACGCGGGATCGTTTTACCTGCTCGCGCGGGCCTTACGTTCTCAGGGCCATGTGCAAGAGGCAGACGCGGCCATGCAACGCGTGGTGCAACTGCATACCTCCTCGCTGGACGCGGAGAGGCATGCGCTTAAAGATGCCGGCGTCGTTGGAGCACGCTAGCTCATGCGACGACGCTATCTATCGGCGATTTGCCCGACTAGAAGAGAAACTTCATGCCAAACTGAATCTGCCGCGAAGTAGTGGCTGTTGCGCTCACCACTCCTGCGGTCGGCGACGGAGCAACTTCCGTCGTTGGCGCCTTTGGGGTGGGGCCGGAACTGAAGACGACCGGGTTCGGAGTGGTGAAGTTGGAGTGGTTCAACACGTTGAAGAACTCCGCTCGAAATTGCGCGCGAAGACGCTCATGTATCGTGGTGTTCTTGACCAGGGCGAGATCGAGTTCTGACAGGCCGGGACCGGTAAGCGTGTCGCGGCCGACATTTCCAAAGGTACCTGGGGAGGGCGCGGTGAAGGCAGCAGGATTGAACCACTGGGACACTTTCTTGGCATAGAGCGGGCCGTGAAAATCAGGAGCCAGGTTGGGGCGCACTGGGTTGCGCGTATCCCCATTGCCGGTCGGGTTGTAGCCGAGCTGCGGGGAGAGGGGGAAACCGCTCTGTAGCGTGGCGATGCCGCTAACCGACCAGCCGCCCAGCAGATCCTTTGCCAAAGGATTGCCGAGCAGCCCGTCTTTGAAAGGCAACTCCCAGGTGCCATTGATAGCGGCAGCATGGCGGATATTGGTAGCCGCCGGTCCGTAGTCGAGCCCAGGGTTCCCCGGATACATGACGAACGCCGGGGTGTTGGCCGAGACGCTGGTGTTCCAGGCCGAGCCATCGTCCAGGTTACTGGCGAAGGTATAAACGCCGCGCAGTTGCAGCCCGTGCGACAACTGCCGGCGCACATCCACCTCGAGACCGTTATAGTTGCTGACTCCCTGGGAAACCCAGGAGGTGGTGTTGGCCACGTTCGGGTTGGCCTTGGTTTGGCTTGCGTAAAAGACGGTCCCTGGCGCAAGCGCAGCAGGGCAGGGCGACGCCGGGCAGACTACGGTTGCGGGCGTGTTCTGATCCTCGGAGAGAATCTGATGGTATCCGTGCGAACCGACATAGCCGATGGTGAGCGAAGTCGCCGGGGCGATCTGTTGCTCGATCTTGAAGGTCCAGGCAAGCACCGTCGGGGTAGCGATGTCCGGCTGCACATTGCTGGGTGAGATCTGTCCGCTGCCCTTGCTCGTACCCGTGGCCAGGGCGGGGAGCTTGTCTACGGTGGTGTTACTGAAGGACAGAGTGGTGTTGAAGGGCGCGGTCTGGTCAAGCCGGTAGTCCAGGGTATCCAACAGCGCGCGATGCACGCCGAAGTTTGCCCGCAGGGCTGTCTTGCCGTTGCCGAACACGTCGTAGGCCACCCCGATGCGCGGCTCAGGCATGAACGTAGCGCGGTTTTGCGCCAGAGCGGAGCCGCCGATAGTGGGGGTCGTGTTAATGACACCGTTGGTGAAGCCGTAGTTGGAGGCACGGCTGTGGGCCTCGTTCCAGCCGTTGGTTGACTCGGAACGGAAGCCCGCGCGAAGCTCGAGGCGAGGCGTTACCTTCCACGCGTCTTCGATGAAACCTGCTCCAAAGAGCGACCGCCAGCCGAGCTCTGTCGGTGCAGGCACCACTGTAAACGTCGCGACGCTGCCTTTCAGAAAGCTGCTGAGAGTGGAGAAAGAGGCTTGCCCATACTGGTTTTGAGCCAGGTTGTCATTGGATTGCAACCGCTGCAGCCATACGCCCACTTCGACCTGGTGCCGTCCACGGGTCCAAAAAATATGCTCGTCCACGGTAAAGAGATTGCGGACAGCCTGGTTGTTGCTGCCGGTGTTCGCGCCCGCCAGCGTCACCTGAGAGGCGCCGTTGGAGGCTGTGCTGCCTGCGATCACGACGGCCCCGACGGGCGCGCCCGCGACCCAGCCAGGTACTGAGTCCGGAGCCTGACCGGTAAAGTAATAGGCCGCTCGCGAGTAGCCGAAACGAAATGTATTGAGCAAGTTGGGGGAGAAGACGTGCTGCTCTTGCGCGCTCAAGACCTGCTCGCGCAACCGCTCGTAGATGGTCGAATAGGGATTTTGCGAGGGAGTGTTTGCGTCACTGTCATCCGCTGTATAGACGCCGAAGAGCAGATCGTTCTGGGTTAAGTTGGCGTCGATCCGCGCGGTGCCAAAATCCTCACGCACATGCTGTGGCGGATTGGCAAAGGCCTCGGCAATCCCGCTGGGCGTGCCATTGGGGTTGAGCAACTCGGGGCCGTTGGCTACTGGCCAAAGCGCGAGCAGGGGCCGGACGATGGCGGCGGCAGCGGCGCGCGAGGTGTTGTCGGGAACGAAGCTGACTGCGCTAAGGCCGAGATGCTGACGGTAACCTTCATAGTTTCCAAAGCCAAATAGCTTGTCGTGGCGGATCGGTCCACCGAGGGCCGCGCCGAAGTCGTTGCGTTGAAATTCCGGAATCTGTGCCTGGTCAAAATAATTGCGCGCATCCAGTGCGCTGTTGCGCAGAAATTCGTACACGGAACCGTGAAGCTGGTTTCCGCCCGATGCCGTGATGATCGATATCTGCGCGCCGGTACGCTTGCCGTAATTTGCACCATAGGAGTCGCTGACCACGTTGAATTCGCGGACCGCGTCCACTCCCAGCAGCTGCCCGCTGGTACCGCCCGGGGTTACGTTGATGAGCGAAGCCCCGGTGTACTCGATCCCGTTCAGGAGGAAGAGATTGTCTTGCGGGCGCCGTCCGGAGACGGAGTACATGTTGCCCACGGAAGAGTTCGATGTGCCCACCCCGCCCGAGCGCTGGGTGGTGTAGCTGACTGATGCAGGGTTTAGCTCGATCAGCTGGTCGAAGCTTCGGCCATTGAGCGGCAGTTCTTTGACCTGCTTCTCATCGACCAGTCCCTGCGTTTGCAAGGTTGAGGTGTCAACCACGGCGGGAGTGTCCACCACGCGAACGCTCTGTTGCACGCTGCCAACGGTGAGGGCAAGGTGTAGTTGGACATTCTGGCCGACAGTGAGCACAATGCCCGTGCGGCTGAGAGGTGCAAAGCCATCTCGCGACACAGAGACGGTGTAATTTCCCACCGCGACCGAGGGCGCGGAAAACGTACCGCTCGCCGCGGTAGTGAACTTGCGCTCGCTGCCTGTCTCATCGTTGCGGATAAGCACTTCGGCTTGTGCCACAGCAGCCCCCGCGGGGTCGACGACGTCGCCGGAGATCGTACCACCCACCATTTGGGCCTTTAACCCGGGTGTAAATAATGCCGCCACGACCAGGGTGGAGAAGAGGCAATTGCGAAGTAAAAGCTGCAAGTCACGCATAAGTAAACTCCAGGAGAATCTGCCGCGCACGGCTGGAAAGAGCAAGGGAGAGGACTACAACTAGCGGCTACAACAAGACCGGCGGGGGCGCAGCGAGAGGCTGGCGTCAGATGCAGATGCTGCTAGATGGAGAGCAATGCCCACGTGCAGATTTCCCTAAATAGAAAGTTGGTTTTTAAAGATGCTGCCAGGAGAGAAGCAGCTATGTTGTGTCCGTTGCGAGTTAGCGCAAACAACAACAGCTGGCCTGCGCCATGGCGGCGCGGCTACAGCTTGGACAGCGATGGAGAACAGACATCACCCTAAAAGGGTAACACAATGGGTGCTGCGGGTGACACCCGGGGAGGGTGGAGGGTCCAATTATCAGTCATGTCCAGATTCACCGCTTCGAAAGGCGGCGCCACTGCTGGGTTTTGCTGGATCTCGCAGAATTGTAAGGAAGCCCAGAATTGTATCCTGGGATATTCTCAGCCGTCCCATTTGACAAGCTCAGGGCAGGCTCTTCGGGACTAACTCTGTACCGGCGAGGTTCGCACGCAGACTCCTTAGCCCCTACTGGGACGCATCCCGGCGGAAATACGCCTCCGCGGATAATGCTCTGCGTGCACTGCGTTTGTCCGCAAAGGAAAGCCCAGGGGCTAAAGCCCTCATTAGTGGCGACCCTCAACGGCCCGACTAAAGTCGTGCCCTGATACAAAGCATGAACCCAGACTACCGGGCAATTGGACCAATTCTCCCCCGGGTACTGTGTTACCTACTTAGTGGGGCAGCTCCGTGTTCGTTGGTGTGGACGACGGCGGTCGCGGAGCGAAGGTAGTCCAGCGATAAGCTTCCGCATCATGTGGTCCGGGTGGCGCTGTCCACAACTCAGCACTGATGCCATTCAGATCGTAGACAATCTTTCCATCTTTAATCGTCAGTTCACAGATCAGCTTCTGTTTGCCGTCCAGTCGTCTGTTGACCATGTCGGTGAAACCAAAATTGCCGTTTTCTACGCGGAGCACCGCAACATCGGCGATCGCGCCCTCGGAGAGATTGCCCAATTCGTCGTGGCGAATCTCATGGGCCGGGTGCGAGGTCATCTCGGCAACTACCTGCTTCAGCGGAACATTCACCGCCATGATCTTGTCGGCGACATTGAGCTCATCTTTCATTGCGCCGTTCATGCTGGTGACGTGGAGATCGGTCGAGATGGAATCGGGGATGAACCCTGCCTTGATCATCGGAACTGCAAGCGACCACTTAAAGCTGCCGCCGCCCTGGCCAACGTCGAAATAGATCCCGCGCTTGCGGCCTTCGATGAAGGCTTTACTGGGGCCCAAGGTTACCGGATCCTGCTCCTGACGAAGCCCCGAGTACATATGAGTATAGATGTCGCCCGGTCGCAGCTTCTGGGTCAACAAGTCATAGAGCGGGCGAGTGGGACGGTCTACACCAAAGTCGACCATGACCGGAATGTTGGCCTTGGTTCCGGCGATGACGGCCTGCTCTACCGGAATCCATTCCGGGCCGGCAAAGTGCGCGGTCTTGATGCCCACGATTGTCTGCGGATATTTGAGGGCCATAGCCGCGGTGGCTTCTCCATCCATATCAGCGGTGTTCTGTTCGTACTTGCCGCCGCGCATGCCTGCGCCAACGATGTTGAGCATGGCGAAGACGCGGGTCTTCGAGCGATCGATAATGCGATCCTTGAAGTCCTCAAAATTTTTCCAGCCCGAACAGCCCGCATCGACCACGGTGGTAACACCAACGCGGAAAGTAAAGCCATCGGGAGGAACGCTGAGGTCGCCCGCATAGGAACCGCGCTCACCCGTGCCGGCATACACATGAACGTGAATGTCGATCAGCCCCGGAGTGACGTACAGGCCTTTCACGTCGATTGTCTTGAGCGCCGAGTCAGAGGGAATGCGCGCTGCCACCCGGGCAATTTTCCCGTCCTTGATGGCCACGTCCATAACGCCATCGATGTGGTTCTTGTCATCGAGCACGTGTCCGCCACGCAATAGCAGATCGTAGGCGGGCGTTGCCGGCTGGGCGAAGACGGTGATGACAGTAGCGAGCGAGAGTGCGATAAAGCCGTGGAAGGTCCTCTTCCTCGTGTATTCCCTAAGCATGATTCCTAATGGCCTCCCAGGCCGCCTTACCATACTCTCCCAAATCAACCGTTCCTGTCATAGCGTTTCCCTGTGCGTTGCCTTGAAAGTGCCATTCAATAAAGTTTCCAGGGACCGCCATGGTGCTGTGCAACTCGATTTGGCCGCCATGGATCACTCCCTTGAGTGCGGCACTGTATAGCTCTCCCTGCTGGGTCCCGCTGAGTTCGTTGCCGCTCTGCTGCAGCGTGAACTGCTGTTCTCCTACGCCGCGTCCGTACTGGATTGCAACTGCCCACGTTCCCTGGACTGGCACGGGCGTGCCGGACGGGAGCAAGGGATCTTCATAGCGTCCGGGCTTGGTGAGCCCCTCGTACAGAGCATCGGCGATGATGCGCTCTTCTCCTGCCTCCATCATGTACGGCATGATGATGAGCGAACTGGCCATTTGAGACGGGCGCACACCGCTGCTGTCGTGGACGGCGATACGCGGGCTGCCGGCGTCGAGCCTTGCGGCGAGTTCGGTTCCGGTGATGCCGAGCGTGCGGGCATCCCAGTGAATGCGCAGACGAGGCGATCGGTTAGACAGGTCTACGGGATGCAGATACTCAGTCGTCAGGGAAGGCAGGCCTTGCACGCGCGACTCAATGTGCTGCAGCCACGAGAGCCACGCCCTCTGCTCCGCCGCGTGGTCGCGCTTATACCATTGGCGCACCGCAGCGAGCAGGCCCATGGTTTCTTCTTTGCTGCATTTGAAGGCGCGGCCGTAGTTGTGGTTGGGAGCAGATTGAAAATAGGCGGCGCGGCACAAGTCCTTTTGGCCGATAAGTAGGCCGGAGGACTGGGGTCCGCGCAAACACTTGCCGCCGGAATAACCAACCAGCGTAGCGCCGTGCTGAAGGTGGACGTTGGGAACAAGAGGCTCCTCGGCGGCGGCGTCGACGAAGACGGGAACGCCCTTCTCCCTGGCAATAGCGCAGATATTGAGGATACTCAGCGGGCCATTCTCTGCGGCCGGGCTGGACAGGATGTAAACCATCGCCGTACGCTCCGTGAGCTGGTTGCGCAGCTCTTCGGCGGAGTCGACTTCGACCACCTCCACCCCAGTCATGCGCACCCCGAAGTCATAGGGGTTGCGGGAATGTTTGGGGATGATGACTTGATCGCGGCCTTGGATGTACGGCAGCGCCTGAGATTTCTCAGGGTCGGTTCCGGCAATGCAGGCAACGACCGCGAGCGCGATCGCAGCCTCACATCCGGTGGTGGCGACGCCCCACTCCGCGCCAGTCAGTTGACCGAGCTCCTGGCCGACGGCCTCCATCAACTCGTCTAGATGCACGAAGTAGAAAGAGGCATCGTACATCGCCTGCTTCACCTGGGGCAGGGAACGTGATCCGCTAACGATGGTGAATGTCCCGCGGCCATTCACCAGTGGACGAACCCCAATCCGGGTAAAGAGATTGTCATGCTCGGTGCCCTCGCGCATAAGCGCGGTGGGGCCCGCCGCATCTGCAGATGGTTGTGACATGGCGCTAGATGTAGGCGATGAGATCGATTTCTACCAGTGAGTTGCCAGGAATGCCTCCGGCTGGCGCGATGGTGGTGCGGACGGGTGGCACCTTACCCCAGCGTCCTGCATAGACGGTGTTCATTTTGGCCCAGTCGTTGATGTCGTTCAGGTAGACGTTGACCTTGAGTACCTTTTCCATCGAGGAACCAGCACACGTCAGGTTCTTCTCCAGCTCGTCGAGCACGTGCTTGGTATGCTCTTCAATCGTACCCTTGAAGTGTGCGCCAACGCCGGCCAGGAAGAGCAGATTGCCGTAGGAAACGGCAGAGGAGAATAGCGGCGGAGCGCTGGGTGCATTGTCCGCAACCGGCTGGCACGAATAGGCCTTCTTTTCCGGTTTTGCCGATGCCTTCGCCTCGGATTTGCCGGCAACCATGGCGCTGCCGGTTGCGATTGCCGCGGCTTTGGCCGCATTCTTGATAAGACCTCTCCTGGACTGCATTTCCATCGACTGACTCCTTTTGCTTTCTCAGTTGGATTGGTGATCGAACCCATTCAGGTATTCGGAGGCTGAGGTCGAAAAACCGCCATGGGCGACATTGATCGAACCTCTCAATAAGGCACTATATATGAAACATGCCCTGGTTCCTTAGCTGATGCCAACGGCCCTGATTGCGCTACTGTTGTCCTGACCACTGAAGCCCAGGAATACGTCCGGAGTCCATATGGCCGAGAGCGCGAATCGGAGTGGCAAACGAATGGGCTACTCCCGATTTGCTACTTTCTTCATGCGACGATTCCGCAAAGGACGGATGAAAGTTTTCTCCTCCACCTTTCCCCCTTCCGCCTGTCGCACGGTTTTGGATGTGGGGGGAACGTCACAAATCTGGAACATGCTGGACGAATCTTACGACGTGACGCTGCTCAACGGCGACCCTCGCGAATTGGAACCGGCACACTATACATGTGTGGTCGGAGACGGACGCAGTCTCCAATTTCCGAGTAAGTCGTTTGATCTGGCTTTCTCGAATTCAGTGATTGAGCATGTTGGGAATTGGGATGACATGCAGCGCTTTGCCTTGGAACTGCGCCGTGTCGGGAGATCCTTCTACTGCCAAACGCCAAACAAATGGTTTCCCGTGGAACCGCACCTTGGCACGCTGCTTCTGCACTGGTGGCCGCGCCTCCTGAATCACTTTTTCGTAACTCGCTACCTCACTCTGTGGGGGCTGATGAACAAGCCCAGCCGGGAGCAAGTAGCGAAATCTTTAGCTGAAATTTGCTTGCTTACGCGCCGGGATCTGGAGCAGCTCTTCCCCGGAGCGACGATCGTATCGGAGCGCTTTCTTCTCTTTTCGAAGTCATACATTGTTACGGGTTCTGGGACGGGTGATTAGATTGTCTTCAGAACTATGCTTTTCGGCCGGTTCACCGCCGCGACCTTAGCGTTGCCGAGGAGCTCACCAGTCGCGCGGTCTGCAGTCACCTTATAAATCGATCCTCCTGGGTCATCCAGAACCAAAACACTCTCTCCGTCAGGCGAGGCCGTGATCTGGGTCGGCGTCGCCTCTCCCAGCAACACATCCTGCGCGCGCGTGAGCCTACCGTCTTTCGCGTCCAGCTGCCACGCGTTCAACTCGTTGCGGTTTTCCTGGGTGGTATAGAGCATGCGGCCTGAGGGATGCAGCGCAAGAGCATGCAGAGAGGCCGTAGGAAATGACAGCCGTTGGATCGTGTCACCGACGGCACCAGACACTCCATCGTAGTGGTAGGAAGCAAGCGTGCTCTGGAGATCATGCCAGGCGTAGAAGACGGAGCCCGCGGGATGAAGCGCGCACGCGCCCGGACCACTGCCCTCACCGGTTGCGCGCTGCGTACGCTGCTGGAGTCTGCCGTCTCGTACGGCGAAAACGCTCAGGCGGTCGCTGCCAAAATCGGACGAGAGCAGATGGCGTCCGCTGGCGTCGAAGAGCAGGGTATGGGGATGCGCCGACGCTTGCGATTGATCATGCGGTCCGCAACCTGTCTGTTTGAAAATACCGCTCGGCGGGCCCAGGCTGCCGTCCTCCCCGACGGGAAAGAGGTTGTAAATTGCGCCGCCGTAAGCGGCCACGGCGAGAAGCTTTCCGTCCGGTGAGAGGGCCAGATGCCGCGGGTGGGTTGCGGAAAGGGACAGCGGCGTGCGACCAAACAGGGTCAGGTGGCCGTCAAAAGGATCGATGTGGAAGGATTCGACAGTGCCGCGCGGCAATCCCTCGTGCAAATCTAGCTGGTTGGCCACGTAGAGGATCTGCTGGGCCGGGGAAAGCAAAATGCAGGCAGGGGCAGGGCTGGGTACGTGCTGGGTTCTTCTCCAGACCTTGCCGCGCAAGCTGAAAACATCCAGCGAGCCTTGCCCAGACGCCACGTACGCAAACTGTGGGGGTGGCAGCGAGGCAGCCATATTCTGCGGCAGGTGAGGGAGCGCGACCACCCCCGCGACGCCGCGCACAAACTCTCTGCGGGTCCATCTTGCCTTCAATCGTCGATCATCACTCTGCATAGGTCCCTCCTCAGGCGCGGATCGACATCTTGTGGTGAAAGATGTTGTTCGAGTCGTAGCGCCGCTTTACCTGCTGCAGAAACGGGTAAAGATCGTGCGTGCCGTAGTAGAGCTGGGGCCAGAAGGCGTATGCAAGCATGTCGCTGTCGGGATAGTTGATGTAGCAGCCTTCGTAGTATTCGTTGGGGTAGGGAGTTCCGGCGTATTTTGGATCCACATGCTGCGAGTAGAGGTCCGTGTAGAACTCGCGCATCCACTGCAGGCGACCAGCGTCTTCCTCCGGGTTTTCCCAATATTGCTGAAACTGGACTTTCATGATGGACGAGCGCTGCCAAACCGAAGTGACGTCGGCCATGCCCTTAGCGTTGACGGCTCCCCCGTAGGAGTCGACGGCCATGACTGATCCGCGTAGATCGACACCGGGAACGGTGCGCATTAGCTGCTTGAAAATGCACTTCGCTTCCGCGCGAGTAAAGTTCTGTTTCATGTAAGAGGATTTGTATTCGGCGCGCCCGCTGTGGCCACTCCCACTGTCGCCAATTGTCGCTTCCAGCCAGAGCAGGCGATCAATGGGGTATGGCCCCAGGGTTTGGTTTGTTGCCGGCCTCCGCTGGGCAAAGCGTTTTTCCCCGGCAGCGGAGGCGCGTGTTTCCATGGGGCCGAAACCCTGAAAGAGATCGAGAAATTCCTCCAACGGCTTCAGGTCGTTGCAGGTTCCATCAGGGTTGCAAAATTGCAGAGAGAGGCTAAATCGGCCCGAGGAGGAGTGCGTGAGGCCGAGTGCAGCAAACAGTCCCCAGGTGTCGGGTTCGCTCCCCCGCTTGGCCCAGTAGTCTCCGAATGCCATCAGGATCGCGGTGAAGTTGTCCTCGGTCATGGTGGCCCAGTCAAAGGACAAGTGGGCATTCACCACCTCAGAGGGCGCAACGGGTAACCGGTCGAAGAGAAAGCCGGTGATCACACCGAAGTTTCCTCCGCCCCCGCCACGACAGGCTCGGAAAAGATCGGGATCATGGTCCTTGTCGATCCGCCTGAGCGCTACATGCCCTTTGCTGTCGACGGTAAGAATCTCAACCGCCGAAAGGTAGTCGATGGTTAGACCGTGCAGCCGGGAGAGGACGCCATAGCCACCTCCGCTGACGTGCCCGCCGGCGCCCACCTCGTAGCAACTGCCACCGGGAATGGTTACCCCGTGGCGCTTATACAGGTCGATATATGCCTCGCCTAACTCCATCCCCGGGCTTATGCGGTAGCGCGTTCCGTCGCCCGGTAGGCTGACGGTCTTCAGCAGGCTAAGATCGAGAATCGCTCCGCCTGGATTGTTGACCACAAAGTCTTCGTAGCAGTGACCGCCGCTGCGGATGGTGGGGCGCATGCCCGCGTCGACAATGCGCTGCAATGCTTCCGCCGCTTGCTCGGCGGTTTCGCACAGTTCGATCTCGGCGGCGGCTTCGGCCTGGTTGGCGTCCCAGCGTAAGTTGCGGCTTCGGTGCAACATCGCGTAGCGCGGATCGTTGCGGGTAATTTTGATGGCCATCGATGAGTTCGACATAAACTGGCGGAGTTTGCGGACAGCTACAGGCAGAGGTACAAGAACTGAAATTTAGAACAGGCTAGCGAAAGTATAGCCTGCGTTTCGCACCGCCAGCCACACGACCACAAGCGCAAACTGCGCGCAGAAAAGGGATTCCATCGAAAGCCAGAATATAGATGTGCCCATTGCCCGGCGGGCAAATGCAAGGATGAGCGCAAGCAGCACAATGAGGCATGCCACGCCGGCACGATAACCGTACCGCGCAGGGGAGAGGATCGCCACTGGGCGCGGAGGCAGCTGCTGGGCGACCCTGGCGGCGAAGTCAGAGGGAATCTCCAGTCGAGGAGCCGTCTCCAGGGCGCGAAGGATTCTGGCATCGAGCGACTGAGCGCGTGGAGCAGGATTCATCTTGTCTTCTGCCATGTTGTTCCCCTTTCCACTGCCTGCTGCCGTTCGATCCCTTCGCGAAGCTTCTTGCGGCCCCGATGCAGGTGCGTGCGCACGGTGCCAATGGGCAGTTTGAGCGACTCCGCAATCTGCTCGTAACTACGCTCCTCTTGATGATAGAGCACCAGCACGGTTCTCTCCACTGGGGTGAGCTCCTGTAACTGCTGCTCTACAGAATACCGAAACTGCCTCTCTGCAAATTGCTGCTCGGCATCGGGGGCGGGATGCGGGAGGCGATCCTCCCACTCCGCTTCCTCCTCAGAAAAGGAGACGAGCGGACGGTCCTCCCGGCGCCGGCGCTTCCATTCATCCTGGGCCACGTTGGCAACGATGCGATAGAGATAGGTGCTGAGCAGGGATTCCCCGCGAAAGGCCGGAAGCGCCCGGTAGAGGCGGAGAAAGACCTCCTGCGCCAGGTCGTCGATGTGTTCGCGGCTGCCGGTAAGGCGAATGAGGGTGCCAAAGACCATAGCCTGATGATCCCGGATGATCTGCTCGAAGCTGGAGTCGGCGGCATGCAAGGAGGGTGAGACTAAGAATCTAGCTGAAAGTTTCACCGGCAGGCTGAAACTTTCGAGCGAGGCGGCGGTCTAAGGCGGTCGGAAGGGAAGGTGAGGTTTATGGATCATTGGAGTCCGTTCATGGTTCCGCTAGGGGCCTTTGTGGTTGGGATCGTGGCCATTGTTTCGGGTGTTTTCGGTGGCGCGTACAAGCAGAGGCTAAAGACCGAACAGCGTTTGGCCATGTTGGCGCGGGGTATGAGTGCAGGCGATATTGAAAAAGTGTTGAGCGCTGATGGAAGATCGGCGAGAGATCCACTCCAGGGACTTGCGAGCACGCGCAGAACCGCGATCGTGCTGATCTCGAGTGGCGTTGGGGTCATGCTCGCTTTTCTCGTGCTGGCGTGGATCGTGAACGACCACGAAGTACTGTCCGGGGGCGCTTTCGGCTTGATCCCGCTGTCGATCGGGATTGGCTTTTTTATCGACTATACGATGCAGAAGCGCGAACTGGCGCACTTCGGCCTGGAGGTAGGGCGGGGAGACTAGGGGCGGTCGTAAGGACGGACGTTTGATAAGATCAGCCCTTGTGATGCAGGAGCGTACATGGAGCTGATTAAAGATAAAGTCGCCATCGTGACCGGGTCCGCCGCGGGCATTGGCGCCGGTGTAGCCAAGCTATTTGCTGAGAATGGAGCCCATGTATTTCTCGCCGACCTGGATGGGGCCCAGGTCAAAAAGGTCGCAGCGGATTTGAAATCCAAAGGCGGCTCGGCGTTCGGCTTTGAAGCCCACGCCGGCAGGCGCCACGATATGGCGAAAGTTGTTGAGGATGCCATCTCCCGCTTTGGACGCGTCGACATCCTGATTAATAATGCCGGAGTTTATCCCCGTCAGCCCTTCCTGGAAATGACAGAAGAACAATGGGATGGGATGCAGGACATCAACTTGAAGAGTGTTTTTCACAGCACAAAACTTGTTATGCCCCACATGGTTAAGCAGCGATCGGGTGCGATCGTAAATATCTCTTCCGTCACGTTCTTTACCGGTCTCGAGAACTTGACCCATTACGTCGCGTCGAAAGGAGCGATCATTGGGTTTACCCGCTCTTTGGCCCGAGAGATGGGTCCCCACAACGTTCGCGTCAACTGCATCACCCCAGGCGCAATCGAAACCGAGGGGGAGCGAAAGCTGATGTCCACGGAGGAATCTGACAAGTTCATGGACCTGCAAAGTCTGAAGCGGCGCATCGGACCGCTCGACGTGGCCCGCGTGTGCTTGTTTCTAGCGACAGAATTGAGCGATGCGATGACCGGCCAGACGCTGAATGTCGACGGTGGTTGGATTATGTACTGATCAATGGCCGCAGGTATTCTGAGCTGATGGCGAGCGCTTGTTTGCGATGCGCCAGATCGCCTTCGAACTCCCGGTCCTCGACCTCCACGCAGACCGGTCCGTCGTAACCCGAATCTTTAAGTGCGTGGAGAAACTTTGCCCAGTCGACATCCCCGCGCCCTGGCAGCTTCGGACTATGGAACTCCAGGGGATAAGCCAGGATGCCCACCTGGTTTAGCTTTTGCCGATCGACGGCTACGTCCTTCAGGTGAACGCGGAATATGCGCGAAGCAAATTCCCTGAGCGGAGCGATGTAGTCCATTTGCTGCCAGACCTGATGAGACGGATCGTAATTGAGTCCGAAATTCGCGCTGGGGATCTCCTCGAACATGCGCCGCCAGATCGCGGGACTGGACGCAAGATTCTTCCCTCCGGGCCATTCGTCGCGAGTGAAAATCATGGGGCAGTTCTCTATGCCAATCCGAACTCCCTGGTCTTCGGCATAAGCGATCAGATCTTTCCAGACAGATAGGAACCGGGGCCAATTCTCCTCTACGGAGAGGGTCCAGTCGCGGCCCACAAACGTAGTGACGACCGTGAGGTTGAGCATCTTCGCCGCGCTGATGACACGTCTCAGGTGGGAGTCAGCCACCCGCCCAGCTTCCAGGTCGGGCGTAAGTAGATTCGGGTAATATCCCAGGCTGCTGATGTCCATGCCGTGAGCATTAGCAAGGTCTAAAATCCGCGGGACGTCCGCAGGTTTGAAGTTGTTGACGTCGAGGTGGGTCACGCCCGCATAGCGGCGATCGGCCTTGCCCACCGGCCAGCACATCAACTCCACACAGCTATACCCGGTCTCTTTGCCGATAGCGAATACTTCGTCCAGCGTTTGGTCGGGGAGAATGGCGCTTACAAATCCGAGTTTCATGCTACTCGATCTTACCGCCAGGAGGCGGCAGCGGCCAGTCTACGATGTGGCTGCTGCTGCAGTTGTCGCCTGCTTGGCGTCCAGGCGCGCCTTTTTCAGAGTGGCTACCGGGTCTTGTGTGGGGTAGAACTCCATGGTTATGAACTTGTCGTATTTCAGTTGGCCAAGCTTGCGATAGATGTTCGGGTAGTTGATCTCCCCGGTTCCAGGCTCGTGGCGCCCGGGCACATCCGCAATGTGCACCAATCCAACAAGATCGATGTTTTGCTCCAACTTTTCTATCAAATTACCGTAGGCGCGCTGCTCGTGGTAGAAGTCGTACAACACCCTGACGTGGGGGCTATTGACCGCGCGAATTATATCGAATGCTTCGCTAACGGAGGTCAGATACATGTTCGGATTTTCCAGGGGATCGATCGGTTCGACCACGATCTGCACATGATTTGCCGCGGCAAGATCAGCAGCGCGCTTAAGGTTTTCAACCGATGCAGCGTGCTGAACGCTTCGCGGAACGTTGTCGATACGATTGCCTGATTTGAGATTGATTTGCGGGCTCTCCAGCTCTTTTGCGGCGTTCATTTGCGTCGCGGCCTGGGCCAGAAACTCGCTCGCGCCGCCGGGGTCCGCAAATCCGGCCTTGACGCCACTCAACATATCGAAGGTCAATCCCAGCGAACGCATCTTTGCCATCACCCGCCGCGTCTCCTCGCTCGACCATTTCTGAAATTGGCCGGTCAGCTCTACGCCCTGGTAGCCGGCTTCGGCAACGATGTCGAGACACCGATCGAACGGCGCTTGCTTCTCCAGTGTCCATAGCATCACACCGAAACGAGATTCACTTTGGGGAGGTAAGGCCTGGGCATACCCGGGGGAGAGGATCCCTCCCAAAGTTGCCCCCACCATCAGCTGGCCGAATTCACGACGATGCATGGCGCTCCGTGTCTTGATTGCAGCCACCATTATGCAGCTATCGGACTGTGGACCGCTTCCCACGCAATTTAAACCCCATCCTTGAGCCCAAAGAACGGGTTCAAGGATGGGGTCGTAGTCCAACGGAGCCTTGGGCGAAAAGGAAGCTCAAATCTGTGAGACGCCGCCATCCACGAACAGCTCGATGCCATTCACGAAATTCGAATCGCTCGAAGCCAGGAAGAGGGCTGCGGTCGCAATCTCCTCCGGTCGTCCGATTTCCCCGCGAGGAATCAGCGATGCAAAGTACTTCTTTGCGTCTGGCCCCAGCGGATCCAATATCGGTGTATCAATGGTTCCCGGGCTGAGCACGTTCACCCGTATTTTCCGTTCCTTCAGGTCGACCAGCCAGGTGCGCGCAAAGGAGCGCACTGCGGCTTTGCTCGCGCTGTAGACGCTAAATGCCGGAAAGCCCTTGATCGTCGCGATCGATCCGTTCATGAAGATAGAACCTCCGTCATTGAACAGCGGCAGTGCTTTCTGCACCGTGAACAGCGTGCCCCGCACGTTCAGGTTGAAGGTATTGTCGAATTGTTCCGCGGTAATCTCGCCCAGCTTCGCCAACTCGCCCATTCCGGCACTGGCGAATAGGACATCGATCTTTCCCTTTGTCTTCTTGACCGTCTCGTATAGCCGGTCCAAATCGTCCAGGTTCGAGGCGTCACCTTGAACGCCGGTTACATTACGGCCAATCGCCTTGACTGCTTCATCCAGCTTGTCCTGGCGGCGCCCAGTAATGAAGACATACGCGCCCTCTTCCACGAATAGCTTGGCGGTGGCGAGTGCCATGCCTGAGGTTGCTGCCGTGATCACCGCTACTTTTCCGTCCAACTTGCCCATCGTCTACTCCCTTTCTTAGTGTGTTCGGTGTTAGCGCAGGCCGCCGCCGGCGAGGATCTGTTCGCCCGTAAGCCAACCAGAGTCGTCGGATGCGAGGAAGACAGCTACCGAGGCGATGTCGCCTGGTTGACCTACGCGACCCAGGGGTGTCTGGGAGACGATCGATTTCTCGAAGTCCGAGCCGACGAAGCCGGCGGAGTGCGTGCCTTCGGTTTCGATGATCCCCGGATTGATCGCGTTCACGCGGATCTTTTTGGGACCAAGCTCGCGGGCTAGCACACCGGTGATAGCGTCCACTGCACCTTTGGTTCCGGTGTAGATCGAGGAGGCGGCGGGTGTGATGCGGCTGACAACGGAGCCGATGTTGATGATGCTACCGCCTTCTTTGATGTGCTTGAGGGCTGCCTGCGTGGTGAGCAGCAAGCCAAGCACATTGATGTTGAAGATGCGGTGGAACTCGTCTGCGGTCACCGCCTCAATCGGAGCGAAATCGTAGACGCCCGAGTTGTTGACCAGAATGTCGAGCCGGCCGTAGTTTTTGATGGCTGCGTCGATGATCCCCTCGGCCTCCGAGGCCTTGGAAACGTCACCCTTTACGGCGACGGCGGTGCCGCCGGCTTCGGTGATGGCGTCGACGACGGTTCTTGCGCCCGATTTACTGGACGCGTAGTTCACCACTACCGATGCGCCTTCCGCGGCGAGTGACCTGGCGATGGCGGCTCCGATGCCTTTGGATGCGCCCGTAACCACGGCGACCTTACCCTTGAGTTTGCTCATATTGTGGTTCCTCTTGTGCCATTGCAGGTGCCCCTAAGGACTCCTTAGCTGCAGGTTAAGATGGGCAGCGCTTCGGCAAGGATTCAATAGTTCTGAAAATAGGAACTATTGAACAAGCGCCAATGTGAAGATATGATGAAGAACTATGAGGCCCCTCTTCCACCCTTCGGTTGACGACGTTACGGTGGAAGCGATTCTCCACGCACTCTCCGACCCCGTCCGCGTGGCCATCTATGCCGACATCGTGGGCTCGGACTGTTCGCAAAACTGCTCGACCTTTCTTAGCGTCAGCAATAAAGCGATACCTAAGTCGACGCTTTCTCAGCACTTCAAGGCGCTACGTGAGGCAGGCTTGATCCGCAGCGAGCGGCGAGGCGTTGAGATCTACAACACCTCTCGTTGCGCAGAGATCGAAAGCCGATTTCCGGGACTGATTCAGGCCATCGTCAATGCCCACTACATCCAGTTGAAAGGGAAGGGACGTTCCGGCAACGGCAGCAAGGGGAAGTCCGCCAGGCGTAGCGCAATTAATAAATAGGCGCCATGGCACACGCGCCTATCCGGAGGGGCTTACGAGGAGAGTGAGTCCGGGAAAAGAAACAGCAGGTCCCTCCACTACGCTGCGCTCCGGTCGGGATGACAACTCTATTGCAAGGTCAAGAATTTTTGGAAGCTCTTGCGAGCACAACAAATTTGTCATCCCGACCGGAGCGAAGCGTAGTGGAGGGACCTGTTGTTTCCACCGGACTCCCTCTCCCTCATTTTCGGCCCAGGTGCGCCTTGGCGACCCTGGTGTACAGATCCTGTTCCGACGGGATCCAGCAATAACACAAACTCCTTCGGGAGCTACTTGGCCGCAGCAAGCGTTGCCCGCAGCCAGCCTGCGATTTGGGTGAGTGCGGCGTCGGACTGCGGGAAACGTGCCACCGTCGCCGGATGTACGGGGAAGTTGTGATGCATATCCGGCGCGTGCAGTTGGGTTACAGCAACGCCTGCCGCTCCGAGCCTCTCCGCATAGGCGATCCCGTCATCGCGCAACACATCGTACTCCGCCGTTGCCACCAGGGTCGGCGGTAGCAGCGGGATTGTGTGTAATCGAAGCGGTGACACATTGGGGTCGTCCGGTGACGATCCGCGCGCATACTGCTCCCAGAACCAGCGCATCAGTTTCGCTTCGAGCCCGTAGCCGGTCGCATTCTCGGTGTAGGAGAGATGGTTCGCGTTGGGGTGGTCGGTGACGGGGTAGAGGAGCAGCAAGGCCTGCAACGCTGGTCCTTCAGGAATGGCAGAAAGCCGGTTGGCGGTCACCGCGGCGAGGTGGGCGCCTGAGCTGTCGCCGCCGAGGGCCAGCCGCCCTGCGTCGCCACCCCACCGCGCTGCGTTATTGGCGGTCCAGTGGACGGCGGTGAGCGCGTCCTCCAATGCTGCGGGGTGAGGATGCTCCGGCGCCAACCGGTAGTCGACCGAGACGATGATCACGCCGGCCGCCTCGCTGAGCAGCCGGCAAAACGGATCGTGGGTTGCAATCGAGCCTGCCACCCAGCCGCCGCCATGTAAGTAGACCAGTACCGGCAACGTCTGCGCGGAGTGCGCGGGCGTGTACAGGCGCCCGGAAAGCGTCCCCGAAATCGCGACGTCGCGTGCCTCGACCTTGTTGGGCAGACCGGGTATGGACGAGCGGCTCTCCAGTGCGCGAACAATGAGCATCCGCCGCGCGCTGACTAACTCTGCATCCGAAGTCGGGACTGGGCCTGCAGCGGCAGCCTGCGCGTCCAGAAAGCTTCTCAGCGCCGCATCCATCGGTTTCCGTTCTCTCATCGCCTCTCCTTAGTGTGTTGCCATGGCTGCCGCTATTGCATCGTTGAAGTTCTTGAAGAATGGATCATAGGTCCCATTGGCCTCGGCAAAACGCAACGGCTTCACTCGCTCGACGCAGATCTCGGTCGTTCCAGGCGAGGTTTTGAGGATGTTCATCGTCTCCACGACAAAGTCCTTCAGCGGCATTGCATTGGGATCGTTTGCCTGCCGTGTCCCGGCGAGTTCCGTCTGTACGTAGGGAGGGATGAGTTCCAACACTTGCACCGAAGTGTCCCTTAGCTGGTAGCGCAGCGATTGCGTATAAGAATGAATCGCTGCCTTGGTCATGCAGTAGGAAGGGGTCGTCGCCATCGGTACAAACGCCAATCCGGAGGAAACCGTCATGATCGTAGCGTGTGGCTGTTTCAGGAGCAACGGCAGCAGCGCCGCCGTCAGGCGGATCGGCCCCAGCAGATTCGTCGCAACGGTAGCTTCGGCATCCGCAACAGCGCCATCCCGCAGTGACTCCGGGCGCATGATGCCCGCATTGTGGATGACAACGTTTAGGGTCGGGAAGTCACCCTTGAGTTTCTCGGCGAAGGTCGGGATAGCGCTCCCGTTTCCGATATCGAGGATGGCAGACTTCATGCCCGGATTCGCCGCTGTTGTTTCGTCGAGCAGTTGTTTACGGCGGCCTGCGATGACAACCTGGTTCTCCTCAGCGTGGAAAGCTTCTGCAAGAGCTCGGCCAATGCCGGAGCCCCCGCCTGTAATCAAAATTGTATTGCCAGTGATTTGCATGATCTTCTCCTGATTTCGATCGTATGATGGACACGAACCATTGGGAAGTAGGCACCTAATAGCGCCATACTTACCCAAAGGAGAGCGTCTCCATGAAAAACACCGTCGCAAGCCCGGAATCACCCTCTCGCAACCATGAGCCGCGCCCGGGACCGCCGCAGCAGGATGACCCCGAGTTGGACGCGCTGGTTCGCGAGATCATCGGACGGGTGGCCGATAAGTGGACAATGCTTGCCCTCGAGGTACTCAGCGAGCACAGTCGGCTGCGTTTTACGCGCCTGGGTGAACTGATCGGAGGCGTGAGCCAGAAAATGCTCACCAAAACGCTTCGCCAGATGGAAGCGGATGGGCTTGTCGTGCGCACCGTTTTTCCCGTCATCCCGCCCAGAGTGGAGTACGAGTTGACCGAACTTGGGCTGAGCCTTGGCGAGGCCTTCTGCGGTGTTTGGATCTGGGCTGAGCGGCATCGAGAAGCCATCCTGCGGTCGCGCAGAGCCTTTAGTGAACGCGCGAGCTGATCCCCAACAGTCGCTGAATGGGTGGTGCTGCGGGAGATGTTTGACGCGAGCACTACGTCCCCCAGTGTGCTTGCCGGCGCGACAGGATTGACGCGTGGCGCCATCTCCAAGTTGATTGAACGGCTGGTTCAGAAGGATTTTGTGAGCCGTGCCGAAGCCGCCGGCGATCGCCGGTTTCAAGACGTTTGCCTGACTTCCGCCGGCCGGATTTTGGTACACAAGCTTGCGGCCCTTGCCGACCAGAATGACCGCGAGTTTTTCTCACAGTTGTCTGTGGGGAAACGAGATCGGCTGGTCGCGACTCAGGCGCTTCCATACAACCAACGGATTACCTGCACAACAAGCCCGATTCATTTGCTGGAAGCTCTTCGTCCGGAGCCTACCTGATCCAGGCTGCAATGCCGTTGGCCTTCCGGCACGAGGCCATCAAAGAGGGCGTCGAGATGAACTTGCGCGTCCTCCATCGCGGTTGACGTCCGCTCGATCCGGCTGATCAGCAGGCTCCCTTCCAGAGTCGCTATCACGGAGTTCACCACCCGGACGGGCTCGGTTCCGCTCACCACCTCTCCCCGTTCGATGCCTTCTTTCAGAATCTGAAGAAGTCTCGATTTCCATTCCAGCAGGCCCTCGTGAGCGATCCTCCGCAGTTGAGGGTCACCGTCATCCGAGTCGACGGCAGAGTTCATGAGGGGACAACCGCCCTTCATCGGAGAAGGAGTGGATACGAATCGACCCACCAGGTAACGAAGCTTGTCGATCGCGTTAGGAATGTGGTTGGCGTTGCCGGAGCGGGCTTGAAAGACAAGCGCAAGCGAATACTTCAGGCATTCCGCAGCTAACTCTTCTTTGCCGGAAAAATGCCGGTAAAGCCCACCCTTTTTCAATCCCGTGGCATGCAAAACGTCCTGCATGGAACATCCGGCCATGCCGCCCTGGTTAAACAGGGGAGCGGCCTGCTCGATGATGCGTTGCCTGGTTTTCTCTCCCTTGCCCATGGTCTGTATCAGACTAGCAAAAAAAGACGCATCGGTCTCTTCTCTGAGGGAATCAATTAAACAGAACAATGGCGTGACTCCCGTCGCCTAATTTTTAAATCAAAGAGCTTTGAGGGAAAGATTTGGCGACCAGCGTAGCCCTACCGGCTCGAACCCCCGCGCGAGCAGCGATCAATCCCTGGGTCGTGGCCCTCACGGTGACGCTTGCCACCTTCATGGAGTTGCTGGATACCTCGATCGCCAATGTCTCGTTACCTTACATTGGGGGTGGCCTGGGCCGCTCATTCGACGAGGTGACTTGGATACTCACAACCTACCTGGTGGCGAATGCCGTGGTGTTGCCTATGTCGGCGTGGCTATCCCGGGTCTTCGGGCGCAAGAACTACTACATGGCTTGCGTAGGTCTCTTCACCATCGCCTCGCTGTGCTGTGGTTTGGCTCCCACCCTCGGCATCATGCTCGCGGCCAGGGTTTTTCAAGGTGTGGGCGGCGGGGGTTTGGCCCCGGTGGAACAGGCGATCCTGGTAGATACTTTTCCCGCGAATAAGCGGGCCCTGGCCTTCGCGCTGTACACGGTTGCCATCGTTACTGCTCCTGCGATCGGGCCGGTGCTGGGCGGGTGGATTACCGACAACTACAATTGGCGATGGATATTTTTCATCAATATTCCGATCGGCGCCCTGTCACTCTTTTTCACCAACCGCTTCGTTCATGACCCGCCTACGTTCGCAGAGGAAAGAAAGAGCGCGCGAACGGCAGACGGCAAACTCCGGATCGATGGCATTGGTATTAGCCTGGTCGGGCTTGGCTCGGCCGCTCTGGAGTTTCTGCTCGATCGGGGACAGATTGATGACTGGTTCGGTTCAAACCTCATTGTCTGGGCGACTGTGATCGCCGGGACGTGCCTCACGACAGCTGTCTTCTGGGAACTTCGACATCCCGATCCTGTGATTGATCTGAAGATGCTCAAGGTGCGCAACTTCGCTATCGCCAATGTCTTCTACTTCATCTTCGGCGTGGGTCTGTTTGCTTCAACCACCATGATTCCGCAGATACTGCAGTCGCTTTATGGTTATCGAGCCATCGACGCAGGCCTGGTGCTGGGACCCGGCGCACTGGTGATCACGTTTCTGGCGCCAGTGGGAGCCCAGCTGGTGCAACGCGGCATCATCCACCCGCGCATACTGCTCTTTGGGGCTGTCGTGGTGGTGGGAATTTCATTCTTGCACTACAGCCATTTCAACCTGGATACGGATTACACCCACTATGCCCTGGCTCGCGGACTGCAGGGTTTCGGCTATGCGTTCTTTTTCGTTCCGCTGACCGTGATCGCCTATTCGCAACTGACGCCGCAGCAGAATAACAAGGCGTCGTCGCTGACCAACTTCTTTCGCAACTGGGGAGGAAGCGTTGGTGTTTCCCTGGTGACAACCATGTCGGAGCGCAGGCAAGACCTACACCAGGTGCGGGTGGGAGACAACCTGACCTCATCGTCGGAAACGCTGCAGAATGCGGTGAAACAGACCGCGGCATTTTTGCAGCAACGGGGTTTTTCACCCGCGGATGCCACGACCGCAGCATACAGTCACTATTACAATCAGCTGATTGCTCAGACCAGGCTTCTGGGTTTTATGGACTGCTTCTTCATTCTCGGGGTAATCACGTTGGTAGCTGCCCCGTTGGCTCTTTTGACGAAGTATTTCAAGGTGGGCGGAGGTTCATCGGCCGCGCACTAACACATTGCTGTTTCGCTCACCGATGTGGGTTACCACCGATGTTGACCGCTAAGTGGGCCGGATGAAACGAATGTCAGAGGGGGAGAGCTGTGGTATCCCACGTTTTGGCGAAAAACGAGCGAGATGTGGGACCCGTCAGTCGCGAGAGTACGAGAGTCAGCACTATTCAGGCCGCGGTAAGTTTTTTGGGGCTATCCTTCAGCAGACCGAGCCGCACTAGGCTTTCGGCTGTGGCGACGATGGCGTCCTCGTTGGAACGCGGAGCCCAGCCCAGCGTGTGCTTGGCCTTTTCGTTGGTGCCCGTCTTCTTCTTGCCCAGCTCGGGCAAAATAAGCTTCACTGCCGGATCGCGCATCGATGCCAAGCGGACCATCCAGTTGGGCAGCTGCCGGGTGGGGACTTTCCTGGCCTCTGCGCCCATGCGTCTCTTCAGCACTTTGGCGATCTCGAGGAACGACAGGAACTCTCCGGCAACTGCGAGAAAGCGTTGGCCGTTTGCGGCGGGATGAGTCATGGCTCGGAGGTGGAGATCGGCTACATCGCGGACATCCACGGCGCCAAAATAGAGTTGAGGACAGCCGGGCAAGGCGCCATCCATCAGGCGCTGCACCATGAGGATCGACGCCGAATAATCGGGTCCCAGAACCGGCCCGAAGACGCCCACCGGATTTACGACGGAAAGCTCCAGGCTGCCGCCTTCCCTGGCGATGAAATCCCAGGCAGCGCGTTCTGCCAGGGTTTTCGACTTCCCGTAGGGGGCCACGCCCTTGCCATTGGGGTCGGTCCAGTCTGTCTCATCGAAGGGCTTGGTCCGCGGTTTGTGCCCATAGCCGATGGCCACGAACGATGAAGTCAGCACCACGCGCTTTACGCCCGCGTCGCGCGAGGCACGCAGCACGCGGAGTGTGCCTTCGCGCGCCGGCACGATCAGCTCATCTTCGTGTTTGGGAAGATTCGGAGGAAGCGGCGACGCTACGTGCAGAACATAGGTACAGCCGGCAACAGCCTCCGCCCAACCCGCGTCCTTTTCAAGATCGGCAGCGACAAAAGACAGCCGATCCCCTGGCTCGGCACCGCCTTGCTTCAGCATGGCGCGCACGTCGCCCTCGCGCTTCAGGCTCCGCACCGTAGTGCGCACCTTATAGCCTGCAGCCAGGAGCTGCAGGATGCAATGGCTGCCGACAAAACCGGAGCCGCCGGTAACAAGAACAAGTTCGTCGCTCATGCGAACATTCTACACCAATAGACCGAACGTTCGTTCTAGTCGGCTTTTACCGCCTCCCACACTTTCTCCGCCACCGTTCGCAAGGTGGCCGGCGCCAGCTTGCGCGGTTGGCGGGCCAGCCGTTCCACTACCCCGAATGTCAGCTCCTGGATGACCTCGGGAGGCAGGTTATTCAGAACGCCCCCGTTCGATTGGCTGCGGAAGCGGCGTTGGAACTCCGTCGCTTTTTTGTCGGGGTGCGGATTTTTCTCCGGCTGGCAGACGAAGCCCGCAGTCTCGTACTGGTGGAGGAAGCGCATCTCTCGCGGGTGCTTACGGTAGAAGTTGTACCAGTTAGTCCACACCAGGATGAACGCTTCCTTGGCATCCATATCCGGTGAGTAGCCTTCCAGAAGGCTGGCGCGCTTGAGTTCGCGGACCCGCTCGTACAGGGCCTGGATGATTGCTTCTTTGCTTTCGAAGTGGTGGTAGATTACGCCCGCGCTTGCGCCCGAGCGCTCGGATACAAGCGACATGGGGGCCTCGTGGAAGCCTCGCTCCGCGACCACGTCGAGCATCGCGTTGAGAATAGCCTCGCGCTTACTGGGCTTTGGTTTCGCTACCATACTTTCCATTCTTCCACGCCGGGGCCCATGACGGCGGACGCCTCTGCGACAGCTTCAGAAAACGCATCAAAAAAAATCGTTGTCCTGGATGTCGAGAATACGCCGTGTGCTCCGACTACCCTGTGAAAGCGCAGAAACTAACTAGAAGATGGAAGGGAGCAGAAGACATGAAGTACATTTTGCTGATGGCCGGCGCAAAAGCAGGCGTCGACGCGTATAAGGCTTGGTCCGAAAAGGATATCCAGGCCCATTTCGCACACTTGAAGGACATCAACAACGAGCTAAGAGAATCCGGAGAGTTTGTGGCCAATGAGGGCTTGGGGCCTCCGGAACAGGCCAAGGTCGTTCGAGCCGGCAAAGACGGTACGCCTATCACCGATGGAGTCTTCCCCGAGGCAAAGGAGTTTCTTCTCGGTTATTGGATGGTCGACGTCGATAGTCCGCAACGAGCCTATGAGATTGCCTCCCGGTTGTCGGCCGGCCCTGGCCCCGGCGGGGTACCGTTGAGCATGGCGATCGAAGTGCGGCAAATCATGAGCCGAAGGACCGAAGAACTGCCGTGACAGACCAACGGCTGGACATCCCATCCGAGCACCTGCTGCGCGATCTTGCGCCGCAGGTGCTCGGTGTGGTGATTCGCCGTTTTCGTGACTTCGCCGCTGCCGAGGATGCTGTGCAGGAGGCCCTGATAGCGGCCGCAGCGCATTGGCCGACCGAAGGCGTTCCCGGCAATCCGCGGGCCTGGCTGATCCAGGTTGCTTTTCGTCGCATGACGGACCACGTGCGCAGCGAAGTGGCCCGCCGCCAGCGTGAGGCCGCTGTGGCCATGGAAATGGACCTGCTGGCGCCGCCCGTCGACGCTGAGAGTGAAGCCGATCAGGACGACACGCTCATCCTGCTCTTTATGTGTTGCCATCCCGCCCTCACTTCGTCCTCAGCCATCGCGCTCACGTTACGGGCGGTCGGCGGCCTGACCACGGCCGAAATCGCCAATGCATTCCTGGTGCCCGAGGCGACCATGGCACAGCGGATCAGTCGCGCCAAGAGCAGCATCAAGGCTTCCGGCACACCGTTCCGGATGCCGACCAGCGAGGAGCGGGCGCAACGCCTCCGTGCCGTGCTGCATGTGCTCTATCTGATCTTTAATGAGGGTTACAGCAGCAGCATCGGCCCGCACCTGCAGCGGCTCGAACTATCTCGGGAGGCAATCCGCCTGACGCGTTCCATTCATGCATTGCTTCCGGATGATGCGGAAATCGCAGGACTGCTGGCGCTCATGTTGTTAACCGATGCGCGTAGCGCAGCACGCATGGGAGCTGACGACGAGATGATACCGCTCCCCAGGCAGGACCGGACTCTGTGGGACCAGTCGAAAATCTCCGAGGGTGTCGCGCTGCTGACCGCGGCCCTGGCGAAGGGGTCGATTGGCGCCTACCAGCTACAAGCTGCCGTCGCCGCTGTTCATGACGAAGCGGCCCGAGCCGAGGATACTGACTGGCCGCAGATCCTGGCGTTGTACGAACTCTTGCAACGCATGTCCGACAATCCCATGGTGATGCTTAATCGTGCGATAGCTGCGGCTATGGTGCATGGCCCATCCAAGGGATTGGAGCTGCTGAAAGCACTCGACTCGGACCCAAGGCTTGCCGGCCATCATCGCCTCGACGCGGTGCGCGCCCATCTGCTGGAAATGGCCGGCGACCATGAAGGCGCAATGAAACATTACCGGATTGCCGCTGGACGCACGACGAGTACCCCGGAACGGACTTACCTCCTGACCCAAGCGGCCCGGCTCGGCGAAACCGAGAAGAACGCAGGCAGGAACGATTGAGGAGCCAGCAAGATCGCATTACCTGGCGGCATCTTGGCCAAATCGACCCGATTTCAGTATATTTTCGTCTCATGATGCGCATTCAGTTTTCGAGACTCCTCGGGTCCGCGGTTCTGCTCGCCGTAGCCTTCCCACTTATCGCCCAATCGCCAGACAAACCGAAACCAGAGGAGACGGAAATCTGGGAGCCGGTCCCCGCGGTTGTGACACCCGGCGCCACTTGTGGGGCGGCTCCCTCGGATGCGATTGTGCTCTTCGATGGCAAGAATATGGACGAGTGGCTTTCGGTCCGAGACAAGACTCCGGCCAAATGGACGGTTGCCGGTGGAGTGATGACCGTAAGCAAGGGCGAGGGAAACATCGAGACCAAACGGAGCTTCAAGAACTACCAGCTCCACCTCGAGTGGAAGGTTCCCACAAGCATCACTGGCACGAGTCAGGCGCGCGGCAACAGCGGTGTTTTTCTGGCCTCTACTGGACCTGGCGATGATGGATATGAGTTGCAGGTTCTGGATTCCTACCAGAACAAGACTTACGTGAATGGGATGGCCGGCAGTCTTTACAAGCAAGCGATTCCGCTGGCTAATCCGACTCGCAAGCCCGGAGAGTGGCAGACTTACGACGTGATTTGGACGGCGCCAACGTTCAATAGCGACGGCTCGCTGAAGACTCCAGCCTTTGCCACGGTGTTGTTCAACGGAGTCCTGGTGGAGAACCACTTCGAGTTGAAGGGGCAGACCCTTTACATCGGCAAGCCGTTCTACAAGGCGTACACCTCTGCTCCCATCAAGCTCCAGGCGCATGGTGACAAGAGCGAGCCGATCAGCTTCAGGAATATCTGGGTTAGAGAGCTTAATTAGGAACGTGTGGCTGCACCGTTGCTGAGAGGTGCAGCCACACAGCAGGCTACTGCTTTTTGTAGCCGACGAGCGCGAACATGGCACCCTGCGGATCTGAGCCAAGGATGATCCATTGGCCGCCGGGAACTTCATGGGGACCCATGAGCACTTGGCCGTTCTTCTCCTTGACGCGCGCTGCTGCTGCGTCAATTTCGTCGACGTTGAAGTAATAAAGCCAGAACGGAGCGGGAGAATTTTTCGGGTCTCTGCGTCATCATGCCGCCGATAGGATCTCCGCCGTTCTTAAAGAGCCTGTAAATGCCCAAGGTACCCATGTCCATGGTTCTGTCTTCTTTCCAACCGAAAAGGGTGGAGTAGAAAGACCACGCAGTTTCCCCGTCATTGGCGGAGAGTTCGTTCCAGCCGACGACGCCTGGGGTGCCAACCGGTAGCCGCGGCGGTGCATAGTCGCGCGAGCCTTTGAACAGGAGGAAGACCGCGCCCTGAGGATCCTGTGCGGAGACGAAGCGGCCCACGGTTGGGATGTCCATCGGTGGACAGTGCAGCTTGCCGCCGGCCTCTTCCACTCGCTTGGCATAGCCATCCACATCGTCGACGCCGATGAATCCTACCCAGGCAGGTCTCATGCCCGCGGCGAGCATATCCGGGGTCAACTGCATCAAGCCCGCCGTCCCCACGTCGCCGACCGACAGAAGAGTGTAAGGCATCCCACCGGGATCGCCAGAAGGCTTTGCTTCCCATCCGACAACGTGGGTATAGAAATCCTGTGCTCCCTTGGCGTCTGTGGTTCTGAGCTCGTGCCAGACAAAGTCGCCTGTTGCGGCTTTGACCGGCGTAGTCACTTGCTGCTGTGCGGTTGTGCTCATTTCTAATCCTCTCGTTTCGTTATGTTTGTGCTGCTCGTTCGAGTTCAGCGATATCGAGTTTCGTCATCTTTAACATGGCCTGCATCGCGGCTGGGTTTTTGATCAGGTCGGGCAAGCGGGCGGGTACGATCTGCCAGGAAAGGCCAAACTTGTCCTTGAGCCACCCACATTGTGAGCCGCTGCCTCCAGCGGAAAGTTTTGCCCAATAATCGTCTACCTCCTCTTGCGAATCGCAACGGACGACAAACGAAACAGCCTCCGTGAACTTGAAGAGCGGGCCGCCGTTAAGGGCAGTAAAGGTCTGGCCATCAAGTTCGAAAGCGATGGTAAGAATGTTCGTGGGGCCCGGGGCGCCGCCCGTATTGCGTTGAACTTCGAGGCGGCGGGAATTCTTGAACACCGAGAGGTAGAAATTTACCGCATCCTCCGCATTGTTGTCGAACCAGAGGAAGGGTGTAATACGAGGAAATTCTTCGAGGGCACTCATCGAGGTCTCTCTCTTATGGGATTGGTCTTGAGTTCGACGTCGCTAAAGGCGCGTGCTTACAGTTCGGCCGTTACAATGTGTACGCCGTCCACAACACGCTATCAGAGGAAATGTACACTGTCCACAAAGACACAATGAAAAGGGCCAAAAAAGCAGCGGGTGGTTCGCAGAACATCTCGCCATGGGGACCTGCGAAGGGCTCTTTTGGGAAGCGGGGATCGCGCTGGCGCATTTTCAGGGAAACCCGAAGGGCGTGCCTCAGGGGCTAAAGCCCAGATTTTTTTTCGTCTCAACCGCCCGACCAAACAACTGCGGAAAAAACACGCTCCACGTATGGCACGGGTTTAGCCGTGCCATACTGAGCCGCAGAGTATGAGGGCTTTAGTGCCTGTGAGAGAATTCAACCTACAATTTCAGTCCCGAAGGGACGACTGAGAATAGCCCAGGACGTCAGTCCTGGGTGAACCTAGACCGCACGTGAATGCCTATTGGCAACGTGGGCTGGCTGCCTCGAATCGCGAATAGTCCATTTCAAAGTAGAGGGTACCCCAGGATTGCATCCTGGGGCATTCTCAGCCGTCCCTACGGGACTACTCGTTTGCAACTGCTAACCCAGGACTACGTCCTGGGCTACTCTCAGCCGTCCCTACGGGACTGGATTTGGAGAGGGTAGTTTTCACGCAGACTCTAAAGCCCTCATCAGCCGATGGTTTACGGCCCGACTAAAGTCGTGCCCCGACACAAAACATTAGGTTTTCCGCAGCCTGTAAAGTCGTGCCCTGATACAGGGCATGACTTTACAGGCAGTCTAAAGCCATGGCCTTCGTCCAAATCGATCGGAATGAAGGGAGAGCCTGAGACCATAGAAGAATTGAATCCTATGGAGCGCGCCACGCAACCGGACGCCATTCGGGCCTCTGCACGGGCCACTTGAGCCTTTCCTCTCCGTCCGGTAGCACGGTCGTCAGCACCCAGTCGATGCGCTCGGTCGCATCTTTGAGAATCAACTGCAACGTCGGATCATTCTCGACCGACGCCGAAAACACGATTGCGGTCAGCGCATTTCGGATATGGTGATTCACCTCGGCTGCAATTTCCATCCTGCGCGCCAAAATCATGCGTCGACGCTTTTCGTAAATCAGTACCAAATACGAAAGCACGGACGCGACGATACACGTATACAGATCAGACGCGTAGACCCGACTCGCATGATGCACCAGGCAATCCAGCCCGAAGCCGCAAATCCCAATCATCAGTCCTAATAAAAGAGCCGAAACAAAAACTCGGGCGTCAAGAAACATGCGACACCCCGGACCACAGCTAACTCTGAATGTAGGCATAACGGTCGTTCTAGAGCGCTTTTGCTAAAACTGTGGTCCGGCGGGACCAGCTATGTGCGGCCATTCTTTGGCATGAAGTCCAAAGCAGGCGATTCGGTTCAACTAACCAACCTTCGTGCTGGGCGGCTTGGAATTGAGAGCGCTTGCGGGTCTCCTGCGTGAATATCAGGAGGAACCGTCAGTACCGGGCAATGGCACTCCCGGGCTAAGTATTCCGCTAGCCTTTTCTGAACTCGATCCGTTGCAGAGCCATTTAACGCAATCGCGATGAGTATCGCTTTGACGTCCTCTGCCCGCTCTCGAAGCACATGCTCGGGTTTTCCGAACAGCAGAATCGCTTGAGCGCTGCTGCTGAGACTCCTCAAGTTGCGAGCCATCGCGTCGAGCTTGTACTGAATACCCATCTGCGCGTCAGGTGTCGATGAAAGATGTCCCGGATCGACGACATGCACCAACTCAAGACGTGCCCGGTATCTTTGCGCCAATGCGCAAGCGAATTCGATCACACGTTGCCCGTCGTTGGCGGGGTTGGTAACAAAAAGAAGAGTGCCGGCATACAAACTACTGGTAGAACTTGTGTACTCATGGGTTGGCATGGTGCCTCCTCGTGATCCCAGCGCGGATCACCGACGCGGTCACGGTCTTCAGCCGGAAACGTAGCATTGGCTGACGTGTATCTCGACCGCGATTTTTATGAATGCTCAAACATCGGCGCCTTGGCTTCATTCTGGACCCGTTCTGAAGGCGAACGAAAAACATATTCGCTGTAGGAGGCTCTGTAGCCCCGCATCCTGGCTATGGGAGCAAGAAGGGGAAACAATGCGCCTTGCAGAAAACGCGGAGGGCTTAAGAATTGGATAACATCACCAAATTCCTTGGTGATCAGCGCGAGCTGTAGGAGATTCGGCATGCCTTTTGAATTAGTCTTTCCATCCTGGGCTAGACCAATCATATTTCGGGTAAAGGCCTCGAATCGATTAGCCGGCCGAACATCCATGATCAGCTTCGCCTCAACGATTCCAGCATTCCAGAACCGGTGAGGCACTCCGGGCGGGATTTCAATTGTCTTGTCCAAATCGGCAATCGAAACTACCCCATCGATCGATACGCCGACGGTGCCGCTCACCACTCTCACCCGCTCATGGATAGATGGATGCAAATGCAACGGGGAACCAAAGCCGGCTCCCCGCAACTCCAGATCGACCACCAGGCGGTCGCCCCTCGTTTCACGCGTGCCCAGGCGGATCGTTGCCCGTTCGCCCGTGACCGGATTGTCAAATACATCGCCCCGTTTGAACATAGAAATTTTCCCGGCGGGGCGCACATTGGTTGCGCGCCCCGTAGTTTTGACCCGCGCCCAGCCTGGTTGCAGTCGATACAGCCAGTTAGATGGACACAAGTACGCTATGGAGAACCAAGTTCAGCTAACCAGCCTTTTTCGGACCGCGTAAAGAACGATCTCAGCTGTATTGTGGATACCGAGCTTCTGCATCAGATTCGTTCGGTGACTCTCGACTGTGTACGGGCTCACGTCCAGCAGTTGGGCCACTTCTTTATTGGTTTTTCCTTCGGCGAGCAGCTGCAGCACTTCTTTTTCCCGGGCAGTGAGTAGGTCGAATGTATCGGAGAGACCCTGTTGCTTAAGCATCCGCATGTAATCCTCAAGCAGTGTCTCGTTGATTGCGCGGCTGAAGAAGGGCTTTCCGTTCGCCACAGCCCTGATTGACAACAGCAGGTCTTCTTCGGCCGACTCCTTCAACAGGTAACCTTTAACGCCCACATTGAGCGCCCTCAACAGATAGCTCTCATCTGCGTGCATGGTGAGGATAATGATGCCCGTTTTGCTATTCACTTTTAATATCTGTTCCGCCGCCTCGATGCCGTTCAGTATCGGCATGGCGACATCCAGGACGACGATTTGTGGAGAGAGGGCCGCGGCCATGGTTACGGCCTCCCGGCCGTTGGCCGCTTCCCCTATGACCACAAGCTCGGGATATTGCTCGAGAAGGAGCCGCAGACCCTTGCGCACCACTCCGTGGTCGTCCGCGATGAGCACCGTGTATTTCATGTTTTCTCTTGCTCTCTGTAAGCCATCGGTTCTTCGAGGTGTTGACGGGTGGTCCTGGACGCTTGGCAAGAGGTCTATCATCGGGTCCTTCTCGTTGGAGAAGCAAATTGCTTTCTAGAACAACGATAGGCGGAAGGAGCGCCGGAACAAATCCCTTGGAGACACTATGGCCAAGTCTAAATGACAGGAGATGACCCAGGACGGGACGGCCGGTGTCATTTTAGGACGGACTAGGATCGAGCCTGGCCGGCAATTCGAGGCTGATCATCGTTCCGCGACCGGGCTCCGAGGCTACAGACATACGTCCTTGCAGGGCGCGCACCCGCTCAGTCATGCCCATTAATCCGAGACCGGGAGTTTGCACCAGGGCATCGAACCCCCGCCCGTCATCCTGTACAGAAGCAATCACTCGCGCCTCGTCCTGCTTTACGATGACCGTGACGCGGCTAGCCTCGGCATGTTTGCCGCAGTTGGTCATGGCCTCTTGAATCGCGCGGTAGATGCAGAGTCGAAGCGCTTCCGGCAGTTTGTCGAGCTTGCCTTCAATGTTCACGGAAACCGGGATACCGCATCTGCGCGAGAACTCCTTTGCCTGCCAGTGCAGCGCCGGTTCCAGTCCCAGATCGTCGAGCATGGAAGGGCGCACCAAAAGAGCGAGATTCCGCACCGAACGAAGGGCTTCTTCTGCCAATCCCTTTACGCTTTCGAGTCGCTCCTTGAATTCCTCATCCGGGTCGTAATGCGACAACGTGCCTAGTTCCATGCGAAGGCCTGTCAGTAGTTGGCCCACCTCGTCGTGAAGTTCTCGCGATATCGTTTTTCTCTCCTCCTCTTGCACTCGGACCAATTGGTTGGATAAACGCCGGAGCTCTTGTTCCGCCTTCTCGGCGCGCTTCCTCTCCGCCTCTGAGACCTGATCGAGCCGATACATGTATGCCGTACTGAATATCGCAATCGCACACTCCAGCAGGAGAAGCATTAACGTCGCAGCGATTGCGCTTTCCCGCAGTTTCGTCTGCTGCTCTTCACTCTCCTGCTCCTGGCGAGCCAGGCTGGCTTGGTTGAGAGCATCGATGCGCCCGGCGAGATCGAGAACTCTTTCCGGCTGGTTCTCCAACTCGCTGAAGAGGGTCTGTTGCCCCTGGCGTGTTCGTGCGGTGCCAAGGCTTTGCTGAATTGACTTCCAGTACTGATCCAGGCCCTGCTGTAGGGCAATGATTTGCGGCTTCTGGTTGGCGCCGATGAGCTGAGTCAGGGTTGAGCAGTCCCTTGCAGTGTTCCGCTGCAGCTCAGCGATTCGGTTCTGGGTCTCAATAACATTGGGGTTACTGAAACCGCTCTGTTCTATCAGAGCACCCCTGTTGATATTTGCCTGGATATCCGAGATAGCGTCGTCTGCTCTCTGATAGATCTGGTGAGCATTCTTTGTGCGTTCATGAATCCTGGCGGCCTCGCGTGAGACCAGCCACGCGAAGAGTGTCGAGAACAGCAGCAGAGCGCCAAAGGATACGGCGACCGCGGGCCAGAGCCGAGTGCGCATGTGACAACTTTACTCCTGCGGAGAGTACTAACGGCGATTCTCCTCGCTCCATTTCATCGAGCCCTTCCCCCCGGAAGATCGATTTAAGGGTAACGCGGAGAATCGCCGCCGGTTGAGTGGCCTACTGGTCTAGCTGACGGGCCAAAGCGTCAGCTATCAGTAAACCCCATCAACGTCTGTAATGTTCAAGGGACACTAAGCGCGCGCCTCAAACACCATATTGAACGGAGTCTCAGTTGCTTTGCGGAAGCACGTGAATCCGCCGTCGCGGACCACCCTCTCTATATTCGCGGGACCGGCCTGCGCGCCCAGGCCAAGCGCCACTTCCTGCGAGAGCGAACAGGGCACACACACCGATGCCGACGCTGAGTACATGATGCGCCCAATGGGGTTCAGATTTCGAGCGATCTCATCATGCGCAAACGGCTCTACGATCATCCATGTACCTCCGGGTGCCAGAGACTCGCGCACATGCCGTGCCGCACCAGCCGGGTCGCCCATATCGTGCAGGCAATCGAAGAATGCAACCAGGTCGTAGTCTGTTCCGGGAAACCCTTTTGACGGCGCCACCTGGAAGGTCACGCGATCGTTTACTTGAGCCGCCTTCGCCTTCTTGCGGGCAGTGTCAATCGATGGCGCATGATAGTCAAAGCCAATGAACTGCGATTTGGGGTAGGCCTTTGCCATCAGCAGTGTCGATGCGCCATGCCCGCAACCAATGTCAGCTACCCGGGCTCCCGCCTTCAGCTTTTTCTCTACTCCCTCGAGCGCCGGAATCCAACTCGAAACCAGGTTCGCCAGATATGTCGGCCGGAAGAATCGCTCGCAACCTTCGAACAAGCCTTTTTCATGCTCATGCCAAGCCATGCCTTTGCCCGTGCGGTAGATCTGCGTGATTTTTTCCTCGTCTTTCATCAGTGACGCCAGCATGTGATAGAAGCCTGGGAGGTGGATCGGCGTATCTTCCTGCGCCAGGGCCAGTGCTTGCTCCGGAGTCATGAAGTAGGTGCCGTTTGCGGCGTCATACTCCACAAAGTTTCCTGCCGCATTGGCGTTCAACCACTCGCGTATATAGCGCTCCGCAGTGCCCGTGCGCTGGGCAAGCTCCGCGGGGGTAACCGGTACGCCATCTCCCATGGCGCGGTAAAGTCCCAGCTTGTCTCCGATAACAATCAAGGGTGCCTGCATGGCCGCGCCCATGTCCAGCACTGCCTGTTCCAGTAGGGCGTTCAACTTGTCAGGGTCGATGGCTCGTTTTTTTTGAGGTGCAATGGAAGGTGATGAAGCCATGTTTCTCTCCTGCTTTTGAGGAAGGCCGAAGTCGCAGTCAGCCGGTGTACGGGCAGACTCTGACAGATATCGATCATAAGCGGGTTCCTGACGATTGCTATCCCTTCGAGGCACTAGAAGCACGATGAAAAAGGAGGACGAAGACGAATGCGACGATATGAATTTGGATCAGTGCCAGAAAGTCGGGCTTTGTTCGAAGTAATTTCAGATTGTTAGACTATTCCGACGGATGAATACTCCCGGCGCTAAGACCGCTCGTCTCGAATCGGTTGACCTGTTGCGTGGCGTGGTCATGATCCTGATGGCGCTCGATCACGTTCGCGACTTTGTGGGCACGCCTGGAATCAGTCCAACGAATCTCGCGCAAGCCACAGTTTCTTTGTTTTTCACCCGCTGGATCACCAACATCTGCGCACCGGTTTTCTTCCTGCTCACCGGCACCGGCGCCTATCTTTCATTGCGGCGATATTCGAGAGCCGAGCTTTCTCGATTCCTATTCCTGCGCGGCCTTTGGCTCATCTTTCTGGAAGTGGTTGTGCTGCGCTGCTTTGCTTTGCAGTTCAATTTTGATTACCACGTCACGATGCTGGTGGTCATCTGGGCTCTGGGATGGGCCATGATCCTGCTGTCCGCGCTTGTTTATCTGCCGAATGCAGTGGTCACCGGTTTTGGAGTGGTGATGATTGCAGGTCACAATTTGCTCGACCGGGTACAAGCGGAGTCTTTTGGACGGCTCGCACCGTTGTGGAACATTCTTCACGCGCCAGGTCTGATCGTTACGAATCCTCAGCACCTTGTCTTCGTGGCCTATCCGTTGATTCCCTGGGTGGGAGTGACCGCGGCAGGGTTTGGTCTGGGACAGATTTTTGCCTGGCCTCCGGAGCATCGTAAGACATTTCTATTGCGTCTCGGCATCGCCCTGACAACCGCTTTCGTCGTGCTGCGTGGTGCGAATTTGTACGGTGATCCGGTGGCCTGGACACGACAAAAGTCCGCTGTCCTCACAGCTCTGTCATTTCTGAACACGATCAAGTATCCGCCATCGCTCCTTTTCCTTTTGATGACACTCGGACCGGCGATGCTTCTACTCTGGGCGCTCGACAGCGGATCTCCGCGCCTCATGCATCCGGCGCTCATCCTGGGGCGCGTGCCCTTGTTCTATTACGCAATGCATTTGGTGCTGATCCATGTGATTGCGGTGGTCGTGTGCTATGCCCGTTACGGGCAGGTGCACTGGATGTTCGAGTCACCCAGCCTGGGCCAATATCCGATTTCGGCGCCGCCTGGATGGGGATTCGGATTGCCGATGGTCTACTTGATTTGGGCTTTTGTCGTAATCGCCCTTTATCCGCTTTGTGTGTGGTTTGCGAGGTTGAAGCAACGCAGCGGCAGCGTATGGCTCAGCTACCTATGATTAGGTTTTCCGGGCAGGGCAATTAGTAACTCAAGATTGATATCTAGCGAACCGGTCTAGCTTGGAACCATGAACCACCGCTACGGCGACAGTATGTCCAGCACTTCGCGTGGTTCGGGACGGACGCGGAAGTCGGCGTGCGCGCCGGCAAACAGGATCGTGCCGTCTTTGCCAACAATGTAGGTTGCCGGCAGAGGCAGCCGCCAGCTCGCATCTCCATTTACCAGGGGGATATTTACCAGGATGCTACGGTAATACTGCTGCTGGGAGGGCGCGACGGCGTAGGCCAGGCCGAACTGGGCGGCCAGCCGGCATCCAGCATCGGTGAGAACCGGGAAGGGAAGCCCGTGTTGCACTGCAGTGAAGTCGTTCTGACGCACGGTTTGCGGAGAGATGCCAATGAGCAGCGCGCCGCGCTTGCGGACCGCTGTGTATAGATCCCTCCAGGACTCAAGCTCAGTGACGCAGTACGGGCACCAGCGGCCACGAAAGAAGTTGATGACCAGCGGCCCAAGGGCCAGCAGGTCCGCGCTGTGTACGACGCGGCCCGCCGCGTCGGGCAGGGCAAACTCCGGGGCTTGGGAGCCAACAGGCAGGATTCTATCTTCGACACCCGCTGCATAGAGCTCCGCAACTGCGCGCTCGCTAATCTCGAGGCGCTCCGGCTGGACAAGGTTCCGCGTGTTGGCCGTGATTTGATCGAGTTGGTCTTGCAGTTTCGACATAAAGGCGTCTCAGCGGAAGCTCTAAAATCCCTCTGCGGACGGCCCAAAGACCCGTCGCATCGCATGCCAAAGTCTTTCAGGAGCTGCCCTCAAGCGTTTTGACGATCTTGATACCGGAACGGCTTCAGTAAAGTTGAGCTTTTCTTGATCTTGCGTCTAGCGTTTTCACTTCTGGTGCATTCAAGGCAACTATCGACCGCGCAGCGTAGGAGTGAAGACGCTTCTAGCGCCCCATGCCGCGCATGCCGCCCAGGGCGCCCATCATCCGCCGCTGCATGCCACCGCCCTTGCCCGCGGCTTTGAACATCTTACGCATCTGCACATACTGGCGCAGCAGCTGATTCACTTCCTGCACGCTGGTTCCCGACCCACGCGCAATCCGCTTACGGCGGCTGCCGGAGATGATTTCGTGCTTGTCACGCTCTTGCTTAGTCATCGAGTTGATGATGGCCTCAATGCGCGTAAATTGTGATTCATCCACCTGCCCGGCCATTTGCTGGATGCCCTGAAACGGGCCGATCGAGGGCAGCATCTTGAGAATGCTCTGCATAGACCCCAGTTTGCGAATTTGGCGCAGCTGGTCGCGGAAGTCCTCCAGGGAAAAGCCGTCGCCGGAGAGGGCTTTGCGGGCAAATTCCTCCTGCTTCTTCTTGTCCAGGGTCTCTTCTGCCCGCTCAATGAGCGTCATCATGTCGCCCATGCCCAGGATTCTGCTCACGATCCGGTCGGGATGGAAGGGCTCAAAGGCCTCCGGTTTTTCGCCCGTGCCTATGAACTTGACTGGCTGGCCGGTGACATGACGGATGGAAAGCGCAGCCCCGCCGCGGGCATCGCCATCCATCTTGGTGAGCACTATGCCGGTCAGCGCCAGCTGCTTATGAAATTCACCCGCGGAGTGGACCGCGTCCTGGCCGGTCATGGCGTCGGCGACGAAGAGGATCTCCTGCGGGCTGAGCAGATTCTTCAGGCTCCGCATTTCCTCCATCAGCTCCTCGTCGAGGGCCAACCGGCCGGCTGTATCGACGATGAGCGTGTCGCAGCCGGAATTGATGGCTTCGCGGCGCGCCTCCTTTGCCAGGCGCTCGACCAGCGCCGTCCCGGGGGCCTCGCCCTTGGTGTCACCCTCGTACAGGTTGATCTTGATTGCGTTGGCCACCACCCGCAGCTGCTCCCGGGCAGCAGGGCGGTAAACGTCGACCGAGACCAGTAGGGGCCGGTGACCACCCTTCCTAAGCCAAGCGGCCAGCTTGCCTGAGGTGGTGGTTTTGCCGGAACCTTGCAAGCCTGCCATCAGGATCACAGTGGGCGGGCGGGATGCGAAGTTGAATCGGGCCGTATCCTTGCCCAGCAGGGCGACCAGTTCGTCACGGACGATCTTGATCACCTGCTCGGTGGGCGACAGAGCGGTCATCACCTGCTGGCCCACCGCCTGCTCCCGGATGTGGTCAATAAGCTCCTTGACCACGTTCAGGTTGACGTCGGCTTCGAGTAGGGCAACGCGAATCTCACGCAGGGCCTCGCCGATGTTCTCTTCGGTGATGGTGCCCTGGCCCCGCAGGTTCTTGAAGGCCCTCTGCAGCTTGTCGGACAGGTTTTCAAACATGGTGGTCTTTACAGTCTAACCGACGGGGGGTGGGGAGGCTGGAGAGGCGTCTCCCCAGCCGGGTGGCTTATTCCTGGGAGGGAGCAGACGGCTCGCTGAGATTGGGAACGTCGATGCCCAACGCAGTGGCCAGGGAAATCTGGTGATCCTGCTCCTGCAGCAGGATTGTCCGGATGTGCTCTGCCGTCGCGTACTCGCCTAACTGATCGCACTGGCGAATCCGCTGCCGGTAGTTACGGATGGTCTCGTTTTCGTTGTCCAGGTCGAAGCGCAGCATCTCTTCTGCTTTCTCCGAGGTCTTTACCGGCTTGGGAACAACCACCGGCATTCCGCCCATGTAGTCGATTTGGTTGGCAAGAATGATGGCGTGCTGTAGCTCTTCGCCGGCATGCACCTCCAGCTCAGCCGCGATGTTCATGTAGGCAGCACCCTTCAGCACCTGGGAATAATTCACATAGGCAATAATCGCCTGATATTCCCGGGCCAGATCTTCATTGAGCAGGGCGACCAGTTGTTCACGGGTGATGGCTTTTTCCTTGGGGACAGTGGCTGTGGGCATTGCTTTCTCCTCGTTCTTGACGCTAATTATCGTTAGCCTTGGATGGATCTGTGTGCTTGGGTGCAGGATATGGGCCAGGGGTTGCAAGTCTGGAAATCCGGTGCTTAAGACGCGACTTCGCCACGATCCGGGGGTCTGAACGCCTAGATTGGTGTTTTTTGGGTGGTTCGTCCATGCTCTCATCTTCGCGCTCGATTGCCGGCCTGTTTACGCGTGCCTTGACTGGCTGCTTGGTTCTCTCGCTGCTCATTCTCTTGCTGGTCAAGGAACCGGCAACGTTGCTGGCTGCAGCCGGCCCTGGCTGGCATAGCAAGCGGACTCCATCATTGCAGCAACTTACGGAAGAAGAACGCGCAAACCAGGCGCTGAACCGGCTGACCTTTGGTCCGCGGCCGGGCGAATTGGAGAGAATACAGGCCATCGGAGTAAAGAAATGGGTCGAGATGCAGCTCAACCCGGAGCGGGTCGACGATAGCCTGCTCGAGGCACGCTTGCAGAGCTTTCCCGCGATGCACCTGAGTCAACAAGATCTGTTGCAGGCGTATCCGTCCGGAGCGGTGATTCGTGCCGTGGCCGACGGAAAGGTAGCGTTGCCCCCCGGTCGGGTGGAGCGCGCAATCTACCAGAACCAGGTCTTTATCTACGAAGAGAAGCGCCAAAAGCAGGCGCAGGAAGCAGCTCGGCAACCTGCGTCCATTGCCACAGCAGGGACAAACGCGACCGCGCCGCCAGTCATGGCAGAGAGTAGTCAGGAGAACGCGCAGGCTGCGGCAAGCGAACGTGTGATGGCCGATGCGATGGCGCTCGAGGATGTAGCCAGCTCCCCCTCCATTACCGTGCATGAGCAGAAGCTGTATGCCGATCTGGCCTCAACCCAGATTGTGAATCTATCTCCCGACCAGCGATTGGACCGGTTAGTGAGTATGAAGCCGGGACAGCTTCGCAGTTTCATGAAGGGCCTGATCCCTGAAGAGCGCGTCCAGCTGACGGCGGGGATGACGCCGCAGCAAAAAGAAACAGTGGTTGCGCTGATTAACCCTACGCTGCTGGTAGCCGGCGAACTGTTGCAAACGCGCCTGCTCACGGATATCTACAGCCAACGGCAGCTGCAGGCGGTGATGGCGGACTTCTGGCTGAACCACTTCAACGTCTATTTGAAGAAAGGGCAGTTCGCGCCCTGGTACCTAGTGGACTACCAGCAAAATGTGATTGCACCGCATGCCATGGGCAAATTCGAGGACCTGCTGGTGGCGACGGCGAAAAGCCCGGCGATGCTGTTCTATCTTGACAACCATTCCAGCATAGGCCCGCATTCGTTGGCTGCGGAGCGTGCCCAGATGAATCCCGGGGCCAAGAACAGAGACCCCGGGCTGAACGAGAACTATGCCCGTGAACTGATGGAGCTGCATACTCTCGGCGTCGACGGTGGGTACACGCAAAAAGACGTTACTGAAGTGGCCAAGGTCTTTACCGGTTGGACCATCGAAGAGCCTCGCAACGGAGTCGGGTTTACTTTCAATGAGCGCCGCCACGAGCCCGGCCCCAAGTACATTCTTGGCCACACCATTCAGGAGAATGGCGAACAGGAGGGCCTTGCGGTGCTGCACCAGCTCGCGACCAGCCCCGCGACGGCGCACCATCTGTCCCAGCAGCTGGCGGAGCGCTTTGTGAGCGATACCCCGCCTCCGGCGCTGGTGGACCGTATGGCAAAGACCTATTTGCATACCGATGGCGATATCCGACAGGTTCTGCGCACTATGTTTACTTCGCCGGAGTTCTGGTCCCGTGAAGCGTATCGCGCCAAGGTCAAGACTCCGGAAGAATTTGTTCTTTCGGCGGTGCGTGCGACTGGAGGCGAAGTGGAGCGGCCGGCCATCGTGCTCAACGCGATGAACCAGTTGGGCATGCCCTTCTACGGCTGCCAGACGCCGAATGGATATGCCTGGACCGCAGGAGCGTGGGTGAACTCCGGTGATTTGCTGACCCGCATCAACATCGCGCTGGCGCTCGCTGGCCATAAGCTGGGCACGGCTACCGATCTGGATGCCTTGATGAAGATCAAGGGCCCCGATGCCGCCACTGCGGCGCAGAAGGAAAGCAAGCTGGAAGCTGTGTTCCTGGATGGGCAGTTGAATCCGCGGGCGCGGCAAACGGTCTTGCAGCAGGTTGAGGAACTTGCCGCGCAAGGACCGATCGCACTGCCCGGGTCAGAGCCACCCAAGCCACGCGCCAAGCAAGCGGGAGCGATGGCCGTCCGGGCGGCATTCGTCCAGGTAATGGATCTGGCGACGCCGATACCGGCGCCTGCGGACAAGCAAGCGGCGGTGGTCGCAGGTCTGTTGCTGGGCTCTCCCGATTTTCAGAAGCGCTAGCTGCGGACTTGGCCCTTGAACCACTGTCTGTGGTTTTGGACGTGTGGCAAGTTCGCCTTAACTTGACCAGGCTTGCCTTGGGGGCGTACGTCAGCCGAAAAAGACGGGCTACGCCCCATAAGCGACAAATGTTTAGGATATTTTTGGTCAAAAATCCTACAAGATCGTCATCCTGAGCAGAGCGCCTCACAGACTTATCGCGTGATACAGCGCTTGTGGCGCGGAGTCGAAGGACCCCGGCGATGCTTATCTTACTCATTGCTGCTCGGAGCTTTTCGACCACCGATGCCCGCACAGGGCGAACTGCCACGGCCTTCCCCGAGGCCGAGAACAAAGAACTCGCTAGCATCTTGTTATGTTCGGCGGACATATTACATTCTCGACAGCACGCTTGCATTGGCGTCACCAGCAGCCTGTGCCTGGGCGTCAAGTGCGTACCAGTGCAGATCGTGTTCTCAGGGCCTTCGGTGGTCGAAAAGCTTCGAGCAGCATTGGGTAAGATGAGCACCGCCGGGGTCCTTCGACTCCGCGCTACAGGCGCTGTGTCCCGCGAATAATTCGTGAGGCGCTCTGCTCAGGATGACGATTTTGTTTGAGGTCGAGGGTTTCACACGAAAGATCTATAACGTCACAGACTCTCAGGATGACGATTTTGTTTGAGGTCGAGGGCTCCGCACGAAAGATCTATAAAGTCACAGACTCTCAGGATGACGATCTTGCGGTGAGTTGGAGATGCAAAAACAACGTCTCCTCAGATTTCTGTTGTCTAACAACAAGCTGGCGCCTTTGGCCCGCGGCCCCTCCAATCGTCCTGCTTTGGGGACACGAAGTCCCTCCACTGGAATGGTGGATCCTACTGAGGTGAGTTGTTGACCGGTGCTGTGGGGCTCACAGGGCTGGTCGGCGATCCACCGAAACCGGAGCCATTATTGGCGCCAGATCCAGGGCCGCTGCTGGAGCCGAAACCTGAACCGGAACTGGACCCAAATCCAGAACCCGAACTGGAACCGAAACCAGAGCCGTTGCTCGATCCGAAACCTGAACTCGAGCCAAAACCGGAGCCATTGCTAGACCCGAACCCGGTGCCGTTGTTGGATCCGAATCCGGTTCCGGTGGTACCGTTCGCACCAGTGCCGGTCATGCTCCCGTTGATGTTGGTGGGGGCACCCGCCGTCGCCTCAAGAGCGCTCTGGGTGTAATCGTAGACAAATTCCCATTGGTTGTAGTGGGTCTGTTTCCTGAAGACCTTGATCGATTCCTTCTTGCTGAGCAAGCCGACACCCATGATCGGGGCACCACCGAATGTGGCGCCAGGCGTACCGAAAGCGCCGCTGCTCCCGGTGCTTCCGGTGGGATTTGTGGTGCCCATTCCACCTGTCGTAGTCGTACCGCCGATGCCAGGAGACGAACCAAACCCACTGCCAGTGCTGGAACCGAAGCCACTGCCGGTGCCACTGCCAGGGCTGGAGCCGAAACTAATACCGGAGCTGGAGCTGGTGCCACTACCGGAGTCGGTGCCTCCGGTGGTCGCAGTGGATGAGCCGCTGTTGCCGAAAGCCGACCCGGTGCTTCCAAAGGATGAGGAGGAAGAACCTAACGACGAACCGTTGTTGTTACCGAAGGCAGATCCCGAAGACCCGAACGCCGAATTGGCGCCCCCCGGCGAAGACCCGTTAGAGCCAAAGGACGAAGAGGAACCGAACCCGTTGCTCGAGGCGCCGCCCGCACCGTTCGTCATCCCGGTAGGCGTAATGCCGCTCTGCATTGTTTGACCGAACAAACCCATTGCCGGAACCTTGGCCTCACCCAGGTGGATGATGCGCCAGTCGTCCTTCCCGGTCATGGGGTCGAGGTACCGCTTGCGCAGAAAACGCACATTGTCCGTCTTCATTAGCTGGTCGATGCTATTGGGATAACGGTTGTACTTGGCGTAGTACATGTGGATGGCCCGGGCATATTGCTTGCCGCGGTGTATGGTCTCTTCTTCTTTATCGCGGCGGATGGATTCAGCTATCTTGGGCGCTGCTATGGCCAAGGCAATGGTGATCAGCAGGACCATGAAAAGCACGCCCAGCAGGAGAAATCCTTCCTGGTTTCGAAGGTGGTGCGCAGAGCTCGAGTTGGGTCTCAGCTTCATTGGCGTAGCGGTAAAGTTTGTGTGTTGTGGTAAGGAATGTCTTCGACCTGGACCGAGGCGGTGCCGATCTTCACCACCCGATAGCGCCGGTCGACAACATCCCCTTCCGAGGCGATAAAGATATCATCGCCGTGCAGCAGGAAGACTTGCTTTTGCCCCGTCTTCTCTGCCGCATATCCATAGAACCCGAGATTGATAGGCGGTGGTGGTGGGGGCGGTGGAGGACCGGTATCGACGTGTGCATTGCGGATGGGGGCGATCGGTTTGGGTATTTCCGTCGGCGCCGAGAACATGGAGAAGATGTTTCTCCCTTTGCCTGTGTACTCGAGCGACTCGGCCTGACGCATGATCTCCGGGTGCAACGTAGGGTCGAGTGAGGCTAAGCCGCCGATCTTTGCCGCCGGGTGTGCGTAAGCGCCCGCGGTGGTGTTCTCTTGCGGCATCCCGCCCTCCGAAGGCGCGGTTGCGGGACGCGGCGCTGTGACAACCGTGGGGGGAGCCGGCTCGGGGGATGGCGAAGGGCCGAAGGTCTGCCACAGGAAACGCACCAACAAGATCAGCATGACCAAGCCGAGGCCGCTGGCGATGTATACCTTTTTTTTATCTTCCGTGCCGACTTTGAGGGCCATTAGCGGGCGTCCTCCTCACCGGCCGGTGGGCCTTCGTCTCCCTGGGTGGGCGGAGGAAGCTGCTTCAGGTCGCTGGCACGAAGATAAGTATTGAGTTTCAATCGCAGATTCACCAGGCCGCCCTGTTGCCCGGTCAGCGTGAGCCCGGTGATCAGGAAGAAGGTCTTGCTGCGCTCCAGCCCATTGATATAGTGCATGAGCGGTGCGTACTCTCCGGTGAGGCTGGCATCCAGACGGAGCTCAATCACCCCCCGGATCGCGGGCCTCGGACTGTAGGCGAGGTTGGTAAGGCGGACAGAATTCTTCGTTTCCAGGTCGTGGATCGTTGAGGAGATGGTGGAGTATGCAGCGGGAAAGCGCGCGGCATAGAAGTCGTCAGCCTGAGTCCGCGAAAGGTCGACCTTTTGCGGTAATCCGCGCAACGGGCTCATCTCCAGTTGGAGCGCACGATAGGCGGTCTGGCGCTGCTGCATCTGCTCGGGGCCGGCGGCGCGCAGGGTATTCCAGGCAAGAAAAAAGCGCACCCCAAGAACCAGGTTGAGGATCAACAACAGCGCCACCCCGGCGATATGCAGGTTGAGTAAGCTGAACAGGTTGCCGCTGAATTTCTTCATGGTGTCGCCACCTTGGCGGCCCCCGGTTTACGGGGGGCTTTTCCAGCAGCACCCCGGGGGGCCTTAGGCCGCTTGGTTCCGCTTGTTGGGCTCTTATCCTTTTGCTTCGCCGCAGCCGGCTTTTCGGCAATCTCGGGCAGCGGATTGTATTCCGCCAGCAGATCAAAGTTCACATTGGAAGTGGCGCTCACCTGTTCCACCTGCCGCCCATTCTGGTTGCTCTCCGCCGTCTCCCGGGCCACGCGGGGGGAAAGAAAACGGTGCGAGTGTTCCAGGTTGCGGACCAGGTCGACGCCGCGATCGTGGGCGCCGCTCACGCGCAGGCGAATGGTGACTTTGCCCTCGCGGGTGATCACCGGCTCGATGTTCATTACCTGCACCCCGCTGGGCAGCACGTTTTCCAGATCCATCATGACCGCCGTCCAGGAGAAGGCTTTCTCGGCAAAGACGTGGTTAAGAAACTGCGATTGCGATAATACCGCGGCGTTTTTTGGCTCCTGCATCTGCATCTGAAAGGCCTGCCGCTGAGACTCGATAGCCTGGATCTTCTGCTCCACCGCCGCCAGCCGCGCATGGGCATCGGCTGCTTTGCGCTTTTCCGTGGCCAGCAAGAACCAAAGCGGCGCCGCGATCAACGCCAACAGGGCGATCAGGATCCGCAGCCGCAGGTAAAGGGGCCCGAGCTCGACGAACGGACGGGAAGCGAGATTGAGTTGGACGCGCATCAGTTGGCGAGCGCTCCCACTACCCCGGCCAGGATGCCGCCAGGCATCGCCTTGCTCTTGTAGGGCGTAGGCACGACGTCGCGCACCGGGATGCTCTCATCGCCCAGCAGGCGGATAAGCTCCTCCGGGCCGCCAAGACCGCAGGATAGCAACTGCCGCGGTGGCGATTCCAGCGTATCCTCAAAATAAGCCACCGCAACACTTACCGATTGCTGCAGTTCATCGGCGGCGTGAAGAGAGTTCGCCTCGGGCAGTAATTCTTTCTCCGTGAGTTCAAGCGTGCGGTGCAGTAACAGCTCATTCTTTCGCGTAATGGCGGTAGTGACCGAGGTGCCGTTGCGGTTGATCACCAGCGACGGCTCCTCGCTGCTGACCGCGGCCAGTGCAGCCAGGGTACTGGGCAAGACTACTCCCGGCTCGTACCCCGCTTCGCGTACGGCGCTTTCATACTCCGCCAGGACCGCGGCCGGGGAAACGGCGACGATCACCCGCACCAGCCCAGGCTTGCCAGGCATGACCTGGTAGCTGACGGCGGCATCTTCCACCTCAAACGGGACCAGCTTGCGCAAACGAAAACGAATAATGGGCAGAGCTTCCGCGAGCTTCGCGGGCAACAGGTCGAAGTCCAGCAGCAGCACGCGAACGGCAGCGTCGGGAATTACGACCGTGATCTGGCTCTCTTTAAGGCTGATCTCGTTAAGGGCCTGACGCAGTGCGCCGGCCACGGCGGCCCGATCGGTGAAGTTGGGTGGTTTCAGCCCGGCGGCAAGCACCCCCGGGCGCAAGGGGGCAAACGAAGAAACAATCTCCTGTTCCCCGTCGCCAGGACGGCCCGCAACTACGCCGGCGCTGGTGATCTCACAGGCCAGGCGCGGACGCAGCGCGTCGGCTTCGGAGGGGAAGATACGATTGGCGATATTGGAAAGCATGTCTAGCGGAAGGCCTCGATAAAGGTGACCTTGTTGATTTCCTTAAGTGTCGTCAAGCCGCGGCTGGCGCGGTCCACCGCCGATTCGCGGAGGAACTGCATGCCTTGCTGCTGGGCCAGCTTGCGCACCTCGGAGGCGGGTTTCTTCTCCAAAATAATCTCTCGAATGGGATCGTTCAGTTCCAGCAGCTCGTGAATGGCGGTTCGGCCGCGATAACCGGTGCCCGCACACTCGATGCACCCTGCGCCCTCAAAGAAGTCAAAACTGCGCCACAGTTCGGGGTCCAGTCCACTGTTGCGCAGGAACTCATCGTCGTAGCGCACCGGGCGTTTGCAGTATTCGCAAATGGTACGCACCAGCCGCTGGGCCAGAATGCAATTGAGCGCGGATACAAAGTTGTACGCTTCCACGCCCATGTTGAGAAAACGCCCAAGCACGTCGACGACGTTATTGGCGTGGACCGTGGTGAACACCAGGTGGCCCGTCAGCGCGGAGTTGATGGCGATCTGCGCCGTCTCCTGGTCGCGGATTTCGCCCACCAGGATCTTGTCCGGATCGTGGCGCAGGATGGAGCGCAAGCCGCGGGCGAAGGTAAGTCCCTTCTTCTCGTTTACCGGGATCTGCGTGATGCCGCGAATCTGATACTCCACCGGGTCTTCGATGGTGATGATCTTGTCCTCGTCGCTCTTGATTTCATTGAGCGCGGCATAGAGGGTCGTCGTCTTGCCGGAGCCGGTGGGGCCGGTGACCAGCACCATGCCGTAGGGCTCGCGGATATAGCGCCGGAAGCGGCGCAGATCTTCCTCTCCAAAACCCACCACGTCGAGGGTGAGCTTGCGGAACTTCTCGCTCATCGACTCCTTATCGAGCACGCGGAGCACAGCGTTTTCGCCGTGCACGGTGGGCATGATGGAAACGCGGAAGTCGATCAGGCGCCCTTTGTAGCGAACACGGAAGCGGCCGTCCTGGGGCACGCGGCGCTCGGCGATGTCCAGTTCACTCATGACCTTGATGCGGGACAGGATGGTAGAGTGATGCTCGCGCGCGATTGGCGCCATGGCTGCCTGCAGTACGCCGTCGATGCGGTACTTCACCACCAGCGAGTCATCATAGGTTTCCAGGTGAATGTCGGAGGCGCGGCGCTCCAGTGCTGTGAAGATGGTGGTATCCACCAGCCGGATGATGGGGCTGATGTCCTCCTCGGAGGTAAGCTTCTCGATCGAGATGTTCTCATCGGGATTGTCTTCGGCTGAGATCACGTCGAACGTGAGCCCCTCGGACGCTTCGTCGAGCACGCGCTGCGACTGCTCTGTCTTTTTGAGCAGGTCGGTGATCTGAGAGAGGGTAGCGACGCGGGTGGTGATTCGTTGTCCCAGCAGGCCGCTGATCTCGTCCAGGATCATGAGCCGGCTGGGATCGCTGACCGCGATCACCAGGCGGTCTTCCATCTGCTCCAGGGGCACGAAGTTGTAGCGGAACATCATGTCCACGGGCACGCTGCGGAAGAGCTCGTGCTGAATGCGAAAGTTCTTCAGGTCGACGAACTCACAGCGGTAGCGATGGGCCAGAGCCTGGGCGCGCGAGCTCTCGTCCGATTCTGGAACGACGGTAGTGAGAAGGGCGGTGCTGTCGGCCATACGAAACTCCTAACGGCAAAAATGGACAAAGCGGAGGCAGGCCCCCTCAATGGCCTCCCATGGTGCTTGCTTGACCCAGGGAGAAGATGGGCAGATAAAGGGCGATCAGGATGACGACCACGACTGAGCCCATCACGATCAGGATAGCGGGCTCAATCAGAGCCAGCGCGGCGGTCAGCGCCGTCTGTACGTCTTCTTCAAAAAACTCGGCAACCGAGTTGAGCATTTGCGGCAAAGCTCCCGTCGATTCGCCGACGTCAATCATTTCCACCGCTAGGTCAGGGAAGACGCCAGTTTTTTCCAGGCTCTGGGCCAGGCTCTTTCCTTCGCGCACGGTGCCCACGGAGGCCATCACGGCCTTGGCAATGGTGTCGCTAGAGATAGAGCGGGCCGCGGTTTCGAGCGAGGGCACGGGCGGCAGCCCACCGACCAGGAGGCTGGAAAGCGTGCGCACAAAGAGCGCGACCTGGTACTTGCGCCAGATATTGCCGAAAACCGGCATACCAATGCGCATGCGATCGATGCGTGCTGTGCCGGCCGTGGTCTGGCTATAACGGTAGAGCCCGTAGACGATGATGGCGATGCCGGCCAGCAGCCACAAAATGTAATGCTGAAAATTATTCCCCACCGCCAACAGCATGCGCGTCGCCGCCGGCAGGTTGGTGCCCAGCTGGTCGTAAAGCATGGCAAAGCGTGGCACCACGAAACTGATCAGGAAGATGAACAACGCGATCACCATCGTGACCAGCAGGCAGGGGTAGAGCAGGGAAGCCATCAGCTTCTTGCGGAAGGAGAG